>CAVXGN010000056.1:0-44978 GCA_963761245.1 uncultured Alphaproteobacteria bacterium | reverse complement strand
GCTCGAGCGCATGGGCCGGCTGTTCGGCTCGCTGCGTGGCGGGCTCGGCTATTCGGTGGTGATCGTCGGCGCGCTGCTCGCCGCCTCGACCGGCATTGTCGGCGCTACCGCCGTCACCATGGGCCTGATCATGCTGCCGGCGATGCTGCGCCACGCGACGATCCGCGGCTCGCCGCCGGCACGGTCGCGGCCTCGGCGACGCTGGCGCAGATCGTGCCGCCCTCGACCGTGCTGGTGGTGCTGGGCGATCAGCTCAACAACGCCATCAGGCGGCGCAACTGGCGCAGGGCAATTTCGCGCCCAATGTCGTCTCGGTGAGCGACCTGTTCGCCGGCGCGATCCTGCCCGGCCTGCTGCTGGTCGGGCTTTATCTCGCTTATCTATCGCTATGGCGGTGTTGCGACCGCAAAGCTGCCCGGCGGTCGCCGGCGGAGAAGGGCGCGCGGGCAGCCTGATCGAAGCGCTGCTGGCGCCGGTGGTGCTGATCGTGGCCGTGCTCGGCTCGATCCTCTACGGCGTGGCGACGCCGACGGAAGCGGCTTCGGTCGGCGCGGTAGGCGCCATGCTGCTCGCCGCGCGCAAGGTCTCGCTCGCCAAGCTGATGATGCCGGTGGTCGAGAAAACCACGCAGATCACCGCCATGATCTTTCTCATTTTGATCGGCGCCACGCTGTTCAGCCTGGTGTTCCGCGCGCTCGGCGGCGACGACCTGGTGCATCGCGCGCTCGATCATCTGCCGGGCGGCGTTGCCGGCGCGGTGCTGGCGGTGATGCTGGCGATCTTTCTGCTCGGCTTTGTGATGGACGCCTTCGAGATCATCTTCGTGGTGGTGCCGATCGTGGCGCCGGCGCTGTTGAAGATGCCGGGCGTCGATCCGGTCTGGCTCGGCATCATTGATCGCGGTCAATCTGCAGACTTCCTACATGCACCCGCCGCTCGGGCCGACACTGTTCTATCTGCGCGGCGTGGCGCCGCCCGGGATCACCACGCGGCACATCTATGTCGGCATTATTCCGTTCGTGCTGATCCAGCTGGTCGCGCTTGTTCTGCTGTGGTTCGTGCCGCAGCTGGCGACCGCGTTGCCGCACGCGCTTTACGGCCGTTGACTTAGGGCCAGAATCGCTCGGCCGCGATCCAGATCCACACCGCGCCCGCCAAGATCAGCGACAGCAGAATCGCCGCCGAGCCCATGTCCTTGACGCGTTTGATGGCGGGATCGGTGTCGAGCGTCAGCCGGTCGCTCAGCTTCTCGAGCGCGGTGTTGAGCAATTCGACGATCATTACGAAAATCAGCGTGCCGATCAGCGCGATGCGCTTGCCGGTGTCGGCGGTCAGGAAGAAGGCGAGCGGGATGCCGATCGCCAACAGCACCAGCTCCTCGCGGAACGCCTGCTCCGATTGCGTCGCTGCAATGAGGCCGTGCCAGCTATTGATGGTCGCTCGCCAGAGTCGTTTCACGCCATCCGCCCGAATCGCCAGCCTGCTGAGCGGAAAATACGCGTACCGCTCCTGCCGGTCTATTCCATATCGCCGCGCGGGTTGTGTATAAGGACGCTGCATGAAAGCCGCCGAGATGTTCAATTTGCAGGGCCGCGTGGCGCTGGTGACCGGCGCCTCCAGCGGCCTCGGCATCCAGTTTGCCAAGGCGCTCGCCGACAACGGCGCCGCCGTCGCGCTGGTGGCGCGGCGGGCCGACCGCTTGCAGGCGCTGAAGGCCGAGATCGAAGGCAAAGGCGGCAAGGCGGTCGCAATCGAGGCCGACGTCACCGACCGCGCCGCCATGGTGCGCGCTTACGACGCCGCCGAGCAGGCCTTCGGCATCGTCACCATCCTGGTCAACAATGCCGGCGTCGCGCAGGCGGCCGCCCGCGCCGTCGAAGTGTCGGAAGAGGAATGGCGCAAGGTGCAGTCGATCGACGTCGACGCGGTGTTCTATTGGGCGCAGGAGGCCGCGCGCCGCATGCTGGCGGCGAAGAAGCCGGGCGCAATCGTCAATATCGCGTCTGTGCTGGGCCTGGCGGTCGCCAAGGGCACCGCCGCCTATGCCGTCGCCAAGGCGAGCGTGATCCAGATCACCAAGGCGCTGGCGCTCGAGCTCGCCTTCAAGGGCGTGCGCGTCAACGCCATCGCGCCCGGCTGGTTCGTGACCGAAATCAATGACAAATACCTGATGAGCGAGGCAGGTTCCGCCATCAAGCGCGAAATCCCGATGGGCCGCTTCGGAAATCCGGGCGACCTCGACGGCGCGCTGTTGCTGCTGGTGTCGGACGCCGGCAGCTACATCACCGGCGCCACCATCCTGGTCGACGGCGGGCAGGTGGTGCAGATCAAGGGGTAGGGGGCCTATGGACTTCACGCTGTCACCCGAGGTCGAAGACATCCGCCTGCGCGTGCGCGCCTTCGTCGAGAAGGAAGTGCTGCCGCTGGAGGCCGATCCGGAAAATTTCTCCGACCACGAGAATATTCCGCATGCCCGGCTTGAGCCGGTGCGCGCGAAGGCGAAGAAGGCAGGCCTTTGGGCGCCGCAATCGCCCAAGGAATTCGGCGGCATGGGCCTGCCGGTCATCGCCTGGCCCGCGATCTACGAGGAAGCCGCGCGCTCGATCTTCGGCCCGCTCGCCATCCACTGCATGGCGCCCGACGACGGCAACATGAACCTCATCGCCAAAGTCGGCACGCCCGAGCAGAAGGAAAAATGGCTGCGCCCCATCGTCGAAGGCAAGGTGCGCTCGGCCTTCGTGATGACCGAGCCGCATCCCGGCTCCGGCTCCGATCCCGCCATGATGCTGACGCGCGCCGAGAAGCGCAACGACCGCTACATCGTGCGCGGGCGCAAATGGTTCATCACCGGCGCCGATGGCGCCGCGCATTACATCTTGATCGCGCGCACCGGCGAGGATACCCGCCGCGGCCTCACCGCCTTCCTCTATCACAAGGACCAGCCCGGCTGGCGCATCCTGCGCCGCATTCCGATCATGGGGCCGGAGGAGCACGGCGGCCATTGCGAGCTCGAATTCGACGGGCTGGAAATCCCGATGGAGAACGTGCTGATGAACGAGGGCGACGGTTTGCGCGCGACGCAAATCCGCCTCGGCCCGGCGCGGCTCACCCACTGCATGCGCTGGCTCGGCTTCGCCAAGCGCTGCATGGAGATCGCGCAGGAATATGTCGGCCGGCGCGAGGGCTTCGGCATCAAGCTCGCCGACCGCGAGAGCGTGCAGATCAAGCTCGGCGACATCGCGCACCAGATCCAGATCGGCCGCCTGCTCACGATGCATGCGGCCTGGAAGCTCGAGCAGGGCGACCGCGCGCGCAAGGAAGTGTCGATGGCCAAGGTGCAGGTCGCCGACGCGCTGCATAACGCCGCCGACGTCGCGATCCAGCTCAACGGCGCGCGCGGCTATTCCAAGGACACCATCCTGGAATGGGTCTACCGCTACGGCCGCTCGGCGCGCCTGGTCGACGGCGCTTCCGAAGTGCACAAGATGGTGCTCGCGCGCTTCATGCGCGAGGAGGGGCGCGATTTCTGGCGGTGGGGGTAGGGGCGAACAGCCTCTCCGCTGTCATTGCCGGGCGACCGGCAATCCATGAGGTCATTCAGCGACGATGACCTCACGTCAGGCTTTCATGTGCCGCGGCGCATCATTGCTGCCCGGGTCAGCCCGGGCATCCGCTGAGCGTGTCGCAGCATTGTCGGAACGACTAATTACGATACCCGCGGTCGATATTGTCGAGCAGCCGCAAATAGGCCGGCCAGTCGGCGCTGCCGCGGCCGCTGTCGTGATGCTGAAATTGCTCGGCGACCTTGGCACAGACTTCCGGCGGCACTTCGAGCAGCTCGCCGCCGGTCGCCTCCATCTTCAATTGGATCTCGGCGGCGGTAAGCAGATATTTCATCAGCACGAAGGCCTCGCGCGCGCTCTTGCCGACCGTCAGCACGCCGTGATGCTGCAGGATCAAGGCGCGGTTCTGCCCGAGATCATTGTTGATGCGCTGGCGCTCGTCGAAGTCCTCGGTGAGGCCTTCATAGGCGTGATAGCCGACGCGCTGATAGAAGCGCAGCGCCTGCTGCGACACCATGCGCAAGCCGTGCTTGAGGCCCGATAGGGCCGTGCCGGTTTCGGTGTGCACGTGCACCGCGCAATTCACGTCCGGCCGCGCGCTCAACACGCCGCCGTGCAGCGTGTAGCCCGGCCGGTTGACGCCGGACTTTTCATCCAGGTCCTCGTCCATCGACACCTTGACCAGATTGGACGCGGTCACCTCGGTGTAGAGCAGCTCGTGCTTCTTCATCAGAAAATTGCGCGGCTCGCCCGGCACCCGCATGGAGGAGTGATTGTAGATCACGTCGTCCCAGCCGTAATGCGCGAGCAGCCGGTAGACGGCGGCGAGATCGACGCGCGCTTCCCACTCGGCCTGCGAAATCTGATCTTTTGAAATGACCGCGACATTGGCGCGTTTGTTCATGGGCGGTGTCCTCCTGCTGCGCATAGTTTAGGGCGCGGACGCATCAACGACCAGCCCAATGTCGGCATGGCTAGGCCGCAGTATTCGGTCTGCCGCGGCTTTCGATTCGATGTCGCAATGAGTCCGGGCCTAAGACCGGTGGTGCTGCTTTCGGGATCCGAAAATCCCTTTCACGAACCCGACGGCATCGTCGACCGCACTGGCGGCGCGTTCGATAATCGTCGGCTCGGAGCGCCGCGCATGCCGTTTGCGCACGGGGTGGGCGGCCGGCGCAGGTTTGGTCGACACAGCCGCCATCCGATCGTGCTCGACCGGAACCGGCTTGGGCAGAACGACGGCGGCGGCCGCTGCCTTCAGATGAAGATCGGCAATCCCATCATGCGAGACGGGTGTCGGCTCGGGCGCGCGCGCGGCCATGCGGATGCGCGGGATCGGGACGCGTTTGGTCGGGAGCGAGGCGGTCTGCATGGTCGTGACGGTGGCTACCCGCTGACGTGGCAGCGGGACGCGGTCGGCCGGGATGGCAGCGAGCTGCGCGGGCGCGACGGCGGCCATGCGCTGACGCGGCATCGGCACGCGGTCGGCCGGTATTGCAGCGACCTCGATTGTGACGGCGGCCATTCGCTGCCGCGGGACTGGCACTTCCGCGGCCGGAATCGCCGGTGGCGTCTGCTCGGGCGCGATGCTGCCGGTTCGATCATCCGGCGGCGTGGCCTCCGGGGCAGGGATCGCCGCCACATGCTCGACCGGCGTTTCGGTGTTCGGCTTGAGCGAGGCGTCGGTGATGCGCTCGCGCGTGATCGTTATCTGATCGACGCTGATTGTCGCCACATGCTCGAGCTTGATGGTCGGCACCTCTTCAAGCGGGACGGATGCCATCCACTCGGGCGGGAAGGGCATGTGCTTGGTTTGAAGAGCGGCCAATTCCTCGATCGCCGCAGCGCCGGCGCGTTTGCGCGGCAGCGGTATCGGCGTGGCGTTGGCCACTTTTGTGGTTGCTGCCTTTTCTTCGTGCGCCGGCGCCTTGCGCTTGGCGATCATCGTCACTTGCGGATCGACGATGACGTATCCGCGGATCGAGCGGATGTGATTGCGCGTCAAGTGACTACCGGAATTGCCGTCATGCACCAGCCAGTCATTGCCGGAGATGTGCTTCATCAGCACCATGACATGACCTTCGCGCGCTGCCGCCATGCCGGGAGCCGGCGACGTGCGCGGAAATTTCCTGATCCAGTTGGACGCAAGATTGAGTTCGGGACGAATTTTGCCGAACAGATAAAGCGACGCTTCGCAGCCGCAGAATTCATATGGACAGCCGGCGGGCCGACGGCCGACGACCGTGCCCTCATGGAAAAGGTTTACGCGTCTGACGCGTTGGACTTCGACGCGCGCCGCACCAACTTTGCTCGAACAGCCGCGGATGTCGCAGTCAATCTGCGCATGCCTGGGCCTGGCATCGGAGGCGATTGTGGTGGCAAGGGAGAGCAGCGCCACGAAGAATATTGTCGGACTTTTCGGCAATAAAGATCCATGTGCTAGGAGCGGTTTGTCACCGCAGGATCGCTATCTCCGCTGCGCGTTCGGCGCTTGTATCAAAGCTGGAAGGTATGGTCCTGTAGCCACCGCGTTTTGCTGAAACAAATCAATCCGATAGGTAAACTGATGTTGTAACCTTAACGCGGTACCCATGGTTACTCCGGCGGATTGGAGCCAGCGGCTGGCTACGGGATTTGGTTCTATCCGTTACTTGAGTCGGTGGATAGGTGCAAATTTATCCTTGACTTATTACTAAATCGAGTCCTTTGCGGCGAGTCCAAACATGAAGCCAATTCAAATACGCATGGGCGGCTACGGCCCGCCGCATACCGGTTTCAGCAAGGCCCTCAAGTTCATCGGCGACAAATTACAGGGCGAATTCGGCGATCGGGTCGACATCAAATATGTCTGGAATGTGATGGACCTCGGTTTGAAGGCCGAGGACATCTTGTGGTTGGTCGAGCATGGAATGCTCACCCTCGGTTACCAGTCGTCGAGCTATTTGACCGACCGCGTACCGGAACTGGGTTTTGTCGACCTGCCGTTTTTGTTCGCCAGCAATGCGCAGGCGCGCGCGGCCATGGACGGGGAACTCGGTGCGTTCCTCGCGCGCAAAACCGAGGAGCAGTTCAACTACCGCGTCCTCGGCTGGTTCGAGAACGGCTTCCGCCACATCTCCAACCGGCTGCGTCCGGTGCACGTACCCGCCGATCTCAAGGGCATGAAGATCCGCGTGCTGCCGAGCGAGGTTCAGCGGCGGACCTTCGACTTGCTCGGCGCCGTGGCGATGCCGATGGACCTGACCGATGCCATCGCCATGATCAAGGCCGGCACCTTGGATGCGCAGGAAAATCCACTGTCCAATACCGTCACCTATGGCGTCTACAAGTTTCACAAGTTCATCACGCTCACGTATCACTTCTACATCTCGCGCCCCATTTTCCTGCACCGCGACTCCTTCGATTCATGGCCGGACGATTTGAAGCGCGCGATGCAGGCGGCGATCACCGAAGCCGTCGCCTTCCAGCGTCAGCTCGCGGCCGAGGAACACGATCAAGCGCGCAAGCTTATCGAGGAGGCCGGCTGCGAGATCGTCGAACTGACGCCCGAGCAACACGCCGCTTTTGTCGAGGCCGTGCAGCCGCTGCTCGCCGACGCGCGCAAGATGTATGGCGCGGAAACCTTCGGCATGGTGCCGAAGGCTTAACGCTCCCGAAAGCTTAACAGCATCGCTGCAATTTGAAGGTTTACGCCGCCGCAACCACTCTCCTGTAGAGAGCGGGCATGCATTCATCGTATCCCGCCGGCACGATCCATCGTCCCGTCGCCCTCGCCACGCGCGGGCTGACCAAGAGCTTCGATCGCCCCGCGGTCGAAGCGCTCGATCTCACCGTCTATGGGGCTGAGTTCTACGCGCTGGTCGGTCCCAACGGCGCCGGCAAGACCACGACCTTGCGCATGGTGGTCGGGCTCCTGCGCCCCGACGCCGGCACCATCTGTATCGACGGCATCGACGCCTTGAGCGATCCGGTCGCCGCCAAGCAGATCACCGCCTGGCTGTCCGACGAGCCGATGATCTACGACAAGCTCACGCCGTTCGAATACCTCGAATTTGTCGCCGGGCTTTGGCAAATCGAGCCGGACCTGGCCGAACGGCGCGCGCGCGAATTGATCGGCTGGCTCGGCCTCGAGCCGCATGCGCATGAGCGCTGCGAGGGATTCTCGCGCGGCATGAAACAGAAGGTCGCGCTCGCCGGCGCGCTGGTGCACGATCCCAAGCTCATCATCCTCGACGAGCCGTTGACCGGGCTCGATGCCGGCTCCGCCCGCCAGGTCAAGAACGTGCTGCGCGAGCGCGTGACCGCCGGCGGCACCGTCATCATGACCACGCACATTCTCGAAGTCGCCGAGCGCATGGCCGACCGCATTGGCGTCATCGCCCATGGCCGGCTGATTGCCGAGGGCACGCTCGACGAATTGCGCCGCAAGACCGGCAAGACCGGCACCAGCCTGGAGGACACCTTCCTCACGCTGGTCGCCGAACCGGTCGCCGCCGCGTGAGCCAGCCGGCCACACTCGCCTTCCTCGCCAACCACGAGCTACGGCTCGGCTGGCGCGACTGGGTGTCGATGATGACGGCCGGTCACCGCCGCCGCCTGCGCAGCGTCGCCATCGCGCTCATCGTCTTCGCTTGCTTCATGCACTTGCTCGCTTATTCGATGGTCGGCCGCTACGCCGCGACCGGCCTGTTACCCGACAAGGCGACGCTGGTCGTCGTCACCGGCACCATGCTGTTGTCGTGGTCGCTGCTTGTTGTCGCAGGCGATGGAGTTGGTCACCCGCGCCTTCTATGCGCGCTCCGATCTCGATCTGATTCTGACTTCGCCGGTTAGTCCGCGCAAAATCTTCTCGGTGCGCATCGGCCGTATCGCGGTCGCGGTGGCGCTGATGGCGATGCTGCTGGCCGCGCCCTTCATCGACGTGTTGGCGTATTTCGGCGGCGCGCATTGGCTCGCCGCCTACGGCGTGGTCGCCGCCATGGGCGCGGTGGCGGCGGCGCTGGCGGTGGCGCTGACGGTGGCGCTATTCCGCACCATCGGCGCCAAGCGCACACGGCTGATCGCCCAGATCGTGGCGGCCGTCATTGGCGCTGCCTTCGTCATCGGGCTGCAGGTCGCGGCGATCCTGTCCTACGGCAGTCTGTCGCGCTTCGCGCCGCTGCAATCGGAGTGGCTGATCGCGCGCGCGCCCGATGTCGGCAGCGCGCTGTGGTGGCCGGCGCGCGCCGCGCTCGGCGACCCCGCCGCGCTGTTGCTGGTGGCGGCGATCAGCATCGCGCTGCTCGGCGCCGCGATCCTCACCTTTTCGGCGCGCTTCGGCGATCACGTGGTGGCCGCCGCCGGCGTCTCGCAAGCCGTCGTGCGTCAGCGCCGCTGGTCGCAGAAATTCCGCCGCCGCTCGGCGGGCCGCGCACTGCGCCACAAGGAATGGACGCTGCTTGCGCGCGATCCCTGGCTGATGTCGCAGACGCTGATGCAGATTCTCTATCTGCTGCCGCCGGCGGTGCTGTTGTGGCGCAGCTTCTATAGCGGCACCGGCGCGTCGGTCGTGCTGGTGCCGGTCATCGTGATGGCGGCCGGCCAGCTCGGAGGCGGGCTTGCCTGGCTGACGATCTCGGGCGAGGACGCGCCCGATTTGGTCGCCACGGCGCCGATCAGCGCGCGCCGCATCATCGCGGCCAAGATCGAGGCGGTGATGGGCGCCATCGCCGTTCTATTTGCGCCGTTGATCGCCGCACTTGCTTTTGCGGCGACCTGGCCGGCTTTGGTGGGGGCGGCCGGCGTGCTCATTGCGGCCGCGGCCGCGACGGTGATCCAGCTTTGCTTCCGCAGCCAGGCGCGCCGCAGCCTGTTCCGCCGCCGCCAGGTCTCTTCGCGCATCGCCACCTTCGCCGAAGCGTTCTCGTCAATCTCCTGGGCCGGTTGTTCGGCGCTGGCGGCAGGCGGCACGTGGCTCGCATTATTCCCGGCGGTGATCGCGCTCGGCCTTCTGCTCGGCGTTTGGCTGATCAGCCCGCGGCAAGCAAACTAGGCGTAAGCCAGCCTTAAGCGCTGACGCGCGACCAACGTCCCGACCACCAACAGATTCAGAATGTTGGAGCCGATGCCGGCGGCAAAGGCGGGTGCGTAATAGCCGAAATGATCGTAGAGCGCGCCGGCGAGCCAGCCGCCGGTGGCCATGCCGAAGCCACTGCACAACAGCAGGGTCGGAATGCGCCACGATGCTTGCGAGGCCGGGAACAATTCGCGCAGCGCCAGCACGTAGGCCGGTATGATTCCGGAAAAGCCGAGCCCGAAGGCGCCGGCGACCGTGAACAGCCCGGTCTCGTCTTGCGTGAACAGGAAGGCGGTGAGAGCCGAGCATTGCCACGCCGAGCCGATCAGCACCGTGGCGAGGCCGCCGATGCGGTCGGAGATGGCGCCCCAGACCTGCCGGCTCACGAACGCGGTGCCGAGCAATACCGACAGCATCAGTGCGCCGGCCGAGCGCGCGATGCCGAGGTCGCTGCAGAAGGCGACCAGGTGCCCCTGCGGCATCGCCATCGGGATGCAGCACAGCACCGCCGCGCAGCACATCATCCCGAACACCAGATTGGGCGGCCAGCCCAGCACGCGCGGTTGCACAATGCGGCCGCCGCTCGTCGCGACCGGATGGATCACCTCGGGCGGTGTTCGGAAGAAGATCGCCGCCAGCGGCACGATGATCGCGATCTCGGCCAGCGCATACCACAGCATGCACTGTCGCCAGCCGACCATGGCGATGACGTGCTCGAAGCCCGGCGGCCACAGGGCGCCGGCGAGATAGCTGCCGCTCGAAATCAGCGCCAGCGCGGAGCCGCGGCGGCGGTCGAACCAGCGGCTGACATAGATGTAGATAGGCGCATTGATGCCGCCGATGCCGACGAAGCCGATGAACAAGCCATGGCCGATCCACAGCGGCCAGGGTAGACCGAGCGTTGAGATTGCCAGACCCACGCCGATCATCAGCGCGCCGCCGATCACGGTCCAGCGCGTGCCGACGCGGTCGGCGAGCCGGCCCATCAGGATGCCGCCGGTGCCGGAGCCGAGCCAAGCCAGGGCGCTGGCGAGTGCCGGCACTGAGCGCGTGCCGCCGACTTCGGCCGCGATGTCCTTGAGCGCGACCGCGCTGATCCAGGACGAGCCGAACGCCATCGCCATGATGGTGAGCGCGGCGGCGGCGACGACCCAGGAGGCTTTGCTCTCGATCGACGAGGAGGAGTGCAACATTCAAAGGGAGCCCGGCGGACGGTCCCTTTTACAGGCGCTGCAAGAATTGACCAGCTACGCCGGCGTCAGGTCTGCCCCGCATGTTGCAGTGCGCCAAAAATTTTCGCCGGCAGCTAGAGCCCGAATGGATAAGTATCCGGCAATCCTTCGAGTTCCTCGGTCTTGAACGGCGTCACCGCTTTGCTCTTGTCGAACCAGATGTATTCGTCGAACTGGCGCGGCAGCGTGGCCTCGAAATAATGGCTGGCGAGCTCTAACTCCGGCCGATAGATCACGCCGATCGCGCGCTCGAGTCGCGGTTCCATGAGCCCGCGCGCGGCCGCGCTCTTGCGTTCGCGCAGACCCAGCATGAAGCGCGGCACGCTGGCCTCGTGGCATACGCGTTCGTAGGAATTCTTCAGCGCCGGGCGCACGTTCTTGATCTGCATCGGACCGTCCCAGTCAGAGGCCGCCGCCACTGTGCCGTGGTCGGTGCCGAAGCCGATGGCGTAGCAGCGTTCGCCGAACGCCTCGCGGGCGAGACGCCCAATGTTGAACTCGCCGCGCGCCGACATTTCGGTCGCCGCGGCATCGCCGACGTGCGAATTATGCGCCCAGACGATGGCCTTGCTGTCGGGCCCGTGGTGCGCGAGCAGCGTCTGCAAGGTTTGGAACATGTGGCTGTCGCGCAAATTCCAGGACGCGCGCGAGCCGTAATACATGATGCGGTAATAGCGCTCGGCATTGTTCACCACCTTGCGCCTTCTGCGCGGCGTCGAGGAATTGCTCGCCGTCATGGATGGCATAGGCCTGCTGCTTGGCCATCAGGTCTTTCAGCGCGCGTACAACATGTTGCTCGCAGACCGGATAGGTGCCGTTGAGCGCGGCATGGCCATAGGTCGCCGGATCGGCCTGCCACGGCGTCAGGCAGCCATAGCGCTCACGCGCGATCTTGGCGGCTTCCGGATCGACCCCGTCGAGATATTCCAGCACGAAGCGGATCGAGGCATAGAGGCTGTAGAGATCGAGCCCGTGGAACGCCACGCGCTTCTCAGGCGTCACGCCGGCATTGTGCTTACGCAGCCAGTCGACGAATGAGCGCACCTCGTTGTTGCGCCACATCCAGACCGGGAAGCGGGCAAAGGCGGTCCATTCCGACGGCGCATATTCGCGGTGCCGCACATAGTGATCGATGCGTGCGGCATCCGGCCAATCGCCTTCGATGGCGATGAAATTGAAGCCCTTGTTGAGGATCAGTTCGCGCGAATTCGTTCCCGCATGCGGTAGAATTCCGATGTTCCGTGGCTGGCTTCGCCGAGCAGCACCGACGTGCGCCTCGCCAATGCGCGTCAAGCAGAGGCGCAAGATCGACGCTCTCGATCGAGTCGAATGGCTCGGCCGCGCTCGCGATCGCTCGCTCCAGCGGCGGCTCGCGCAGTGTGACGACACGACGCGGCCTCGTGTGCCGGCGCTCTCCCAGCCTTCCTGCCCGAGCAGCGGCACAAAACGAACGTCGGCGAGGTCCTCACGCTGGTAATCGTTTTCGGTAGTCGCGGGTGACGCGCACCAGTTCCTGCGCGCGCGCGTCGCTGCCGACCGGAATTACCAGCCGCCCGCCGATCTTGAGCTGGCTGCGCAGCAACTCGGGAATCTTCGGGCCGCCGGCCGCAACTACGATGGCATCGTAGGGCGCATGTTCGGGCCAGCCGCGGGTGCCGTCGCCGTGCAACACGTGCACATTGGTGTAGCCCTGTCGCAGCGCACACCGCGCGGCGAATTCGCGCACGTCCGACATTTTGCGAAGCCAACGCAAGTCGCTGCCGTTTTGGCGCCTTGGCCCTTCCGCCTTTTTCAACGCACGTATAGGCTGTGTGACGGGGCGACGGCTGGTCGAAATAATATTTGTGGGGGAATTTATGACACCTGCCGTCTCTACGCGCTCGCGCGCGTTGGTCACCGGTGCGTCGTCCGGGATCGGTGCGATATTCGCCGAACGGCTCGCGCGCGACGGGCATGATTTGATTCTAGTGGCGCGCCGGCGCGACCGTCTCGAAGACCTGGCCGTACGGCTGCGGCGCGACTGCGGCGTAAACGCCGACGTCCTGGTCGCCGATCTCACCGATGCAAAGGGCATTGCCGAGGTCGAGGCGCGCGTCGCCGGTGATGATTTGCTCGCCGTGCTGGTCAACAATGCCGGCTTTGGCGGCTATGGTCCATTCGTCTCGATCGAACCAAAGCTCATCGATGACCTGATCAACATCCATATCCGCGCGGTAGCACGGCTCACGCGTGCGGCGGTGCCCGGCATGGTCGATCGCGGCGGCGGCGCCATCATCAATATCGCATCATTGCTGGCGCTGAGCGGCATGTTGCCGCCGAACCCGCTGCCACATCGCGCCACCTATGCCGGCGCGAAAGCCTTCATGGTTGCTTTCACGCAGGCGCTTGCCGGCGAGCTGAAAGGCACCGGCGTCAAACTCCAGGTCTGCCTGCCCGGTGTGGTCGCCACCGACTTTCATACGCTGCAGGGGATCGACACCCGACAGATTGCGCAAAAGATGGCGCCGGAGGACGTGGTGACCGCCTCGCTCTCGGGCTTGATGCAAGGCGAGCTTGTGTGCGTGCCGGCGCTTGCCGATCCCGCTTTGTTGGGCCGGCTTGCCGAAGCGCAGATTGCGGTCATCAAGGCGGGCGCCATGCAGAGCGTCGCGCTGGCGGAGCGCTATCGCTGAGGTGACTGCGTAGTGCGCGGGCGGCGGCCGATTCGAATTCGCCCCGCCCGTCTTTTATTCAACATCTGCTGCTGCGTTGCGCCAAAATGCGCCAAAGGCCGTCCGGCCGAAATTTCCTTCTAGCCGCCATGCCGGAAACGAAATTGACCGCAGGGCCTTGAGGTGTAAGGTTTTCTGACGGTTTTTCGTTTGGCGTCCGACCATCGCGATCCTATATGAGCGGCGTGCGGGCAGGGCCCGCGGCGTTGCCAAGGCCACCCATGACGCTTCGACCCGTCAGCCTCGACGACAAATACGATCTGGCCCAGTCGCACGTTTTCGTGACCGGTTACCAGGCGCTGATCCGTGCGCTCTTGATGCAGAAGGAGCGCGACCGCCGCGCCGGCCTCAATACCGCCGGCTACGTCACCGGCTACCGCGGCTCGCCGCTCGGTGGGCTCGACCAGCAGATGACGCGGGCCGGGCAATTCCTCGCCGCCGCCGACGTCAAATTCCAGCCCGGCATCAACGAGGAGCTCGCCGCCACCGCCCTCTGGGGCACCCAGCAGGCCGAGCTGCGCGGCGAGGGCAAGTTCGATGGCGTGTTCGGCATGTGGTACGGCAAGGGCCCGGGCGTCGACCGCTCGGGCGACGTGTTCCGCCACGCCAATTTCGCCGGCACCTCGCCCCATGGCGGCGTGCTCGCGCTGATGGGCGACGACCACACGGCGGAATCCTCCACCACCGCGCATCAGTCCGAATTCCATTTCGTCGACGTGATGATGCCGATCCTCAATCCGGCCGGCGTGCAGGAGATCATCGATTACGCGCTCTACGGCTGGGCGATGTCGCGCTTCACCGGCGCCTGGACCGCGCTCAAATGCATGCACGAGACGGTGGAGTCGACCGGCGTCGTCGATGCGGGCCTCGAACGTTTAAGTCTCATCACGCCCGACGACTTCAACATGCCGGAGGGTGGGCTCAACATCCGGCTCGTCGACACCATCCTCGGCCAGGAAGCGCGCCTGCACGATTTCAAGCGCGACGCCATGCTCGCCTTCGTGCGCGCCAACAAGCTCAACAAGATCGTCACCTCCGGCGGGCGCGATCCCAAGATCGGCGTCATCACCACCGGCAAGGCCTATCTCGACGTGCGCCAGGCGCTCGACGAGCTCGGCCTCGACGAGGTCAAGTGCAACGACGTCGGCTTGCGGCTGTTCAAGGTCGGCTGCGTGTGGCCGATCGGACGCCAGGAACTCGCCGACTTCGCGCAGGGCCTCGATCTCATCATCGTGGTGGAGGAGAAGCGCTCGCTGATCGAAGTGCAGGTGCGCGAGGAGCTGTACGGCACCGCCAACCAGCCGGCTTGCATTGGCAAGAAGGACGAGCAGGGCAATTGGCTGTTCCCGGTCAAGGGCGCGCTCGATCCCAACGAGGTCGCCATTTGCATCGGCGAGCGGCTATTGCGTGTCGCGCCCAACGACGAGCTGGCCGCCAACGTGGCGCGGCTCAAATCGGCCCAGCGCGCGCTCACCGAAACGATCGACGTCGCTCAGCGCATTCCCTATTTCTGCTCCGGCTGTCCGCACAACACCTCGACGCGCGTGCCGGAAGGCAGCCGCGCCTATGCCGGCATCGGCTGCCACTACATGGCGCAGTGGATGGACCGCAAGACGCTCGGCTACACGCAAATGGGCGGCGAGGGCGCCAACTGGATCGGCGAGGCGCCGTTCTCGAAAACGCCGCACGTGTTCCAGAATCTCGGCGACGGCACTTACAACCACTCGGGCTATCTCGCCATTCGCGCGGCAATCGCCTCCGGCGTGAACATGACCTACAAGATTCTCTACAACGACGCGGTGGCGATGACCGGCGGGCAGGCCAATGACGGCGGCCTCAACGTGCCGCAGATCGCGCGCCAGGTGGCGGCGGAAGGCGCCAGCCGCGTGGTCGTGGTCACCGACGAGCCCGACAAATATCCCAAGGATACCGACTGGCCGCGCGGTCTCACCGTGCATCATCGCGACACGCTCGACGCCGTGCAGCGCGAGCTCACCACCGTGCCGGGCGTCAGCGTCTTGATCTACGATCAGACCTGCGCCGCCGAGAAGCGCCGCCGCCGCAAGCGCGGCGCCTTCCCCGATCCCGACAAGCGCGTGGTGATCAACGATCTGGTCTGCGAGGGCTGCGGCGATTGCGGCGTGAAGTCCAATTGCGTCTCGGTGCAGCCGCTGATGACCGAATGGGGCCGCAAGCGCACCATCGACCAGTCGAGCTGCAATAAGGACTACTCGTGCCTGAAGGGCTTCTGCCCGTCCTTCGTCACCGTGCACGGCGCCAAGCTGAAGAAAGGCGAGAGCGTTGCCGAGCCGGCGCATTGGGCGGCGCTGCCCGAGCCGAGCCTGCCGCAGACCAATCATCCCTACGGCATCATCGTCACCGGCGTCGGTGGCACCGGCATCGTCACCATCGGCGCCATCGTCGGCATGGCCGCGCATCTGGAAGGCAAGGGCGCCGGCGTCATCGACATGGCGGGCTTGGCGCAGAAGGGCGGGGCTGTCTACAGCCATATCCGCATCGCCAATACGCCGGAGGAGATTCACGCCATCCGCGTCGCCGCCAGCGGCGCCGATCTGGTGCTGGGCGGCGATATCGTGGTGGTCGGCACCAAGAAGGTGCTCGGCGCCATCAAGACCGACCACACCCGCGTGGTGGTCAATACCGCCGAGTTCCTGCCCGGCGATTTTACCCGCAACGCCGATTTCTATCTGCCGACCGAGCGGCTCAAGCGCACGATCACGGCGGCCGCCGGCGCCGGCCGCAGCCATTTCATCGATGCCGGCCGCTTGGCGACCGCGCTGCTCGGCCAGTCGATCGGCGCCAACATGTTCATGCTCGGCTATGCCTACCAGAGCGGCGCGCTGCCGCTGTCGAGCGAGGCGATTGAGCGCGCCATCGAGATGAACGGCGAGGCGGTGGCGATGAATATCGCCGCCTTCCGCTACGGCCGGCGCGCGGCGGCCGATCCGGCCGCGGTCGAGGCGTTGGTCAAGCCGCCGCCGCAGACCGAGAACGATGCGCTGCGGCTGTCGCAGACTTTCGACGAGATGGTGCAGCGGCGTTTTGAGTTCCTCACCGCCTACCAGAGCAAGCGCTATGCGCGGCGCTACCGCAATTGGGTGGAGAAGGTGCGGGCGGTGGAAGCCGAGAAGGTGCCCGGTCAATGCGGGCTCACCGAAGCGGTGGCGCGCTATCTGTTCAAGCTGATGGCTTATAAGGACGAATACGAGGTGGCGCGGCTTTACACCGACACCTCATTCCTTGCGCGCGTCAAGGCGAGCTTCGACGGCGACCTGCGCTTCGAATTCCATCTCGCCCCGCCGCTGTTGTCCAAGATCGATCCGGCGACCGGCGAGCCGAACAAGAAGTCCTACGGGCCGGGGATGCTGAAAGTCTTTGCGCTGCTCAAGCGGTTCCGCTTCCTGCGCGGCTCGTTCCTCGACCCGTTCGCCTATAGCGAGGATCGCAAGACGGAGCGGCGTCTGATCAAAGACTACGAAACTCTTCTGGCCGAGATCATCAAAGACGTGACCCCGGAAAACTACCAGGTCGCGGTCGAGTTGGCGTCACTTCCGGAGAAGATTCGCGGCTACGGGCCGGTGAAGCAGCGCAGCATCGTAGCCGCCAAGGCCGAGGAAGCGGCGCTATTGGAGCAATTCCGCAGCGGTTCCGCGCCGCTGCTCAAAGCCGCGGAATAACGACGTTTTACGACGTCTGCGGCTAAAGGCGCATTTACTGCGACCAATTTCCCGGTTGCCCAAGGCTTGACCGCTCATCGGCGGTGTTTTCATATCGAGACAATAAGACCGCTCACCAGGGCGGCGAGGGGTGCAACGCCGCGCCGGCCATCGCGCGGTCGAATGGGAGGGTCAGGCTGTGGCGCAAGACGCCGCCGCTCCGGCGGATACGTTTACCAAGCTATTGATTCGCAACGCCGAATTGTTCGGCAAGCGACCCGCCATGCGGCACAAAGACCTCGGCGTTTGGCAGACTTGGACCTGGGCCGAGGTGCTCGACATCGTTCGAGCCTATGCGGTCGGCCTGCATCGGCTTGGCCTCAGGCGCGGTGAGACCATCGCGGTGGTCGGCGCCAACCGCCCCATGCTCTATTGGTCGGTGATGGCGGGGCAGATGTTGGGCGCGATTCCGGTGCCGGTCTATGCCGATGCCGTCGCCGATGAGCTTGCCTATGTGCTCGCCCATGCCGAAGTGCGTTTCGCCGCGGTCGAGGACCAGGAGCAGGTCGACAAGCTTCAATCGGTGATGCCGCGGCTGCCCAAGCTGGAGCAGATGTTCTACGACGAAAAACGCGGGCTTCGCGATTACGACCACAGCCGCCTGCATTCGATGGACGACATCATCGCGGATGGGCGCAAGGCGCTCGCCGAGGATCCCAAGGTCGGCGCCTGGCTCGATGCCGAGATCGCCGTCGGCAAAGGCTCCGATCCCTCGATCATCATCTACACCTCCGGCACCACCGGCGCCTCGAAGGGCGTGATGCTGACCAATGAGGGTTCGATCAAGGCCGCCACCGACACGGTGAAATTCGACAGACTGACCGAAAACGACGTGGCGCTCGCCTATCTGCCGCTCGCCTGGGTCGGCGATCACTATCTCAATTATGCGCAGGGCATGGTCGCCGGCTTTTGCACCGCCTGCCCGGAGAACACCGACACCGCGATGCAGGATTTGCGCGAGATCGGGCCGAGCTTCTATTTCGCCCCGCCGCGCACGCTCGAATTGCTGCTCACCCGGGTGATGATCCGCATGGAGGACGCCGGCTTCCTCAAGCGCAAGATGTTTCACTACTTCATCGGCGTCGCGCGGCGCTACGGCGAGCGCATTCTCAACGGCCAGCCGGTGCCGCTGATCGGACGGTTGCTCTATGCGATCGGCAATATCCTGGTCTACGGCCCGCTGAAGAACGTGCTCGGCTTCTCCAGGGTGCGCGTCGCCTTATACCGCGGGCGAGGCAATCGGCCCCGACCTGTTCAACTTCTATCGCTCGATCGGGCTCAATCTGAAGCAGCTCTACGGTCAGACCGAGGCCTTCCTTTATCTCACCGCGCATCCCGACGGCGAAATCTATTCCGACACGGTCGGCCCGGCCTTCCCGAACGTCGATCTGCGCATCGCCGAGAACGGCGAAGTGCAGTTCAAGTCGCCCGGCATGTTCGCCGGCTATTTCAGGGACGAAGGCAAGACCGCGGAGGTCATGACGCCGGACGGCTACGTCAAAACCGGCGATGCCGGCTTCATCGACGAGAAGACCGGACACCTGAAGATCATCGACCGCGCCAAGGACGTCGGCAAGCTCAACGACGGCACGCTGTTCCCGCCCAAATACATCGAGAACAAGCTCAAGTTCTTCCCCAATATCCGCGAGGTGGTGGCCTATGGCGACAAGCGCGATTTCGTCGCCGTCATGCTCAACATCGATTTGACCGCGGTCGGCAGTTGGGCCGAGCGCAACAACGTGGTCTACGGCTCCTATCAGGAACTCGCCGGTCACCCGCGGGTCTACGACATGATCGCCGAGCATGTCGCCGAGGTGAACCGCTCGCTTGCCCAGGACAAGATGATGGCGGGCGCGCAGATCAAGCGCTTCCTGATCCTGCACAAGGAACTCGACGCCGACGACGGCGAGCTGACGCGCACGCAGAAGGTTCGCCGCGGCTTCATTGCCGAGCGCTACGCGCCGCTGGTCAAGGCGCTCTACGACGGCTCCAAGGAAGCCGATATCGCGACCGAGGTGACCTTCGAGGACGGCCGCAAGGGCACGATCAGCGCGCGCGTGACAATCCGCGACATGCAGACCGAGCCGGTGCCGTCGTTGGAGAAAGCCGCATGAGGGCGCCGAGCGGACCCGAAGTCGCCGTCGGCGAGGTGCTCTTGTCGGTCGAGAACGTGTCGCTGTCGTTCGGCGGCGTGAAGGCGGTGAGCGAGGTCTCCTTCGACATCCGCAAAGGGGAAATCCGCGCCATCATCGGCCCGAACGGCGCCGGCAAGACCTCGATGCTCAACGTCATCAACGGCTTCTACCATCCGCAGGAAGGCCGCATCACCTTCAAAGGAGAAACGCGCGCCAAGATGCGTCCCTATGAGGCCGCCCGCGGCGGCATCGCGCGCACCTTCCAGAACCTCGCGCTGTTCCGCGGCATGACCGCGCTCGACAACATCATGGCCGGCCGCACGCTGCGGATGCACAAGAACTTTTTCTGGCAATTGCTGCGCTTCGGGCCGGCGATGACCGAGGAGGTCGAACACCGCCGGCATGTCGAGGAGATCATCGACTTCCTCAAGATCCAGGAAATCCGCCGCACCCCGGTCGGGCGGCTGCCTTATGGCTTGCAGAAGCGCGTCGAACTCGGCCGCGCGCTCGCCATGGAGCCGGAACTCTTGCTGCTCGACGAGCCGATGGCCGGCATGAACATGGAAGAAAAGGAGGACATGTCGCGCTTCGTGCTCGACGTGAACGACTATTTCGGCACCACCATCGCGTTGATTGAGCACGACATGGGCGTGGTGATGGATCTGTCGGATCGCGTCGTGGTGCTCGATCACGGCATTAAGATCGCCGACGGCACGCCCGGTGAGGTCAAGAGCAATCAGGCGGTGATCGACGCCTATCTCGGCGTCGCGCATTAGGGGAGACCGCATGCATCTCCTCTACATGATCTTCATCGACCCCTTCGTGCAGATGGGCTCCGCGCCCGACCTGCTGGCGCAGACGTTGTGGGAAGGCCTGGTCGGCGGCATGCTCTATGCGCTGATCGCGCTCGGCTTCGTGTTGATCTTCAAGGCCTCGGGCGTGTTCAATTTCGCGCAAGGCATCATGGTGGTGTTCGCGGCGCTCACGCTGGTCGGCCTGCACGACATCGGCCTGAACGCCTTTCTCGCGCTCGGCCTCACCATCGTGGTGATGTTCGGGCTCGCCTTTGCGATCGAGCGCACAGTACTGCGGCCGCTGATCAACCAGCCCGACATCATTCTGTTCATGGCGACCTTCGGCATCACGTATTTCCTCATCGGCTTCGGCGAATTCGTGTTCGGCGGCGATCCCAAGGTGATGGTGACCGACGATCTGTACCTGCCCAAGGGCTCGATCACCTATCACGCGCTCGGCGGTATCGTGCAGTTGCAGAAGCTCGACATCGCCGCCGCCGTCATCGCCTCGATCATGGTGGCGGGACTGGCGATTTTCTTCTCCAAGACGCGCATCGGACGCGCGCTGCGCGCGGTTGCCGACAGCCATTCGGCGGCGCTCTCGGTCGGCATTTCGCTCGAGCAGATCTGGGTGATCGTCTGGTTCGCCGCCGGCCTGGTGGCGCTGGTCACCGGCATTTTCTGGGGCGCGCGCTCGGACGTCTCCTTCGCGCTCGAAGTGATCGCGCTCAAGGCACTGCCGGTACTCATCCTCGGCGGCTTCACCTCGATTCCGGGCGCCATCGTCGGCGGTCTGATCATCGGCGTCGGCGAGAAGCTCGCGCGAATTCTACTGGGGGCCGCTGGTCGGCGGCGGCACCGATGCCTGGTTTGCCTACGTGATCGCGTTGGTGTTCCTGCTGTTCCGGCCGCAAGGCCTGTTCGGCGAGCGCATCATCGAGCGGGTTTAAGGGGGATCGATGCTTTACCGCGAGGCCGGCCAGTTCAAGACCAACTACGCCAGCGACCAGGCGATCTTCCCAATTCTGCAGGATCGCATCGGGCTTGCGGTCATCTTAGCTATCGCCTGCCTCATTCCGCTGACCGAGAACGACTTTCTGATCAACGCGGTGATGATCCCGTTCCTGATCTTCTCGCTGGCGGCGATCGGGCTCAATCTGCTCACCGGTTATACCGGGCTGCTCTCGCTCGGCACCGGCGCCTTCATGGGGGTCGGCGCCTATTCCTGTTACAAGCTCACCACCATCTTCCCCGACGTCAACATCATCATCTGGATCGTCGCCTCGGGGTTCTTCGCCGCCGCCGTCGGCACGATCTTCGGCCTGCCGTCGCTGCGTATCAAAGGCTTCTATCTCGCCATTGCGACGCTGGCCGCGCAGTTCTTCCTGGAATGGTGCTTCATCCGCATCGCATGGCTCTACAATTATAATATCTCCGGCGCCATCGAGGTGCCGCAACGCGAATTGTTCGGCATCATCGTCACCGGGCCGCGCGCCAGCGCCGAAACCCGCTACTACATCGTGCTCGCCATTGTGGTGGTGATGACCTGGGCGGCCTCGAACATCGTGCACGGCCGTATCGGCCGGATGTGGATGGCGGTGCGCGACATGGACATTGCCGCCGAACTCATGGGCATCAAGCTGCTGCCGACCAAGCTGCTCGCCTTCGCGGTGTCGTCATTCTACTGCGGCGTGGCCGGCGCGATGCTGGTGTTCCTCTGGTACGGCGGAGCGGAACCGGCCGTCTTCAACATTAACCAGAGCTTCACGACCCTATTCATGATCATCATTGGCGGGCTCGGCAGCCTGCTCGGTTCGTTCCTGGGTGCGGCGCTGATCTTCATCCTGCCGATCGTCTTGCGCTTTGGGCCTGAATCGATCGGGCTGCATCTGCACGCAGCCACCGTCGAGCACGTCACCTTCATGACGGTCGGCGTGCTGATCATCTTCTTCCTCATCGTCGAGCCGGCCGGCCTTGCCCGCTTGTGGCAGGTCGGGAAGCAGAAATTGAGGGTGTGGCCGTTTCCGTACTGATGGTGCAAGATAGGACCTAATTTCCGTCCACGGCGTGAGGCCGCGGATCCGAAAGCGCCTCCTGCTCAATAAGGAGGTGGATAGAAACCAGAGGCGCGCCTTCACCGGCGCGAACCAAAGGGAGGAATTCGATGAAGGCAAGACAACTGATTGTTGCGATTACCTGCGCGGCGGTGTTGGGGGGCGGCGTGCTCGTCAGCAAAGCCCAAGCGCAGGACAAGATCTTCGTGCCGCTGTTTACGTATCGGACCGGGCCCTACGCCAACTCCGGCATCCCGATCGCCAACGGCATGCACGATTATCTCAACATGCTCAACGAGCGTGACGGCGGTATCGGTGGCGTGAAGCTCGACATCGAAGAGTGCGAAACCGGCTACGACACCAAGAAGGGCGTGGAGTGCTGGGAGTCCATCAAGGACAAGCATCCGACGGTCGTCAATCCGTTCTCGACCGGCATCACGCTGCAGCTGATCCCGAAGGCGGGCGTCGACAAGATTCCGGTCCTGTCCATGGCCTACGGCCTTTCGGCGTCGGCGGTCGGCAACGACTTCCCGTGGATCTTCAATCCGCCGGCCACCTACTGGGACGGCATGTCGATGGTCATCCGCTACATCGGCGGCAAGGAAGGCGGTCTCGACAAGCTCAAGGGCAAGAAGATCGGCTTCATCTATCTCGATGCCGGCTACGGCCGCGAGCCGATCCCGCTGCTCAAGGAACTCGCCAAAGACTATGGCTTCGAAGTGAAGCTCTATCCGGTCGCCGGCAAGGAAATGCAGGACCAGTCCGGGCAGTGGCTTTCGGTCCGCCGCGATCGTCCGAACTGGATGATCATGTGGGGCTGGGGCGCCATGAACCCGACCGCGGTCAAGCGCGCGGCCGAGAACGGCTATCCCATGGACCATTTCGTCGGCGTGTGGTGGTCGGGCTCCGATGACGACGCCCGTGGCGGCGGCAAAGCGGCCAAGGGCTACCTGGCGATGAACTTCAGCGGCCTCGGCTCCGATTACCCCGCCATCCAGGACATCAAGAAATTCGTCGTGGACAAGGGCAAGAGCCAGGTGGAGAAGGACAAGTTCGCGGACACGTTCTATGACCGCGGCGTGTTCAACTCCGTTCTGATCGCGGAAGCGATCCGCAATGCGCAGAAGCTCAGCGGCAAGAAGGTCGTGACAGGTCCGGACGTGCGCCGTGGCCTCGAGACGCTGAACATCAATCAGGCGCGCTGGAAGGAGTTGGGCCTGCCCGAGTTTCGGCACCAACGTCCACGTGACCTGCACCGATCACAACGGTCACAGCCCGGTCTACATGCAGCAATGGGACGGCGCCAAGTGGGTCAAGGTCTCCGATTGGATCGAGCCCATGAAGAACAAGGTCGAGCCGTTGCTGAAAGAGGCCGCCGAAGAATACGTCAAGAAGAACACCGGCTGGCCGAAGCGTACCGAGGCTTGCGACAAGTCGTCGTAAGCTGATCAGGAAGGCCCTCGTCCTGAGGAGCGCCGTCAGGCGCGTCTTGAAGGACGAGGGACGCTCTGAGCAAACGCCCTCATCCTTCGGGACGGCGCCTCGCGCTTCCCCGGGATGAGGGCGGTCTCAACGGAGCTTGCTGATGTCCGCCGTCGAGCACACCGGCGCCGCCCCCGCGGCTGAGACCGAGAACATCCTTTCGGTCAACAATGTCGAAGTCATCTACGATCATGTCATCCTGGTGCTCAAAGGCGTATCGCTCGACGTGCCCAAGGGCGGCATCGTCGCGCTGCTCGGCGCCAACGGCGCCGGCAAGACCACCACGCTGAAAGCGATCTCCAACCTGTTGCATGCCGAGCGCGGCGACGTCACCAAAGGCTCAATCCTGTTCGACGGCGACGAAGTGCAGGACCTGTCGCCGAATGAGCTGGTGCGGCGCGGCTGCATCCAGGTGATGGAAGGCCGCCAGTGCTTCGCCCATCTGACCATCGAGGAAAATCTGCTCACCGGCGCCTTCACCCGGCGCGACGGCCGCGCGGCGATCCGCCGCGACATCGATTTGGTCTATTCCTATTTTCCCAAGCTCGCCGAGCGGCGCGAGTCGCTCGCCGGCTATACCTCCGGCGGCGAGCAGCAGATGTGCGCGGTCGGCCGCGCATTGATGTCGCGGCCGAAGATGATCCTGCTCGACGAGCCGTCGATGGGGCTCGCTCCGCAGATCGTCGAGGAGATTTTCGAGATCGTGCACGGCCTCAATGAGAGGGAGGGCGTCTCGTTCCTGCTCGCCGAGCAGAACACCCACATGGCGCTGCGCTTCGCGCGCTACGGCTACATTCTGGAGAACGGCCGGGTGGTGATGGACGGCGACGCCAAGGCGCTGGCCGAGAACGAGGACGTCAAGGAGTTCTACCTCGGTGTTTCCGAGGGCAAGCGCAAATCGTTCCGCGAAGGCAAGCACTACCGCCGGCGCAAGCGCTGGCTGGCGTAGGTCGGCAATGTCCGATCACTACGACGCTTTGGAAACCCGCGCTCCGGCGCAGCGCGAGCGCGAGCAATTCGCCGCGCTGCCGCAGATCGTTGCGCGCGCGATGAGCGCGCCGGGCTGGGCCAAGCATCTTGCCGGCGTCGATGCGAAATCGGTGACATCGCGCGCCGCGCTCGCCAAGCTGCCGGTACTGCACAAATCCGACATCGCGGCGCTGCAAAAGCAATTCCCGCCGTTCGGCGGCCTCAACGCCACGCCGCCGGGCAAGGTGAAGCGCCTGTTGATGTCGCCGGGGCCGATCTTCGAGCCGGAAGGGGAGGGCAAGGATTGGTGGGGTGCGGCGCGCGCGTTTTATGCCGCCGGCTTCCGCGCCGGCGACATCGTGCACAATTCCTTCGCCTATCATCTGACGCCCGGCGGCTTCATCCTGGAGTTGGGCGCGCTGGCGCTCGGCTGCGCCGTTATTCCCGGCGGCGTCGGCAACACCGAGCAGCAGCTCGAGGCGATCGCCCATTACAAACCTTCCGGCTATACCGGCACGCCGGACTTCCTGAAGATCCTGCTCGATACCGCCGCCAAGACCGGCAAGGACGCCTCTTCCATCAAGCGCGCGCTGGTGGGCGGCGCCGCACTGCCGGCCTCCCTGCGCGAGGAAATGGGCAAGCGCGGCGTCGCCGTGCTGCAAAACTACGCCACCGCGGAGCTCGGCATCATCGCCTACGAGAGCGAGGCGCCGGTTGATTCTGACGGAGCGCGCATGCGCGCTCCTATGGGCATGATCGTCAACGAGAGCGTGATCGTCGAAATCGTGCGGCCCGGCACTGGCGATCCGGTCGCCGAAGGCGAGGTCGGCGAGGTGGTGGTGACCTCGTTCAATCCCGACTATCCGATGATCCGGCTCGGCACCGGCGATTTGTCCGCGCTGTTGCCGGGCGTCTCACCTTGCGGGCGCACCAACGCGCGCATCAAAGGCTGGATGGGCCGCGCCGACCAGACCGCCAAGGTCAAAGGCATGTTCGTGCATCCCAAGCAGGTTGCCGAAGTCGGCGCGCGCCACCCCGAGCTCAAGCGGCTGCGGCTGGTGGTCGGCCGCGAGAGCGAGCAGGACACGATGACGCTCATGGCGGAATGCGCAGGCGGCGACGCTTCGCTCGAAGCCGCTGTCGCCGCCACCTTGCAGTCGGTCACCAAGCTCAAAGGTGCGGTCAAGCTGGTGGCGCCGGGTGCGCTGCCCAACGACGGCAAGGTGATCGCCGACGAGCGGCCGGTAGGGTAGGGCAGTGACGTTTGTCCGCTCATTCCCGCGTAAGCGGGAATCCAGAGCCATATTCGACAAAGTTAGCCAAGATCTGGGTCCCCGCTTTCGCGGGGACGAGCGGATGAATGCCACCTTGACCGCGCGCGCCGTTTCCCGCTGATAGCGCGTATGACGAACGCGTCGCCTCTGCCGCCGAACCATCCCACGCTACCGCCGCGCCGGATCGGCGTGCTGCTGGTCAATCTCGGCACGCCCGACGCCACCGACTATTGGTCGATGCGGCGCTATCTGAAGGAGTTCCTGTCCGACCGCCGCGTGATCGAGGAGAACCCGATCAAATGGTGGCTCATCCTCAACCTGATCATCCTCACCGTGCGTCCGGCGCGCAAAGGCCGCGACTACGACAAGATCTGGAACAAGGAGCGCAACGAGTCCTTCCTCAAGACCATCACGCGCTCGCAAGCCGACAAGCTCGCCGAAAGCTTCGCCGGCGATACGCGCATATTGGTCGATTGGGCGATGCGCTACGGCAATCCGTCGATCCGCTCGCGGCTCGATGCCATGCAGGCCGCCGGCTGCGACCGTATCCTGATCGTGCCGCTCTATCCGCAATATGCCGCGGCGACCACCGCCACGGTCTGCGACAAGGCCTTCGATGCGCTGGCGGCGATGCGCTGGCAGCCCAGCTTGCGCGTTGCGCCGGCCTGGTTCGATGAGCCCGTCTATATCGAGGCGCTCGCCGCCTCGCTCGAAGCTGAGCTAGCCAAGCTGTCGTTCAAGCCCGACATGATCCTCGCCTCGTTCCATGGCATGCCGGAAGCGTATCTGCACAAAGGCGATCCCTATCATTGCCAGTGCGCCAAGACCGCGCGGCTGCTGCGCGAGCGGCTCAAGCTCGCCGACGACAAATTCATGATGACGTTTCAATCGCGCTTCGGAACCGCCGAATGGCTCAAGCCCTATACCATCGATACCGTGCAGGCGCTGCCCGAGAAAGGCGTGAAGAACCTCGCTGTCATCACGCCGGGCTTTACCGCCGACTGCCTGGAGACGCTGGAAGAGATCGCCATGGAAAATGCGCATGTCTTCAAGCAGGCCGGCGGCGAGAATTTCGCGCCTATCCCGTGCTTGAACGATTCGCCCGGCGGCATGGCGGTGATCCGGGACGTGGTGAAACGCGAGCTCCAGGGCTGGATTTGAGCCCGCAGGCGGTAATCAACCGCTCGTTAACCATAAAAGTCTTAACTCCATTAACCAAAACCCGCCGGCGGGCGGGCAGGCGCGCCTCGGTAGCTGAGGCCGGTCTGTCCGCGCCGAACGTGTGGGTGGCGGCGAAGTCGTTGATTTCGTTCCCGGTTCGCGGTGCCTGCCAGCGGCGGCCCGCAGCGAGGAGGGGTTACGCAGACCGTGCCGCGCCATCGCCATCGATGCCCGGCCGCGCCGCGCGGCGCCGGCGCGCTGCTGGCTGCCTGCCTGGTGCTGGCGGCAACGCACGTCCGCGCGCAAACCTTGGTCGATCCGGACCCGCTGGCGCCCAAGCTCGACACCGCATCTAAAAAAGACGCGCGCTTTCAGAAGTTCAAACGGCCGCAGCAACTGCCGTTGAGCCCGGCTTTCGGGTTCGTGCCTGCGGCCTCGGGCGCCGGCGCGACCGGCTTCGACTCCTCCAACGCCCGCAAGACCATCACCGCCAAGCAGGCGGCCAAGCTGCGCGAAAGCGGACTGAGGCTTTCGACCGGCGCAGCGGCTCCGCTCGTTCGCTCGCCCTATGACCAGCCGCCGCCGCCGCTGCAGGACGCCCGCGCCGAGGCCGCCATTGCGACCACGCCCGGCGCGCCGCCGGTCGAGCTTGGGCCGATCCGCAAGCCGCCGAAAAAGCGCAAGGCCGCCGAAGAGGATCCTTACGCACCGCTCGGCGTGCATGTGGGCTCGTTCGATCTCTATCCCGCAATCGAACTGATCGGCGGTTACAATACCAATCCGGCCAACACGGCAGGCGGCGGTACCGCCGCCAAGGTCTACACCGTGGCGCCGGAATTGCTGGCGAAGTCGAACTGGTCGCGCCACGAGATGAAGGCCGAGTTGCGCGGCAGCTATAACGGGTACAGTCCCGACACCACGCCGACCATCAGCCGTCCCTATTTCGACGGTCGTGTCGACGGCCGCGTCGACGTCACCCGCGCCACGCACGTCGATCTCAATACCCGGTTGCTGGTCTCGACCGACAATCCCGGCAGTCCGAACATACAACAGGCCGGCCTCGCCAAGCTTCCCATCTACACGACCGTCGGCGGCTTCGCCGGCATCAGGCATGAATTCAACCGCTTCGAATTGGGCGTCAAAGGCGACGTGCAGCGCACGGCCTATCAGGACTCCACGTTGACTGACGGCAGCACTGCCAGCAACGAAGACCGCAACTACAATCAATATACCGGCACGCTGCGCGGCAGCTACGAGCTGATGCCCGGCGTGAAGCCCTATGTCGAGGCGAGCGCCGACAGCCGCGTGCACGACCTCGCGACCGACTCCAGCGGCTATCAGCGCGAACTCAAAGAGTCTGACCGGCAAGGTTGGCTCGACTTTCGAGCTGGCGCGCCGGCTCACCGGCGAAATCGCCGTCGGCTATACGCGGCGCAGCTACGACGATCCGCGTTTCGATACGCTGAGCGGGCTGATCGGCAACGCCTCGCTGGTCTGGACCGCCACCGCGCTGACCACGGTCAAGCTGACTGCCTCGTCGATTGTTGGCGAATCCACCATTGCCGGTATCTCCGGCATTCTTTATCGCGACGTCGCCGTCCAAATCGACCACGCGCTGCGGCGCTGGCTGATCGCGACGGCGAAGTTCGGCTTCGGCGTCGACAGCTACAAAGGCAACGATGCTTCGACGGCCGATCCGATCTCGATCGCCGAGACCTGCGTTTACGAAGTCGGCTTCGGATTGACCTACAAGCTCAACCGGGACGTCCAGCTCAAAGGTGAAGTCCGCCGCGACTGGCTGCATTCCAACATCGCCGGCAACGACTACACCGCCGACGTCTTCCTGCTCGGCCTGCGGCTGCAGCGTTGAGCTTGCCCCGCGTGACGGGCGCTATTTTTCGCCGAGCAGGTCGCGCAGCGCTTTGCGGAACTCAGGCGCGATGTCGGGGCGCTCCAGCGCATAAGCCACATTGGCGGCGAGGAAGCCGATCTTGGCGCCGCAGTCGAAGCTACGGCCCTCGAACTTGAGCCCGTAAAACGGCTGGCTGCGCGAAAGCTGCAGCATGGCGTCGGTCAACTGGATTTCCCCGCCGGCGCCGGCTGCCTGTTTCTCCAGGATCGCGAAGATTTCCGGCTGCAGGATGTAGCGCCCGGTGATGGAAAGATTGGACGGGGCCTCGGCGGGCTTCGGCTTTTCGACCATCTTGGTGATCGCAAAGGCTTTGCCTTTGGCGGGCCCGACGCCGACCACGCCGTATAAGTGGATTCGGTCGGCCGGCACTTCCTCCACCGCGATGATATTGGCATTGGTGTCGAGGTCCTTCGCAGCGTCGATCATCTGGGTAAGGCAGCCGCTTGGATTTTGCACCAGTACGTCCGGCAGCAGTAGTGCGAACGGCTCGTGTCCGACCAGTTCGCGCGCGCACCAGACGGCGTGGCCGAGGCCGAGCGGCGATTGTTGGCGCGTGAAGCTGACGGTGCCCGCTTCCGGCAGGTCCTCCGACAACAGATCCAATTCGGCTTTCTTGCCGCGCTCAATCAACGTCAGTTCAAGCTCGAATTGGCGATCGAAATGGTCCTCGATGACGCTCTTGTTGCGGCCGGTGACGAAGATGAAATGCTCGATGCCGGCTTGGCGCGCTTCGTCCACCACGTGCTGAATGAGCGGCCGATCCACCACGGGGAGCATTTCCTTCGGCATGGCCTTGGTGGCCGGCAGGAAGCGGGTTCCAAGACCGGCAACTGGAAAGATGGCTTTGCGTATGCGGGTCATGCGACAATAAGGACCAATTCCGGGGCGGTGTTTTGTCCAGAGCAGCAGAAAGCATGATGGCGCCGGCTGGTCTAGATGCCGGCGCAATTCCTCCCCATTAACGGCCTCGAAACGATATCACGGCACCGATAGCTGTGTGTGAGATTGGGAGCGGGTCACAGGGCAATGCGGAACTCTGCCTGTTTTCTCATGGCGGTGGTCTTGGCGGCCGCCGCCGTCGGTAATGCGCCGGCGCAGGGTCGTACCGACGGCTCTACCGGCGCGACCGGAACCCTGCCGCCGGCTGTGGCCGACACGACCGCGGTGCCATGGAGCGGGCAGTCGGGCGCGTCGGGAGACCCAAGCATGACCGCCGAGGCGATCCGCGCGGCAGCGTCGGATTTCCGTCGTTGCCTCGAGCATCTGTGGCCGGCGGCGGCGCGTCGTCATGTCTCGCGTGCGACGTATCAGCGCTACACCGCTGCGCTCAAGCCCGATCTGCGCATTATGGACTTACTCGACAATCAGCCCGAATTCACCAAATCGATCTGGGACTATCTCGACATTCTGGTGACCGACGAGCGCATTGAGACGGGCCGCGCGTTGCTCGCCAAATATCGCCCGGTCTTCGATGCGGTGGAAAAAGCCTACGGGGTCGACCGCTATACCATCACGGCGATCTGGGGCGTGGAGAGCAATTACGGGACGCAAGGCGGCGATCGGCCGGTGCTGCAATCGACCGCGACGCTTGCCTGTGTCGGGCGCCGCCAGCGCTATTTTCGTGAGGAGTTTCTCGCCACGCTGGAAATTCTCCAGCGCGGCGACGTCCGCCCGAACCGGCTGGTCGGCTCATGGGCGGGTGCCTTCGGTCCGACCCAATTCATGCCGACCGCGTTCAAACGTTATGCCGTCGACTTCGACCATGATGGCCGCCGCGACGTGGTCGATTCGATGCCCGACATCATCGCCTCGACCGCCAACAATCTGAAAAAGGACGGTTGGCTCAGCGGCCAAACCTGGGGCTATGAGGTGGTGGTCCCGGCGAATTTCAATTTCATGCTGGCCGATCACCATCGCACGATGACGATCAGCGAGTGGGAGCGCCACGGCATCAAGCGCTTCGCCGGAAAACCGTTTCCGCGTCCCGGCGATCGCGCCTTCCTGCTGGTGCCGGCCGGTGTGCAAGGCCCCGGTTTCCTGATGCTGCAGAATTTCCGCGTCATCATGCGATACAATCCGTCCGAAGCTTACGCGCTGGCGATCGGTCATCTCGCCGACCGGCTGCGCGGCGGCGGTCCCTTCGTGCAGCAATGGCCGCGCTATGAGCGCGTGCTGTCGCGTGATGAGCGGCTGGAGTTGCAGCAACTCTTGGCCCGCCACGGCTTTAATGTCGGGGAACCGGACGGGCGCCTTGGCGTGCGCACCCGGGCAGCGATCCGCGCTTTCCAGGCCAGGATCGGCGAGGTGCCGGACGGATTTGCTTCGAACGCGGTCCTCAAGCGCCTGCGGCAGCATTAACCGCCGGGGCTCAGGCCCGCCACCTTCGAGTTGACATTTTTGTCGGGCTATTAGCCCATATTTGGCGGGACGCGGGCGGTCCGCGGCCCCGGCGATGGTGAGCGGCGAGCAGCCGGAATGTTTCGGAAATCGAAGCGGTTACAGTTACTTGCGGGCGCGGTCTTGCTGGTTTTGGGCGAGGTCGCCGGCGTTGCCGCGATCGAGGCCAGCCTGACGCTTCCGGCCCAGGCGCAGCGCTATCAGCGTACTGACGACCGTTATCCGTTTTTGAGGCACCAGCAGCGGCCGAGCGGCGGTGGTTTTTTCCAGAACCTTTTCGGCACGTCGCGGCAGCGGAGCTCCCCCAATAATAACTGGCAGCAGAACGGCTTCGGCTCGCCCCCTGCAGCCGAGCCGCAACCGCATTACGATGCTTCGCGCGCGCCGCCGCCGCGCAAGCCTGAGCCCAATGCCGAGCAGACCACCCCCACCACGACGGTCGTGGTAATGGGCGACGGCATGGCGGATTGGCTCGCCTACGGGTTGGAAGATGCATTCTCGGATTCGCCGAGCATTGAAGTCGTGCGCAAGGATCACAATCATTCCGGCCTGTTGCTATACGACAGGAAGAACGATCTCGATTGGTGGCACGTGGTGCGCGACATCCTTGCGCAGGAAAAGGCCAGCTACGTTGTGATGATGCTCGGTGTCTCCGACCGGCAGAATATCCGCGAGCGCGATCTCGCCAAGGAGGCCGAAAGGAACAAGGCCGAAGAAGAGAGCAAAGGCGGCGACAAGGACAAGAAAGCGTCGAAAGACAAGGACGCCGACAATCCGGACAAATTGCTCGAGCCCAAATCGCGTGGCAAGCGGCGCAACGGCGTCATCGAGTTCCGCAGCGACAAGTGGGCCGAAATCTACAGCCGCCGCATCGACGCGACCATCGCCGCGCTCAAGAGCAAGGGCGTGCCGGTGATCTGGGTCGGTCTGCCGGCGATCCGCGGCACCCGCTCGACCGCCGACACCGGCTATCTCAACGATCTTTATCGCTCGCGCTCCGAGCGCGCCGGTGTCGACTATGTCGACGTGTGGGACGGCTTCGTCGACGAGGCCGGCAAATATTCAAGCTACGGCCCCGATTATGAAGGCCAAATTCGCCGGCTGCGCTCGGGCGACGGCGTCTATTTCACCAAGGCCGGCGCGCGCAAGCTCGCGCATTATGTCGAACGCGAGATCCGCCGCTATATGGCCAACCACGCCGTGCCGGTGGCGCTGCCGTCGGGCCCGATCGGCCCGACCTCGAACGACGGCATGTCGACCGAGCGGCCGTTGGCCGGGCCGGTGGTGCCGCTGACGACGACGCCGACCAGTTCCGAAGTGCTGCTGGGCGCTGCCGGCTCGCTGCCCTCGCGCAGCGATGCCATCGCCGCCCGCGTCCTGGTGCGCGGCGAGCCATTGAACCCGCCGGCGGGCCGCGCCGATGATTTCACCTGGCCAATGGGCAGCGACGCTTACGCCAAGGCCAAGGACGCGACGCCCGCCTCCGCCAAGGCCAAAAAGGGTACCGCACCGGCCAAAGCCAAAGGCACCGCGCCATCCGCTTCAATCGCGCCGCGTGCGGCGTCTGCGCCGTCCGCAACCCAAGCCCGCGCGGAGGCGGCAAAGACCGCGGTGGCAAAGCCGGCTGCCGCACCGAAGACCAAGAAAGAGAGAAAAATCGACGTCAGGCAGGAGGCCGACGCCAAGCCGAAGCCGATCCGGCCGCGCGAAAGCAGACCGCAAGCCCAGTACGACAACGTGCCGCGCCCGCCGGCATCGATCCCGTCGCCCGGGCGGACATCCGGCGCGTCGTCGGGCGGGCCATTCGACTGGTTCAGATAAGCGTCACTCAGCGCGGCAGCGTCGTCGATCCCATCAGGAACTTGTCGACCGCGTGCGCGCATTGCCGCCCTTCGCGGATCGCCCATACCACCAGCGACTGGCCGCGCCGCATATCGCCGGCGGCGAACACCTTGGGAATTGACGTCTGGTACGCGGTGGTGTCGGCGCTGACATTGCCGCGCTGGTCGAGCGCGACGTCGAGCGCCTTCAGCATGCCCTCATGCAGCGGGTGCACGAAGCCCATGGCGAGCAGCACCAGATCGGCTTCGATCTCGAACTCGGTGCCGGCGACCGGCTTGAACTTGGCGTCGACGTGGGTGCAATGCAGCTTCTTCACCGCGCCGTCCTCACCGGTGAACTTCTGCGTCAACACCGCGAATTCGCGCTCGACGCCTTCCTCGTGACTTGACGAGATGCGCAGCTTGAGCGGCCAGTCCGGCCAGGTCAGCGCCTTGTTCTCGTGCTCGGGCGGCTGCGTCATGATCTCGAAATTGGTCACAGACGTTGCGCCTTGGCGGATCGAGGTGCCGATGCAGTCGGAGCCGGTGTCGCCGCCGCCGATCACCACGACCTTCTTGCCCGTCGCCAAAATCGGCGCGACGTCGCCTTGCGGCTCGTTGCTCACGCGGCGGTTCTGCTGCGGCAGGAACTCCATGGCGAAATGAATGCCGCTGAGGTCGCGGCCCGGAATCGGCAGATCGCGCGGTTTTTCCGCGCCGCCGGCGAGCACGACGGCGTCGTGATCCTTCACGAACTGGTCGACCGGCACGTTGACGCCGACATCGGCGCCGTAATGGAAGGTCACGCCTTCAGCCGTCATCTGCTCGACGCGGCGGTCGACATGGATCTTCTCCATCTTGAAATCGGGAATGCCGTAGCGCAAAAGCCCGCCGGCTTTGGCCCAGCGCTCGTAGACATGCACGTCGTGGCCGGCGCGCGCGAGCTGCTGCGCGCAAGCAAGCCCCGCCGGACCGGAGCCGACCACTGCGATTTTCTTGCCGGTCTTGTGCGCGGGTAACTCGGGCTTGAGCCCTTGCGCGATGGCGCGGTCGGCGATCTCACATTCGATGGTTTTGATAGTGACCGGGTTCTCGTCGATGTTGAGCGTGCAGGACGCCTCGCACGGCGCCGGGCACACGCGGCCGGTGAATTCGGGGAAATTGTTGGTCGAATGCAGATTGCGCGCCGCCTCGTCCCAGTTGCCGCGATAGACGAGGTCGTTCCAGTCGGGAATCTGGTTGTTCACCGGGCAGCCGGTAGGCGCGCCGGTGAGCAGATGGGTGCCGTGGCAATAAGGCACGCCGCAGTCCATGCAGCGCGCGGCCTGGTCGCGCAGCTCCTTCTCCGGCAGCGGCAGCGTGAATTCATGCCAGTGCCGGATACGCTCCGCGACCGGTTCGTATTTGCGATCGTGCCGCTCGAATTCGAGAAAGCCGGTAACCTTGCCCATGTCTACTAGACTTGCCTATTCCGCGGCCTGCATCGCGGCGGCCTTCTCCTTTGCCATCTCGGCCAGCGCGCGGCGGTATTCGACCGGCATCACTTTCCTGAACAGCGGGCGGTAACGCTTCCAATCGGCAAGGATCTCCGCCGCGCGCTTGGAACCGGTATAGCGCGCATGGTCGGAGATCAATTTGTGCAGGCGCTCGGCGTCCATGCTGGTGAGGTCGGCCATCACGTCGACGCGGCCATGGCTTTCCAGGTCGTTGTAGATGCCGAATTCGCGCTCGGCCACCTGTTCCTCTTCCGGCACCGGCTCGAGTTCGACCATCGCCAGGTTACAGCGGCTATTGAAGCTGCCGTCCTCGTCGAGCACATAGGCGATGCCGCCCGACATGCCGGCGGCAAAATTGCGCCCGGTATAGCCGAGCACCACCACGACGCCGCCGGTCATGTATTCGCAGCAGTGGTCGCCCGCGCCTTCGATTACCGCAACCGCGCCGGAATTGCGCACGGCAAAGCGCTCGCCGGCGACACCGCGGAAATAACATTCGCCGGCGATGGCGCCGTACAACACCGTGTTGCCGACGATGATCGATTCCTCCGGCACGATGCCGCCGTCCGCCGGCGGCCGGATGACGATGCGCCCGCCCGAGAGGCCCTTGCCGACATAGTCGTTGGCGTCGCCGTCAAGCTCGAAGGTAACGCCGCGCGCAAGCCAGGCGCCGAAGCTCTGCCCGGCGGTGCCGGTGAAGCGCACATGGATGGTGTCGTCGGGCAGGCCGGCATGGCCGTAGCGCTTGGCCACTTCCCCGGACAGCATGCCGCCGCAGGCGCGGTCGGTGTTCTTGATGGCGGCTCTGCAGCCGCACCGGCGCGCCGCGGTCGAGGGCGGCCTGCAACTCCGCGATCAGCTTGCGGTCGAGGATGTCCTTGATCTTGTGGTCCTGCGGCTCGCACTTGAAGATTTTGGTGTCCTTGTCCGCCGGCGGCTTGGTGAACAGCTTGGAGAAGTCGAGGCCCTTGGCCTTCCAGTGCTCCACCAGCCGGTGCTGGTCCAGCATCTGCATCTGCCCGACCATCTCGTCGAAGCGCCGGTAGCCGAGCGTCGCCATCAGTTCGCGCACTTCCTCGGCGACGAAGAAGAAATAGTTGATGACGTGCTCCGGTGTGCCGCGGAAGCGCTTGCGCAACACCGGATCCTGCGTGGCGACGCCGACCGGGCAGGTGTTGAGATGGCACTTGCGCATCATGATGCAGCCGGCCGCGATCAGCGGCGCGGTGGCAAAGCCGAATTCGTCGGCGCCCAGCATGGCGCCCACCACCACGTCGCGGCCGGTGCGGATGCCGCCGTCGACCTGCACCGAGATGCGGCCGCGCAAGCGGTTGATCACCAGCGTCTGGTGGGTTTCGGCCAGGCCGATTTCCCACGGGCTGCCGGCGTGCTTGATCGAGGTCAGCGGCGAGGCGCCGGTGCCGCCCTCGAAGCCGGCGATGGTCACGTGATCGGCGCGCGCCTTTGACACGCCGGCAGCGACGGTGCCGACGCCGACCTCGGAGACCAGCTTGACCGACACGTCGCCGTCCGGATTGACGTTCTTCAGATCGAAGATGAGCTGCGCCAGGTCCTCGATCGAATAGATGTCGTGGTGCGGCGGCGGCGAGATCAGGGCGACGCCCGGCGTCGAGTGGCGCACCTTGGCGATGGTCTTGTCGACCTTGTGCCCGGGCAATTGGCCGCCTTCACCGGGCTTGGCGCCCTGCGCCATCTTGATCTGCATCATGTCCGAATTGACGAGATACTCGGCGGTGACGCCGAAACGCCCCGACGCCACCTGCTTGATCGCCGAGCGCATGGAATCGCCGTTCGGCATCGGCTTGAAACGATCGGCCTCCTCGCCGCCTTCGCCGGTGTTCGACTTGCCGCCGATGCGGTTCATGGCGATGGCGAGCGTGGTATGCGCCTCGCGCGAGATTGAGCCGAACGACATGGCCCCGGTGGAGAAGCGTCGCACGATATTCTTGGCGGGCTCCACCTCTTCGAGCGGAACCGGGCTGCGGCCATCCTCCTCCGCCTTGCCGATACGGAACAGGCCGCGAATGGTGGTGAGCCGCTCGTTCTGCTCGTTCACGATCTTGGCGAAGGCGCGATAGTGCTCCTGCGAATTACCGCGCACGGCGTGCTGCAGCCGCGCGACGGTCTCCGCGGTCCACACATGATCCTCGCCGCGCATGCGCACGGCATAATCGCCGCCGACGTCGAGCATCGAACGGTAGATCGGCGAATCGCTGAAGGCGTCGCGGTGGCGGCGCACGGTCTCTTCCGCGATTTCGGCGAGGCTCACGCCTTCGATGCGGGTGTGCGTGCCGGTGAAATACTGGTCGACGAATTCCTGCTTAAGCCCGACCGCATCGAAAATCTGCGCGCCGCAATAGGACTGATAGGTCGAGATGCCCATCTTGGACATCACCTTGAGCAGCCCCTTGTTGACCGACTTGATGTAGCGCTTGATGACTTCTTTCTCGTCGAGCTTCTGCGGCAGATCGTCCTTCATGGCGATCAGCGTCTCGAAGGCGAGATAGGGGTTGATCGCTTCCGCGCCGTAGCCGGCGAGGCAGGCGTAATGATGCACCTCGCGCGGCTCGCCGGTCTCCAGCACCAGCCCGACGGAGGTCCGTAGCCCTTTGCGGATCAGATGATGATGCACGGCGGCGCAAGCGAGCAGCGCCGGAATCGGAATGCGGTCGGCGCCGGCCCTGCGGTCGGACAGGATGATGATGTTGCAGCCGCTGCGCACCTCTTCTTCGGCACGTTCGCATAATTCGTCGATCGCCCAGCCCATGCCGTCGGCGCCGTGCTCGGCCGGGAAGGTGATGTCGAAGGTGTGCGACTTGAAGTGATCGCCGCTCATCTCCGAGATTGCGCGGATCTTCTCCAGGTCCTCGTTCGACAGGATCGGCTGGCGCACTTCCAGCCGCTTGAGCTCGGAGGCGCCTTCCATGTCGAGCAGGTTCGGCCGCGGCCCGATGATGGAGACGAGACTCATCACCAGCTCCTCGCGGATCGGATCGATCGGCGGGTTGGTGACCTGCGCGAAGTTCTGCTTGAAATATGTGAACAGCGATTTCGGCTTGTCCGACAGGGCCGAGATCGGCGTGTCGTTGCCCATGGAGCCGACCGCCTCTTCACCGGTCGTGGCCATCGGCGTCATCAGGAACTTGAGGTCTTCCTGGGTGTAGCCGAAGGCCTGCTGGCGATCGAGCAGCGACAGGTTGGAGATCGGCGCCTCGTTGGCGGTCGCCGGCAGGTCCTCCAACACGATCTGGGTGCGATCGAGCCATTCCTTGTAGGGATGGCTCTTGGCCAGCGTCGCCTTCAATTCCTCGTCCGGAATGAGACGGCCCTCGTCGAGGTCGACCAGCAGCATCTTGCCGGGCTGCAGCCGCCACTTCTTGACGATGTCCTTCTCCGGAATCGGCAGCACGCCCATCTCGGAGGCCATGACGATGCGGTCGTCGCTGGTGACCAGATAGCGCGCCGGCCGCAAGCCGTTGCGGTCGAGCGTGGCGCCGATCTGGCGGCCGTTGGTGAAGGCGATCGCCGCGGGACCGTCCCACGGCTCCATCAGGGCGGCGTTGTATTCGTAGAAGGCGCGCCGCTCCTCGTCCATGAGCGGATTGCCCGCCCATGCCTCGGGGATCATCATCATCACGGCATGGGCGAGCGAATAGCCGCCCTGCGAGAGGAATTCGAGCGCATTGTCGAAGCAGGCGGTGTCGGACTGGCCTTCGTAGGAGACCGGCCACAGCTTGTTGATGTCTTTGCCGAACAGCGGCGAAGAGACCGAAGCTTGCCGCGCCGCCATCCAATTGACGTTGCCGCGCAACGTGTTGATCTCGCCGTTATGCGCGATGTAGCGGTACGGATGCGCCAGCGACCAGGTCGGGAAGGTATTGGTCGAGAAGCGCTGGTGCACCAGCGCCAGCGCGCTCTCGAAATCCGGATCCCGCAAGTCGGGATAATAGGTGCCGAGCTGGTCGGCCAGGAACATGCCCTTGTAGACCACGGTGCGGCACGAGATAGACACCGGGTAATAGCTCGCCACGCGCCGCTGGCGCTTCTTGTAGACCGCGCTGGAGATCGACTTGCGCAGGATGTATAGCCGGCGCTCGAATTCGGCCTCGGAAAGCTTCTTCTTGCCGTGGCCGATGAATACCTGCTGGTGCGCCGGCTCGGTCGGCTTGACCGATTCGCCGAGTGTCGAGTTGTCGGTCGGCACGTTGCGCCAGCCGAGCAGCTTGAGTCCCTCGCGCTGGATCACCTCGGCATAGGTATCGCGGATGATCTGCCGCCAACTGGTCTCATGCGGCATGAACAGTTGGCCAATAGCATATTCGCCCGGCGCGGGCAGGGTGAGGCCGAGCTCGCTTGCTTTCTTGGCGAAGAACTTGTGCGGGATCTGCACCAGGATGCCGGCGCCATCACCCATGCGCGGGTCGGCGCCGACCGCGCCGCGATGCTCCAGATTGCAGAGAATGCGCAAGCCGTCTTCGACGATCTGATGAGACTTCACGCCTTTGATGTGGGCGACGAAGCCAACGCCGCAGGAGTCTTTGTCGAGCGCGGGATCGTAAAGTCCTTGCACCGGCGGCGTTCCCGGATCGGCGGTGTCGCGCAACGACGAATCGCCTGCGCGCGCGCACTGCGCACCCGCGTTCGACAAATCCGATGCCGTTGCGTCGCTCTTTCATCTTGCCCTGCCTCACCGGCGCCGTTTCGGCCGTCGGCGTACCCCCCACCTTGCGCGGCGCTGTTAAGCCGCCGCGCACTTCCAAGCGTACTCAATCGCGAGAAGGGCAGCCTTCTCCGGCTCATCGCCGCCGTGGCTGCTCCCGTTGGGCGCCACCGATGTCAGCCCCGCCTGTCAGGCCCACACCGTGGCCGCCAGCCATTAGGACAGCAATACTGTCCTAATGAACCATGCCAAATTTTGCACCGCCGCACAAGGCTGGTCCACGCCAGAATCGGCTGAGGCTTTCGCTTTGTTGCGGCGCCGCTTCCCTGGCAAGCAAGAAGAGGACCACGTGGCTCGCTGTCGCGCAATGGGATTGCGTATTAGCCCTCACAGCAAACCGCGAGGCGGATTAACCGATTGGCGCGACCGACCGGAAATCAACGTTCCAACCGACCGCCGGCGGACGTCCCGAGCTTCCGCCGCGCTCAATTAATGGGCAAGGGGTCAAACCGTTACAGTGGAAAACCGCCTCGGCCGGCGACCTTAACCACGCCGGTAAACGAAGCGTTTACCGAACTGTTCGGGCGCGCCCGCGCAGAGTAACCTCGCCCCAATCAAAAAAGTGAGGGTGGTGTCGTGAAACAGGGACTGACATTTGCGCTCGCAGTGGCGGCACTCGCCGCGCTGCCGGCCGGATCGGCAATCGCCGGTCAGCCATACGAGACGGTGAGGCCGGCGATTTATCCGGCCGACGAGATCCTGCGCGTCGTGCGCTACATGGGTTTCAATCCATCGAGCCCGGCGTTGCGGCGCGGGCCCTATTATGTGCTGCATGCTTTCGATCCGCGCGGTATCGAAATGCGTATCGTCGCCGACGCCGAGCTCGGCGATATTCTGACGATCGAGCCGGCGGTCGTCTTGAATCAAATCTATCCGCCGAGCTACTTCAGCGGCCCGCTGATCATCCACGTTCCCGAGCCGAACGATAAGAATCAGAAAAAGCGCGGCTGATAGCGCAAAATAAAAGCGCCCCGGAAATCCGGGGCGCTCCCATTTTCACCTGACGACGTCGCTTACGCGGCGACCTTGGTCTCGATCGTCTCGGCCTTGCCGCCGTTGCCGATCGGGATCTGGCGCGGCTTCTTGGCCTCCGGAATCTCGCGTACGAGATCGACGTGCAAGAGGCCGTTCTTCAGGGTCGCGCTATTGACATGGACGTAGTCGGCGAGCTGGAAGACGCGCTCAAACGCGCGCGCGGCGATGCCCTGATAGAGTACCTCGCCGTTCTGCTCTTCCTTGACCTGTTTCTCGCCTTTGATCCTCAGCGTGTTTTCTTTCGACTCAATCGAAAGCTCGTTCTCGCCGAAGCCGGCCACCGCGACACTGATGCGGTAGGCGTTCTCGCCGGTGCGTTCGATGTTGTAGGGCGGATAGCCCGGGGCGGCGTCAAAGCCGTCGAGCATCGAAAAGAGCCGGTCGAAACCGACGGTGGAACGATAGAGGGGAGCAAGATCGAATGTACGCATGGCATATCCTCCGTGTTGAGCGACATGCGGGCGGTCCGCCACATGGCCGAACCAATAGCCCGTGCGCAGCCGCCAGCGGCCTGCGCATGGCTGATATGGGAACGCCGATTTAACGCCGCAAGAGCCTATGGTCGCCGCAAGTAAGATATTGAAATATAATTACTTTCAAGGGCGCAATGAAGTTACATTGAGCCGGCGACTTCGCCTGCTATAAGGCGCCAGCGTCGGCACATTGGCCTGATTTCAATCTTCCATGAAGCTTATTTCCATCCCCGCCAATCCGGTGCCCGATCAGGTGGTGACCGATGCGCTGACGACCCGTGACGGGGTCACCTTGCGCTTCGCGCGCTGGGCGCCGCCGCCCGGCCGCAAGGGCACCGTCGTGCTTCTGCAAGGCCGCGCCGAATTCATCGAGAAATATTTCGAGACGGTGCGCGATTTGCGTGCGCGCGGCTTTGCCGTCGCGACCTTCGACTGGCGCGGGCAGGGGCTGTCGGATCGTGTGCTCTCCGACCGGCACAAAGGCTATGTGCGGAATTTCTCGCAATACATCATCGACCTCGAGTTGTTCATGGAGCAGGTGGTGCTGCCGGATTGCCCGCCGCCGTTCCACGCGCTCGCGCATTCCATGGGCGGCGCCATAGCCATCAAGCTCTGCCATGACGGCACCCGCTGGTTCGAACGCGTGGTGATCACCGCGCCGATGATCGCGCTGCCGTCGGGTCCGTTGCGCGGCGTGGCCGGATGGCTCGCGCGCGTCATGCGCGCGATCGGGCGCGGCGGCGCCTATATCCCGACCGGCGCCGGCGTCACCATGGGGACCGGCGATTTCACCGGCAATCCGCTCACCTCCGATCCCGTGCGCTACGCGCGCAATGCGGCCGTGCTGCAGGAGGAACCGAACCTCGGCTTGGGCGCGCCGACCATCGCCTGGGCGGACGCCGCGCTGCGGCTGATGAAGCAGTTCGCCGTGCGCAGCTATGCCGGCAGCATCCGCCAGCCGATCCTGCTGGTGGCGGCTGGCCGCGACGAGATCGTGTCGACGCCTGCGATCGAGACTTTCGGCATGAATCTGCTGGCCGGCTCGCACCTGATCCTGGCCGGCGCCAAGCATGAGATCCTGCAGGAGCAGGACCAATACCGGAACCAGTTCTGGGCGGCGTTCGATGCCTTCGTGCCCGGAACGCCGCTGTTCTAGGATTTTTCCCTGCGCATGATCTTTTTCCGAAAACCGGTCCCCATCCTCGACCAAGTCGAGGACAAGCTTTTCGGAATCACGCGCTGAGCATTTCCAGCGCCGCCGCGTGGACACGCGCATCGCCGGCGACAACGATGCGGCCGCCGTTCTGCGCCGGGCCGTTTTCCCAGGTGGTGACGATGCCGCCGGCGCCGGTGACGATCGGGATCAGCGGCACGATATCGTGCGGCTTGATCTCGGTTTCGATGACGAGATCGATCAGCCCGGCGGCCAGCATGCAATAGGCGTAGCAGTCGCCGCCGTAGCGCGAGAGCTTCACCGTATTTTCGACCCGCGCGAAGGTCGCACGGTCGGCTTGGTTCATCAGCAGGGGGCTGGTGGTCGACAAGATGGCTTCGGCGAGCGAGGCGCAGGGGCGAACGTGCAAGTCGCGGTCGCCGCAGGGGCCGCGGTAACGGGCCGCGCCGCCGTCGCCGGAGAAGCGCTCGCACGTGAACGGCTGATGCATCATACCGAACACCGGCTCACCGAACCGCATCAACCCGATCAGCGTGCCCCAGGCCGGCATACCGGTAATGAAGGATTTGGTGCCGTCGATCGGATCAAGCACCCAGACGTATTCGGCGTCGGTCTGTTCGGAGCCGTATTCTTCGCCGAGGATGCCGTGTTCGGGGAAGGCCTTGCGGATCGTCGCCCGCATGGCGTCCTCCGCGGCCCGGTCGGCGGCGGTGACGGGATCGAATCCGCCGGCCTTTTTGTTCTCGATCGCCAAGGCGGTGCGGAAAAACGGCAGGATGGTCTCGCCCGAGACGGTGGCGAGCCGGTCGACAAAGGCCGCGAAATCGATTGCCGTCATGGATCTACTCGGGGTGGCGTTTCGACCTATCGGAGCGCGGCCCGGCCGGCAACCGCGCGGCCGCGGGCGACCCACTCCGCCACGCCGTGAAGGTGCCAGCCCTACTATTGTCTCATAGCGAACTCGTAAGGGCACGATTTCCGCATGGAGCTATGCGTAAATATCATGGAAAACCGGCTTACGAGCCTTGAATTTTGTGCAGCGCGGTGTAGTTTATTGCAATGCGGTAGCGAGAGCTACCGTTGCCCTCCTTGGGCGTTTCCTCCCTAGACTTGGGCCGCTTGCAACCGCGAGCGGCCCTTTTTTCTTGGCCGGGCCCGCGGGCGCAGCGACCTTATTCCGCGGCGGCGCGATAGGGCCGCAGTTCCTCCAAGGGGATTTCGCCGAGCCGGTCGGCCAGCGTCTCCAGGGCGCCAGCGAGCCGGGCAAAGCCGGGGGCGCGCTGATAGCGCCGCTCGTCCATATAGAGGCCGCGGTTGATCTCCAGCTGGATGGCGTGCAGGCCGGCAGCCGGGTTGCCGTAGTGTTCGGTGATGAAGCCGCCGGCATAGGGCTTGTTCCGGCTCACGGTGTAGCCCAGCCCCCGTAAAGTCTTTTCGATCGTTTCCGCCACCGGGCCGGCGCAACTCGTGCCGTAGCGGTCCCCGAGCACGAATTCCGGCCGCGGACGTTCGTCCTTGTGGCCGGCGGTCGACGGCATGGAATGGCAGTCGATCAGGACCGCGGCCCCGAAGTCCCGATGCAGCGCGGTGAACAGGCGCCGCAGGGTGCGGTGATACGGCTTGTAGAGGCTCTCGATGCGGCTCAGGGCGTCGTCCACCGGCAGCCGGTGATCGTAGATTTCCTGGGCATCGCCAACGACCCGGGCCACCGTGCCGAGCCCGCCGGCGACCCGCATCGAGCGGGTGTTGGCGAAGGAGGGTAGCCGGCCGTCGAACATGCGCGGGTCCAGCTCGTAGGGCTCGCGGTTGACGTCCACATAGCAGCGCGGGAAATGCGCGCGCATCAACGGATATCCGCGCGACACCACGCCGGCAATCAGCGCGTCGACGAAGCTGTCCTCGGACCGGCGTAGCGTTGCAATGTCAAGCCGGGAGGTTGCAAGGAAAGCGCGCGGATAGGTGGAGCCGCTGTGCGGAGAATTGAACGCCACCGGCGCCTGGCATGCCGCCGGCTCGAGAATCTCGAAAGCCGGATCGAGTTCATCACGGATTTCACTCATGGGCGATGGGGGCCATTGGTCAGGAGTTCCCAAATGCGGCAGGACGGGGCCTTTCCTGCCCTTATACCATCTATTCTCTCTGCACCGCCTGGCAAAGCCAAGCTATGCTTTCGGTTCACCCGATATTTACAGTCATAGGGCTTATTGGGGTTGCTGGGGCCAGCCGATGGGGCGGCCGGGTTGGGATGTGGTGTAATGACGAAAATCCTCCTGGCTGAAGACGACACCGATATGCGGCGCTTTCTAGTCAAAGCGCTGCAAAATGCCGGTTTCGAGGTCACCTCCTATGACAACGGCCTGTCGGCCTACCAGCGTCTGCGTGAGGAACCGTACGAGCTTCTGCTGACCGATATCGTGATGCCGGAAATGGACGGTATCGAATTGGCCCGCCGCGCTGCCGAACTCGATCCCGATATCAAGATCATGTTCATCACCGGTTTTGCCGCGGTCGCGCTCAACGCCGATTCGACCGCGCCCAAGCACGCCAAGGTGCTTTCCAAGCCGATCCATTTGCGCGACCTGGTCAACGAAGTGCAGAAGCTGCTGGCGGCTTGAGCCGGCTACTGGCTTCGGCAATCGGGCAGGTGTCTTGCCTCCCTGAAGGGGAGCCGATAAGACCAATTTAAAGGGCGCGTAGCTCAGCGGAAGAGCACTACCTTGACATGGTAGGGGTCACAGGTTCGATCCCTGTCGCGCCCACCAT
>CAVXGN010000055.1:0-15565 GCA_963761245.1 uncultured Alphaproteobacteria bacterium | reverse complement strand
TATTCAGCGCTCCAACGCTCTGCGGCGCGTCGTGATATTTGCGAGTGCCGCGGCCCTGCTGTGGCCGCAGCTTTGGGGAGTCAACTTCGTAGGGCTGGCGGTCTTTGGCGCGTGTTATGCTGCGTTGAACATTGTGAAGCGGCGTGCTGTGCAGACGCCCGCGCCGGGCGTGCGGTGACGTGCTTTCGAGATGACAGCGGCCAACGGGACCGGCTCACGGACAACGGAAGTAGATAATTCGAGTTAAGACAAAATATTGCCGAGCTGCTTGGGCTATCTTCGATAATACCCTCATCTCTCGCTTTGGTTGTATATGGCTGCCATGCTCTTTCAAGCCGTCGGCCGGTCGCGGAAACGGTCCATCAGCGGCTTGTCCTGGCCGCCGTCGATCTCGATCATGGTGCTGTTGACCATGGTCATCAGCGGCGAGGCCAGCATGACGACCAGATTGGCGACCTCTTCGACCTCGGAAATGCGCCCCATGGCAATCGACGCCGGCGCCAGTTTGTCGGCTTCCTCGTAAGAAAGCTTCATGTCGCGCGCCATGGCGGTGACCAAACCGACCCAGCGCTCGGTGCGCACCGGACCCGGATTGACCGCGACGAAGCTGATGTTGTTCCTGCCGTATTGGCCGGCGAGCGCCAGCGTGAGGTTCTGCCCCGCCGCATTGGCCGCGCCCGGGCAGATTTCCCAATAAGACGGCTTCACGCCGTCATTGCCGATCACGTTCACCACCCGGCCGCCGCCCTGCTTCACCATGATCGGCAGCACGTAACGCAGGCAGCGCACATAGCCCATGAATTTGAGCTGCATGCCGAGTTCCCATTCCTCCTCGCTCAAGTGCTCGAGCACGCCGCCGGCCGCCGAGCCGGCATTGTTGATCATGATGTCGACGCGGCCGAGCGCCTTGTGCCCCTGCTCGATGAAATTCCTGGCGTCGACGTCCTTGCGCAGATCGGCGGTGATGGGGACGATCTTGCGGCCGGTTTCCTGCGCGATCTCGGCGGCGGCGGCTTCCAGCGGTTCCTTGTGCCGCGCGCAAAAGGCGACGTCGACGCCCTCCTTGGCCAGCGCCCGTGCGACGCCCTTGCCGATACCTTCTGAGCCGCCGGTCACCAGCGCGGTCTTGCCGTTGAGCTTGAGGTCCATTCGATTCCTCCATTTGGAAACGTCGAAGCACCCGGACTACGCGCAGAAATTCATTTCACCAGACGATTGTCCGGTTTTCATCTAGCGACCGATCAAGGCGGCCTTTCCGTCGGGCTCTGATCACGCGTTCGGCCTGTGCGCCAGCCAGCGGCCGGCCTCGGCCGACGCGAACAGCTCGGCGCAGGCGGCGTTGAACGCGGCCGGCTCTTCCGCCGGGATATTGTGGCCGGAGCGCGGGATCACCAACAGTCCGGCCGTCGGCGCGGTACGCTTGAGAAAGACGCTGCCGTCGATGCACATCTCGTCCTCGTCGCCGACGATCACCAGCAGCGGCACAGAAAAACGCTTGAGCGCGTCCTGCATGTCCCAAAGCGTCGGCCGCTTGATCTGCAGATTGAGCATGGTGAGCGCATGACCTTCAGCCGAATGCTCCGCCAGCATGCGGGCGAATTCGGCATGGCCGCGCGGGTCTTTGTATTTTTGCGGCAGACGGCCATGCGCTTCGGAATATTTCGCCGCGGCCGCGACAATGCCTTCCTCGGCGAACATGCGCGCCGCATCGGCCGCGAATGCCATCAGCGATGCGCGCAGCTCGGGGTCGGGCGTCGAGCCCCAGCCGCAGCCTGCCGCCACCACCGAAAGGCAACGGTTTGGAAAATTGATGCCGACATGCAGCGCGGTGTAGCCGCCCATTGAGTGACCGACCACGTGCGCCTTGTCGATCTTCAGCGCGTCCATCAAGGCGATCACGTCGTCACGCGCGATATCCTGGCCGTAGCGCGCGGGATCTTCAGGCACGTCTGACGGCGGATAGCCGCGCTGGCTGTAGGTGACGCAGCGATGCGAGCGGGAGAAATGCCGCATCTGCGCCTCCCAGGTGCGGTAGTCGCCGGCATATTCATGCACGAAGACGACGGCCGTGCCCTCGCCGGCTTCCTCGTAATAAAGCCGGACGCCGTCGCGCGCGGTGATATGAGGCATCGCGTCCTCCCCTTGCCCGTGTGCAATTATTTGCACGCAAATGAAAGCGGGTAAAGCGGATGATACCGCTAGTAGACGCTGCGCAGCGCGAGGTGGGCGCCCAGCAAAAGCAGCCCGATCAGAAAGAAGAAGCGGAAGGTTTCGGGCCGAATCCGCCCGCGCACGATTTGGCCGAAGTCCCATCCCGATCAGCGCGGCAACCAACGCCAACAACGAGATTTTCAATTCCGCAATGTGCAGCACGCCGCCATCCATCAGCGCGACGGCCAGCGCGGCGGTCGAGACGGTGAACGACAGGCCGAGCGCCTGCACGAGCTCGTCTTTGTCGAGACCGAGCGATTGCAGATAGGGCACTGCCGGCAGCGCAAAGATCCCGGTCGCACCCGTCACCACACCGGTCGCGATGCCGATGAGCGGCGACAGCCAGACCTCCGCGCGCGCGGGCACTATGAAATGCACCTTGCTCAAACCGAGCGCGGCGTAGATCACCAGCGCGATGCCGAGCGCGGTGCTTGCGGCCGCGCTGTTGCTGCCGGTGAGAATGCCGGCGCTCACCCACGTGCCGGCGCAAATGCCGAGGAACATCGGCCATAGCCGCCGCAACAAGCGAGCGAGCACGGGGCCCGCCGCCGATTGCCAGATGTTGGTCACCAGCGACGGTATGACGATCAGCGCGGCCGCCTGCGCCGGCGTCACCATCAGGCCGAGCAGGCCGATGGCCACGGTCGGCAGGCCGAGCCCGACCACGCCCTTGACGAAACCCGCAATCAGAAAGACGCCGGCGATCACGGCGAGGCTTGGCAAAAAGTCCACCGGCGCTCCTTAAAGCTCGGGCCGGCGGACCTTGCGTGATGCCGCGCCTTCCGACAATGCGAGAGATTGCAACCATGGCTTCAATTTTCGCGAAGCCGTTGATTGCCGGATGCTGCATTTCAATGTCATACTTTTCCCGGCTCTGCTGCAATGCAGCGGCCAACGAGACATGGAAGCCGCATGCCGGAAATCTTCGTCGCCAATCTGGCGCAGTTCCCCGACGGGGAGCGCCGCATTGTCAATCATGGCGGCCGCGAGATCGGCGTGTTCCATTGGCAGGGGCAATTTTACGCCTATGAAAATTTGTGCGTGCATCAGGGCGGGCCGGCCTGCGAAGGCTTGATCATGCACAAGGTCGAGGACCTGCTCGGGCCCGACCGCACCTGGCACGGGCAGCGATTTTCCGACGAGGAGATCCACTTCGTCTGTCCCTGGCACGGCTATGAATATGATCTGAAAACCGGCGAATGCGCCGCCGACCGAAGCCTGAAGTTGAAGAGCTTCGACGTCGTGCGGCGCGGGGAGGATGTCTATGTCGTCGCCGATTGAACCTTTGGCGCGCAGCGACACGCAGCCGAGCGATGCCGAGATTCAGAATATGCTGGCGCAAGCCGTTCGGCTCTACGCCGAGCGCGCAGCCGAGCACGAGGACGGCTTGCCGGCGTTTCCGCCGCAGGCGCCGATGACCGCGACCGAAGTCATGATCACCGCCACTGCCATGCTCAAGGCGGCAAACCTGCAAGTGTTCGAGCTCGGCATGTGGCAAACGTGGTCCGGTCGATAGACGGTGGTCTAATGGACCCTTGGATATGGCTAAGGTATTTCGCGACATGGGAGGCAAGACGGCGCGCGCTGCTTTATATTGGACTTTTCTTTCTAGGCTTGTTGTTGCTTGGGATTCTTGTGCATTACCTGGATGGAACCCTTTGATGACAGTCATTTCAAATCGATACCGCACTCGCAGAGGACACGGATAATCATGGACCTTCCGCTCAGCGATTTCCGCCGCATGGCCTTCGAGGAATTCGATACCACGAAATTGCTCGCGCATGCGGCCAAGCAGGCGGTCGAGCGCGGCTATAAGAATTTCCCGATCGTCGACGTCGACTCGCATCACTACGAGTTGGAATCGCTCAACGAAATCCTCGAATACATGGACGATCCGGTGCTGCAGCAGCTTGCCATGAGCGCCAGTCAAACCGGCATGAAACATGTCGGCATGTTCCAGGGCGGCGTCGGCTATCAGGACATGGGCGGGCGCGTCACCCGTTACGCGCTGCGCAAGATCGAGAAGGCCGCCGGCGATCCGCACCGCGACATCACGCTGACCAAGCGCTGGATGGACGCCATGGGCACCGACATCGCGGTGATGTTTCCGACGCCGATGCTCACGCTCGGCCTGCATCCGCAGGTCGAAGTCGAGGTGGCGCTGGCGCGCGCCTATAACCGCTGGCTGACCGAGCGCGTGCTGGCGCACGAGGAGCGCCTGCGCTCGATGCTCTATTTGCCGTTCAACGACGCCGATGCCGCTTATCGCATGGTCAAGGAATTCGGCGAGACCAAGGGCGTCGCCGGCTTCATGGTGACCGCCGCGCGCCACCGGCCGGTGCACCACAACAGCTACATGAAGACCTACGCGCTGCTCGAGGAGACGGGCCTGCCGCTCGCCTTCCACGCCGGCTACAATTGGAACGAACAGTCGATGGAGATGATGAACAAGTTCATCTCCGTGCACGCCATCGGCTTCGTGTTCTACAACATGGTGCATCTCACCAATTGGCTGATGAACGGGCTGCCGGAGCGCTTTCCCAAACTGAAAGTGCTGTGGATCGAGAGCGGCTTGGCCTGGTTGCCGTTCATGATGCAGCGGCTCGACAACGAATACATGATGCGCTCGTCGGAAGCGCCCGCGCTCAAGCGCAAGCCGAGCGACTATATGCGCGAGATGTTCTTTGCCTCGCAGCCGATGGAGATGACCGATCCGGCGGCGATCGAGCAGACTTTCCGCATGATCAATGCCGAGACGCAGTTGCTTTACTCGTCCGACTATCCGCACTGGGACTTCGATCTGCCGTCGACCATTTACGACCTGCCGTTCCTGAGCGAGCAGGCCAAACGCAACATTCTCGGCGGCAACGCGATCCGCGTGTTCAATCTCAAACTGCCGGCGCAAAAACTGGCGCGCGTGGCGTAACGCTTCACAAAAAAACAACAAGAACATTGCTCAAGGGGAGGACATCAAGATGGCTAGACTTCTGGCCCTGATCACGGCTGTGCTGATCTCCGCGACCGCGGCGTCGGCGCAAAACGCCGCGGCCAATTATCCCAACCGGCCGATCAAGATCATCGTCTGCGTGCCGGCGGGGGGCGGCGTCGATACCGTCACGCGCATGGTCGCCGACGGCATGCAGGCGCGGCTCGGCCAGCCGGTGGTGGTGGAGAACCGCGCCGGCGCCTCCGGCAATATCGGCGCCGATGTCGTGTACAAATCCGATCCCGACGGCTACACGCTGCTCGCCGCACAGCCGGCGCCGCTCACCGTCAATCCCCTGCTCTACAAGCACATGGCTTTCGATCCGATGCAATTCGAGCCGGTCGCTATCATGACCTCGATCTCCAATGTGCTGCTGGTGCGGCCGGATTTCCCGGCCAAGACCGCGCAGGAATTCATCGCCTATGCCAAGGCCAATCCCGGCAAGATCAACTACGCCTCGCAGGGCATCGGCACCACCTCGCATCTGACCACGGCGCTGTTCGAGAAAGTCACCGGCACCAAGATGGTGCACGTGCCGTTCAAGGGCACCTCGCCGGCGCTCAACGCGCTGATCGGCAGCCATGTCGACATGATCTTCATGGAACTCGCCCGAGCGATCGGCCTGCACAAAGGCGGCAAGGCGCGCATTCTGGCGGTCGCCACCATGAAGCGCATTCCCAATTTGCCGGACATCCCGACGCTGGACGAAATCGGTTTGAAGGGATTCGAGTCGGGCACCTGGAACGCCATCGCCGCGCCGCCGAAGACGCCGGCGGCGATCGTCGCCAAGCTCAACAAGACGATCAACGAGGTGCTCAAAACTCCCGAGGTGCAGGCCAAGTTCGCCAAGATCAACCTGCACGCCGCCGGCGGTTCGCCGGCGGAAGCCGCCGCCTTCATCAAGGACCAGACCAAGCTCTGGGGCGAGGTGATCAAGGAAGCGCACGTCCCGATGCATTGATTAGCTTTCGCGCGCAGGCGCGGCGTCGATCTTCCAGTCCTGTCATTGCCGGGCTTGCCCGGTATGCGCCAAGCCAAGCTCCGCCGCCCGTATTCTTTGTCAGGCGCCGGGTTCGCCTGTATTCCCATTCCAATCCGCCGCTCCCGAATAAGTACCGAGGGCGCGCGGGACGCCGATGGGTCCAGGCGGGACCCGCGGGCCTCGACGCCTCGCGACATCGAGGCTTGTCGAAGTCCGTCGCCTTCGCTCTGTCGAGCTTACCGAATGCCGCAAGTCCGCCGTTCCCACAGCGTCCCGCGCGCGGTGTTTGTTAGGTTTGCTCCGCAGCGCCCCCGGTGGTCGGACCGTTTCAGGCCTCCCGCCTTGTCGGCTGGGGAGGCTTAACCACCGCTTTGAGCCCAAACGGTCGCGTGGCGCTTCCGACCATGCCTTGCGAACCGTCGCCGGTGAGGCCCCGCGGCGCGCGGCTGGCGCGCCGGGACGCTGCGGCTTGGACCGCCGGGCCGTTCCGCCGCATCTCCGACGAAACGTCATTCCCCGGCCACCGCTCCCCGCCCCATGTCCGAGATGCTGCAGACACCCCTCGGTCGCGAGGGCGGGATGGCTGGAATATATCCCTAGTATAGGAATTCTGTCAAGAGGCCGTTTGCACTATTTGTAATGGTAGCGGCACTGGGCAATTTCCAGTTTCTGGTCCTCGCCTTTGCCGGAGACGCGGTAAACGAGTCGATGTTCGCCGGTTATGCGGCGCGACCACCAGCCTTTGAGGCCGAATTTGAGGGGCTCGGGCTTTCCTAGTCCCGTGAACGGCGAGGCTCTAATGTCGTTGATGAGATCGTTGATGGCGCGAAAAATCTTTTCGTCGTGAGCGCGCCAGTACTGGTAGTCCTCCCATGCCTGGGCGGTCCAAGCCAGTTTCATTTGGCGTTTGCCGGCTCTTCCAATAGCTCATGCTCAACCAGCTTGCCCTTGTCGGCATCCTCGATCGAGCGAAGCAAGCGCGCGGCGTTGGCCGGACTCTGCAACAGATGCAGCGTTTCTATGATGGAGTTGTATTCGTCCTCCGACACCATGACGACCGAGCGCGCGTTCTGGCGCGTGACATGAAGGGGCGCGCGGCTATCGCAGACCTCATCCATGTATTTCGCGAGGTTCGATCGCAATTCCGTATAGGAGACGTGGCTCATTTTCCCGGCCTCAATTATGGGTCGTCCTGTACTTAAATACGTACACGTACAGCAAGCTGTCAAGATTGTTATAAGATACTATCTTTGCTATTTTAACTTTAGGCCTAATTCTTACCTCCCTGGGATGAGCACCAGCCCATGGCGCATGCAGTTCGGCAGCCGGTGATGATGAGCGGCGATTTGACCGCCCGCATCATGTTTGCCGGCCGCGCCTCATCGCTCTCGGCGCAAATCGTCACGCAGGTGCGCGATGCGCTGTTCGCCAAGCAGCTCAAGCCAGGCGATTTCCTCGGCACCGAAAAGGAACTGGCGGCACGCTTCGGCACCAGCCGCATCGTCGCACGCGACGCGCTGCGCACGCTGGAGGCGTTGGGCATCGTGGAAATCCGCATGGGCAAAGGCGGCGGCGCGCGCATCGCGCAAGGCAATCCGCGCCTGTTCGCCGAGGCGCTCGCCGTGCAGCTCGACCTCACCGGCGTTTCCGCCGCCGAGATCTTGGACGCCCAGCGCGCGATCGAGACGCTGGGCGCCGAGCTCGCCGCCGAAAACGCCACGCCCGCCGACATCGCAAAGCTGCGCCGCCTGGTCGCCGACGCGGAAGCCGCGACCGACGATCTCGACCGCTTCACGCGGCTGTCGCGCGATTTCCATCTGGCGGTCGCGGAAGCCTCCCACAATCGGGTGATCGTCGTGCAGTTGATGTCGCTCGAGCACGTGTCATGGCCGAAGCGCAATCCGACCATCACGCCCTCGCTCGCACGGCACATCCTCGATGTGCACGGCAAGCTCGCCGACCTGATCGAATGGCGCGACCCGAGCGGCGCGCGCGCCTTGATGAACGACCACGTCAAGATGATTCGCGCCCGGCGCGTCGCCGAGCGCGGTCAAGCCTCCGCAGAGGGGCAAGGCTGCTGTTGAATGACCGGCAAATCTCAGGGAGAACGACAATGCCGAAATTCATCATCGAACCGCATTTCCGCCTGCAGGAATGGATCGCCCACGACAAGGGCTATTTCACCGATGAAGGCCTCGACTACGAGTTTCGCGAGCTGATCAAATCGACCGACGGCAAGCATCACGATAGAGGCGACAAACAAGGCGCCTTCCAATCGTTCGAGAAGGGCCGCAGCGCCGACGTCAGCTGCGCCTGCCACTGGACCATCAACGTGGCGGCGTCGCAGGGACTCGGGCGCATGTCGGGCGAGGTCTATTCGGTGGCGCCGGCCGGCATTTTCGTGCAGCCCAATTCCAAGATCAAAACGCCGGAAGACCTCGCCGGCGTGCCGATCTCGGTCGGCTACCAGTCCGGCAGCCACTACGCCACCATCCAGGCGCTCGAGCAGTTCATCCCGCAGGACAAGATGAATCTCGTCTACGCCGACGGCATGTTGTTCGCGCGCATGGACAAATTGCTCGACGGTTCGGCGCCGGCGGTACACCTGTTCAGCGGGCCTTATTATTTCGCCGAGCAGCTCGGCTACCGCAAAATCCTCGACGCTACCTTCATGATCGGCATGATGATCCACGGCACGCCGGACCCTGAGGACCTGCGCAAATTCTATCGCGCGCTGCGGCGCGCCCAGCGCGATCTCGACCTGCGGCCGGAGCTCTACACGCACTACTACAAGAATGAGTTTCCGGAGCGCTATCACGCGCGCATGGACACCCGCCGTTGGGGGCCGGGCGAGCGCCTGGTGTTCGAGCCCTATTCCAAGGGCGTCTACGAGGAATCGCGCGAGTGGATTGCTGCCCACGGCATCTTCCCGGACGGCAACATGGGCAGCGGCCAATACGAGCAGGCGACGCTGTCCATAGGCTGACAATCCGAAAATCCGCCCCTTAATTGGGCTCCCAACTATCGTGCCGAGACGCCGCGAACGACAAGTTCGCGGCGCTTTTCTTTGCGGGCAAGCTCAGGCATTCTAGCGGGCAAGCAAAAAACGACGGGGAGGATAATCATGAAACGCGTGTTAATGGCCGGCTGTGCCTTGTTGGCGGCCGGCCTCGTGCCCGGCGCCGCCGGCGCGCAGGACTCCATCAAGATCGGCCTCATCATGCCGTATTCCGGCCAATTCGCCGATACGGCGACACAGATGGATGACGGTCTCAAGCTTTACCTCAAGCAGCACGGCGACAAACTTGCCGGCAAGAAGGTCGAAATCGTGCGCAAGGATGTCGGCGGCATCGCTCCGCCGGTCGCCAAGCGGCTCGCGCAAGAACTGGTGACGCGCGACAAGGTCGACATCATCGCCGGCTTCGCGCTCACCCCCAACGCGCTCGGCGCCGCCGACGTCGCCACCGAAGCCAAGAAGCTGATGGTCGTGATGAACGCAGCGACCGCGATCATCACCGCCAAGTCGCCTTATATCGTGCGCACCTCATTCACCGTGCCGCAGCTCAACCACACGCTCGGCACCTGGGCGGCAAAAGACGATCACCTCAAGAAGGCCTACACCATGGTGACCGATTACGGTCCCGGCCATGACGCCGAAGCCTCGTTCCAGAAAGGCTTCAAGGCGGCTGGCGGCGAGATCCTCGGCTCCGTGCGCATGGCGGTCGCCAATCCGGACTTCTCGGCCTATGTACAGCGCGCCAAGGACCTCAACCCGCAGGGCATCTTCGTGATGATCCCGGGCGGCGCGCAGCCGGGCGCCTTCGGCAAGGCGCTCAACGAGCGCGGCATCGACCCGCAGAAGACCAAGGTCATGGGCCAGATGGAGATCACCGACGAGCACGCGCTTGCCAGCCTCGGCAACACCGCGCTCGGCATGATCACATCGGGCCACTACGACTACAATCTCGACAGCAAGATGAACAAGGAGTTCGTCAAAGCCTACAACGACGAATTCAAGCGCAACCCGGACTTCTTCTCGGTCGGCGGCTATGACGGCATGCACCTGATCGACGCCGCGCTGGCCAAGACCGGCGGCAAGACCGATGGCGATTCACTGGTCAACGCCGCCAAGGACATGAGCTGGGAAAGCCCGCGCGGGCCGATGTCGATCGATCCGGAGACGCGCGACGTTGTGCAGACCGTCTACATCCGCAAGGTGGAAAAGGTCGGCGGCAAGATGGTCAACGTGGTGATTGACAAAGTTGCGAACGTGAAGGACCCGTTCAAGGCCGCCATGAAGAAGTAAGCTGCCGCCGCCCGGCGGTTGCGCTATTCTTTGCGACTGCACTCCGCGCGGTGGGCCGGCCGTAACCGGCCCACCGTTGCATCCCTCGATTTGCTGACGGTCGGCTCATAGGAGCCCATGCGCCAATGCTTCCCCCTGTGATCGGCGTTCTGTTCGACGGCTTTGCCTACGGCATGCTGCTGTTCCTGCTGTCGGTCGGCCAATCGGTGACGCTGGGCATGATGAATTTCATCAATCTGGCGCATTGCAGCTTCGCCATGGTCGGCGGCTACGTCACCGCCATTTTGATGAACCGCTACGGCTGGCCGTTCTTCGCCACGCTGCCGTTGGCTTTCGTGATCTCGGCCGCGGTCAGCGTGCTGTTCGAGCGCACGCTCTACCGGCGGCTCTACCGGGCGACCGATCTCGACCAGGTGCTGCTCACCATCGGCATCGTCTTCATCTCGGTGGCGGCGATGGCTTATTTCTTCACCACCGCGCAACAGCCGATCCAGCTGCCGGCCTACCTGCGCGGATCGGTGCGGTTCAGAGGCATCGATTTCGCGGTCTACCGGATTCTGCTGATTGTGCTGGCGCTGGCGATCACCGTCATTCTGGTCTGGTCGCTGGAATACACGCGCTTCGGCGCCAAGGTGCGCGCCGCGGTCGACAATCAGCGCATGGCGGCTGGGCTCGGCATCAACGTCGACGGCACCTTCGCCATCACCTTTGCGCTTGGCAGCGGCTTAGCCGGACTGGGCGGCGCGCTGGCGATCAACATCGTTGGGCTCGATCCCTCTTTCGCCTTCACTTATCTGGTCTATGTGCTGATCGTGGTGTCGGTCGGCGGGCTCGGCTCGATCAGCGGCTCGTTCGTCGCCGCCGCCGTGCTCGGCATCAGCGATATCGCCGGCAAATATTACGTCCCGCAAATCGGCGCCTTTCTGATTTATCTGGTGATGATCAGCCTGTTGATGTGGCGGCCGACCGGCCTGTTCGGCAGGCGCTAACCGATGACGGTCGCCAGCGCCACCATCAATCCGCAGCAATATCTCAAGCGTCTCACCCGTTGGCGCGTGATCGAAGTGTTGTTCTGGCTGTCGCTGCTGCTGCCTTACGTGCTGTTCCCGGATTATCTAGCGCTGGCGAGCCAGATCGCCATTACCGCGCTGTTTGCGCTCTCGCTCGATTTGATTCTCGGCTATGCCGGCATCGTGTCGCTCGGCCACGCCGCCTTCTTCGGGCTCGGCGCCTATACGGCCGGCATCCTGTCCAAATACGGCTGGGGCGAGCCGATCACCGGCCTGATCGCCGCCTCGATTGTCGCCGGGGCAGTCGGCTATGCGACGAGCTTTGTGATCGCCCGCTTCCGCCATCTCGCTTTGATCATGCTGACGATGGGCTTCGGCCTGCTGCTCGGCGAATTGGCGAACAGCGCCGGGTGGCTGACTGGCGGCGTCGACGGGTTGCAAGGCATCAACACCTGGCCGCTGCTCGGCATTTTCACCTTCGGCCTGTTCGCCAAGACCGCCTACGGCTATTCGCTCTGCGTCTTGTTCCTGGTGTTTCTGTTCGCGCGCCGCTTGATCCATTCGCCGTTCGGGCTGGCGCTGCGCGGCATTCGCGAGAACGCGATACGCATGCCGGCGATCGGCGCGCCGAGCCGCGCGCATATCCAGTTGATCTACACCATCTCGGCGGCCATCGCCGGCATCGCCGGCGCGCTGCTGGCGCAAACGACCGAAACCGTGTCGCTCGATTCGTTGAGCTTCGAGCGCTCGGCCGAGCTTCTGGTCATGCTGGTGCTGGGCGGCGCCGGGCGGCTTTACGGCGGGCTGATCGGCGCCGCCATCTTCATGATCGCGCGCGACCAATTCTCCGGCATCGCGCCGCAATACTGGTATTTCTGGATCGGCGTGCTCTTGGTGCTGGTGGTGATGGTGCTGCCGAACGGCGTGCTAGGCGGGCTCGCGAAGCTCACCGCGCCCTGGAGGCGCAAGTGAGCGCGTCGGCCCTCTCCACCCGCGGGCTCGCCAAGAGCTTCGGCTCGCTGGTGGTCGCGCGCGACATCGAGCTCGAATTGCCGGTCGGCGCCCGCTATGCGCTGATCGGGCCGAACGGCGCCGGCAAGACCACGCTGATCAATCTGATGACCGGCATGCTCAAGCCCAACACCGGACGGATTTTCCTCGGCAGCGAGGACATCACCTACCTCGCTCCGCAGGAGCGGGTGCGGCGCGGGCTGGCGCGCACCTTCCAGATCAACACGCTGTTTCCGAGCCTCAACGCGCTGGAGGCTGTGACGCTGGCGATCGCCGAGCGGCGGCGCATCACCGGCGAGTTCTGGCGCAATATCGCCGACCATCGCGACGCCATCGAGGAGGCCTATGAGATCCTGGTGAAGTTGCGGCTGGGCGATGACTGCTATCAGGCGACGCGCGAATTGCCCTATGGCCGCCAGCGGCTCTTGGAAATCGCGCTGGCGCTCGCCACCAAGCCGCGCGTGCTGCTGCTCGACGAGCCGGCCGCCGGCGTACCGCAGGAGGAATCGGGCGACATCTTTGAGGCGGTGGCCGGCCTGTCCGATGACCTCACGCTGCTGTTCATCGAGCACGACATGCACGTGGTCTTTCGCTTTGCCACCCACATCATCGTGCTGGTCGGCGGCTCGGTGTTCACGCAAGGCTCGCCGGCCGAGATCGCCGCCGACCCGCGCGTGCGCGAAGTCTATCTCGGAAAGCGCCGCCATGTCTGAACCGTTGCTGGCATTGGACAACGTGCGCGCCGGCTACGGCGACGCGGTGGTGTTGCACGAGGTCTCGCTCGAACTGCCCGAGCACGGCAGCCTCGCGGTGCTCGGCCGCAACGGCGTCGGCAAATCGACGCTGCTGCTCACCATCATGGGCTACACGCAGATGCGCGGCGGCCGCGTGCTCTGGCGCGGCAAGGATTTACACCGCACGCCGCCGCATCGCCGCGCCGCCAACGGCATCGGCTGGGTGGCGCAGGAGCGCGAGATCTTTCCTTCGCTGACGGTGGCGGAGAACCTGACGGTGGCGAGCCGGCCCGGCCCCTGGGATCTCGCAACCGTGTTCAAGCTGTTCCCGCGTCTTGCCGAGCGCGACCGCAACATGGGCAATCAGCTCTCCGGCGGCGAGCAGCAGATGCTGGCGATCGCGCGCGCGCTGATGACCAATCCGGCGCTCATGCTGCTGGACGAGCCGTTCGAAGGCTTGGCGCCGGTGATCGTCGACGAACTGGCGGCGGCGATGAAAATGATGCTGGCCGACCGCACGATCGCCATCATCTTGGTCGAGCAGCACACCGATATCGCGCTGGAGTTGACCGCCGACGCCATCGTGCTGGAGCGCGGCGCGGTGGCGCACCGCGCGCCGTCCGCGGAGTTGCAGAAGGACATCGCCACGCTCGAACGGTTGGTCGGGTTGCGCGTCGACGCGACGGCGTGACAAGCTCGTCATTCCGGAACGGCGCGGAGCGCCGGACCCGGAATCCAGAAGCAATCCTCGAACTCGTTTCTGGATTCCGGGTTCGCTCGCTGCGCTCGCGCCCCGGAATGACATTGCAAGGAAGGTGAGTTGATGCCCAGCCCCATGATCCCCAAAGACCGCGCCGATTACTCGGCCATCGTCGACCGCCCGCCGCTGAAGCTGCCGGGCAATGCCCGCATCGTGTTCTGGACCATCGTCAATTACGAGGTCTGGGACATAGCAAAGCCGATGGCGCGGCAATTGCTCCCCGCCCCGACCGGCGTGCCGCTGATGCCGGACGTGGTGCACTGGGCTTTCCACGAATACGGCATGCGCGTCGGCTGCTGGCGCTTTTTCGAGTTGTTCAAGCGGCTCGGCATCCAGCCGACGCTCGCCGCCAATGCGCGCATCTGCGAGGACTATCCACGCGTCGCCGAGCAAGCGCGCGACGACGGCTGGGAATTCATGGGGCACGCCTACGAGCAGGGACCGATCCACAAGGAGCCCGACCAGGCCGGCATGATCAACCGCACCATGGATATCCTGACCAAGTTCGCCGGCAAGCGGCCGGTCGGCTGGCTCGGGCCGGGGCTCACGCAAACGCTGGAGACGCCGGACCTGCTGACCGCCGCGGGCGTGAAATATATCGGCGACTGGGTCTATGACGACGAGCCGACGGTGATCCGCACCGCCAATGGGCCGCTGGTAACGCTGCCCTACACCATCGAGTGTAACGACATTCCGGTGATGATCATCCAGCACCACAACAGCGACTATCTGCTCAAACTGGTGACCGACCAGTTCGACCGGCTCAATGCCGAGAGCGAGACGCGCGCCAAGTTCTGCGTGCTGGCGATCCACCCCTACATCAGCGGCCAGCCGCACCGGATCAAATATCTCGAGGCGATCTACGATTACGTCAACAAGCACGAGGGCGTGCTGCACTGGAACGGCGCTCAGATCTTCGACTGGTATAAGAAAATTGCCAAGCTCGACGCGACGGCGTAGTCGCGCGCGCGGGCGAACTGCCCACCTTTCCTGCTGACAGCGGCATGATGGGGATCGAGTCCATCCCGCCGCGCCTCGTCAGTCGCGACGGTTCAGAGTTGCGTGAGGACGCCTTGCTGCAACATGCCGGCGTCTGCGCGGCTTTCGCCGGGAGGCTTCGGTGCCAAACTCTGAACCTGATCAAGCACGAACAAACGGATGGCTGAGGAAAGATTGTTCTGGCGACGAAATTTGTCGATGTCGCCGATCATGGTCGACACAGTCGTCCGCCGGTTGTGGGCGATGTCCTTCAGGCAAAGCCAGAAAGCATCCTCGAGACTGATGCTGGTTTTGTGCCCATCAAGGATGATGGAGCGTTTGACAATCAGCGATTTCATGCACGTGTCCTCTTGTTGCGGGTAAAGATTTACGTCCCAGCAAACTCGCTTTTGAAGCTACGAATTGCCAGCCGTCAGGCTTTAGCAACGCACACAAGCGAATTCGGCGCATCGCGTCTCTGGACTGCGCGGGCAAAAGGGCTTTGCTGCGCAATCTGCGCAACGCTGTGCAGCCTTTCAATTTCAGTGGATGAAATTATGACGGATATTTTGCAACCATGCTGTTCG
>CAVXGN010000054.1:0-16586 GCA_963761245.1 uncultured Alphaproteobacteria bacterium | reverse complement strand
GCGAGAACAAAAAAAGAACATTAGTATCGACCAAGATTTGCCGCAGCCGGCGCAGATGCGGGAAGCCCTGTGGATTAAGGCCGAACGCGCTTGCCGGGTGAGGGCCGAGGGCTAGGGTGAAAGTCAATGACGGGCGCGTCGGCAGACAGCCCCTTACCGGCGAGCGGTCGCGACTTGAACGTCGCGCAATCGCAATCGCCACGCGGAGAGCATCATGGCAGGTAGCGTCAATAAAGTGATCCTGATCGGCAATCTTGGCGCCGATCCGGAAATTCGCCGCACGCAAGACGGGCGGCCGATCGCAAACTTGCGGGTCGCGACCTCGGATACCTGGCGCGACAAGAACACCGGCGAGCGCCGCGAGAAAACCGAGTGGCACCGGGTGGTGATCTTCAACGAGGGCCTGTGCAAGATCGTCGAGCAGTATCTCAAGAAAGGCTCGAAGGTTTACCTCGAAGGCGCGCTGCAGACGCGTAAATGGCAGGACAAAGACGGGCAGGACCGCTATTCGACCGAGGTGGTGCTGCAAGGCTTCAACTCGCAGCTCACGATGCTCGATACCCGCGGCGGCGGGGGCGGCGCCGAGGCGGGCGACGATTTCGGCTCTTCCGGGCCGAGCGCATCGCGCGAACGCAAGCCGGCCATGGCCGGCGCCGGCGGCAAGCGCGACGATATGGACGACGAGATACCGTTCTGACTGCGCCGCGCCGGACAATATCCGGCACGTTGCTAAGACGCGCTAGGATGGCGTGGCATGCCGACGCTTGCCGCCGCTCTGCTCGAAGGCCTGAAAGCTCACGGCGCCCGGGAAATTTTCGGTATCCCGGGCGATTTCGTGTTGCCGTTCTTCAAGGTCATCGAGGAAAGCAATGTGCTTCCTCACTTCACGCTCAGTCATGAGCCGGCGGTCGGCTTCGCGGCCGACGCCACGGCGCGCTATCACAGCGGGCTCGGTGTTGCGGTCGTCACCTACGGCGCCGGCGCCTTCAACCTGGTGAACTCGGTTGCCGGCGCCTATGCCGAGCGCTCGCCGGTGGTGGTGATCGCCGGTGCGCCGGGCGCGCGCGAACGCGCCAGCGGCTATCTGCTGCATCACCAGGCGCGCACCGTCGACACGCAGCTCGCGGTGTTCAAGGAATTCACCTGCGACCAGGCGGTGCTCGACGACGAGACGACGGCGCCCGCCGAAATCGCCCGCGTGCTGCGTAGCGCGTTGGAATTGTCGCTGCCGGTCTATATCGAATTGCCGCGCGACATGGTGGGTGCGCGCTGCGAGCCGGTGCCGCATCTGCCGGCGCGCACGGCCGATGCGGGCGCGCTCGCCGAATGCGCCGAGGAGATTCTCGCGCGCATCGCCGGCGCCAAATCGCCGGTGCTGATGGTCGACGTGGAAATCCGCCGCTACGGCATCGAGGAGCAAGTCGCCGCGCTGGCGCGCAAACTCGGCCTGCCGGTGGTGACGACCTTCATGGGGCGCGGCCTGTTGGAAGCGGCGCCCGATGTCGTCGCCGGCACCTATCTCGGCGTCGCCGGCGATCCGGCGGTGACGCAACTGGTCGAGGACGCCGACCTGATGCTGTTGTTCGGCGTCATCTTGTCCGACACCAATTTCGCGCTGTCGAACCGCGCGCCCGATCCGCGCCGCACCATTCTCGCCGCCGGCCGCGAGGTGCAGGTCGGCCATCACGTCTATCGCGACATGCCGCTGGCCGATCTGATCGCCGGGCTCGACGCGCATGCGACCCGTCATGCACCGCGTCCGCGCAAAGCGGGGCAGGGCATCGTCTATCCGCGCGGTCTTGCCGCCGACGAGCAACCGATCGCCCCCTCGGATATCGCGACGGCGATCAACGATTTGTTCGACCGTCACGGCAAGATGCCGATGACCTCCGACGTCGGCGACTGTCTGTTCACCGCCATGGAGATCGACAACACCGCGCTGGCGGCGCCCGGCTATTACGCCGGCATGGGCTTCGGCGTGCCGGCCGGCATCGGCGTGGCGGCGACCGGATTGCGGCCGCTGGTGCTGGTCGGCGACGGCGCCTTCCAGATGACCGGCTGGGAGCTCGGCAATTGCCGCCGCTACGGGCTCGATCCGATCGTGGTGCTGTTCAACAATTGCAGTTGGGAAATGCTGCGCGTGTTCCAGCCGGAATCGCGCTTCAACGATCTCGACGACTGGCATTTCGCCGACATCGCACATTCGCTCGGCGGCGTCGGCGAGCGGGTAACGACGCGGGCAGCGCTTGCCGCCGCGCTCGATCGCGCGGTCAAGCGACGCGGGCAATTCTCGCTCATCGAGGTGATGCTGCCGCGCGGGGAGACCTCGCATACGCTCGAGCGTTTCGTCGCCGGCTTCAAGGCCGCGCGCGAGCGCAATCTCTGAGGCTGTTCGCTTGCCTGGAACGGAGGTTGCGCGCTCATATTAACCGCTGAGGGAGCGCAAACGTGAGCGGGGAGAATTTTCGCTAGCCCGCCAACGCCGCCCGCACGCCGTCGATGACGAATTGCACGGCGAGCGCGGCGAGCAGCACGCCGAGCAGGCGCGAGAGCACCACGTTGCCGGTTGGTCCGATCAGCCGGGCGAGGCGTGCCGCCAAGAGAAAAACGACCAGGCACAGCGCCAGCACCGCCACGATGACGCCGAGCAGGATGGCGAGCCGCGCCGGATCATGATTGGCGCGGTCGGCGAGCAGCACGGTGGCGGCGATCGCGCCCGGGCCCGCCATCAGCGGAATGGCGAGCGGAAAGGTGGCGATGTTGCGCACGCGTTCCTCGACCGCTTCCTCGGCCTCGCGCGATTGCCGCTCGATGCGCACGCCGAACACCATTTCCGATGCGATCGAAAACAAGAGCAGGCCGCCGGCGATGCGGAAGGCCGGCAGCCCGATCGCCAGCGCTTGCAGCAGCCAGTCGCCGACCAGCGCGCTGCCGGCCAAGATGAGCGCCGCGATCAGCGAGGCGCGCAGCGCCACGTTGCGGCGGGCGCGCTCCGGCAGGCCGTGCGTGATGGCGATGAAGGTCGGCACCAGGCCGAGCGGGTCGACCACGACCACCAAGCGTGACCAAAGCTGAGATGAGGAATTCGACCTGCATTGGGTTCGCCTAGCGGCCAATTCCGCCCGGGTCAAACGCGCCTTCATCGCCGCGCCGCCTGCACCGGCGGAGCCAAGGGAGTGATTCGCAGGAAAACACCGCGTGAGTCGGGAGATGCAATTCATGTCCGGTGCCCAGCCACCGACCTATGCATTATCGTAATACCAATATCCAATAAAATAACACCTATTAAGAAATCATAAACCACGTGATTTCAGCATCGCATTGAAACACCTAAACAAAAGGTATTTCTATGCAAAACGAGACATGCATTTCTGCATCATTCGCTACCCTTGGTTTCAGGCGGTATCTATTCACGCGGCTACCTTCGGGTTGGGCAAAGCCCTGCGGCCTGGCCGCGGCTGTCCTGATGGCGCTCATGGGGGCCACGCCGGTCATGGCGCACTACAGCGTCACGATCAGCCCGAGCAGCCTGCCCAACGGGTTGGTCGGAACGTTCTATAGCCAAACGGTGGTCGCCACCGACGGCGACGACGACCCTCACGGGCCCGATGCCGACGACATTTTCACGTTTGCCGTAACCGCGGGAAGTCTCCCGAGCGGGCTGACGCTCAACGCCAACAGTGGCGTCATCAGCGGCACGCCGACCGCCGGCGGAAGCTATAGTTTCACGGTCACCGCATCCAACCCAACCAGCGGGAGCGGTAGCAGACCCTACACGGTTTACATTGTCTCCAATTCGTTGACGCTCAGTCCACCGACGCTACCGAACGGCATGCTGGGCACCGCCTATAGTCAGACCGTGGTCGCCAGCGGCGGCACCGCGCCCTATACCTATTCGGTTTCCGGCGGCAGCTTGCCGGCCGGCCTCTCGCTCAATCCGAGCTCCGGCCTCATCAGCGGCACGCCGACCGTTGCCGGCGCAGCGAGCTTCACCGTTCACGTAAACGACAATCTCGGCAACACCGGTTCGCACAGCTACACGGTGAACATCGACAGCCATTTCGTTGACGCTCAGTCCACCGACGCTACCGAACGGCATGCTGGGCACCGCCTATAGTCAGACCGTGGTCGCCAGCGGCGGCACCGCGCCTTACACCTATTCGGTTTCCGGCGGCAGCTTGCCGGCCGGCCTCTCGCTCAATCCGAGCTCCGGCCTCATCAGCGGCACGCCGACCGTTGCCGGCGCAGCAACTTTCACCGCTCAGGTACACGACAATCTCGGCAATACCGGTTTGCGCAGCTACACGGTAAACATCGACAGCAATTCGTTGGCGCTCAGTCCGCCGACGCTACCGAACGGCATGCTGGGCGCCGCCTATAGTCAGACCGTGGTCGCCGGCGGCGGCACCGCGCCTTACACCTATTCCGAGACATGAAGTCTCATTCGCGCGTCTGCGGACGCACACAAGGCACGGCCTACAGCCAGACGGTGAGCGCGAGCGGCGGCACCGCGCCTTACACCTATTCCGTGACCGCCGGCGCATTGCCGGCCGGCCTCTCGCTCAATCCGAGCTCCGGCCTCATCAGCGGCACGCCGACGGCCATCGGCACAGCGAGCTTCACCGTCAGCGCCCTCGACAACGTCGGGAATACCGGGACGCGCAGCTACACGGTCAACATCGGCAGCAGTTCGCTCACGTTGTCGCCCGCCAGTCTGCCGGACGGCATGCTGGGCACCGCCTATAGTCAGACCGTTATTCGCCAGCGGCGGCACCGCGCCTTACATCTATTCCGTGACCGCCGGCGCATTGCCGGCCGGGCTCTCATTCAATCCAACCTCCGGCGTCATCAGCGGCACGCCGACCGCCAGCGGCGCATCGAGCTTCACCGTCAGCGTCATCGACCACGTCGGGAATACCGGGACGCGCGGCTACACGGTGAACATCGGCAGCATCGCGATCACCGTCAATCCGCCGACGCTGCCGGCGGCGATTGCCGACCAGCCTTATAGCCAGACCATCACCGCCAGCGGGGGCACCGCGCCGTATACGTTCGCGATCGTAGCCGGCTCGCTGCCGCCCGGGCTGACGCTCGATCCCGCCACCGGCGTCATCAGCGGATCGCCGGCCGGTTTCGGCTTTATCACGTTCACCGTGCAAGCAACCGATGTGAAGGGCAATACCGGCACGCGCGCCTACCTGCTTCACAACCATCCCGATCCGGCAACGGATGCGGAGGTGGTGGGCCTGACCACGGCGCAGGTGGCGGCCGCACAGCGTTTCGCGTTCGCGCAGGTCAACAATATTGCGCAACATCTCGAAGGGCTGCACGACAATTTCAATCCATGCTCATTCAATTTCGGCATCGCGCTGCCGGTCGATCCGCACGTGGCGCACGCCGCGCCGTATGCGGATTTGCCCTATGGCGCGCCCCCGGCGGGCGTCCCGAGTGCCAATGCGGCGCCGTTGTCGCCCGATGGCCGCCGGCCGGCGATCGAATGCCGGTCGGATTGGGCGCCGGCATTCTGGACGGGGGGCGCAGTCCAGTTCGGCAAGATGACGCCGAGCGGACTGCAATCGAGCAACAGCTTCATCAGTACCGGCCTGACCGCGGGCGCCGATTTCCGCATCGGCAAGGATCTGATCGTCGGCGCCGCGCTCGGCTTCGGCACCGACCACACCGATGTCGGGCAGAACGGCTCGCGCAGCGGCGCCAACAGCTACAGCGGCGCGCTCTACGCCAGCATGCATCTGTTCGATCCGCTGTTTCTCGATGCCTCCCTCGGCTATGGCAGCCTGGGCTACACCAATGAACGGTGGGTGTTCGACACCGGCACGATCGTGTCGGGCAAGCGCACGGGATCGTATTGGTTCGGCTCGCTGACGGCGAGCGCCGAGTGGCGCAATGGCGCGTTCAAGTTCGCGCCGTACTTGCGGGGCGATTATATGGCAGCGAACCTCAAAGGTTTCAGCGAAGAAGGATCGAGCGCGGAGCTTCTCAACTATGACAAGATGAAATTCAGCGCGCTGGCGGGGACGATCGGATTGCGCGGCTCGATCGACATTCCGACCGGGTTCGGGCTTTTCACGCCGATGGCGCGCATCGAATACCGCCAGACCAGCCTGAGCTCGTACGACCAGCCGTTGTACTACAGCGACCTCGGCCCGGGTCTTTCGTTGACGTTGAACCAGTCGGCGGCCAGTTCCGGCGCGACCACGGCGGCGGTGGGATTCCGCGCGCGCACGATCGGCGGCCTTTCGGCCGGGGTCGAATACGGCGTCACAAGCGGTAGCGACGGACTGCTGGCGCAGACCGTCCGCGGTCGCTTGCGTCTGGCTTTTTGACGGCACCGTGGCGGGCCCGCAGAGGACTTGTAAGTCGTTGGAATATAACATGTATTAAGTAGCCTTGCGGGCCCTTTTGCGGTGGCGGCGTGGACCTGAATCAGCTAAGAAATTTGGCCACGTAAGAGCCACGCGGGAACCCAACTTGTCCGACACCGAAAACCCCAAATCGGGGGACGGCAGTCCCACCGACATACGTCCTGTCTCGATCACCGAGGAGATGAAGCGCAGCTATCTCGATTACGCCATGAGCGTGATCGTGGCGCGCGCGCTGCCCGATGCGCGTGACGGCTTGAAGCCGGTGCATCGCCGCATCCTGCATTCGATGAACGAGCAGGGCCACACGCCCGACAAGAAATACGTCAAATCGGCGCGCGTGGTCGGCGACGTGATGGGCAAATATCACCCGCACGGCGATCAGGCGATCTACGACTCGCTGGTGCGGATGGCGCAGGATTTCTCCATGCGCCTGCAATTGATCGACGGGCAGGGCAATTTCGGCTCGGTCGACGGCGATCCGCCGGCGGCCATGCGTTACACCGAATGCCGGCTGGCGCGCCCGGCGATGGCGCTGATCGACGACATCGACAAGGACACCGTCGACTTCCAGGCCAATTACGACGGCAGCGAGAAAGAGCCGGTGGTGCTGCCGGCGCGTTTCCCCAATCTCTTGGTCAACGGCGCCGGTGGCATCGCCGTCGGCATGGCGACCAACATCCCGCCGCACAATCTCGGCGAATTGATCGACGCCTGCGTCGCGCTGATCGACGATCCGGCGATCAGCATCGATGACCTGATCGCGATCGTGCCGGGGCCGGATTTTCCGACCGGCGGCATCATCCTCGGCAAGGCCGGCGCCCGTAGCGCCTATCACACCGGCCGCGGCTCGATCGTGATGCGCGGCAAGGTCGCCTTCGAGACCGTCCGCAAGGAGCGCGAGGCGATCATCATCAGCGAGATTCCCTACCAGGTGAACAAGGCGACGATGGTCGAGCGCATCGCCGAACTGGTGCGCGAGAAGAGGATCGACGGCATTTCCGACCTGCGCGACGAGTCGGACCGCGACGGCTACCGCGTGGTGATCGAGCTCAAGCGCGAGGCCGAGCGCGACGTCGTCTTAAACCAGCTCTACCGCTTCACGCCGCTGCAGACCTCGTTCGGCGCCAACATGGTGGCGCTCGACGGCGGCCGCCCGCTGGTGATGACGCTGAAGGATCTGCTCGCCGCCTTCGTCGCGTTCCGCGAAGAGGTGGTGTCGCGGCGCACCAAGTTCCTGCTCGGCAAGGCGCGCGACCGCGCCCATGTGCTGGTCGGACTCGCCATGGCGGTTGCCAATATCGACGAGGTGATCAAGCTGATCCGCGCCGCCAAGGATCCGAGCGAGGCGCGCGAAGCGTTGCTGGCGCGCGACTGGCCGGCCAAGGACATGGCGGCGATGGTGACGCTGATCGACGATCCGCGCCACAAGCTCACCGAGGCCGGCACCATCCGGCTGTCGGCCGAGCAGGCCAAAGCCATCCTCGATCTGCGCCTGCAGCGGCTGACCGCGCTCGGCCGCGACGAGATCAAGGAGGAGCTCGATAAGCTCGCCAGCGAGATCGCCGACTATCTCGATATCTTGCGCTCGCGCGTGCGCATCCAGGCGATCATCAAGCACGAGCTGACGACGGTGAAGAACCAGTTCGCCACCCCGCGCCGCACCGTGATCGCGGAGGAGGAGGCCGAGGTCGAGGACGAGGACCTGATCCAGCGCGAGGACATGGTCGTCACCGTCTCGCATCTCGGCTACATCAAGCGCGTGCCGCTCTCGACCTATCGCTCGCAACGGCGCGGCGGCAAAGGCCGCGGCGGCATGCAGGTGCGCGAGGAGGATTTCGTCTCGCGCCTGTTCGTCGCCTCCACGCATACGCCGGTGCTGTTCTTCTCCTCGCGCGGCAAGGTCTACAAAGAAAAGGTCTGGCGGCTGCCGCAGGCGGCGCCGCAGGCGCGCGGCAAAGCGCTGATCAATATCCTGCCGCTCGATGCCGGCGAGAGCATCACCACCATCATGCCGCTGCCCGAGGACGAGACGACCTGGAGCGCGCTCGACGTGATGTTCGCCACCACCAGCGGCACCGTACGGCGTAACAAGCTGTCCGATTTCGTCGATGTGCGGCCGTCCGGCATCATCGCCATGAAACTCGAGGGGGGCGAGTCGATCGTCGACGTGCAGATCTGCACCGAGAAGGACGACGTGCTGCTGACCGCCACCGGCGGCCAGTGCATCCGCTTTGCGGTGCCGGAGGTGCGCGTGTTCCAGGGCCGCACCTCGCGCGGCGTGCGCGGCATCACGCTGGCCGAGAAGGACCACGTCATTTCGCTGTCGATCCTGCGCCATGTCGAGGTCACGGCGGACGAGCGCACCGCCTATCACAAGCGCGCCAGCGCCATCCGGCGCGGCACCGGCGCCGAGCTTGAAGCGGCGCCCGACGCCGAGGATGCGGCCGAGACCAATGGCGGCATCGAGCTGGGCGAGCAGCGCTATGTGGAATTGTCGGCGGCCGAGCAGTTCGTGCTGACGGTGTCGGCGCGCGGCTACGGCAAGCGCTCCTCTTCGTACGAATACCGCACCACCGGCCGCGGCGGCAAAGGCATCGTGGCGATGTCGCTCACGCAGAAGACCGGGCGCATCGTCGCCTCGTTCCCGGTGGAGGAGGCCGACCAGGTGATGCTGGTCACCGACCAGGGCAAGCTGATCCGCACGCCGGTTGCCGGCATCCGCATCGCCGGGCGCTCGACGCAAGGCGTGATCGTGCTCGACACGGCGGAAGACGAGCGCGTGGTGTCGGTCGAAGGGTTGAGCGAGGAAGAGCAAGAGTAGATACGATCGCTGCGCCTTAACCGTCTCGACAGCATCGCCAATATAGCCGGACGTGGGGGCGTCATGAGTCTGCAGATTTGGTCGGTCGCTCAAGCGGCCGCGAGAAAACAGCACATCTCCGTTCAGTCCGATGCGGCCGGCTATGCGGCCGGCATCGTGACGTGGCTGATCGCGGGCAGCGTCTTCATCGCCTTCAAGCTGGGTGTTCGAGAGATGCCTGCGTGGACCTTTTGTTGTTCGCGCGCGCTGATCGCGGACCTTATTCTGCTGCCGTTCGTCGCCGCGCACTATCGCGACATGATCGATCTGCTGCGGCGGAGATGGCTGGAAGCCGCATTCATCGGGGCCATTGGACTTGGCCTCACGCAAGGCGTGACCATCGTGGCGCTCTCCTATACCAGCGCCGTCAATGTCGGCATCATTTTCGCGCTGGCGCCAATGGTCACGATGCTGCTGGCTTGGCTCGTCCTGCATGAGCCAATGAATGGTTGGCAGGGCATCGGTTTGGCTATTGCCTTCATTGGGGTCGCGGCGATCGCCGTGCACGGCAGCTTCGCTCTATTGCTCGGCCTGAAGATCGGGTTAGGCGACCTGTTTGCTTTCGGGGCGATCGTGCTATTCGCCGGCTACACGGTGCTGCTAAAGCGGGCGAAGTTCGAACTGCCGACGCTGCCGCTGCTCGTCATCTTGCTGGCCGCCGGCAGCGCGGCTGCGCTGCCGTTCTCGCTCTGGGAAATCTGGCACGGGGAACATGCGAACCTGGGCAAGACCGGCTATCTGGCGCTCGCTTATACCGCCGTGATCGGCGGCGCCTTGATGTATGTCCTCTACAATTGGAGCGTTGTTGTCCTTAGCGCGTCGCGTGCCGGAACGCTGATTTACACCCAACCGCTATTCGTCGCTTTTTTCGCCTGGCTGATCCTCGGCGAGCATCTTGCGTGGTATCATTTCGTCGGCGGCGGGCTTGGTCATCGTCGGTATCTTGTTCGTGACGCTGCTGCGGCCCAAGCCGGCCGCCGGCGCGGCCGGGCAAGCCAAGACCCACGGTTGAGGCCGGCACAGCCGCGATTGGTTTATCAAGTTCTCGTCATTCGCTAGACTATCGCGCGATGCGACGCCTGCGGCTCGCGCAACGGAAATACCCATGAACTGGCAATTCTTCTCCGCCTTCCTGCTCATCACTTTCGTGCTCGTCATCGTGCCGGGGCCGATCGTCACGCTGGTGATCGCGACCGGCGCGACGCGCGGCACGCGCGCGGCGTTGATCACGGTTGCCGGCAGCACCGTCGGCAATGCGCTGCTGATCACCGGCATCGCGCTCGGCTTGAGCATCATCATCCAGCACGCCGCCGAGATTTTCGAATGGCTGCGCTGGATCGGCGCGGCCTATCTCATCTGGCTCGGCATCCAGGCCTGGCGGCACGCCGGCGAGGGCACAGCCGTGGCGGCGCCGGCCGGCCACGTCTATTTCCGCCGCGGCTTTCTGGCGGCGATCACCAACCCGAAGACGATCGCTTTCTTCACGGCCTTCCTGCCGCAATTCATCGATCCCGCGCTGCCGGCGGGCCATCAGCTGTTCGTGATGTGCAGCGTTGCGATCACGATGGCGACGCTGACCGATTGCGGCTGGGGAGCGGTTGCCGGCGCCGGCCGCAGCTTTTTCCTGCAGCGCGCCGGCACCAAGTGGCTCGGCCGGTTGTCCGGGCTGGTGCTGATCGGCGGCGGCGTGTGGCTCACGCTGGCGCGCCGGCCGAGTTAGCCGGCGCGCAGCGTAGTGCGGCTCAATCCGACTTAAGCCCGAGCGCCGCCACGATCGGCTTCCACTTGGCCGTTTCGCTCTTGATGTAGTCGGCGAGCTCTTGCGGCGTTCCGCCACGTGGCTGCGCGCCGAGCGAGGCGAGCCTGCTTTTCATCGGCTCCGAGGTGAGCGCGGCGTTGGTGGCGGCGTTGACCTTCATGATGATGGCTTCGGGCGTGCCGCGCGGCGCCAGGATCGCGGTCCAGGCGCCGGTGGTGAGTTGCGGGAAGCCGGCTTCCACCATGGTCGGGACATCGGGCAGTTGGGCAACCCGCGTCTTGGAGCCGACCGCGATCGCGCGCAATTTGCCGGCGCGCACCAGCGACAGCGAGGTGCCGATGGTGTCGAAGGTCATTTGCGTCTCGCCCTTGAGCACCGCCTGCAAGGCAAGTCCGCCGCCTTTGTACGGCACATGCACGATGTCCGTGCCGCTCAGCTTCTTGAACAATTCCGCGGTGAGGTGCGGCAGCGTGCCGATACCGCCGGTCGAATAATTGAGCTTGCCGGGATTGGCTTTGGCATAGGCGATCAGTTCGGCCACCGACTTGAACGGCGCCTGCGGATTGACCACGAACACCTGCGGCGTCTCCGCGATCAGTGAAATTGGCGCGAAATTCGACGCGTTGTAGCCGGCGCTCTTGTGGATCATCGGGCTCATGATCAGCCCGCTCGCCGCCGTGATGTGCAGCGTGTAGCCGTCGGGTGGGGCATCGGCGGCAAGCTTGGAGCCGATGATGTTGCCGGCGCCCGGTTTGTTCTCGACGAAGACGTTTTTGCCGAGCCTGCAGCGAGTTGGTGAGTAGCCGAGCCATGGTGTCGACCGGGCCGCCCGGCGGGGTCGGCACGATGACGCGGATCGGTCTTGTCGGATAGCTCTGCGCAAAGGCAGAGGTGGCGGCCACGAGCGCGGCCGCTGCCAAGATAAGACGACGCATGACTTCCTCCCCAAGGGATCTCTCGAGTGTCCCTTGGGCGGAAGCCTAGCGCATGATTTCAAAAAGGCTTGCCCCCGCGACGCAAGCCGGGGGGCGGAACTTTGCAGATCGATTGAACTATTGGCCGAGGCGGTCGGTGGTGACCAGCCGGACATGGCTGAAGCTGTAGGTGGTGCCGACGCAGTTGAGATAGGGCCACGGGCGCTCGGCGCAGGCTGGGGCGGTGGCGGCGGGCATCAGCGACGGATGGGCGTCGACCTTGGCGCCTGGAAGCGACAGAAGCGTGATGACGGCGGCGAGGAACGCGGCGGCCATGACGGCGGTGGTTGATTTCAGCATGGAAGTCCCCTGTATCGGCAATCTTGGCTCTTGGTCGTATAACGGCACCAAAAGGTTCAATCCGGCGCCGGAGGCGCGGAAATTCGACCTTGCGGGGCTCTGGAACCCGGGATAGACCCGCGCCCATGCCGCGGATCGCCCTTTATGCCGGGTCATTCGACCCGGTCACCAACGGCCATATCGACGTGGTGCGCCATGCCGCCCGGTTGGCCGATCGGCTGGTGCTGGCGATCGGGGTGCATCCGGGCAAGGCGCCGCTGTTCAGCTCCGAGGAGCGGCTGGCGATGCTGGTGGAGAACTGCGCGCCGCTGGCGCGCGAGGCCGGCTGCGAATTCGACTGCATCACCTTTTCCGACCTGGTGGTGACCACGGCCAAGCAGGTCGGCGCCACCCTCCTGATCCGCGGGCTGCGCGATGCCAGCGATTTCGACTACGAGATGCAGATGGCCGGCATGAACGAGGCCATGGCGCCCGACGTGCAGACCGTGTTCCTGCCGGCCTCGCCGATGGTGCGCCCGATCACCGCCACATTGGTCCGCCAGATCGCTGGCATGGGCGGTGACGTGTCCGCCTTCGTGCCCGCGGCCGTTGCCAAGCGGCTGAAGCAGAAATTCTCCGGCGCTGCCGGCGCCTAATCAACTTATCCGAGGAACTGAATGACCAGCCGCCGATCGATCCTGACGCTTGCGCCCGTTTTGCTGGCCGCGCTGACCTTGCCGGCCTTTGCCCAGTCGCCGAACCTTGCCAATCCGGCCGCGCTCAAGGAGCAGGCGCCGGCGACCTACAAGGCCAAATTCGACACCAGCAAGGGCACGTTCGTGATCCAGGTCACCCGCGCCTGGGCCCCGCAAGGCGCCGACCGCTTCTACAATCTGGTGAAGAACGGCTTCTACGATAATGTCCGCTTCTTCCGCGTCATCTCCGGCTTCATGGTGCAGTTCGGCATCAACGGCAATCCGGCGACGATGGCGCATTGGCGCGAGGCCCAGATCAAGGACGATCCGGTGCGCCAGAGCAACAAGCGCGGCATGATCACCTTTGCGACTGCCGGCCCGAACACCCGCACCACGCAGGTGTTCATCAACTTCGGCAACAATGCCGGGCTCGACGGCCAGGGCTTTGCGCCTTTCGGCCAGGTGGTCTCGGGCATGAAAGTAGTCGACGCGCTCTATGCCGGCTACGGCGAGGGCGCCCCGCAAGGCCGCGGGCCCGAGCAGGGCCGCTTGCAGGCGGAAGGCAATGCCTATCTCTCCAAGAGCTTCCCGAAGATGGACTTCGTCAAGAAGGCAACCATCGAGCCCTAAAGCGGACGCGCACAACGAAAGGAAACAGCATGGCCAAGCCCGAAGACACGCTCACGCTCGAGACCACGCAAGGGCCGGTGGTGATCGCCATGCGGCCGGATCTCGCGCCCGGCCACGTCGCCCGCATCAAGGAACTGGTGAAGGAGGGCTTCTATGACGGCATCGTTTTTCACCGCGTGATCGACGGTTTCATGGCGCAGACCGGTTGTCCGCACGGCACCGGCACCGGCGGCTCGGGGCAGAAACTGAAGGCCGAGTTCAACAAGGAGCCGCATGTGCGCGGCACGGTGTCGATGGCGCGGGCGCAAAGCCCGGATTCCGGCGACAGCCAATTCTTCATCTGTTTCGACGACGCCCGCTTTCTGGACGGCCAATATACCGCCTGGGGCAACGTGATTTCGGGCATGGAGAACGTCGACAAGATCAAGCGCGGCGAGCCGGTGCAGAACCCGGACCAGATCGTCAAGGCGACCATGGGGGCGTAGTCCTCGCCCCGCATCTCTGATTGTCATGTCCCGCCAACGGGTCCGCGCAAAGCGCGGCCCGATGACAGGCTCCGGCGGGGCATCCAGTAGTCGCCGGCGCTGGCGAAAGATATCGGTGCTCTGGAATACTGGATCGCCCGCCTGCGCGGGCGATGACACCGAGCCAATATGAAGACGGACCTGTTCGACTTCGAGCTGCCGGCCGACCGGATCGCGCTGCGGCCGGTGCATCCGCGTGATGCCGCGCGGCTGATGGTGGTGCGGCCGGGTGGGGCGCCGGAATTCGACGACCGTACAATCGCCGATCTGCCCGATCTGCTGGAGCCCGGCGACGCCCTGGTGGTCAACGACAGCAAGGTGATCGCGGCCCGGCTCAAGGGCCGGCGCATCGGGCGGGGTTCGAGCGAGCCGGAGATCGAGGCGACGCTGCACAAGCGGCTCGACGGCTCGCATTGGCGCGCCTTCATCCTCGGCGCCAGGAAAGTGCAGGTGGGCGACACCTTGCGGTTTGGCGAGGAAGGCAAGGTCTGTTTCCTCGGCCAGCTTGATGCTGAAGTTTCACATAAAGATGAAGGCGGGGAGGTAACCCTCTCATTTGCCTTCCATGGTCCGGTGCTCGACCAGGCCATTGCCGAGCGGGGCGACATGCCGCTGCCGCCCTACATCGCCTCGCGCCGCGCCCCCGACGACCAGGACCGCGCCGACTACCAGACCATGTTCGCCCATGATGAGGGCTCGGTGGCGGCGCCCACCGCCGGCCTGCATTTCACCGAGCCGTTGCTGAAGCGGCTCGCCGGCCGCGGCGTCGGCCTGCACAAGGTCACGCTGCACGTCGGCGCCGGCACTTTTCTCCCGGTCAAGACCGACGACACCGAAGGCCACACGATGCACGCCGAATTTGGGTCGGTTTCCCGTGAAACGGCCGACGCCCTCAATGCCGTGCGCGCCAAGGGCAGGCGTATCGTCGCGGTCGGCTCGACCGCGCTGCGGCTGCTCGAAAGTGCGGCCGGTGCGGACGGCAAGCTGCGCGCCTTTTCCGGCGAGACCGCGATCTTCATCACACCCGGATACCAGTTTCGCGCGATCGACCTGATGCTGACCAATTTCCATTTGCCGCGCTCGACACTGTTTATGCTGGTCTCAGCCTTCAGCGGCCTCGCGACCATGAAGCGGGCCTATGCCCATGCCATCGCCGCGGGCTATCGCTTCTATTCCTATGGGGACGCTTGTTTGCTGTACCCACAACCCTAGCCGGGCGTGGCCTTGTGCCGGGCGACCACGTCATTAAAACCGAACCAAGACGTGGATGGCCGGAACACGCCGGCCACGACGAAAAAGACAGATGTCCGAGCCGTTTTCCTTCCGTCTGCTGAAAGCCCACGGCACCGCGCGCCGTGGCGAGATTGCGACGCCGCACGGCCGGGTGCAGACGCCGGCCTTCATGCCGGTCGGCACCCAAGCCACCGTCAAGGGGCTTGCCCCGACCGAGGTGCACGACACCGGCGCCGAGATCGTGCTGGCCAACACCTATCACCTGATGCTGCGGCCGGGCGCCGAGCGCATCGCCTCGATGGGCGGTTTGCATGCCTTCATGCATTGGCCGCTGCCGATCCTGACCGACTCCGGCGGCTTCCAGGTGATGTCGCTGTCCGATCTGCGCAAAGTGACGGACGAGGGCGTGACCTTCCGCTCCCATCTCGACGGCGCCATGGTGGAGCTTCCGCCCGAGCGGGCGATCGAGGTGCAGGCGCTGCTCGGCGCCGATATCTCCATGCAACTCGATGAATGCCTGAAGCTGCCGGCGCCGCCGGAAGAGATCGAGCGCGCCATGCAATTGTCGTTGCGCTGGGCCGAGCGCTCCAAGCGCGCCTTCGAAAGCCGGGCGCGCGAAGGCTATGCGCTATTCGGCATCGTGCAAGGCGGCGACGATATCGCCATGCGCGCGCAGAGCGCGCGGTCGTTGGTTGCCATGGGCTTTGACGGCTACGCCATCGGCGGCCTTGCGGTGGGAGAGTCGCAGGAGGTGATGCTCAAGGTCGTCGGCGAGACGACGCCGCTGCTGCCGGAAGACCGTCCGCGTTATCTGATGGGCGTCGGCACGCCGCAGGATCTGGTGGAAGCGGTCAAACGCGGCATCGATATGTTCGATTGCGTGCTGCCGACGCGCAACGGCCGCCACGGCATGGCGTTCACCCGTCACGGCTCGATCAATCTCTTCAATGCGCGTCACGCCACCGATCCGCGCCCACTTGATGAATTGAGCGTGCATCCGGCCGCGCGCACTTATTCGCGCGCTTACTTGCATCATCTGACCAAGGCCAACGAGATGTTGGGCGCGGTGCTGCTCTCCACCATCAATCTTGCCTATTACCAGGAGCTCATGAACGGCATGCGCGGCGCGATCGAAGCAGGCCGCTTTGCCGATTTCCACGCGGTCACCAAGGAGCTGTGGGACAAGGGCGACATTCCCGCATTGTGAAGCGGGTTGTCTCGCGCCCCGAGCTTGGCTAAAGGCTGGTCA
>CAVXGN010000053.1:0-119645 GCA_963761245.1 uncultured Alphaproteobacteria bacterium | reverse complement strand
CAAACAAAAGACGATCGCGCTCGGTTCCTACCCCGTGGTTACGCTGGCCATGGCGCGCGAGGCGAGAGACGAGGCAAAGCGCCTGCTGGCCCAAGGCATCGATCCGTCCGAAAAACGCAAAGCCGACAAACGCGTCGCCGCCGCGGCCCGGACGCTCGGCGAGGTTGCCGACGAATGGTTCGACACCAAACGCAAGCCCGAGGCGAAATCAGACGCCACGCTGAAGCCGGATCGCTGGCTCATGCGTGAATTGAAATCCGCGATCGGACATCAGTCGATCAGCGAAATCGAACCGCCGGAGTTGTTGCGCGCCCTAAAAAAGGTCGAAGCCCGCGAGCACTATGAGACGGTTTCGCGGATGCGCTCTCTCGCCTCGCAGATATTCCGCTTTGGCATCGCGAGCGGCTATTGCCAGCGCGACATGGCGGCTGATCTCAAAGACGCCCTTACCTCGCCAAAGTGCAAACCCCGCCCGGGTCTGACGGACCCTGCCGCCGTCGGAAAGCTCTGCCGGGCGATCGACGGTTATGTCGGTAAAGGGCCTCTCGTCAGGTTGGCTATTCGTCTGCTCTCACTCACCTTGGTTCGCCCCGGTGTGGTGGCAAAAGCGGAGTGGGCAGAAATCGACCCCGAAAGGCACATCTGGACGATTCCAGCGGCCAAAATGAAAATGCGGCGCGACCATCAAGTGCCGCTGTCGCAGCAAGCGCTGGATGTGCTCGCTGCCGTCAAACCCATCAACGGTAATCGGCGATATGTCTTCGCAACCAACGAGGACAAGCCGCTGTCGGGAAACACATTCAACTCCGCCCTGCGTTTCATGGGCTATGATACGCAGAACGAGCATTGCGCGCATGGCTTCCGCACCACTGCTTCCACCTTGTTGAACGAGGAGCGTGGCGCTGACGGGAGGCCTGTATGGCACCCAGATGTAGTCGAACTACAATTGGCCCACGTCGATAAAGATGGTGTCCGGGCGATCTATAACAGAGCCCAATACTGGCCTGACCGCGTGCGTCTGATGCAGCACTGGGCTGACCGGTTGGACGAACTGCGGGACGGCGCGCAAGTGGTGACGTTGTCTCGACGAGTCGCCCGATAGCTTGAGCCCGCATTCCCCGGATGACGGACTGATTTCCCCAACGCTCGCATCGATTCAGATATCGGCGTCAGCACCTCATCCTGGATCGAGCGAGGCGGTCAGACCTCGGCACCGGCGAACTCTGGTACGACCTACGAGCCGTTCCAGTACCGCACGCTGTTGCAGGTGTCGGCAGCGCTCGGCGTGCCCTATTCGACCAGTTTGCATCGAAATCGCGCGACAGCTTGTATCTGATCGATAGCACAGTTGTGAAAGCTCACCGCGCAGCGAGTGGGGCAAAAGGGGGGAGCAAAATCAGGCGATCGGCGTCAGCCGAGGCGGTCGAACCACGAAGATCCACGCGACTGTCGACAGCAAAGGTCGGCCACTCAGCTTCACGGTGACCGGCGGACAAGTCCATGACAGCCAGGTCGTCGAAGATATCTTGAACACGCCTCGATCGCCGCTCGCGATCACCGCCGACAAGGCCTATGACAGCGCAAAGGTACGCCAGCAAATTAAAGATGAAGGCGCGTTGCCGATCATTCCGAACCGCTGCACTGCACTCAAGAAGGCCTATTGTCCCAAGCGCTTTTACCGGCGGCGGCACAAAATCGAGAACTTCTTCTGCCGCATCAAAGATTGGCGGCGCATCGCCACGCGCTATGACAAGCTTGCCCGAAACTTCTTGGCCGCCACCACCCTGGTCGGGGTGCTCTACTGGATCAAATTGTGAGTCCAGACCCTAGACCCTTGATGAACCAAAACTTTTTCGATCCCGTTTTCAAACTTGGATACACAAACCCGGCACTCACCAGCGTCGGCATGTTTTCAGTCGCAGTTCTTGAACTTCTTTGCCTCGCAATGCCGCGCCATTTCTTGCGCTTGAACGACTTGCGCGGGGGTCAAATGTTTCGCCACACCGTTGCGGTTGTTAGCAGCAACACCACCAAGTTTTGATGCGGCAAGGTTGTACCACATATGGGCGCGTAGGTAATCTTGCGTGACGCCTTGCCCCTTCGCGTACATAAAGCCGAGAATGTTCTGCGCGTCGGCGGCACCTTGTTCAGCCGCCAGCCGAAACCACTTCAACGCTTCCTTGTAGTCTTGCGTGACGCCTTGCCCCTTTGCGTACATTAAGCCGAGATTGTACTGCGCGTGGGCGAGACCTCGGTCAGCCGCCAGCCGAAACCACTTCGCTGCTTCCTTGTAGTCTTGCGTGACGCCTTGCCCATTCGCGTACATAAAGCCGAGATTGACCTGCGCGGCGGCGTCTCTTTGGTCAGCCGCCAGCCGATACCACTTCAACGCTTCCTTGTAGTCTTGCGTGATGCCTTGCCCCTTTGCGTACATTAAGCCGAGATTGTACTGCGCGTGGGCGAGACCTCGGTCAGCCGCCAGCCGAAACCACTTCGCTGCTTCCTTGTAGTCTTGCGTGACGCCTTGCCCATTCGCGTACATAAAGCCGAGATTGACCTGCGCGTGGGCGAGACCTTGGTCAGCCGCCAGCCGAAACCACTTCAACGTTTCCTTGTAGTCTTGCGTGACGCCTTGCCCCATATCGTACAAGAAACCGAGATTGTACTGCGCGTGGGCGAGACCTTGGTCAGCCGCCAGCCGAAACCACTTCGCTGCTTCCTTGTAGTCCTGCGTGACGCCTTGCCCATTCGCGTACATTAAGCCGAGATTGACCTGCGCGGCGGCGTCTCCTTGGTCAGCAAGCGGACGCCAAAGCCGCAAGGCAGTTGCGTAATCGCCACGCTGGTATGCGGCGGCGCCATCTTCAAGCGGTCCAGCAGTAACAATGACGACGCCGCCAATAGTCAGCATCAAGCCGACCAATAATGTTGCGAGGATTTTGCCCATATGGGGAAACCCCCCTTCAAGAATAGCATTATCGCCAGGATAGCCGATACTATGCCTTTTTAGGTGTTCAGTCGCGCCCAAAACGCGGGCGACATCCGCTCCCGTTTGTCCCTGAGCCAGCAACACGTCCCCGTGGCGAAGCTTTGCGATGATCTCTTCAGTCGAATGCCTCTTTCGCGGCAACCCTCCTTCAGATCGACAATGCCAAGTTTACCCTTGGTCCCGTCTGAAGGGGGCAGATTAGGCCCGCCCGCGGCATACCTATCAGCGCCCGTCAAGGAAACTTGATCTATCCCAATGCGGTAGAAATTTAAATGAAGGTATTATTACAATGATATTACAATCATGAAGGAGAGAACGTAGTGGTCGAAAAGGACAAGGGATGTTGGAAATAGTCATCATAATATTTGTGGTCGCCGCCATCGCATGGGTAGTGCAGAAATTGCGGGCACACGACCGGGCGTTAAAGAGGGCCACCTTGGATCAGGCGTGGCTTATCGTCCTCAATGACCCACACTATGAGCACCGGCGGCAATATGAAGAACGCAGGCATGAAGAGGAAGCGCGGTTGCGTAAAGAGGCCGAAGGCCTTTAGCAGCTCAACATTGGTTATAGCGAAGCTCTCTATCGGAACACCCCCATTAGCCTGCTCCAGACCAGTCTGCAAAAACCATTCATCAGGTGACGCTTCACCCGATCCGCTTCTGATCCCAAGTCGTATTGGGTTTGCGACAGCGACAACCGAGCGGCGTCCGATCGCGAGCGGTTTCACCGACAAGGCTGCCCCGGGCAGTTGGCCTGCGGCGCGCAATCCACATAAGAATGCTTGCCCTCTCTCAAAGTTAGTGAGACGGGACAAGCGCTTGGCATCGGCTACCCGGCATGATAGCCTTTTGACATATTGGAATGAGTGAACGAATGGGCTCGAAGCGGGTCGACCAAATGGTGGGCCCAGCCCGGGGATGATTGAGAAAGGATCCGCCATGGCAAAGAAACCGACGTCCTCTGCAGGCCCTGAAGGTGCACCGGAAGACACGCCGGAGACGGCGGCAGAAATGATGCCCGAGGATCGCGAGGAATTGGCCTCGAAGATGGTTGACCGGTTCGCTGTATGGGCCGGCGTCGCCGGATTTATTCCGGTACCCGTTGTCGATGTCGTTGCCGTTGGCGGACTGCAGCTCCAGATGCTGCGTCGCGTTTCGCAGATCTACGGTCATTCATTCTCCGAGAATAGTGGCAAAGCAATAATCGCGAGTCTTGCCGGTTCGATGATCCCGGCGACCAGTGGCATCGGCGCTGCGAGTTTACTCAAGGCCGTGCCCGTCGTAGGAGCGATCACCGCGGGATTTGTGATGCCTGCACTCTCGGCCGGAGCCACCTACGCCATCGGCAAAGCTTTCATTCAGCACTTTGAGTCGGGTGGGACTCTGCTTGATTTCAATCCTCCGGACTATCATGAGTTTATCAAGTCGCAAAAGGAGATGTGGGATTCAAGGTCCACGGGCGGCACGCGAAGCGCTGAGGAATCTCAGTCCGGCTCATCCGGCAGCGCTGAGACAGCCGGCGGGGCGGCAGCGACAAGCTCTTAACTCGCAAAAGTGTATGGCAACCACTCGGGGAGTACTACCGACTACCAAAGCGCGACGGCTGTTGACCGGTAAGGCCGAGCCCCATGCTCGAATCCATCGCCTACATAATTTTTTGGTCTCTGACCGCACTTTGCGGCGTCGGACGTCGGATGGGTTTTTTCGGAACATTTTTGTTGGCGATTATCACCACACCGCTCGTGGTGCTGCCTGTGCTGCTACTCACCGGCCCATCACGTCACGTCGAATGGCGTCTCCGTCCGTAGAACAGCCGTTTTATTGGAGCCGGCAGGCGCATCAGTCGCTGATCTGGCAGCCTTGTGTAAAAGTGTAGACGGAAGACATCGCCCCTATGTCATTCCTACAGCTCGTTCGCCGAGAAATGCACAGCTCGCTGGCGAGGCTGACGGTCATGTCCTGCCTCGGGGGCATCAGCATCGCCGCGATCCTCGCCGCTATCAATGCGGGCCTGCAAAGCGCGGACAATGAAAACAAAATCAGTCTGTGGGCAGCCGCACTTTTTGTAGTCGCGCTTTTTTTGTTCATAAAGTCCCAATACTACGTCACCATCACCACCACTGCCGAGATCGAGGCCATCGTCCATAGACTTCGCATGCGCGTCATGGATCATATTCGGCGCTCGGAACTTCTGGCGATGGAAAGTATTGGGCGATCAAGGATCGTTGCCGCAGTCACCAGTGACGCCGCGGTTCTTACTCAAGCGAGCAATATGCTCGCCATTACATTCCAGGGCGCAGTTCTTATATTTTTTATATCAATCTATGTAGCCTTCTTATCGTTTGCTGCATTTGCGACGGCTATGATTGTCGTCGTCGTCGCAGGCACAATATTTCACTTAAAGAATCGTCGTCTGAACGCCCAGAAGCAGAGGTCGGCGGACTGGGAGCGCCGGTTGTATGATCGGCTGACCGACTTTCTGGACGGATTCAAGGAAGTGAGGCTCAACGAAGCCCGCAGCGACGACTTGTTCGACGACGCTATCGATGTGTCGAGAACCGCGGCCAACATCAAGATAAATAGCCAGGCCGAAACCTTCAAGATGATCGTGTCGTCGCAGGCTTCTATGTATCTGTTGTTAGGTGCCGTCGTATTCGTGGCCCCTCAATTCAGCGACTCTCTGGGAGGAGCATCGCTGACAAAGACGACAACGGCCCTCATGTTCATCGTCGGCGCTTTTTTCGGTCTGGTGCAGTCGATTCCGCTCATGCTGAGCGCGAATGCCGCGGCGGACCGGATCGAGCGATTGGAATCCGCTCTGCAGGCGACGGTCGCTTCGACCAAGCCGCGCGACATTACGGTGCCGAAACGTTTCGAAAAGATCGAAATACGAAAGATTGTGTTCCGTTACCTTGACAGATTTTCCGACACCACCTTTCAGATTGGGCCGGTGGACTTCACCTTGAATGCCGGCGAACTGGTATTCATTACCGGCGGCAACGGATCGGGGAAATCGACATTCTTGAAGGTGTTCGCCGGACTTTATCCCCCCGATTCCGGAGAAATCCTGCTCGACGGCAAGCGCATCACCGACGATACGCGCGATGAATATCGCTCGCTGATGTCGGCGATTTTCTCCGACTACCATCTTTTTCATCGGCTTTATGGGATTGCCGAGTCGGAATTGGGCGAGGTCGACCGCCTGCTGGCGGAATTTCGGTTAGACGACAAGACCGAACTGGCGGACGGCGAGTTCAGCACGCTTGATCTTTCTGGCGGCCAACGCAGACGTCTGGCGCTCATCGTCAGTCTGCTCGAGAAACGCCCCATTCTCCTGCTGGACGAATGGACGGCCGAACAAGATCCCGAATTTCGACATAAATTTTATGACGAACTCCTGCCGGAATTGATGCAGGCCGGCCTAACCATCGTGATGATAACGCACGATGACCGCTATCTCGACGAGCTGCATTTGCGCGCGCGCAGGATTCGTATGGACGAAGGCCGCATCGTCGACGAGCGTTCGATGCAAAGCAGCTGAGGGTGGCGTTCGATGGAGAACTGTCTATGGCACGATATTCGGAGTTCTAGACCCGACGCCAACTCCGAGGCGAGGGCGAGGATTCTGGCGGTTTCTCCGCTACCTGTCGAGCATATCCATCGGGCTGATGGTGTTGCTGCTCGCGACCATTGTGCTTTGGCCCTACGTCGTGATTACAGTTCCAAGCGGGAGTGTCGGCGTTCTTTGGAAACGAATTAACGGATTTGATTTTTACTGCTGGTGTTTTGTAGGCCGCGGCACTGTCCTGAATCCTCGGGAACTGAGGGGAGAAGGCCTCCACATTATTTTGCCGTGGGACAGGCTGTACCTTTATAACCTGAGGCTGCAAACCGAAACGCTGTCGGTCCACGCGATTTCCAAGGACGGCGTGAGCGTGACCGCCCAGATAAATGTTCGGTTTCAGCTGCAGCACCAATCCGTCGCCGTGTTACACAAATTTGTAGGTCCGGCATATAAGGCGTCGATCGTGATTCCTGAAATTGGCAGCGAGGCGCGTGAAATTATTTCCAGATATACCGCTCAACAAGTTTACATGTCTCGCGAGAAAATTCAGAAAGAGATTCGGGATGGCGCGCAGCTGAGCCTCGCCGGACATCTCAATATGTTGGTGCAGCCAGAAGCGATGGAGCAGCCGGACTCCCATCACTACAACGACTTCCTGCAACACTCGCTCCGGTTTCTCGATACGCTTCTACTTAACGTCGAATTGCCGCCGACAATCGTTGCGGCCATCAATCGCCAGACGGAACAGTACTACCAGATTCAGGAGTTCAAGTTCCGCGTTCAGCGCGAAGCGCAGGAGTCGAAGCGAAAGCAGATCGAAGCGAACGGCATAGCCGCCTTCCAGAAGACAGTCAGCCAAGGGATTTCGGACTCGTATTTGCGTTGGCGCGGCATTGAGGCCACGCTTGCGCTCGCGCAGTCTCGCAACGCAAAAATCGTGGTCATCGGCACCGGCAAGGATGGCCTGCCGATTATCCTGGGCAATGTCGATACGCCTAAGGCACCAACCGAAACGCCGAAATCCGGTGCAGCCGGCACGCCGTTGCCGCCTCATAGCCACGCCTCCTGAGACCGGCAAAGCGCCGGCTGGGGCAACCAACAGATGAGCTGTTAGACTGTCCATTGAATGGCGTTAGAGAAACGGCATGTGCTACTTCGTCTTTAAGATTGCCTACCGGTCGACAAATCGGCCATCATCCAGCGAGTTCGGCAGTCACGACATCGGCCTCGAAAAGGATTGCGGAGGAATCAAATAGTGGCCGACAGGACTGGATCAAGGCAATCGATTCACGCGAGCCCTCGGTCGTCCAGCGGCCGGTCCAGGCGCCTCTTCGCCATTGCGCTCATCTTTTTCCTTGGTGGATTTGCGGGTTATATTTACGGCCAATATTCGGCTAGCCGCGATATGCAAAGCCGCGATGACACCATCCGGAAGCTCAATACTGAAAAGCAGGAGCTCGGAGCGGAAGTCGATCAACAAGCTGCAAGAATTACCAAGCTTGAGGCCGATCTTAACGTCATGCACACCGAGATGGGAGAGATGGCGCCTACCGAAAATACCTACAACATCGATCCCAATCATTCGATCATCGTTGCGAAAGGTTATATGACGATTGGATTAATCGGGCCTCCCACGGACGAGGCAGTCAATGTCAACATCAACGGAAAGAAGTATTCGGCGGTCGCCGGTGACGTTCTTAAATTTATGCCGGATCCATTGACGGATTGCCAGGTAAAATTGCAGTCCTTTGACATGTTCAAGGCTGTCGTCACCGCAACGTGCGCAAAAAGAAAATCCCCGTAGACGGCTATTCCCAGATCAGGACATTAGGGAGGGAGCCGTCGACCTGACGCAAAGACGTATAACCCACGCCGGCAAGGCCGCGAAACAAGCCTAAATTAAATTGCCTTTTTCCGACGTCCCATCGGTAATCGCCGGCTGACGCCGCAGTTTCCAGAACCGCCAACAGCCGCCGCGACGCAAGTTCACTAAGGTCGCTCCGGCCGACGGTACCGCCGGCCTCCCGGAAGAATTCGATGCTGCCCAGCGCCCCGCAGCAAAGCGTATCCACGTTGACATGCCGGCCTTGCTCCGCGCATTCAATCGCGTTGCGAACATCCGTTGCCAGGAATTCGGCAGCCATTCCTGCCTGTTTGATCATGGCAACCCGCGCCAGACCAATGCCGGGAGCTCCATGGCACCACTGGCATGGCCAGCCGGGCGCTCCTTCGCGACGCAAATCGGGCCAGTTGTGGCGCTCCGCGTCGTAACTTGAATTTTCGAATGCGATACACTCCGATGCGGCGCGCGCGAAATCTTCGCGCCGCGTAGCCGCCGACAACGAAGCCAGCGCATAGGCAAAGCCGGCAGCGCCGTGTGACATGCCGTTGAGCGGCCGCGGGCCAAGGCCTTGTCCGACCCAGCTCCGGCGGCCCTCGGGGCCGAGCCGGCTTTGACCAATCAGGTGTTCGCCGCACTTGATTGCACGCCGCAGCACGTCGTCAGACCGGGTGTCGCGATACAGCCGAAGCAGGCTGAGGATGGCGCCGGCGCTGCCGCCGATGACGTCCAGTTGCTTGTCCGCTGCAATGAGATCGTCGGTGAACAGGCCTGCCGCGACATGCGCGTCTGCGAGCAAGTCATCGTCACCAAGGCATTTCGACATGACCGTCAAGGCATAGACGATCGAACCCAATCCGATACCGCCACCAAGGCCCAAGGAGCGGGCCAGGCGCGCCGCGTTGCGGCCTTTCAGGTTCTTGCGAAGCTGCGACACGCCGGCCAAGGCAAGTTCGCCTGAAGGCTTGCACCCCGTCACCGCCGCGTGCGCCGCAAGAAAGACCGCTATTCCCGAAACGCCATTGTAGAGATCTGGACCGAGGCACATGATCTGGAAAACCTCGGCATCTCCCAACCAATCGATCCCAATCCACGCGGCGCCCGGCCCGCGACGAATTGCATAGTGTGCGAGTTCCGCGGCGATCTTGTCGGCTTCCGCAATGAAGATCTCTCTTGTCGGCGCGCGGGCGGAGTCCCGGCGCAAGGACAATGCCGCCTTTTCGCCGGTCGCTGCCGGCGCGGGCGACGTTGCGCGCGATTTCGTGTTCGCCGTGATGACATCGATCTGCCAGGCGATCTCTCGCTCATCGAGCTCGCGGACACGAGCGCGCGCGCGGTCCAAGCCCGAGGTGGACTTAGAATGTATCGAGACGCCGGTCGCATCGCGGATCTCGTGTCCGTCGCTGGACGTCACAAAATGCGGAACGTTCAAGGTGACGAGGGCCGAGCGTTCGGCCCGCTGCAGCGGCCAAAGCGGATCCGACTCCTTCTCCCAATCCGCCAACCTGGCGATAAAGTCGGCTTGAGCGGACCAGACTACACCGTCGTCCATGGACCGATGATTTTTGAGACGCAGCAGCAGCATGTAGTAAAATCGGGTGAGACGAATGACCTTGCGGACCGTAACGCCGGCAAAGCCGTCGAACAGTCCACCCTGATTTGCATCCCTGCTTTGATGCATCAGAAATTTCGCATAGGCCTCGAAACCCGAAACAAAGTCGTCGATATAATCGCCAAACTTGGCGTAACGGCCACCGACATGCGGCAGGTTCGGATTGGACGTGCCGGTTTCTTCCGCTTTCGCCGGCCGCATCTCGTCGGAATTTATGTTGTTCCACTTGAGCGTTGTCTTGATATTCCAGTCCGCTGTCAGTCCACCCATGGCAAAGACGCTGTTGTCGGGAGCCCGTCCATAGGCGGGCAGCAAACCGACCATCATGACCGAATTGGCGATGGTTCCCACGGCGGCGTCGAAGGCCTGCCCCTCGGGGTCCTGGGATTTGTGTTCCTCGGCGGGTGCCTGAAGGATCGTTTCCAGATCGATCGGCACCGGGTGATCGCCTGCCGCGATAATGTTTTCCTGATGCATGTCGTTGGCCGCGAAACAGTGAAACAGCGCGAGCCAAGCGCCAGCACGCCGGAAATATCGCTTGCAGCCTTCTTGATCGGCGCACCCTGTATGTTCAATAAACTCGGTCCAGCCATAACCGTCTCGCGCAATGGCGCGCACCGCTTTCAGCTCGAACGGCGCGGCTTGGTTCAATCGTTCGACCAAGGCGTACCAGGCGACGTCGAGCCGCAAGTCTTTCGGCTTGTACACGATCCGCGAGCCGTTCTCGAAGCTGAGGATCTGGACCGAACGGCCGCCATTGTGCGGATCGGAGATATCGCTTTCGATCTTGGCGACCCGACTGTCGGCGGCTGACTTGAGGATAGATCGACCGATTTCCGCCAGATCGGCATCAAGGCGCAGGACGAATTCACGCGACGTATCGATCCACTCGCGCGTGACTAAGGCCATCAACCGCAAGAGAACCGGCTTGTCTTCGAACAGAGATCGGAAGCCGCCGGCCTTCATGTCGGCGACGAATTGCTCATAGCGCGATCTGCCGGGGTATTGTGACGGCTTCGCCGCATGGGGCGGCGTTCCATCGACTTTCCTGGCCTTGGCGAAGCGCTCATAAATAGCCGGCGCGGAAAGATCGGACAGACTCTTGAGAAGGGAGCGGCGCAGACAAGCGCATGCAGATTTGTTCAGGTTGTCAAATGTCCGCGCGTCGATATCCGACCGGAGCAGCGCCTCGGCCCGTTCAACCACTGGCGTGAACAGATGTTCGAATGCACAAGGTTCCGGCTGATCAAGCGCAGCAACAGCTTGGACGCTCTTGGCGGGGCTTTGCAGTGCCGAACTCGATCCAGATTGCGTCGTCAATCCAGGCAGGCGGAGATGCGGATGCGCTGCGCCGAACGGTGGCGAGTCTCGAAAGCGCCTGATCGAACGTTAATCCGTCCCGCTGCAGCCTCCGGCCAAACAGCGACCAGTCGCCGCTGGCGCACGACCGGCACCATGCGGCGAGACGTCGCGCGGCCAGATCGGTGTCGCCTTTCTGGCCCGGCAATGGGTCGAAGTCGGCGGACAGGAGTTCGTCGATGGTTGCCGCCCTGAGGATCAGGCGCTCGAAGAAAGCATTCATAGACCTCTCCAGCCGGGTTTTTTATTCTATATCCGGGCCATGGTCATTTCGTTACTCGGGGGTCCGATGTCTCACTCCTCGGGGGTCCGATGGCAGCCGGTGTCCGCAGCGTCGGCGCCAACGACCGTGGCGGCGGCACGCGCGACGACAGTCGTCTATGACAGGCATAGGCGGAAGATCGGGATGGACCGTTTGATTGACCGATTTTTCCGCATAATTCAAGCGCCTTACGCATTCACAGTGCCGCGTGCCATGTATTTGGGCAGACTTTACTTTGTTACCAGCCGATGATCTAATATTGCCCCTGGGGGGGGCGAATTTCTCCTCCTGACTGTTCGCGAACCAAAAGCAAAAGGATGGGTACTATGAGCGACACCACCACCGGACTTGACCAGGTTGAAGAACAGCTCCTCGCCTATGACGTCTCCGATGAGTCACTCGAGACGGCAGCCACGGGCAGAGAACAAGCGGGCATCTACACTCTGGGGGCTTGCACCGGGTTCTTGTCCTGCCCCTCGCAGTGAGTTGACACTTAAAGCTGGTCTTGGCTTTTCAGTTCTTAATTTTAACTGACGCGGGATCAGCAAATTTTACAACGAGGCGCCGCAACCACGGCGCTTCGTTATTTTTTTATCAGTTAGCTTCTTGTCCTGACTGCAGTGCGGCAGCGAAAGAAGGCAGCGGTGTGATGACTAGCACCATCCCGCGAAACCACCAGACTGAAGAAGAATTCCTCGCCCATAAAATCTCCGACGAGGCGCTGGAAACCGCGGCGGGCACGCGGCATGAGAAGGCAGGGATCTACCCACTCGGATCCTCACTGGCATTGCCTTCTGTCCCGGCTAACAATCTGGCCCTGGCTTTTTAATCTAGTTCTGCCGACAACGGCGCCGTAAGCTGCTGCGCTTGGCTTTGGTGGGCGCTTTTATGCTTACAGATGTGCGTTCTCTGCGGTCAAAGCGCGGGGAGAGAATTGCATTTTCTCGCGGCGCGCCGGCACGGCTGGCGCCGCAATTTAATTAGGGACATAATTACTGGCATTGTTCGCTACCCTTGGAGTATCAGATGGATCGCCGGTCCCTCGTCACATCCGCCTTATTCATGTTGGCCGCACGGCGGCTTCCGTTACCTTCCTTTACGATCGCTGCCGAGGCGAAAGCAGCAAGCCCGATCTGGCGGCACGGCGTGTCGCATTTCGGCACCCTGAAATATCCCTCTGGCTTTAAGCAATTCGACTACGTCAACGGCAACGCCCCGAAGGGCGGCGTAGCGCGGCTGGCCGCGCTCGGCACCTTCGACAATTTCAACATGCTGGTCGCCGGTGTGAAAGGAGCGCTCGTCTTCGGCATCGACCTCATCCACGACACGCTGTTGGTGCCGGCGCTCGACGAGGTATCGAGCGAATATGGGCTGCTTGCTGAGGCTGTGAGCTACCCGGATGACGTCTCTTCGGCCACTTTTCGCCTGCGTGCTCAGGCAAAATGGCACGACGGTAAGCCTGTTACGCCGGATGACGTGATTTTCTCCTTCAACGCGTTCAAGAAGTTCAGTCCGCAAGCCGCTGCGAATTACCGTCACGTCGTCAAAGTCGAAAAGACCGGCGACCGTGAAGTCACCTTCACGTTCGATAGGCCCGGAAACCATACCCTACCGCAAGTCGTCGGGCGCCTCACGATCCTGCCCAAGGAATGGTATGAGGCAATCGGCAAGAACGGCAAGCAACGCGTTGGCGAAACCACGCTCGAGCTGCCGATGAGCAGCGGGCCCTACCGCATCAAGGAGTTCTCGCCGGGCCGGAGCGTGGTCTTCGAGCGGGTCAAGGACCATTGGGGCAAAAATATCAACGTCAATATTGGCCGCGACAATTTCGACGAGCTGCGGCTCGAATATTTCCGCGATGCTACGGTCGCCATCGAGGCTTTCAAGGCGGACGCGGTCGACTGGCGCAGCGAGAACAGCGCCAAGAACTGGGCGACCGCCTATGACTTCGCGGCAGTCAATGAAAAACGCGTCGTCCTCGAGGAATTTCCGATCAGAAATTTCAGCCTGATCCAGGGCTTCGCCTTCAACATCCGCCGCGGCAAGTTCAAAGATCCGCGCGTGCGCCTCGCCTTCAACTACGCATTTGATTTCGAGGAGTTGAACAAGCAGATTTTCTTCGGGCAGTACACACGTGTCAGCAGCTATTTCCAAGGCACGGAGCTCGCCGCTACCGGCCTGCCGAGCGGCCGGGAGCTCGAACTTCTGAACACAGTGCGTAGCGAGATCCCGGCCGCAGTCTTTAATGAGGCCTATACCAATCCGGTCTGCGGCACTCGCGCCGCGGCACGCAACAATCTGCGCGAGGCCGAGCGGGTCTTCAGAGAGGCGGGCTACGAGGTGCGCAACCAGCAACTCGTCAGCAGTAAGACGGGCGAACCTTTCACGGTCGAATTCCTTGGCAATAATGCGTCCTTCGAGCGCATCTTCATGTTCTACAAGCGAGGGCTCGAACGCCTTGGCATCGCCGTCTCGGTCCGCACGGTCGATATGTCGCAATACGTAAATCGGCTACGCAGCTGGGATTTCGACATCATCAGCTACGCCTGGCCGCAAACGCTCTTGCCCGGCGCCGACCAGCGCGGCTACTGGGGCTCGCGGGCGGCCGATGAGCCCGGCTCGGAGAATGTGATTGGCATTAAGAACCCTGCGGTCGATGCGATGATCGAGCAAGTCATCCTCGCCAAGACCCACGCCGATCTCATCGCTGCCGCCCGGGCCCTTGATCGCGTGTTATTATGGAATCATTACGTCGTGCCGCAATGGTCCTACAACAAAATGCGCACCGCGCGTTGGAACCGCTTCAGCCATCCCAATCCGTTACCGAAATACGGCATGGCGGCGTTCCCGACCCTGTGGTGGTGGGATGCGCGCAAGGCGGCCAAGACAGATAGCCGGTAGTAATTTCAATACCCTCTAAGTGGCCGGGGAGCGGCTCTAGATCCGGCGCTACGCAGATGCTTCTGAGCTTTGATGAACTCGCGATAATCCGGAGGGTTGAAATCAAGCAGGGTCCCGCCGGAAGCAAAGTGCTGGGTGAAAGCCATGCCGATCGCATAAGTAGCGCCGGCGGACAAAGCCGGCATCGCAATAGCGCTAACAGCCATTCCAATGATTGGCACACTCTTGGCCATGCTTGTGGCGCCGATCACGCTGGTCGCGGGGATCATCGATCCGGCAAGGCTCGCGATCAGCACTTTGCCTCGGTTCTCGGAAAACGGGACGTCATAAATCTGCGAAATCCGGCGCAGCATTTGGATTTGGACCCCGCCGACGGCGGCGAGGTCGACGAACGGCACCGGAATAATTCCAGCAACCGCAGACCACAAAGAGAAACGTTCGGCCAATTTAACCGCAATGCTACGCCGACGCGCAGCTAAAGCCTCAGTTGCGCTGTGCGTTGTTCCCTTCGCCGTGATTGCGGCAACCTTTCGAGGCTCCACAGACCCGGTCGTTTGCTTTGCGATCGTCGCCTCTGATTCTCGCTCCAGACCCGGACGCGCCGGCGCCGTTGTATCCAGCTCCGCAACGGACAAAGCGGGGCTGGCTGCCCCCGTGTCTGCCGGCCTGATCGCCTTGGGGAGCTTTTTCTTGTTCACGGTCACGCCGCTTGTTTGATGCCGATTATGCCGTCAATTTCGTCGGCGATCGCGGCGATTTCGCGCGCGGCAGCGCCCGACTTTTCGATGAGGCTCGGCGTTGCACCCCAGAGTCCCGCTTCAGCATAGACGACCCGATTGGTCATCTCGCTTGTGAGCACCGGGAAGCCGGCCTCAACCAATTCAGCGCGGATGTGCCTGGCGATAACGGAATCTCGAGTCGTCTGAGTGAGGACGCAGCGGAACTTGGCTCGCCTCCCACCGTCGCCATCGATGAGAGAATTGAGCGTATCCAACATGCGATCGACGTCCAGCGGGGATGCCTTGACCGGAACAAGCAGAAAGTCAGACGTGGCAATGCACGCTAGCGTCGCCTGAGAGCGGAATCCCGGCGTATCGATGATTATTTGATAACCCGGTGCAGTGAGACTCTGCGCCGTCTTCCACGCGTTTTCTGTCGCGTCCTCCACCACGGGAACACCGCCGAGCGCCCGCTCGCGCGAAGCGAGCCGTGCGATCGAGCGTTGTGGATCGGCATCGATGATGGTCGTACGCCGGCCGCTCAGATGCCAATGGACCGCGAGGCAACTTGCGATCGTGCTCTTGCCGCTACCGCCTTTCATTGTCGCAACGGTAATTATTTGCCTCATCGGATTTCTCCGCCTGTCTAAATTGGGCGATTCGCCTGATAACGAATGCTATCTGATTCTTAGGCTAGGATTTCTTCGATGCCGCCCGAGTTAACGCGAATCATCTGCCTTTTTGCATTGTAATTGCTAATAGGCATACCGTTGCCGCGTTGATTGGCGAACAGTGTTTGAGCCACTAACTTGGCTTATTTTCCTGATTTCTCAATCTCTTTCGCGGTCCGTTCCACCTTGCGCATTTGGCTGCGCCAGGTGGACGGTTGAGCCGTGGATCAGGAAAGCGTCTTTCTTTTTTTTCCGCCGCACCCGCAGGGCGCCTACCCAGTAACTCACCGCTGGTCGGGCCAGCGGGAAATATGAAGCGCTTGTCGGGCCGTCCGCCGTTGCGCATATTACATATATTGCACTATGGCTTATTACATTATGGCTGCTCAATTTGGGGCATTGCATAGAATGGTCGCGGCCGGAGCAGGACGTGGCTGGCGGTCTGGCGCGTCATGAAGGCGTGTCTCCGCTGCGATATTGACGACGCGCTTGAGATTCTAGTTCTGGGCTCTTGTACTTCGCATCAAAATTTTTGGTCCGACACGAGCGATCCATGACGATGACAATTCCACAAACACGCGGACATCATGCGCGGCCTGCTCATTCCAGGCCGACCTTAAGCCTGATCCGCCGCAACCTACGCATGGCGTCCGGACTCATTCTGTTCACTTATATTGGCGCGCATCTGATCAACCACGCGCTCGGTCTCATTTCGCTTGATATGGCCGAAGAAGGCATGGGGATTGCAACCGAAGTCTGGTACAGCATGACCGGCACGGCCTTGCTCTATGGCGCGGCCATGACCCACTTCGTGCTGGCGCTCTGGTCGGTTTACGAGCGCCGCACCTTCCGCTTGCCGATATGGGAACTCGTCCGTATTGCGCTCGGTTTTTCGCTCCCGATCATCCTGATCGGTCACGCAGCGAATACGCGGCTTGCCTATGATGTGTATGGATTGAACTCCGACTACACGCGTGTGGTCTCGGACCTGGTTGCGTCCGGTTCGCAAGGTTGGCAGTTGGGCTTGATGGCGCCGGGCTGGATTCACGGCTGTCTTGGATTGAATTTCGCCTTCCGGCGCCGACCGCTGTTCCAGAAAATGCGCCTGGTGCTGTTCGCGGCCGCGCTGCTGCTGCCGGTCTTTTCCGGACTCGGCTTCCTCGCCATGGGAAAAGCGCTTCAGCTGAATGCATCCGCAGCCGCGGCAGCGCAGGAATATCTGACCCCGGCCCATGCTGCCGAGCGCAAGGGTATCGAGCAGTGGCGAAACCGACTGATTACCGGCTATTTCGTCATCATTGGCGCGGTCTTTGCGGCGCGTACGGCCCGCAATGCGCTCGAACGCGGTCGCAAGCGCCTTGTCACGATTTCCTATCCCGGCCGCAACGCGCGTGTGCCGCGCGGATGGTCCGTCCTTGAAGCGAGCCGGAGTTTCTACCTCCCGCACGCTGCCATGTGCGGCGGTCGAGCGCGCTGTTCGACCTGCCGGGTGCGCGTCACATCGGGCACTGAGTTCTGCCCGGCTCCCGGAGCGGACGAACAGGCGACGCTCAATCGTATCGGCGCGGCGCCCGACGTGCGCCTTGCCTGTCAATTGCGCCCGCAAGGCGCCATTTCAGTCGTCCCGCTGGTGCGCACCGAGAGGCCGATCTACCGGCCGGCGGCGCCGCGACGCGATATCGAGCGCGAAATCGTCGTGCTGTTTTGCGATTTTCGCAACTGGGGAGAGCTGGCGTGCGATCAGATCGCGCAGGACCTGCTCTACGTGTCGAAGCTTTACATCGAGGGCATCGCCAACGCCATCCGCTCGGCCGGCGGCACGGTCAGCTACATCGAGCTCGACAGTATCTGTGCTCTGTTCGGCCTCGAACGCGGGCTTGCGCAAGCGGCCCGGCAGGCCTTGCAAGCGGCAAGTGCGATCGAGGGCGTGACCGCGGACCTCAACGAGCGGCTCGGCCAGCAGTGGGAGTGCAAAGCCGAAATCTCAGCGAGCCTCCATGCGGGCCGCGCCGCGGTCGGAGAAATCGGTTCATCCGAGCCACCAACCATGCTGGCGGTCGGCGGGGCCATGGATCTGGCATCTGATCTGCGCAAGCTTGCCACCGAGCGCGGCATGCCATTCGTGATTTCCGAGACGGTCTACAAGGCGGCAGGCCTCGATCCGACCAGCGGGGAAAAGGTCACGCTGCAGGCTTCCGGCACGAATACCGAGACGACAGCGATCCTCGCCGAGTTCGGCGCCCGCCCTCCCCGCATCTTGGACGCCGATCGGTGATCGAGGTCGCGCGGCCTTGCGGCGCTTGCGCGGTCCATTTTCCGCCGGGTGAGTACGCAATTCAGTATCGGCACCAATTGAATTGTCGGAGCCTCACGTTGCCGCCAACAGCGCGGCCGCCTTTGTATAAACCGAGTTCCAGGACTCGACGTCAGGACGCGAGCCTCGCCGGCAGCTGGTCGTCGAAGGTAAGTTAAACGACTTATACCCAATCCCTGAAAGCGTACTTCGCTCTTCCCGGAAGCTAACGAGTTCGATTTCATGGCGAACGATGGAGGTTCGCCATGTCAGCACCGATACCATTGCGCCAAGATTTTGATGCGTCGCAGCTCCGCGGCTTGGCAAAGAATACGAAAGACGGCCCTCAAGCCCGGCGGCTTCTGGCCCTTGCGGCTATCTATGACGGTGCAATGCGTACCGAGGCAGCCAAGATCGGCGGCGTCGGTCTGCAGATTGTCCGGGACTGGGTAATCTGGTTCAACGCGGATGGCCCCGACGGTCTGCTGAACGGCAAATCGCCGGGCCAGCCCTCGAAGCTCAATGATGTGCAGCGCCAGGCCATTGCACGGATGATCGAGAGCGGCCCGATCCCGGCGGTCCACGGCGTGGTGCGCTGGCGGCTAATCGATCTGGCGCAATGGATCTTCGAGGAGTTCCGCATCACCATCGCCAAGCAGACCTTGAGCCGGGAGCTACGCGCCATGGGCTATCGCAAGCTCTCGGCCCGGCCGCGCCACTATGCGCAAGCCGAGGGCGTGATCGAGGATTTTAAAAAAGTTTCCGCACCCGCCTGGATGCAATCGCCCGTGAGAAAGCGCTCGACAGCGACAACATAGAAATCTGGTTCGCGGACGAGGCTCGTATCGGTCAGAAGAACAAGATCACCCGCCGCTGGGCGAAGCGTGGCACGCGTCCCAGTGCGCCCCGCGATCAGCGCACGGCTTCCACCTATATCTTCGGTGCCGTCTGCCCGAAACAGGGCAAGGGTGCAGCTCGATCCTGCCCGCCTGCAACACCGAGGCGATGAACCTGCATCTCGTGGAGATCGCTCAGACCGTAGAGCCCGACACACACGCCGTGCTCCTGGTCGATCAGGCAGGCTGGCATCTGTCAACGCGTCTTGTCGTGCCGCCCAACATCACCATCATCGCCTTGCCGCCGAAATCCCCCGAACTCAACCCGGTCGAAAACGTCTGGCAGTTCATGCGCGACAATTGGCTCTCGAACCGCGTCTTCAAATCCTACGACGATCTTGTCGATCACTGCTGCGAGGCATGGAACAAGCTCGTCGATCAACCTTGGCGCATCATGTCCATCGGATTGCGCCAATGGGCCAACGGGTTCTGATCAGTGGGACTTGGTATTAGGCCCAGCCGCTCTGCTGCGACTGACCCAGACCAATGACGATGCTGGTAGAACTGTTGGTATCGGCGTCGCCGGCCGATAAAAACGCTTGCTAAGTCAAATCGGTAACAGAAGGTTTAGGCTCCGGCCCCGGGGGGAGCCAACAGCGCCATCACACCGCAAACCCAACAAGACCGCCATTTGATACGCATCAATGGCCGATGCAGGCTTGCCGGCTATCTTCCTTCTCAAAATTGCGGATTCTGGGCGCAAGGGAGCTTCTGGCGGCCGTAGGCGGTCGTCGAAAGGCTGCGACCCTTTCCGGAGTTGAAAGGGACGTTTCGATATCTATGCAGCCGCGGACCCTGAAATTTAAGGTCGTCCTCTACCTGACGATCGGTTTGTCGGTGGGCATGCTGTTGTTCACCGGCATCATTGCCGTGGTCATCCACCGCCAGATCCTCGGCAAGGTCTCCGACCACGTCATCCAGCTCTCCGAGGTGATCGCCAAGAGTACCCGCTATGCGATGCTGCAGAACCAGCCGGCGTATGTCGACCGCATCATTCACGACGTGGCCAACCAGGAGACCATCGAGCGGGTCAGGATCCTCAGCAAGGACGGGCGCATAACCCACTCGACCTTCGCGCCCGAGATCGGCCAGACAATCGACCGCAACGCCGAGGCTTGCTCGCATTGCCATCAGAGCGAACAGCCGCTCGCCCAAGTTCCCCGCAACGAGCGAACCTGGACCTTCAAAGGGCCGGAGGGCCAGTCGCTGCTGGGCAGCATGGAAGTCATCCGCAACGAGCCGTCCTGCTACACGGCCGCCTGCCACCATCATAAGCAGGGCACGTCCGTGCTCGGCGTTCTCGACATCGTCTATTCGCTCGACGCGATCAATCGCAATGTACGCACCAGCACGCTGCAAATCGCCGGCCTGTCGGTGGCGTTCATCGCGTTGGCTGCGCTGGCGGCCGGCGCGTTCGTGCACCGGCTGGTCTCGGTGCCGCTGGGCGATCTCGAAGGCGGCGCGCGGCGGCTGTCCACCGGCAATCTCGACATTCCGATCCCGGTGCGCAGCGGCGACGAGTTCGGCAAGCTGGCCTCCTCGTTCAACGGCATGACCGATGCCTTGCGCCAATCGCGCGAGCAGTTACGCGACTGGGCGCACACGCTCGAGCAAAAGGTGGAAAATCGCACGCAGGAATTGCACCGCGCGCAAGCGGAAACCATGCGGGGCGAGAAGCTCGCTTCGGTCGGGCTCTTGGCCTCGGGCGTGGCCCACGAATTGAACAATCCGCTCACCGGCATCCTGACCTTTTCGCATCTCGTACGGCAAAAATTGCCGGACAAGAGCGCGGACGCCGATGACATGGACCTGATCATCCGCGAAACTAAGCGGTGCGCCGCCATCATCAAGCGGCTGCTCGATTTCGCCCGTGAAAAGCAGCCGGAGAAGAAATTCGCCGACATCAACCAGATTATCGAGGATACTGTCCGTATTGTGGAGCGGCCGGCTCACCTGAGAGATATTGAGATCACCATGAATCTCGACCGCACCCTGCCGCCGATCTGGATCGACGCCGATCAGATCAAGCAGGTCATCATGAACATGGTGGTCAACGCCCAGCACGCCGTCGAAGAAAAAGGCAGCATCGTCATCAGCACGCGCCGCTCCGACAAGCCGCGGATAACCGCGCATTCGGCCGAACCGGTGCCGATGGCGGAAATAACGATTGCCGATACCGGCTGCGGCATTCCGGAAAAGAACTTGCGACGCATCTTCGATCCGTTCTTCACGTCCAAGGACGTCGGCAAAGGCACCGGCCTCGGACTTTCCGTCAGCCACGGGATTATCGAAGGCCATGGCGGCCTCATCGAAGTGCAAAGCAAGGTAGGCGAGGGATCGACGTTCAGCGTATTTCTGCCGTTGACGCCGCCGCAAGGCGGCCCGGAGAGCGAACCGAACGGGGGGCTCTCATGAGCGCACGAATACTGGTCGTCGACGACGAGGATATCGTCATCAAGAGCTGTTTGCGCATTCTTGAGGGCAACGGCTATCAAATCGACACCGCGCGTGACGGCCGCGAGGCCCTGCAACAGATCGAGCACAATCCTTACGACATCCTGATCCTCGATATCATGATGCCGAACGTCAGCGGCTTGGACGTGCTGCAGCGGGTCAAGGAGTCCCATCCCGACATCGAAGTCATCATGATCACCGGCCTGTCGCAGATCGATACCGCGGTGCAGGCGATGAAGCTCGGCGCCTTCGACTATATTTCAAAGCCGTTCGAGCCGGACGAACTCAAGCTGGTGGTGCAGCGCGCGGTGGAACGGCGGCGGCTGCTGCAGGAGAATCTCAATCTCAAGAGCGAGATCAGCTCGAAATACCGCTTCGAGAACATCATCGGCTCGAGCCCGCAAATGCAGGCGGTCTATCGCCTGGTCGCGCAATGCGCGCCGACCAATTCGACGGTCTTGCTCACCGGCGAAAGCGGCACCGGCAAAGAGGTGATCGCCCGCGCCATCCACTACAACAGCTTGCGCAAAGACAAGCCGTTCGTGCCGGTGGACTGCAATTCGCTGAGCGAGAACCTCCTGGAAAGCGAGCTGTTCGGTCACGTCAAGGGCTCCTTCACCGGCGCGGTCACCAACAAGAAAGGCATGTTCGAGGTCGCCGAAGGCGGCAGCCTGTTCCTTGACGAGATCGGCAATTTCTCCGTTTCAATTCAGGCCAAGCTCTTGCGCGTCCTGCAGGAGCGGGAATACAGGGCGGTCGGCGATACCAAGACACTGACCGCCAATATCCGGCTGATCACCGCCACCAACAAGGACCTCAAAGCCATGGTCGCCGACGGCACCTTTCGCGACGACCTTTATTACCGCATCAATATTTTCCCGATCCACGTTCCGGCTTTACGCGAGCGGAAAGAAGACATTCCGGCGCTCGCCTACCATTTCCTCAAGGCGGTCAGCAGCGAGCTCGACAAGAAGGTCACCGACATTTCCGAGGGCGCGATGAGCGCGCTGGTCAATCACTCTTGGCCGGGCAATGTGCGCGAACTCGAAAACGTCATGCAACGCGCGGTGATATTGGCCACCGACAACGTCATTCGTCAGGGCCACCTCGTCAACATCATTGAATCATCCGGCCGGCCTGACGACATCGCTGTGCCGCGCACCGGCGACGAGCTCAAGCGGCTGAAAAAGGTCGCGCGCGAGAAGTCGGTGGAGGAGATCGAAAAGCAGTTCGTGATCGAGGCGCTCAAGCGCAACGATTGGAACGTCACCAAGAGCGCCGAGGAAACCGGCATGCAGCGCCCGAACTTCCAGGCGCTGATGAAGAAGCACGCGATCCGCGTGCGCGACACCGAGCACAACGGGAACGACAGCAATATCCCGGACGCATCGTAAATCGCAGGGCCCGCGATTCCCTCAGGGCTGGCCGCTGCTTGAGGCGGCGGCCTCCTCGTCTTCCATTTCCTCATAGCCGGTCATCATGGCCTTGAAGTGCGCCGTGCGGGTATGACCGAGCGTGCCGAGATAGACGTGGACCAGGATGTAGAACACGAAGGCGATGAAAATCAGGACATGCACGGTGTCGATCACACGCACGCCGCCGAAGAAATCGACCTGCGCGTGGAAGCGCTTCACGTCCCACAGCAGAATGCCGGTATAGATCTGGACCGGGAACAGCAGCATCATGATGATCTGGTAGATCATGCTCTGCAGCGGATTGAACTTGCGGTAGATGGTCGGCGTGAACGGGTTGGGATCGCCGCGGAAAATGCCGAAGGCGTAGTAATAGGCCTGCCGGTAGCTGCCGATGAAATGTTTCTTTAGGTTCAGTTCCGAGTGATAGGCCCGGATGCGGTCGGACGTGATATAGAACGCCAGCCACAGGAAGAAATTGGCGATCAGCACGAAGCCGACGAAATTGTGCACGCTGACCGCGGTGCGGAACGACACCACGTCGATCAGCCCGATATAGCGTATCTGCATTCCCGACAGGATCATCAGCACGAAGCCAAGCGCATTGGTCCAGTGCCAGATGCGGACCGGCAGCGGGTGGATGTACAGTCTGTGCATAGTGCCGTTCCTTTTTCCTCGCTCGCGCGCTCAGGCGGCCGGTTTAGGCGCGTCATCGCCGCCGGTCGGCGGATGATCATGCCCGTTGTGCGGGTGGTAGAGGCCGAAGCGCTTGAACATCCAGCCCAGGAATACATGGCCGACGGCGATGCTCAGGCCGCCGAAGATGGCGAGCGCGAGCAGGATATCGAGGAGCTTGATGCGGGTGCCACCGATCGCATAGAAGCCGCTCACCGTCCCGACCGAGAACGCCGAGTTCAGCACGTTCGCGTTGGCGCCGTAGCCGACGCGGCGGCCGTCCGGCCCGACCAGCGAGATGGTGACGCTCTGGAAGGCTTGCGATCCCGCGCGGTGGCAGGTGTGGCAGTCGCTGATCGCCTTGCTCTTGTCGGCGAGTGCATGCATCTGCGGTGCGGTCGTGGGTTCCAGGCGACCACGCAAGATAGTCTTGCCGGCGATGCCGCTGCGATCGAGCGTCTGCATCAGAGTCCACAGGGTCTGCGCATCGATTCCCTTGCTGTCGGAACCGACGCTGGCCTCGAACAGCGGCACGCCGATTTGCTCGGTCCCGCGCGCCTTCATGTTTCTGCTGTCGATCAGCATGAGATCGATTTTTCGTTTCGCGGTCGGCACGTGGCAGGCGGGGCAGGACACCGCTTCGAAATGCAAGGCGGCATTGGGCAGCCACTTCTGATGCGACTCCAGTACGCCGGCATGACAGCCGAAACAGGCGCCCTCCGGTCCTTGCTCGAGCGAGCCGATCGAAATCGGTTTCACGGCATGCGCGCTGTGGCAGCCGGAGCAGACCGGGGCATAGCTGTCTTTGGATGCGAGCTTGGATTTCGCATGCACGCTGCCGAGATAGGCCGTGTAAATCTCGCTGTGGCACTTCTTGCAGGGCGCTTGGTCGACGGTTGCCGCCGCGCCTTTGATCACCGCATGCGGGTTATGGCAGTCGGTGCAGATCGGCGCCGCCGGATTGCCGGCGCGCACCAGCGCCGCGTGAATGCTGGTCTGCCACTGCTTGAACTTGTCGGCATGACAGTTACTGCAAAGTTGGGTCGTGCTGATCGCGAAGCTGCGCGCACTTTGGATTTTCTTATCGGCCGGCGGGTGCGCAGCGGGATTGATATCGGAGTGGCAGCCGGTGCAGCCGATCGAGCTGTGCACGGACTTTGCGAACATGTCGCCCGGCACATGCAGATGCAGGGTATCGCCGTCCTCCAGCTTCTTGTCCATGCCGGCGACGCCGTGACAGCCGAGACATTGCTGGTCGGCCGCCGAGGGCGTGTTATCGGCCGCAAAAGCGCGCGGCGTTGCGGCTGGCAAGAGAAGGAAGCTGGCAGCGAGCGCTACGACCGCAGCACTTTGGCCCAGGAGCGCGCGGGGTATTTCGCGCATTGTGAAAGTTCCGGTCATTATCTGCCCCCGGTAGCACCGTGGTTCCAACATGATCCGGGGGGTTTTGCACCCCCCGGAGGATCACCCGTCGCTTGATGCTCCTGCCGCATATTGGCGCGGCCTTCATTGATCTATCTCAGTCGATGCGCCGGCCGGCTCCAACCAGCGCCCGGCCACCCATCCAGACCAGCATGGCCAAGGCGATGAACGGGAACACTGTCACATAGGCCAATCCGATGAAAGGCGCGGCAAGCAGCAGACCCCCATGTTTCAGAATGCCGCCGACTTTGTTGAGCGCTTCGACCTCGCGGGCAGCCCGCCCCGCGACGATTGCCAGCGCGACCATCCCGACGAAGGGCAGCGCGATGACATAGGCCAAGCCGATGAACGGAGCGGCAAAGAACAGGACGACGTTCTTCAGCACGCTTTGCTTGGCGGGTTCTTCGACGGCGGGCGTTTCGACGACGGCCGGCGCAACCCCCTCTTCCACCGTGGCGGGCTCTGTCAGCACGTCGCGCGCGCTGGTTTCGATCATCTCGGGAGACAGCGGCTTGTGCAGGAAGCTGGAGACGCCGGCGGCCTTGGCACGAGCCTCGGCAGCGTCGGTGCCGTAGCCGGTGATGATCACCACCGGAGTCCAGGGGCGCCGCGCCTTGATCTGCTCGGCGACGTCAAGCCCGCTCATGCCGGGCATGCGGATGTCGGTGTAGACGGCGTCGTATTTTTCTTCGTTCAGCTTACGCAGCGCCTCTTCGCCGGTCTCGGCGGTGATGACGGCATAGCCTTTGTTCGTGAGAACACGGTTGATGCTCTGGCGGACGACGGGATCGTCGTCGACAACGAGTACTTTGCGCAATGCGTTCATGACAGTCTCCTTTTCGAATTCGCTTGGCTCTTGCGGTTGCGGTTTTTCTCTAGTCCTCAGGCCGTGCAGGCCGCGGCTTCCGGCACGCGGTGCAATGCCCAGTGTTTGCGGGTGACGGCGCCGCCGGTGACGTTGATCACGTCCTGGGGGGCGGTCGGCTTGGTGAGGTAGTCGTAGGCGCCGAGCCGCACCGCTTCCTTGGCGGTGTCCACGGTCGGATAGCCGGTGATGATCACCACCTCGCTGCCCGGCCATTGATTTTTGATCTTGCGCAAAATCGACAGACCGTCCTCGCCGGGCATGCGCATATCGAGCAGCACGACGTCGGCGGGGTCCCGGTCCATCGTCTGCAAGGCCTCTTCGCCGTTGCTGGCGGTTTCGACATTGCAGAAGGCGCTTTCCAACGAGCGCAAGTAGCTTTGACGCACCACTTCGTCGTCGTCGACGATGAGAATTCTTGTTTTGTTGGTCATCTTCGCCACCTTGTTTTCCTCATGTCTCTCGCACCTTGTATCGCAAGCCGCGTGCCAACGTGCCGGCTTGCCGCGTTTTTCTATTTGATTCCAATACGTTACAAGGTCGGCGCCGATGTAATGGCCGGCGCCGGCGGTGGCCCCAAGTACATTTTTTTCATGCAGACGGCGCCGGAGCCGCGCCGAAAAGATTTGTGATTTCAATTCAATATGCAGCGCGCGCGGCGCATGATTTTTCTATTGCTTAGCGACGCCGATGTGCACTTGCCGACGCATTTCGGGCAAGCCGGCTGCTCCGACCAATGCCGAATTGCATGGCTTATCCGCCTTCGGGAGATAGGGTTAGCCTTGCAGGGAACGCAGCCAGTCGCCACTTCTCGATTGCCGAGTTCATCTGATAATTTCCGCGCCGCTGTGACGGATGCCGGAATCAATCGGCGTTAGGACCCCAGGAGATCGTCAATGCGAAATGCAATCACCATCGGTACAATTCTGACTGCCGCCGCGACGACCGCGACCGCGATATTGTTCGGCGTGGCAATCACGATCGCTGTGTCGGGACAGACGCAGGCGACCCCGGCGTTCGCGCAGAAGACCGGCAAGGCATGCAGCGCGTGCCACACCACACCGCCGGCGCTCAACGCCGCCGGAAAGAAGTATAAGCAGAGCCTGGGCAAATAGTCCGACATCCGCGGCAGACCATTCCGCGCGCAGCGGAATTGTCCATCGCTCCAATGCAAGCCGGCCGCGTCGCAGTCCCTGCGGCGCGGCCAGCGCTTTTTTCAAATACCGTTGGGCATGCGGCCGGTAGCCGGATTTTTCCTGGCCGTGCGATGAGGCATCCGAACTTGCGCGGTTTGACGGAATGGGGGAAAGATCGCGCCCGTCATGACACCTGCCGCCAGCCCCCTCATCACCGACCTCTATGAGCTCAACATGCTCCAGACCTATCTGGACCATGGCGAGGACAAGGAGGCGGTGTTCGAGTTCTTCGTTCGGCGGCTGCCGGCCCGGCGCGGCTTTCTGCTGGCGGCGGGTCTTGATGATGCGCTCGGCTACCTTGAAACGCTGCAATTCTCCGCCGCCGACATCGACTGGCTGAGAAGCACCGGGCGGTTTCGCGATAACCTGCTCGACTACCTCGCCGGTTTCCGCTTCACCGGCGACGTGCACGCGATCCCGGAAGGCACCGTCTGTTTCGCCAACGAGCCGCTGCTGCGCGTGACTGCGCCGCTGCCGCAGGCACAGATCGTTGAATTGCGTCTCATCAACATTTTGCATTATCAGACGCTGATCGCCTCCAAAGCCGCGCGCATGGTGCTGGCCGCGCCTGGAAAAATCCTGTCCGATTTCGGCTTGCGCACCGCGCACGGTGCCGAGGCCGGGCTTTATTCGGCGCGCGCCAGCTACCTCGCCGGCTTTGCCGGCGCCGCCAATGTCGAAGCCGGCGAGCGCTACGGCATTCCGATCGTCGGCACCATGGCGCATTCGTTCATCCAAGTGCACGACGACGAGACGCAGGCGTTCGAGAACTTCGCGCGTGCGCGGCCGGAAGGCATCATTCTTCTGATCGACACCTATGATACCGAGGCCGGCGCCCGCAAGGTGATCGAGCTGGCGCCGCGCTTGAAGGCAGACGGCATCACGATCCGCGGCGTGCGCATCGATTCAGGCGATCTGGTCGCCGGCGCGCGCAAGGTGCGGCGTATGTTCGATGAGGGCGGCTTGAAAGACGTCATCATCCTGGTCAGCGGCGGCATCACCGAGGACGTGCTGCAGAGCATGATGAAGGAAAAGGCGCCGATCGACGGCTTCGGCATCGGCGTCAATCTGGCGGCCTCGGTCGACGTGCCGGCGCTCGATTGCGCCTACAAGCTGCAGGAATATGCCGGCCGCGCGCGCCGCAAACGCTCGGAAGGCAAGGCCACCTGGCCCGGCCGCAAGCAGGTCTGGCGCGCCTATGACACGCGATGGCCGCATGGCGCGGCGATATCCTGTCGCTGGAAACCGACGCGCAATCCGGCGAGGCGCTGATCGTGCCGGTGATGCGCGGCGGCAAGCGCCTGTCGCCCTCGCCTACGCTCGCGCAAATCCGCGAGCGCGCCGCGCGCGAGCTGGCGCGTCTGCCCGAACCGCTCAAGTGCTTGGAAACGGGCATCGACTATCCGGTGACCATCGCCCCTGCCCTCAGGGCGCTCGCCGCGCAGGTCGACAGCGCGCGGCGATGATCATGGCGCTTGAGTGCTGATGCGCTCGCCATAGCTCTTCGGATCGAGCCCGACGATGCCGAAGCGCGGCAGATAGCCCATCAGGAAATCGTTGACGCCGAGCCGATGCAGCCCGGCGACGTCGCCGGCCAGCAGCAGCTTGCGCTCTTCGTCGGTGATGTCGCAAGCCTTCAGCGCTTCCGCCGGGTTGTCTTTCATCGCCGCCCGAAACGCATGGTCGCGCAGCAATTCGCGCAAGAGATAATTCACGCCGTAAATCGACATCGCGTCAGCTCCGCCACACCGCGTAGGCGTGGCCGTTGGCCATTTGTGGGGTCACCGCCTTGGCCGGCCGCGGATCGATGGTGCCGAGCATGGCGATCCAGTTGAGCAGTTCTCCGGAGACATTGCCGGCTTGCCGGAATTGAGCCGGCGTCGCCTCCTCGATCAGCGTCTCGACGTCGCCGCGCTCGAGCAGCCCGCAGACGCGCTCGACCCAGGCCGGATCCGGCACGCCGTCGCCGGAGCCGATCCTGAGGCGCGGGCCCCAGACTTCGAGCGAGATGCTGCCGCTGCCCATGGTCACGACCCGCAAGCTTTCGGGAAAGCTTTCGATGGCGCGCCGCACCATGCGGCCGAGCTCGTAGCAGCGCCGCGCGGCCGGCAGCGGCGGCACGTGGCCGCTGATGAAAAACGGGATCACCGGAATTTGCATCTGCGGCGTCAGGAAATGCAGCGGCACAATCACCGAATGATCGACCGCGAATTTCTGCGTCACCGCCACGTCGAAGCCGGCCTCGACACAGGCACGGTGAATATGGCCGGCGAGATCGGCGCGCGACTTGACCGTATAAAGCGGCGTCGCCCGCACTTCATCGCAGGCGCCGGTGAATTGCTCGGTCACCCCGATGGCGAAGATCGGCAGATTGTCGAAGAAGAACGTGTTGAGATGATCGGTGCTGAACATCACCAGCACGTCGGGCTTGAGCGCTTCGAGCTCCGCGCGCAGCGCCGCGAAATAGCGCGCGGTCTCGCATTGCGGCCCGTCGCGCTCCACGAAAAACGGGAAAAACGGCGTGTGCGGCACGCCGAACGCGCCAACAATGTCGGCCACGATCCGTCCTCTATTCTGGCGCTCGTTCTGAGGCAGCGTCTAGCTTGCCTGCGTCCCCGCCTTGTTCCAGCCGCGCGCGCCCTCGCCGTAGATCTCGTGACCGGCCGCGGTCACGATCACGGTGTCCTCCAGCTTGATGAAGCCGCGGCCCGGATGCTTGAGCGTGGTCTCGACCGAAATGACCATGCCGGGTTCGAGCGGCTCGCCGGCGTGCTCGGCCGGATAAGCCACCGGCCCGCTATCGGTGAGCCTGGGTCCCTCGTGGCTCACCATGCCCATGCCGTGGGCGAGGAATTCGATGTTGTTGTGGTGCTTCGATTTCTGCACCAGCGGCTCGGCGGCATCGTAGAGCGCGCGGCCCAGCGCGCCGGGGCGCGCGGCCTTGAACGCGGCGCGCTGGATGGACTCGATCTCCGCCAGCAGGTCTTCTAGTTCGGCATCCGCCTCGCCCTGGATCGCCATGCGGCAGACGTCGCCGATGTAGCCGTGATAATTGCCGCCGCTGTCGAGCGACATGATATCGCCCGCCCCCCACACCTGGTCCGACGGCGCGCGGTTCATGCTGGTGCCGGCCGTGATCAGGCAATATTCGAAATTGAGCCCGCGCAGGGTCTCCTGCTGGCGCAACTCTTCCACCACCTCGGCCTTGGTCTTGCCCGGACCGGTCTTGGCGATCACCGCCTGCATGGCGGAGATCACCGATTCCGAAGCGTACTTCAGCATCTTCAGTTCGTCCGCCGATTTCACCAGCCGCTGGCGCTCCATTACATAGAGCGCGTCGACCCACTCGGCGTCGGGGAAAGCCTTGCGCAGCACTTGCGCCGCGTCATAGGGCAGGAAGCCGAGCTCGGTGGCGATCCGCTTCGGCTTCATGCCGGCCTTCTTCATATAGCTCGACCGCCTTCTCCATGGCGTCGACCGAGCCGTTCGAGGCCATCACCGTCTCCGGCGTCCATAGCGGCTTGGCCTGGTGCTGGTAGCTTTCGAGGCGATGGCCGATATAGGCGGCTTTTTCCGGCGCACCTTTGGGATAGATGAAGACCGGCAGATAGCGGGTGACGCCGGTGGCATCCATGTAGTCGAAGAAATTGGCGCGGTGGCCGCCGGTCAGGTACTGCGCATTGTGCTTGGAGGTGGCGAGCACCACGTCGATGCCGGCCTCGTCCATCAGCCGGTCGAGCCGGGCATGGTCGAACGGGATCGCTAATCCGCTGGTCTTCTGCGCGCTGATATTCATGGCAAGGCTCCGGCTCGGGGGGCGTCGGACGTCATGGTCAACGGAGAGCCTATGACCACAGTTCCTGGCTCGCAAGCCGGGCACCCTGGCTAAGCGCCTCCAGCTTGGCCCACATGATGGTGGGGTGCACGCGGCGGTGGAACGGGCCTTGCGCGAAGCCGCAATCGGTGCCGGCGATGATGTTCTCGCGCCCGACGATTTTGGCGAGCCGCACAATGCGCTCGGCCACCAGCTCGGGATGTTCCACCACATTGGTGGCATGGCTGATGACACCGGGGATCAGCACCTGCCCTGCCCCCAGCTTGGCGGTCTTCCACACCTGCCATTCATGCTCGTGGCGCGGATTGGCGCCTTCGATCACATAGGCGCCGACCTTCACCTTCAGGATCAGATCGACGATGTCTTTCAGCGGCACGTCGCTGACATGCGGGCCCGGCCATGAGCCCCAGCAGACGTGATAGCGGATGCGGTCTTGCCGGCAGCCCTTCGATGGCGTGGTTGATGATGTCCACCTGCTTGGCGAGCCAGCGCCGGTAGTCCTCGAATGTGGCCGGCGGCACCATGCGGTCGTAGGTGACGGCGTTGCGCGCATCGTCGAGCTGCAGCAGCAAGCCGGCATCGACGATCATTTTGTATTCGGCGCGCATCGCCTCGCCGATCGCGATCTGCAGCTCCTCGCCACTCTTGTAATATTCGTTCTTGCGGTCGGGGATCACGCTCGCCGGCGCCGCCACCGGCAAGAACGCCTCCTCCACCTGCACGCCCTTGAGCGCCGTCTTGAAGTTGTCGATGTCGCGCTGCAGTTCGGCTTGGCCGGTATATTGCGATCGGCCCGACGCAGACCGCATCGATCGACGTGACCACGCCGTCTTGGGCGTCGAGCTCGGCGTAGAATTCCGCAAAGCGCGTGCGGTCGGCGCCGCGCTTGAACGGGTTGGCCGCTTCGTTCCTGATCGGCCGGCGCTCGAAGCCGGACAGCCGCTCCAACACATATTGCGACCAGCTGATCGATTTGCCGAACTCGCCGTCGCTGATGACGTCGACGCCCACGTGAGCCTGATGACGCACCACCTCGGTGACGGAGTTGGCGAGGCATTTTTGATAGGCCGTCTCGTCGTACGGCTTGCCCGCCTGCTTCAGGCGCAGGAAGTCCTGCAAAGCCGGCGGGCGGATCAGGCTGCCGACGTGCGTGGTGAGAATACGGTTGGTGCTGCGCTTCATGATAGCCCGGCTCAAGTGACGCGACTGACCGTCAGCCTATGCTCGATAGCGCACGCGAAGGCAATATCGCGTGGCGCCGAGTGGGCAGCGCCCCATTCAATATCAAGCCGCCGCTACGCCGATCAACTGCTCAAGCTTGGCCGGATCCTTGCGCAAAGTTTCGCTTGCCCCGTCGTAGACGATCTGCCCGCGGTCCATCACCACCACGCGCGGCGCGATGTCGAGCGCCAGCCGCGTGTTCTGCTCGACCAGGATCATCGCCAGCCCGCTTTCGGCCGCGAGCCGCTTCACCGCACGCGCCAGCTCCTCCACGATCACCGGCGCCAGGCCTTCCGACGGCTCGTCCATCAGCAGCACGGTCGGATTGCCGATCAGCGCGCGCCCGATCGCCAGCATCTGCTGCTCGCCGCCGGACAGCTGATTGCCGCGGTTGCCGGCGCGCTCGGCCAGGCGCGGAAACAGCTCGTAGACCTTCTCAAGCGTCCAGGCGCCCGGCCGGGCGGCGACTTCCAGGTTTTCCTTGAGCGTGAGCGAGGGAAAAATCTCGCGCTCCTGCGGCACCAGCCCGAGCCCGGCGCTGACGCGACGATAGGTGACGAGCTGCGAGATGTCCTTGCCGTGCAGCACGACGCGTCCGCTATGCAGCGTGGTATGGCCCATGATGGTGGCGAGCAGCGTCGACTTGCCGACGCCGTTGCGGCCGATGATCGACAGCGACTCGCCGACTTCGAGCGCAAGGTTGATGTCCTCGAGCACCACGGTCTCGCCATAGCCGGCGGATACCCGGTCGAGCTCAAGCGCGCGCTCAGCCATGGCCGCCTCCGCCATGACGCGTCTCCTGGCCGAGATAGACGGCGCGCACGTCTTCGTTCGCCATGATCTCGGCCGGCGCGCCTTCGGTGAACACCGCGCCCTGCACCATCACGGTGATCTGCTTGGCAAAGCGCATCACCACGTCCATATCGTGCTCGATGATCAGGATGGCGATGTCGGGATCGAGCGCGGCCACCACGTCGAGGATGAGATGGCTTTCCGACGAGGGGACGCCGGCCGCCGGCTCGTCGAGCAGCAACACGCGCGGCTTTTGCGCCAGCGCGATGGCGATCTCCACCAGCCGCTGGCGGCCATAAGGCAACTCGCGCACCAGCTTGAGCGCATCCTCGGTCAGGCGCAGCGAGTTCGAGATGGTCGAGCGCCTCGTCGATCACGACCCGCTTGGCGCCTGCCGAGCGCCACATGTTGTCGTTGTGTGCATCGCGCTCGCCAATCACCATGCAGATGTTTTCGAGCACGCTCAGTCCGCGGAACAGCTGGTTGATCTGGAAGGTGCGCGCGAGGCCGCGCCGCGCTCGTTCGGCCTGCGACGTCGCCGTGATGTCCGCGCCGTCGAGCACGACCTTGCCCGACGACGGCTTGAGCACGCCGGTAATCAAGTTGACCAGCGTGGTCTTGCCGGCGCCGTTCGGGCCGATCAAAGCGCGGCGGGCGCCACGCTCGAGCTCAAGGTCGACGTCGCGGGTCACGTGCAGCGCGCCGAAGCTGCGGTTGAGGCCCTGCACTTGCAGCGCGGCGGTCATGACGATTTCCTCCGCGCAAGATATTTGGCGGCATCTTCGACCACCCCCAACAGGCCGCGGCGCGCGAACAACACCGCCAGAACCAGCAGCAGTCCGATGCCGAATTGCCAGAAGGTCGGGCTCAGTTTGGAAAAATAATCCTCCAGCACCATGTAGACCACAGCACCGATAAAGGCGCCGTAGAGCCGCCCAGTGCCGCCGAGTATGAGCATCACCATCACTTTGGCCGAGACGTCGAATTCGAACACGCTCAAGGTGAGATAGGCATTGGTCTGGGTGAACAGCGCGCCGGCGACGCCCGCGATCGCCGCCGCGATGGCGTAGACCGTCACCAGCCGGCGATGCACCGGCGAGCCGATCGCGTGCATGCGCCGCACATTCTCGCGGATGCCGGTGAGCGCCTGCCCGAACGGCGAATAGACGTTGCGGCGCACGAAATAGAAGACGATGGCGAGGACGATCAGGACGTACCAGTAGTTGGTGTGCCCGTAGAGATCGTAGTCGAAATAGCCGAACAGCGGATCGAAGGTCAGCCCCGGCAAGCCGTCATAGCCGCCGGTGATATCGGAACGCAGGTTACCCAACTCCTGCAACATGGCGGCGAAGGCGATCGTCAGCATGAGCAACGTCAGGCCGCGGTAACGCAGTATGAACCAACCCACGACGACGCCGGCAAGACCCGCCACCAGCCCGCCGGCGATCACACCGCTGATCGGCTCGCTCCAACCGAAGCTGACGAAGCCGAGCGCGACCGTATAAGCGCCGATGCCGAAGAAGGCGGCGTGCCCGAGCGAGACGATGCCGGCATAGCCGAGGATAAGGTCGAGCGAGAGCGCAAACATCACCCCGATCAACACCTGGCTGCCGAAGGTCATGCGGTCAGGAAAGACAAGGTACGCCGCGACCGCGAGCAGCCAGGGCAAGGCTTCGGGCCAGTGGAAATAGTGCCGGCGGATAAGATAGTCGGCCGCCCGCCTGCGCGCTTCGACGGCGCTGGCACCCAGCGGCCTGTTCTCACTCGCGGCCATAGAACCCCGCCGGCCTGATCAGCAGCACAATCACCGTGATGGCGTAGATGAAGAAGTTGCCTGCCACCGGATAGATGTACTTGCCGCCGGTATCGATAATGCCGATCACCAGCGCGGCGAGCAGCGTGCCCTTCAAGCTGCCGAGGCCGCCGACCGCGACCACGATCAGGAACAGCACGAGGTAAAGCACCGCGAAATTGGGCGTCAGGCCGAACAGCTGAATGGCGAGCCCGCCGCCGAGCGCGGCGAGCCCCGAGCCGAGCGCAAAGGTGAGCGTGAACAGCCGGTCGACATTGATGCCGACCGATTCCGCCATTCGCCGGTTGTCGACGGCGGCGCGGATCTTGGCGCCGATATTGGTTTTCTCGAAGGCGTACCAGAGCACGGCGATCAGCACGGCGCCGACCGCGATCATGAAGACGCGATAGCTCGGAAAAGCGCGGAAGCCGAAATTGACATCGCCTTCCAGCCAATCCGGCAGCGGCACCGATTTCGGGATCGGCCCATAGAAATAGGTGAAGGTGGCGATCGACATGAACGCCAGGCCGATGGTGAGCAGCACCTGCTCGAGATCGGTCGACTTGTAAAGCTGGCGGTAGAGATAGCGCTCGAACGGCACGCTAATGATGCCGACCGCGACCGATGCAATGATCAGCGATGAAACGAAATCGACGCCGAGCGCCCGCGTCAGCGAGACGACGAAGAAGCCGCCGCACATGGCGAAGGCGCCATGCGCCAGGTTCACGAAGCCCATCAGCCCCATCGTCACCGATAGGCCGACGGAGGTGATGAACAGGAACATGGCATAGGCCAAGCCGTCGAACAGGATGCTGACGACTATGTTGGCAACATGCGACACGGGCCCCACCCCTTCGCACGAACAAAACGCCGCCGCGCCGTTATGCGCGGCGGCGCCTTTTTCGTCAAATCAAACGGTTACTTGCAGCGGCCGAGCTTGAGGATCTTGCACTCGTCATGCACGGCCTTGGTGGTGCCGACGATCTTCTCGCCGAGCTTGCCGTCAGGCTTACGATAGACCTCCATGGCATGCTCGTCCTCGACGATGTCGCGGGTCTTGGGATCGATCATCACGTGCCCGCGCGGTCCGTCGGTCGACCAGCCCTCCAGCGCCTTTACCACCTTGGCGCCGTCCGACAAGTTGCCGTTGAGCTTCTTGATGGTGTCGAAGATGGCATGCATGGTGTCCCAGCCCGCCGCCGACATGAAGTCGGGATAGGAGTTCGGGGCCGTAAGCCTTGTGCCATTCGGCAAGGAACGCCTTGTTGGCGGCGTTGTCGAGATCGACCGCGTAATGGCCCATCACGATGGTGCCGATGGCGGCGTCACCCATGTCCTGCAGCTTGTTGTCGGGGATCAGGTCCATCGGGCCGATCAGCTTGATGCCGGCCTTTTTCAGGCCGACCTCGCCATAGGCCTTCATGATGCCGGTCGCATGCGCGCCGGAGGGAACGAAGCCATAGAGGCAATCGGGATGCGCATCCTTGACGCGCTGCATGAACGGCGTGAAGTCCGGCACGTGCACGGGCGAGCCCATCGGGATCGACAGCACCACCTTGCCGCCGGCCTTCTTGAAGCCGGTCTCGAACGCTTGCACCGAATCCTTGCCGGGCGGGAAGTCGGTATAGGCGACCGCCGCGGTCTTGCAGCCGAGTTTGTCATAGGCATAGGCGCCCCATCGGGTAGGCCGGGTGCCACATGCTGAACGACAGCCGCACGATGTAAGGCGACAGATTGGTGATCCAGGCGGTGCCGGCATTGGCGATGACCATCGGAATCTTGGCCTTGGTGATCACCGGCGCCAGCGCGATCGCCGACGGCGAGAACACAAAGCCGGTGACCAATTGCACCTTGTCGTTGAGGATCAGCTCGGTGGTGACGGTCTTGGCCTGGGCGCCGGTCGGCGGGCCCTCGTCGCGCTTGATGATCTCGACTTTATGGGGCGCGATGTCTTTCGCGTGCAGCTTGACGTAGAGATCGAACGCCTTGTCGATCTGGTGGCCGAGATCGGCATTGGCGCCGCTGAACGGCAGCACCACGCCGATCTTCACGGTCGCCGCTTGCGCGGTTCCGCCCACCGCGAACGCCAGGGCGGCGAGCCCCAGCAATCGGAATATTTTCATATCTTCCTCCCGTGCAGCTTTGAATTAGTTTGGCATCCCACTATCTCATGGGCCAGCAACCCCGCCCACTCGTCCTAAAGTGACCCAATTCCGCGCCCAACGTCAATCGTCCTCGACGCCGCAGCATTGCGCACCGCAAAAAGCGCGCTTTGCCGAGGAATCAAGATCGTTGGCAATCAAACTACCGGGCCAAGGGTCGAGCGCGCCGATAGCCGTCAGCTATCTGACGCTGCAACGACAATACTGCTTGATGCAAACGGTCGGCCGTCGATTTGGCGGCGTGTGGGCTCAGGCGGCTTCGCTCTTGGCCGCGCTTTTGCTGGCCGCTATCGAGGCCAGCGAATTGGCCGAGGTCGGCGCCGGCTCGCCGGTCATGCGGTCGCGCATGAGCTCGAGCGAGGCGACCTCGACCCGGTTGCGGCCGTTCTCCTTGGCGAAATAAAGCGCCTGGTCGGCATGTGCCAGCAATTCGTGCACGTCGAGCGTCGGCTCCTGGCAATGAACCACGCCGATGCTCACGGTGGCGCAGACCGGGCGGCTGTCGACCTCCTTGGCAGCGACCGCGAAACTTTCCCGAATCCGCTCGGCCGCCAAAATCGCCTTGTCGCGGGTGGTGTCGCACAAGATGGCGGCGAACTCCTCGCCGCCCAGGCGTCCGATCAGATCGGAGGCGCGGATCGACTGGCGCGCGGCGCTGGCGAAGATCTCGAGCACGCGGTCGCCGAGCGCATGGCCGAAGCGGTCGTTGATCGACTTGAAATGGTCGAGGTCGATCAACAGCACGGCGGTCGGCCGCGGCGAGCTGTTGTGCCGCTTGGCGATCAGGCCGGCCTCGTGCAGGAACGAGCGGCGGTTGGCGATGCCGGTGAGCGGATCGACCATGGCGGCGGTGCGGTGGCGCAGTTCGGTGCGCTCCTTGGCCATGGCCAGCAGGATGAAGGCGATCGAGATGGTGAACAGCAGCGCCTCGAACGAGAGCACGGTGAGCCACACGCTGCCGTAGACATGATTGGTGATCGACCACGGCAGCACCGCGACCAGCGGCGTGCGCAGCAGGAACAGCGCGCCGTGCGCAAACAGCATGAAGATCGCCGGCCAGCGCGACACCAGTTGCTCTTCGCGCCCGCGCCAGAATTCGTAGGCCGTGAGCCAGGTGTAGGTCGTGATGATGCCGGAGGCGATCAGCACGCGCGCGTTGACCGCGTCGTTGAGCACCGGCAGCCGGCAGATCAACAGCCAGAGCACCGCGCCGGTGACCATGTAGACCGGCTCGGCCGGACGGCCGTCGAACACGCGCGAGCCGGTCCAGGTGACGGCGAACGAGGTGAACAGCAAGGCGTTGGCGAAATCGATGGTGACCAGGTCGGGCACGCTGCCATACATGCCGAACAGCACCACCGAAGCGGCGCGCAGCAGATGGGCAAAGCCCCACCAAGCCACCGCCTGGATCGCGGTGTTCTGCACCCAAGCAAACAACAGCAATAGGCCGAGGATCGCCTCGACATAGATCGTGACGACAAACAGCGTATTGACGTCGAGATTCATCAACATTGGCACCCACAACGCTCAGGCTTGGGGCCCCGCCTTCCTGCCGTGTCCCCGCGGTCACGATTAGGCGGCCGCAGGAAATAACTAGTGAATACCCCAGGTTACCGCCGGCCAATGCGGCGGTATGGTTTCGATGTCCTTTCCGCCGTTCCCGGCAATTGAAAAACCTCGGCAAGAAACACACGTTGGACGGGCGATTCCGGGTCATCTTGCGCCACGCGCGTGCATTTCCGCGGCCGCGCGCCGCACCGTGCCAGGGTGAGACAGGCGGTCTTGTCGCCTCGGAATGGCTCCACTAGGGTCGAATCTCGCCTCCAGCAGCCGGGTTAACAGCATGCAGATCCGCGACGGCATCATTGAAGCGATCGGGCACACGCCGCTGATCAAGCTCGCGCGCGCCTCGCAGGCGACCGGCTGCACCATCCTGGGCAAGGCCGAATTCATGAATCCCGGCGGCTCGGTGAAGGATCGCGCCGGCCGCCAGATGATCCTGGAGGCGGAGGCGCGCGGCGAATTGCGCCCCGGCGGGCTGGTGGTTGAATCGACCGCCGGCAATACCGGCATCGGGCTGGCGCTGGTCGCCAATGCGCGCGGCTACCGCACGCTGATCGTGATGCCGAACACGCAGAGCCAAGAGAAGAAAGACATGTTGCGGCTGTGCGGCGCCGAGCTGGTCGAGGTGCCGGCGCTGCCGTTCAGCAACCCGGACAACTACCAGCATGTCGGCCGGCGATTGGCGGAAGAGCTGAAGAAGAAAGAGACCAACGGCGTGATCTTCGCCGACCAATGGAACAATCTCGACAATCGCAAGGCGCATTACGTTTCCACCGGCCCGGAAATCTGGGAAGAGACCGGCGGCAAGATCGACGGCTTCATATGCGCCATCGGCACCGGCGGCACCATCGCCGGGGCGTCGAGCTATTTGCGCGAGAAGAAGAAGGACATCGTCATCGGCGTCGCCGATCCGCGCGGCGCCGCCATGTACAATCTGTTCAAGAACGGCGAGGCGAAAGCAACGGAAGGCGGCTCGATCACCGAAGGCATCGGGCTCGGCCGCGTCACCCCGATCATCGAGGACATCAAGGTCGACAAGGCCTATCTCATCCCCGACGAGGAAGCGCTGCCGCTGATCTTCGATCTGCTGGAGCAGGAAGGCCTCTGCCTCGGCGGCTCCTCCGGCATCAATGTCGCCGGCGCCATTCGTCTGGCCAAGGAGCTCGGCCCCGGCCACACCATCGTGACGGTGCTATGCGACTACGGCACGCGCTATCAGTCCAAGCTGTTCAATCCCGAGTTTCTGCGTTCGAAGAACCTGCCGGTGCCGGAATGGCTGGAGCGCAAGACCGACATCAAGCCGCCGTTTGTGAAGACGTGAGGGCGCTGATGCCGAATTTCGCCGTGCCTGCGCGCGTCCCCGTGAACGTGGGATCATGCGCGGAAATCATTGATGCCGACCGAGTGCCTGTTCCGCGACAACTCCTACCTGAAGGACTGCGCGGCGCGCGTGGTCGCGATCACCGAGCAAGGCGGCATCGTGCTCGACCGCACCGTGTTCTATGCCACCTCCGGCGGCCAGCCCGGCGATGCCGGCGCGCTCGCCACGGCGGACGGCACGCGCGTCCCCATCGCCACCGCGGTCTATACCGACGCCGCCAAGAGCGAGATCGCGCATGTGCCGGCGCAAAATCTCCCGAAACTTGGCGCCCCTGCCCTCAAGGTCGGCGATGCGGTGACCGCGGCGATCGATTGGGACAAGCGCTACGCCCGCATGCGCATGCACACCGCGATGCATCTGCTCTCCGCCGCATTGCCCTACGCGGTCACCGGCGGCTCGGTCGGCGAAGCCGAGAGCCGGCTCGATTTCGATATTCCGGAGGCCGGCCTCGACAAGGACGCGGTCACGGCACGCGTCAACGAGATGATCGCCAGCAACGCGGCCGTGACCAGCCGCTGGATCACCGATGACGAGCTCGCCGCCAATCCCGGCCTGGTCAAGACCATGTCGGTGAAGCCGCCGATGGGCACCGGCCGCGTGCGGCTGATCGAGATCGCCGGGCTCGATCTGCAGCCCTGCGGCGGCACCCATGTGCGCGCCACCGGCGAAATCGGCGCGGTGCGGGTGACGCAGATCGAGAAGAAGGGCAAGCAGAACCGCCGCGTGCGGCTGGCGCTGGTGTAGGGCCGTCGGCCGCACGACGCTCCGCTCATTCCCGCGCAAGCGGGAATCCAGTGCCGAGATTGCGTCGCTAATCAGTTTTTCGCCCTGGGTCCCCGCTTTCGCGGGGACGAGCGGTTAATCGCGCCACGCGCCATTGCTTCCATGGAACTCTTGCGTGATGCTTGGCATTGACCCCACCTGAAGGCCGGACATCATGAACGCACAGACACCTGCGAGCCCCAAGCCTGCCAGCAAATGGCTTAAACCCACCGAATGGCTCGCCGGCGAATTGGGCAAGCCCAATCTCGTCGTCGTCGACGGCTCCTATTATCTGCCGATCCAGAAGCGCGACGCCAAGGCGGAATACCTCGCCGCGCACATTCCCGGTGCGGTGTTCTTCGACATCGACGCGGTCTGCGATCATTCGAGCGACCTGCCGCACATGCTGCCGGGGCCCGACCAGTTCGGCGAGGCGGCGGGCAAGCTCGGCATCGCCGAGACCGACACCATCGTGGTCTATGACGCCAGCGGCCTTTATTCGGCGCCGCGCATCTGGTGGACCTTCCGCATCTTCGGCGCCAAGAACGTGTTCATCCTCGACGGCGGGCTGGCGGCCTGGAAAGCGGAAAGCCGCCCGACCGAAGCCGGCGAGGTCAAGCGCCCGGCGCGCACGTTCAAGGCGGTGATGGACACCGGCGCGGTGGCCATGCACGGCGACGTGCAGATGGCGCTCAACGACGGCAGCGCGCAGGTGGTCGACGCGCGCTCGGCCGAGCGCTTCGCCGGCAAGGCGCCCGATCCGCGTCCCGGCCTGCGCTCCGGCCACATGCCGGGCGCGTTCAATGTGCCGTTTGCCGAGATCGTCGAGAACGGCCGCCTGGTCGCGCCCGAGCGCATCGCGCAGGCGTTCAAGAAAGCCGGCGTCGATACCGACAAGCCGGTGATCACCACCTGCGGCTCCGGCGTCACCGCGGTGATCCTGTCGTTGGGCCTCGACGCGATCGGCAAGGACCTCGGCCGCGTCTATGACGGCTCCTGGACGGAATGGGGCGGTCGGCCGGATACGGCGGTGGAGAAGGATTGAGGTAGTATTGTGAGACGAGGATTTCAGACGACGGATTAAGTCAATGACAATTCCGCAAGTCCACCGAGCTGATCCACGAAGGCAAATACGCCGCCGAGGTCGCGATCGAATTGCATTACAGCGACGATAGCTGGTCTCCGACCATGTCGGCCGACGACGCGCGCAAGCTCGAGACCGTCACGCTCGCCCTGCGTGCCGGCAATGTTGCGGAGGCGGCGAAATACGGGCGCGTGTTTGAGTTGACGCCGGTGGCGGCGAAGTAACCCGCGGCGAAAAAGCCTGCCCTCGGGCTTGACCCGCGGGTGGCGCAAGGCACACCGAAGGATATTGTGAAGGTGAAGCGGAGCTATACCGTGGCGTTTCTGAAGCCGGTGCTGGCGCGCGGCGGCGGAAGGAAGAAGCGGAGCGTCGAAACGGCGGGGTGATATTGATCGAAGGACCCAACGTCGTTATCGCCGACGAATGATGGGTCCTAACGGACGGGTGGGGCATTTAGACGAGCACAACGTTGGAATCGGCGGTGAAAAAGAAGCACGATTTTTTCAAGCTGATGGGCGCTGTCAAAAAATCGCTGGCTAGCGATTACGCGGGAATTCGAGAACGAAGTCGCGAAGATCCAGGAACAGCGGGAGATCAAGCCGAGGAAAATTGGGCCGAAATACTTCGCGACTGGTTACCGGCCAATTATCGTGTGGTGACCAAGGGACAAATCCTTTTTGAGGATGGCTCCTCAAGCCCTCAGATGGACGTATTGGTTCTGACACCTTCTTATCCGAAAGGACTTAGAAGCGAAAAATATCTTTTCTCTGGCGGTGTTGTTGCTGCGTTTGAATGCAAACTCACCCTAAGAAAGGCCGATATCACAAGAACATTTGAGACGGCTTGCGCAATAAAAAGAAAGGCGCAGGCCCGCTTTGGCACTCCATACGACGAGTTGAATAGGCCGCCGATTGTTGGTCTGTTGGCTCACTCGCAGTCTTTGGGGAAGGATCGTAAAAGCTGGAAGCTCTATGATGCTGTGGAAAAATGCCAAGATAAATGCTGTGATCATCCACGTGAGCTCTTAGATGTAATCTGTGTAGCAGAACTCTGCAACAATTACGTTAGGAAAGCATGTTCTTGTCGGCCGGGGGGGCTAACGAAAGATGAAATCGAGGAACTTAGCGAACTCAACGTTGGCGGAGCGGTCGCGGCTATGTACACTTTTCAAGACGAAGATATGCCTACCACCGACTTAGATTTTACCGGCGCAATCTTGGCGGGCCTCATTTACGAATTGACCGTAAGGCTCGCTTTTGAAGACGAAAATATTCGGCCGTGGGCTGAGCACATTTCGATGTTGGGATTCTACGGAGGAATCGGACGACCTTTCTATTGCGCGGAAGACGTTTTGTCGGAAACGGTTCGGCGACGGTTGAAGGCTACGGGCGCTGAAACCGACCGCTGGAGCAAATGGAATCGAAATTTACCCTAGGCAAGGTGCACTAACCCACTCTACAAACTCACGCCGTTTCCGCCGGGCGCACGCCGATGTCGAGCGACAGCCTGTTGGCGCTACGCTTGCGCGCCACCAGTTCACGCTTGAGCAGGTGGCCGGGGTGAGGGATTGCAGGCACAAGATGTTCCTATGCATCCGAAATCTGTACTACCGTTTCGCCACGCTCCAATGCGTCAACAATCTCGGTGAACACGATTGCAAAACGCGCAATCAGTGCTTGCTTTGTCGTGTTGCCAATTCGCACCCAGATAACCGCCGGACTGCCGCGTTTGTCGAGCGCTCGCATAGTGACGAAATCCTCGTCCTTCGTCACCAGCGCCGCGCCGGTGGCAGCCGCATGGTCCCAGATGCGTTCATCGCTCGCCGTCAGCAATCCGACGTCGCCTACATGCTCCGCCCCGTGACCGAGCGCCGCCAAGTGGCGCGCAAGCGCCGGTGGCAATTGCGCGTCAATGAGAAAGCGCACGGCCTAAGTCGAACGAATGACCGGATGATCGACATATTGCGCCGCGTATTCGAGTGCGGCTGCAATGTCGTTGTCCTCTAAATACGGATAGTCGTTGAGAATGTCTTGGCGGCTCGCACCGGACGCCAGCAGATCAAGAATATCCTTGACGCGCATCCGCATGCCGCGAATGCACGGCCGGCCGCCGAAAATCGCAGGATTGCTGGTGATGCGGTCGAGATGGCTGCTCATGGGTTCGTCTCTCTGAAGTCCGCCGCGACGGCGCACGCTGCCTCAATTCCTTCGGCGTCAAAGAATATAGCATACATTCATCGAACAGGCGGTATTTCGCGCCCGCCGCCCGCCCTCTAGGACCATAATCACATTCCCGTGAGAACTTATCCCCGCCCTCCCAACTAGGCTTATATTCCCCATCGCCCTGTCCTCGAGGGGACGCGAACCGGTTGCGCCGATCGCGGGGACAGGGCCGGCGCCCGCGGGCGTGGGTTCGCTGCCCGCGTACTCGGGAGGCCCTGGCCAGCCGTCCGGCCCCACTACGAGGGCCTGCCTTCAATGGCTGGACGTGGCGGAGACGAAGGGCGGCGGAAGCCGCCCGGATCGGCGGGCCGAAATACCCGCCGGGTCGCCGCCGGGAAGCACGGCGCCAGGGACAGAAATCGCCGCGACGGCGCGCCGAGAGGCGCCACGCAGGCCGATGAGGCCAGCGTGAACAGACGGACTGGACGCGCCGCTCGGCGCGCCGTCCCCCTCGCATTTTGCGGGGGTCGACTCCCCCGGTCCCCCTGTTCGGGGCGGGGGCAAAGAGTCCCAAACCTCGGGCGCATATGCGCCGCGAGAACGATGGAGGTTGCCCGACATGCAGCACGAAGCGCGCGCCACACACGCTCAACGTCATTCCGGGACGCGAGCGAAGCTCGGAGGAATCCGAGACGCGCATTCTGAATTGTCATCTGGATTCCGGGTTCGCGCCTGCTCGGCGCGCCCCGGAATGACAGTGTTAAGCTCAGGATGAGGGCGGGGTTGCGTTTGTGCTACCCTGCCCTTTGAATCAAAGGCTCCGCGCCATGATCTTCCGCCAACTGTTCGACAGCGTCTCCGGCACCTATTCGTATCTGCTTGCGTCCCGCGCGGGCGGCGAAGCCATGATCATCGATCCGGTGCTGGAGAAGGTCGACCGCTATCTGCAATTGATCCGCGAGCTCGACCTCAAGCTGGTCAAGGCGGTCGATACCCATCTGCACGCCGACCACATCACCGGGCTCGGCGCGCTGCGCGACCGCACCCATTGCATCACCGTCATGGGCGAGAACACCAAGGCCGACGTGGTCTCGATGCGGCTTGCCGAAGGCGACAAGCTCACCATCGAAGGCCTGGCGCTCGACGTGCTCTACACGCCCGGCCACACCGACGACTCTTACAGCTTTTTGATGCGCGACCGCGTGTTCACCGGCGACACGCTGTTGATCCGCGGCACCGGCCGCACCGATTTCCAGAACGGCGACGCGCGCATGCAATATGAATCGCTGTTCGGCAAGCTGTTGCGGCTGCCCGACGAGACCATGGTGTTTCCGGCGCACGACTACAAAGGCGACACCGTCTCCACCATCGGCGAGGAGAAGCGCTACAATCCGCGCCTGCAGGTCACATCGATCGACGCCTATGTCGCGCTGATGGCGAGCCTCAATCTGCCCAACCCGAAGATGATGGACGTCGCGGTGCCGTCCAACATGAAGATCGGGCTGGCGCAGCAGGAGATCGCGCGGCGCGGCTGGGCGCTCTACGCCCGCGCAAGGCATCGCCATGATCGGGCGGCCGGACATCGCCTTTGTCGACCTGCGCGAGGCAAGCGAGCGCCTCAAGCACGGCAGCATCCCGGGCTCGCTGCACGCGCCCTATGGCGACCTGCAGGAGAACATCCGCACCGGCGGCATGCTGCATGAGCTGGCGCGCGCGACCGACAAGCGCATCGTGTTCTACTGCGCTTTTGGCGAGCGCTCGGCCATGGCGGTGCAGGCCGCGCAGGACGCCGGCCTCATCTCAACGCTGCATGTCGAGGGCGGCATCGACGCCTGGAAGCGCGCGCAAGGCCCGCTCGCGCACTAGTTCGGCCGCCCGCCGCTCAATGCAAAATCTGGCTCAAGAACAGCTTAGTGCGCTCGTGCTGCGGATGCGCAAAGAATTCGTCCGGCGAATTGGCCTCGACGATCTGCCCCTGATCCATGAACACGACCCGGTTCGCCACCTGGCGGGCAAAGCCCATTTCATGGGTGACCACCAGCATGGTCATGCCGTCCTCGGCGAGCGAGACCATGGTGTCGAGCACCTCCTTGACCATTTCGGGATCGAGCGCCGAAGTCGGCTCGTCGAACAGCATGATCTTCGGGTTCATGCACAGCGCGCGCGCGATCGCCACGCGCTGCTGCTGGCCGCCGGAGAGTTGGCCGGGATATTTTTCCGCCTGCTCCGGAATCTTCACCCGGGTGAGATAGTGCATGGCGATCTCATCGGCCTGTTTCTTCGGCATCTTGCGCACCCAGATCGGCGCCAGCGTGCAATTGTCCAGCACGGTCAGGTGCGGAAACAGATTGAAATGCTGGAACACCATGCCGACCTCGCGGCGCACCTCGTCGATCTTTTTCAGGTCGTTGGTGAGTTCCACGCCGTCGACGATGATGCGGCCCTGCTGATGCTCCTCCAGCCGGTTGATGCAGCGGATCATGGTCGACTTGCCGGATCCCGACGGCCCGCAGATCACGATGCGCTCGCCGCCCAACACTTTCAGATTGATGTCGCGCAGCACGTGGAAGTCGCCATACCACTTGTTCATGGCGACGATTTCCACCGCGACACCGCTATTCAGGTGTGCTGGCTTCAGGTCGAGCGCGGCATCTGTCATCGCGGCACCTCTAGCGTTTGTGGCCGGTGGCAAGGCGCGCTTCCATCGCGCGCGCGTAGCGGGACATGGCGTAGCAGAAGATCAGGTAGAAGATGGCGGCGACCGCGTAGCCGGTCGTCGAGGTCACCGGGGCCGCCCATTTCGGATCGATGCGCGAGACCTCGACGGTTCGAAGGAAATCGAAAATGCCGACGATGAAGACCAGCGTCGTGTCCTTGAACAGGCCGATATAGGTGTTGACGATGTTCGGAATGGTGATCTTGAGCGCCTGCGGCAGGACGATGAGCCGCATCATCTGCCAGTAGCCGAGCCCGACCGCCATGGCGCCTTCGAACTGGCCCTTGGGGATCGCTTGCAGGCCGGCGCGCACCACCTCCGCCATATAGGCCGAGGCGAACAGCGCGATGCCGATCAACGCCCGCAGCAATTTGTCCGGCTCGAATTGCTCGGACACGAACAACGGCAGCATCACGCTCGCCATGAACAGCACGGTGATCAGCGGGACGCCGCGGACAAACTCAATAAATATGGTCGACAGCAGGTTGACCGTCGGCATGCTCGAGCGCCGCCCGAGCGCCAGCATGATGCCGATCGGCAGCGAGCAGACGATGCCGACCGAAGCCACCACGATCGTGACCAGTATGCCGCCCCACAGCACCGTGTCGACCACCGGCAAGCCGATCGCCGGCAAACCATGCAGCAGGATGATCGAGGTGACCGGCATCACGATGAAAAAATACGCCGTGCCGAGGTCGCGCCGCGGCGCATTGAGCCAGAGCAGCCAGACCACGCCGATCGCCAGCAGGATGAAAAACACGTCGACGCGCCATCGTTCGGGAATGGGATAAGAGCCGTAGACGAAATAGGGCCAGCGCTCCCAGACGAACGGCCAGCAGGCGCCGATCTCGCGGTGCTGCACGACTTCGCGGCAGGCGTCGCGGTCGACCCCGGTCCATACCGCGTCGATGAACAGGAACTTGAGCAGTCCGGGAATCACCCAGGCCAGCAGCAGCGCGATCAGAATGGTCAGGACGATATTGAATGGCGTCGACAGCAGGTTTTGCCGGACCCAGCCGAATGCGCCGGCCATCGCCATCGGCGGCGGCTTGGCTTCAATGGTGTCATGGCGCACGAAGTGCAGTTCGGCAACGGCAAGATCGCCTTCGGCCATGGTCATGGCTTAAGCCCTCACCGTTCCACCAGCGCCATGCGCCGGTTGTAGATGTTCATCAACAGCGACGTGGTCAGGCTGATGGCGAGATAGACCGCCATGGTGATGGCGACGACTTCGACCGCCTGCCCGGTCTGGTTCAGCACCGTGCCGGTGAACACCTGCACCAGATCGGGATAGCCGATCGCCACCGCCAGCGAGGAGTTCTTGGTCAAATTGAGGTATTGGCTGGTGAGCGGCGGGATGATGACGCGCATTGCCTGCGGCACCACGATCAATCGCAAGGTCGGGCTGGGCCGCAGCCCCAGCGAATAAGCCGCCTCGGTCTGGCCGTGTGACACCGCCAGGATGCCGGCGCGCACCACTTCGGCGATAAACGCCGCCGTGTAGATCGACAGCCCGAACAACAATGCCAGGAATTCCGGCTGCACGCCGACGCCGCCGACAATGTTGAAACGCCCGGCTTTGGGGTAATTGAATTCAATTGGAAAACCGAGCACCGCGGCCACGACCAGCGGCAGCCCGATCACCAGCGCCAGCGTCACCCACAAGATCGGTGCCTGCTGGCCGGTCTGCATCTGGCGGCGGCGCGCCCAGATATAGAAGGCGACCGACGCGACAACGCCGATCCCAAAGGCGGCGGTCACCCAATCAAAGTCGCTCTGCAGCACCGGCTCCGGCAGAATGAGGCCGCGGTTGTTGAGATAGATGCCGCCCGGGAACGTGTAGCTTTCGCGCACGATCGGCAGCGTCTTGAGCACGGCGTTGTACCAGAACAGCAATTGCAGCAGCAGCGGGATGTTGCGGATGGTCTCGACATAGCTGGTGGCGACCTTGGACACCAGCCAATTGCGCGACAGGCGCGAGATGCCGATGACGAAGCCGAGGATGGTCGCAAAGACGATGCCAAGCCCGGCCACCAGCAGGGTGTTGAGCAGCCCGACCCAAAACGCGCTGCCGTAGGTGGAAACTGTCGCCGAATACGGGATCAGCGTCTGGCTGATGTCGAAGCCGGCCGCGTTATCCCAAAAGCCGAAGCCGGAGGCGATATGGGCGCGTCGCAGATTTTCGATCGCATTGCTGGTGGCGCCGTAGACGAGCAAAGCGATGATCGCGCAAAGCGCGACCTGATAGGCGATGCTACGGACCTTCGGGTCGTTGTAAAACGCAACCGGCGCGGGGCGCGACCCCGTCGGAAGGTCAATCGACATTTACCCCTCGTCGGCCTTACGACGCCGTCCCGGAGGCGTCCAGCGCCGGATCGCCGCCTCTCAAACGTTGGCGACCCGGCTTAACTGTCCAATCAGCGGATTGGCGGCGCGTATTGAATGCCGCCTTTGTCCCACAATTTGTTCAATCCGCGGTCGATCTTCAGCGGCGAGCCCTTTCCGACATTGCGATCGAATGCCTCGCCGTAATTGCCGACGGCTTTCACAATACGGACCGCCCAGTCCTTGGTGAGCCCCAATTGCTCGCCGTAATTACCTTCGGTACCGACGAAACGCTTGATCGACGGATTTGTCGACTTGATCATCTCGTCGACGTTCTTTTGCGTGATATTGAATTCCTCGGCGTTGATCATCGCGAACAGCACCCACTTCACGATATCAAACCACTGGTCGTCGCCGTGGCGTACGACCGGTCCAAGCGGCTCTTTCGAAATGATTTCCGGCAGCACGACGTTGTCGTCGGGGTTGGAGAGCCGGAGCCGTTCGGAATAGAGGCCGGAGGCGTCGGTGGTGTAGGCGTCGCAGCGTCCGGCGTCATAGGCCTTCACCGCCTCGTTCGCGGTCGCGAACGTCACGTTCTTCGCCTGCATATTATGGGCGCGGAAGAAATCGGCCAGATTGAGCTCGGTGGTCGTACCCTGCTGCACGCAGACCGAGGCGCCGTTGAGCTCGAGCGCCGAATTCACCTTCAGCGCCTTGTGCACCATGAAGCCCTGGCCGTCATAGTAATCGACGCCGGTGAAGTTGAGACCGAGCGAGGTATCGCGCGACGAGGTCCAGGTGGTGTTGCGCGAGAGCACGTCGATTTCGCCCGACTGCAGGGCGGTGAAACGATCCTTGGCCGACAACGGTACGAACTTGACCTTGTTGGGATCGTTGAAGATCGCGGCGGCGACCGCGCGGCAGACGTCGACATCGAGGCCGGCCCAATGACCTTGCGCGTCGGGTAGGCCGAAGCCGGCGAGCGTGCCGTTGGCGCCGCAATTCAAAATGCCGCGATCCTTCACGGCCTTCAGGGTCTGGGCGGATGCGCTCTGCCCGACCATACACACGGCAGCGGCAAGAGCGAGAAGACTAGCAACGCGTTTCATATCACAACCCCTCTGGCGCAATAACGGTTGCGGCGCCCGTTACGGATCGATCAAAGAATTCCGCCGCCGCGCCTTGTCCCGCGGGAGAACCTTGATCTCGGGCCGGTTTCCGCAAACCCCTGATTATTTAGACATCACAGAACGATCAGACCGTCAGGTCAAGGGGTTGACGCTCGCGGCAGATGCGCCCGATATGCTGCGACTACGACTTTCGCGTAATCCTCCCCTGACCGGACCCCCAAATAGCCATGGCGAAGACGCCCAAAACCCCGATCAAGCCGGAAACACGCTTGGTCACCGCCGGCCGCGACAGCCACGCCTTTCACGGCTTCGTCAATCCGCCGGTGGTCCACGCCTCAACCGTCCTTTATCCCAGCGCCGAGGATCTGGTCGCCCACCGTGCCCGCTATCAATACGGCCGTCGCGGAACTCCGACCACCGAAGCGCTCGAGACCGCACTGACCGAACTCGAAGGCAGCGGCTGCGCCGGAACCGCGCTGATGCCGTCGGGGCTGGCGGCGATCACCACCGCGCTCCTGTCAGTCGTCGGCGCCGGCGACCATGTGCTGGTTACCGACAGCGTCTACCGCCCCACCCGCAATTTCTGCAACGGCATGTTCAAGCGCTTCGGCGTCGAAACGACGTATTACGATCCCCTTATCGGCGCCGGCATTGCCGCTTTGTTCAAACCCAACACCAAGGCTGTGTTCGTCGAAGCGCCCGGCTCGCAGAGCTTCGAGATGCAAGACATCCCGGCTATCGCCAAGGTCGCACACGACAAGGGTGCGGTCGTGCTGATGGACAACACCTGGGCGACGCCGCTTTATTTCCGCGCCTTCGAGAAAGGCGTCGATCTGTCGATTCAGGCCGCAACCAAATATATCGGCGGCCACTCCGACATCATGTTCGGTTGTGTGTCAGCCAACGCAGCGACGTTGGCAGCATTGAAGAACACGCTCCATGGCCTCGGACTGAGCGTGGGTCCCGACGACGTCTTTCTCGCCTTGCGCGGACTGCGCACCCTCGGCGTGCGGCTCGCGCGACACTACGAGTCCGGGCTGCGCGTCGCGCGCTGGCTCGCAGCAGCGGCCGGAGGTGTTGCGCGTGCTGCATCCGGCGCTCGAAAGCGATCCGGGTCACGCCATTTGGAAACGGGACTTCACCGGCGCCTGCGGCTTGTTCAGCATCGTGCTCAAGCCGGCAAGCGACAAGGCGGTCTATGCCTTCATGGACGAACTGGCTTTGTTCGGCATGGGCGCCTCCTGGGGCGGCTTCGAAAGTCTGGTGATCGTCTTCAACTGCACCGAATACCGCACCGCCACCAAATGGGCGCCGGGCGGACCGACGCTGCGCTTTCATATCGGCCTGGAAGACGTCGACGACCTCACCGCCGATCTCGAGCGCGGCTTTGCGGCGATGGCCGCCGCGAAATAAATTTACGCCGCAGCCCCCTGCCCGCCGCCGCGCAGCACGAATTGCAGATTGCGCAAATAGACGAACACGCCGAAGGCCTGCCCGATGATGAACACCGGGTCGCGGCGGTAGATGGCATAGCCGAGCAGCATCACACCGCCGCCGATCGAGAACACCCAGAACGCCGTCGGCACCACGCTCTTGCCGGCGCGTTCGGATGCGATCCACTGCACCACGAAGCGCATGGCGAACATCAACTGCGCGACATAGCCGATCATGATTCCAATATCGACATTGCCGAAAAAGACGTCGTGCAGATAGCCGCCGACGGAGCGTGCGATATCGATGAGCATAAGTGCTTTCCTTTAGTGGCGCGTGATCTTGCCCGAAAACCGGTACCCACTTTTCGGGATCACGCGCTAGTCCTCCAATTCGGGAATTCGTTTCTTGCGGCGGATCAGCCACCACACGCCGGCGAGATCGAGGATGCCGACCCACAGCCGGTCCCACATGCCGTAATTCGACACGCCATGGGCGCGCGGCCGGTCGATCACGTCGACATAGCCGATCTCACAGCCTTCGCGCCGCACCAGCGCCGGCAGGAAGCGATGCAGACCGTCGAAATAGGGCAGCGTTAGAAAGAGATCGCGGCGGAACGCCTTCAATCCGCAGCCGGTGTCGCGCGTGCCGTCGCGCAACACCACGCCACGCACCGCATTGGCGATGCGCGATTGCAGTCTCTTGAATGCGCTGGCCTTGCGCTTGACGCGCTGCCCGGCGATCAGCCCGACCCGCCCGCCGCCGGCTTCCAGCGCCCGCAGCAGCTCGGGAATAAAGCGAGGATCGTTCTGCCCGTCGCCATCAATCGTCACAATGACCGGTGCGCGCGCCGCTGCAACGCCGCTGCGCACCGCCGCCGATTGGCCGCAGGACTGCTTGTGGCGAACCCGGCGCAGCCAGGGATGCTGCGCCATCAGTTCTTTGAGTTCGGCATCGGTTGCGTCGGTCGAGCCGTCATTGACGTAGACGACTTCAAAGCGCCATTGGCCGTCGAGCGCGGCAGCGATCTCCGCCGCCAGCGGCGCAATATTGCCGGCCTCGTTGCGCACCGGCACCACGACGGCCACCGCCGGATCGTTTGCATTCATGGGTAAGGTCCCGCCGGACGGTTCTTATTCAGCCAGCAGCGCACGCGCAACGGATTTGATGCGCCGCAACGAGGGGCCTGGCCATTGATGCAGGGTACCGTCTGGCCCGATGGAAAATCCAAGCCGTCGCAAGGCGAACCAGCGCCGCACCATCAGCGTGCCCACCGTGCCGACCACCGCGCCGGCAAACACGTCGGTCACGTTGTGCGCCTGGAGCATGACGCGGCTCAACGCGATCGCCAAAGCGTAGATCCACAGCACCGTGCGCGCGCGCGGAAACAAGGTTCCGAATGCCACCAGCACCGAGAAGGCGGTCGTGGCATGACCCGACGGAAGGCTGGCGTAGTCGGCGCGCCAGACGAATGGGTGGAACAGGTAGGGGTCAACCGCGCCGCCGACCAGTGGGCGGGCGCGGCCGATCAGCCGCTTGACGATGGTCACGAACAGCCCCGGCACCGCGATGGCGGCAAACAGGAAGCCGACGCGCACCATCAGCGTCGCCAGCACCAATTGCGCCATGCGCGTCGTCGTCGCCGGCAACGCCGCAAGCGCGATAAATAGAAGCCCGAGCGGCCAAAGGAACCAGCCCGACTTGCCATAGTCGGTGATCTGATCGAAGCACCAGACCAGCCAGCGCGGCGCGTGCTCGACTGCCCGGATGACCGGCGCGTCGATCAAGACCAAGCCAAAGATGAATAGCGCAACAAATATGGCGGCGGCGAGCGCGACTTGCTGCCAAGTGACCGGCCAGGGATGCGCTCGCGGCGGCCGTGGCGGACGCACCACCAGGACCAACGCCGTTTCGATATTGCCGACGCAACGGCGCAACACCGAGCGCGCCGCGGCGTCGTTATGGTTGGTGTCATTCGCCGCGGTCATGGCGCTGCCGTCGAACGAAACACGGTCAGTGCAACCGGTCGTCCATTGCTGATGTTGTAGCCGTCGATGTGCTGGTAAAGCGCATAGCGCAGCCCGATCGCAGCCGCGCGCTGCGCGAAACGCCGCTCGCTGTGCGCGTCGATCAAGGCAAAGCGGCAGGCGCCGTGGCGGAGGAAATCGGCAGCGCCGGCGCCGTCGGTGAAGCGAGTATCGGTGCCCAGCAGGAATACCAGACTCGGCTCCTGATAATAGCCGGTGGAAGCGACCTGCGGCGCTTTGCAGCCGCTGTCCGCCAATGCGTCGGCGATCATCGCGCTGGGGAACAATCCGGGTAACGCGGGAAAGGCCACCGCATAGGCGGTGACGGCGATGAACAGCGACGCCACCATGCCGCGCAGCAGCGCCCGCTCCGGCCCGTCCAACTCAAAGAGCCACCAGGCGAACAGGCCGCAGATCATCGCCGCCGCCGCGAATGGCCAGGCGACCAGCCCAAGGTCGCGGTTGACGATGATGAACAGGACCACCGCGCCGATCGCGAGCACCAGCGGAAACAAGAACCAGCCGACGGTGCCGCGCACCAGCCAGCGCGATTTGGAAAGCGCCCCCAATTCAAGAACGCCGGCAATGAGGATGGCGATCGCCGGATAAAGCGGCAGCACGTAGTGCGGAAGCTTGGTCATCACCGCTTCAAACACGAGCCAGGACGGGATCAACCACGCCAGCAAGAATTGTATACCCGGCTCGCGCCGCGACTTCCAAACGGCCGGCACGGCAAACCCGGCCAGCACCGAGCCCGGCCAGAATGTCAGGAAGAACAGTAACAAATAGGTGCCTGGCGGTGCGCCGTGCGCCTCCTGGCCGCTAGTCACCTTGGCGAGCATGTCGTGGCCGAGCGCCTGCTCGAAAAAGTTGCCGCCCGAGCGCAAGGCGATGGCCACGAACCAAGGCAACACCAGAACGATCAGCCAGAGCACGCCACTGAACGGGCGCAATGCACGCACCCAGCGCAGCGAGCGGTCGAGGATCGAGAGCGTCACGGCCGTCAAGCCAACGAACATCAGGATCAGCGGCCCTTTGATCAGCACACCGGCGGCCATGGCGGTCCACAAGATTGCCGGCAATTGCCAGCCAGGTTCGGTCTGCGGAGCGCGCCGCTGCGCGAGATAGAGGCGCGCCATGGCGCCCATCGCCGCCACCGATGTGAACAATAGCATCGCATCGGTCTTGGCCAAGCGCGCCTCGACGCCAAGCAGGATCGAGCTCGCCATCATCAGCGCGGCAATGAGCGCCGCGCGCCGCGCAACAAAGGCGAGCGCCGCCCAGTAAGTCAGCAGCACGGCGCCGATGGCACCGAAGAGCGACGGCGAACGATAAAGCCAGATGGTGGTGCGCGCATTGGGGATGCCGAGCGCGGCGCCCGCCTTCACGGCCGCGGATTGCAGCCAATAGATGCCGACCGGTTTCTTGTAGCGCGTTTCATCTTGAAAACGGATGTCGACATAATTGCCGCTCTCGATCATCTGCTTGCTGGCCTGGGCGAAGCGCGCCTCGTCGCGGTCGACCGGCGGAATTTGGAAGAAGCCCGGCAAAAACATGAGCAGCGAGAACAGCAGAAGCAGCAGCGCCGCCCGCCGGTGCGAAGCGCAGGCGTAATCGAGGGCGGCGGAAAGCCCGCGCGCTGTCGCGACCGATTGCCGCGCGTTATTGGCGGTCGTGCTCATAGGCCGACGTATTCCAGGCAAATGGGTGGCTTGCAGCCGGACAATAAAGATACGGCGGCCTTATGTCATGCCGAGGCTATTGCAGCCGCACCATGACGCTGTCGCTGGCGCCGCGGGAGTCCATCACCGTCAGGCGCACAAAGCCCGGTCCGTCGGGCTGAAAGTACAAAACGCGCCGCCCCATCGGCGCCGGCAGCGGCACGCCATTGACCATGACGGTCAGCGGCGCCCGGCCGCCGGCAATCTTGAGCGGCACGGAATCCGGCGCGGAGCCGCCGCTAAGCTCCAGTCGTGCGCCATTGGGCGGGAACATGATGCGCGGGGCGCCGCTCACCTCGCCCGGGCCGGCGTCGGGCTGGAAGTGCTGGAGCGGCGGCGGCAGCTTGTTGGTCGTTGCGACGATGACGCCCTTGGGCGCATGCGGCAGTCGGCGCCGGCGCGCGCCCGACCCGAGCAAAGGCATCGAACAAAATCGGCGCCGCCGAGACGCGCCCGACCAGACCCGGCACCGGCGTGCCGTCCGGCCGCCCGACCCAGACGCCGATCGTCATGCGCCCGTCAAAGCCGACCGCCCAGGCATCGCGATAGCCGTAGGATGTGCCGGTCTTGAAGGCGATGCGCCCGGGCGCCGCGTTGTCCGGCGGCGGCGCGCCGATCAGGATATTGCCGACGTACCAGGCGGCGACCGGTTCGAGCAGCCGGCGTGAGACGGCTGGCGGCGCGCCGAGACGCTCCACCAGCGGCACCGCCGCGCCCAGCCGCGCGAGCCCCGTATAGAGCGTCACCAGATCCCACAAGTTGATGCCGACGCCGCCGAGACCCATGGCGAGGCCGGGCGCCTCGCCTTTCGGCAGCACCAAAGCCGCGCCGGCTTGCGTCAACCGCGCACCCAGCCGGTCGACGCCGACTTTGTTGAGCACGGCGATGGCAGGCACATTGAGCGACATCTGCAAGGCGCGGCGCACGGTCACCGTGCCCTGGAAGCTCTGGTCGAAATTCTCCGGCGCATAGCTGCCGTAGCGCTGCGGCCGGTCGTCGATCAGCGTTGCCGGGTGCAGCAGCCCGTCCTCGAAGGCGAGACCATAGATGAACGGCTTGAGCGTCGAGCCGGGCGAGCGCAATGCTTGCGTCATGTCGACCTGGCCGGCGCGGGCATCGTCGAAGAAATCGGCAGAGCCGACGCGCGCACGCACCTCGCCGGTGACATTGTCGACGGCAAGAATGGCGACGGAAATCTGCGGGCCGAGCGCGCGGGCGCGTTCGCGCGCGAGTTCCTGCAGCGACCGCTGCAGATGGGCATCGATGGTCAGACGGTGAACGCTGCGATCGGGCTCGGCATCGACGATCTGATCGGCGGCATGCGGCGCCAGCATCGGCATTTCCTTGCGCCCGTGCGGCACCGGTTGCGCCTTGGCGTGCGCGATCTCGTCCTGCGGCACCGCGCCGGCGGCCGCGACGCGGTCGAGCACCCGGTTGCGCGCCGCGCGCGCGGCTTGCGGATAGCGATCCGGCCGGCGCGCTTCCGGCGATTGCGGTAGCGCCACCAGCAGCGCCGCTTCGGCGAGCGACAATTTGCGCGGCTCTTTGCCGAAATAGGCGAGCGAGGCGGCGCGAACCCCTTCGAGATTGCCGCCGTAAGGGGCGATCGTCAGATAGAGCGAGAGGATCTGCTGCTTGCTGAGCGCATGCTCGAGCTCGATCGCGCGCACCATCTGATGCATCTTGGCGGCGAGATCGCGGTGCGCGCGCGGCTCCAATAGGCGGGCGACCTGCATGGTCAAGGTGGAGCCGCCGGAGACGATGTGACCGCTGGTCAGCATCTGAAACGCGGCGCGCAACATCGCCTGCGGATCGACGCCGTCGTGCTCGTAGAAGCGCTTATCCTCGTAGGCGAACAACATCTTGAGGAAGCGCGGATCGACATCCTTCGGGGTGGCCGGCAGCCGCCAGCGGCCCTCGCTGGTGGCATAGGCCCGCAGCAGGCGTCCGTCGCGGTCGAGCACCAGCTGGGAATATTCAAGGTGCTTACCGAGCGGCGGCGGGCCCAGCGAACGAACCCAAAGTCCGCCGGCGAGCACGAACGTCCCGATCATGAAGCCGACGACCGCCATGCCGATGTAAAGCCGGCGCCGCCGGTGCGGTGCGCCGTCATCCGCATCGTCCACGTCATCCCGGGCTGGCTCGCCGCGCGAGCGCCCCGGAATGACGCGGCTGAAGAGGCGTCTCATTTCGCCGTGATCTCGATCTTTCCGGTGGCGGTGCGGCCGAAGCGATCCGGCCGATACATGTCCTCAACCTTGGCCTGTGGCAATACGTAGGTCCCCGGAGAGACCACGCGCACCACATAGGCGACGGCGAAGACCGGCGAGGATTTGTCATTGCGGTCGAACGCAGCGGTGAAGCGGTCGTCGCGGAACTCGGCGTTCGCCGGCTGCACCGCGTCGGTGATCCAAGGCAGCGTGCCGGTGTCGCCGGTGGAGACGAGATGCGGATTGTCGATCTCGAACCCGGCCGGCAGATAATCGGCGACGATGACGCGGCCGTATTCCGGCTTCGGCTCGGTGACCTTGAGCACCACCACGAAACGCTGGTTCTGCTTGGCGTGACTCGGGATCAGCCGGCTTGCCGTCGAGCGTATGGTAGCTGCGCTCGATCTTGAAGCCTTGCTCGGTCGCCGGCTCCGGCGTGGTCGGCGCGCCGGACACCGACACAACGGCCTGCACATTGCCGTCACCGCTATTGGTCACCGCGAACGGCTTGTCGAGCTGGGTGGCGCGCAGGCTGCGATAGAGGGCGCCGGCATGCGTCTGGCCGCCGACCGAGAGCGAGATCGCCTTGGTTTCCTTCACCAGCGCGCGGGCGGCGAGCACCAGCCAGGCGTCTTCCTGGGTTGAGGTGCGCACGGTGAGCGCGCGCGCGGCATCGACGCGCTGGACCGCATCGTCGATGGTCCGCTGCGGCGCGCCGCCTTCGGAGGCAAGCGTCACCAGCGCCGCTGAATCACGCAACGCCGAGCCGAAATCGGCGCGGCCGAGCTGCAGCTTGGGCTGCGGCGCGATCGCATCAAGGGCGGCAAGATAGACACGATCGGCGCGCTTCTTGTCGCCGAGCATGGCGAGCGCCGCCGCCACTTGCGCTTTGGCAATCGGCGTACTCAACTCGTTGAGCTTGACGTCGGCGATGTAGCGCAGGTCGCCGACCGGCGCCGAGCCGTTGCGCGCCAGCACATAGAACGCATAGGCGAGCGCGCGGCCGCCATCCTTGCTCACGTCGGTGGTGTTGGCGGCGTAATTGCGCAGCCGGTCGATCGCCAGCGAGAAACCGGTCGCCGGCACCGCGAAGCCGCGCTCGCGCGCGCGCGTCAAGAAGTCGGTGACATAGGCATCGAGCCAAGCATCGTTACCGCCGACCCCCCACAGGCCGAAGGAGCCGTTGGAATCCTCGCGCGCCATCAGGCGGTTGACGGAATCGCGGATACGCTGATCGAGCTCGCCGTCGAGCGCGATATGCGACTCGCCCGCCAGTTCGTTGACATAGAGCAAGGCCATGGCGCGGCTGGTGACCTGCTCGGAACAACCGTATGGATAGCGGTCGAGCGAGGTCAGCAGCGTTGCCGCATCGAGCGCACTGGACACCGCAACCGATAGCGCCACCCGCCCGGTGCCAGGCACGAAGTCCGCGAACATGTCTTTCGACAACGTCAGGGTCTCGCCCTTGGCCAGAGTTCGCACGGTGCGCCGAGTGAGGATTTGCGTCGCCGGCCGCACGTCCAGCGCATAAGAGCGATCGAGCGCGAAGCCGCCCGGCCCGCTCACGCTGACTTTCAGCGTGCTCGCTCCGGCGCCCACGGCGGTAAGCGGCACACTGAGATGTCCGCGTTGCTTGGCGGCAAGATTGAGCAGTTTCGGCGCGGCACCGTCGAGCTTGATGGCGCCCTCCCCGCTGATCGCGAAGGCGTAATCGCCGGGGGCGCCCTCGACATTGTCGAGCTCGAGCTGCATGGCGCCACGGTCGCCGGTGCGCAGGAAACGCGGCAGCGTCGCCGTCAGCACCACCGGATCGCGCACGATCACGTCGCCGACGGCCTTGCCGACTTTGTCCTTGCTCCAACCAACCGCCATCACCCGCACGGTGCCGGCAAAGGCCGGAATGGCGAACGATACTTGCGCGACACCGTCGTCGCCGACTTTGACGACGCCGGAATAGAGCGCGAGCGGCGCCTGCGTCGGCGGCGAGCCGGACAACTCGGCACCCGTGTCGCCGCCAGAGCGGATCTGCCCGTTGGCGCCTTGCATGCCGTCGATCAGTTGCCCGTAGAGATCGCGGATTTCGGCCACCAGCCGGCGCTGCCCGAGATAGTAATTGTCGGGCGCCGGCGGCTTGTAATGGGTGAGATTGAGTATGCCGACGTCGACGGCGGCAACAACAACACGCGCCTCCTCGCCGGGTTTCAACCCGGCAACACGCACCGGCACGTTGAGCGTGGAATTCGGTCGCATCGTTGCCGGCAAATCCAGGCTCAGGGGAAGCGTGTGCGTCGTGCGATCGATCGAGAACCACTGCACGCCAATCGCGCGGCCGGGCATGCGCTGCGCGGGAGCGTCGAGCGGGCGGCGCAAGGTGGCAACCAGATAGGCGCCGGTGCCCCAATTGTCGCCGACCGCCATACTCACGTTGGCGGTGCCGGCCTGCACCCATTCGGTTTTGGTGGCCACCAGCCGGTCGGTGAAGACGTTGAGCGTCAAACGGCCGGCGGTGCGCGCGGTCGCCGCCACGTTCATGGTGTCGCCCGATTTGTAGTCGGGCTTATCGAGCGCGACCTCCAAGAGGTCGGGCGTGTCCGAGCTCGCCTCGGCATAGAAGCCGGCATCGAAATTCAGCGAGGTCAAGAGATCGCGCTGATCGGGCGCCGAAACTTCCAGCCGATAACGGCCCCATTTCACCGGCAGCGACAGCTTGGCCGGCTTGTCGGCGGTCACATCGATGGTGCCGTTGGCGACGCGCTCGGTGCGCTTGATCGGCTCGAAGCTCCACTGCCCGTTTTGGCGATACCATTGATACGACGTCGTGATCTTGAGCAGCTCGTAGCGCAGCGCGCTCTTGGCCATCAGCTTGCCGTCGGGCGCAACCAGCACCACGTCGAAATCGGCGTTGGCGCCATCGGCCAGCGAGCGGCCGGAGAAGGCCGGCTTGACGCCGATCATCGCCGTGTCGGGCGTCACCGGCAGCGTGAGATGGCGCTCGACGGCACGGCCACCGGAGTCGGCCATGCTCACATTGATCTTTGCTTCGAGCGGCCGGGTGGTGACGGGGACCTTGTCGAGCTTGATATCGAAGCTCGCTTTGCCTTGCGCGTCGGTCTCCGGCAGGTCGCCGAGCTCCTGGCGGATCGCCGTGACCTGATCGTCGGCGAGACCGAAGGAATAGCCGGCAAAGCCCGTCCGTTCGCCGGCGACGCCGATATTGACTGCGCCATTCAGGCTGAGGCCCGAGGCCGGCGCGCCATAGAGGAAGTGGCCGTCGACGCTGACCGCTGCGGCCGTCTTCTGCGAAATCGCGGTGGCGGCCGATTTCAGATCGAATTCCAGGCGGTCGGGCACATAGTCTTCGACCAGGAAGCTCGCTTCGCCGATCGGCGAGGCTTTCGGATCGGTATAGGCGCGCACACGCCAAGTGCCGGACATCGCGGAGGAGACCAGCGGCACGCTCCAGCTGCGGCCGCCGAGGCCCTGATCGCCGACGAGCGCGCGGCGATATTCGACGCCGTCCGGACGCTCCATGATCAATGTCAGCGGCGAGCCTTCCGCCGCCTCCCCGCGCACGTCGCGCAGCAACGACGTCACGTGCACGGTCTCGCCGGAGCGATAGACGCCACGCTCGGTATAGACAAAAGCATCGAGGCCATTGGGCACCGGCCGGCCGCCGACACCGCGGTCGGACAGATCGAAAGCGGGCCCTTTCAGGCTGAGGAACGCATAATCGCCTTGCGCGCTGGCGACGATCGCCGCCGGAGCCAGCCCACCCTCACCACGCGCCAAGCCGGCATCGAAATGCACGAAGCCGTCTTTGTCGCTCTGCTTGGTCGCCAGCACCTCATTGTCGCGCGCGACCAGACGCACTTCGGTCTCGCCGCTCGGCTCGGTGGTGGCGAGCGAATTGATGAAAACGTCGATGCCGTCATGGCCGTTATAGGCGGTGAGGCCAAGATCGGAAACGATGAACCATTGCGTCGCGAGCGCGCCGTAATCGTTCGGCGGCGCTTCCTTCGGCGAGGCCGTCATGGCGTAGACGCCTGGTTTCAGCGGACCGACGGCTTGCTCGACCGGGAATGCGGTGACGACCTCGGTATTGAGCTTCGGCTCGATCTTGAGCTCGCCGCTCCATACCTTCTCGCCTTGCTCGTTGCCCAGTTGCTCAGCCTGATAGGAGCCGAGATTGCGCTGGAACTGATAGCCGAGCACGGTGTCGATGAGATTGCGGTCGCCGACCCGATAGATCGACATCTTGGCCGCGGACGAGTTGACGCTGAGCACCGGAATGCCGCGCTGACCGGTTTTCGGCAGCACATAGGCCTTGCCGGAAAAGCGTACGAACGGCTTGCGGTCGCGCACAAAGATATTGAACTCGGCGGTCTTCGGCAGCGTCTCCTTGACAGCCGACGGCAGCCCCGCGCGCAGCGTCACCGTGTAACGCTCGCCGTGCTTGAGGCCTTCGACGCAGAGTTGTCGATCGTGCGCCGAGATTGCCGGCTTATCGACGCCGACCACCGCCACGTAAGGCGAGAAGTCGGTCCGGCCGCCGAGCAAATCCTCCGAAAACTGGAAGCATGCGCGCGGCGAAATCGCGTCGGAGTCGACGGTATAGTTCAGCATGCGGAAGCCGTATTGCACCCGCAGCCGCTCGTACTCGCCGCGCAGATCGGCGGCTTCGTGCTCTTCGAGCGAAAGCCGCATGGTATCGAGCGCCGCACGCCACATCTTGCGGTCGGCGAGGATGCGGCCGAGCAGCGCCAGGCTGTCGGCTTCTTCGGTCCGGTTCTGCGTTCGCTTGTAGGCGATATAAGCGGCGGTGGTCGCGCGATCGAGCAGCAACGCGCGTTCCCTGTCATTGCGCGGCACGATCAACCGCACGGTGCGCGCAAGCTGCAGCCAAGTCGTGGCACTATTCGGGGCGGCGGCGATCGCTTGGCTGAGCACCACCATGCCGGTGCGGTACTCTTTTTTGCGGAACGCTGTTTCCGCTTCCCTGCGCAAGGTCGCGGCCGGTTTGCTCACCTTGCCGGCGTCGGTCTTGATCTGCGCTTCCAGCTTGATCGCCGCGTCGTCGAAATCCTTGCGCTCAAAGGCCTTGTCAGCGGCGAGGCTCGGAATGACGGCAAGAGCCAGAAGCGCGGCGGCCAAGCCGGCGCGGGCGAACGAAAACATGGAGTGACCTCCCCGATGGACGAACAGGTATTAGTATTAGTGTGGCCTGCGCCACTATTAGTTCAGCGTACGAAGGTGTCGAGGACATGGCTTCGGCACGACAAATCGATCCGTAAGCTTGCAGTGGAGCGGATGCCGTGCGCGCAAGTGCGCCACCGGAGCGTGGAGGGCACCCCTCAACCGACCTATAATTTGCTCGAAAAACATCCCACAAGTTACTAGAATCATGGATAATTCTGTTTTCAACCGGCGGGCAGATGAGGCATCGGCATGGCCTGTTCGATGACCCACGCGGCTTGCAGTACGCGACGATCTTCGCGCGGCGGCCCAACGATCTGCGCCGCCATCGGCAAACCGTTAGCGGCAACCCCGCACGGCACAGACGCTGCCGGTTGCTGCGTCAAGTTGAACGGATAAGTGTAAGGCGACCAGTTGACCCAATCATTGTCGTAGTCGGCATCGTCCGGCACGACCAAACCGACTTTGAGTGCGGTCAGCGGCATCGCCGGCGTGAGCAACAGATCGTAGCGCTGGTGGAAAGCCAACATGGCGGAATAGAGCTCGGTGCGATTGTAGTAAGCGTTGATATAGTCGCCGGCCGTGAAGCGCTTTCCACGCTCCGCCAAGTCCAGCAATCCCGCATCCATCTCGGCGCGCCGCTCCGGCGCCACCGATTGAACCAGCATGTCCATCACCGGCCACCACATGGCGCGGATCATGTCGGGCGTGTGCGCGACCGGCGGGTCGGCTTCTTCGATCACAGCGCCTTGCTCTTCCAGAACTTGGGCTACCTTGCGGACCGCTGCTTCGATCTGCGGATCGAGCCTCTCGACATGGCCGAGCCGCATCGACAACGCGACGCGCAAGCCGCGCACGCCTTGCTCCAATCCAGCGCTGAAATCCGGTGGCGGCACGTTCCAGGCCGTCATGTCGCGGATATCGGGTTGCGCGATCACCGACAGCATCAATGCGGCATCGGCGACGCTGCGGGTGATCGGCCCCTGGTGCGCGAGGACGTTCAGCGCTGAGGGCGGAAATGTCGGCACGAGCCCATACGTTGGTTTCATGCCGAACACGCCGGTGAAGGCCGCAGGGATGCGCAAGCTGCCGGCGCCGTCGGTGCCGACATGCAACACGCCGAGGCCGAGTGCCGCCGCCACCGCGCCACCGCCGGTCGAACCGCCCGGCGTGTGCTCAGGATTCCAGGGATTGCGGGTGATGCCGGTGAGCGGCGAGTGACAGACGCCGATCCAGCCGTGCTCCGGCAGGCAGGTCTTGCCGAGGATTACGGCGCCCTGCTCGCGCAGCCGCGCGGCGGACGGTGCGTCGATTTCAGCTGGCGCGGGGTCGCTCGTGCGCGAGCCGCGCCTGTTGGGCAGGCCTTTGACCGGGATATTGTCCTTGATGGTCGCCGGCAGGCCGTCGACCGGGCCGAGCGGCGCGCCCGAACGCCAGCGCATTTCCGACTGAGCGGCCGCCGCCAATGCGCCGTCCGCATCAACGACCACAAAGGCATTGAGTGCCTCGTGACGCTCGATGCGCCCCAAAGCGTCGCGCACGACTTCGACGGGCGACAACGCGCCGCGACGATAGCTCTCCATGAGTTCGGCGGCGGACAGATCGGCGATCGTCGTCATGGGCGGCCCTTAGAAACGCTCGGCGCACAGCGGCAATGGCACCTTTCCACGACGGCGCGGTCCGGGTAAACCGGAGCCTTAACGACCCCGTAGCTCAGCCGGATAGAGCATCAGCCTTCTAAGCTGAGGGTCGCTGGTTCGAATCCAGCCGGGGTCGCCATTCTCCTATTTTTATCTGTACATTCAAGTGGTTGCGGCATGCAAGATTGCTACCATTTGCAACCCATAATTAACCCGTTTGGACCACCAATAGACAAACAGAAATCTTATCCGTTTCCGCAATTGAAATGACATGACCAAGACGTCCAAACAGGCACCGCAGCCGAACAAAGCCGCGGTCGAATCTCCCCCGATTGCTCCAGCTGCCGCCCCGCTCTGCTACGTGGTCGACGAGGACCCCAGCACCCGCCATTTCCTCTCACTGGTGCTGCACGGCGCCGGCATCGATACCGTTGAATTTGCCAGCGGCGCGGCGCTTGCGCGAGAACGCCGACAATCGCGCGCCTGCCCTCTTATTTCACGATGTCGCAATTGAATCGTCGGACGCCATCGGCTCGATGGTCGCAGCTCGGCAAGCGCGGCTTTGCCGGCGCGGTGCAATTGATGAGCAGCCGCGGCGCCGCGGTGCTCGATCATGTCAAGAATATCGGCTTGCAGCACAAGCTCACGATGCTGCCGCCGCTGAAAAAGCCGTTTGAGGCCGAAGCGATCGTCAAGATCACCCAGGCGCTGAAGCTTGGCATGCCGCCGGCGGCGACCACGCGCATCGATCTCGACGAAGCGCTCAACAAAAATTGGATCGAATTCTGGTACCAGCCGAAGATCGACCTGCGCAAAAAGCAACTTGCCGGCGCCGAGGCCTATGCCCGCGCCCGTCACCCTCAGCATGGCATTGTGCCGCCCAGCGCGTTCATGCCGGACGCCAAGGAAGCAAGCGTGCTTAAATTGTCGCAGCTCGCGATCGAGCGCGCGCTCGCCGCCGGGATCGCGTTTTCTCACCTCGGCGTCAACCTGCGCGTCTCGGTCAATATTCCGATCGAGGCCTTGGTCAAGTTGCCGATCGAAGACCTGGTGAAGGCGCAGCACGCGCAACCAGCCAAATGGCCGGGCTTGATCATTGACGTTGCCGAGCAACAGATTGTCGCCGACCTTGCCTTGGCGGTCGATCTGGCCAAAAAGCTTGAGCCGTTCAACGTGCGGTTGGCCATTGACGACTTCGGCCGCAACTGCTCGGCGCTCGCGCGGTTGGGCGAACTGCCGTTTGCCGAGCTCAAGCTTGATCGCGCTTTCGTCACCGACTGCGGCACCAACAAGATCAACGCGCCCTTGTGCAAGAGCGGCATTGACCTCGCGCATAATTTTGGGCGGACCGCCGTCGGCCTGGAGATCGAAAAGGCGGCCGATGCGATGGCGCTGGTCAGCATGGGCTGCGATTTCGGCCAGGGCTTCTTGCTCGGCCAGCCAATGGCGGAAGAGCGCTTCGTCTCGCTGCTGCGCCAACGCAAGGGCGGCCAAGCCCGTCCGGCTGCGGTCGGCGCCACGCAGCCGGCCTGACGGCCTCCAGCCCAAATTATCTCAAGATCAACGCGCTGCCTTCCAGGGCCGATGCGCTGGAACCGCATTTATTTCACCTGGTTGGTTGCAATCCAAAGCCGCATAGGAATTAATCAAGCGGCGGCCTGCGGGGCCCGTTCGGGACGGAAAGTACGTGGTCGATGAAGCTGTTATTCGTGCACCCCGGTCCGCTGATGTACACGAAGGTGTTCCTGCGGCTGGAACCGCTCGGGTTGGAATTGGTGGCGGCGGCCGCGCGCCGGGCCGGTCATGCCGTCCGTCTCATCGATTTGCAGGTTGAATCGCACGCCGACTACGGCCGTCTGATCCGAGAATGGCGGCCCGACTTCGTGGCTTTTTCCTGCAACTATCTCGCCAATGTCCCTGAGATTGTCGACCTTGCCAAGGCGACGAAGTGCGAACTGCCGCGTTGTTTCGTCTGCGTCGGCGGCCACAGCGCGTCGTTCACGGCACACGAAATTGTGGATCATGGCGCCGGCGCCATCGATTGCGTACTCAAGGGCGAAGGCGAAGCCGGCATCGTCACGCTGCTGGCGGCGGTCGAGCATGACCGCGATGCCGTCGCTTCCGTCCCCGGAGCGGTGACCGCGGACGGCGACGGTCCGACGCCGGCCTTTGTGCACAGTCTCGACGACATCGCGCCGGCCCGCGATCTCTTGCGGCATCGCCGCAAATATTTCTGCGGGCAGATCGACCCCTGCGCTTCCATCGAATTTTCGCGCGGCTGCCCGTGGGATTGCTCGTTCTGCAGCGCCTGGACTTTCTACGGTCGCAGCTACCGGCTGGTCAGCCCGGAACGCGTCGTTGAGGACCTCAGCACCATCCGCGAACCGGGAGTCTTTATCCTAGACGATGTTGCCTTCATCCACGACCGGCACGGCTTTGCCATCGGCGAAGCGGTCGCGCGCAAAGGCATCCGCAAGCAATACTATCTGGAGACGCGTGGCGACGTGCTGCTGAGGAACAAAGAGGTGTTCAAGTTCTGGAAGCAGCTTGGCGTCGAATTCATGTTCCTCGGCATCGAGGCAATCGACGAGGAAGGTTTACGTAAGTACCGCAAGCGCATTCCGCTCGGGCGCAATTTCGAGGCCCTTGAGTTCGCCCGCTCGCTCGGCATTCGTGTGGCGATCAATCTCATCGCCGATCCCGATTGGGACGAGGAGCGCTTCGCTACCTTGCGCGAGTGGTGTCTCGACGTCCCGGAGATCGTCAATATCAGCGTCAATACGCCCTACCCCGGCACCGAGAGTTGGCTCACCGAGCAGCGCCGACTGCAGACCCGCGACTATCGTCTGTTCGACATCCAGCATGCGGTGCTGCCGACGCGGCTGCCGCTGGCGACGTTCTACCGCGAGTTGATCAGCACGCAGCGCGTGCTTTACCGCAAACATTTGAATTGGCGCAGCGCGCCCAACGTTGCGCTCGGCGCCGCCCGCTGTCTGCTGCGCGGGCAGACCAATTACGTGCGCGGCATGGCGATGTACGACAAGGTTTACGACGTCGAGTCAGTGCTGGCCGATCATGCGCGTCCGGTGAGCTACGAGATGCCGCTGCCGCCGGCGCCTATCTCCGCCGGCAAGGGACCAAAGTCCTCGCAGCTTTATATCCATACCCCGCGCGGCCGCGCCGGCCGCCATGTCGACGACTCAACCGAGCGCTTCGTCGAAGCCACCCGGATGGGCACCACGGTCTAGTGGGTCCAGGCGTCGCGGCGCTTGAAGGCGAAGTTGTCCGAATAAGCAATTGTACGACGCGTTTGCGGCGTCGTTTCGAACACCTGGTAGGCGATTTGGTGGCGCTCGCAATAGGCGATCGCGTCTTCCTTGCTGGCAAATCGCAAGTGCACCTGCTGCTCCATATCGCCGGACGAGGTCCAACCCATCAGCGGTTCCACCTGACGCGGCTGCTCCGGCTCGAAATCGAGTACCCAGGCCTTGGTATTGCCAAGACCCGACTGCATGGCGGTTTTGGACGGCTTGTAGATGCGTGCGATCACGAGGACATCCCCCATTTGGCTCGACCGCGACCTATAATGCCAAGCTGAGGCGCTGGCAACGAGGCGACAGTGAGCCGCGCGAAACGCGGCCCTCTCAGGACCTGAATATAGCAATCAAAGGGAGATCGCGGCTCAGGCGCGATAAGTCGGCGGCCGCCGGGGCGCTGTAATGCCGAGCTGGACGCGCGCGTTGCGGTCTCGGCGCGACCGGACGGCCACCGGACGGTCGAGCACGCTGGCATGCACATGCACGCGAAAGCCGCCGTCCCCGACATCCTCAAACGAGAGCAGTTCCTCGCGGAAGACTTCCTCGAGCGCACGAACGGTCGCCCGCCGCGGCTCGGTCTCGCCCTGCTCCAGCTTGTGAATGGCCCGCTGCGTCAATCCGACACGAAAACCGAGCTCGCTCTGGCTCCAGCCAAGGACCGCCCGCGCCGGCGGCGCCACCGAGGCCTACCAGGCGAATGCCGATCTCGGCGCCATCCAGGGCGCCATGACTCACGACAAGGCCTCGACCACGCTGCGCTATATCCGCCGGCGCTCGACGCCCTTGCCGACGTCGCCGTGGCGCGCAAGCGCGGCAGGGCGGCTGACCAGGACGAGAGCGCGTGATGGACCCTAATTGGATTTTCCGCGTCGAATGGAGCTTCGAAAACACGGCGGACGGCGTCTTTGTGAAAGAGACGTGGGGTGGCTCGACGACCACCAAATGGGGACCGATGCCGCGCGGATTGGTAAACGAGTTCGTTGAGGAAAGAAAAAATGCTTGGCGGCCTCGCTCGACCGCCAGATCAAAGTACGGCGCGCGACGGCGCCCGGAACATCGTCAGAACCGCCTGTCAGAATCGCGTCAGAATCGCCGAGGGCAAGCGATGCCAAATCAACCACTTAGCTGGTCGGGGCAGCAGGATTTGAACCTGCGACCTTCTGCTCCCAAAGCAGACGCGCTACCAGACTGCGCTATGCCCCGCCGATGACCGGCACCGCAAACGCCGCGCCGGTTCGATACACGCTCGCACCCAAGCCAGCAAGCAAGCGTCAATGTGGCTTGAAGATCGGATAATCGACGCGGTCGCCGGGCGCGATGCCGAGTTTGGCGGTTGTGCCGCCGATCACTTCCAGCACCGCCAGCACCGGCCCCCCCGATGGAATGATGCGGGTCGACAGAGGTTCCGTGCTCTGCTCGATGCGCAAGATGTGGCCATCGGCCTTAATGAAGATCATATCGAGCGGGATATACGTATTCTGCATCCAGAAATTCACGTCGCCCACGCGGTGGAAGTCGAACAACATGCCGCGGCCCTCGGGCAAATCGCGGCGGTACATCAGGCCCCGCTCCCGCGTGGCGTCAGTGTCGGCGACTTCCACCTTGAATGAGTGCATGCCGGTCTTGCTGGCAATGGTCAAAGCCTGCAGCGTCGCCGACCGGACCGGACCGGCGACGACGAACAATCCGACAAGCAAGAAGGCAATCCACCTGAATGCGCGCATGTGCTCGCCTTTACGCGGGCGCGCGCCGAGCGGCAATCGGAAAATCGACTTGGTTGCGAGTGACGGGTCGCCGGTCAGTGCGAGGCAGGTCCGAGCGAACCACTGTCGGGGTGGACTTCGGCGGCCATCAGACCCTTGGGTCCCGGTCCGAAGCGCACCAGCACGGTCTGACCAGGCCGCAACTCGGCGAGGCCATAGCGCCGCAGTGTTTCCATGTGCACGAAGATGTCCGGCGTCCCCTCCCCGCGCGTCAAGAAACCGAACCCGCGCAGGCGGTTAAACCATTTCACCTGGGCGCGCTCGAGACCGCTGGTCGGCGTCACGGTGACGTGCGTGCGCGGCGGCGGCATCTGCGCGGGATGGATGGCGGTCGACTCGTCCATCGTTAGAACGCGGAATGCCTGCAAGCCTTTCGGGCGTTGCTGCACCTCGCACACGATGCGAGCGCCTTCGTAAGCTGTCTGAAAGCCGTCACGGCGCAGGCATGTCACGTGCAACAGCACGTCAGGCATACCGTTGTCGGGAACGATGAAGCCGAATCCTTTGGAGACGTCGAACCACTTGATGACGCCAGCCATTTCAACGAGAGGACCGGTCTCATCGGCGGCTTCTCTAACCGTTCCCGGTCGGAGATTAGGCCCAGGCATTTTCAATTCAATCCCGTCCGACGCCATGACGCCGACACGCCGCCGATTTTCTGGCGCCTCTTCAAGGACGCTTCGACGAATCTGTGGATTCGAAGATAACACCGAGCTAGCAACGCGAAAGCGCAAAATGCGCTTGCGCACAGCCCTGTGCACAGCGCAGCAATGACAAATCAGTGGGCGATAAAGGGGCCGAGCACGTCGCCGATGTCGTCGCGCACAACCAAATCGGCAAGCTCGTCGAATTCCGTCGGCTCGCGATTGATGATGACGAGTGCTGCGCCGTTTCGTTTCGCCATCAGCGGAAATCCGGCCGCTGGCCACACCACGAGCGACGACCCGATGGCGAGAAACAGATCGCAGCTCATGCTCAGTTCTTCGGCGCGCTGCATCGCCTCGACCGGCATGGCCTGGCCGAACGAGACGGTCGCGGTCTTGATGGAGCCGCCGCAGCCGCAATCCGGTGCGTGCCGGCCGTTGCTCTCGAAATGCTGCTTCACCCAAGCCAGCTCGTAGCGCTCGCCGCAATCGAGGCACAAGGCGTAGGTCGTATTGCCGTGCAGTTCGACCACATGCTGCGGCGCGATACCGGAGGCCTGGTGTAAATTGTCGATATTCTGGGTCACCAGCGCCGGAACCTTGCCGGCGCGATAGAGGCTGGCGAGGGCGCGATGCCCGCGGCCAGGCTTGGCTTGACCGAAATTGTCTTCCATAGCGAAACGCCGCCGCCAGGCTTCGTCGCGCACCTCGCGGCTGGCGACAAAATCGTCGAAAGGGATCGGCTGGTTCTTGGTCCAGAGGCCCCCAGGCGAGCGAAAATCCGGGATGCCGCATTCGGTGGAGATTCCCGCTCCCGTGAACGGTAGAATAGTCTGCGCTTCCTCGATCAGATCGCGGAGCCGGGAAATGGCGGTTTCAAGATCGGGAGCAATCATGAGATGGAGTTGCGGGCCGTGCCGGCCTTCCAGGGTCTAAGAGGTTCATCATGCGATATCTGCACACCATGCTGCGTGTCCGCAATCTCGATGCGGCGCTCGACTTCTATTGCAACAAGCTCGGCCTGAAGGAAACCCGCCGGCGGGTCGACGAAAAGAACAAATACACCTTGGTGTTTCTGGGCGCGTCCGAGGACGAGAAGACAATCGAGGCCAGCAAAAAAGCCGGCCGCCCGGGCCCGGAGGTGGAACTCACCTATAATTGGGATAGCGTAGAGGACTATGGCGAGGCGCGCTATTTCGGCCATCTCGCTTACGAGGTGGACGATATCTATGCGACCTGCGAGCGGCTGATGAAGGCCGGCGTCATCATCAACCGTCCGCCGCGCGACGGTGTGATGGCCTTCGTTCGTTCGCCCGACAAGCATTCCATCGAATTGCTGCAGAAGGGCGAGGCCAAGCCGCCGCAGGAACCGTGGAAATCGATGCCCAATACCGGGCACTGGTAACCGCCAACCGCTCGCTTGCCGCGTCCGGCCAAGCTGATTATACGTCCCGGGCTGAGCGCGGCCAGCAAAAGTGGGTACCGGTTTTGTGTCCGGCCGCGCGAAAGCTAAATTTGCGCGCCGGGCCGGCCGCGCATTGCGCCCTTCGTCTAGAGGCCTAGGACACCGCCCTTTCACGGCGGTAACAGGGGTTCGAATCCCCTAGGGCGCGCCATCACTAACTGTTTGAGAGGATTGAGATGCCGCGCCTGATAGTGATGACGGCATCTGTAAATGCAGGAGCTGGGCAAATGCACTGGGCGCGAGATATCTATGAGTGGGCCCTGATCGCATGGTCGTTGATTGCTGCTGGCATCTGGCTCGGTGCAGTCGAAAAGCAACTGCGGAAATAGCGGTAACCGGATCCCCGAGGGCGCGCCAATCCGCCGGACAGCGTCAACCTGTCGCGGCTTGACCTAGCACCGCCAACAACCGCATTTTGTCTCGCGCGATGGCGGCGATTGGCCAATTTTGAAAGCGTCACTAGCCAAAAGGCTTAGATCCTCGCAACGCAGGACAGCGTTTGAGCCTGCGGTGGCGTTGCGCACGTTGCGCTCATGGCTGCCATGCGCGCAAACGCCGCATTTGCTAGCGCTTTTAACGTACAAATTATGTGCCGGGTGAGTCCGAAGCAGCTACATTGTCGGCTGTCGGGCGACGTGCTCCTCGGGAGCGTCAGGCCATGATCAACAGCAAGAACGTAGTAGCAGCATTGCGGCGCGACGTGTCATTCATTTGGCACGCGGTGATCGCCGTGATGTTTATCGGCTTTGCCGGGCTCGCCGTGGCGGCGGCCCTGCTCGACCTGTTGGCGATCCGGCATTAGCGCGCGCTAACGCGCCGGCGGATAGCGATGCCGGCATCCGTTGTAATCCTCGACTACATAGTGCGCGCTGCCGTTTTCGCCGGCGCGCGTGATGTATTGCGGACCAATCGGCGACTTGCCGTGGCCGCCGGGAATGTCGAGCACATAGGCAGGCTGGCATAGGCCCGAGCTGCGCCCGCGAAGGCTGCGCATCAGCGTCTGTCCGGTGTCGATGTCGGTGCGCAAATGCGCGGTGCCGGGCGCAAGGTCGCCGTGGTGCAGGTAGTAGGGCTTGATCCGGCATTCGACCAAGGCGCGCATCAGTTGCTCCAGCACCTCGGGCGTATCGTTGACGCCGGCGAGCAGCACTGATTGCCCGAGCAGCACCAGCCCGGCATCCGCCATGCGGGCAATGGCAAGGCGCGCCTGCGCCGTCAGCTCGCGCGGATGATTGACATGCACGGCGACGTAGGTCGCCTTGCCGCTCGCTTTCATCGCCCGCACCGCGTCCTTCGTGATGCGCTCAGGTTCGGCGACCGGCATGCGGGTATGGATGCGCACGACCTTGACATGCGCGATGTTGCCCAGTGCTTTCGTCACCTCGCGCAGGCGGCGCGCCGACACCACGAGCGGGTCGCCGCCGGTGAGGATCACCTCCCAGATCTGCGGATGGCTGCGGATATAGTCGAGCGCCTGCGCAAGCGCAGGCGCGCGACAGCGCGCCCGGCTTGCCGGGGCCGACCGTCTCGCGCCGGAAGCAGAATCGGCAATAGACCGCACAGACATTGGTGAGCTTGAGCAGCACCCGGTCGGGATAGCGGTGCACAATGCCTTCGACTGGCGAATGCGTCTCATCGCCGATCGGATCGCTCAGCTCCTCGCGGCGGCGATCGAGCTCGGCCGATGTCAGGAACGAACTGCCGCGCGATCGGATCGTGTGGATCGCTGCGGTCGATCAGTTCGGCCAACGCCGGCGGCAGCGCCACGGCATAGCGCGCGGCCACCGGCGCAAGCGCGCTGGTCCGTTCGGGCGGAATGAGGCCGGCTTCACGGAGCTGTGCGGGGGTGCGGATCGTCATCGTCTCTTCCTCTTCATTCAATTCACGGCTCGACCACCGGCGTCCAAATCACCTGCTCGACGCGTTGCGCCCCGGTCGCCAGCATGACCAGCCGGTCGAAACCGAGCGCGACGCCGCAGGCCGGCGGCATGGACGGCAAGCGCAGCGAGAAAATCCTCATCCAGCGGATAGCGCTCACCGTGGATGCGCTGCTTTTCGGCCATCGCCGTCTCGAAGCGCGCCCGCTGCTCGACCGCATCGGTCAATTCGCCGAAGCCGTTGGCAAGCTCCACCCCGCAGGCATAGAGCTCGAAGCGTTCGGCGACCTTGCCGCTGCCGGGCTTGGCGCGCGCCAGCGCGGCCTGCGGCAGCGGATATTCATAGAGCAAGCTGGCGCGGCCGACGCCCAGATGCGGATCGACGCGCTCGACCAAAATGCGGCTGAAAATGTCGCCCCAGTTGTCGTCGGCCGCAATCGCAACGCCGGCCTTTCCGGCTTCGGCAGCCAGCCGCGCGCGGTCGCCCTCGCCGCTATCCGCAATCGTCGCCAGCAGGTCGACGCCGGCATGGCGCTCGAAGGCCTCCGCCACCGTCAGACGCTCCGGCTCGGCAAATGGATCGATGGTCTTGCCGCGGAAGCTGAACGCTTTGCTGCCGGTCACTTGCGCCGCCTCGGCCAGCAGCGCCGCGCAATCCGCCATCAACATCTCATAAGGCTCATTCGCCCGGTACCATTCCAGCAACGTGAATTCGGGATGATGCAGCGGACCGCGCTCACGATTGCGGAACACGCGGGCGAAATCGAAGATGCGCGCCTCGCCCGCCGCCAGCAACTTCTTGCAGGCGAACTCCGGCGAGGTGCGCAGGTAAAGCGGCCGATGCTCGCCCCCGGGCCCGATCAACTCGGTGGCAAAGGCGTGCAGATGCGTCTCATTGCCGGGCGAGACCTGCAGCGTAGCGGTCTCGACTTCGACAAAGTCGCGCGCGGCAAACCAGGCGCGGAAGGCGGCGGCGATGCGGTTGCGCGCCAGCAGCAGAGGCCGGCGATCGGCATGGGCGTCGGGCCGCCAAAATGGGGGTTTGCTCGGCACCTTCACCTCGCTCGGCCGCGCGGCCGGAAAGGCTGGCGTCGCGCGCGAAGATGGCTATGGTGCGGCCCGAATCTGCGGCCCCGGGCCGCCCCAAGATCAAGGACTGTTATCGTGAAAGTCATCGCCAGCCAGCTTCGTAAAGGCAACATCGTCGATCTCGACGGCAAACTTTATGTCGTCCTCACCGCGGAAAATTTTCATCCCGGCAAGGGCACGCCTACCACCCAGGTCGATATGCGCCGGATTTCCGACGGCGTGAAGACCTCGCAGCGCTACAAGACCACCGACCAGGTCGAGCGCGCCCATGTCGAGGACCACGACTTCAGCTACCTCTACCAGGACGGCGACGGCTTCCATTTCATGAACCAGGAAAGCTACGAGCAAGTCACTTTGCCGGCCGACGTGATCGGCGACCAGGCGGTCTATTTGCAGGAAGGCATGGTGGTGAGTCTTGCGATCCACGAAAGCGTGCCGGTCTCGATCGAGATGCCGCAGAAGGCGACGCTCGAAGTCGTCGAAACCGAGCCGGCGATGAAAGGCCAGACCGCCTCCGGCTCGTTCAAGCCGGCGACGCTGTCCAACGGCGTGCGCACCATGGTTCCGACACACATCGCCACCGGCACACGCATCGTGGTTAACACGGCCGACGGCGCTTACGTCGAGCGCGCGAAGGACTGATTGAACGTTAGATTCGTCTGACTGCGTTCACGTTGTGTGACGAAGCGTTACACGCCTTGTCGCTGACGCGTAAATTTCCCGAAATGGCCCTGATCTCGCCGCGCAATTGCACACCGCGGTCTATAGCAGCAGCGCCGGCTGTGGGGCCAATCCGGGGAGACCACTGAATGTCGGTACGTTTGGCCGCCGCAGTTTGCGGCGTCGTGATGCTTGTTGCCTTCTCACCGCTTGCCAAAGCGCAATCCGGAATCGCTTCCGTCTACGCTTATTCAGTCGAAAGGACAGCCGACGGCGAACACGCCTCGCCTCATGCGTTAACCGCCGCGCATCGCACGCTGCCGTTCGGCACCAAAGTGCGCGTTACCAACCTCCACAATGGACGTAGCGTTGTCGTCCGCATCAACGACCGCGGCCCGTTTGTGCGCGGACGCATCATCGACCTGACACCGGCCGGCGCGCGCGCCATCGGCATGGATGGTCTTGCGCGGGTGAGCCTAGAAGTCGTGAACAGCTAGGCAGTCGTCGCAACCGCCCAATCTCACAACCCGCTCATCCACGCCGAACTACACCCGGGCGCTCGCCCTCACCTCCTGGGGGAACAGATCGTCGGGTGTAAGTCGGCGCTGGGTGACGTCCTGATCGTGCGCAAAGCGGCAGAACGCGTCGAGCGTTTTGCGGTTGGCTTCCAGTCCGTAGGCAAACGGATCGGCGCCGAAATCCTTGGCGCAATCGTCCAATAGCGCCGCCGCCCACGGCACCGGAATGCGCGAGGCGGTCAAGTCGCCGACGCGTTCGAGGCTGCGGCGCTTGGCCTCCTCGAACGCATTGAACAGGTTCATCGCCACCCAGGGGTAGCGCTCGAACACAGCGCGGCGAATCGCGATCACGTGCATGATCGGGAAAATGCCGGTCGCGGCATAATAGCGCGCTTCCTCTTGCCGATAGTCGGGGAAGAGCCGCGCGATCTTGCCGCCGCCCGCGGCGAAGGCATCGGGCACGCGCGCCGTGATGGCGGCATCGATTTCGCCGGACATTAGCAGCGCGCTGAGGCTCGCGTCCCGGCGCTGCTCGTAGCGGATGTTCTTCGAGAGCTTGAACGCGACCTTCTCGTCGCGCCCCGGCTGATTCATGCCGGCCTGCACCCAGCGGATTTTGGCGAGATCGACGCCGCAGCTTTCCGCCAGATAACCGCGCGCATAGATGCCGGCGGTCTGCGCCCATTCCGGGATGCCGACGGTCTTGCCTTCGAGATCCTTCGGCGACTTTATGCCGCGGTCGCTACGTACGTAGAAGGCCGATTGCCGGAACACGCGCGAAGGGAATACAGGGATGCCGACAAACGGTGAGTTGCCTTGCGAGGCATAGGCGATGAACTTGCCGAACGACATTTCCGAGACGTCCCATTCGCGATTCTTGATGAATCGGAAAAACACCTCCTCGACCGGCAGCGTGAAGGCGGTGAGCACAATGCCGTCGGCGCGCACGACGCCGTTGGAAAGGTCGCGCACATGATCATAGTCGGTGCTGGCGAGCGTCAGATGCAGCCGCGCCGTGCCGCCGCTCTCGATGAGCTGCGGCTCGCGCTCGGCGCCGGCCGGCGTAATTCTGCTCGCTTCGTTAACGCTCATGGCACCCCTGGCCTTTCGTTCATGCTGCGTTCACTTCGCGGCCGCTAGCGGCGGCCGGTGCGACCCTACACCCAGCGCGGCGAGACTTGTATGCGCGACGCCGTTTCCTTTACCTTCGGTCCGACGACCTCCGAGTCCCCGAGGACGAGCAGGCCAGCCGAAGAATGCATTTGAAACGTGCCTTTCTGATCGCCGTAGCGATGCTTGCCGCCGCTCCGGCGGTGGCGGGCGAACTGGAAGCCCCCATCATTTCGATGACCCGTGTCGACTGGGAGGCGGCTGCCGCGTCCCTGCCCGACCGCGGCGTGCAAACGCCGGCCGAAGCCTTTGCGCGGCTCAATGCGCTCACCGAAAAGCGCTTCGCCGGCATCGCCAAGAGCTCGGTGCCGGTGCTGCTGCCGTTGAACCTCGATGCCTTCCGCGCGGACGTGAGCGACGGCAATGCCGACGCTGCGGCTTCGGATAAATATTTCGGTGACTTTCAGCCGACCAAGTTCTTTCTGCCGGGGCCGGCCGGCTACGACGCGACCTTCATCACCAATTCGGAAAAAGCCGGGATCAACGCCCGGTACGGCAAGCGGATTGTGATCGAGATCTCGGGCGCCGCATTTGTTTACGATCTCGACGGTCCGCAGCATGAGGAAGTTTTCGACGCAGACGGGCTGAACGATCTTTATCCCGGCATCCGCCGCATCTTGCGCGAAGCCCATGTTCGCTACGTCTTCAGGCGTTTCGGCGTGCCCTATGTCGTCTCCATCCAATGCTTCGACCGGCCGCGCTCGCACCGCTATCTGGCATGCCGGGAAGCCGATCCGATCGCGGTGAAATTCTTGCGGTTGCTGCGCACCGCCGGCGGCACGCCGACTAAGCTTACGACACCGCACATCGACCTCAGCCGGCCGCAGGAGAAGTCGGATACGTTTACCTATTACAGCCCGGGCGATCTGATCGAAAAAACCGGCTGGAACCGGCTGCCCGGCCGCACCGACTACCATCTCTATGCCAACATCCGCTTCCCGATCGCGCACGCGCCGGCCTACGTCAAATCGCAATCCTTCATGCCCTGGGGCGATTGCTACAAGACCGGCGTGGTCGGGCGTATAGGCCACAAAAACGCGCAATACCATTGCCGGCGCAACGGCAAGCCGCTCGTCTTCAACGAAGCCGCGCCCGAGAACTTTTCTTATCCCTGGCGCGATAACTTTTGCGAGCTGCGTGAGTACCTCGTCGGCCAGTGCCCCGGCGGCTATGGCCACCAAGGCGAAGACATACGTCCGGCAAACTGCGTTCTGAAAGCACCGGAAGCCGATCGCTGCATGCCCTATCAGCATCACGTCGCGGCGGTCGAGGACGAACTCGTGCGGCGCAATCGCGGCGACCTCTCGCTTTATGTCGTCGCCAACAATGCCAACGAGCATGTGCGCTTTCGCTATTTGCACATGAATCCGAAATTCATGGACGCGGACGGCATGCTCAACGGCCGACAAGTGAGCACTGGCGAGATCATCGGCAAGGTCGCCACCTGGGGCGATCTTCCGAACGGCACCTCCTACCACCTGCATTTCAATATCCAGGTGTTCACGACGGTCGGCTGGGTGTGGGTCAATCCCTACATGACACTGGTGGCCGCCTACGAGCGGATGATCGGCGCGCGCGGCACCGAGCTTTATCCGGGCGATCCGGCGCCGCCGATTCCCTCCAAGCCGGCGCTGGTCGCACATCCGCCGTCGCCGCCGCAACCGACAGCGGACGGCGCCGCGCCTGCGTCATCGAAAGAGCCGGCACAAGCCGAGCAAAGCCCTGACATTGAGTCGCCGTCCAAGCTGAAGAAGCAGCAAGAATCGGATGCGCGCTCCAGCAAGCACACCAGACGGCACCACCGGCGTCACGTCGTACGGCACAAGACCCACCACAAACGACGACATTTCGCCGCAGATTGAGATTGCCATCATTGCCGCGCCGTATTCGCGCTGCATTGTGCGGGCATCGGCAACTCATACAATGACGGCATGCCGCGATTCTCATTCGATGCAAATGCACCGCAACCCGGCCTAAGCCGGCGTGCCTTGCTTTGCGCCGCGCTCGGCGCCGGCGCGAATGTTGCCTTCGGTGGCGATGCCGCCTCGGCTTCTACCGAATTCTCCCGCTGGGTCGCCGCCTTCCGCGAGCGCGCGCTGCGGCGCGGCATATCGGCGGCGACCTATGCGCGCGTGATGAATTCGCTCAAGCCCGACATGAGCGTGTTTGCCCAGTTCCGGTCGCAGCCGGAATTCACCGAATTGCTCTGGCAATACATCAACCGCCGTTGCTCGGAGTGGCGCGTGATCACCGGCAAAGAGCGCGCCAAGGAATATGCCCATCTGCTCGGCAAGATGGAGAAAGACTACGGCGTCGATCGCTACATCATGCTCGCCCTGTGGGGCATGGAGTCCTCGTTCGGCGACGTCATCGTCAATCGCAAATACATGCGCCCGGTGATCCCGGCACTGGCGGCGCTGGCCTGGCGCGAGCCGCGGCGGCGCAGCTACTGGCGGGCCGAACTGCTCAACGCACTGGTGATCGTCGATCGCGGCTGGGCAAAACCCGACGAGATGATCGGCTCCTGGGCCGGCGCCATGGGCCACACCCAATGGATGCCCGAGGTCTGGCTGCATATGGGCGTCGATTACGACCACAATGGCCGCATTGTCCCCTTCGGCAATCCGGACGATGCCTTTGCCGGCACCGCCCGCTATCTGGTCGAGCGCGGACATTATCGCCGCGGCGAAGCCTGGGGCTGCGAGGTGATTTTGCCGGCCGGCCGCCACCGTCTCGCCGACAACCGCACTTGGCGCTCATACGAGCAATGGCATGCGCATGGGCTACGCCGCCCCGACGGCAAGGCGTTTGCGCGCCCGCACGACCGCGTGAAGCTCTGGGTGCCGGTCTCCGGCGGTCCCGGCGTTCCTGATCGGGCAAAATTTCCGCGCGGTCTATTCCTACAATCCCTCGACCAGCTACACGCTGGCGCTGTGCCATCTCGGCGACCTCATCCGCGGCGATCCGCCGTTCCACAAGCAGTTCCCCGGCGGCGAGCGCACGCCGACGCTGGACAGAAGTCAAGGAAATCCAGCGCCGGCTCACCGAGCGCGGCTTCCCGACCGGCGGCGTCGATGGCCGCACCGGCAGCGGCACCGTCAAGGCCATCATCGCCTTCCAGAAGAAGGTCGGCATGCACCCGGTCGACGGCTATGCCGGCTTGAAGGTTTTGGCCCGGTTGCGTCAGGGCCCGTGATCCGGTTGGATGCCGGCCGCCGCCCAAGCGGGCGGACATGCCAGGACCCAGCCCGTGACCGGTTCAAACACCAAAGTCGGCAGCAAGCCGCAGCCTGTTCGTGACGCCACCATCGCCGCGATCGACCGCCCCGTCCCGGCCGGGGTCAATGCCGCGCAGTTCGGCAGCGATGTCGCCGCCGACGCGTTGCGCGCGCTCGACATCCCCTATATCGCGCTCAATCCGGGCGCCAGCTATCGCGGCTTCCACGACAGCATCGTGAACTATCTCGGCAATGAGCGGCCGCAGATGCTGCTTTGCCTGCATGAGGAAAGCGCGCTCGCCATCGCCCACGGCTACGCCAAGGTGACCGGCAAGGCCATGGCAGCGGCGGTGCATTCCAATGTCGGGCTGATGCACGCCACCATGGCCTTCTTCAACGCCTGGTGCGACCGCATGCCCATGGTGGTGCTCGGCGCCACCGGCCCGGTCGACGCCACCAAACGGCGGCCGTGGATCGATTGGATCCACACCGCGCGCGACCAAGGCGCGCTGGTGCGTGGCTATACCAAATGGGATGACCAGCCGGCCTCGCCGGTCGCAGCGCGCGAAGCGATTTTGCGCGCCGGCTGGATCGCCAATACCGCGCCGCGCGGGCCGACTTACGTCAATCTCGACGCCGGCATGCAGGAGGAAGAACTCGCCGAGCCGGTCGCTCCGATCGAGACGGCGCGCTTCATGCCTGAGGTGGCAAGCGCGCCCGCCGCCGCGATGGTCGCCAAGGCCGCCGATCTGCTGCGCGCCGCCAAGCAGCCGGTGATCCTGGCCGGGCGCGTGTCGCGCGATCTCGATGCCTGGAACGAACGCATTGCGCTCGCCGAGCGGCTCAACGCCCGCGTCGTCGCCGATCTCAAAATCGGCGCCGCGTTCCCGACCGACCATCCGCTGCATGCCGGCGCGCCCGGCGGCTCTGTGCTGGCGCCGGAGGCAGCCGAGGCCATTCGTTCGGCCGATGTCATCTTGAGCCTCGACTGGGTCGATATTGCCGGCACCTTCAAACATGTCGGCGGCAATGTCACCGCCAAGGTCGTGCAGGTGTCCCTCGATCATCGCCTGCACAATGGCTGGAGCATGGACTACCAAGGCCTGCCGCCGGTCGACGTGATGATCGATTGCGAGCCGGATGTCGCGGTGCCGGCTTTGCTTGCCGCGCTCGGCCCCGGCAAACCGCATCTGGTGCCGAAGCCCAAAGCCGAGCCGTTCAAGCCGGCCGGCGACAAGCTTACCGTCGATCATCTGGCGGTCGCACTACGCCGCGCCGTCGGCGACCGCCCCACTTCCCTCACCCATGTCTCGCTGTCGTGGAACGGCGCCAGCTGGCCGTTCCATCACCCGCTCGACTTTCTCGGTGGCGACGGCGGCGGCGGCGTCGGTGGCGGTCCCGGCATCTCGGTCGGCGCTGCGCTGGCGCTGAAAGGCTCCGGCCGGCTGCCGATCGCGGTCTGCGGCGACGGCGACTTCCTGATGGGCGTGACCGCGCTGTGGACCGCGGCGCATTACCGCATCCCGCTGCTGGTCGTGGTCGCCAACAATCGCTCCTTCTTCAACGACGAACTGCACCAGGAGCGCGTGGCGCGCATGCGCAACCGGCCGGTCGAGAACCGTTGGGTCGGTCAGCGCATTTCCGAGCCCGATATCGACCTTGCCGGCATGGCGCGCGCGCAAGGCGCGCAAGGCTTCGGCCCGGTGACGGCGATCGGCGACCTTGAGGCGACCTTCGCCAAAGCGATCGCCGCGGTCGATGCCGGGCAAGTCGCGGTCGTCGATGTGCGCGTCGAACCGGGCTACACGGCCGCGGTGACCGCGATGATGACCCGCAAGAGCGACTAGGAACGCCTATGCCGGCCGGCTTTAAGGCGGCGGATCGAAGCCGCCGTGCGTCCATACGGCTCGGTGTTTCGGATCGCACATGAATGCGATGAAGGCTTCGCCTGCGTCGGGTGCCGCGCTGGCCGAAGTCACCGCTGCACCGTAAATCGTCGTGAGCTGGATCGCGGGCGGCAGCGGCCCCGCCACCGCCAGGCCTTCGGTATTGATCACCTCGCTCTTCGGGTAAAAGCCGATTTCGGCTTCCCCGCTCGCGACCAACTGCACGCCGCCTGCCAGCGCCGGACGGTGGATGATCTTGCCTTTCATCGCCTCGGCAATGCCGAGTTGCTCGATCAGCTTGCCCATGTGGGTTCCGCTCGGCGTCGCGCCGGGCGTGGCGTGGGTAATGGCGCGGCTGTTGAGCATGGCCTGCTTCACCGTTTCCGGTGACGACAAGTCCGGCTTTGGCTCGCCGGCGCGCACAACGGCATTGACGCTGACCAGGCCGAGGATGGCGCGGCCTTGCGCCCGCACCATCCCGTCTTTCTGGTAGCCGTCGAGCAAATTCGTCGGCATCACCAGCACGTCCACCTTTTCGCCGGCCGCAAGCCGCTCGCGCAATGCCGACATCACCGCAAAGATGAACTCGACCTTGTGGCCGCTGCGCGTTTCGAACTGCGGCGTGAGCTGCGCGAATACTTCCTTGGGCGCGCCGCCGCTCATGACCCGAATGGTTGTCATCGCTGCTGCGTCCTTTTGGGTTACAGCTTGTAAGTTTCGTGCGTGCCGCGGTGAAACATTTCTTCCACCGTGAGAAGACGCGAAGACAGGCCTTGCGCATGATGATGGCGCAGAAACGTCTCCAGCGTCGTGCGGTTGGGCGCGAGACCGTAAGACCAGAAATCGTCGCCCATCAGCGCGCGCGCTTCCATCAAGCGCTCCTCAACGAACGGCAGCGTCACTTTGGTCGACGAAGTATCGGACAGCTTTTCCAGCGCGATCGTCTTGGCGCGCTCGAAGGCCTTGAGCACCGCCCCCGGCAGCCAGGGATGCTGTTCGGCCAATTCCCGCCGCACGCCGACCAGATGCATGATCGGGAAAATGCCGGTGCGCTTGTAGTACTCCTTGGCGGCCGCCACCGGATCGGCGAACAGCCAGCCGATATGCGGATGGCGCCCGAAGCCCGACGGCACGCGCGGCCCGATGAAGCCGTCGATCTCGCCGGCTTCGAACATGCTCGACAGCGTGCGGCCCTGCGGCGCGTCGTCGAGCCGAACGTCCTTCGGCAACGTAATCGCGATCTTCTCCAGCCGTCCGGCTTCCTCCAGCCCGCCCCGGATCCAATGAATGTCGGAGGGCTTGACGCCGTGATCGTCTTCGAGAATGGCGCGCGCCCAGACATTGGCGGTCAATTGGTATTCCGGCACGCCGACTTTTTTGCCCTTCAGGTCGGCCGGCTTCTTGATGCGGTCGGTGCGCACATAGATCGAGGTGTGGCGGAAGGCACGCGACACGAAGGCCGGCACGCCGACATAGGGGCAATTGCCCTGCGCCGTCTTGACCGTGAAGCTCGACATCGACAATTCGCAGATGTCGAATTCGGCATGGCGAAAGGCGCGGAAAAAGATCTCTTCCGGATCGAGCGCCATGAACACCGGATCGACGCCGTCGATCTGCACCAGCCCGTCGGACAGCGGGCGGGTGCGGTCGTAGTCGCGCACGGCGACGGAAAGATTGAGCTTGGCCATGGGATGCCCGGGCTGGTTAAGTTCGGGCGCAAGTCATAAGCGAAACGAGGTCGGGAGGCAAAATGGTGCGGGCGCTCAGCTCGGTTGCGCCTTGAGGAAGTCGCGGAAGCTGCCCTTCTCGTAGGCCTTCTCGCGCACAAAGCGGAACATCGCGAGAAAATCGTCGGGCCTGAGGTAGCCCGGCGCGCGCGCCACCTCGCGTTTTTGCGGCGGCAGCGCCTTCATCGTGGCCAAGTCCGCCTGGAAGAACTGGAAGGTCGGCGTGAAGCGCACGCCGTATTTGGCCGCAAGCTTCTTTTCCGACAGCTGCTCGCCGTCGAAATCGGTCACCGGCAGCGAGCCGATGATGTTGAGCTGGGTGATCTCGAAATTCGCCTTGATGTAGTCGGCAATGCGGGCCTGCGCGAAATTGACGAAATGGGTCTCCTTGCAATAGGGGCAGCCTTTCAATTCCCACATGATGGCAAAGCGCTTGCCTGCCGAATTGGCGGTTTCGAGATCGTCGGCGAGGTTGAGGAAGCTTTCCAGAAACCAGGGCTCCCGGTAGAGACCGTCGCCGGTCAGCGTCGGTTCGGCCCGCGCCGGCACAATGGCGAGCGCGCCGGTCGCCGCGGCGCCCAGCAGCAGATTTCTGCGTGTCATTGACATGGATCGGTCCTAAACGGCACCGGGAACCCAGACAGACAATGCCCTAAATTCGCCGCGCGCCACCGGCAACGTATATATTGCTTTGACTATATATCCTCGCCTCACAGTCCGGTGAAGAACCATGCTGGTCAGCCTTGCGCGCGCAGCAATCCTTATCCTCGCTTTGACCGTCGGGGCCGGCACCGCCCTGGCCGGGGATCTGGCCGATTTCAATGCCGCGGCGGAAAAGGTCGCCAGCCATAACCGGGTGGCGCTCGGCTATCTGCGCACCGGCAATACCGACCTTGCCTCCGTCGAACTCGACCGCCTGCGGCAAGCCTGGAGCGCGCTCACGCAACGCTTCGCCGGCAAGCGGCCGGACGCCTTCGACGGCAATGCGCTTTACGGCACCGTGCTGACCGACATCAGCACGCGGCTGGTGACCGCCGATATGATGCTCAACTCGGGCCGGGCGGACGCGACGCGCCAATCGCTCGATGCCATCCGCGCCGACCTCTACGACCTGCGCAAGTCGGCCGGCATCGCGGTGCTGGCCGATTGCGTGCGCGACGCCAATGCCGCCATGGATGCGCTGATGGTCTATAACGACCGTGCGCTCGACTGGACTAAGGCCGGCACGCGCTTCGGCGTCGCCAGCAAGGCGGCGGTCTACGGCTACGTGCTCGACCGTTGCGACGGCATGGCGAGCGAGACCGTGCGCAAGAACCCGCAATTCCGCCGGCTGATCGACGGCGCCAAGGCCGGGCTGGCGCTGATCCCCAAAGCCATCGCCACCCGCGATGCCGATCTTCTGCATCGCATTCTGATCGAGCTGCGCTCGTTCGATAATTTGCTGGCGTTCCGGTTCGGCTAGAACGCGCGCAAAGGCCGTCGAAGGGCGCATCCAGGCGCGTTTTCGACTAAATCTGGACTAAAATTTTCTGCTTTTCGCTGCCGGATTGGGCTGCCGGGGGCCGTCCCTAGTTCAAGCAGCCATCATCGGTGATGGCGCCGCCGACACTGGGGAATTGCCATGCGAATCGCCAAATTTGCGCTTGCCGCCGCTTTACTGCTGGAAACGACCGTTGCCGGTAACACATTGCCGGCCAGCGCCTCCACCACCGACGGCACCTACAGCGTGCTGATCATCACCGAAAAAGGCAGCTGCGGCCGCGCCTACCTCGACAATGTCAATGTGTCGCAAGGCCGAGTGGCCTATCAGGGCGGGGCGCCCATCGACGTGGCCGGCACGGTCGCACCGAATGGTGCGATTAGAGTTAGCATCAATACCGGCAGCCAGGGTGCCAAGGGCACCGGCCGCTTGGCGGCCTCCGGCGGCCGCGGCGTCTGGCACGGCAACGGCGCGCGCGGCGAATGCGCGGGTCGCTGGACCGCCTCGCGTCACTGAGAAGAATTCTCGATCAATTTAAATCCGTTCGCACACTGCGGCGCAGCATGTCAGCTTCGCCGCAGTGCTGCGTTGATGCGTACTGAAACAGGTTCCATTGCTGCACGCGCAAATGTTTTTTGAAAGAGACATGAATTGGACTGGTTGCAGAAAAACAAAGAATCAGGACTGATGTCCTTCATCAAATAAACTAGCGGCAGCCTCCCCCAACTCACTAAATTTGGAAAGGCACTCATGTCGATCGAAACCGAAACTCAGGCGCGCGGCACGCGCGTGATCGTTGTGGGTAACGAGAAAGGCGGATCGGGCAAATCCACCGTAGCGATGCACATCGCGGTCGCGCTCATGAAGTCGGGCGAACGCGTCGGCACCATCGATCTCGATTCGCGGCAAAGGAGCTTCACCCGTTACGTCGAGAACAGACGCGAATGGGCCAACCGCGTCGGTCGCGATCTGGAAATTCCGAACCATACCTGCGTCGATGCCGATGACTCCCTGGCGGTATTCGTCAGCACGGTCGATACCTTGGCGCAAACCTGCAGCTATATCGTGATCGACACGCCCGGCCATGACAATCCGTTGATGCGGCTGGCCCACTCGATGGCCGACACCCTGATCACGCCGCTCAACGACAGCTTTGTCGACTTCGACGTGCTCGGCAATGTCGATCCGGAGACCTTCGCGGTCACCGGCACCAGCCATTACGCGCGGATGGTCGAGGAAACGCGTCGCCAGCGCCAACTCCTCAACAACGCCGGGACCGACTGGATCGTATTGCGAAACCGGCTTTCGTCGCTGGGATCGCGCAACAAGCGCCTGGTCGGCGAGGGCCTGCAAGAGCTGTCGCGCCGGCTCGGTTTCCGCTCCATCGACGGCTTTGCCGAACGCGTGATCTTCCGCGAGTTCTACCCGCGCGGACTGACGGCGCTCGACGACCTCGACGGCGCCACGCTGGGGACCCGCCCGACCATGTCGCACGTCACGGCGCGGCTGGAGATCGAAAGCCTGCTGACGGCGTTGATGCTGGGCGGGCATAACGGCGGACAGCGACACGGACGTCGCCAACCGCGACGCGGCCTGACGGCGGCTTCTTGGCCGCTTTGGTCGAGCGCCAGAAAGCCGGCGAAGCCGCTCATTAGAGCGAGCAGGATTGCTGCCGCCTCCCTATTTTGAGGGGCGGTAGCATGTCTTGTGCTCCGCTCCATCGACATATTCACTTTTTTTGATATACATATCGGCGTCTTGATCGCGCTCTCGCCCCTGCGGAGAATGAATTAGGCGCCCATGTCGAGCTTGAGGAAATTTTCTGCCAGCATTGCACTCGCCGGCGCGATGTTTGTCGCGTTTGCGCTCGCGAGCGCGCGCGCCGCCGAACTGGTCATGTTCGAGCGCGCCGGCTGCGAATGGTGCGCGGCCTTCGACCGCGACATCGCGCCGATCTACGGCAAGAGCGAGGAAGGCTTGCGCGCGCCGTTGCGGCGTGTCGATATCGCGCAGCCGCTGCCGCCCGATCTTGCGTTTATCCAGGTGGAGCGCTTCACGCCGCTGTTCGTGCTGGTCGATCAAGGCCGCGAAATCGGCCGCATCCGCGGCTATCCGGGTCCGGAGTTGTTCTGGATGCAGATCGCGGTCTTGTTCGACCGTCTGCAAAGGCTTGCAACGGGTGGAGAACGCGCGCAAATATCGCAAAAGCTGTTGCACGCGAGCGGCTGATCGTCTGTATTCTGCCGCTGCCGGCTCGGCACACTGGTATTCCCATGGACCTACATCGTCTTGAAACCCGCAGCCGCGCCACCGATCTTGGGCGCTTGAGCGACAATGCTCGGCGCGCCAGCGATTTCCTCAAGGCGTTGGCGCACGAGAGCCGGCTGATCATCCTGTGCATTCTTGCCGAGGGTGAAAAGTCGGTCGGCGAACTGGAGAAAATCCTGCAATTGCGGCAACCGACGGTGTCGCAGCAGCTGGCGCGCCTGCGCGCCGATGGGCTGGTGTCGACGCGCCGCAGCGGCAAGACGGTCTATTACAACCTCGCCAGCGACGAGGCGCGCGTGATCATCGGCGCCGTCTATGACGTCTTTTGCCGCCGCATCCGCCGGCGCTAAACCTCATTTGATCGACAGTCCGAGCCGCCTTGACCATCTTGCTCCATTTGTCGCCCTCGGCGCGGAAGTAGCTTTCCGCCTCCGCTTGCGATCGCTCGATCGGATCGCAGCCGATGGAGGTGAGCCTGTCGCGGATTTGCCATGATGGCGTTCAGCGCCGGCGCGCAGCTTGAATTGTTTCATTCCACCGCTGACTCCACAAGAATGGCAGGGCCAAATGCCTATCGACTGGAATGCGCCCCATGCCCTTTAGCGTGCTGACCCTGAATTTGTGGAACGTCAACGAACCGCTGGCGGCGCGCTTTTCCGCGCTTGCAGCGGGCCTGCAACGTTTGCGACCCGATATCGTCTGCCTGCAGGAGGTCGCGCACGATCCGCGCTCGGGATGCCGGCAATCCGAGCTCGTCGCACAGGCTTGCGATCTCGCGCACGCCCTCGATAAAGACGCGTTGTCGATCCTGTCGCGGTTTCCGATTGTCCGCTCGCACAGCGAGGCTTTGCCCGAATTCGACGAACCGCGGCAGGTTCTGCTGGCGGAGTGCATCGTCGACGGCCGGCCCTTGGTGGTCGCCAATACCCACCTCGTTTACGTCGAAGGCATGAGCGCGGAGCGCAAGGCGCAAACGGAGGTGGCGCTGTCCGCCATCAAGACGTTTTGCGCAAACGATGGCCGGCGGCCGGCAATCCTGTGCGGCGATTTCAACGATGTTCCGGAGTCGCCGTCGGTGCGCTTGGTGACCGACAACGGCTTTCAGGACATTCATGCGCAGTGTCATCCGGGAAGCCCCGGTCTCACCTTTACCCGCAAGAACGTCTACGTCCCCGCATCGTACCCGCAAGACCGCAGGCTCGACTATGTGTTCGCGACCGGCGATCTGAAGGCGGAGGATTGCGCCGTCGTCTTTGACGGCCGCAACGGTCTTGATCTAGCATCCGACCATTATGGGGTTTTCTGCCGGCTCGGGGTTCGCTAATACCGGCGCGTATGGGGAGTGCTTGTGATGATCAAAAAAATGGTCGCGGTCGGCATCGCCGCGGTGTTCGCCGTATCGTTGCTCACACCGGTTATCGTCTCGGCAAAAGGATTTGGGCCGCACGCCTCGCATAAGGTGGGGGCGCATGGAATCGGTCACAGCGCTTTTGCGAAATCGCTGCGGCACCATCGTCAACGCGCAATCGGCCATAACCGATTTTATAACCCATTCGGCGGCTATCTCGGCGGGCTATGGCTATGAGATCCCCAGCGCCTACTTTGAAGGCTTTGAGCCGGCCTTTGCCACGTTCCCGCCGCTGCGCATTGATCCGGTCATTCCGCCGCCTCCGCCTTTGACCTGCAGCCGCAGTCGCGAGACGGTCACGGTGCCCGCGGAAAGCGGCGGCACGCGCGAGATTACGATCACGCGCTGCTAGAAGACCGGCTCGATCATCGCGCCGCAGAGTTTGACGCGCCATTGATGGCCTAACTGGCCGCCAGGTCGATGAGCCGCATCTGCACCCGCTCCGCCCCCTGCCAGCGGTCGATGGCGAGGGAACCGGCCGCATGCAGGCTGCGCCCGCGGTTGTCCAGGAGCGCCTTGCCGAGCGGCTGACCGGCCGCGCGGAAGGCGATGGCGTTGACGAATTTGCCGTCACCGGACTTGAAGCGCGCGCGGATGTGGCTCTCGCCCACCGGGTCGGCGTAGGCGAGCGTGTGCGCCGGCAGCGCCAGCACCGGCTCGGGGTTGCCGGCGCCATAGGGCCCGGCCCGCGCCAGCAGTTCGCACAGCGCCACATTGACGCCGCCGGCGCTGATCGCACCGTCAATGGAGAGCACGCGCTCGCGCCGCGCCGCCTCGACGTCCGGTTTGAGTGTTTCCTCCAAGAAGGCGCGAAAGGCGCCGAGCGCGTCCTTCCTGAGCGTGACGCCGGCCGCCATGGCGTGGCCGCCGCCCTTGACCAGCAGCCCCTCGCGCACCGCACGCCGCACGGCGCGGCCAAGATCGACGCCGGCGATCGAACGCCCCGAGCCGGTGCCGGTGCCGCCCGGCTCCAGCGCAATGGCGAACGCGGGACGCCCGTAACGCTCCTTCAGCCGCGCCGCCACCAGACCGACCACGCCCGGATGCCAGCCTTCCCCGGCCGTGACCACCACGGCGCCTTTGTCCTCGAGGCCGAGCGCGGCCATGGCTTCGGCTTCCGCCTGGGCAAGCGTGGCGAGCTCGATCTGCTGGCGCTCGCGGTTGAGCCGGTCAAGCTCTTCGGCGATGCGCGCGGCTTCGCTCGGATCCTGCTCCAGCAGCAAGCGCACGCCGAGATCGGCGCGGCCGATGCGCCCGCCGGCATTGATGCGTGGCCCGAGCAGGAAGCCGAGATGCCAGGGCTCGGGCGGACCGGCAAGGCGAGCGGCGTCCATCAGCGCGGTCAGCCCGACTTGCTCTCGGCGGCGCAAGGCAATCAGTCCCTTGGCGACGAACGCGCGATTGAGCCCGGTGAGCGGCACCACGTCGGCGACGGTGCCGAGCGCGACCAGATGCAGCACCGACAAAAGATCGGGCTCGCTGCGCGTCTCCCAGAAGCCGCGCCGGCGCAGTTCGCGGCTGACCGCGACCAGCGCAATGAATACCAGCCCCACGGCGGCGAGATGGCCGAGCCCGGAGAGATCGTCGGCGCGGTTCGGATTGACGATCGCCACGGCCGGCGGCAATTCCTCGTCGGCCTGGTGGTGATCGATCACCACCGTATCGAGCCCGAGCTTCTTCGCCTCGCCCAGCGCCTCCAGGCTGGTGGTGCCGCAATCGACCGTGATCAGCAGGCCGACGCCGCGCTCGGCGAAAGAGCGGATCGCCTCCACGTTCGGCCCGTAGCCCTCGAAAATGCGGTCCGGGATATGCACGATCGGATCGAGCCCGGCGTCGCGCAAATAGCGCGCGAGCAGAGCCGCAGCGGTCGCGCCGTCGACGTCATAGTCGCCGAAGATGGCGACCTGCTCGCCGCGTTGCGCGGCGTCGGCGATGCGCATCGCCGCCGCTTCCATGGCGGTCAGCGTGTCGGGATCGGGCATCAGCCGCCTGATGCTGGGGTCAAGATAGGCTTCGACCGCGTCGGGCTCGACGCCGCGGCCGGCGAGCACGCGCGCCAGCAATTCCGGCAGGCCATGCCGTTGCGCGATTGTCATCGCGAGCGCCTGCCCGCGTGCATCCAGCCGGTCGCGCCAGGCGCGGCCGGTCGCCGACTGCTCGACGCCGAGGAAGTACCGCTCCAATGGTGTCGCCGCCGCGGGCAAAGCCGACATGACAAACCGCCTGGCACGAATCAGTTGTTCTGCTTGCGTCCGATCTTGAATGACGCCTGCCCGGCACGCTAGCGCGCCGTCTTCGCCGCCACACGCTACTGCTTGTTATAGCCGTGCTTTTGCATGACCTTATCGACTCTGGCGTTGAGATCGAGCTGGAAGGCCTGCATGCGCGGCATCATCTGCGCGCTGACGTCGCCCATGACCTTCGGCATCATGCGCAGCGATTTGACGCCGGTCGACGATTTGTAGAAGGCGATCATGTCGCGCAGCTCCTTCGCCGTGAAATAACGGGCGTAGACGGCCGGCGCATCCTTCATCATTTCGCTGGTGAACTTCGACAGCGATTCCTCGAACTCGACCCGCAAGTCGCCCAAAGTCGCCTTGTCGACCTTGCCGGAAAATTCCTTCTCGATGCGCGGCCACATCTGCGCGGTGATCGTGCCGCTCAATTGATGGATGGTGTCGCCGGTGATGATCGCGGAGAGTTCCTGCGCCGCGCGCAAAGCATCGGGCGAGCCGGCATCTTGCGCTTGTGCGGGCACAGCGAGGCAGCCGAGTAGCAGCGCGATGGCCATCAGCCGTTGCATGCATGCCTCCAATAATTTTTGCCGGCGCGTCAGTCGAGATAGAACTTGGCGAACTCCCGATGCTCGCCCAACACGCGCCGCACCGTGCCGGTCGTCGAGCGCATCACCACGGTTTCGGTCTCGATCACGTCCTTGCTGAATTTCACGCCTTTCAGCATCGCGCCGCTGGTCACACCGGTCGCCGAGAACAGGGCATCGCCTTTGACCATGTCGTCGATCTCGTATTTCTTCTTCGGATCCTTGATGCCCATTTTGAGCGTGCGCTCGCGCAACTGCTCGGTATCGATGACCAGCCGCGTCTGCATCTGCCCGCCGATGCAGCGCAAGGCCGCCGCCGCCAGCACGCCTTCCGGCGCGCCGCCGATGCCGAGATAGATGTCGATGCCGGTCTTGGCGGGCTCGGCGCAATGGATGACGCCGGCGACGTCGCCGTCGCTGATCAGCGACACGGCGGCGCCGGTCTTGCGCACCGCCGCGATCATGTCGGCATGGCGCGGGCGGTCGAGCAGGATGGCGGTGATCTCCGCCGGCTTGACGCCCTTGGCTTTGGCGAGCTGGATGATGTTCTCGTCCGCCGGCGCGTCGAGGTCGATGGTGCCTTTCGGATAGCCGGGACCGATGGCGACCTTCTGCATGTAGCAATCCGGCGCGTGCAACAGCGTGCCGGCATCCGCCATGGCGATGGTCGCGATCGCGCCCGGCATGTTCTTGGCGCAGAGCGTGGTGCCTTCCAGCGGATCGACCGCGATGTCGACCCTGGGACCATGTTTGGTGCCGACCTTTTCGCCGATGAACAGCATCGGCGCCTCGTCGATCTCGCCCTCCCCGATCACCACGGTGCCGTCGATCGGCAGTTTGTTGAGTTCGCGCCGCATGGCATCGACCGCGGCTTGGTCGGACGCCTTGTCCTTGCCGTGCCCGCGCAGGCGCGCGGCCGACACCGCCGCGCGTTCGGTCACCCGCACGATTTCGAGGGTCAGAACTCGCTCCAGCAGCAATTCCGGCTGGACGGTGATGGACGGCATCGTGACGTTCCCCCTCGCGAATACGTTTGGGACGGCTGCCGCCGGCCCCGCCGCAATCAGTTCTTCTCGATCCGGATCACTTGCGGCCGACCTGAGATCACCCTATCGCGCCCCACCGCCGCAAGGGCCTTGCGCACGGCATCCTCGGTGGTCGCGTAAGTAATGAGGATAACGGGGACGGAACTGCCTTTGGCCGCGTCCGCCGGGCGTCCCTGGTAATGGCGCTGGACGATCGATTCCATCGAAATGTCCTGTTCGGCCAGCCGCTTAGCGATGGTGGCCGCGGTGCCCGGTTTGTCGCGGGCCTGCAACCTGATGTAATAGCCGCCCTCATGGCGTTGCATCGGCGCCTTGCGCACTGCGGTAAGCCGCTCGCTGGGGCGGCCGAAGGGGGCGGTGCGCACCCCGCGCGCCACGTCGCCGATGTCGCTGAGCACCGCCGAGGCGGTGGCGGCGCCGCCGGCGCCCGGCCCCACCAACGTGAGCGGGTTGATGCCCTCGACGTCGATGGTCACCGCATTGGTCACGCCCATCACCTGGGCGATGGCCGAATCCTTGCGCACCATGGTCGGGTGCACGCGCTGCTCGATGCCCTTCGGCGTCTTGAGCGCCACGCCCAACAATTTGACGCGATAGCCGAGTTCGTCGGCGGCGGCGAGATCGGCCGCCTGGATCGAGGAAATCCCCTCCACGTAGACCGCGCTCTGATCGACTTTGCTGCCGAAGGCCAGGCTCGCCAGCAGCGCGAGCTTCTGCGCGGTGTCGTGGCCCTCGATGTCGAATGTCGGATCGGCCTCGGCGTAGCCCAGCCGCTGCGCGTCGGCCAGGCACTCGGCGAAGGACAATTCGTCCTGCTCCATGCGGGTGAGGATGTAATTGCAGGTGCCGTTGAGGATGCCGTAGATGCGATCGAAGGAGTTGCCGGCCATGCCTTCGCGCAGCGTCTTCACGATCGGAATGGCGCCGCCGATCGCAGCCTCGAAATTAAGCGCCGCGTGGTGTTTCTCGGCGAGCGCGGCAAGCTTGACGCCGGATTTGGCAAGCAGCGCCTTGTTGGCGGTGACCACCGATTTGCCCGCGCGTAGCGCCGCCGCGACCGCGCTCTTGGCGGGCTCGCCGGCGCCGCCGATCAGCTCGACGAACACATCGATATCGTCCGAGCGCGCGAGCGCGACCGGATCGGCAAACCATTTAAGCTTGGCCAGATCGAGCCCGCGCTCCTTGCTGCGCGAACGGGCCGAAACCGCCACCACCTCGATGCGCCGGCCGCAGCGCACGCTCAGCGCCTCGCGCTGACGCGCGATCTGGGCGACCAAGGCCGCGCCGACCGTGCCCAATCCGGCGACGCCCACTTTGAGGGACTGAGTCATTGTCTTCAAATGCAGCGCGTCAGCGCCGCGTAGCGAGCGGAACGACGTTGTGAAGTTGCTCCGGCCCGGATTTCAGGAACCGGCCGACATTGCGCGCGGCCTGGCGGATGCGTTGCTCGTTCTCCACCAGCGCGATACGCACGAAGCCCTCGCCGTATTCTCCGAAGCCGATGCCGGGCGAAACCGCGAGATCGGCCTTCTCCACCAGCAACGTCGAGAATTCCACGCTGCCGATCGATTTGAACGGCTCCGGAATCGGCGCCCAGGCGAACATGGAGGCGCGCGGAGCCGGCACGTGCCAGCCGGCGCGGCCGAAGCTCTCCACCAGCACGTCGCGGCGGCGCTTATAGATCTCGCGCATCTCCTTGATGCAGTCGTCTGGACCGTTGAGCGCGGCGATGGCCGCCACTTGGATCGGCGTGAATGCGCCGTAGTCGAGATAGGATTTCACCCGGCCGAGCGCCGCGATCACCCGCTCGTTGCCGACCGCAAAGCCGATGCGCCAGCCCGGCATCGAGAAGGTCTTCGACATCGAGGTGAATTCGACTGCGATATCTATCGCGCCCGGCACCTGCAACAGCGAGGGCGGCGGATGGTCGTCGAAATATACTTCCGCGTAGGCGAGATCCGACAGCACCAATATCTCGTGCTTCTTGGCGAAGGCGATCAGGTCCCTATAGAAGTCGAGGCTCGCGACGTACGCCGTTGGATTGGCCGGATAGCAAACGACGACCGCGGTCGGCTTCGGGATCGAGTGGATGATGGCGCGCTCGAGCGTGTGAAAGAAATTCGGCGTCGGCTCCGACGGCACCGAGCGGACGGCACCGCCCGCCATCAGGAAGCCGAAGGCGTGGATCGGGTAGCTCGGATTGGGCACCAGCACCACGTCGCCGGGCGCGGTGATCGCCTGCGCCACGTTGGCGAAGCCTTCCTTCGAGCCGAGCGTGGTGATGACCTGGGTCTCGGGATTGAGCTTCACCCCGAAGCGGCGCTCGTAATATTTCGACTGCGCGAGCCGAAGCTTGGGAATGCCGCGCGAGGCGGAGTAACGGTCGGTGCGCGGCTTGCCCAGTGTCTCCTTCACCTTGTCGATGACATGGGCGGGCGCGGGCAAATCCGGATTGCCCATGCCGAGATCGATGATGTCCGCCCCGGCGCTACGGGCGCGTGCCTTGGCCCGGTTCACCTCCTCGAACACATAAGGCGGCAAACGGCGAATGCGGTAAAATTCTTCCATCGTTCGAACCTTCAGGTCGCCTGCGGCCCACCCCGCAGACGTGATCCCCGGCTGGCTTTTATCACGGGTTGCCCGTGGTGCCAGTGGCTTCGCCGCGACTGGCGCTGGCCGGCGGCTTTTTCTTGACGGTCTTCTTTGGCCGCGGCTTTTTCGGCGCCGGCGCCGGTGAGTTCTGGGCGGCGTCGGCCGCGGCTTCCGCCTTGACCTCGGCCTCCTGCTTCGCGCGGGCGTCGGTCAGCTCCTTCTCCATCTGGGCCTGCTGCTCATCGGTCATGGGCGCATCGGCGCGTGGCGGCGGCATGTCGTGGACCGCCGGATAGGAATAGGCCGTCGCCGGCCGCGCCGGCGTGTCGGCGGGCTCCCCGCCCAAAACGCGCGCGGAATATGGCTGCCGATGCTCCCGCAGCCGGCGAGCATCACCGCCAGGCCCAAGGCCGCCAAAACCGATCGTGCAGGGTGTCGCAGCATGTTCCTCGGTGATTGTCGCCAGCGGCTGAAATCGATGTAGACTCAATAAATTATGCCAAAATTCGATTAACCAGCTATTATGGCTGGAGCAAGGTCGAGCAGGCCGTCATCGGTTCCTTGGCGGCCGGCGCCGCGCCCAGCCATGCGGTCAATAGCGCCTTGCGGGAGACCACGGTCCAGGCCATGTCTGGGGCGGGGACCGACACGATGCGCATGGAAAAGCCAATCACCGAACCGACCAAGGTCGGCTCAGTCGAGATCGAGGCCTACGCGCATAATGTCGCTCGCCTGATCGAGGAAGGCGGCAAGGCGCTGGCGGCCTATCTGCGACCGCGCGAAGAAGGCAAGATCAAAAACGACTCCGCCGACGGTGTAGCGGATGTCGTCAAAACCGTCGGCCAGATTCTGGAATATTGGCTCTCGGACCCCCAGCGCGCGCTCGAACTCCAGACCAGCATCGGGCGTGCCTATCTCGAATTATGGGGCAGCGCGGCCAAGCGCCTGGCCGGAGAACAGGCCGAGCCGGCGGCGATGCCCGACCCAAGAGACAAGCGCTTCGCCGATCCGGAATGGTCGCAAAACCAGTTCTTCGACTTCCTCAAGCAGGTCTATCTGCTGAGCGTGCAATGGGCCGAGCGGCTGGTCAAAGACGCCGAAGTCGACGAGCACACGCGCCAGAAAGCCGCGTTCTATGTCAAGCAGATCACCAACGCGATCGCACCGTCGAATTTCGTGCTGACCAATCCGGAGCTGCTGCGCGAGACGCTGGCCGCCAAAGGCGAAAATCTGGTGCGCGGCATGCGCATGCTCACCGAGGACATCCGGGCCGGGCACGGCCATCTCAAGCTGCGGCAGTCCGATCCCGGCATGTTCGAGGTGGGACGCAATCTCGCGCTCACGCCCGGCAAGGTGGTGTTCCAGAACGAGTTGATGCAGCTCATCCAATATCAGGCGACGACTCCCGAGGTGCTCAAGGCACCGCTGCTGATCGTGCCGCCCTGGATCAACAAGTTCTACATTCTCGATCTCACGCCGGAGAAATCCTTCATCAAGTGGTGCGTCGACAACGGGGTGACCGTGTTCGTGGTCTCCTGGGTCAATCCGGACGCCAAGTTGGCGCAGAAGAGCTTCGAGCAATATATGCGCGAGGGCGTGATCGCCGCGCTCGACGCCGTGGAAACCATCACCGGCGAAAAGAAAATCCACACCATCGGCTATTGCGTCGGCGGCACGCTGCTCGCGATCACCCTCGCTTATCTCGCGGCCAAGAAGGACGAGCGCGTGCTGTCCGCCACCTTGTTCGCGGCGCAGGTCGATTTCACTTACGCCGGCGACTTAATGGTGTTCGTCGATGAGGAGCGCATCGCGCAACTGGAAACGCATATGAAGGAACAGGGCTATCTCGAGGCCTCGAGCATGGCCACCGCCTTCAACCTGTTGCGCTCGAACGATCTGATCTGGCCTTATGTGATCAACAATTACATCCGCGGCAAGAAGCCGTTCGCATTCGATATTCTGTTCTGGAATTCGGATGCCACCCGCATGCCGGCGGCAAACCATTCTTTCTATCTGCGCAATTGCTATCTCGACAACACACTCAGCCGCAAGAAAATGGAAATTGCCGGCGTCACGGTCAATCTCAAAGACGTGACAGTGCCGATCTACAATCTGGCCACCCGCGAGGATCACATCGCGCCGGCGAAATCGGTGCTGTTCGGCAGCAAATATTTCGGCGGTCCGGTCAAATTCGTGCTGGCCGGCTCCGGCCATATCGCCGGCGTCGTTAATCCGCCTGCCAACGCGAAGTACCAGTACTGGACCGGCCCGGCGCCGCGCGGCGCCGACGTCGACAAATGGCTGGCGAAGGCCAAGGAGCATCCCGGCTCCTGGTGGCCGGACTGGCTCGACTGGATCAAGAGCCACAGCGCCGAGACGCTGCCGGCGCGCGAGATCGGCGGCGGCGGGCTAACGCCGATCGAAGATGCGCCGGGGTCTTATGTGAAGGTCAGGAGTTGGACGTGAATGTCGTCTGGCGCTGGCAATATCGCGAGAGTTGCGCCATCTAGACCCGGCGCAAATCGAGTGAGCATTACCGCGCTAAGACGCGGATGAAACGTCGCTTGTTTTTCGGGCAATCGCCGGGCAAACTGGTTTTTTTCAACGAGAACGACTAATCGTGGCAAAGCGAAGCTTCAAAATCGTCCTGGTCAAGCCGTCGCATTATGACGACGACGGCTACGTCGTGCAGTGGTGGCGCACGACAATCCCATCGAACAGCCTCGCCAGCGTGCACGGCCTGCTTACCGAATGCGCGGCGCAGAAGGTGCTCGGCCCCGATGTCGACATCGAGATCGAAGCCTATGACGAGGGCAATTCGGTCATCGACGTGAAGAAGGCGGTGGGCCGCATCCGCGCCGCCGGCAGCGGTTTCGTCGGTTTTGTCGGGGTGCAGTCTAATCAGTTTCCGCGTGCGCTCGACCTCGCCCGCCAGTTCCGCGCCTACGGGCTGCCGGTGGTCGTCGGCGGCTTCCATGTCGCGGGCTGCCTCGCGATGCTGCCCGAACTGCCGCCGGACTTGCAGGAAGCGCGCGAGCTCGGCGTCACGCTTTTCGCCGGCGAGGCGGAAGGCCGCATGGCCGACCTGCTGCGCGATGTCGAGGCGAACACGCTGAAACCCGTCTACAATTTTATGAACGACCTGCCCGGTCTCGACGCGGCCACGCTGCCGATCCTGCCGCGCGAGGTAGTAACGCGCGTCGCCGGCCATTATTCGAGCTTCGATGCCGGCCGCGGCTGTCCGTTCCAATGCAGCTTCTGCACCATCATCAACGTGCAGGGCCGCAAATCGCGCTATCGCACGGCGGACGACGTCGAAGCCATCGTGCGCGCCAACGCCGAGCAGAATGTCACCCGCTTCTTCGTCACCGACGACAACTTCGCCCGCAACCGCAACTGGGAGGCCATTCTCGACCGGCTGATCGAGCTGCGCGAGCGGGAGAAATTCAAGATCCGCCTGATCCTTCAAGTCGACACGCTGTGCCACCGCATTCCCGGCTTCATCGAGAAGGCGGCGCGCGCCGGCTGCAACGCCGTGTTCATCGGGCTTGAGAACATCAATCCCAAGTCGCTGATGGGAACGAAGAAGCGGCAGAACAAGATCTGGGAATACCGCGAGATGCTGCTGGCGTGGCGGCGCCAGAAGGTCATGACCTATGCCGGCTACATTCTCGGTTTTCCGACCGACACGCCGGAGACCATCGCGCGCGACATCGAGATCATCAAGAAGGAACTGCCGATCGATCTCCTGGAGTTCTTCTACCTGACGCCGCTGCCCGGCTCGGAGGACCACAAGAATCTCTATCTGCGCGCGGTGCCGATGGACCCCGACATGAACAAATACGATCTGGAGCACGCCTGCACCGCGCATGCACGGCATGTCGAAGGAAGAATGGATGCAGGCCTATGCGCAATGCCTGGACGCGCTACTACACCGACGAGCACACCGAAACGATCATGCGCCGCGCGGTGGCGAGCGGCCTCAATCCGCGCAAGATTCTCGATGCGATGACGATCTTTTCCGGCTCGTCGCGGATCGAAGGCGTGCATCCGCTGCAGTTCGGACTCGTCCGGCGCAAGATCCGCACTCAGCGCCGTCACGGCATGCCGATCGTCAACCCACTCGTGTTCTATCCCTGGCGCGCCTTCGATTTCCTCAAAGTGGCCGCGCAATGGCTGTGGCTCGTCCGGCGCTATCGCCGCATGACGGCGCGCGTCATCGCCGATCCGGCCGCCGCCAACTATGTCGATGTAGCCTTGAGCCTGCACACCGGCAGCGGCGATAGCGGACGCATTTCGTCGAAGTCTTCGCCGACAAGATTCCGCACACCCACGGCGCGCCTGACGATTCCGCACACCCACGACGCGCCAGTGCTGGCGCCAGGCCGCCGCTGAATAGTCGCCGGCGTTACGAGGCGAGCTTTACCGGCACTTTCAAGTAGTGCACGCCATTGACGTCGGCGGGCGGAAACTTGCCGGCGCGGATATTGACCTGGATCGACGGCAACAGCAGCAACGGCGCCGCCAGCTTGGCGTCGCGCGCCGTGCGCATCGCGACGAACTCGTCCTCGCTCACGCCCTCGTGCACGTGCACATTGCGCGCCCGCTCCTCGCCGACCGTGGTCTCCCAGGCATATTGATCGCGGCCGGGCGCCTTGTAGTCGTGGCACATGAACAGCCGTGTCTCCGGCGGCAGCGCGAGAATGCGCTTGATCGACTTGTAGAGCGCATGCGCATCGCCGCCCGGGAAGTCGGCGCGCGCGGTGCCGTAGTCGGGCATGAACATGGTGTCGCCGACGAACACGGCATCGCCGATCTTGTAGGAGACGCAGGCCGGCGTGTGGCCGGGCGTATAGATCACCTCGCCCTCGAGCTTGCCGATTGAGAAGCGCTCGCCGTCCTTGAACAGGTGATCGAACTCGGAGCCGTCGCCCGACACGTCGATGGCATTGAACACCGGGCGGAAGATGCGCTGCACGTCGCGGATATGCTCGCCGATCTTCACCTTGGCGCCGGTCTTCAGCTTGATATAGGGCGCGCCCGACAGATGGTCGGCATGCGCGTGCGTCTCCAGCACCTGGCCGATGGTCACGCCGAGCTTGTTTGCCGCCGCCAGGATGGCGTCAGCCGACTCAACGGTCGCCTTGCCGCTGCGATGGTCGAAATTGAGCACCGGATCGATCACCGCGGCTTCCATCGTCGCCGGATCCCACACCAGATAGCTCACGGTGTTGGTGGGCTCGTCGAAAAACGCTCGGATTTCGGGCTTGGCCATTGCGGTCATGATCGTCGCTCCCTCGGAGTCTTGCTTGCTTGTCTTGACGTATATATTAGCGCTTCCTATTTTAGCAATATCTAATCAATGGAGCCCTGCAATGCCCCATCCTGCCGCCCGGCGCGCCAAGCGCGCCGGCGAATACCGGTATCCGCGACCTTGAGCGCAACGCCGCGCAAGCCGCCCAGTTCCTCAAGCTGCTCGCCAACGAGAACCGGCTGCTGATCCTGTGCCGCCTGATGCTGGCGCGCGAAATGTCGGTCAACGATCTCGCCGGCGCGGTTGGGCTTGAGCCAGTCGGCGCTTTCGCAGCATCTCGGCAAGATGCGCGAGGAAGGCCTGCTCGCCACCCGGCGCGCGGCGCAGACGGTCTATTACCGCATCGCCGATCCGAACGCGGCCCGCCTGCTCGCGCTGCTCAAGGGCATCTATTGCCCCTGAAGCTCGAAAATCCTCAGCGAACACCAAAAGGAAGCCATCATGAGTCAGATTGAAACGATCAGCCCCGAGCGCGCGGTCGAATTGGTGCAGCAAGGCGCGGTGCTGATCGATATCCGCGAGAGCGGCGAGCACGCCAACGAGAACATCCCGGGCGCGCGCCACCATGCGCTGTCGCAGATCGATGCCACCCATCCGGCGCGCGCGGGCGACACCGTTTTGATCTACCACTGCAAGTCCGGGGCGCGCACCAAGATGAACGCGCAGAAACTTGTAGCCGGCGCCGGCAACTGTCAGGTCTATATCCTCGGCGGCGGCATCGAGGCCTGGAAGCGCGCCGGGCTGCCGACTTCGGCTAGCGAAGCCGACACCGTTGCCGCGCCGCAGGGCGGATTCATGCAACGATTGGCGGCGCTGTTCCGCTAAGCGCAGCCGACACACCGAGCCGCCGGGGCCGCCATGCTTTTCCTGCATTATCTGCTCTCGATCGCCTCCGGCAGCGTGGTCGGCTTCACCCTCGGCTTGGTCGGCGGCGGCGGCTCGATCATGGCGGTGCCGCTTCTGGTCTATGTCGTCGGCGTGCCGAGCGCGCATATGGCCATCGGCACCAGCGCCATCGCGGTCGCCGCCAGCGCGGCGGCCAATCTCATCGGCCACACCCGCGCCGGCACGGTGAAGTGGCGCTGCGCGCTGGTTTTCGCGTTGTCCGGCATCGTCGGCGCCGCCGGCGGCGCCCAGCTCGGCAAGATGGTGGACGGCAGCCGGCTGCTGATGCTGTTCGGCGTGCTGATGGTCGTGGTCGGGCTGATGATGCTGCGGCCGCGCAAATCGGGCGGCAATCCGGACGTCAGGCTCACGCGCGAGAGCATGCCGCGGCTCTTGCCCCTTTTGATCGGCATCGGCTTTTCGGTCGGCGCGCTGTCCGGCTTTTTCGGGATCGGCGGCGGCTTCCTGATCGTGCCGGGGCTGATGGGCGCCACCGCCATGCCGTTGATCAACGCCATCGGCTCATCGCTGGTGGCGGTCACCGCCTTCGGCCTCACCACCGCCTTAAGCTATGCCTGGTCCGGGCTGGTCGACTGGCCTTTGGCCACGTTGTTCATCGTCGGCGGCGCGCTCGGCGGCATTGTCGGCATCAAGCTCGCCCACCATCTTTCCGGCCACCGGCACGCGCTCACGCTGACCTTCTCCGGCATCGTGATCGCCGTCGGGCTCTACGTCATCGCCCGTTCACTCTGGCATTAGCTCCCAGAAATCGACGGTCTGTTCGGCCGGCAGCGGTTTCTTGTAGTGCAGCGTCGCGTATTTGCCGCTGTGATAGACCAGCGGCGGACGGCCCTCGTCGCGCATGGCGATAACGCGGCCGATGAACAGACTGTGGTCGCCGCAGTCGTGGCGCGCGTCGATTTCCGCCGCGATCGTCGCGCTCACGCCGGAGAGCACCGGCACACCGTCCATGTGCTCGAAGCAGACGTCCGGTTCCGCGAAGCCCTGCCCGGCAAAGTGCTGGCTGATCTCCTCCTGGCCCTGCGCCAGGATACTGACGCCGAAATGGCGCACGTTGTTCAGCGCCGCGTGCAGCCGCGCCTTCTTCGCCACCGAAATGATGCAAAGCGGGGGCGCCAGCGAACCCGACATGAAGGCATTCGCCGTCATGGCGCGCACGCCGCCCTCGATCTCCGCCGTGATCACCGTCACGCCGGTAGCGAAGCGGCCCATGACCTGGCGGAACAATTTCGTATCCACCGGCGCGTGCTTGGCATGCACGTTCATCGCATCGTCTCGTTTCGCGGCCACCCTCAGCGGCTGCCTTTGCTGGCGTGGTAGCTCAACTCGCCCGGATCGGTCAGGTCCGGCACCCGCCAGCCGTCAAGGTCATATTCTGCCATGCATTGTTCTGCAAAACCCTTAAAGCGGTCGGCATTGCCCGAGGCCTGGGCCCCGAACAGGCAGTAACGGCGGATTTCCTCGGTCGAGCCGCCATAATTGATCTCATAGAGCTCGTGCCGGCCGCCGAACTCGCTGGCCAGACAATCCCATAGCAGCTTCATCAGTTTCACCCGCTCCTCGGCCTTGTAGCCGTTGGAACCGCGCAGATAGCGGTCGAGATAGGGGCGGATTTCGGGATTCTTGAAGTCGTTGGCGTGCGAATTCAGGTAGATCAGGCCGGACGCCACCGTCTGCTCGATGATGTATTTGATCTTGGTATAGGCGATGGTGGCGATGATGGCATAGGCATTGCCCGGATCCATGTTCGGCAGCAGATAGTCGCCGATCCACGGCCGCGGGTCGCGCACCATGGCGTCGCTCAAGGCCCAGAACAGATTGCGCCAGGCGATCACCTCGCCGACATTGGCCTGCACGCCGCGGAAGTCCTTGGTGCCGGCGGCCTCCGTCGCCTTCAGCAGCAGTCCGGCGATGAAGTCGAGCTTGACCGCAAGCCGCGTGCAGCCATGCACGACGAAGCGCGGCAGGAAGCCGGTGCGCGGGAAGAAATTATTGGCCTTCTCGACGTCGCCATAGACGAACACGTTCTCCCAGGGCACCAGCACCTTGTCCATGATGAAGATCGCGTCGTTCTCGTCGACGCGGCTCGACAGCGGATAGTCGAAGGGCGAGCCCATCACGGTCGCCGCCATCTCATAGGAGGTGCGGCAAATGAATTTCACGCCCGGCGTATTGGTCGGCACCATGAAGACGATGGCGAACTTCTTGTCCTGCACGGGGATCAGCCCGTGGTGGGCGACGAAGGTGTAGTTGGTCAGCACCGAGCCGGTCGCCACCACCTTGGCGCCGGAGACGATGATGCCCTTGTCGGTCTCCTTCTCGATATGCGCGCAGACATCGCCGACCTCGTTGGGCGGACGATCGCGGTCGATCGGCGGATGGATGATGGCGTGATTGATGAAGGGCACGCGCTCCTGGCTGTATTTGTACCAGCGCTTGGCGTTGTCCTGATACGGCTCGTAGAACTCGGCATTGGCGCCGAGCGTCGCCAGGAACGCCGCCTTGTAGTCGGGCGCGCGGCCGAGCCAGCCGTAGGTGAGCTTGGCCCATTCGGCGATGGCGTTGCGCCCGGCGATCATCTCATCGAGCGTCTTCGGCGCCTTGAAGAAGGCATGCGTCATGCCGCCATTGCCGGTCTCGGTCGGCACCAGGATTTTGTCTTTGTGCTTGGGATCGTGCAGCGCGTCGTAGAGACGCGCGGTCATGCGCGCGGTGTTGCGGAAGGCGGGATGCTCGGTGACCTTCTTGACGCGCTCGCCGTAGATGAAGACCTCGCGGCCGTCGTCGAGCGAATCCAGATACTCGGCGCCGTTCTGCGGCCGCTCGACGTCGACCTTGCCGATGGTGGTCGCCTCTTTGGCAAATGCTTCCGGCTTGGCGCGTACGGTCATGGTCGCTCCCTCTATCGCTTTGATTTCCTGTCACGAATCTTATTGTTCGTTTATCGAACATCTGTACGATGTCCGAACTCAGCGTCAAAGTTACGTCGCGGCCAACGCGAACACAAGCCGGCATGCGGCGGTACTGGGAATACTCAGCCCGCCGCCAAGGCGATCTGCTCGGCCATCGCCTGTAGTTCCGGCAGGAACTTGTCGCGCATCTCGTTGCGCGTGGTGCGCGCCGAATGGGTGGACAAATTGATCGCGCCCACCGCCTGCCCGCTGCGGTCGACGATTGCCACCGCGAGCGAGCGCAAGCCGCGCTCGAGTTCCTCGTCGACGATGGAAAAGCCCTGTGCGTGATCGTCGCGCACGCGGTCGAACAGCGCCTGCAGATCGGTGATGGTGCTCGGCGTCATAGGGCTCGATGCGCAGCGACTTCAGCCGCCGCCAGATCTCGGCCTCGTCGAGAAAGCCGAGCTGCACCCGCCCCATCGAGGTGTGAAACGCCGGAAGTCGGCTTCCCACCGAGAGAACCGTCGACATGATGCGCCGCGTCGGCACGCGCGCGACATAGACGATCTCGCTGCCTTGCAGGATCGACGCCGAACAGGACTCGCGCAGGCGTTCGCTCAACTCCTTCATCAGCGGCTGCGCGCGCTCGATCCAGCTCTGCGTCGCCAGATAGGCAAAGCCCAATTTGAGGATATTGGGCGACAGCGAGAACTGGCGGCCGTCCTGTGCGACGTAACCGAGCTCGGTCAGCGTGCGCAGGATGCGCCGCGCGGTGGCGCGCGATAAATTGGCGGCGCTCGCCGCTTCCGACAGCGTCATGCTCGGCTGTTGCTTGCCGAAGCAATTGAGCACGGCGAGGCCCTTGGCGAGCGTCGCCATGAATTCTTTGTCGTCGCGCTCGTCGGTCGCGCTGTCGTTGATCTGGTCCATGGATCGCGAAACGCGGGCACGGCGCGATTGACAGCGCCCGCGTCACTCCTACAATGGTCGATATACGAACGTGTGTTCGTTAATCGAACAAAAACGTCCCGTCAACAACAAATATCTGGGACGACAGGGAAACGCCGGCGTTGCTTAACACGCCGCACACCGGGGAGGACCTTCCATGGCCGATCATTCGCGCCGGCTTTCGCGTCGAACATTCGTGGCAAGCAGTGCGGCCGCCGGCACCGTGCTCGCCGCCAATCCCGTTTTCGCGCCCGCCGTCTGGGGCGCGCGCACCATCAAGCTCGGCTATGTCAGCCCGCAGACCGGCCCGCTCGCCGCCTTCGCGGAAGCCGACAACTTCGTGCTTTCGAATTTCCACGCCAGCGTCAAAGACGGCATGAAGATCGGCGGCAGCACTTTCCCGGTCGAGGTGATCGTCAAGGACAGCCAGTCCAATCCCAGCCGCGCCGCCGACGTCGCGCGCGAGTTGATCGTTTCCGACAAGATCGATCTGATGCTGGTGGCCTCGACGCCGGAAACCACCAACCCGGTGTCCACCCAATGCGAGGTCGAGGAAGTGCCGTGCGTGTCCTCGGTCGCGCCGTGGCAGCCCTACTTCATCGGCCGCCAACAGGACCCGGGCGATCCCAAATCCTGGAAGCCGTTCAACTACACCTATCATTTCTTCTGGGGCCTCGAAGACGTCATCGCCGTCTTCACCAACATGTGGGGCCAACTCACGACCGACAAATCGGTCGGCGGCCTGTTTCCCAATGACGGCGACGGCAACGCCTGGGGCGACAAACATGTCGGCTTCCCGCCGGTGCTCGACAAGCTCGGCTACAAGCTGACCGATCCCGGCCGCTATCAGAATCTAACCGACAACTTCACCGCCCAGATTTCCGAATTCAAGGCCGCCAAGTGCGACATCATCACCGGCGTGATGATCCCGCCCGACTTCACCACCTTCTGGAACCAGGCGCTGCAACAGGGCTTCAAGCCCAAGATCGCCTCGGTCGGCAAGGCGCTGCTGTTCCCGGTGGCGGTCGAAGCGCTCGGCAAGAACGGCAACAACCTGTCGTCGGAAGTGTGGTGGACGCCGAGCCATCCGTTCAAGTCATCGCTCACCGGCCAATCCGCCAAGCAGCTCGCCGACGCCTACGAGCAGGCGACCAAAAAGCAATGGACCCAGCCGATCGGCTTCGTGCACGCGCTGTTCGAGGTGGCAACCGACGTGCTCAAGCGCGCCGGCAAGCCCGGCGACGGCAAGGCGACGGTGGCCGCTATCCAGGCCACCAAGCTCGACACCATCGTCGGCCACATCGCCTGGTCCGGCCAGAAGCTGCCGCCCTTCGCCACCAAGAACATCGCCAAGACGCCGCTGGTCGGCGGTCAGTGGCGGCTGCGCGGCAACGGCAAATACGACATCGTGGTCGTCGACAACAAGACGGCAACCGAAATCCCGGTCGGCGGCAAGATGGAGCCGATAGCTTAAGACTGCCGCGTCCGCCGAATTTGTCGCGCTCGCCGTCTCCTCCCGCGGCGGGCGCTTTTTTTTCGCGAGAATGTGACCGCCGCCGGCCGCGACAGCGCGCGGCGCTTCGCCTAATCTGCCGTGGGGCGATGGTTCCAGACCGGGGGGAACGCGATGTCCAGGGAACTGATGTGGCTGACGCTGACCGTCATCCTGACCGGCGTCATGTGGATTCCGTACATTCTCGACCGCATCATGGTGCGCGGGCTGATGGGCGCCATGGCCAATCCCTCGCGCGACGACAAGCCGCAAACGCCGTGGGCGCATGCGGCTTTATTTCGCGCACACCAACGCCGTCGAAAATTTGGTGATCTTCGCCACGCTGGTGCTGATCCTCAACGCCATGGATCACTCGACCGAGGCCACCGTGATTGCCTGCGCGGTCTATTTCTGGGCGCGGCTGGCGCACGTCATCATCTACGCGCTCGGCATTCCGGTGCTGCGCACGCTGTCCTTCGCGGTTGGCTTCCTGGCGCAGCTCGCGCTGGTGCTGGCGATTTTCGGCAAGCTGTAGCCCAGATCCATATTCCGCTCATTCCCGGCCCCGCTTGCGCGGGGACGAGCGGAATATTCCGTCACCGCAAGCCATCAAGAAAGCGCGTGAGCGCCGCGACCACGATTTCGGGTTCGGTCGCGGTCGGGAAATGGCCGCTCTGGTCGGACACACGACGATTTCAGGCTTGGATGCGAACTGCTGAACGAAAAGCGGCTCGGCATCCGCCGGAAAGCGCTTGCTCATGCCGCCGCGATACACCAGCACCGGGCAACGGACGGCTTTGGCTTTTTCGAACAGCTTGTGGTCGCTCGCCGGCGATGCGGTGAACGCCCGCAAGCGGCGCAGTCTCGCGCGCGTATAGGGAAAGCGCCACGGCCCGCTGTCGCCATCGCGCATCATGATGTCCTCGACGAGGCGCCGCAGCGCCTGCTCGGTCCAGATGCCCTCCTCCGTGTCGCGGAAATGGCGTTCGGCCTCTTCGCGCGTGGCGAAGAATTCCAGCGGCGCAGAGGACAATGCGGCCGCAGAGGCGCGGGCCGCAGCGGCGGGCATCACCGGGTCCACCAGCACGGCCGCCGCGACGTTTTCGGCATCTGCGTTCGCGACCGCGAGCGCGATCGTGCAGGCAAACGAGTGGCCCATGATCACGTAGCGCCCGGACAGCAGTTCGCGCGCCAGCGCGACCGCGTCGGCGGCAAACTCGGCGCACGTGTCGGTGCCGGGATCCTCGCTCAGCCCGAAGCCGCGCTGGTCCGGGCACAGCATGCGGATCGATCCCGCGGCCTCGGCAAGCCCAATCCACATCCCGCTTTGCAACAGCGAGCCGTGCAGCGCCAGCACCGGCAGAGCACGCTTCCTCGCGCGGCAACCATTCGCGACAAAACTGGCTGAAGCCGTTGATGTGTGGTGGCCGGTGCGCCAGCGTTCGTTTGTCATGTCGGCATTCATCGTCGGTCGCCTTTAGGTGAGCGGAGTAGCCCGCTCGCACGATCGCCCGCAAATCGAGCCCGCGCGGCAAGCGTGCCGAAGGCGCCGCCTCCGCCGCCAAGCCGCGACGCACAGAAGGCATCCGCCACCGCGGCCGGGGCATGTTTCACGAGCAACACCGCCTGCAGCGCCAGCACCAGGTCGCGTACCAGCGCGCGCGCCTGCGATTCATCATTGCGCTCAGATGATTGCAGCCGCTGCTGCAAGCTGTCCGTGAAGGCGCGCAGGCGGGCGTCGCCGCCGTCGTCGAGCTCGCGCCGCAGCACGTCGGCCGCATTCGGCATCCGCTCAAGCGCGCGCAGCACGTCCAGGCACACGACATTGCCGGAGCCTTCCCAGATCGAATTGACCGGCGCCTCGCGGTAGAGCCGCGGCATGATGCTTTCCTCGATGTAGCCGGAGCCGCCCAGCACCTCCATCGCCTCGAAGGTGAGGTAGGCGTGCGCTTGCAGATCCAGAACTTCGCGGCCGGCGTCACCACACGGCGGATGACCTGCGCCGCCTCGTCGCTCTCGTCATAGGCGCGCGCGAGGCGGAAGCTGAGCACGGTCGCCGCTTCCGTCTCCAGCGCCAGATCGGCCAGCACGTTCTCCATCAGCGGCTGGTCGATCAGCTTTTTCTGGAAGGCGCTGCGGTGGCGCGCGTGATGCACGGCCTGCGCCAGCGCCTGCCGCATCAGCGCCGCGGAGCCGATGGCGCAGTCGAGCCGGGTGTAATTGGCCATCTCGATGACGGTCGGGATGCCGCGGCCCTCCTCGCCGATCAGTTGCGCGAAGGCGCCCTCGAACTCCACTTCGCTCGACGCATTGGATTTGTTGCCGAGCTTGTCCTTGAGCCGAAGGATGTGCACGGCATTGCGCGCGCCGTCGGGCGTCCAGCGCGGCATCAGGAAGCAGCTTAAGCCTTTCGGCGCTTGCGCCAGCACCAGGAAGGCGTCGCACATCGGCGCCGACATGAACCATTTGTGCCCGGTCAGGCGAAACGAACCGTCGCCTGCCGGCTCGGCGCGCGTGGTGTTGGTGCGCAGAGTCCGAGCCGCCCTGGTTCTCGGTCATCGCCATGCCGATAAGCGCCGAGCTCTTGTCGCGCACCGGCCGGAAGCGCCGGTCGTAGTCGCGCCCGAAAATCTTCGGCAGCCATTCGGCGGCGATCGTCGGCGCATGGCGCAGCGTCGGCACCGAGCCGTAGGTCATGGCGAGCGGGCAATAGACGCCGGCTTCGATCTGGCCGAGCAGAAAGGTGCCGGCGGCGCGCGCCACATGCGCGCCCGGCTTGGGATCGGCCCAGGGGCTGGAATGCAGGCCGGCGCGCAGCGCGATCGCCATCAACTCGTGCCAGGCCGGATGGAAGTCGACCTCGTCGATGCGGTGGCCGTAGCGGTCGAAGCGTGCGCAACACCGGCGGGTATTTGTTGGCGTCGAAGCCGAGCTGGATCGTCTCCGGCTTACCGAGCGTAGCGCCGAGCGCGCTCAAGCCCGCGTCCGCCCATTCAGCGCCTTCGCGCTTGACCGCCGCGCGCAGCACGGCATCGCTCGCGAACAGATTATAGGGCTCGAGCGGCGGCGGCTGGTTGGTGACGTCGAACATCGTCCCGGCCTCTCCTTCGTCATTCCGGGGCGCGTGCGCAGCACGCGGACCCGGAATCCAGAAGCAGACTCGGCGATTGTATCTGGATTCCGGGTTCGCGGGCGAAGGCCCGCGCCCCGGAATGACATTCACGGAAACAGCGCGACCTGCTCCAGCCCCATGGTCTCCGGCCAGCCCATGACCAGGTTCATGTTCTGGATCGCCTGGCCGGAGGCGCCTTTGACCAGATTGTCGAGCGCCGAGACGATAATGGCGCGGCCGGGGATGCGGTCCTTGGCGACGCCGATGAACGTCATGTTGGAGCCGCGCACATGGCGGGTCTGCGGCGTCTCGCCGAACGGCAGCACATGCACGAACGGCTCCTTCATGTAGGACTTTAAAAGGATCGCATGAAGCTCTTCCGGCGTGCGCCCGCGCCGGCCGCGCACATAGATGGTCGAGAGAATGCCCCGGTTCATCGGCACCAGATGCGGGGTGAAGCTCACGATCACCTCGCGCCCGGCGGCAGCTGAGAACTCCTGGTCGAGCTCGGCCATATGCCGGTGATGGCCGACGCCATAGGCGTGGAAGCCTTCCGAGACTTCCGAGAACAGCATCGACTCTCTGGCCGCCCGCCCCGCTCCGGTCATGCCGGACTTGGCGTCGACCACGATCTCGTCGATCTCGATCGCCTTGGCCTTGATCAGCGGGATCAGCGGCAGCTGGGCGCAGGTGGTGTAGCAGCCGGGATTGGCGATCAGCCGCGCGTGTCTGATCTCGCGCCGGTGGATTTCCGTGAGCCCGTAGACCGCCTCTTGCTGCAGCTCGGGCGCATGATGCTCGTGGCCGTACCATTTGGCGTAAGCCGCCGTGTCGGAAAGCCGGAAGTCGGCGGAAAGATCGACCACCTTGGTCGCCGGCGCAGCGGCGAGCAGCGCCTTGATCACCTTCTGCGTGGTGGCGTGCGGCAGCGCGCAGAAGGCGACGTGCAGATCGGCCTTCGCCCAATCCAGCCCGTCGATGGCGGTGAGCTGCGGCAAAGTGTAGGGCGAGAACTGCGGAAACACCTCGCGCATCGGCTTGCCGGCGCTGCGCTCGGCGGTGAGCAGCGCGATCTCGCTGCGCGGATGGCGCAGCAGCATGCGCACCAGCTCCGCCCCGGTATAGCCGGAGGCGCCGAGCACGCCGATCCTCGCTTTGCTGGCCATGGCTCAATCCTCGTCCAGTGTCATAAATGACCGCCGGAGCAAGGCCAACAGCGCGGTTTGGGAAGATGTGCCGCGGGCCAAATCCGGCGGCACGGGGTGACGACGACGCTACGCCCGTGCCGGGGTGGCACGGCGGCGGCGGAATTTCGCTGCTGCAACAGGCGTCGTCATCGGCGGGGCATATAGGCCCCGGCCCCCGCCGCGTCAACTTTGCGGCCCACCAGCGGCAACGGCTGCTCGGCCAGCATCGCCTTGACCACCACCGCGCGCGCCACCGCCGGGTCGAGCTTGATGCGCTTCGATCATGTCCCGGCAGTCGGCGACGATGGCGTCGGCATCCTGCATGATCTTCAGCCGCTTGAAATGGTCGGCGTGATGCAGGCCCATGCTCTCGCCGACAATGTCGAGAATATTGACGATGCGGAACGGCCAGTCGCGCTCATGCGCGCACAGTTCGCGATGGTCGACGTGGTAGATCGCGACCAGCGCATCGACTTCGGCCGCCGCCGCCGCTTCCAGCTCGGCGAGTTGAAGCTCGCGCTTGTAGTCCGGCAACGCGTTGAGCGCATTGCTCATCAGCCCGACCGCCGGCTGGCCGAGGTCGACGATTTCGATGCCCGGCACCATGCGCAGCAGGTCGGTGCCGGCCTCGACCACGCCCTTGACGCCCGGATGCTTGTGCAGCGCGATGCGCAGCGGCACGGGCTGCTTGAGCATCGGCCGCAGGTCCTCGAAGCGCGTCTTCAGGAACAGCAGGAACGGCGTCATCTCGAACGGCCGCGATCCCCTCACCTTCTCGATGGTCGGCAGCGTGGTTTCGGTGAACTGCACGTGGCAACTGGCGCACCAGGAAATGACGCCGGTCTTGCCCTCGGCCAGCCGTCGAGCGAACTGGTCGCGACCCGACCGGACACTTCGGTGTCGCCGGTGCGCAGCTGGATCACGCCGCAGCAATGGGTCGGCCCGCCCATGACCTTATAGGTGACGCCGAGCGCGTCCATGATGTCGAGCGCGGTGAGCGCCATGTGCGGCGTCTTGAGCACGTTGCAGCCGGTGTAGAACACGAAATCGGGCCGCTCGCCGGGCGCCACCGTCGAGCCGTTCTCCAGCCGCGCGGTCACCTGCTGGCCGAGCCGCGCCAGTTCGGCATCGTCGAGCTGCAGGCGCGACAGGATGTTCGCGCCGTCGGCCACCAGCCGGAAATTCTCCACGCCGGCCTTGCGCCGCTGGCGCAATTCGACCGCCTGCCGCTGCAACGCGACGCGCGCCATCGCCAAGCAGGAAGCGCGGATTGACGCCCTCGGGACAGGCCGCGATGCAGTCGCCGGTGAGCGCGCAGCCCTTGGCCCAGGCGCGCGAGGAAGCCGGTCCCTCGCCGGTTCGAACGATGTCGAGCACGCCGGCGATCACCTTTTTCGGGTCGGCATCGCCGCCGACACCGGCCGGCGCCGTCATCGGGCATATCTCGACGCATTTGCCGCATTGGCGTGCAGGCGTCGAGCATCTCGGCCGTGCGCGCGGCCAGGGCGGTTTCGAAGGTCATTGCGGTCATGCCGGCAGGATAGTGCAAAGCGTGGCCCCAAAAAAGAAGGCCGCCAGTACGGCGACCTTCTGATTCAGCAGCTTCAATCTTGGACTAAAACTTCAGCATGTCGACGCTGGTCAGCGTGACCTTGTAGACGATCGAACTGGTCAAAATGTAATCCGTGGCCTGGTCCTCATAGGCATTGTTCCCAGCCATTCCATCGACCGGGACAACCACGCCAAAGCCACGCAGAGAGGCCAAGACTGACGTGAAGAGGACGCCATTGTGTGACGCGACACCGACCGGAACGAGGGTTTTGATGCCCTTATCCTTCAGCAATTTCTGGAGACCGGTATCCTTATCGCCAAGCATGAATTTGTCGACGAACGCGGTCACCACGGGCTCATCGCCTTTCGGCGCAAGCTCTGGAACGTAATCGCTGATTTTCGGATTGGGGAACGTCTTCGGTGACGGACTGGGGAACAGCGCGTAGATCACGTACACGCCTTTGGCGCGCGCTTCAGCCAACAGCTTCTGGACTTTGGGAATCATGGCGACGCAGCGCGGCCGCCTTTGCATGTTGCAGGTCTGCTTGATGATATCGATGACCAGGAGCGCCGTTGTCTTGGGATCAAGCGTGACGGATTTGAGCTGGGGCGCGGGCGGCGCCTTTACATTTTGCCATTCGTCAATGATGGTCTCGCCTCGCGACGGCGCGCCACTGATCAGCACCGTCGCGAAGGCGGCAAGCGGCAGCAGATAACGCAAGCGCAACATGTTTTCCTCCCTGCTTTTTCATTATGGGTAACAGGCTCGCGGAGGCTAGCGCGTCGGCCGTGGCTGCGCCAAGAGGATAAGCGGCCAATATGACGAGACCTAGCTTGCACCCAGCACTACTCGCTAAGATGGGCAGCCTCGATAATCCTCAGCCGAAACGGCGAGGGCAAGAGCAAATAACACATGGGAGGATTCAAACGTGCTCAAACGATATTTCCTGGGAATCGCGATCGGGACATGTTTCGTCGCTTTTCCCGCCGTCCACCACGCCGCGGCGGCGGAATTGAAGGTGCTGTCGGAGAAGACCGTGACCGGCTTCGGCCACGTTGAATCCGTCGGCTATGACGCCGCCGAAAAGGTGTTCTACACCAGCGACTTCGGCCCCGAACTCAAACCTCCGCTGAAAGACGGCAAGGGCAAGATCACCAAGGTCTCGCTCGACGGAAAAATTCTGCAGGACGGCATCTTTCCGGCGCACGGCGAAGTGATGAACAAGCCGAAGGGCATCTGGATCGCCGACGGCCATCTGTGGGTCACCGACATCGACGCGCTCTGGCAATTCGACCTCAAGACCAAGAAGAGCAAGAACCTTCCGCTGCCGGGCATCGGCTTTGCCAACGACGTGACCATCATGGACGGCGCGCTCTATGTCAGCGACAACCGCAACGACAAGCTCGCCAAAATCGAGCCGGCCGATTTTCTGAATGCCAAGTCCGGTCCCAAGATAACGATGGTATTCTCCGGCAAGGGCGTCTACCCGAACGGCCTGTGGCCGGCTCATGATGGCTCGCTGCTGATGGTCGGGTTTCAAAGCAAGGACAAGCCGCGCGGCATCTATTCCATGAAGCCGGGCGGCGAGCCGAAGGAAATCTCCAAGGACATCGGCTTGCTCGATGGGCTCTATCAAATGAAGGACGGCGACCTCTTGGTGACCGACTGGGTCACGGGCTCGCTGTTCCAATGGAACGCGAAATCAGGTGTGCACAAGCTGGTCGACGGCATCAAGGGACCGGCCGACATCGCCGTGGTGCCCAACGACAAGGGCTATCTGGTGGCGGTGCCCGATCTGGTGAAAGGCGAGATCCGCCTGGTGCAGCTCGGCCACTAGAAACCTGTCATTCCGGCGCGCGGGCTTTAAGCCCGCGAGCCCGGAATCCAGATTTATGACTCGGCGCGTGTCTGTCGGGTTCCGGCCTTCGGCCGGCCCCGCAATGACGGCGCCTTGCCTCACCACAGCCACCGCACGCCCATCGAAATCACATCGCCGAGCGTGAGCAGCACCGCCGCCCACACGAAAGCCGAGGAGAAATTGGCGAGCTGAAAGCGCCAATAAGGCATTTCGAAAATCCCGGCGACCAGCGGCACCGAGGCGCGCAACGGCCCGAAGAAGCGGCCGATGAAGACGCCGGGAATGCCCCACGTCTTCACAAAGGCTTCCGCGCGCGGGATCAGGTCGGGATGGCGCGACAGCGGCCATATGTGCTGGACGGAATATTCGAGCTTGAGCCCGATCCAGTAGGACAGCCAGTCGCCGAGCGCGGCGCCGAGTGCGCCGGCGATCCACACCGGCCAGAAACTCAAGCCGCCCGACTTGATCAGCGCGCCGATGGCGACCAGCGCCGCCCAGGCCGGGATCAGCAGCGAGATGAAGGCGAGCGATTCCCCGAACGCCAGCGCGAATACGACCGGCGGCGCCCATTCCGCATGCGCGCGCACAAAAGCAACGATCTGTTCGACGTAAGCGTGGAGATGCATGCGAAGACCGAGCCGGCGGGCCGGTTCCCGTCTAGCGCGGCGGCGGGCTTTTGCGCCAGCCGGCTAGTCCGGCAACTCGATTTCATCATTCGGGAAAAGATGAGTGATCGCCACCAAACCCATGATCAGCAAGGGCACCGCCAGGAAGGCGCCCACCGGCCCCCATAGCCAGGCCCAGAACACCAGCGACAGGAACACGGTCAGCGGATTGAGCGTGAAGCGGCGCCCGACCATGCTAGGGGTCAGGAATTGGCTCTCGACCAGTCGCCATGCCGAGATAAAGCACCGGCGCGAGCAGGCAAGGCCAGCGTGGGAAACGTCACCAGCCCGACCAGGAACATGCCGGCTCCATGATGCCCGCGCCGATATAAGGAATGAAATTGAGCACGAAGCCGAGCAAGCCCCAGGCCACCGGGTCGGGCAGCCCGACCGCCCAGGCGATCACCCCCGCGCCGATACCGACCCCGGCATTGATCACGGCGACCACGCTGAGATAGCCGGTCAGGTTGCGCTCCATGCCGCTGAGGATTTTCAAGGTGCGCAGCCGGCTCTCACGTTCGCGGAAGAAGCCGACCAACGCGCTGGCGCAGGCGGCGGCGTCCCAGCAGCATGAAGAACAGCGCGACAAAGAAGATGAGGATCTGCCCGAGCGCGGGCGTGACGACCGACACCGCGCCCTGCGCGATCGCCACCAGGTCGACATTGATGTCCTTGCCGGCTTGCGCGGGCAGCACGGCGTTGCGCATGTCGCGCAAGGCGGCCAGCGGCGCGTCGAGCAACTCCAATTTATCCTGGATGCTGCGGCCGATGTCGGGCGCCTTGCCGATCCAGTCCACCACCGGCGCCGACACCAGCGTGATGACCGCGTAGACCGGCCGCCACCACCGCAAGCCATAAGACGATTGCCGTCACCAGCGCCGGCACGCGATACCGGTCGGCGCGCTCCGACAGTGGGCTCAGCAGCATGGTCACCACAAAGGCCGCGGCCGTCGGCAGCAGGATCGGCCGCGCCAGGCTGAGCGCAACAAAGAATAAAATGATGAAAATGCCGACGGTCGCGGCCTGGGCGGCGCGCCGCCAGGCCGGCGACAGCGCCGAAATCGGCACCGGATCGTCGATCGACAGCGGTAAACGCTGCCGCCGGCCGATATCGAGCCTTAATTGCTGCTCCCCCGCGTCGCTACCATGCATGGTTTGGAGATAACGAACGAGGCGGTGTTTGGTTGCTTCCGCCTGCCCTCTCCCCGCGCGCCGGAGTGAGGAAGCGACCGTCCCGGCCCCGCCATCATCGTGGCATAGTGGGTGGCAACCGAATCAACCGATCCCTATCTGAAAGCGTCCATGGCCAAATCCGCAACCAAGAAGAAACCCTCGTCCCAGAACGACTTGTTCGATCTGCCGGCGCCGGCGGCGAAAGCAGCCGCGCGCAAGGCAAGCGCGGCGCGCGCCAAGCCGAGCCGCGGCTCGGACTCCGGCTACACCGCCAAGCACATCGAGGTGCTGGAAGGGCTCGAGCCGGTGCGCCGGCGCCCCGGCATGTATATCGGCGGCACCGACGAGAAGGCGCTGCATCACCTGTTCGCCGAGGTGATCGACAATTCGCATGGACGAGGCGCTGGCCGGCTATGCCGACTGGATCGAGGTCGAGATGGAGGCGGACGGCTTCGTCACCGTCACCGACAACGGCCGCGGCATCCCGGTCGATCCGCATCCCAAGTTCAAGAACAAGTCGGCGCTGGAAGTGATCATGTGCACGCTGCACGCCGGCGGCAAGTTCGACTCCAAGGTCTACGACACCTCGGGCGGCCTGCACGGCGTCGGCGTCTCGGTGGCGAACGCCTTGTCGGAGCGCATGGAGGTGGAGGTCGCGCGCGAGCAGACGCTCTACACGATGGCGTTCGAGCGCGGCAAACCGAAAGGCAAGCTGGTCAAAGCCGGGCGCGCGCCGAACCGGCGCGGCACAAAAATCCGCTTCAGGCCCGACCCGCAGATCTTCGGGCCGAAGGCCGCGTTCAAGGCCGAGCGCGTGTTCAAGATGGCGCGCTCGAAGGCCTATCTGTTCGGCGGCGTCGAAATCCGCTGGCAATGCGACAAGGCGCTGCTCAAGGGCGTCGAGGACGTGCCGGAGAAGGCGACCTTCCATTTCGCCGACGGCTTGAAGGATTATCTCGCCGAAAGTCTTTCCGGCGCGACGCTGGTGCATCCCGACATCTTCACCGGCTCCGCCGGCAAGACCGGCCGCCACGGCGCGGCCGAATGGGCGATCGCCTGGACCGCCGATGCCGACGGTTTTCTGCAATCCTACTGCAACACCATTCCGACGCCCGACGGCGGCACGCACGAGTCCGGCTTGCGCACCGCGCTGCTGCGCGGCCTGAAGGATCACGCCGCCCGCATCGGCCAGGAAAAGCGCGCCGCGCCCGTCAGCAGCGAAGACGTGATGACCGGCGCCGGCTGCATGCTGTCGGTGTTCATCCGCGAGCCGGAATTTCAAGGGCAAACCAAGGACCGGCTTGCCACCGCGGCGGCGCAGAAGATTGTCGAAAACGCAATCAAGGACCCGTTCGACCATTGGCTGTCGGGCAATCCGATGCAGGCCAACAAGCTCCTGGACTTCGTGGTCGAGCGCGCCGAGGAGCGCGTCCGCCGCCGCCAGGAAAAGGACATCGCGCGCAAGACCGCGGTGCGCAAATTGCGCCTGCCCGGCAAGCTCGCCGACTGCACGAGCTCGGCGGCGGAAGGCTCGGAGATTTTCATCGTCGAGGGTGACTCGGCCGGCGGCAGCGCCAAGCAGGCGCGCGACCGCCGTAGCCAAGCCGTGCTGCCGCTGCGCGGCAAGATTCTCAACGTCGCCTCCGCCGGCAAGGACAAGCTGGCGCAGAACGCGCAACTGGCCGATCTCATCCAGGCGCTCGGCGTCGGCACCGGCGCGCACTACCACGACAAGGACCTGCGCTACGAGAAGATCATCATCATGACCGACGCCGACGTCGACGGCGCCCATATCGCTTCGCTCTTGATCACCTTCTTCTACCGGCAGATGCCCAAGCTGATCGACGACGGGAAGCTCTATCTGGCGGTGCCGCCGCTCTATCGCCTGTCGCACGGCGGCAAGATCGCCTATGCGCGCAACGACAAGCACAAGGACGAATTGCTCAAGAAGGAATTCCACGCCAACGCCAAAGTGGAGGTGTCGCGCTTCAAGGGCCTAGGCGAGATGATGGCCGCGCAGCTCAAAGAAACCACCATGGACCCGTCAAAGCGCACGCTGCTGCGCGTGGTGCTGGCGGAAGCCGACCGCAAACCGACGCAGAAAGCGGTCGAGCGGCTGATGGGCTCGAAGGCCGAAGCGCGCTTCGAGTTCATTCAGGAGAACGCGGAGTTTGCGAAGGAAGAGTTGCTCGACGTTTAATTTATTCCGTTCGTCCCCGCGAAAGCGGGGACCCACCCCGTAGGAAGGGTCGAGCGGCAGCGAAACCCATCATTCCCGCAATGCCATATTGATGAGTTTCGCCTTCGGCTCAATCCATCCTACGCTTCCTTCAATTGAGCCGCGGCGGTTTGCGCGTACCCACATCCTGAGTCAATGCCGTGCGAAGAGCGCTTCCGGCCTCCCGCAGTTTCTCAAATGTCGGCTCGTCCACACCCGAATGCAGGGAATTCCCATGATCTAATGCCGCTTTGATCTCGTCTTGCAGGGCAAAGTAGACATCGCGGCTCTTATCCGAAAGAAAAAGACCACCCTTTTCGTAATACCATTGCCTTAACGAGGCGGACAGCTTGCTCAAGTCATCAAACGTCAGCTGTTTGGGACGCGCATATTTCGCCAGAACCTCCAGCAGCTTCCATAATTCCAAGTATTCGGGAATTCGTTTATCGCGAAGGTCCGTGTCGTATTTATATTCGAGCTCCCGCCGAAGCTTCAGGATCGCGACCAAGTAAGTAGCGATCGCGCCCACCAAGGCGCCGACGATGCCGGCTATTGTGCTTTTTTCCATACAATCTCCCAACTCGTAGGATGGGGGTGAGCACCCGCGAAACCCATCATTCCCGCAATGCCATATTGATGGGTTTCGCCTTCGGCTCAACCTATCTTACGCCTTTCGCCGCCTCGGCAATGTCGTCACGTGATATATCGTCGTCAGCGGGCTTCGTTGCGCGAAGCCTAACCTAAAATTTTCGTCGCCGCGGTGATCGCATCCATCTCTTGACCTGCTCGTGGTCAATGCCTTCGCCGCGGTCCAGCGAAGCCATCGCTCGCTTGATGCCGGCGATTTGCCATTCGTTGACGTCGACAAACTCAGCAACTGCTTCCGCGACCATAGATGGGCTGTGCTTCGTGATCTTGGCGAGTTTGTCCAGCCGCTCATTCACGGCAAATCGACGCGGATAGTGAAAGTCGAAGCGGATTCGGCGGCGACTTTCGTTTCGTCGCGTGTAATTTAGTACAGTGGCCGCCGGCCGGCACCAAAAAGAGCAAGCGCCTCCAGCACTTCTAGGACCATATTCACATTTGCGTGAGAACTT
>CAVXGN010000052.1:0-88451 GCA_963761245.1 uncultured Alphaproteobacteria bacterium | reverse complement strand
TCGATCAGCGCCGTGCCCGAAGGCCGCCAGCCGAGCTCGGCACGCGCGCGGCGCGCCCGCACGCGGCTGTTGCAGCCCATGGTGTCGTTGGCCGCGCCCTCGCCCCATTCCGCCGCCGCCTCCTCGACCGTCATGCTCTGCGTGCGCCCGCCGAAGCCGAGCATGCAGCTCACCGCCTCGCACACCTCGCGCATCGAGTTCTCGCCATTCTCGGCGAAATAGAAGCTGCCGGCCGGCGCCTTTTCGATCGCCGCCAGATAGAGCGACACCGCGTCGTCGATATGCACGTTCGACCAGCGGTTCTCGCCGGAGCCGATGTGCTTGGCCACGCCGTATTTCTTCGCCAGCGCAATCATCCACGGCACCTGGATGCTGTGCGGGTTGAGGCCGCGCCCGCGCCCGTAGATCAGGCTCGGCGCAATGACCATCGCGCGCACGCCGTTGCCGGCGGCGGCGCGCACCATCGCATCGATGGCGACCCGCTCGGCGCGCTGCGGCGTCGGCGTGAACGGCGTGTCCTCGTCGAACACGGCCTCGACCAGCTCGCCGCGCGCGCGCGTGCCGACGATGCTCGAGCCGCCGGTGTGAATGAACGTCTTGGCCGTCCCGGCGAGCGCCTTGACGATCGCTTCGGCCGCGCCGCGATGGCCGGCATTGGCGGTGTTGATGGTGACATCGGCCGCGCGCGCGGCTGCGCCGAGCGTGTCGCTGTCGTCGAGCGTGCCGCGCACCGGCGCGATGCCGCGCGCGGCGAGCGCTGCGCCGCGCTCGGCCGAACGCGCCAGCCCGCTCACGGCGTGCCCGGCCGCGACCAGCGCCTCGGCAATCGCCCCGCCGATATAGCCGCTCGCGCCGGTGATGAAGACTTTCATGAGGCTTGCCTTGCTGCAGCGGTTAAGAGGCGAGCCAAGCCGATTTTGGGAGCGGGCTCAAGCGGGCCCGCCGCGGCGCGCTTTTAATAAGAGCGCTGTGATTCCCGCCGGATCGCCGCCTGATCCCGCTCCGGCGCGAGCGGCGCGATGATGTCGATCTTCGATCCCGCCCAGGCGCCGAAGACGTCGATCAGCGGATTGAGAATCGTGACCGCCGCGCCGCCCCAGTCGTCGCCGTCCGGCTCGAGCTCATAGCGAAACAGCGCGCGTCCGCTGGCGTCGCGCCAGTAGCCCGCCTTCTTCAGCCCCTCCTCCGTCGCCGCGGAAACGGGCGGCGCCAGGCCCGGCTTAGGCGGATAGGCGCCCGCAAAGGCCTCGCACAGCAATGTCGCACCTTCATCGGCAAAGCGGCAGGTGACGTAACCCGGCGTGCGGCCGTAGAGCGCAACGACCAAGCCACCTTTCGGTCCGTCGCGCTCGGGATGGTCGTGAATGCGATGCAGCCGCACGATGATGTCGTAGCAGTAGATGGCATACAGAACCGGCCGATCGACATTGAGGTGTCCAGTCCGCAATATGCTTATGAGCACCAATACCAGTGCCTGAACGCGCGGCCCGATGATCATCGTCGTCCCCTGAGGCCCGTTAACCAGCCGCCGCAAACCGCGGGCCGTGACAACAACCCGCTTTCCGCCCAATACTACTCCTGCGTGCATCCAGGGGATAGGGGCGCCTCATAGTCGGCTGGGTGGTGCTGCCGACGCTTCGGCGATGAAGTCCACCGCGAGCTGGCAAATGGCGAAGTAAATTGACCGGCCGCCAAACCCGCCACCTCTCAATCCCCAAACACCCACCGCACGATGCGCGCATCCTTCCGATACCCGCCATTCTTCGCAAACGGCTCCTCGTTCCAGAACTTCTCCGCCGCGGCGCGGTCGGGCAGCTCCAGCATCAACGCGGTCCCGATATTCTCGGTGCCGTCGGCCGAGCGGAGCGGCCCGCGGAAGATGAAGCTGGCGCCATAGGACGCGAAATATAACTCGTGCGCGTGCAGGTGCTTGGCGAAAAACTCAGGGCTTCCGGTCTTGGCTCCCGTGCACAGGAACTGCTGCAGGCCCTTGCGGGCGTAGTCGGCCGCGCGCTTGCCGAAGCTGTTCGACCAGCGGTGCATGTCGATGCGCTGGTAGACGCCGGCCTTGTTCAGGGGCTCGTCGGCGATGAATGCGTCCGCCGCCGCGCGGTCGTCGAGCTGCATGAAGAACGACGTCCCGAGCGTCGCGAGGCCGTCGTCGGACACGAAATGGCCGTAGCCGATGACGCGCTCGCTGAAGTTCTCAACGTAGCTCTTCTGCGCCGCCAGCAAAGCGCGCCGGGTTTCCGCCGCGCCCTCCTTGTCCCAGCAATAGATCGCCCACTGCGCCGCCTTCTTTCGGTAGTAGTCCTTCAGCGTCTCCCCGCTCAAGCCATAACGAGGATCGCCCGGCAGATATCCGGTCGCTGGCTGGTCCGGCATCGCGCCTCCAAGATCGGTTCGAGGATGAGGTTCGCCCGCGGGGCAGATTAGCGAAGCGTAAACCGCCATTCCACCCGCGCCAAACGGCGGGTTACCCCTGCGGCTAGCCCGCCTTACAATGGCGCGCCGCCCTTTCCCGCCGCCACCGATAGGAGCGCCGCTCGATGCACCGTCGCCTCATCGCCCTCGCCGTTCTCGCCGTGTTTGCGTCTCCTCACGTCGCCGCCGCGGACGACGCGACCAAGCCCGGCTATCCGTTGGTGCCGCTGCTCTCGACCGGCAAAACCATCGTCGGCGAAACCATCCACTATCCGGCAGGCGACGCCCATATCACCGCCGCCATCGTCACGCTGGCGCCGGGCGGCCGCACCATCCTGCACAAGCACGGCGTGCCGCTGTTCGCTTACATTCTCGCGGGCGAATTGACCGTGAACTACGGCGCGCACGGCACGCGCACTTACAAGCTGGGCGACAGCTTCATGGAGGCGATGGACGTCGCGCACTACGGCATCAACAACGGCCGGGAGCCGGTGAAGATCCTCGCGGTCTATATGGGCGCGGACGGCGCCAAGAATGTCATCCCAGTCAAATAGCGCGGGGAATCGGCGCGCATCGCCCTTATGGCTTCAACGTCGCGATATAGGCGGCGATGTCCGCCGCCTCTTCCGGCCGCGGCGAAAAATTCATTTTCGGATGCGGGCCGGCGATTGTCGCGGCGATCACCGTGGCGTCGAAGTCGTATTTGCGGCCGATCACTTCGAACGGCGGCGCGTCGGCGACCACCTTACGCGCCGGCGGCGCGCCCCCGTGGCAAGCCACGCAATGCATTTGCGCCAGACGCTTACCGCGCCCGGCGTCGGCGGCGTGCGCATTCAGCGCTGCGGCAATGGCGAACAGCGCGATCGTGCCCAGGAGCACCAGGACGCGGAACCAGCAAAACCCGTTGATGTTGCACGCCAGCCCGGCCGCCTTGCCGGTCGTCGCCTTGCAGGCCTGCTCGGCCACGCTGCCTGTGTCGGAGGGTCCGTGAGACCATGCCTCGCCTCTCGATCATGCGCGGGCGAAAGGCGCCAAGCGCCGTCTTTGTGCCTGAAGACCCGCGCACCGCTAATGAGCTTCAGCGCCCGTGAACCTTATAACAAGTCCACGTCTTGCGCACGGCATCATGCATTGCCGTTATTGTATGGACGGAGACGGTCTTTGCCGCCTTTCTTGTCAAGCAATGACGCTGAAATATAGACGAGTCGCTCGACAACACGCAGTATCGCCGCATGCGCCAAGGCCTCACCCTCACACTGTTTATCGTCCTTACGCTTGGCGGCGGGACGCTGATCGGCTTCGCGACGCTGCCGGGCGAATGGTATGCAGGGCTTGCCAAGCCCCCGTTCAATCCGCCGGACTGGGTTTTCGCGCCGGTCTGGACATTGCTCTATGTCGTGGTCGCGATCGCTGGCTGGCGCACTTGGCGGCGCGCGCCGCGCGGGCCCGGCATGGCGATCTGGTTCGCCCAGCTTGCGCTGAATTATCTCTGGTCGCCGGTGTTCTTCGGCGCGCACCGACCTGGCGCGGCCCTGATCGTCGTTCTCGTGCTGCTGACAACGATCCTCGCGTTCATGGCGGTGCGCTGGCAGCACGACCGTGTGGCCGCGCTGCTGTTTGCGCCTTACGCCACCTGGGTCGCCTTCGCCAGCGCGCTCAACGCCGCGATCTGGGCGTTGAACTAATCGCCGCTTGACATTTATTCCTATAGGATTATATTGCCATCGTCTCCTCCGCGTGAGGGCGCTCTCATGAGGCGTCATGGAAGCGGGAGGCGATGCGGCGCCCGCGCGGATGCCTCGCACGCATCCGCTCCGGGAGGCCCCGGGCAGCCGTCCGGCCCCACTATGAGGGCCTGCCTTCAATGGCTGGACGTGACGCGGACGAGGGACGGCGAAAGCCGTCCGGGTCGGGTTGGCGCAAATGCCGCTCGTCGCCGCGTCGGGAAGCACGGCCCCGGGGACAGAAATCGCCGCCGATGGAGCGCCGAGAGGCGCCCGCGTTCTCGAAAGGGAGCGCGGCAAGACGGAAGGACCGGTGCGCCGCTCGGCGCTCCATCCCCTCGCTTTGCAAAGGGGGAAGAGAAGGACGGCGGACCCGGCGCCGCAAAGAATCCGGGGCGCTGACGCTTGTCCCGGCGCATACCGGGCAAGCCCGGCATGCGATGCTTGCGCGCCAAAGCGTAAGCGAAGGCGCGGGCTGTTTGATAATCGAATAGCTACCTGGCCGCTCATCCCCGCGTCAGCGGGGATGCGGAGCTGGATGCCCGCGTGCGCGGGGATGAGAGCGCAATAGCGCGCTCACCTCACCGTAATCGCCAGGCCATTGAGGTCCGCGCTGACAATCGCGCCGACCGAGCGGCCGGTGAGCGCGAGCACCGCGCCATTCTGGTTGGTCAGAACGATCGCCTGCGCGCCCCGGCCGATCGCCGCGCCGACGTTGCCCGCGGCATAGACGCCGGAAACATCGGACGCACGTCTGATGTGGCTCACCGTGCCGTGGAAGCGTGTTTCCGAGGCGCCGAACGTGAAGCCATAGCTGATGCCGCCGATCGAGACCCGGTAGCTGCGGCCGTGGAATGTGAGCGTGCCGCTGCCGCCCGAGCCACCGATGACGAAGCCGGCTTTGATCACGCTGAAACTGATGGTGCCGCTGTCGGCGCGCGCCAGCGACGGCAGTCCGGCGACGGCAACGGTGAGCGCGATCAGCGCGGCGCGAAAAAGATGTGAGGTTCGCATGGCGGTTTTCTCCCTGGCGGTGATGTGCGGATGTCGTGAGACATTGTGTTTGCGCCTAAACGATGTCGTTCGCCCTGGCATCGTGCGCGCCCTATTTGCCCGCCGCCTTGCGCAGCGCGGCGTTGATGCGCTCCTGCCAGCCGGGGCCGTCTTCCTGGAAGAAATCGAGCACGTCGCGGTCGATGCGCAGCGACACCATCTCCTTGGCGCCGGGCACCGTCGGGGCCGTGGGCGGCAGATCGGCCGGCTTGGTGGTAGCGGCTTTGAAGGCCTTCTCGGCTTCGGAGCGCGAATCGGGAATGGGGCGGCGACTCATGGCGGGCTTTTATCACGGCGCGCTCGACTGCCGTCATGGCCCATCGCGGCCGCATTGCAAAAGCCCGCCGACGCGGCACCGGACGACCGGCGCGCGATGCCCGCTTTGCCGAATGCACGGGCCGCCGGCGCCATTAAGCTTTCCAAGTAAGGTAACCGCGGGGAAGTCGGCCGGCGCGCGCGGCCGCCATGATACCTCTCCGCCTCTGTCACGGCGGAAAGGCAAGCGCGCATGACACGGCTGCCGAATATCCAGATCTTGCGCGCCGTCGCGGCGCTCATGGTGGTGGTCGACCACTGCGGCATCGAGACCTCGCGGCTCGCCGCCTCCCTCGGGCAAGGTCCGCTGTTCGACGAAGTTCCCTGGGGCGCCGGCGTTCAGCTGTTCTTCGCGATCAGCGGCTTCATCATGGTGGCAACCACCGCCAGCTCTTTCGGCTCGGGCGCGGCCGCCGCCGACTTCATGCGCCGCCGCCTCATCCGCATCGTGCCGCTCTATTGGCTGGTGACCACCGGCGCGCTCGCGGTCGCCCTGCTGGCGCCCCGCCTGTCGAAAGCGCCGCCCGGCGACTATCTCTATATCGTGGCCTCCTATCTGTTCATTCCCTACACGCGGCTCGGCGGCGACGTCCGCCCGCTCGCCACGCCCGGCTGGACGCTCAATCTGGAAATGCTGTTCTACGTCGTGTTCGCGGTGGCGCTGTTGTTTCCGCGCCGGCGCGGGCTGACGCTGGTGTTCGGCGCGCTCGGGCTGTTGGTGGCCGCGCAAGTCGCCGGCATCCTGCCCGGCACCGCGCTGAACTTCTGGGGCGATCCGATCGTGCTCGGCTTCCTGTTCGGCGTCGCGGCCGGTATCGTCTATGTCAACGGCCTGCGCCTGACGATGCTTTCGGCGACGTTACTGACGGTTGTCGGCTTCATCGGTCTCTTCCACGCGCAAATCCCCGGGCTTGCCGAGGATAATATCTGGCTGCGGCTAGCCGCGGTCATTCCGGCGGCGGCGATCGTGTTTGCCTTCGCGCTGGCGCCGCAGGTCGACGAAAGCCGGCGGCTGTGGTGGCCGGCGCTGCTGATCGGCGATGCCTCCTACAGCCTCTATCTGCTGCACGAATTCCTGTTGCGCCCGCTCCACATCGTGTGGGCGAAGACGGTGCTCGGCATCGTCCCGCTTTGGGTCTTCATCCCGGTCGGCATTGCCATCGCGGTGGCGGCCTCGCTCGCGCTCTATTGGCTGTTTGAGAAACCGGTCACGCGGGCGCTCAATGCGCTCAGTCGAAAGCGCAGCACAATACCCGAGCGGGCGCGCACCTTGCGCGAAGCGCCGATTCGCGTGACGCCTTAAGCGGTCTTCCTCACCGCTTGTACAGGCCCATGATCTCGGCCTTGGCGAGCGTGTTGAAATGCAGGTTGAAGCCGACCACGGCCGGCGAGGTGTCGGCGGTCACGCCCAGCTTGTCGACGCCGACCGCGAACACCGTGAACAGATAGCGGTGCGGGTGGTCGCCTTCGGGCGGACAGGGGCCGAGATAGCCGCTCAAGCCGAGTTCGGTGCGCGTCATCAGCGCGCCCGCCGGCAGCTTGCCGCTCATCGGATTGCCGGCGTCGAGCGCAAGCTCGGTCACGCTGGCCGGGATGTTCACCACCACCCAGTGCCAGAAGCCGGAGCCGGTCGGCGCGTCGGGGTCGTAGCAAGTGAGCGCGAAGCTCTTGGCGCCGGCGGGCGCGCCCGACCATTTCAGATGCGGCGACTTGTTGCCGCCGGCGCAGCCGAAGCCGAAATTCTCCGACAGCACGTGATCCTTGGCGAGGTAATCGCCGTCCTTGAAGCTGTCGCTGACAACCGTGAACGCCATGACCGTCTCCATCCTTGCCCGCCCGCGCAAAGCCTAGTCCGCTGCGGTCAAAGCGCAATGGGCCGATCAGGCGGCCGCGATGGCGCGCTTAATCAAATCGCAAGCCTGCCGGCGATAAACTGCGGGCAACCGCCGCCTTAGCGGCCGAGCCGCGCACCATGACCGAGCAAAAGCCTGCCACGCCGAGACAGATGATGTTCGCTGCAGCGATCGCCACAGGCTTCGGCGGCTATATTGTCTTGGTCGGCGCAAGCCTGCTGCCAATCCCGGGCGAACCCCGCAACCTGCATGGTCCGCTTTGGCTGGTGCTGTGCGCCGGGCTCACCTTCTTCCTCGCCGGCGTCAGCATCTTCATGCAGGTGCTTGGTCACGCCGCCGCCGACGGTGAATTGCCGGCTGACGCGCCGCGCTGGCTGCGCACCGTTCAATATCTGGTCGGCCTCACGATCTTTTGCTGCTTCGGCGCGATTGCGGGCTGGGTCGCCTTCGGCCCGGGCACGCGCTACTTTTCCGGCACGCTCATGTTCGGCAGCGCCGCGACCAACGACATGATCGGCCGCATCGCCTTCGGCTTCGGTGCCGTGCTGATCTGGCTTGCCACGATTGCCGTGGCGGTCATCGGCCTGCGCAAGATTTTCCGGCTCCACATGAATTCCACTCGGCCGGCCGGCGACAAAGGCCCATGACCCGAACACGGCTGCATGACCATGCCAGCCGAAACTATTGGATGCGACCGCAGGCCGCCGTTATTTGGCGCGTGCTGCCCGTCGGCGCTCGAACCAGGCCATAGCCCAGGCCCAGGCAAAACCGGTGATCAAGCCGCCGACTGACAGGATGGCGATATTCGCGACGCCGTAATCGCCGCTCCACAACACCATAAAGACGGTCCAGAGGGCTGCGAACACGAGCGCTGAAAGCGTGAAACGGAGCGGGCTGGCCATGACGTCCCCCTTGCTGCGGCGGGCGAGGCGCGCCGCGTTCAGAGAGAAGACGGCGCCCGGTGCCTCTATCCGGCGCGACTTAGAAAATATTCGAGCGCCGCGATGCCGCTCCATCGCCACCCAGGGCTAGAGCGGGCCTCGCCCTCAGACCATCTTCTTGAAAAAGAAATAGGCGCGCTTGCCGAAATCGAAGGCCGGACTTTGCGGGCTGACGAAATTGCGGAAGATCTGCTCCGAATTATGCATGAAGCGATGCATGATGAATTCGACCGGATTGCGCGCGCGGTAGGAATGGAAATAGGAATCGAGATCGGCCGCGCTGTAGGCGTGGCCGTTGTCGGCATATTTGGCGACCACCGGCGTGAACCAGGGATGCAGCCGCGAGCCGGGCCATTTGCCGATCAGCGTCGTCTTCATGAAATTGCCGATCAGGAGATCGTCGAACACCTCGTGGCGGATCGCCGCCATCAGCGAGGCGCGCGGCACCTCGAACACGATCTGCCGCTTGGACGGACGCTTGCGCGGCGGCAGGTCGACCGTGACGTCCTTGCCGCCGACCCGCAGCACGACGGCGTCGATGTGGTCGCGCAGCGTTTCGATACGGCGGAAATAGGCGCCGAGCTCGGCCGCCTCGTCGGCGGATAGCTGCTCGTTCCAATCGTCGCCGAATTCGGACGGATCGATCAGCGTGGGCGGCGACTCGGCCGGGCGCAGTTCGCGATACTGATCGGTCACGCAGTCGTAGCTGATGAAGGCCGGCAGCAGCCGCACCGTCTTGGAGTCGAAGCCGACGTCGAACACATCGCAGGGCGTCGTGTATTTGTTGACCCAGGCGCTGTCACGGCGCTGGTATTGATGGAAGCAGCTGAACGGGATGGCGTCGGTTACGCCGTACATTTCGGCATAGCCCTGCAGCACGGGACCGATCGGCCGCCTTTGCGCCGCCGCCGGCAGAATGCGCTCGCCGTCTTCGCCGTAATAATTGATCATGTCGGCGTCGCCGTAGCTGAACAGCCGCATCAGGAACGAGCGTTGGAATTGCTTGATGATCTTCTTGACGAAGCGCTCGGAGCCGAGCGCGTTGCCGTCGTTGAAATTGACCAGCAGCCGCCCGTTGATATCGACGAACAAAAGCGCGTCCTGGTTATAGTCCGACACGCACATGGCCCGGATGCGGGGCGAGAGCTGAACCCACTCGCGGTCGGGCATCACCTGCGTCTTGAGGCCCTGCTGGGTCAGGTCGTTGTTGATGCGGCCGCCGACATGATCGGGCAGCAGGATGGTCTTGTCGGACAGCGCCAGCAGGGATTCGGCGCTGATGTGGTCCGGATGGCCGTGCGAGAACCACAAATATTTGACGTTCTTGACGGCGTCGCGCTGGGCCGGCGGAATTTCGTGGCTCAGCTTCCAACTGCCGAAATAGGCCGGGCCTTGAATCCACGGATCGGTCGCCAGAACCGGCCGGTCCTCGTAGCAAATGACGGTGGCGTTCCCGATCGTGTCGAAATGCATCTGTCACAAATCCCCGCAGCGTCCGACGCTGCGCGCCCCCTTGCGGCATTCTTGAACTATAACATTGTGGCACCGCCAAGAAAGCGACCGGGGTGACGCGCAACCGGCGATTACGCCGTCGCAATCCACATATCCCAGCACGCCACGACAATGCAGTTGCGGAACCGCGGCGGGGGGCGGTAAATTTCGTTCGTTCACTACATGGAGGAATGAACGATGCATCGCTTTTTGCTTTGCGCCGCTGCCGGCCTGATTGCGGCCGGCTTTCTCGCGTCGACTCCGGCGCAGGCGGCGCCCTACCAGATCATCAAGTGGCCGGTCACCAATTTCTGCCAGATTTGGGATTTCGGTCTGCCCACCCGTCCGGTTCCGTCCAACTACATGATCGTGTCGCCGCCGCTACCGAACCTTGGCGCCGCCCTGAGCATGAAACAGAAACTGTGGCACAGGCACGTTTGCCTCTTCTGATGCTAGCTGGGCTCAAGCGCACTCACGCGCTTTGATTGGATGCTCGCGACCGCCTGGTGCCTGACAATCATGGCGGTCGCCCCTTCGGCCGAGGCAAAAGCCCATCGGCATCCGTCATAGCCTCCCGCAACCATCTGCCGCCGTGGTACGTTAAACTGTGCGCAGCGCACTCAATTGCGAGAGATTGGCCAATGTCCGAAGTCACCTATGAGATCGTCAAACACGACGACGGCTGGGCCTATACGGTCGACGGCGTGTTCTCGGAGCCGTTTCCCGACCCATGCCGCGGCGCTCGCCGCCGCGCAGAACGCCGCCGCCGAACAGCGCGTGCCTGGCGCTACCACCGTCATCCAGTACGAGACCGCCGACGGCAAATGGCACACCGAAACGGCCCGCGGCAACGACCGCCCGACCACCATCATCAAAGACAGCAAGGACTGAGGCGCCGGCGCCGACTTGAGTTATGAAATCCGGACTGCGGATCGTCGCGGGCCTGTTTGGCGCACTTTGGTTTCTGGTGTCTGCCAGTGACGCTTGCGGTCGGCGCAGCGGTGATGATCTTGCGAGCGAAGACCGGCGATAAGGCGACCGTCACGCACGATCACCAGCGATCCGCTTACATCTTCCCCGCCCGCCGCCAATGAATGCGGAACGAATTGCCCTGCGCGTCCTTGGGCGCGGTCAGCGTCAGGTCATCGCCCGATAGCGTGACGTGACGAAGTTGCGTGTCGCCGATACGGTTGGGATTGACCGCGCTGAAGATGATGTGGCGCACCTCCTCGCCGGTCACTTCGAAGCGGCCGGCATAGGCGACCACGCCGAGCGCGGCTTCCGCGCGCTGTTCGGGCGTGGTGGCGTCGAGGTCCATGCGCGCAACGGTCTCGTCGACTTGTCTGCGCCCGATCGGCGTGTTGACCACCGCCATGTAGCCGTCGGCGGTGTACATGATCTGCGAGGCGCGCGGCACGTCCGTTTTGACGCTGCCGTCGGCGCGCAGCAGATCGCGGCTGCGCTCGCGCCAGACCCCGACTAAGTCCTCGTTTGTCATGACAGTCCTCCCCTGCCCGGCACATTATTTCACGGATTAAGCGCCCGGCGACGCCGCCTCACCACAAATGGTAGGCGGACCATTTCTTTTCCGGAATCTCCGGCCCAATTTTATAATCGAACGACAGCACCTTCAGATGATTGGGCGTAGCGGTGCAGGTATAGGAGAGCTCATACCATTTATTGCGGCTGCGAAAAGCGGCGCCGTTCGCCGTGATCGTATCCTTGATGACGATGGTGCTTGTCCGCGCGTCGCTGATGGCGCGGTCGGGATGAAAATTGTTGGCGGCCTTGCCGATCTTCTGCATGGCGGCGTAGTCGCAGATCTGTTCCAGACGTTCGGTCGGGGCCAGCATTTCGAGCGAGCGCTCAAAGCGCTCTTTACGACTGCTGGCGCTAGCTTGCGTCGCCACGATTGCGGCGAGCCCGATCGCCAGGACTAATCTTCGCATTCCACCATCCTTTGATTTCGCAGATTGAATTGATTCGTATCGCGGCAGCTTGCGGGGCAATGGCGGCATCCGCACCCGTAGACGGTGAAAACGCGGCGAACTAATGGCCGCATCCCTCAGGTGAATTTCGGGTCCCGCTCGAGCAATTCGATCGAGATGCCCTGGGGCCCGCGCAGGAAGCAGACTTTGATGCCGGGACGCGGGCTGTGCGGCTCCTTGGAAAACTGCACACCCTTCTGCTTCAGGTCGGCGGCCATGGCGTCGATGCCGGAGACCGCCAGCCCGAAATGGTCGAGGCCCTGATAGGGCGTCGTGGGCGGGGGATTGACGCCGTCGCCGGCGGTGACGGGGGCGAGAAATATACTCGCGCCGCCAAGCTTGAGGTCGATGCGCGGCTGGCCGTGCGGCGTGCTGCGGATCACTTGCGCGCCCAGCATGCGCTCGAACCATTGCGCGGTCGCCTCCGGATCGGGCGTGCGCAGGTGGACGTGATCCCAAGTGACTTGCGGCATGGCGAGCTCCCCATTTCGATAAGCGGCGCATAAAATGCAAGGTTATGTCGATCCGCGTCAACACGCTTTTCGCGTTTTGCCGGAGGCGAGGATGGTAGCGCGCGAATGCCCGCGATACCGGGCGACACAAGCCCGCAACGTATTCGACTTCTTGCAAGTGTTCGGAGCGCCTCCGGCTTGCGTGGCCTTGCCGAACCGGCACACCCCCGCCAGGCTTTCTCACCGGTCCGCCGGACCGGTCACTCAGGGGAGTTCCATGAAGACCGTCACTGCCGCGCTGTTGCTAGCCGGGCTTGCCTTCACCACCAATGCCGCCTTCGCCGCCACCACCGACGACGTCAAATGGATCAATCAATGCGCCAAGGACAACAAGGGTGATGCGCTGAGGAAGTGGTGCTGAAATACTGCACCTGCATGAACAACAAAATGAGCAACAACGAAACCCAGTCGATCACGCAGTGGGAAAAGACCCACGTCGCCGAGCGCAAGGCCTGCGACAAGGAAGCCGGCTGGAAATAGCAGCAGCCTCTCCGGCCAACGTCGGCGCCGCTTTGCCGGCTCACAAGTGACCTAAGAATTTCGCCGCCTACCATCGCGGCGAAATTTTTTTCGTGGGCTTGACAATCTTTGGTCCTAGGAAATCTGTCGGCTGCTCCACCGCGCCAGCCGCAACGGCGTTCAATTCATCGCCTCACGACTCGCTCAATGCGCCGACGCGATGCCAAATCGTCGCTGCCGTTTGATGACCGATGTATGACAATCGTTCGGCGTTACCCCGTTACCCACAAGATTGCACTGTGCGGCAATTTTCATTGTCATCGCGCGTGACAATTTTGCTAAAGCAAAACATTCACAGCGGGGCTGGGATTCAGTCATGGCGCGGAAGCCGGTTCACGCGGCGGGAGGCATCGTATTGCGCAGCGGGAGCGCGCGGCCGTGCATCGCCGTCGTCCGCCGCAGCAAGGACGACCGCTGGGTGTTGCCGCGCGGCAAGCTCAAGTCCGATGAAAATCCGATCGCCGGCGCCAAACGCGAGGTATTGGAAGAGACCGGTCACCGCGTCGCCGTGCATGAATTTCTCGGCGCCATCACCTACGTGACGCGTGGCCGGCCGAAGCTGGTGCAATTCTGGCGCATGCAGGCGGCCAAACATCCCAGCCGCGATCTGACTCCGGATATCGTGGAAGTCGAGTGGTTGCCGCTGGCAGCAGCGACCCGGCGTTTGAGCTTTCCACTGGAAAAATTGTTTCTGCGTCATGTCGGACGCCGCGTGCTCAAACGCAGGCGACGGAAATCGGCGCGCCGCCGCAACACGCGGCAGCAGCAGCAGCAAGCGCGCGGCTGCAACGCGCAAGCACAAGAGCCGCGGCGTCAAGAAGCGACGGCCGAGATCGCAGCACCGTCGCGGCGCGAGCGCAAAGTGAGCCTCAAAGCGGCGCGCGCACCACTAAACATGGCGGTATCATTGATTGTGGCACCCTGACACCGCAGCCCGTGCACAGTCTGCCGCAATGACGCCATGAGTTTTACTTAAATTTAATGTTCACCGTCCTATCCTGGGACAATTCCAAATGCCTCATTCATGACCCATTCAGCCGCGAAACCGGAACCTCACCATGCAATGGACGTTTTCAGCAGCCACTGAAAACGCAGGATAACAAAGGCCAAGACGTTCAACTATTACGGCCAAACGGAAAGAAGAGGTGCGCCATGAGACACACTTTGACAGCACTCGCGGCCGCTGCGGCAGTTGCCGTGGTGTCGGTCGCCGCTCCGCAACCGGCGCAAGCGCGCAACGGTAGAATTGCCGCCGGCATTATCGGCGGGCTCGCCGCCGGTGCGCTTTTCGGCGCTATCGCACGGCCCCATTACTACGGCCCCCGCGACTACTATGGTCCCGGCTACGTTTACGGCCCGGGCCCGGTCTATTATGAACCGTCGTGCTATTTGGCCAACAGCCGCTACTGGAACGGCTATCGCTGGCATTGGCGGCGCGTTCGCGTTTGCGATTGAGACGGACCTAGCGTCCGCCACTACCTGACAAGAAAAAGCCCGGATTCGCCTGCGTTTCCGGGCTTTTTGCTTTCGATTGCGCCATACCGACTCCAAAAATCCAACAAATTGGAAACCTTTCCTTCACCGGTAAGGGACAGGTTTACACTCACATCATGCGGTCGGCCCCGGCCGACCTGGATTCTGGAGGGAAGACCCCTATGAAGAAGGCTATTCTCGCGATCGCGGCGGCTGCGGTCATCGCCGCGGGGACGCTGAGCGCCCCCAAGCCGGCCGAAGCCCGATGTTGGGGTTGCGCCGTTGGTTTGGGTCTTTTTGCCGGCGCCGTCGCCGGCGCCGCCATCGCCAACAGCGCGCCGCGCTACTACGCCCCCGGCCCCGGCTATGTCGTCTATGACGGCTACGATGCGCCCTATCCGGCCGCCTGCCCGGACGGCTACTGGGCGCGCCGCCCGCTGCATGATCGCTGGGGTCGCTTCATCGGCTGGAGCCGGCCGCGCTTCATCTGCCCGTAAGTTTTGCGTCAGCGCTTCGCTGAAACCGACGCCCGGCAGAAATGCCGGGCGTTTGCATTACGGGCAAGTGTCTAGCGCCGCATATGGGCAAGCACCGCCGCGGTCGGCCAGCAATCGACCTTCAGCCTGTTCTTTTTCTGGTAGTCGCCGAGCGCCGCGCGCGTGAGCATGCCGGCCTTGCCGTCGATCTTGTCCTTGTAGAGCCCGAGCGCGGCGAGCCGGCGCTGCATCAGCTCGACCTCTTTGGTCTTGAGCTGCGCGTTCTTGCTCCACGGCGTCTCGAACGATCGCCCGCCGGCGATCCGATCGGAGAGATGGCCGACGAACAGCACGTAGAGATCCGAATAATTGTATTCTTTGATCACGTAGTAGTTCTTCGGCGTCAGAAACGCCGGCCCGTAGGTGCCCTCCGGCAACAGCAGCGACGCCTCGATCGACAAATCGTGCGGGCTCAGCTTGCGGTGATAGGCCGGTCTGAAACCGCGCTTGAGCCATTCGCCGATCGGCCGCCGGTGGCTCGGCTCGGCCACGGTGCAATCCACTTTGGCCGGCGGATGCACCTCCACCGCCCAAGGCTCGCCCGCTTGCCAGCCTTTGTCGGCAAGCTGCTTGGCGGCCGAGGCGAGCGCATCCGGCACCGAATGCCAGATGTCGGCGCGGCCGTCGCCGTCGAAATCGACCGCGTATTTGTAGAACTCCGACGGCAGGAATTGCGTGAGCCCCATGGCGCCGCCCCAGGACGAGCGCAGATTGGCGCGCGGCACGCCGTCCTGCAGCATCTTCAGCGCGTGCAGGAATTCGTTGCGGAAGAAATCCTTGCGCTGGCCGACAAAGCCTTGCGTCGCCAGCACGCGCAGGGCGTCGTGCGGCTGGCGCTCGCCGCCGTAATCGGTTTCGCGCGCCCAGATCGCCAGCACCATGGTGCCCGGCACGCCGAACTTCTTTTCGATGCGCTTGAGCGTGTCGCGATATTTCGCGGCGAGCTTCTTGCCCTGGGCGGCGAGACGGTTGAACGTCGACTCGCGCAAATATTGCCCGGGCGTCTGCACGAATTCCGGCTGTCCCGGCGGCGGCCGCTCCGGGCGGCCCGGGATATGAGAGATCGGGCAGCGAGTAGTCCGGCTCGAGCCCGCTTATGCCCTTGTCGAAGGTGGCGCGCGAGACGCCGAGCTGCTGCGCCTCGGGCCACAGCGATTGCAGCCATTGCTGGAACGCGGCGTCGGCGAAGGCCGGCGCCGGAAGCGATACGGCAAGCGCGATCAGTAGCGCGACGATGCGAAACATGGGCCGTGTTTATAGGCGATTCGTGGCGGCGCGATGGTGCGCCTCAACGCCGCGCCGCTATGACGCGCTTGGCGCTTTCCGGCAGCGCGCCGCTGCGCGCCATCAGCACAAAGCGCGGCTCGGTGGTCGCCAGGCGAATGCGCAGCAGCGGCGCATAGGCGGCGGAAAAGTAGAACGACACGATTTCGTCGGCGTCGGGGAATTGCATCAACACCACCCGGGTCGGCGCGAACGGGCCCGCAAGCACCGTGACCGCGCCGCCGCGCGCGAGATAGGTGCAGCCGTAGGGCTTGATCACGTCCGGCACGGCGGCGGCATAAGGCTTGAAGCCTTCCGGGTCGCGCATGATGTGGGCGCCGATGGCAAAGCCCTGGCCGTCGTCCGGCTCGGCTGCGCCTTCGACCAGGATGGCGGAAATGCCGGGCCGCGACTTGAGAGCGGAGAGATCGGCGCCGTCGTCGACCTGCGCGATCAGCGGCGCGCCGAAGCTCCACGGCTGTTCGAGCGAGACCGCTTCGCCGTCGGCGATGACGCGGCAGCCGGGCGGCAGCTCGGCGGATGGCAAGCCGCTGGCGACGAGATAATGCATCGGCCCTACCGCACCGCGACCATGAAGAAGCGCGGGAAGTTGAGGATCACCTTGCCGTCGTAGCGCGGCGGGTAGATCTCGGCGATGCGCTTCTCATAGGCCGCGAGATAGGCCTCGCGCGCGTCGGGCGTGAGCGGCGTCGTATAGGGCCGCAACGCCGTGCTCTTGAACCATTCGACGATTGCGCCGGCATTGTCGAGCACGTGGGCATAGATCGTGTGCCACATGTCGAGCGCCTGGCACTGCGGGCGCAGGAGATCGTAATAGGCTTCCGGATCGAGCGGATTGCCGCGCTGCATGGCTTCGGTCTCCCCCGCCGCCAGCCGCCTTCGCGCGCGACCTCGGCCATGAGCGTGTGCGTGGGCTCAGTCTTGTTGTCGGGCATCTGCACCGCCAGCACGCCGCCCGGCGGCAGCGCCGCGAGCAACCGCTTCAGCACGTTAGGATGATCCGGCACCCATTGGAAGGTGGCGTTGGCGAACAGCAGGTCGGTGTCGGGCTCCGGCTGCCATTTGGCGACGTCGGCCTGCACGAATTCCAGCGCGGGCAAGCGTTCGCGCGCCCGCTGCAACATGTCGGGCGATGAATCGAGCCCGATCACCTGCGCATCGGGAAAGCGCTTGACGAGCAGTTCGGTCGAATTGCCCGGCCCGCAGCCGAGATCGACCACCTTGCGCGCGCGCTGCAGCGGCACCTGCGCCAACAGATCGCGCGGCGGCCGCGTGCGGTCGCTTTCGAACTTGAGATAGAGGCGGGAGTCCCAGTCGGCCATCAGGTCATCCGTCGCATCGCCAGAGGGTTTTTTATACTCGGCCGTTATCGGCCTCGGCTAGGTCTTTGTACCAGCATGGCGCAGATGCTTGGATTGCCCTTCAGCTCTGATAGATCATCGTCCCCCGACCGACGAAACATTGCATTTAGCGGAGGGATTTCTAATTATGTGAGCGGGTGTGGAAGCACCGAATTTATTCTTCAGCCGCCGGTTCGTGACAGGCTTGTATTGGTGCGCGGCATTCTCTCCCTTAGCAAGATGGCACATGCTAGCCCAAGAAACAGCGACAAGGTCATTTTGACAGCGCACCAACGTGCAACGATAAATCTTGCGAACTCTTGGTGGTCGTCTTCGAACTTAGCCGCCTTGCTGTTCGCTGCGGACTTTCCAAGCTGCTCATTGACAAAATCCTCGTAGGAACGCAATTGGACACGATGCCGCTTTTTCAACTCCTTCGCCCCAGGGCACTTGTTCGGGCTATTTAGCGTTGCCAAAAGCAAATGCGCCTCGACGTCCGGCTTCTTAACTTCCGCCTGCGCACCTTTATCCAGCTCCTTCTTAATGAGCGCCACGACTCCGCTTTCAATGTCGAAAACAATGTTATTATCTATCAATGCACCTGTGATGTACGGGCTGCTGCCGGCATCGCACGCAAATCTTATGAGGTAGTCACGCAACAGCAGCATCCTCTTTAGCTCAGAGTTGCCAGAATTTTTGGTTGCCATTATCGCCTTTATTTCTCGCCACCTCAGAGGAATCGCGTTCTTTCGCATCTTTTCAAAATCGGTGTTTTTTGCCTGATTTTGACTGGCAAGCGCCGAAATCGCCGTGGCACGAATCTTTTCCAGGTCGTTCGAATCGAAATTTACGATTGTATCTTCGGCAAAATTACTAAGCGTTCCGTCGGAAATCCCAGCGTACGCGAATTCGGAGGCGACCTCTTGATCACTCTTGGTCAGCCCGCTTTGTGCGCCTGCCCCGTCATTTTCGGGATAAAACAAGATCGGCTCAATAAGCGACGTGTTCCAACCGACCACTATATTTGCCAAGTCAAAACGTGTACCACTGAACAAAGCTCCCCTAAGCTCGGGAGTCAAAATCTTCGCTCCAAGAAGGGTCGCCCCGACAAGTACCGCATTCGTCAAGTTGGTCCCTTCCAAGTGCGCACCCTGAAGCTGCGTTTGCGCGAGCAAGGCATATTGAAGCTGCGCGCCGTCGAGGGTAGCGCCTTCGAGATGCGCCCCCAGCAAGATTGCACCGTGCATTCTTGCGCGCGTAAAACTTGCGCCTTCGAGGTGTGCGAGCGTAAAGCTCGCGCGCTGAAGCCAAGTACATTCATCATCAGGCCAATATTTTTTGAGATTTGGCTTACCCGCGGCGATCGAACGGCTTGACGTCAGCACACAGCCAAATCGCGCGCCTGTGAGTCTCGCTTCGTCAAGCCGTGCGTCATTGAGATTTGCGCCGGTAAAATCGACGCCATGCAAATCTGAGTTAATCAAGACCGCGCCGCGTAAATCTCTACCACGCAAGGAAAATGAGGGGTACGCACCTTCCAATGCCTTATCTTCAACGAGCTTCTTATTGGGCACGACCAAGACGTTAGAAAAGTACCGACGTGGCCTTCCTTGGACCATGTCGATCGATCCATGCAACAGAAAATCGGAAAGCGACTCGAATTGCCATTTATCGTCGGTGTAGTGCGGGACAAAACGAAGACTTCTCCAGCAGCTCTCCCTTATATGCGAGGCCAAATAACGAGATGAATACTACCGCCCCAGAACATAAGAAGGCGCGGCGGCGATTGCTAAGGCTGTGCGCCGAAACGGCGAACAGCTTTCTCGTCGCGCGCTTAAAGGCTTTTGTCTTACCCGCATTAATCAGGGCGCGTCCGAAATAGAGTTCCGGAAAATACACTTTCCCGCCTTCGAAGCAGATCGCCGTCCAAAATATCCAAGTCAAACGTAAATCCACCAGAATTGTAATCCTATGAGCCCAAGTCACCCAGGAGGCATGATAAGGCAAAAACGAAACTTGGAACTGAAGCAACAACAGTATTGGGGCCAACACTAATGTAATGAATGATACACCGCGCAGCAGCTTACTCGTCGTTCCTGCTCGCTCCTCCTCGGCACCAAAAAGGAATTGTATGACGATGAAGCTATCCAAACGCTTTCTTCGCCGTTCCTGATCGATTTCGGAAGGCATTGCGGACACGAGGCATTGATTGTAGCTCGCTACCTTTCGAACCAAAATTGATATTTGCAAGAGCAAGTAAAAGTGAAAGAGCACAAAGAAAATCGGCGCGATCCAAAAAAACGCCACAAGCGGCAATTCCACATTCAGGACGGGAAGCTTAATCGGCTTCGCAAGCAATAGCATTTCGTGACTGACCGACCCGACGGCCATCGTGAGATAGGCCATGAAAGTCAGAAACGACAACCACAATCCTGAAACACCGGACGCAGCAGAATTAACGGCGGCCTCTAGCGCCGATAGCTCGGCCATGTCGATCTTTCCAGATCGCAGCGGCTTCTTTTTCCTGCCAAGCGATGGGTTCGCAGTCTCTTGTGTGCTCGGTGAATTCATTGTCGTACCTCCCCAGCAATAGGCAGGGTATAATTGACAAGCGTGCGCGAAAGGACTGTCGGCGATGCATTTGCGCGATTGGCCCTACCTGCGAAAAGAAACTCGACCAAAAATCAGCAGCAGACTGTGTAGAGAGCCGACAAAAATTGGTTTCCGTAGATTTTAGAGTACCCGTTTCGCAGAATTTGTTTACTGGAGAACCGCCACCGCACACGGAAAAATACCTACAACTCGCGCGGCATTGAGCAATCCCGGCAGCTATGTCTTCATTGGCACTTAGAAATGCGCGGTTCCCGATTAGGTCCTTGATCTCATCCTCGAGAATATTTCCGAAAACAAAATTATTGTATTGAGGTGCGGCAACCTCCATAAATTCGGGCGAAAACGTCGATACGCTTCCGTCGGCTGCAACGACAATCGAGGCCCATGGCTCCACCTGCTCATTCCATGTTCGGCCGTTGTTGGTTAGGACCTGAGCGATACGCTCCACCTCCCGAATTTCCAGCAGGAAGCCATCGCGATAGGCATTTTCCAGAAGTCGGATAATAAACGCAGTAATGCGTTCTTTGTCGGTTGGCTCGCCAAAACCAGATGTGGGATTGGCCCCCTCTTTTTCGTCGATACTGAAACTTATTTCTCGAATGTCGTTGTCGCGATAAAATCCATAGTATTCGTCCGCGCATTCAAGACCGTCTGGATGCAACACGGTAATTACGCGGGGCCGAGACCTTTCCGTTGCAATCGCCGAAGTCCACGCATCGCCAACGCCCAAGTCGGCGCTCCGCTTCGCGTACGGCGCCGCGTGTCATGAAAGCGCTCGGGTCCATCGATGCTCAGCCCCACTTCGGTTTTCGTGCTCTGGAAAAAATCGATCCAGCGGTCATTGAGCGCAATACCGTTCGTTTGGATTGCGAAGACTGTGTTGGGTGGGCAAACGCCAGACAGCGTTCGTATGCGTGCTCGTACCAGGCGACAGGGGCGGTGAGCGGTTCGCCTGCATGCCAGACGATAGTGGGAGCCAATTCCGGCGGCAGGCACGCAAATATCTTGTCGCGAATGGCTTCAATGACTTCCGCGGACATCAGTCGCCGATCATCGCGATGACCAAGGTAGCAGTAGGAACAGTCGATGTTGCAGTAAGGCGTCGGTTGCAGAATGATGAGCCGGGGCTCGATCATGGCCGTCAACAATTTCGCCAATAGCCTGAAATGCAATTGCGAAAATTCGGAAAATTCGGAAAGTATTGTGCGGCCTTGTCGCCGGGCAGCCGGCGATCACCGGATTGATGGGATCGCGCGCGATTTCGTTAGCCAGACCCTTTTCCAGCGAAATACGCAGCGCGCCTGCTTCGAGGCGGGGGCGCTCGCCTGGGAGGCGCCGGGCGTCGCCGCAGCCGACGCATCAGCAGCCATCGCCAAAATGAACGCCAACGGTAACGACGCTTGCCCCTTACGCATGGTACCCATGGCCCACTTTCTAAAAACAAATGACTACAACGCCTAACTTGACGTTAGCAATCACTGACTGTTTCCGACAAATACGCCGCTTTTAGTTGAATTTGTCCTGATTGCCGGCCGGCGGAAGGCCTTACCGGCTGAATTTCTTATACTTCAGCCGGTGCGGAATGATGCTGTCGGTGCCGAGCCGGCGCATCTTGTCGGCCTCGTAGTCCTGGAAGTTGCCCTCGAACCATTCGACGTGGCTGTCGTCCTCGAACGAGAGGATATGCGTGGCGATGCGGTCGAGGAACCAGCGGTCGTGGCTGATGATCACGGCGCAGCCGGCGAAATCCTCCAGCGCCTCCTCCAGCGCGCGCAACGTCTCGACGTCGAGATCGTTGGTCGGCTCGTCGAGCAGCAGCAGGTTGGCGCCCGAGCGCAGCATCTTGGCCAGATGCACGCGGTTGCGCTCGCCGCCCGACAGCGTGCCGACCTTCTTCTGCTGATCGGCGCCCTTGAAGTTGAACGAGGCGCAATAGGCGCGCGAGTTCACTTCCTTCTTGCCGAGCAGGATGATGTCCTGCCCGTTGGAGATTTCCTCCCACACGTTCTTTTTGCCGTCGAGCGAGTCACGCGACTGATCGACATAGCCGAGATGCACCGACTCGCCGATCTTGATGGTGCCGGCGTCGGGCTTTTCCTGGCCGGTGATCATGCGGAACAGCGTGGTCTTGCCGGCGCCGTTCGGCCCGATCACGCCGACGATGCCGCCGGGCGGCAGCTTGAAGGTGAGGTCGTCGATCAAGAGGTTGTCGCCATAGCCTTTCTTCAGATGGTCGAAGTCGACCACGTGCTGGCCGAGACGTTCGGCCACCGGAATGGTGATCTGCGCCACCGTGTTCTGCTTTGCGTTGGCGATCTTGAGCAGCTCCTCATAGCGCTCATAGCGCGCCTTGGATTTCGACTGCCGCGCCTTCGGCGAGGATGAAATCCACTCGCTTTCGCGATCGAGCGTGCGCCGGCGCGCCTCGTCCTCGCGGCCTTCCTGCTCCATCCGCTTCTGCTTCTGATGCAGCCACGAGGTGTAGTTGCCCTCGTAAGGAATGCCGCGGCCGTGGTCGAGCTCGAGGATCCAGCCGGTGACGTTGTCGAGAAAGTAGCGGTCGTGGGTGACGATCAGGATGGCGCCGGGATAATTGCGCAGATGGCCTTCCAGCCAGTTCACGCTCTCGGCGTCGAGATGGTTGGTCGGCTCGTCGAGCAGCAGCAGGTCGGGCTGGTCGAGCAGCAGCCGGCACAGCGCCACGCGGCGGCGCTCGCCGCCGGACAGCTTGGTCACCTCGGCGTCGTCGGAGGGGCAGCGCAGCGCGTCCATGGCCAGATCGACCTGGCTGTCGAGGTCCCACAGGTTCTTGGAATCGATCTCGTCCTGGAGCTTGGCCATCTCCTCGGCCGTCTCGTCGGAGTAGTTGGCGGCGATCTCGTTGTAGCGGTCGAGCACCGCCTTCTTGGCGGCGACGCCCTCCATGACGTTTTCGCGCACGGTCTTGCCGGCATCGAGCTGCGGTTCCTGCTCCAGGTAGCCGACGCGGGCGCCTTCGGCGACCCAGGCTTCGCCGGTGAACTCCGTGTCGATGCCGGCCATGATGCGCAGCAGCGTGGACTTGCCGGAACCGTTAACGCCGAGCACGCCGATCTTGGCGTCCGGGTAGAACGACAGATGGATGTCATCCAGCACCTTCTTGGCGGGCGGGTAGGTCTTGCTCAGACCCTGCATGTGATAGATGAATTGGCGACCGTTCATTGAACTGTAAAACCCTGATTATTCAGCCTGAATCCGCCCCTGCGCGCTGACGCGCCGCCGCACGCATTGTCGGGAAAGTCGGCGCTGATGTAGCGAGCGGAACCGCAAAGGGCAAGCGCGCGGCGCTCGTATTCGATCCCGGTAAATTTCTAGAAAGCTTGATTGAAAATAATGCCGCCGCGTCAATCTATTCGAACCGGCCTTTAACCGCAGCGCGCGATCATTGCCCCATGAACCTGGCGCTCGCCACCGGCGACCCAGGAAGTAGGCGGGCCATCCGGTCCGCATGTTTGGGTACCTGCCATGGGCCGCGCCATTGCCAGAGTTTCGGGATCCGCCGCCGGGCTCATCGCCCGTCCGCTGTTCCTGATCGGGCCGTGGTTCACCACCTTCTGGCGGGAATTGACCCGCGACACCGTCGGCCCCTACCGCCCCGAGCGGCACTATATGCGCGGGCCCGGCCCGAAATGGCGCGCCAAGCACGGCCTGCCCCGGGTCTGACGGTTCGGCCGAACCCCACCTTGTAGTCTCGGTTCCCTTGTGGTGAGTCCGCGGTCCTGACCGGCCACGTCCACTGGGGAGCACCGCGCCATGAGCCTGCAAGGAGCCATTCTCGACGACTACCAGAACGTCGCGCAGAAAGTCGTCGACTGGTCGAGCGTCGCCAAGGACGTCGATTTCAAGGTCTTCACCGAGGGGCTGGGCGGCAAGGACAAGGTGGTCGCGGCGCTCAAGGACTGCGCGGTGGTCTGCCTGATGCGCGAGCGCACCCCCTTCGGCAAGGACGTGATCGACGCCCTGCCCGCGCTCAAGCTCATCGTCACCAGCGGCATGCGCAACGCAGCGATCGACATCGCCGCGGCGGCCGCGCGCGGTATTCCGGTGTGCGGCACCGAGTCGCTCGGGCCGCCGACCGCGGAATTGACCATCGGCCTGATCCTCGAGCTCGCCCGCAAGATCGGCATCGAGAGCGCGCGGATGAAGGCCGGCACCCGCTGGCAGACCACGCTCGGCATCGATCTTTACGGCAAGACGCTCGGCATCATCGGGCTAGGCAAGCTCGGCTCACGGGTCGCACGCGTCGCCAATGCGTTCGATATGAAGGTGATCGCCTGGAGCGAGAACCTGACGGCCGAGAAGGCGCAGGCCGCCGGCGCCACGCTGGTGAGCAAGGAAGAGCTGTTCAAGCAGTCGGACTTCGTCACTATTCACACTCAGCTCTCGCCGCGCACGCGCGGTCTGGTCGGCGCCGCCGAGCTCGCGCTGATGAAGCCGACCGCGTTTTTCATCAATAGCTCGCGCGGGCCGATCGCCGACGAGAAGGCGATCGAGGCGACGCTGAAGGCGAACAAGATCGCAGGTGCGGCCATCGACACCTACAACGAGGAGCCGCTGCCGCTCGATCACCCGTTCCGCAAGCTCGACAATATCGTGATCACGCCGCATCTCGGCTATGTCACCGCCGAGAACTACAAGCGCTTCTACGGGCAGATGGTCGAGGACATCCGCGCGTGGCTGGACGGCAAGCCAGTGCGGGTGATTGCGCCGAAATAGATTTGTTGTCGTCCCGGCCAAGCGAGCGCTAGCGAGCGCGAGCCGGGATCCATACTCCGCAGCCCATCGATATGTCACGGCGTATGGGTCCCCGCCTGCGCGGGGACGACAGAATGCGGCTAAGCCATACCCCAGCAGCTTCGCCGCGTTGTTGTAGGCCACGTCCTCGCGCAAGGATTCCTCGATCGGCACCGTGTCCATGAAGTGCGCGGCCTCGAGCACGTTCTCGAACGGGTGATCGGCGGAAAACATCACGCGCTCGCGTCCGAGCGCCGCGACCGTGCATTCGAGCGGCTCAAGCGAGAACATGCCGGAGAGCGTCACCCAGATATTGTCCTTGATGTATTGCGACGGCGTCTTGGGAAATTTCCAGCCATACATTTTCGAGCGGCTGTCGAAACGCCAAAGCAGGAACGGCAAGGTCTCGCCGAGATGGCCAAGCGCAAGCTTAGCTTTGGGGAAGCGCTCGAACAGCCCGCTGGCGATCAGCCGCAGCGCATGTGAGCCGGTTTCCACGCCCCAGCCCCACATCGGGCGCACCAGCACCTTGTAGTCGGCCAGCACCGGCAGCGGCGTCATCGGGTCGGCGGGATGCAAATAAATCACCGCGCCCAAGGCTTGCGCCCGCTCCCAGAACGGAAAATTGGCGGGATCGTCGAGATAGCGGCCATGGGTATGGCCGTTGATCATGGCGCCGCAGAATTTCAGATCGCGCATGCAGCGTTCCAACTCGTCGGCGGCGGCTTTCGGGTCCTGCATGGCGAGGTGGCCGAAACCTGAATATCGGTCGGGACGCTTCTGGATTTCGGCGGCGAGGAAATCGTTCGAGCTCTTGGCCTTGCGCACCGCGGTCGGCATGTCGCGCTCGATCTGCACGCCGGGCCCGGAAATCGCCAGCACGGCGCGGGCAATGCCGGTCTTGTCCATCATTTCCAGGCGCCGATCGCCAAAATCGGTGAGGCAGGCGTACAGCTCGTCGGCCTTCTTCGGGTCGACGTCGACCATGGTCGGCCACCAGTAATCGACCGTGCCCGGGTCGAGGAAATGTTCTTCCAGGGCGATCTTCTTGACCACGGCGTCTCCCCCTTGTCCTCAGCGCGCGACCTTTCGAACCCGGTTCCCGTCCCGGATCAAGCCCTGGAAAGGCCTTTTTGGAATCGCGCTTTGTTGCGGCGCAGCATCCATTGCCCAATGCTGCCCAATTTTTTCTCTTTCCACTGTATCGCATATTGAGCTATCGTGTACCACGATGCAAGGCGGCAAAGACCGCCGGCGAGGTTCGGGTGGAAGCGTCGATGAACCGTCTCGTCACCAACGACAAAAGTCAGGTGCAGGTGATCGCGCGTGCCGCGACCATCCTGCGGGCGTTGGAAGAGGAAAACGCCGGACTAAGCCTCGGGCAGATCGCGCAGCGCGTTAACTTGGCGCGCTCGACCGTGCAGCGCATCGTCTCGGCGCTGGAAATCGAAAAACTGGTCATCGCCGCCACGCCGAACGGTCGCGTGCGGCTCGGGCCCACCATTCTGCGGCTCGCCGCCTCGGTGCGCAGCGATTTCCTGGCGCTGGCGCGGCCGTTCATCGTGCGGCTGTCGGAGGAATTGCGTGAGACCGTCGATCTCTCGACGGTGAAGAAGGATCATCTGGTGTTCATCGATCAGGTGATCGGTCCGCACCGGCTGCGCACGGTTTCCGCGGTCGGCGAGACGTTTCCGCTTTATTGCACGGCCAACGGCAAGGCTTATCTGGCGCAGCTCGACGACGCCAAGATCGAAGCGCTGATCGGCCGTATCTACGAGCCGCGCACGCCGAAGACGATCACGCGCCTCGATGCGCTGCTCGACGACCTCAAGTCGGTCCGACGCAACGGCGTTGCCTATGACCGCGAAGAGCATACGCTCGGCGTCTGCGCGGTCGGTGTCGCGTTGCAGGACCCGCTCGGCAATGCCGTCGCCATCTCGGTGCCGGTGCCGACGCAGCGATTCCAAGACCGGCACGGCCTGATCGCCGAACGATTGAAGGAGACCAAGCGCGCCATGGTGGCGCATATGAATTCGGCTGTCGCCTGAGTTAGGCTCGGGTGGAATGCTGACCGATCAAACAAGCGCGCGAACGCGCATCATTTGAAGGGAGGAGGCCGTGGCAAAAAGAATTCGCGGCGTGATGTTCGAAGAAAATCTGCGCAACAGCATGGGGCTGCAGTTTTACAACCTGTCCCATCGCTTCGGCTATCAGTCCCCGAACTGGCCCTATTTCGAGGACGTCAAGATCGAGCGCATCCACTATATGGCGAAGTCCGGCGTGCTGTCGCAGCGCATCACCACCTCGATGCACAACACGACGCATATCGACGCGCCGGCGCACGTCGTGCAGGGCACGCCGTTTATCGACGAGGTGCCGCTGCCGCATTTCTTCGGCTCCGGCATCGTCGTATCGATCCCCAAGAATAAATGGGAGCCGATCACCGGCGACGATCTGGAAAAAGCCTGCGGCAAGATCATCCGCCCGCGCGACGTGGTGATCGTCAACACCGGCTGGCACCACAAATACGAGGACAGCGAGGACTACTTCTGTTACGCGCCCGGCTTCGTGCCGTCGGCCGGCCACTGGCTCGTGAAACATAAGGTCAAGGTCGTCGGCCACGACACGCAAGCCAACGACCATCCGCTCGCTACCGCCATCGGCCCGCAGCGCAACGGCCCGCTGCATCCGCATCTCGCGGCCGAATACAAGGAATGGTCGGGCGGGCGCGACTGGAAGGACGACTTCCCGGACTGGGAGCCGGTGCACCGCATCCTGTTCAAGAACGGCATCATGGGCATCGAAAACGTCGGCGGCGACCTCGACAAGGTCACCGGCAAGCGCGTCACCTTCGCCTATTTCCCATGGAACTGGGACCGCGGCGACGGCTGTATCGTGCGGCTGGTCGCCATCATCGACCCGGACGGAAAATATCGCATCGAGCGCGGGAGGAAATTCTAATGCACGTCAAACGTTTTGAGGATGCCAAGCCCTACGAGGCGCCCAATCATCGCAATTACACCTCGTTGCGCATGTTCGGCGCCGAGGCCGGCGGCACCAAGGGTCTGGTATTCGGCTATTCGCACTTCCTGCCCGGCGGCGGCGCAGGTCCCGACGCTTCGCCGCCGGAAAAGGTCTATTTCGTGCTGCGCGGCGAATTGACCGTCATCGTCAACGGCAAGGAGACGGTGCTGAAGGCGAACGACTCCTGCGTGATCGAGCCGAACGAGATGCGCGAGATCATCAATCGCGGCAATGAGGTGTGCTCGATCGTGGTCGCGGTGGCGATGCCGCCGGCGAAGTAGCTTCACGCGTCGTCCCCGCGAAGGCGGGGACCCAGTATTCACCGGAGCTGCGGTGTTTACTGGATGCCCGCTTTCGCGGGCATGACAGCTGAGAAAAGTATCAGGAGGAATTTTATGGCCGACGATTTTCTCAAAAATCCGTTGTCCCTTTTCGACATCAAGGGCAAGACCGCCATTGTCACCGGCGCGTCCGGTGCGTTCGGCGCGCTGGCAGCGAAGACGCTGGCCGGCGCCGGCGCCAACGTCGTCTTGGCCGCCAGCAAAGCCGACGAACTGAAGAAGGTCGCGGCCGAATGCGAAAAGCTCGGCGGCAAGACCGAAGTGATCGCGTTGCGCCCGAGCTCGGAGGAGAATTGCGACAAGATCGTCAAAGCCGCGGTCGACAAGTTTGGCCGCGTTGACATCCTGGTGGTCGCTTCCGGCCTCAATAAAGTGTCGAAAATCGTCGACCAGAAGATCGAAGATTTCCTCGACGTCATGGACGCCAACGTCAATCAGTCATGGCTGATGGCGCGTGCCGCCGGCCGCCAGATGCTCAAGCAGGGCCAGGGCGGCAAGGTGATCCTCACGTCGTCCGCGCGCGGGCTGCTCGGTCATCCGGCCGGCTACACCGCCTATTGCGCCTCCAAGTCGGCGGTCGACGGCATCACCAAGGCGCTGGGCTGCGAATGGGGCGACACCGGCATCACGGTGAACGCGCTGGGCCCGACCGTCTTCCGCTCCCCACTCACCGCCTGGATGTATGAGGACACCGAGCGGGCGCAGACGGTGCGCAAGGGGTTCCTTTCGCGTGTGCCCAAGGGTCGTTTGGGCGAGCCGGAAGATCTGGCGGGACCGCTGCTGTTCCTCGCCTCCAAGGCATCGGACTTCTACACCGGCCACATCCTCTACGCCGACGGCGGCTACACGGCGGGGTGAGCATGGCGAAAGCGCGCATCGCGGTGATCGGCGCCGGCCTGATGGGCCACGGCATCGCGCAGGTATTCGCGCTCGCCGGGCACGACGTGACCATCTACGACTCGGTCAAAGCGAGCCTCGACAGCGCCAAATCGCGCATCCTCACCAACCTCAAAGACCTCGGCGACGACCAGACGGCGGTCGAGCGGGTGACGCCAATTGCCGACCTCGGCGACACGGTGCGCAACGCCGACTACGTGGTCGAAGCCGTGCTGGAGGATTTGCCGCTCAAGCAGAAAATCTTCGCCGAAATCGAAAAGCACGTGCGGCCGGACACCATCCTCGCCAGTAACACCTCGGTCATCCCGATCACCAGAATCATGGAAGGCTTGCAGCGCCGCGAGCGCGCCGTCGGCACCCATTGGTGGAACCCGCCTTATCTGGTGCCGCTGGTCGAGGTGATCGAAACGCAATGGACGTCGCCACAGACCATCGACTTCACCATGAAGCTGCATGCCGCCGCCGGCAAAACGCCGGCGCATGTGAAGAAGGACGTGCCCGGCTTCATCGGCAACCGCCTGCAACATGCGCTGTGGCGCGAGGCCATTGCGCTGGTCGAGAACGGCATCTGCGACGCCGCAACCGTCGATGCCGTCATCAAGGCGGCGTTCGGCCGCAGGCTCGCCGTCTTGGGTCCCCTGGAAAATGCCGACATGGTGGGCACCGATCTGACGCTGGCGATCCACAAGACGGTGCTGCCCGATATCGACAGCCGGCCCGGTCCCTCGCCCTACCTGGAGAAGCTGGTGAAGGAGGGCAAGCTCGGTTTCAAAAGCGGCGAAGGCTTCCGCAAATGGTCGCCCGAACAACAGGCGGCCTTGCGTTCGAAGGTTCTGCAGCACCTCAAAAATGCACGCGCCCAGGATTCTTGAGGGCGCAAAGACAAGAGGGAGGAAATAATGACGGACAGAAAGAGCATTTCACGACGGACTTTGGTCAAGACCGGCATCGGCGCGCTCGCCGCTCCCGCGGTTCTCCGCGTGATCCCGGCGAACGCACAGTCGAATGTGATCAAGATCGGCCATGTCAGCCCGAAGACCGGGCCCCTCGCCGGCTTCGGCGAGGCCGATGGATTCATTCTCCGACAGGTGCGCGGCATCCTCGCCAAGGGCCTGTCGCATCGGCGGCAAGACCTACAAGGTCGAGATCATCTCCAAGGACAGCCAGTCGAGCGCCAGCCGCGCCGCCGAAGTCGCCTCCGAGCTGATCCTCGGCGACAAGGTCAACCTCATCCTCGCATCGTCCGCGCCCGACACCACCAACCCGGTCGCCGACCAAGCCGAGGTCAACGAGACGCCCTTGCGTCACCACCAATTGTCCGTGGCAGCCTTATTTCTTCGGCCGCAAGGGCGACCCGAAGAAGGGCTTCACCTGGACCTATCATTTCTTCTGGGGCCTGGAGGACGTCATCGCCTCCTACCTGCCGATGTGGGACTAGCTGAAGACCAACAAAGTGGTCGGCGGCCTGTTCCCCAACGACGCCGACGGCAATGCCTGGGGCGATAAGCAACACGGGCTGCCGCCCGATCTGACGAAAGCCGGCTACAAGCTGCACGACCCTGGCCGCTATCAGCTGATGAACAACGACTTCACCTCGCAGATTTCCGCGTTCAAAGCGGCGGGCGCCGAGATCGTCGTCGGCAACATGATCCCGCCCGACTTCGCCACCTTCTGGTCGCAGGCGGCGCAGCAGGGCTTCCACCCCAAGATCGTCACCATCGGCAAGGCGTTGCTGTTCCCGTCGGTGATCGATTTGCTCGGCGCGCGCGGCGACGGCCTGTCGAGCGAGATTTGGTGGACGCCGAACTTCCCGTTCAAGTCCGGACTGACCGGGCAGAGCGCCAAGCAGCTCACCGACGCCTATGTGAAGGCAACCAACCGGCCGTGGACGCAGCCGATCGGCTATCAACATGCGCTGTTCGAGGTGGCGATCGACGTGCTCAAGCGCGCCAAGAACCCGCACGATCCCGAAGTCAATGCTCGCGTCGATCGTGGCGACCAACTATCACTCGATGGTCGGCCCGGTGCATTGGACCGGCCAGCCGGTGAAGAACGTCAGCAAGACGCCGCTGGTGGCCGGCCAATGGAAACGCCAGAAGGACGGCAAGTTCGATCTGGTGATCACCGAGAACAAGTCGGCGCCGGAAATTCCGGTCGGCGGCAAGCTGACGCCGATCGCCTAGGCGGGCGCGTCACACAGCGTCATGGCCGGGCTTGTCCCGGCCATCCACGCCTTTAGTGTCTCCGGCAAGACGTGGATGCCCGGCGAAAAGGCCGGGCATGACGAGTGTGATTGAACCGCCATGGCCCCGATTCTCTCGCTCGATAAAATCTCCAAACGCTTCGGGGCTGTGGTCGTCGCCGACGAGATCGATCTGTCGCTCAACGAGGGCGAAGCGCTCGGCATCATCGGGCCGAACGGCGCCGGCAAGACCACGCTGTTTGCCATCGCCGCCGGCAGCCTGGCGCCCGATGCCGGGCGCGTGCTGTTCGCCGGCGAGGACATTACGCGCCTGACGCCGGAACGGCGCAGCCGCAAGGGATTGGCGCGCTCTTTCCAGATTCCGCAGCCGTTTTCCGGCATGACCGTGTTCGAGAACGTCGTGGTGGCCGCTGCCTTCGGCGCCGGCGAACGCGAGGCGGCCGTTTATGAACGATGCGCCGCCGTGCTCGATCAGTGCGGTCTTGTCGACAAGGCCAATCGGCGCGCCGGCGGGCTCACGCTGCTCGACCGGAAACGATTGGAGCTCGCGCGCGCACTGGCGATGAAGCCGCGCGTGCTGCTGCTCGATGAAGTGGCCGGCGGCCTCAGCGAGCACGAGTGCGCCGCGCTGGTGACGTTGATCAAGGAGGTACGGCGCGCCGGCGTGTCGGTGGTGTGGATCGAGCACGTGGTGCATGCGCTGCTGGCGACCGTCGACCGGCTCCTGGTGCTGCACGGCGGCGCGTTCATCGCCGAAGGCGATCCGCGCACGGTGATCCATAGCCCGCAGGTGAGCGAGATCTACATGGGGATCGCCGCCGATGCCTGAGGCCCTCCTCGACGTGAAGGACATCGACGTCTTCTACGGCGATTTCCAGGCGCTGTTCGGCGTATCGCTGCGCGTCGAGCTCGGACAAGTGGTCGCCGTGATCGGCGCCAACGGCGCCGGCAAGAGCACGCTGCTCAAAAGCATCGCCGGGCTGATGCATCCGCGCGGCGGCGACATCGTGTTCGACGGTGGAAGCATCGGCAGCGCACCCGCCTTCGCCGTGGTCAAGCGCGGCATCGCGCTGGTGCCGGAAGGGCGCCGGCTGTTTCCGTCGCTCACGGTGGAGGAAAACCTCAAGATCGGAGGGCAGCTTGGCCGGCCCGGCCCCTGGACTCTCGAGCGCATCTACGCGCTGTTTCCGGTGTTGGCCGAGCGGCGGCATTTGCCGGCCCCTGCCCTCTCCGGCGGCCAGCAGCAGATGGCGGCAATTGCGCGCGCGCTGATGGCGAACCCGCGGCTGCTGCTGTGCGACGAGATCAGTCTTGGCCTGGCGCCGATCATCGTGCGCGACATCTACGCGCGGCTGCCGGAAATCGTCGCGGAAGGGCTGTCGCTGATCATCGTCGAGCAGGACATCGTGCAGGCGCTGCAAGCGGCCGCCCATGTCTATTGCCTGCAGGAGGGCCGTATCGCGCTGCAGGGCAAGGCGGCCGAGCTCACGCGCGAATCCATTTCAGCGGCGTATTTCGGGGTGTGACGCCGATGCAGTGGGTCAACGTCATCCTGCAAGGCGTGTTGATCGGCGGGCTTTACGCCATGTTCGCCGCCGGGCTGTCGCTGATCTTCGGCGTCATGCGCCTGGTCAATATCGCGCACGGCGACCTGATCGTGCTTGCGGCCTATGTAGCGCTGATGGTCACGCAGACGCTCGGCATCGACCCGCTCACATCTCTCTTGCTGGTGACACCGATCATGGCGCTGATCGGCTACGCATTGCAGCGCGGTCTGCTCAACCGCACGCTGGGCGATGACCTGCTGCCGCCGCTCCTGGTCACCTTCGGGCTCTCCATCATCATCCAGAACGGTCTGCTGGAGCTGTTCACCGCCGACAGCCGCAAGCTGCAGGCCGGTCGCGATCGAGATTCAAACCTTCCAGGTCATGCATGGCGTCTGGGTCGGCCTGCTGCCGCTCATCCAGTTCCTGGTTGCGGTCGCCGTCATCGCCGCGCTGCAGGTGCTGTTCTATCGCACGGCGCTCGGCCGCGCCTTCCGCGCCACCTCCGACGACCAGTCGATCGCGCAGCTGATGGGCCTCGACACCCGCCACATCTTCGCGATGGCGATGGCTCTTTCGCTCGCGGTGGTCGCGATTGCCGGCGTGTTCCTGGCGGTGCGCGCCAATTTCGATCCGGCAATCGGCCCGGCGCGGCTGATCTACGGCTTCGAGGCGGTGATCATCGGCGGGCTCGGCAGCATGTGGGGCACGCTGGTCGGCGGCATCATTCTCGGCGTGTCGCAGGCCATCGGCGCGCAGATCGATCCCGGCTGGCAGCTGCTCGCCGGCCATCTCGTGTTCCTGGCGATCCTGGCGGTGCGGCCGCAGGGGCTGTTTCCCAAGGTGTCGGGATGAGCACATTTCCGCGTCGAGCACGCCACCCCATCGAGCCGCGTCGGCGTGGCGGTGGTCGCCCTTGCCTTGATCGCGTTCGTGCTGGCGCCGGTCTGGGGCTCGCGTGAAACGCTGCGGCTTCTGGCCGAAATCTTCACCTATGTGGCATTGGCCAGCCTGTGGAACCTGCTCGCCGGATACGCCGGTCTCGTGTCGGTCGGCCAGCAAGCCTTCGTCGGTCTTGGCGGCTATATCCTGTTCGCCCTTGCCATTTTGTGGGGCGTGCACCCGATCGTCGCTATCCTGGCCGCAGGGCCGGTGGCCGCGGCGGTCGCCATTCCCGTGGCGGCATTGATCTTCCGGCTGCGCGGCGCCTACTTCGCCATCGGCACCTGGGTGGTGGCGGAAGTCTTCCGCCTCATCGCTTCGCAAATCTCGGCGCTGGGCGGCGGCTCCGGCATCAGCCTGCCGGCCTCGATCGTGATCGCCATGGCGCCGAGCCGGCAATGGCGCGAATTCGAGACCTATTGGCTGGCGCTGGTGCTTGCCGTCGTCGTGCTCGGCGCCATTGTCGTGCTGCTGCGCTCGCGCCATGGACTGGCGCTCACCGCGCTGCGCGACAACGAAATGGCGGCACAGAGCAGCGGCATCGACGTCATGCGCCTGAAATTCGCCGTCTATGTGATGACCGCCTTCGGCACCGCCATGGTCGGCGCCCTGATCTTCCTGATGAAGCTGCGCATCTCGCCGGACACCGCCTTCAGCGTCAATGACTGGACGGCCTTCGTCATCTTCATCACCGTGATCGGCGGCATCGGCCGCATCGAGGGGCCGATCATCGGCACCATCATCTTCTTCGTGCTGCGCCAGACGCTGGCCGATCTCGGCAGTCTCTACTTGCTCATGATGGGCGCGGTGGCCATCGTGGTCATGCTGTGGGCGCCGAAGGGGCTTTGGGGCCTCATCGCTGAGCGCTTCGGCTGGCAGGTCTTGCCGCTGCAACGGCATCTGTTGTTCGCAACCAAAGCGGATACGGAGGGAAAGCCATGAGCCCGATCATCGACATCTATTGCCATATCTATCCGGACCGCTTCTTCCAGGAGATGACCCGTGTCGCACCCAAGCTGGAGAACATCGGCAAGCGGCTGCGCGGCGTCACCAAGCTGTTCGATCTCGACGCCCGCTTCAAGGAGATGGACGAATTCGGCGACTACCGCCAGATCATCTCGCTGCCGAACCCGGCGATCGAGGATATCGCCAAGCCGGACGTCGGGCTGCAACTCGCGCGCATCGCCAACGATTCGATGGCCGAGCTGTGCCGCAAATATCCCGAGCGCTTTCCCGCCTTCGCCGCCGCGTTGTGCATGACCGACGTCGAAGGCTCGGTTGCGGAAGCGCGCCGCGCCATTAAGGATCTCGGCGCGCGTGGCGTGCTGCTCTACACCAATGTCGCAGGCGAGCCGCTCGATCAGCCGAAATTCGAGCCGCTCTTCGCCGCCATGGCGGAACTCGACCTGCCGATCTGGCTGCACCCGGTCGGCACCGCGGCGATGCCGGACTATCCGTCCGAGCAGAAGTCACGCTTCGAGATGTGGTGGTGCTTCCATTGGCCCTATGAGACGTCGGTGGCCATGGTGCGCATGGTGTTCAACGGCCTGCTCGACCGCTATCCCAAGCTGAAGATCATCACGCATCATCTCGGCGGCATGATCCCCTATTTCGACGGCCGCGTCGGCAACGGACTCAAGGTGCTCGGGCAGCGCACCTCCGACGAGGACTACTCGAAGATCTTGCCGTCGCTGAAACGGCCGCACCTGGATTACTTGCGCGACTTCTACGCCGACACCGCCATGTTCGGCGGCGGCGCCCATGCGCTGCGCTGTGGGCTGGAATTTTTCGGCGCCGACCGCGTAGTATTCGCGACCGACACGCCGCTCGGGCCGATCGCGCCGGCCATCGCCGCGTTGAAAGAACTTGAGCTTGCGCCGGACGAGCAGCGCAAGCTCTATTGCGGCAACGCCGAGGCGCTGCTGAAAATGACGTTCTAACAGCCCAAAGCGTCAATCTCGTTTGCCAGGCTTCTTTTTCTTGACATCATTGGCGCCGGTCACCCCCGGGTTGAACGACGGCGGATCGCTGGCAGGGAAGCTTTCGTCGGAACTGACGACGACTTCGTCTTCTTCACGCTCGATCCGATCGCGTTCCTCTTCCGCGTGTTGTTTGGGTTTTTCGATCATGAGCAACCTCCGTGTCCGGTGGCGCTCGCCAAGGCGCCGTTACAGGTGGGGATGCCCTAATAACGGCCGGCAACGAAATCCGTTCCGGCGAGAAGGAACCTCAGGCCGCCTCGTCGCGCAGGGCGCGGGCGCAAACCTTGCGATCGGCGCGTAACTCTTGGGTCAGCCGGCGACGGCTTGCGAACCGGGGCCGCCGAATTCGGCGGAGAGCGCGCGGGTGGCGGCGTTGACCTCATCGCGTATCAGCGCGACATGCTCGTCGCTTGCGCGCATGGTCGGCGTCGCGGCGCTGATCGCTCCAATTACCGTTCCGGCCTGATCGCGGATGGCGGCGCCGACGCAAACCACGCCGGGCCGAAACTCTTCGCGATCGAGCGCATAACCGTTGCGGCGGACGATGCGCAGGGATTCGATCAGCGCAGGAAACTCGGTGATGGTATGGTCGGTGAAGCGCTTCATGCGACCGGCGGTCATACGGCGAATTTCATCCTCCGGCAGCCATGCCATGATGGCTTTGCCGACCGAAGTGGCGTGTGGCGCTTCGAGCTTTCCGACCTTGCCGGCTTCGACCCGCACGGCATGACGCGCTTCACGCACCGCCAGCGTGACCACCGCATCGCCCTGCAGCGCGGCGAGATGGACGGTTTCGCCGGTGACCTTGCTGATCTCCTCCAAATACGGCTGGGCGCGGCGCGGCAGGTCGACCTGCAGGCACGCATGACCGAGATAGAGGATGCGCCCGCCCAGCGCATAGAGACGGCGGCCGGGCACCTTGGCGGCAAAGCCGCGCTTGATCAGCGTCGCCAGCAAATGGTGGCAGGTGGAGATGTTGAGGCCGGTGCGGGTGGCGAGCTCGGTCAGCGTTGCTTCGCCGCCGGCCTCGGCAATGGTTTCCAAGAGATACAGCGCCCTATCGACCGACTGGATGCTATGGCGATCGCCATCGCCGCGGTTAGCCGCCCGCGGGGTTTCAACCCCCGGTCCTGGGATGATCTTTGCGTCCATTGTTTCCTCCCCGAGCGCCCCTAAGGGAAATAGGGCAAAGGGACTAAGTCAAGGACATTTTCAGACTGAGCAACGGTCTTTCAAAATGTGAAATGGCAAAAAGGACAATCTTTCCATCCACTTAGCAGCACTTTACGGCCTTACATCGCTAAGATTTCTATCGGTTCAAGCGGCCACGCCGCGGAATTCCGGCACGGCATCGCGCAGCACCTTATCGATCGTCGTGCGATCGTCGCGGGCGAGCCCCTGCTCGAGCAAAGCGAGCCAGGCGCGGATGGCGTCGAGCGACGGCTGTATCGGCCTGGTGGCGACAATGCCGGGAATTCCGATTTCGGCGGTTTCCTCCTCGCGCGCGAACAAGATCTCATGCAGGCGCTCACCCGGCCGGACACCGGTGAACGCGATCTTGATGTCCTGACCCGGCTCGAGGCCGCTGAGGCGGATGATGCGCTCGGCGAGATCGACGATCTTCACCGGCTGACCCATGTTGAGCACGTAAACCGAGACGTCGCTATTTCGCTCGCCCAGCGCATGGCTCGCCGCGGTGATGACCAGATCGCAGGCCTCGCGAATGGTCATGAAGTAACGAACCATGTCGGGATGAGTGACGGTGACTGGACCGCCGGCGGCGATCTGCGCCTTGAACTTCGGCACCACCGAGCCGTTTGACGCCAGCACGTTTCCGAAACGCACCGAGATCAGCCGCATCGAATTTGCGCCGGCGCTGCGCCGCGCGAAGTCATTGTCGAGCGCTTCGCAATACATCTCTGCCAGCCGCTTGGTGGCGCCGAGCATGGAAACCGGCTCGATCGCCTTGTCGGTGGAAATCATCACCATGGCGGCAGCGCCGGCCGCTGCCGCAGCATCCGCTACGTTGATCGAGCCGAACACATTGGTCTTGACGGCCTCGTCCCAATCGCGCTCCAGCAGCGGCACGTGCTTGAGCGCGGCGGCATGGAACACAAAATCCGGCTTGAATTGCGCGATCAGCCCCGTGATCCGGTCGCGGTCGCGGATATCGGCAAGACGTCCCAAGATTTGGGCCTTGCCTGTCATGCTGCTGAGCATTTCGAGGACGGCGTGCAAGGCCGGCTCGGAATTCTCGATCACCAGCAGACGGCTGGCGCCGAAGGTCACCATTCGCTCGCAGATTTCCGAGCCGATCGAGCCGCCGCCGCCGGTGACGACAATCGATTTGCCGGCGACCAAATCTTCCAGGCGGCGATAATCGATCTTGACGCTGGGTCGCAGCAGCAAATCCTCGACCGCCACCGGAGCAAGCTGGGCAGCCGGTCCGTCCCGGTCGAGCGATGGCAATTGGTTCGCGGTCAGGCCAAGTCGGCGCGCACGGATCAGCAGCGACTCCGGTTTTGCTTCGGGCGCCATGCCGGACGGCGTCATGATGAGTCGTGTCACCCGGCTGCCGCGGCCAGCGAGTTCGGCGACCACACGTTCAAGGTCGTCGAAATCGCCAAGCACCGGTACGCCGCGGATCGCCTGGCTTCGGTCCGCGCGCGAAGGCGAAAGAATGCCGACCGGCCAGATCTTCTTGACCGCTCCCGCCTCGATCGCGCGCAGCAAGACCTCGGCATCGGCAGCACGACCGACGACCAATGTCGGCGTGGCGTCGGCGACTTTGATGCGCTGAAGCGCGCGCGTGGTGTGGAAGTAGCGATAGGCGACGCGCGGGCCGCTCAGGAAAAACATCTGAACGAACCAATAGAGCAGGATGGTGATCTTGCCGAAAAAGAAATGGCCATAGACGTTGGGCGAGAGCAGAACGTAGTCGAGCGCCAGCAGCGAAACCGCCAGCACCGTCGTCGCCCGGAAGATATTGTAAAGCTCGGGGATCGACGTGAACCGCCACTTGCTCCAATGCAGCTTGAATATGAAATAGACGATGCCGGCATAGACCACGAAAATCGGCAGAAAGATTTCCAGTCCGGGGAGCCTGCTCTCAAGCTCGCTGCCCTCGAAGCGCATCAGGAACGTAACAGCGATCGCAGCCGCGGTGGCGACCAGATCGTGCAACACGATCAGCACTTGGCGCGACGTCAGGCGTGGCCACCGCATCATGATACGAACTTCGATGTTGTCATGCCGAACGCAGGATGACCAAGTGCGGCAAGCGCAAAAGAGTGAGCCCGGGCTTATAGATAGCAGCGCGGACCGGCGCTGGGCAACTAGGACCGAAATCCAGTCGGCTCTTGCCACAGCGGCGCGCGTCCAAGGCAAGGTCGTGCTGGGCAGTCCCGTGCCACAGATCGCCGTTGTAGCATTAACTGCGGTTCGTGCACGCAGCCGCAGTCTGTGTTATGCGGCCAACGAGACAATCAGCGGTCTATCGTTGCCGTAGAACCCCCTCGCAATGCCGGGCTCCCAGATTCGCAGTCCCAGCGACCTCTCGTCGCCGCGGGGTATTTTGACCCCTCTCCTGCTGCTGTGGCTTGCCGGTGGCGGGTCGCGACTGACGATCTTGGCGGTTCCGCCCGTCATTCCACTCATCCACGACCAATTGGAGCTGAGCGCGACCCAAGTCGGTATCCTCACCGGCCTGCCGTCGATGCTGCTCGCCGTCGCCGCGGTCCCGGGCTCGCTGCTGATTGCGCGTCTTGGCGCGCGCACCGCGTTGGTCGTCGGCTTGATGCTCACGGCGGCCTCCGGTGCGTTGCGCGGCACCTTGGCGGATGTGACCTGGCTCTACGCCATGACCGTCTTGATGGGCGCCGGCGTTGCCATCATGCAGGTGACGATGCCGCCGGCGGTGCGGGCTTGGACGCCAAACCGCATCGGCTTTGCCACGGCTGTCTATACCAACGGCCTGCTGATCGGCGAGATTCTTCCGGTGGCGTTGATGCTGCCACTGGTATTGCCGCTGGTCGGTGGAAGCTGGCAGTGGGGTTTTGTGATCTGGAGCGTGCCGGTCGCGATCACGGCTGTTCTTGTCATGGCGCTGGCGCCGCGAGAGAGGCCCACAAACGGCGCAGCGACACAGCGCCGATGGTGGCCGGACTGGAACAGCCCGCTGATCTGGCGCCTCGGCATCATGCTCGGCGCCGTCAATGCGATCTATTTCACGACCAATGCGTTCATACCCGACTATCTCAAGGACCAGGGGCAGGACGAGTGGATCAGCGCAGCGCTCACAGGACTGAACGTCGGCCAATTGCCGGCATCGGCTCTGTTGCTGGCATTTGCCAGCCGGCTTGAGCTCAAGGCCTGGCCATATGTCGTTTATGGCCTGCTCGGCATCGTGGGAACAGGCGGGATCGTATTCGGCTCCGGCGCCTGGGTGGTGGCGGCGGCCGCGTTGCAAGGATTTGCCGATTCATCCGTGTTGATTCTGGTGCTCGCCCTGCCGCCGTTGCTCGCGCAACCCGACGATGTGCATCGTGTGACCGCCGCCATGTTCACCATCAGCTACAGTTGTGCGGTGATCGTGCCGGTGATCAGCGGTTTTGTGTGGGACATGAGCGGAATTGCAGGCTTGGCCTTTGCGCCGAGCGCGCTTTCCGGCATCGTGCTGGTCGCGCTCGCGCCGGCCCTTAAACATGCCCGGCGGGCCGGGAGTTAATCCATGCGTCCGATCCCCGTGGGAGCCAAAGGCAGCTACACCTTGCGCGTGATGCCGGCGCATCTCGCCAACCAGTTCAAGGACGCGGCGCTACCGCAGGTCTTCGCCACGCCGATGATGGTGGCGGCGATGGAGAATGCCGCGCTTAACGCGGTGCGCGCCTATCTCGACCCGGGCGAAAGCGCGGTCGGCACCCTCGTCAACATCCGTCATCTGGCGGCAACGCCGGTCGGGCATCAGGTGACCGCCGAGGCCGAAGTGACCAAAGTCGATGGCCGGCGCATCGAGTTCAAGGTCAGCGCGCGCGACGAGGACGAGGAAATCGGCAACGGCACCCACGAGCGCATGGTGGTCGACATGGCGCGCCTCGACCAGCGCCTCAAGGCGAAGGGCAAGGCTTGAGACCGCTACGCCGCGGCGCGCCGTTCCGCTTTCAGTGCCGCGACGTGATTGATCCAGTTGCGGAAGATTTGTGTCGCCGCCGGGTGCCAGATGCCGAGGTGCGGGATGGCGCTGCGTAAATCCGGGAACTGCTCGGCAAGCGCGGGGCGGCGCTGGGCATGCGCTTTATGGCTGAAAGCAGTCAGCGCTGCTTCGGTGGCCAGATCGAAGTAATTTGCCGGCAAGCCCGGATAGTCGTCGCGCTCTTTGGCCAAATACTGCGATACGTCGCGGCGATACTCACGCATCAGCGTGTCGCCGTCATATTCCGGATGGCCCTGCAAGCAGACGAACAGGCTTGGCGTCGATTTGTAGAACATATCGACCCCGGCTTCGTCGGAGCGGCCCAGAATTGTGTAGCCGGCGGCGCGCAAAGACTCTTCCGGCAGGCCGTTGTAGCGCGAATGCGGAATCCAGATGGTCCGATCGACCCCGGCGAGCAATGGATCGTGGCTCGTCTCGATGGGATAAAGGCCCGAGAGTTTTGCGGGAAGGCGGCGGCGCTCGATATTGTCCAAGTGAAGGACCGCCGCGTGCGCCGCAAGGCAGGACCACAGCACCGACAGCGTATGCGTACGGGCCCAGTCGGCCAGTTCCACCATATGGGGCCAAAACGGCTCGTCGGAGAGCGATGTCGCAATCGGAACGGCGCCGGTCACGATGAGCGCGTCCATGTGCAATTCGCGCAGGCAACTATAGTCGAGATATTTTGCCTTCACGCGATCGCGGGCGGCGCCGGACCGGGCGATACCGGGAAGCGAAAAGAGATGAACCCGCAGATCGAAATCTTGCGCGCCGGCTTCCAGATGGGTCAAGAATTGGCGCTCGGTCGTCTGCAGCGCCATGTCGGGCATGTTGTTGACGACGGCGACGGAAATGCGCGGTCGCCAAGACCCCGGACCGGCGCGGCCGGTGGTCCGCGGTTCACGCTCAACTACCGATGCGGTCAGCTCGTTCGCCATGGCGGTCAATCTTGGTCGCGCCTCGTCATTCGGCGGCGATCATGCGCGCGTCGCCGTGCTCGGCCGCATTCAAGGCCTGATCGATATCGGCGATGATGTCGTCGATATGCTCAATGCCGATGCTCAGCCTGATCGTCTCCGGGCGAACGCCGGCGGCGAGTTGCTCCTCGGCCGACATCTGCCGATGCGTGGTCGAAGCCGGGTGACAGGCCAGCGACTTGGCGTCGCCGATATTGACCAGCCGCTTGATGAGCCGGAGGGCGTCGTAGAACGCTTTGCCGTTTTCCAATCCGCCTTTGACGCCGAAGGTCAGCAAAGATGACGCGCGGCCGCCGAAATATTTGAGCGCCAGCGCATGATAGGGATTGTCGGAAAAGCCGGCGTAGTTCACCCAAGCGACACGCGCGTCGGCCCGCAGGAATTCGGCAACCTTGCGCGCATTGTCGACGTGCCGCTCGACGCGCAGCGCGACCGTTTCGATGCCCTGCAGCAGCAGGAACGCGCTCATCGCGGGCAGCACCGAACCCGTCGTGCGCTGATAGACGCTGCGGCAACGCTCGATATAGGCGCTCGGACCGAAGTGCTCGTTATAGATCATGCCGTGATAGGAGGCGTCCGGCTTGCTGAACATCGGGAAGCGGTCGGGATACTGGCCCCAAGGGAACTTCCCGGAATCGACAATGGCGCCGCCCAGCGTGGTGCCGTGGCCGCCCATGAACTTGGTGAGCGAGTGCACGACGATGTCGGCGCCGTAATCGATCGGCCGCTCCAGGATCGGGGTGGCGACGGTGTTGTCGACGACGAGCGGCACGCCGTGGGCGTGCGCGACATTGGCGAGCGCCTCGATGTCGCAGATATTGCCGGCCGGATTGCCGATGCTTTCGCAATAGATCGCCTTGGTGTCTTGGTCGATCAGTCTGGCGATGGCGTCGGGCTTGTCGCTTTCGGCGAAGCGGCAGGCGATGCCCTGCCGCGGCAGGATGTGCGCGAACAGCGTATGGGTGGTGCCGTAAAGCTGCGGCACCGAGACGAAATTGCCGCCATGGTCGGCCAGATTGACGATGGCATAGTGCATCGCCGCCTGTCCGGTCGAGACCGCAATTGCTGCCAGGCCGCCTTCGAGGTCCGCCACGCGGCGCTCGAGTACGGCCGTGGTCGGATTGCTGATGCGCGAGTAGCGGAAGCCTTCGGTCTCGAGGTTGAACAGCGCGGCGCCGTGGTCGGCGCTGTCGAACGCATAAGCGACGGTCTGATAGATCGGCACCGCGACCGCCTTGGTCGTCGGGTCGTCGTCATAGCCGCTGTGAATGGCGATCGTTTCGCTGCGCATACCCTCGTCCCACCCGAAAAGCGCCGTTACCCGCCGGCACTTTGAGAATCCGTCGATCCTGGCCGACGAGTTAAGGCCGTTACGGATAAGATTTCCTTGCATGGATGCGCGACTCTCGGCGGCTTCATGCAAAGTTGCTGAATCTCGCGTTTAATTTATTTGCCTTAACGCCTGCGCCCCGAGAAAGCCTGCAATTTCCGGATGTTGGCCGGATCGGCAGTCACCAATTATTCACCAACATCGTCGAATCTCAGCCGTCGGCGCTGTGCGGCCGACGATAAAGGTCCCGGATGCAAAACGAACCGCAAGCCAAGGTATCGGCGGACTGGCTCCGGGCGCTCGAGCGCACCGCGCGGGCGGTGGCCATACGGGATCGGACCTTCGGCCAAATAGTGGATGAGCTCGCGGCCGAGCACGGCGACCGGCCGGCGTTGATCGGCGAGACGGAAACCGTCAGCTATCGCGCGCTTGCGGCGTCCGCCAACCGCTATGCCCGCTGGGCGCTCGCCAACGGCGTCGGCAAAGGCGACTGCGTCGCCCTGCTGATGCCGAATTGCCCAGACTATGTGGCGATCTGGAGCGGCATTTCGCGCGTCGGTGGCGTCGTTGCGCTGGTCAACACCAATCTCACCGGACATGCGCTGGCGCATTGTTTGGACATCGTGCGCCCCGCCCATGTCATCGTCGCCTCGGAGTTGGTCGAGGCCTATCGCTCGGCGGTTCCGTTTCTTCGAACGCAAGCAACATTGTGGGTGCATGGAAGCCCGAAGGATGCCGGGCGCTCGCTCGGCGAAGCGATTGGTGCGACCGACGGATCGCCGCTCGCACCGGCGGAGCAACGCAGCGTAACGCTCTCCGATCGTGCGCTCTATATCTATACGTCCGGCACCACCGGCCTGCCGAAAGCCGCCAATGTCAGCCACCGCCGCATCGTTGAATGGAGCACCTGGTTCTCCGGGCTGATGGATACGCGGCCCGACGACCGCATGTACAATTGCCTGCCGATGTATCACAGCGTCGGCGGCATCGTCGCCATCGGCAGCGTGCTGGTGTCCGGCGGCTCGGTGGTCATCCGCGAAAAGTTCTCGGCCAGCCGCTTCTGGGACGACGTCACCGAGACGGGCTGCACGCTGTTCCAATATATCGGCGAGCTGTGCCGTTATCTGGTGAACGCGCCGCCGAGCCGCAACGAAACGGCGCATCGCCTGCGCTTGGCTTGCGGCAACGGCTTGCGCGCCGACATCTGGGACACCTTCAAGACGCGATTCAAGATTCCGCGTATCCTCGAATTCTACGCCGCCACCGAAGGCAGTTTTTCACTCTACAATGTCGAAGGAAAACCGGGCGCGATTGGCCGCCTGCCCGGCTTCATGACGCACCGCTCGCCCGTCGCCATCGTCAAATTCGACGTCGAGACCGAGGCTGCCATCCGCAACGAGGACGGCTTTTGCGTCCCTTGCACCGCCGACGAGGTCGGCGAAGCTATCGGGCGGCTGCCGCCCACCAATGACCAGGCCAACCGCTTCGAAGGCTACACCAGCGAAGCCGAAGGCGAACGCAAAGTTCTGCGCAATGTCTTCAAGCACGGCGACGCCTGGTTCAGGACCGGCGATCTGATGAAGCGCGACAAAGCCGGCTATTTCTATTTTGTCGACCGCATCGGCGACACCTTCCGCTGGAAGGGCGAGAACGTCTCGACGCTTGAAGTGGCGAATGTCGTTGCGGCGTGCCCGGGCGTTTCAGAGGCGACGGTCTACGGCGTTAGCGTCCCCGGTTTCGATGGGCGCGCCGGCATGGCCGCGATTGCCGTCCATGACGGCTTCGATCCTGCAACAATGCACGCCTATGTCACCGGACATCTGCCGCCCTATGCGCGGCCGCTCTTTATCAGAATTGTCGACAAACTCGCGACCACCGAAACCTTCAAACAGAAGAAACAGCAGCTGATCAAAGAAGGCTTCGATCCAGCGGCCGTCAAAGACGTTCTGCTGGTGGACGAAGATGGCAGCTATCAGGCCGCTGACCGCCGCGCGCTACGCAAGTTTCTTGAAGCAGCCAGAGCTCGCTGAAAGCTGACGCAATACCAGCCGATCTATCGGCCAGAGAGAAATTCGCCGAGCTCCCTGCCGATCGCCGTCAATGCGGCGCCGCCTTGGGGGATCAATCGCGAAAATGCATAGAATTGGTGGAGCATGCCGTCGTGGCAGGTCACCGTCGCTGCAATGCCGGCTTGCCGCAACAGCTCGCCATATCGGATCGCTTCGTCGCGAAACGGATCGAACTCGGCGGCGTGAATGAGCGCAGGCGGCAAACCGGAGAAATCTTTTTGCCGCAGCGGCGACAGCCGAAGGTCGCTTCGATCCGCGTCCGCCGAACAATAATACGCAAAATCGGCTTCGATCATGTCGGCTTCGAGATAGTAGCCTTTGGCGAATAATTGCCGCGACGGAAAATCGCCGACCGCATCGAGCACCGGACAGATCAATAATTGCGCCGCCAAAGGAGCCTCGCCGCGCTTGCGCCATTCCTGACAAAGCACCGCCGCCAGACCGCCGCCGACGGAATCGCCACCGACCGCAAGCCGCGATCTATCGATGCCCCATTTGTTCGGATCGGCCATGAGCGCCGCCAAAGCCGCCAACCCATCCTCGATCGCGGCCGGGAATGGATGCTCCGGCGCCAAACGATAATCGAGCGCGACAACACGGCAGCCGCTCGCATCGGCCAGCACGCGGCATATGCCGTCGTGGGTCTCGAGGTTGCCGGCGACAAAGCCGCCACCGTGGAAAAACAGCAAGCCAGGCCCGGCCTCCCCGCTTGCCGCCTCGGGCGTGTAGAGCCGGAGTCGTAAGGGCCCGCCGGGTCCGTTGATCGCCTCATCCCGGCTCGCCACGGTGGCGGGCCCCGGTGCGCCGGCAAGCTGTAAGAGGTTGCGGAAGCTCTCGCGTTGCGCCGCCAGATCAGGCTTGCCCGCACCTGCCGCGCGGCCTGCCGCCAGCAGATCGAGAAATCTCTGGGCGGACGGATCAAGCGGCATGCCGGCTCCCGACCAAACGGGCGCTCCCAAACGGCGGCCTCACCGGCGGCGGCATATGGTGAATGAAAAGCTTGCAGCTCATGCTTTCGCACCGGTTAGCCAATTCACTAACAATGTCAAAAATTCGAATCCGAATTGTTAAGCGCTTCCCCTTTAAAACGTGAAGGCGATCAATGAAAGCCGCAGCAAGGGGGCTCAATCTCGATGATTTCACATTCTTCGACGCAAGTTGTTCTCCGCAACGCGCCGATCAACCCGGAATGGATCCTGGAAGGCAAGCCGGTTGCCCGCAACCGCGTGGTGTCGCGCAGCAGCGATAGCCTGGCCTGCACGATCATTTGGGACTGCACCGCCGGCAAGTTCAATTGGCACTACGACATCGACGAGACCGTCCACATCGTCGAAGGCAGCGTCACCGTCAGCGACGGCGTTTCGCCGCCGCAGCTTCTGGTGCCGGGCTCGGTCGCCTTCTTCCCGGCGGGGACGACGGCGCTCTGGCACGTCGAAACCTACGTGCGCAAGGTCGCATTCTGCCAGCGCACGCTGCCCGCGATGATGGAAAAGCCGATCAACATGCTGCGCCAGCTCAAGGCACGCATGATGGGCCAGACGTCGGGTGGCTCGCTGATGGACGTCGAGGCGGCTTAAAGCGCGCCTGCTCTTCAAATTGCTGTGGCGGCCGCCGTTATGCGGCCGCCATTGCTTTTTCCCGAATAGCAGACAACGTGGTTGACGGCGTGATCGCCTCGGGATCGATCTTGAGGTGAATGATCGACGGCCGCTTGCTTTGCCGTGCCGCCGCAAAGGCGGCTGGAAAGTCTTTCGTGTTTTCGACGGCAACACCGAAGCCGCCGAACGCCGCGGCATAAGCCGCGAAGTCAGGATTGCGCAGCGCGGTGGCGATGATACGGCCCGGATATTCGCGCTCCTGATGCATGCGGATGGTGCCGTAGATGCCGTTATCACAGATGATGACCACGATCGGCAGTTCGTATTGAACCGCGGTTGCGAATTCCTGGCCGTTCATCATGAAGTCGCCATCGCCATTGACCGACAGCACCAGGCGTTCGGGATAGAGCCGCTGCATGGCGACCGCGGCCGGCATGCCATAGCCCATCGACGCCGATGTCGGCGCGATATGGGTGGCGAACTGGCGGAAACGATAATAGCGGTGGATCCAGGCGGCGTAGTTGCCGGCGCCGTTGCAGAGAATGGTGTCGATCGGCAGATTCTCGCGCAGCCAGACCATGATCTCGCCGAGATTGACCTTGCCGGGCTGCGCCAGCGGCTTGTCGCTCCAGGCGAGGTATTCGGCGTGCGCGGCCTTCGTTCCGTCGCTCCAGGGCGCAGCCCGCTTCGGCGTGAGCTTTGCCAGCGCGGCAGCAAAGCGCTGCGGCGAGGCATGAATGGCAAGGTGCGGCCGGTAGACGCGGCCGAGTTCCTCGGCGCCGGCGTGCACGTGCACCAGCTTCATCTGCGGATTGGGAATATCGAACAGCGCATAGCCTTGCGTCGGGATTTCGCCCAGACGACCGCCGGCGACGATCACAAGGTCGGCATTCTTCACCCGCGCGATCAATTTCGGATTGGGCGCGAGCCCCAGATCGCCGGCGTAATTCGGATGCAGCGGATCGAACAGCGGTAAACGCCGGTAGCTGTTCATCACCGGCAGATCGAAGCGCTCGGCGAAGGCGCGGACATTCTGACAGGCCGCCGGCGACCAGCGCGAGCCACCGACCACCAGCAGCGGACGCGCGGCCTCATTCAGCAATGCCGCAAGCGCGGCCATTTCCGGCTCGCCCGGCGAGGTTTCGACCGGCTCAAATTTCTTCGCGTCGCTGACGGCGATCTGCTCGCGCAACATGTCTTCCGGCAGCGCGATCACCACCGGCCCGGGCCGCCCGGCGCAGGCCGTAAAAAACGCGCGGGAAACGAACTCGGAGACGCGCTCCGGCTGGTCGATTTCGGTCGCCCACTTGGTCATCGAGCCGAAGGTGGCGCGATAGTCCATCTCCTGAAAGGCTTCGCGCTCGCGCACCGCGCGCGCGACCTGCCCGACGAACATGATCACGGGCGTGGAGTCCTGCTGGGCGATGTGGATGCCGGGCGAAGCATTCATGGCGCCAGGCCCGCGCGTCACGAAGCAGATGCCGGGCCGGCCGGTCGCCTTGCCGTAGGCTTCCGCCATCATGGCGACGCCGCCTTCCTGGCGGCAGGTGGTCACCTTGATCGGCGAATTGTAGAGCGCGTCGAGCACGGCCAGATAGCTCTCGCCGGGAACGCAGAAAACGTGGTCGACGCCGTTATTGACCAGCGCGGCGACGAGTGCCTGAGCCGCGGTCCGCGTTTCAATACGAGCGTCCATCGCGCCGGCTCCTTGTCAGGTGTCGAAGAAAACGCCTTCGGTGAAGGCCAGATCGCCGAGCTTCGGCGTATGCGGTCCCCTGGCGTATTTGCGGCCGCGCCGCTCGGTGTAATGGCCGATGAGGCCGGGAATGGGTGCGTTGGCATCGACCAGAACCAGCGGCATGCCGCGCTTCAGCAGGAAGCGGCCGAGATTGCCGGCAAAGCGGACGAACTCCGCCATGTCGCGGCAATAGACCAGCCGATAGCTCGGCAGCACGCGCTTGACGCGGTGCCTTTGGAAAATGAAGGGATAGCGTTGACCGGCGTGGCTGAGCACGAGACTGAGGCAGCCGAATTTGGCGTGCTGCCGCAAGAGTTCCTGCTCTGGCAGGTCGGCCGGTTGCGACGTCGCCGTAACGACATCAATTGCGACATCGGCGACCGGACTGTTGAGCGCCGGCAAGGTAAACATCTCGCCGCGGCAATACATCGAGAAGCCCTGCGCTTCGACGATCGGCCAGGTATTGGGAGCCGACGACACGTTGAAATAGGTGATGGCCTTGTCCTTGATGGCCGAGGTGATGAGCAGCGAGCCGTAGCTCCTGAATTTCGGTTCGACGTACCAGCTCGACAGATTGCAGCGCGGAACCGCCCCCTCAGCCGGGGGCGCCACGGAATGAATCAACAGCACCGCGCCGACCGGCGTGCCGTCGTGCTCCAGCATATATCCATAGGGCGGGCTGCCTTCCGGGCGCGGGCGATCAGCCTGGCGTTGCAGGCCGCGCAGCCAATAGTGCTTGGGACGAAAGCGGAACCCGTGGCTCAATAACTCGGCGACTGCGGGAAGATCGCCTTCCGCAATTCTTCGGCAGCGCAGCCCCACCGCCGTGGTCGATGACATGCCGTCGAGTCTCATACTTAATTAAATGTCGGTTAATTTTCTTAGCCTAGTGTTACTCCCCAATACCCTTCAAACATGAAAAATGGGTGTCTCGATGAGGGATGCGATCATTACCGAGATCAAGGCGATTGCGCAGGAACACGACAAAACCCTGGCGCCGCTGACCGACAATCTCGTGCTCTTGGATTCCGGTCTCGACTCGCTGTGCTTTGCCATACTGGTCGCCCGCCTCGAGGACCGGTTCGGCATGGATCCTTTCTCCGCCACGGACGAAGCCGTGTTCCCGGTGACGCTCGGCGACTTTATCGGGCTGTACCAGAAGATCGCCGCCTGACCGATGTCGCTCCGCCGCGCGATCGGGAATGCGCCCGCAAGCGTAGATCGCTGGATCTGGGGCAAAAACCAGTCGCTCGATCTTGCGCGCTTCCGCGATCAATCCTGCCTTGGCGGCGGGCGTGACGCGCTCGCCGGCAAGTCGGTTCTGATCCTCACGGTCGATCAGATCGAGGCTGCCGCGGCTTTGATCGAGCTCGACGGGATCGCGGCGCGGATGCTGGCATGCCCGCCGGGCATCAAGCCCGATCATCTCGCCGCCGTTGCGGCGGAAGCCAAAATCGACGCCGTCGTAACGGCGGGCACGCACCCCTCGGCAGCCGCGCTGGCCATCGACAAAACCGTCAGTTGCCAATTCCCGCCCGCGCCGGCGAAAGCCGCGCCGGCCGCGGAGCGCGAGACGGAGTGGCTGTTGCTCACGTCCGGCACCACCGGTGCGCCCAAGATCGTGCGGCATACCTTCCGCAGCCTGACCGGCGCCATCAAACCGAACAAGCCGGGCAAGCCGCCGACCTGGAGCACCTTCTACGACATCCGGCGCTATGGCGGCTTGCAGATCTTCCTGCGCGCGATGCTGGGCGGCGGATCGTTGGTGCTGTCCGACGCCGACGAGCCGGTGGCGGATTTTCTGCATCGCCTGGCCGCCCATGGCGTCACCCATATGTCCGGCACGCCGTCGCACTGGCGCCGCGCGCTGATGAATCCGAGTGTCGAGGTGTTCAAGCCGTCGTATGTGCGGCTTTCCGGCGAAATCGCCGACCAGACAATTCTCGACGACCTCAGAGAAGCCTTTCCCCAGGCAGCGATCGATCACGCCTATGCCTCCACCGAAGCCGGTGTCGGCTTTGTCGTGAGCGACGGGCGCGAGGGTTTTCCGGCGTCGATGGTCGGCGCGGCCGGCCGCGACGTCGAGATGAAAGTCGTTGACGATACGTTGCGGCTGCGCTCGCCGCTCACCGCCGCCGGCTTTCTCGGCGAGAGCGCGCCGGCTTTGCGCGACAGCGACGGCTTTGTCGATACCGGCGACATCGTGGAGCGCCGTGGCGACCGCTATTATTTCGTCGGGCGGCGCGGCGGCATCATCAATGTCGGCGGGCTGAAGGTTCACCCGGAAGAGGTCGAGTCGGTGATCAACCGGCATCACGCCGTGCACATGTCGCGTGTGAAGTCGCGCAAGAACCCGTTCACCGGCTCGGTCATCATCGCCGATGTTGTCCTAAAGGCGGCCGGCAAGACCGCTGGCGACGAACGGCTGCGCGCGGAAATCCTGAGCGAATGCCGGGAGGCGCTGCCGCAATACAAGGTTCCCGCGCTGTTGCGCTTCGTGCCGAGCCTCGAGCTCACCGAAGCCGGAAAGCTCGTGCGCAGCAATGCTTAACGTCATGGTGACCGGCGCAAGCCGCGGGCTCGGCTTGGCCATTGGCCGCCGGCTCGCCGCGGCGGGCTATCGGGTGCTGGCGGTCGCCAGGACATTGACGCCGGAATTGAAAGCGGCGCAGACGCAAGCGCGCGAGGGCGGCGCCGGCGCGATCGAGCACCTGCCCTTCGATCTGTCGCAAATCGACCAGATCCACGACCTGGTGAGCGCCGCGCGACGGACCTATGGGCGCTCTCATGGCCTCGTCAACAACGCCGCCATCGGCACCGACGGCATGCTGGCGATCATGCATAACAGCCAGATCGAGGCCTTGATCCGGTTGAACGTCACCTCGCCGATCGTGCTGACCAAATACGTTGTGCGCAACATGATGGCGGACGGTGGCGGCGGCCGCATCGTCAATATCGGCTCGATCATCGGCTTCACCGGCTATAGCGGGCTCTCGGTCTATGGCGCCAGCAAGTCCGCGATCATGGGCTTTACGCGCTCGCTGGCGCGCGAAGCCGGCAAGACCGGGATCACCGTCAATGCGATCGCGCCCGGCTTCATGGACACTGAGATGACGGGCGGTATGGGCGATGAGCAACGGGGGCAAATCGCCCGCCGCAGCGCGCTGCGCCGCCTGGCGGAGCCGGATGACGTGGCGAGGACGGTGGAATTCCTGCTCGGTGACGGCGGCAACAACATCACCGGTACCACCGTCACCGTCGACGCCGGCACGACGGCGTAGTTTTCCTCATTCCGCGTAAGCGGAATCAGCTCTGCATTGCAGTTCGGAAGCTTATCGCCCTGGGTCCCCGCTCGCGCGGGGACGAACGGAAGTTGGATCCGCCGTATCAGGTTTGGCTCTAAATCCCGAGCGCGGCTTTCACGCTCGCCGGCCAGGCATCGGTCTTGACGCCGTGAGTGGCGAACAGCGCCACCGCCAGCCGGTCCATGCCAAAGGCGACGCAGCCGGTGTGACAGACATTGCCGGCATTGTCGGTGAGGCCCCAGGTCGTGCCGAAGTGGTCAAGGTGGTAATTGAAGCTCATGCAGGCCGTGGGCGACGCCGCCGAGCGCACCGGAATGAGCAATTCGAATTTCAGCGACTGCTCGAACTGGGCAATCGCCATCATCTGTCCGGTCCGACCGAAGAACGGATCGCTCGCCTGCTCGACCGTGTAGGAAACGCCGATCTGGTCGGCGATCGCCTTGGCTTTTGCCATCCAGCGTTCGCGGAATTCGACAATCTGCGCGGCCTCCCCGATGCAGACATATTCCCGCATGCGGAACGACTGCAGCCGGTCGATATCCTTGGACGGCTCGCGGCGGAAGCAATCGGCGGCGACATCGAAGATCAAGCCATTTTTCGGCACCGGCCCGCGCTCCGCAACGATCGGATAGACCGGGTAGCAGGCTGCCGGCGTCAGCACCAGATCGTTGGGCGCCAGCGACGTCGTCCAATCCTCGCCCCTGTAATAGCGGTCAGCCGACGCGCGGATATCCTGCTCGCTGCCGTGCAGGCCGCACACGCAACCGAGAAGATTAGGGAAGCTCTTGAGATAGCCGTGGCGCTCGATGTGCGCCCGGCTCATCACGGGCGGAAAGCGCAGCACTTCGGTTCCGGGCTCGCGCTGGCGCGAGATCAGATCGGCAAGCCCGCTCACCACCGCTTCGTAGGCGCCGGTACGCGCGTAGATGCCATCGATCGCCATCGACCGGAACATGCCGTCGAACAGCTCATCGAGCGGTTCCTCCGGCGCACTGAATTGCTTGGCGACGGAGTAATTCATGGGTTCACGCGTCCACCAGTTGGTCCGGCACGCTCGTCAACAGCGACGACGGCACGGCGTTGGCGAGGATACGGTCGTTGTGGATCATGATCGGCGCGGAGAGGATGTCGCGCAGATGACGGCCGATGGAGAACTCGCCGTCCTGCCGGTAGGCCGACAAGCCGCCGACCCGCATGGCGCCCATGCACGATCGCAACGGCGAGCTCCGAGGCGTCGATCTTGAGCATCACCATGGCGTTCTGGAAGTCGAGCGCGGCAAGCGCGTCCGGATCGCCGGATTTCGCCTCGAAGCGCTGCGCCGACGCGCTCGATCATGGCGCGCAACGACGCCAGCGACGACAACGCCTTGGTGAGATGCACGGCGCCGGGAGGCAGATTGCCGCCCGCCTTGCGCGCCACGTTCCGCACGAATTTGTGCGCCTTATCGACGGCGGCGGCCGCGACGCCCGCCCACACGCTCGACCAGAACAGATGGGCGGTCGGCGTCATCGTTTCGGCGTGAATGGCTTCATAGGGCACGGGCAGGATCTGCTCGCGATTGGCGCGCGCCTGCAGACGGAAGCCGACACTCATGGTGCCGCGCATGCCGAGCGTGTCCCAGGTCGTGATCGGCTCCAGCGTGTAATCCTGCTTCAGCAGAACCAGCAGCACCTGGTCGGATTTCGCCGCGTTCGGATCGCGACGCGCCGTGGTGACGATGCCGTCGGCCTCGCGGCCATAGGAAATGACGGTGGCGCTGCGGTCGAGGGTGATATGATCGTTCGGCGGCTTCGACCGGCGCGGCGCTCGAGCGCACGTCGCCGCCGGCATTGCCTTCGGTGGTGGAAGAAGCAAACAGCATCTGCTCGACGGCGAGCTTGCGCATCAGGCCTTCCATCCACGCGCTGCCGCGGCCATGGCGAACGATGCAGGCGACCTTCACCTGGTGCATGGCGAAGATCATGGCGGTCGACGCGCAAGCACGGCCGAGCACGTAACAGATGTTCGCAACGGCCAGTGCGCTCGCGCCTTCACCGCCTAGCTCCGGCGGCACCAAGATGCCGAACAGTCGTTCCGCACGCAGCGCTTCCATCGCCTCTTGCGGAAAGCGGTGGTCGTCATCGACGGCGTTGGCATGAACGGCAGCGATCGCTGCGACGCGCTCGGCACGAACGATGAAATCGTCGCGGCCGATGTGATCACCGGCGATGCTCGGCGCAATCATCTTGTCGCCGAGAGCGGCGGGACGAACTTTGGCGGCAGACCCTGACACGGGCGGCTCTCATGTAGCTGTGGGCGGCCCATGACAGGGCCATGATAGTCACTGCAACTATCACAATGACTGTTAAGATGTCGTGACTTGAAACACCAGTTGTTAGGCTATCGATTCAACGACATTTAGGTTTTTTCCGTTACAACGACGCTCGCAAATCGGGGGCGCCGCGCAAGCGGCTTTTGCCTTAACGTTAAAAATATCTCGCCGGCACGAATGACGATAATGCGCTATTCGTAATTCGATGGCGACAATGACAGGGAACTGCAATGTCGAACGAAATGAACGCGACCATTGACGAACGAGTCGCAAAGATTGTCGCCGGCCTGTTGCCCGATCGGGCTCGCACAAACCCAATCGGCAATGACGAGCCGCTGACGACCGCGGGCCTAAATTCCCTGGGCATGGTTAATCTTTTGCTCGAAATCGAGGCAAATTTTAACATCACCGTGCCGGCGAGCCTGGTGGTGCCGAAAAGCTTCCGTTCAATTCATTCGATTGCGCGTCTGATCGAGAGCATCGCGCAAGCAGCGTAGCATCTCGGCCGCCTCGCGCTCATCGCGAAAACTCACTGTGTGTGAACCGCGCGCCCCTTGGCGTGCGGCAGCGACGCTTGCCGAAGTTTTCGGCAGGTGCAAATACAATTTCTACGCTGCCATTTACTATGTCCCGCCTGCCGCACTAGGATTTCGGCTCCCGCCCTTTTCCTCCCGGAGCCCCCCATGCAGCCCGCAAAGTCTTTCACGATCGAGGCGCACGGCGCCAAAATGCCGGCCATCGGCTACGGCACCATGGAATTGCCCGAGCGCGGCCCCGAACTCGTCGCTTACGCCATCCAGTCCGGCTATCGCCTGATCGACACCGCCCGCAAATACGGCACCGAGGAGAAGGTCGGCGAAGGCATCCGAGCCAGCGGCATCGCGCGCGAGGAATTATGGGTGACGACCAAAGTGACCGAACTCGACGCGCGCGAAGCCGATTTTTTGCGCTCGGCGGAGACCAGCCTGAAGGCGCTGCAGCTCGATTATGTCGACCTTCTTCTGGTGCATTGGCCGCAGCCCAAGGTGCCGTTTGCCGAAACGCTGGGCGCGCTGGCCAAAGCCAAGCGCAGCGGGATGGCGCGCCATATCGGCGTCTCGAACTACACCATCGCGATGCTTGACGAAGCGGTGCATGTCTGCCCTGAACCGCTGATCACCAACCAGGTCGAGTACCACGCCTATCTGCCGCAGGACCGCATGCTGGCGGCGCTCAAGCGGCACGGCATGATCCTGACCGCCTATTGCCCGATGGCGCGCGGCAAGCTGCTCGACGATCCGGTCATCGGCGGCATCGCCAAAGCGCACGGCAAAACGATCGGCCAAATTGCTTTGCGCTGGCTGATCCAGCAGCCGATGGTGGCCGCCGTGCCGCGCCCGCTCGAAGAGGCGCACATCGAGGAAGACCTCGACGTGTTCGATTGGTCGCTGACCGAGGACGAGATGCGGCGGATTTCAGCCTTGCGCAGCCGGCACGTGCGCATCGCCGATCCGCCCGAACGCGCGCCCAAGTGGGACGTGGAGACGGTCGCATAAACGGGCGACCGGAATTTATCGCTTATCGCTACCGAATTGACTCTGCTCCAGCTCAAGGAAGATGCGATAGGCGTTGCCGCGGTTGTTGGAATTGAACGCCGGCATGCCGGCGTATTTCGACCAGTCGGTCTGCTTGTAGGCCGCGTCGAAATCGGTCCAGCTTTCGACCGCCTTGCGCATCGCCGCGCGCACATAGCCGATATAGTCGCGCGTGAAGGCGATCGCTTCCTTGACCTTGGTCGACGGCCGGCCATGACCGGGGATAATGAATTTCGGATCAAGCTTCTCCACCGCGGCTAAGGCATTGAGCCACTGTTTGGTATCGACGTCGTCGCTATTCATGAAGGGGATGCGGCTGTTCTGCACGATGTCGCCGGCAAACAATACGCCGTCCGGCTCGACCAGCATCATCATGTCGCTCGCCGAATGCGCCGGGCCGGCATAGATCAGCTGAAAGCTTTTGCCGCCAAGGGTCAGCAGCAGCCGGTCGTTGAAAGTGATGTCGGGCGGCACCACGCGGGTGTCCTTGTTGACCCAAGGCGCGAGCGCCTCGCGGCGCTGACCGAGCCGCTGATCGGCGCGCTCGTCGGCCGTTTCCTCATTCTCCTTGTACTCGCGTGCGCGATCCTGCGCGATGATGAGGCTCGCGGTGTGATCCTTGAACGCCTGCAGGCCATAGATGTGGTCGGCGTGGTAGTGGCTGACCACGTTGTAGCGTACCGGCTTGTCGGTGATCTTGCGGATTTCCTGCAGCAAAGCCCAGCCGAGGCTCGGCGTGCCGAGCGCGTCGAACACGACGACGCCCTCCGACGTCACCACAAAGCCGGCATTGGAGGTGTTGCCTTCGTTGGCCTTGCCGGGAATGCCGGGATGGCCGACCGAGTAGTAGATCGGGTGACCGGGAACCTGCTCGATCTTGAGCGGCGCCGTCAGCGGCGCGTAGGGCTGCGCCCGCGCGCCAGATAGTGAAATCGCAACGATGCCCGCCAGGGCCATCGCTCCCGCAATATATTTCATGAAGGCCATATGCGCGGCTCGCTTTGTTGCAGCCGAAAGCTCCGTGACATTGCATATAGTTAGGCGTGATGCGGCGCGGCGCCATGACGATTTCGATCAAGCGATCCTTCCTCACGTGAGGCCTGGCGCAACCATCTCAACTAATGAGACAATTCCATGCGGCAAAAAATCCATCTTGCAAAACTGGACTGCCGGTAACAGATAGGGCAAGTTGAATATGAAATCGGTCTAGGGAGCCGAAATCATGGTGCCGGTCCTTCGCCGGGGAATGTCCATTCTCCGGCGCGATAGCCGCATATTTGATCCAACCGGACGCCGCGCCTTCTTGAAGCTCGGCGCTGCGGCGGCGGGCGGCGTCATGCTCGGGCGCGGCGCGGCCGAAGCGGGCGAGGCCGATCGACTGCTCCGCCGCAGGACGCGCCGTGGTCGCAGACGCTCGGCCCCGGCATTGTCGACCGTCCCTTACGGCCAGCCCTCCGAATTCGTGAAGGACGTCATCCGGCGCAACGTGCCCTGGCTCACCGCCAGCAAGGAATCCTCGGTCAGCTTCACGCCGCTGCAGGACCAGACCGGCATCATCACCGCCAATGGCCTGTTCTTCGAGCGCTATCACGGCGGCCGCGCCGACCGTCGATCCGGCGCAACACCGGCTGATGATTCACGGCCTGGTGGACCGGCCGCTGCTGCTCACGATGGAAGACATCAAGCGCTTTCCGTCCGTCTCGCGCATCCATTTCATCGAATGCCCCGCCAATGGCGGCATGGAATGGCGCGCGGCGCAGCTCAACTCGCTGCAGTTCACTCACGGCATGGTGAGCTGCGCCGAGTGGACTGGCGTCAAGCTGTCGACGCTGCTGGAAGAAGTCGGGCTCAAGAAAGAAGCCAAGTGGGCGCTGGTCGAAGGCGCCGACGCGGCGCACATGGACCGCAGTCTGCCGATCGAGAAATGTCTCGACGATTGTCTCATCGTCTACGGCCAGAACGGCGAGGCGCTACGTCCGGAGCAGGGCTTCCCACTGCGGCTTATCGTGCCGGGTTGGCAAGGCAACGTGAACATCAAGTGGCTGCGCCGCATCCAGATCGGCGACAAGCCATGGTTCACCCGCGAAGAGACGGCGAAATATACCGAACTGATGGCCGACGGGCGCTCGCGCGGCTTCACCTGGCTGATCTATGCGAAATCGGTGATCACCTTCCCCTGCCCCGAAAAGCCGCTGAAGGGCCCCGGCCTCTATGAGATCCGCGGCTTTGCCTGGTCGGGCAAAGGCCGCATCACCCATGTCGACGTGTCCACCGACGGCGGCGTCAACTGGCAGCGCGCGCGTCTGCAGGACCCGGTGCTGCCGAAGGCCATGACGCGCTTCACGCATGAATGGCGCTGGGACGGCAAGCCCGCTTTGCTGCAATCGCGCGCCGTCGACGAGACCGGCTTCGTGCAGCCGACGATCAACGAGCTGCGCGCCGTGCGCGGCACCAACGGCATCTACAACAACAATTCGATCCAGACTTGGCAGGTGAAAGCGGACGGGAGCATCTTCGATGTCCAGCTTTCTTAAACGAGTTGCCCATGGACTGCCGGTGATTGCGGCCGCAGGTGCGATCGCAGTAACGGCATGGGCGGGCGAACAGCAAAAGCCCGGTTATTACGGCTACGGCACGACGCCGACCGCAGCGCAAATCGCCGGTTGGGATATTGCGGTGCGGCCGGATGGCCAAGGTCTGCCGCCCGGCAGCGGCTCGGTCAGCAAAGGCGCCGACATCTATGCCGACCAATGCGCGGCCTGCCACGGCACCTTCGGCGAAGGCGAAGGGCGCTATCCCAAGCTCTCCGGCGGCGAAGGAACGCTGCGGGCCGAGCGGCCGGAACCGACGGTGGGCAGCTACTGGCCGTTCGCCACCACGTTGTGGGATTACATCAATCGCGCGATGCCGTTCCCCTCGCCGCACGCATTGTCTGCTGACGATATCTATGCGATCACCGCTTACGTGCTAAACATCAACAACATTGTGGGAAATGACTTTGTTGCGGATCGCGACAGCCTGCCTAAAGTGAAGATGCCGAACCACGACCACTTCATTTGGCAGGACCCGCGTCCCGATACGTCGGCAAAGGAATGCATGAAGGATTGCGTCGACCCGAAGACGATCAAGATCGAGTCGACAGCGGAAGGAAAAGGCTTGACGCCGCGGACCACCGGACCGCTTGATGAAATGGAACCAAAATAGGATCGCTTCAAAGCGACCTGCTTGGCTGGGAGGAAAAGCGATGCAATTGCGACAGTCTCATTTCGTGCTGGCGGCTGCCGTCGGCGGAATTCTCGGCGCGCTCGTGCTCTGTCCTGCGCCCGCATTCGCCGCGCCGGACGCCAAGAAGCTGGTGGCCGCGAATTGCGAGCAATGCCATGAGGTCAAGGGCATCCAGGACTTCGGTAATGTCGGGCCTTCGCTGATCGGCCTGAAAGAGCGCTATCCCAGACCGCAAAGACGTGACCGCGATCGTTAACGATGAGACCCAGCGCAATCCGCTAACGGTGATGCCGCCTTTCGGGCGAAATCTCATCCTGAGCAAAGACGAAATCGACGTCATCGTCGACTATCTCTACAAGCAATAACCGCGCGTGCGGACCAACAAGGAGAAAACGCAAATGCACAAGCTTCCGGACGCGCCCAATGCCGCGCGCCGCACGATCCTGAAGGCCGCCATTGCCGGCAGCGTGGTCGGCATGGGCTTTACAGGCGCGTTCCCATTCCCGGCTTACGCCAACGCGGACGCCAAAGACTGGCCGCAGGACGCCTTCAAGCAGAAGAGCGAGGCCGACGCGCTCAAGGCGCTTTACGGCAAGAGCGCCGAGGCATCCGACAAGGTCAGCCTCGATGCGCCGGAAATCGCCGAGAACGGCGCGGTGGTGCCGATCGCGGTTTCGAGCACACTGCCCAATGTCACCGGCATCGCCATCCTGGTGCTGGAAAATCCCTTTGTGCTCGCCGCCGCCTACAAGATTCCTGCAGGCACCGCAGCAGCAGTCTCCAACCGGCTGAAGATGGCAAAGACCAGCAAGGTGGTCGCGGTCGTCGAGTCGGGCGGCAAGCTTTATTCGGCCAGCAAAGAGGTCAAGGTCACCGTCGGCGGATGCGGCGGCTGACATTCATCGAACAGAGAGGCGACATCCCATGGCATCGACAATTCGCGTGCGCGCCGTCGCGAGCGGTGATTCGACCGAGGTTCAATCGCTGATCCGGCATCCGATGGATTCCGGCTTCGTCAAGGACCGCTCGGGCAAGCTCATCCCCGCTCACCACATCGAGGTGCTGCAGTTCGAGCACGGCGGCAAGACCGTGTTCACGGCACTGTGGGGACCGGCCGTCTCCAAGGACCCGTATGTGAAGTTCAGCTTCAAGGGCGGCAAGAAGGGCGACGAGCTGAAGGTGAGCTGGGTCGACAACAAAGGCGCATCGGATTCACTGGTGGCCAAGATTCAATAAACCCGGCGCGCCGGGCGACAGGGAGGATTGGTGAATGCTGCGCAAAATATTCATCGCAGTTACGATCATCGTCGGTGCGGCGCAGCCTTTGCTGGCTGCCAACGACGGCGATCCCCAAGCGGACTTCAAGGCGTTCCGGAAATATTTCACCGAGCGCTTCCCGAAGGTGCCGCTCGACGACTTCGTCAATGGGCCCTATTCGATGGACGCCGGTCTGCGCAAGCAGTGGAAGGCGATCGACGAGTTCCCGCCTTATGAATTCGCGGTCGAGAAGGGCAAGGAGATGTTCGCCACGCCGTTCAAGAACGGCAAGACCTACGGCGATTGCTTCGAGAATAAGGGCATCGGCGTCCGCCAGAACTATCCCCAATTCGACGAGAAGTCGGGACAAGTGATCACGCTCGACGTGGCGCTCAACCAGTGCCGCGAGGCCAACGGCGAAAAGCCGTTCGACTACAACAAGGACGACATGGCCTCGCTGACCGCCTACATGGCGTTCACTTCGCGCGGCAAGCCGATGGACATCAAGATCCCGAGCGATCCGCGCGCGCTCGCTGCCTACGAGAAGGGCAAGGAATATTTCTACACCCGGCGCGGTCAGCTCAACTTCTCTTGCGCGAGCTGTCACGTGCAAAACCCCGGTAATCACATCCGCACCGAGGTGCTGGCGCCGGCGCTCGGCATTATGAACGCCCTGCCGATCTATCGCTCCAACTGGGGCGGCATGGGCACTACCAGCCGCCGCTTGCGCAGCTGCAACAGCCAGGTGCGCGGAACGCCGCTCAAGGCGGAAGACGAGCTCTATCGCGACGTCGAATATTACCTGTCCTACATGGCCAACGGCCTGCCGATCTCCGGGCCGGGCGCGCGTCCGTGACCGCAGCGAATAGTGGAGGAAACACCATGCGCACCCTCTCTGATCCGGCTCGCGGTCATTCTTTCGGTCGGCGGCTTCGCGACCGCGGCCCTCGCCGCCTCGGCCGACGACTACAAGGCGGCCCATGCGAAAGCGGAAGCCGCCATCAAGCAGGCCCACGCGCTCAAGAACGAGTGGACGACGACGGCACAACAGATGAAGGCCGCCAAGAAGGCGGCCGATGCCGGCAAGTTCGACGAGGCCGTCAAGCACGCCAACGAAGCCGAAGCCCTGGCCAATGCGTCCGTCGCCCAGGCCAAGGAGCAGGAAAAGATCTGGAAGGACGCCGTTATCCGCTGAGGCGGGCCGGCGTTAGGGCTTCAAGGAGGCTGGTGCCATGCGTCGCCGCGAGGTGCTGAAGCTGCTCACGGCGGCGGCAATCTCAGGCGTCGTTCCGCGTCTCGCGCGCGCTGCCGAAGCCGACGTTCTCTACGACATCGGCAAGTTCGGCAATGCGCGCGTGCTGCACATGACCGACACCCATGCGCAGCTCTTGCCGGTCCATTTCCGCGAGCCCAGCGTCAATCTCGGCGTCGGCGCCATGGCCGGCAAGCCGCCGCATCTGGTCGGCGACGCCTTCCTCAAGCACTTCGGCATCGCGCCGCAAAGCCAGTTGGCGCACGCCTTCACCTATCTCGATTTCGAGGAAGCCGCGCATCGTTACGGAAGGCTCGGCGGCTTCGCGCATCTCAAGACGTTGATCGATCGCTTGCGCGCCGATGCCGGCGCCGGGCGCTCGCTGCTCGTCGACGGCGGCGATCTCTGGCAAGGCAGCGGCCTCGCCAATGCGATGCACGGCGAGGACATGGTGGATGCCGCCAATCTGCTCGGCATCGAGGCGATGACCGGGCATTGGGAATTCACCTACGGCGAGGAAAAGCTCACCGCCAATCTCAAACGCTTCAAGGGCGAGTTCCTGGCGCAGAACGTGTTCCTGACCGAGGAAGCCGCCTTCAACGACAAGCCGGCCTTCGACAAGGACACCGGCCGCGTGTTCAAGCCGGCGATGGTGAAAGAAGTCGGCGGTTTCCGCATCGGCATTGTCGGCCAGGCGTTCCCTTATGTGCCGGTCGCGCATCCCAAGCGTTTTACGCCCGACTGGACCTTCGGCATCCGCGACTCGGACCTGCAGAAGGTCGTCGACGGCTTGCGGCAGAACGACAAGGTCGACGCCGTCATCATGCTGTCGCACAACGGCATGGATTCAGACCTCAAGCTCGCCAGCCGCGTCACCGGCATCGACGTCATTCTCGGCGGTCACACGCACGATGCGGTGCCAACGCCGGTCACGGTTACGAATTCCGGCGGCAAGACACTGGTGAGCAATGCCGGTTCGAGCGGCAAGTTCCTCGGCGTGCTCGATCTCGAGCTCGCCAAGGGCGCGGTCAAGAACGTGCGCTATCGTTTGTTGCCGGTCTATGCCGGACTGTTGAAAGCCGATCCGGCGATGCAGGCGCTCGTCGATCGTCTGCGTAAACCCCACGCCGACAAGTTCGCCGAGAAGCTCGCGGTCAGCGGCGACCTGCTCTACCGTCGCGGCAATTTCAACGGCACCATGGATCAGCTGATCTGCGACGCCCTGCGCCAGGAGCTCGACGCCGAGCTCGCGCTGTCGCCCGGCTTCCGCTGGGGCAATACGCTGCTGCCGGGCGAGTCGATCACCATGGAGGACATCCTTTCGGAGACCGCAATCACCTATCCGGAGGTCTACGTCACGCAAATGACCGGCGCGCAGCTCAAGGCGGTGATGGAGGACGTCTGCGATAACCTGTTCAACCCCAATCCCTACTACCAGCAGGGCGGCGACATGGTGCGCATCGGCGGCATGGACTATGCCTGCGCGCCGACCGAAGCCGTGGGCAAGCGCATTTCCGACCTGACCCTCGACAATGGCAAGAAGCTCGAGGCCGACAAGACTTACAAGGTCGCCGGCTGGGCCTCGGTCAATCCGCAGCAGGGCAAGCCGGTATGGGACGTGTTTGCCGGCTATCTGCGCCGCGAAAAAACCGCTAAGCCGAAGAAACTCAATCAGGTCGCGCTCAAAGGCGTGTCGAATAATCCGGGCATTTCCGGCTAGAGGACAGCATGTCCGTTGCGCTCGCTCGGTTGGCGCAGGTCGTCGCGATCGCGGCAGTCTTGCTGTCGCCCGCCGCCGCGCAGGCGCCCTTGCCGGACAAACCGTTCGCCGACCATCACATCGTGCTGCAGCTCTCGGATCGTGGCGCCCGACAAGGAGGCGCTGGTCCTCAGCGTCGCCTACAATCTGTTGAAGGCTTACGATCCCGACAAAATCTCAATCGTCGTCGTGGCGTTCGGGCCGGGCATCGATCTGTTGCGCGAGGAGAATCCAAACCGCGCGCGCGTCGATAGCCTGATCTCGCAAGGCGTCCAGTTCGACATCTGCATGAATACGGTCGATACGCTCGAACGCGAAGGTAAACACGTCAACATCAATCCGAAAGCCGTCAGAGTACAAGTCGGCGTCGGCCGCATCCTGGAGCTGACCGAAAAGGGCTATACGCTCGTCCGCCCATAAACAACGAGAGGAAACGACATGAGACGCTTTGTACTGGCGGCCGTCGCCGCGCTTGCCGCTTTGGCCTTCACCGCAAGCAGGCCATGCGGCCGACAACAAACCGCACCGCATCGCCGTCCATGTCGATCAAAACGATCCGGCGCTGATGAATCTTGTGCTCAACAACGTCTCGAACCTGCTTGGAATACTACCACGGCAAAGGCGAGCAGGCGCAGGTCGAGGTCGTCGCCTACGGGCCCGGCCTGAATATGCTGCGCGAGGACAAATCGCCGGTAAAGGACCGCTTGAAGCGCATCAAGTCCGGCAGCTTTCCCTCCAGCGTCGCGTTCTCGGCCTGCCACAACACCATGATGGGCATGGAGAAGCGAGAAGGCCATCCAATTCCGATCGTGTCGGAAGCCAAGATCGTGCCGGCTGGCGTCGTGCGCTTGACCGAACTGCAGGAGCAGGGCTGGAGCTATATCCGGCCGTGACGGCGCAACATTCATAGGAGACGGCCATGAAGCGTATCACCTTGATCGCGCTGGCGGCGATGTCGCTTGTCGCGGCGGCCCCAGCTCGGGCGGCGGAAGGCGTCATCACCTACAAGTCGCTCAACCCCGATACCGCCTTCGAGCTGGCGCGCACCGCTTTGCAGCAGTGCCGCAAGGACGGTTACCAAGTCGCGGTCGTGGTGCTTGATCGCTTCGGCCAGCCGCTGGTCGAATTGCGCGACCGCTACACGCCGGTCGGCGCGCTCGATATTGCCCGCGGCAAGGCCTGGACGGCCGTGACCTACACGCGCGACACCAGCGAATTTGTCAAAGCCATCAAAGACGGCACGCTCGGCGCCGGCTTGGCCAACTTGCCCGGTGTGACGCCGCTGGCCGGCGGCCTCATCATTGAGGCGGGCGGCTCGCTGCTCGGGGGTGTCGGCGTGGCGGGCGCCTCGGGCGGCGACAAGGACGAGGCCTGCGCCAAAGCCGGGCTGGCGGCGGTGCAGGACAAGCTCGAATTTTGATCGGAAGACTGGCGCGGCTGGCGGCGGTTAGCGGCGAATGAGGTAGATCGGGCTCGACCAGGCGCGATGGCCGTCTTCCTGCTGAACGCGTACATAGAGGCGGGTATCGCCGTCGCGTCTGACTTTCACCTCGCGGCGGTGGACCATGCGTGTCTCGGTCATGACGTCCGGCAACCGTTGCAGCGTCACCCTGCGCTCCAGGCCGCCGGCGTCGAACACCATCTCATCGCGGCCGATGTCGGCGATGGCGACCGTGCCCGAGACCGGCTTGGTGTTGAAGGCGATTGAACCTGATCTGTCTTTCAGCCAAAGATCGATGGCGCCGTAATTGCCGGTGGTCACCGCCTTCCAGGTCACCGTCGTGTTGTCCTGTTGCCGGATGCCGCGGTCGAGATTCCAGTTGTTGATGACCTTGGTCTCGGCGATTGCGTTGCCGCTCACGCTGAGCGAGCCGTCCCAGGTGGTGGCGCGTGCCCGTCCACGGTATTCGGCGCCGCTGTAGCTAAGCCGGATGCGGGTTCCGAGATCGTCGGCCTTATAGGGCCGTATCGTTTCGAGCAGATCGAGCCCGTCGAAAATATCGATGCGCTCGATTGGAGCCGACCCGATAGCTTCAATTTCTAACTGGACAGTGTCGAAATTCACATGCGCGATATCGCCCATGATGAGCTGGCCGGTCTTCGCGACGACGGTCGGGTCGAACGCGGGATCGCGCACGAACAGCTCGGCGTCGTCCGGTAACGCGGCGGTCACGTTCAAGATCATCCGGTTGCCGGTGGTGCCGTAATGATGGCGCCGCCGCATTGCCTCGAAGATCGCATCGCGGTCGAGCCGCGGCGCCAGAAAGCAAGTCAGGCCGCCTTGGCTTCCGAAGAATGATGCGCCCGGATAGCAGGCGCCGGGCCGCCCTTTGTGGCCATCGGAATTGGCCACGATGCCGACCCGATAACCCTTCTCGAAAGCGTCGCGCACGATCCATTCGAACGTGCCCCAGGCCGAGTGCACCTCGACCGCCGGTTCCAGCTTAGGATCGTGCGCATAAAGTATATCGGCGTAGCGGCCGCCGACATGGGCAACGACGACACAATCCTTGCCTGCAAGCTTCTCGAACAGCGCATGCGCATCGTGCGCGTCGGCCTTTTCATCGACCATATCCGTCGCGTCGGCGATCTGCGCGTGCGAGGAGCGGTGGATCGTTTCGCCCTCGCGCCGGTAGTGCACATTGCGGTCGCCGCCGACTGCGGTGTTGGCCGACCACTCGTAGCCTGGGATGCAGACGAAGCTGCCGGGCCGGTCAAACTCGGCCGACAGGCGATTGAGCTCTTTCCAGAACTTTCCGGTGATCTGGAAATCGTTGCCCTGATGGCCCATGACGTCGACAAATGCCTTGTCGCGGCCGAACTCGAAATATTCCTGCGCCGAATTGGTGCCCAGTGTCTCGTTCGACTGGCCGTGGGTGTCGCCCCAGAAATGGATGAGCTCAGTGCCAGCCGGAGCCACGCGCAGCGGGTTCGAGCGGCACAGCTCGTTTCCGTCTGCATCGAAGACGCCGATCGTAACATCGCCCGGCTCGGCGATTTTCAAATCGGCGACGGCCGCGGAAAAATTGCCCGGCTCAAATCGGATCGTCTCGGGCAGACCTTCAATCGGCGCGGAAGCGTTCAGACGCAGTTCGGTGTCGGCAAGATTGGACGGATTGCCCCATTTGTCGTTCGCCTTGACCGCCAGCCGAAACGGCTCGCCTACGCGGATCAACGTGGGAAGTACAGCGTGCCAGTGCACCGGCGGGCCCGGCACGATCGCGATCTTGGGGCTCTGCGGCAGCGCCACATAGTCATAGGTCGCGATCGGATCGACAAGAACGTGAAACTCGAATTCGCTCTCGCAATAAGTCTGCAGCCGGATGCCCGGCGAGCCGAGGCGGCGATCGCCGAAGCGGATGGTGATGGTATCGCCGGGCGACAAGAAATGCTTGACCACGCCGATATAGAGCGAGCGGCTCCACGGCCGGATATTGCGCTTGAACTCCCATTTGCATTCGAGCGTTGCGTTATTCGAGGCTTCGACAGTCGTGTAACCGGGCGCCTTCGGATCGGTGAACTGCACCGGCCCGAAATCGGTGGCAAAGCGGAAGCCGATCTTGAGCGAGCCGGTGTCGTCAATGCCGAAGGCGCCGGCGGTGTACGTCAGCGTGAAGGACTGATACGAGCCGGCCTCGAATGCGCCTGACGGCTCCAGCGTCGCGGAACCCATGAGATCGGGTCGGTAATCGGAATACGGCATTTACGAGAACCGTCCCAACGCAAATTGCTAGTGCCGTCCGATGAAGCCGAGCACGGCGTCATTGAATGCGGCGGTGTCGACTTCCGATGCGCAATGGCCACCGCGCTCAAGCTCGACCAGCGTCGCACCAGGGATCAGCCCCGCAAGGCCGCGACTGTAATAAGGCGGCGTCAAGGTGTCGTCCTTGGCGCAGATGACCATGGTCGGCGTCTTGATCTTGCCGAGATCGGCCGTGCGGTCGAACGCCATGATGGCGTCGATCCGGCTCGCCACAATCTCGGCGGGCGGAAAGTTGGGAATGGCCACCTTTTCGCGTTCCTCGATCAGCGCGATGTTGTCGTTGATCCACCAGCTTGGATAGAGGAACACGGGTGTCGAGCGCACATAGGCGGCGGCGCCCGCTTCCGTCAACATGGTGCGGCGCGCTTCGAAGACACGCTGGAAAAACGGATCGCACTTGGTCCAGCTGGCGTAGATCACCAACGAGCGCAGGCGCTCGGGATGCGTGACCGCCAATGTCTGTCCGATGGCGCCGCCGGTCGAATGGCCGACCAGATGCGCCTTGTCGATGCCGAGCTTGTCCATCAGGCCCAGCACATCGCCAGCCATCTGGTCGACGGAATAGCGAATTTTCGATCGGCTGCTTTGCCCGGTGCCGCGGTGGTCGTGAATGACGACCTGGTGTTTCTGCGAGAATGCAGGGATGTTGGGCGTCCAGTAGCTGGCGACGCCGCCGAGCCCCGACACCAGCAACACGGGCGTCCCCTGCCCGTGCGTTTCATAATAGATTTCGGCGTCCGCGATGGTGGCTTTCGGCATTTCCCCTCGTCGATTCTTTAAGGTTGTCGTCGAGCGGCCGCGCGCGCCGCTCAACGAGCACGGTACTCACACTGCTAGCGACGGGCAAGCCGATGGCACGGGGCCGGAGCCCACGGCCGATCTACTGCAAAATCTCTTTCGCCGCCGATGCGAAGCCCTGATGCACGCGCTCCAGTAGAAATCGTGCCGGCATTGACACCTATTTGTTTGGCGCGTTGAACTTCCCGGCAGAGAAGAAACGTCAGGGACGAAACCATGGCTGGGCGGATGCTGGTCGGCGCCGGCGCCGGATTTTCCGGCGATCGCGTTGACGCGCCGGTCGCCGTGGTGCGCGACCTGCGGGCCAGCGGCGAGCGTGCGGCCATCATCTTCGAAACGCTCGGCGAGCGGACATTGGCCTTGGCGCAGTTGCGCCGGCGCGAAAATCCCGCGGTAGGCTACGAACCCAAGCTCGAGGCGCTACTTTCGCCGGTGCTCAAGGATTGCATCGACGGCAAGATCGCGATCATTGGCAATTTCGGCGCGGCCAATCCGCCCGCGGCAGCCGAGCTGGTCGCCAAGCTTGCGGCGCGGTCCGGCCGCGCGGCCCGCATCGCCACCGTGACCGGCGACGACATGCTCGATCCCGCCGGCCTGGAGTGCTTGCGCGCCTGTTGCGACGAGTTGCCGGACGAAAAGCTGCTGGTCTCCGCCAATGTCTATCTTGGCGCCGCACCGATCGTCGAAGCGCTGAGCGAAGGCGCGCAGGTGGTCGTCACCGGCCGTGTCGCCGATCCGTCACTCACCCTGGCGCCGCTGATCCATGCCTTCGGCTGGTCCTCTGACGATTGGCAGCGGCTCGGCCGCGGCACCATGGCCGGGCATCTGTTGGAATGCGGCGCGCAGGTGAGCGGCGGCTATTTTGCCGATCCGGGTTTCAAGGATGTGCCGGCGCCCGAGACTATCGGCTATCCGATCGCCCGCATCGATGCCGACGGCGGCTTCGCCATCGGCAAGGCGGCCGGCGGCGGTCTGGTCGACCGCCGCACCGTCACCGAGCAGTTGCTCTACGAGGTGCACGATCCGGCCGCCTATCTCACGCCCGACGTGACCGCGGATATCAGCGATGCCAGCCTCACCGAGCTCGGCGGCGACTGGGTACAAGTGAATGGTGTCACCGGCCATGCGCGGCCGGAGCGCCTGAAGGTCACCATCTGCTTTGACGGCGGCTGGCTGGCCGAGGGTGAAATATCCTACTTCGGGCCCAATGCGCTGGCGCGCGCGCGGCTGGCCGGCGAGATCGTGCGGCGGCGCAGCCCGCGCGACGTCCGCATCCGCTGCGACGTCATCGGCGTGCTCAGCGTGCTGGCCGACGATGGCGGCGAGGCTTGGGACCGGCTCAACGGCATTGCCGAAGCCGAGAACGAAGACGTGCGCCTGCGCGTCGCCTTTGCCGGCGCCGACAAGGCGCAAGTCGAGCGCGGCCTGGCCGAGGTCGAAGCGCTTTATTGCGCAGGTCCGGCCGGCGGCGGCGGCATTCGTCTCGCCATGCGGCCGCGTATCGCCGCGACCTCCTGCTACGTCCCTCGCAACGCCGTGCGGCCCCGCGTGCAGATCCGCGAGGTCGGCCATGGCTAGGCTGCAATTGCACGCCCTCGCCCATGCGCGCGCCGGCGACAAGGGCGACCGGCTCAATATCTCGCTCATCGCCTATGCGCCCGAGCTGTTTCCGCTGCTGCGCGACACGGTAACCGAGAGCGTCGTCGCCGACTTGTTCGCGCACCGCCACCCGACCTCGGTGCAGCGCTACGTGCTGCCGAAGCTTTCCGCGCTGAATTTCGTGCTCGATGGCGTACTCGACGGCGGCGTCACGCAGGCGCTCAACCTCGATTCGCACGGCAAGACGCTGAGCTTCCGCTTGCTCGGCTTCAGCGTCGACGTGCCCGACGAGCTTCTCAAGTTCGCGAGGCCACAACTCAATCCTGGGCGGTCTCGGTCTAGGCGCGCTTAAGACTTGCTTTCTCGCTCGATTGCTCGAGCAACGCCATCAAACCCTTCAACAGTTCGGTCGGCGACGGCGGACAACCGCGGATGTGCAGATCGACCGGGATGACATCCTTGACACCGCCGGCGACCGCGTAGCTGCCGGCGAAAATGCCGCCGTCGGCGGCGCAGGTGCCGACCGCCACCACCCATTTCGGATCGGGCGTGGCGTTGTACGTGCGCAGCAGCGCTTCGCGCATATTCTTGGTCACCGGCCCGGTCACCAGCAGCACGTCGGCATGCCGCGGCGAGGCGACGAAATGCAGGCCGAGGCGTTCGAGGTCGTAGAACGCATTGTTGAGCGCGTGGATTTCCAATTCGCAGCCGTTGCAGGAGCCGGCATCGACCTGGCGGATTGACAATGAGCGGCCGAGCTTGGCGCGCGCGGCGCGGTCGACGGATTGCGCGAGCTCGGCGAGCGCGGCCGCATCGGGCGCGGGCGCCGGCTCCGTGAGCGGACCATGGGTCAAGCTTTCGAACAGCGTGCGGCGCATGGCTAAAGGTCGTGTCCCGAATACGAGCAGTTGAACGATTTGTTGCAGAGCGGGAAATCGGCGACGATGTTGCCCTCGATCGCGGTTTCCAGCAGCGGCCACTGGAACCAGGAGGCGTCGCGCAGGTGGCAGCGCTCGACGTGCCCCTTGCCGTCGAGCCGCAGCCAGACCAGCACGTCGCCGCGGAAGGCTTCAACCAAAGCCAAGCCTTCGCAGGTCTCGCCCTTGCCATTGGCCTCGACTGCGATCGGGCCGGCAGGCAGGCGGTCGAGAATTTGCTCGATCAGCTTGAGGCTCTGCTCGACCTCGCGGATGCGGATCCAGACCCGCGCATTGACGTCGCCGGCGTCCAGCACCGGCATGTCGAATTCGAGCTCGCCATAGGGAGCGTAGCCGAGCTTGCGCGCATCGAAGGCGCGGCCCGAGCCGCGGCCGACATAGCCGCCGGCGCCGAATTGCCGCGCATAGTCGGCGCGCACGATGCCGGTGGTCACCGTGCGGTCCTGCAGCGAGGCGGTGTTGTCGTAAAGCTCGATCAGCCACGGGAACACTTTGCGTGCTTCGGCAAGCAAGGCGCCCAAATTCGCCGCGCCGTCCGGCGCCATGTCGCGCGCGACGCCGCCCGGCACGATGGCATCCATCATCAGCCGGTGGCCGAAGCAGGCTTCAGCCGCGCGCAGGCAGCGCTCGCGCAAGAATGCTGGTTTGCGCATGCATGAGCGCGAAGGCGGCGTCATTGCAGATGGCGCCGATATCGCCGAAATGGTTGGCCAGCCGCTCGAGCTCCGCCATCAGCGCGCGCAGATAAGCGGCGCGCGGCGGCGGCGTCACCTGCAAGGCGGCCTCGGCGGCCAGTGCAAAGGCATAGGAATACGCAACGGTGCTGTCGCCCGAGGTGCGCGCGGCCAGCCTGGCGGCATCGCCGAGCGATTTGCCTGCCATCAGCGACTCGATGCCCTTGTGTACATAGCCGAGCCGCTGCTCCAGCCGCACCACGTGCTCGCCATTGGCGGTGAAACGGAAGTGTCCCGGCTCGATGATGCCGGCATGAACGGGCCCGACTGGAATCTGGTGTAGTCCCTCGCCTTCCACCGGCAAGAAGGCGTAAGGCGCTTGCTCCTGCGCAGGCAGCCGCGCCCCAAGCGGCTGCGCGACGTCCCAAGCTCCGAGATCGAGCCACGGCCGCGTGTCTGGTGAACCGATCGCATCCAACCCGAACAGGCTGCGGATCGCGCGTTCCAACCGCAGCGCCGGCGGATGTTGAGCCCCGACGCTGGGGTATTTGCCGTCCTTACAGGTATAAGTGAACACGGCGATCGTGCCCGAAGCTTCATCGAGCGTCGCCATGTGCACATTGGGCGGGTCGCCCCAAAGGCCGAGCAGCGTACGGTCCCCGGCCGCCAGGCGCGCGATGGCCTCGCTCCAGGCTTGCTCGGTCATGGTCGTGCGCGGCGGGTTCATGGCGCTATCCCAACAGCCGGGCGACGTTCTCGAAGCCCGCGACCAGCGCCGGCGGCATATAGATGCCGGCGGTAAACACCAACGCGAGATGGGCGAACATCGGCACGTAGGAGGCCTCGGCTTTGGCGGTCGGGCCGCGCGGCTCGCCGAAGGCGATGCTGTTGAGCCGCAGGAACAAGCCGCCGAGCGCGATCAGGATGCCGAACACCAGAATGGTTGCGAGCCATGGCTGGCGCGCGAATGTCGAGCTCACCACCAGGAACTCGCTCATGAAAATGCCGAGCGGCGGCAGCCCGGCGATGGCAACGACGCCCAGCACCAGTCCCCAGCCGAGCACAGGGTTAGTCACCGTCAGCCCGCCCATGTCGGCGATCTTCTGCGTGCCCTTGACCTGCGAAATGTGGCCGACCGCAAAGAAGATCGCAGACTTGGTCAGCGAATGCATGGTCATGTGCAAAAGGCCGGCGAAATTAGCGAGCGCGCCGCCCATGCCGAAAGCGAACACGATGATGCCCATGTGCTCGATCGAGGAATAGGCAAACATGCGTTTGATGTCGCGCCGCCGGTACAGCATGAAGGCCGCGAACACGCAGGAGATCAGCCCCATGGTCACCATCAGCGGCCCTGGCGCGAGCGCCGCCGGGTTGAGCGCCAGCAGCATCTTGAAGCGCAGCAGCGCGTAGAGCGCCACATTCAACAGCAACCCGGAGAGCACCGCCGAGATCGGCGTCGGGCCTTCGGCGTGCGCATCCGGCAGCCAAGCATGCAGCGGCGCGAGGCCCACTTTGGTGCCGTAGCCGAGCAGCAGAAATACGAAAGCGACGTTGAGCAGCGCCGGATCGAACTGCGCGGCTTTCGTGACCAGCACCGTCCACACCATGGCGGACAGGCCCTCGCCGATCACCGGTCGCGCCGCCATATAGACCAGGATGGTGCCGAACAACGCCAACGCGATGCCGACGCTGCCGAGGATGAAATATTTCCACGCCGCTTCCAGCGCCTCGTGGGTGCGGTAGATGCCGACCATCAGCACGGTGGTGAGCGTCGCCATCTCGATCGCCACCCACATCAGGCCGATATTATTGGCGACGAGGGCGAGGTTCATCGCGAACATCAGCACCTGGTACATGGCGTGATAGAAGCGCACGAAAGTCGGCGTCAGCCGGCCGATCTCGATCTCGTGGCCGATATAGCTCGCGCTGAACATGGCCGTGGTGAAGCCGACGAAAGTCGTCAACACGATGAAGACCTTGTTGAGGTCGTCCACCAGCAGATAGGAGCCGGACCGCGGCTCCACGAAGAACAGCGACACCGCGGTCGCAAAGGTAAGCAATGCCGCCAGCACATTGAGCCGCGCGGTCAGACGGTATCCGGGCAGCGCCGCGAGCAGCGCCGCCGCCACCGCCGGAATCAACAGAACGCCGGTGAGCGCATCGAGCGTCATTGCCGCTCCCCTCGAAATTTATCGAGCGCCTGCAGATCGACTGTGTCGAAGCGTTCGCGGATGCGGAACAGGAAGATGCCGATCACGATGAAAGCGATCAGCACCGAGAAGGCGACGCTGATCTCGACCACCAGCGGCATACCCTTGGCGCCGGTCGCCGCCAGCACCAGGCCGTTTTCCAGCGACATGAAGCCGACCACTTGGCTCACCGCGTTACGCCGCGTCACCATCATCAGCAGGCCGAGCAGCACCACCGACAGCGCAAAAGCGAGATCCTCGCGCGCCAGCGGATCGGCCTCCGCGGTCACCCGCAGCATCACCACCATCGACAGCGCCACCAGGCCCATGCCGAGCAGCATCGCCGGGCCGACGCCGACCACCGTTTCGATCTGGCGATGGATGCCGAGGCGCACGATGATCCGATGCAGCGCCACCGGAATGACGATGGCCTTGAATACCAGCGCGATCGCCGCCGTCACGTAGAGATGCGGCGCGTCCTGGATGAGGGCCTGCCAGGCGACCGACGCAGCGAGCACCAGCGCATGCAACGCAAAGACGTTGAGCAGCGCGTAGAGCCGGTCTTGGTAAAGCATCATGAAGCTCACCAGCACCAGCGTGCCGGCGAGCAGATGGGCGACGTCGAAGGTGATGCTGTGCATCGGCTAAAGGCTCCGCGATACGAACAGCAGCAGCGTGCCGAGCAGGCCGAGCATCAGCGCGGCGCCCATGAATTCCGGCACCCGGAACACACGCATCTTGGCAATGGCCGTTTCGAACACCGCCAGCAGGAAGCCGCCGGCGGCGAGTTTGCCGATATAAGACGCAACGCCGATGGCGATTGCCTGCGGGGTGGCGTCGGCTCCGGCAATGCCCCAGGGCACGAACAGGCAACCGATCAGCGACATGTAGAGCAGCAGCTTGAGCTCGGAGGTCAGGTCGATCAGCGCCAGATGGCGGCCGGAATATTCCAGCACCATCGCCTCGTGCACCATGGTGAGCTCGAGATGGGTGGCCGGATTGTCGACCGGAATGCGCGCGTTCTCGGCGATCGCCACCATGACCAAGGCGATCACCGCCAGGCCGAGCGAGACGCGCAGACCCACTTCGGACGACAGCATGAAGGCCGCCATGGTGGACAGCTGCGTCGAGCCGGCGACCAGCGCCAGCGTGAACACGATCATCAGCATGGCCGGCTCGGCGAGCGAAGCGATCATCACCTCGCGGCTCGAGCCGATGCCGCCGAACGACGTGCCGACGTCGAGCCCGGCCAGCGCCAAAAAGAAGCGCGCGCTGCCGAGCAGCGCAATAATGGCGATGAGATCGGCCGACCAGGAGAACAGCAAGCCGCCGCGGAAGGTGGGCACCAGCGAAGCGGCGACCCAGGTGCCGGCGAAGATGATGTAGGGGATGACGCGGAACAGCCAGGAGGCGCTCTCCGCCAGCACCACCTCCTTGCGCATCAAGCGCACGAGATCGCGATAGGGCTGCAACAGCGGCGGCCCTTGCCGCCGCAACAGCCGCGCTTTTATTCTGCGCACAAAGCCGGTGAGCAGCGGTGACAGCAACAGCACCAGCAGCATCTCGGCGCCTTGAAAGGCGAAATCGCGGATCACGGCCATATCGCCAGCACCAGCAGCAGAAACACCAGCGCCGCGAACACCAGCGTGAGGTAGCGGCGGATGGTGAGGAATTGCAGGACGTTGATGCGCTCGGTGGCGAAGGCGACGCCGCCGGCGATCGGCGCGTAGAGCGCATCCCAGATCAGATCGCGGATATCGACGGTGAGCCGCGCCGGCGCGGTCGAACCGGGCGGCGGCATTTCGCCGATCTCGCGGGCGCGGAAAACGGAAGCGCCGTATACACGGCGGATCGGCTGGGCGAAGCTCGAGGCGGTGTATTGCGTGGCCGGGCTCGGGTCGGGATAGCCGCAATCCCATGCCGGTCCGCGCCGCAATTTATCGGATGCCAATCGGTGGATGGCGAAGGCGGCAATCGAGCCCGACATCAGCACAAAGATGAAGACGAGTAGACCGTTATAGGAACTGCGGCTTTCCGCGATCGGCACGATGGTCAGCCATTCAAGGCCTGCCTGGTGCGGCATGCTCATGCCCACCAAGGCGTGGCTTACCGGCGCCAGCGCGTCGAGGAAAATGCCGGGCAGGATGCCGGCGACCAGGCAGAGCGCCGCCAGGAAATACATGGCGGCCAGCGAATTGCTGTCGGTCTCCTGCGCGGTCGCAGCCGCCGGCGTGCGCGCGCGGCCGAGGAAAGTCACGCCGAAGGCCTTGACGAAACAGGCCGCGGCAAGCGCCGCCGACAGCGCCAGCAGCGCGCCAACCGCAGGCACCAGGAACTTCAAGCCCCAAGACGGCAATTCCGGGCTGAGCAGAATGGCCTGGAAGGTCAGCCATTCGGAGACAAAGCCATTGAGCGGCGGCAGCGCCGAGATCGCCACGCAGCCGACCAGAAACACGAATGCGGTCTGCGGCATGCGGTGGATCAGGCCGCCGAGATGCTCCATGTCGCGCTCGCCGGTGGCATTGAGCACGCTGCCGGCGCCGAAGAACAACAGGCTCTTGAAGACGGAATGGTTGAACACATGGAACAGCGCGGCGGTGAGCGCGAGCGCGGCCGGCACCGGCATGCCGTACGCTTTGAAGGCGAGCGCCAAGCCCAGCCCGATATAGATGATGCCGATGTTCTCCACCGTGTGATAGGCGAGCAGACGCTTCAAGTCGTGCTGCATCAGCGCGTAGAGCACGCCCATCACCGCGGTGACGCCGCCGACGGCAAGCACCACCATGCTCCACCACCAGTCCGGCGTGCCGAGCAGGTCGAACACGATGCGCACGAAGCCGTAGACCGCGACCTTGGTCATCACCCCGCTCATCAAGGCGGAAACCTGGCTGGGCGCGGCCGGATGCGCGAGCGGCAACCAGGCATGCAGCGGCACGACGCCTGCCTTTGATCCGGCGCCGATCACCACCAGCATCAGCACGAGTGCCGCCAATGCGGCCGTCGGATGCGAATGACGAATGGCCTCGAAGGCGTAATTGCCTTCGGCGCCGGCCAGCAGGCCGAAAGCGAGCAGCAGCGCCAAGGTGCCGAAACTCGCCATCAGCAGATAGACGTAGCCGGCGCGCACATTTTCGCGGTCCTGGTGGTGCGCAATCACCAGCGCCCAGGAGGTGAGCGACATGAATTCCCAGGCGACCAGGAACGTGAAAGCGTCGTCGGCCAGCACCACCAGATTCATGGCGGCGAGATAGGCCGGATAGAACGGCAGCACGCGCTGCGGAAATTTCTCGTGCTGGCCATAGCCGAGCGCGTAAAGGCTCGCCGCGGCGCCGCCGAGATTGACCACGACCAGGAAGAACGCGGCCAGCGCGTCGATGCGAAAATGCGCGCCCAGCCACGGCAGCCCGAGCGGCAATGTCGCGGTCGAGGTGACCTGCTCGAACAGGCTGATGAGCGCGACCACGCCCAGCATCAGCGTGACCGTCAGGCTCGCGCCGTAGACCATGCCGGTGGCGCGGGACGAGCGCGCGAGCATGACCGCGATCGGGGCAAGCGCCAGCAACACGGCGACGCCATAGAGCGCGTAGACCGCCATCAGCGTCCCCGCTCTGTATGTGTGCCGGCGGGTGCGCCGCGACCGTTCATTTCAGTCGCACCCCGCGGCCACCGGCGTTCGATGTGGCGCCCTCGCCGATCAGCTCGATACCGTTGGCGGCGAGCGCATCGATCAACTTCATCAGCGAGTCCACGTTGCCGCGGACCACGCCGTCGCTTGCTTCCATGCGCTGAATGGTCGGCAGGGACAGACTCGCGCGCTGCGCCAACTCGCGCTGGTCGATACCGAGGAGAGCCCGGGCAGCCCGCAACTGGGCAGCGGTAATCATGGGAAATCGCGTGTTATCTCGAAGGAAGGTGTTGAGAACGGATGATCTATTATATCCTGATACTGATATGTCAAGCATCAATAGCAATGTATGATACGGAATTTATGATGTAATTACGTCCTGCGGTTCTCGGTGCCCCGGGGGGAAGGAGTACGCCTTATCAGGCGGCGGTTGCGGCCGAGAACGCGTGGCAATGGTCGGCCGGAATATGCAGGTTCACGGCCTGGCCGCGCGCGACCGGGTGATCGACAGACCCTTCGGCCTGAATTTCCAGGTTGCCCGTCTTGATCGCGTAATCGAAGCATGTGCCGAGGAAGGCCGCCGTTTCGACTTCGCCGGCGAACACGTTCTCACCGGACTGCTGACCGGCCGGCTGCACCACCACCCGGTCGGCGCGGAATGCCACCATGCTGTCCGCACCATTGCGCGGCGGTTGAGGCGACCGCCAAAGGGCTGAAAGGTGCAAGCCCTCCCCGAGGTCGATTTGGACCACGCCGGCATCGCCGACCGCAGCCACCTTGCCGGGGAACACATTGGAATAGCCGAGGAAGCGCGCGGTGAAGGCGGTTGCCGGGTTGGCAAAAATCTCCTGCGGGCTTCCCGTCTGCTCGATCAGCCCCTTGTTCATGATCACGACGTGGTCGGATAGCGACAGCGCCTCTTCCTGATCGTGGGTGACGAAGATGGCGGTGAAGCCGAGGCGCGCCTGCAACAGTTGCAGCTCAGTGCGCATGCGCTCGCGCAAATTGGCGTCGAGATTGGACAAAGGCTCGTCGAACAGGACCACGCTGGGCTCGTGCACCAGCGCACGCGCCAAGGCCACCCGTTGCTGCTGGCCGCCGCTCAGATCCGCCGCCGAGCGGCGCTGCAGGTCGCCGAGCCCGACCAGCTCGAGCGCGGCGTGCGTGCGCTCCTGGGCCTCGCGCTTCGACATGCCGGCAATCGTCAGCGGAAATCCGACGTTGCCGCCGACCGTCATATGCGGCCAGATGGCGTAGGACTGAAACACCATCCCGATATTGCGGCGTTCCGGCTCGACGAAGGTCTTGCTCACGTCGTCAAAGACCACCCGCTCGCCGATCGTGATGCGGCCTCCGGTCGGCACTTCCAGGCCGGCGATACAGCGCAACGTGGTGGTCTTGCCGCAGCCGCTCGGACCGAGCAGCGTGACGGTCTGTCCCGGCGCAACATGGAAGCCGATGCCGCCGACCGCCTGCACCGCGCCATAGGCCATGGTCAGGCGTTCGACCGTCACTGGTACGGAATGCAAGCTCACGCCGTCCTCGCGGATTGTCTGGATGTTGCTGGAGTGGTCATACATTGCCCTGACGCGGGTTCGAGACCTGACGGATGAAAGCGACGCAGACCAGGACCAGGACGGTCTGCAACACGCCGAACGCTCCCGACACCCCGTACGGTTCGTATTCCATGATCTGGATCAGCGCGATGGAAATCGTTTCGGTGCCGAAGGTGAACAGCATCATCGACGAGCTCACCTCGCGGATATAGGTCACGAACAGCAAGAGCCACATCGACATCATTCCCGGCGCGACCAGAGGCATCACGATGCGGACCATCGCCCGCCACCAGCTCGCCCCCGACATGCGCGCCAACTCGTCGAGCTCGCGCGATACCGACTGCACCAGCAACTCGCCGTTGCGCAGTCCGGTCGGCAGGTAGTGCACGATGTAGGCGATCATGATAATCCATATCGTGCCGTAGAGCGGCGTCGACACCAGCGCGATCAAAAATCCGAGCCCGAGCACGATCCCCGGAACCGTGACCGGCACCATGGCCAGCGGCGCGAGCCCTTCACGGCCCGGAAGCCGCGTGCGGTGAATGGCGAGCGCCAGCGCCATGCAAACCATAACCGCGATGGTCGCGCCGATGGTGGAGATGTAGATGCTGTTGATCAGGCCGCGGTGGGCGATGGCGTCGACGAAGATTACCTTGCTGTAATTCGCCAGCGTGAAGCGGCTCAAGTCGAAGCCGCCGGTCCAGGCATCCTGGAAAGACACCAGCAGCAGGGCGATGAACGGCCCGATGACGAAAAGCAAATAAATGCTGTTGACGGCGACCCCGGCCCAACGCCAGCGCCCGAGATCCACCCGGCGCGGCCGATAGCCCTTGCCCGTCACCGTGGTGAAGCGGCGTCCGCGCAACAGCAGGATCTGCGCGACGGTGAAGACCGCGGTGAACAGGAACAGCGCCGAGCTGAGGATGGCGGCCTTGGCGAAATCCGACGGATATTCGTTGATCGCGGTGTAGATCAGGGTCGAGAGCGTGTTGAGGTTGGCCGGCACGCCCAGCACCAGCGGCACCCCGAAAATTCCGGCCGCCGTAACGAACACCAGGATGCAGGACGACAGGATCGCCGGCGCCGACAGCGGCAGCGTGATGCGGATCGCCGTCGCGAACTTCGACGCGCCGGACATGCGCGCGGCGTCTTCCAGCGAGGCGTCCATGCTTTGCAGGCTGCCGAGCGTGAACAAATAGACATAGGGTGAGTAGAACAACCCGAGCACCAGCGCGATACCACCAACGGAATAGATGTCGAAAACCGGCCCGCCGAAAATCGGCTTCAGCAGCTCGTTGAGAATGCCGGAACGCGGCGCCGCCACGATCTGCCAGCTCAGCGCGCCGACCACGCTCGACAGGTAGAACGGAATCATGTTCAGCGGATCGAACAAGCGCCGGAACGGCATGTTCGAACGCGCGATCAGCCAGGCCAGCGTGATGCCGACGGTACCGGCGAAGATCACCGTGAGCACGCTGATGATCAGCGTGTTGAACACCGCCTCAATAATATTGGGGGTGGTGAAGACCTCGTGAATCTTCGCAAATGTAAGGCCCGAGCTTTCGGAGAAGGATTGAATGAGCACCGCGAGCAGCGGATAGACCACGGCGACCGCCAGCACCGCATAGATCAGCACCATGATCGCGACGCCCTGGCCGCGCAACGACAGCAGGCGAAACGGGTTAGGCGCGGTCGACGCCAGGGTCACGGGATCGATCCTCTGAAAGAAAGTGCGTGCGGCGCTTAATCGGCGCCGCACGCATCAGGGCGATGACGTCAGCTCACTTGCTGCCGATCCCGTAGGACCTGGCCTTGGCGCGGAACGCCTTGATCGCCGCGTTGCTCGCTTCCTTGTCCCAGTCAAACGGGATCGCCTTAACGTCCTCGGCCGCCGGCAGGATATCGGGATATTTCGGCTTGACGCCGGGACGGCCGAAGAACAGCAGTGCGCCGGCGTCCATCGCCGTCTGCGTGCCGTGGGCGCTGTGCACGAAGTCGATGAACAGCTTGGACGCAGCGGGATGCGGCGCGCTCGTCATGATGATCGCCGGGAACGGGATCAGCACCACGCCTTCCTTCGGGAACACCTGCTTGGTCGGCAGCTTGCGCTTGGCGAGCGACAAGGCGTCCTTGGGGCTGTTCAAGAGGGTCGCGGAGAATTCGCCCGAGCCGACCCAATCGCGACCCTGCGCCGCCTTGGTATGCAGCGTCGGCTTGAGCTTGCCGAGCGCGACCAGCCACTTCTCGCCCATCACCTTGGTGATGCCGGCGACGACCGGCGCCGCCGATGTCGAGATCAGCACGTTGATCATGCAAAGGTGCCCGGCCAGCCGCGGATCGACGAAGTCATTCCAACTGGTCGGATGGAAATCCTTGATCTGCGAAGCGATCGCCTGGGTGTTGTAGACCGGCGCGAAGGCATAGGCGTCGGCCGCCCAATAGCCCTTCTGCGACATGCCGTGCTTGTCGGACAGCGTGTAGGCGGCATATTCCGGCGATTCGTATTTCATGATCTCGCCGCGTTTGAGCAGATCCTTGTACCAGGCCCACGACGCGTTCCAGACGATGTCGAAATTGTTGCGTTTGGCGCGCAGCAACTGCTCGACGCGGGTGACGATCGCGCCGGTGCCGGCATAAGTGTATTCGCCCTTCAGGTCGTTGAGACCGTAGTAGCGCTTGAACTCGGCCAGGATGGCGTTGGCGTGGCCGGGCTCGATCTGCACGCCGATCCAGGAGAGCTGGCCCTCCTTCTTGGCCGCTTCGATCAGCGCGGACACCCGCGCCTTCTCTTTGGCATCCTTGATTGCCGCGAGAGCCGGCGCTTCCTGCGCCCGTACGATCGGCGCGGCCAGCATTGAGCCAGCAACCGCAAGCGCAGCCGATACCGTCCACGCGCGGGCAATTCGAGACCATTGCATAAGGCGTCCTCCTCCATCGAGCCCGCGGCTTATGACACCGCATGTTGAGCGCCGGGCGGCTCATTCCCAAGGGTGCATTATCAATTGCCGGAAGGCGGTTGCCAAGCGTGCCGGCTGCCGGTTGCAAAATTCATAGCGGACATGTTGGTGGTGCAGCGATTGCGCCGCGAACGGAGTCCGAAGGTTGGACAACCCGATCGTCGACGCCGACTGAGGTGCGATGCCTAAAACGTCGGCGCGCGAGCCTACCCGGGCAGCTTGAGCGACAGATCGGCGATCTCGCTTGCCGGAGCGCCATATCCTTCGCGCATGAGCGGAAAGGCGCTCTCGATCCAATTCCGGGCGAGCGGCTCGGCCGGCGCCAGACACTGCGGGCCGAGTTCCGATAGCTTCGCCACGCCGAGCAGGGCCATGGCGCGGTGCATCTCATTCTCGACGATTTCGATCATGCGGACGACGGCGTCCTCACCGCCGGCGCTGAGCGCGATTCCCTGCATACGCCCCATGCCGACCGCGTTGGCGCCGAGCGACAGCGCCTTGAGCACGTCGGTCCCGCGCAGGATCATACCATCGACGATGATCTCGGCGCGTCCGCCGACCGCCGCCACGATCTCGGGCAGCGCGGCAATCGAGCCCTGCGCATGGTCGAGCTGGCGGCCGCCGTGGTTGGAGACGTAAATGCCATCCACGCCGCGCGCCACGGCGATTTCGGCATCTTCGGCCGTCGCGATGCCCTTGAGGACCAGCGGAACCTTTACATAAGACCGAATACGATCGACATCATCCCACGTGAAGGCCCCCTGGAACGACTTGCTGGCCGCGTTTTTGCGCGCGGTCGGGCTATGGCCCTTGGCTATGTCGCGTTCGCGGCGGCCGTAAGTGGCGCGGTCGACGGTGAGGCATATCGCGCGATAGCCGCAGGCCAGCGCCTTCTTCAGCGTGTCGTCCACCCATTGCTTGTCGCCGCGCACATAGAGCTGGAAGAACTTCGGGTAATCGGCGGCCTTCGCGATAATTTCCATGCCGGGCGCGCAGACCGAGCTCAGCATGTGGATGACGCCGGTGCGCGCCGCCGCCCGGGTCGGCGCCACGCCGCCTTCGGCAAGCAGGTCCTGCATCGAGCCGATCGGCGCCAGCACGATCGGCAGCTTGAGCTTCTGCCCGAGCAGCGTCGTGGAGGTGTCGATGTGCGACACGTTGCGCAGCACGCGCGGCCTGAACGCCAGGCGATCCAACGCCCGCCGGTTCTGATTGAGAGTCGTTTCGCTTTCCGACCCGCCCATCAGGTAATCCCAAGCCCCCGGCGGGAGATTGCGCTTGGCGATGGTCAGCAGCTGAAACAGGGTATTGACTTGACTGACGTCGGTCATGCGAGGGGCCTTGAGGCGATGCTGTAAAGCATCGGCGGTGGATGCTGGTTGGAAGGCGCGGCAAGAGAACGGCGCAAGGTCTATGACATATTTTTTGAAAGTCTGGAATGTAGCTGCGGAGCCCGGACAATCTGAAGTTGCCGGGCGATGGATGGTGAGCCCAGACGCCCTGCCACGGCTAAGCGATTTCAACGACTTAAATTGACCTATGCCGGACGCCGGATCAGCGCCAGCAATTTCCCGTCGCGCAACGCCAGCCCGACAAATATGAGCGCCATGCCGATGAGCTGTTCTGACTTCAGGGTCTCGTTAAGGATCGAAACGCCAAGCATGATCGCGCTGACCGGAACGAGGAAATTCACCAGCATCAGATTGGTCGCGCCGGCGGTCGCCAGAATGCGGAAATAAAGCAGAAAGGCGAAGGCTGTCGAGACAAGGGCGACGCCGAGCACCGCTGCCGACGCAGCCAAGCTTGGCATGGGAAGCGTCCATGGCCGATCGATGTAAAGAGCGAGCGGCAGCAACAGCAACGTGGACACGGTGAGCTGACCGGTCGCAATAACAAGCGGTGAGATGCCTTCACGCGAAAAGCGACGCCCATAAATGCCCGATAGGGCGTAGCACAATGCGCCGCCGAGGATGGCTAGTTCGGCCAAAAAGTCGGTGCCGAGGTCGCCGAGCAAGCCCGGACCAATAAGCACGACGACACCGGCAAAGCCGAAGACGACGCTGGCGACGCCCGGTACGGTCATGCGCTCATCGGAGGTCATGACATGCGCCAGCAGCACACCGAACAACGGCGTCGTCGCGATAAAGATCGAGGCGAGACTGGAGGGCACGTGCGATTGTCCCCACACGATGAGCAGGAAGGGCAATACGCTGTTGATCACCGCCATGAGCGCGATTGCGCGCCAGAAGGACATCTTCTCCGGCATAGCGGTCGCGCTCGTGAGAACCACGGCCCAGAGCGCTAAAGCGGCCAACCCGACGCGCAGCACGACAATGGTGAAGGTCGGCAGTTCGGTGACCGCGATGCCGGTGAAGAAGAACGAACCGCCCCAACACAATGACAACAGCAGCAGCATTGCCCAGGTAAGAGGCGTCATCGCCAGCGTAGAGGCGCGCTGAAATACCGGGCCGGCCAATTTGCTGCCTCTATTCTCCACCGCGCCAAACATAGATGACTCGAAACGGCGGATAAAGAATTTGCCGCGCTTCAGAGGCTTGGTGGCCGATTTGCGTCATTCGTGTACATTGTCGCATGTCCAAGCAATTTCCACCTATCTTTCGAAAGCGGCCCTTGCTGTCCGGTTAGACAATTCGGTCGGAAACAACGGAAATTCCAAGGAAACGTGGTGGCCCCGGGAGGACTCGAACCTGCAACCAGACCGTTATGAGCGGTACGCCCTCCCCGGAAACGTCGATAAAATCTGACGACTAGCGTCGCGCCCAATGATGTTTGACGACGTTTGTTCTTGTTTGGTTGCGCCGTATCGTTGGTCAATCGTTGGTCAAGCCCATCAGCTGAAGGTCAATGACGAACGTCCGCAAGGTTGCTGTCCCTTCCGACATTGCCAAATGGTCACCTTTTAATCCGCCACGCCGGCAGAGAATTTGTCTGCCGCTGATAGGACAATGTTGTGTTGAAACAGAAGAAACAACTTCTCGGCTTCAAGCCTACTGCGCGACTTGAACATGTCGGCGATAGCCATTCCAAGGGCATGCAGGATCACAATCATCGATCCGAATGATGTGATGATTTTCCGCCTCACAACGCGAATCTGCACCGGATGGCATTTTCGGAAAGGACACCTGTTGTCGCCACACCAGAATCTCGCTTCCAATGCTGCCCATGGTCGAAACAGATCGGCGACCACCCAACCAACAAGTCTGCAAAGATTCCTCTATCCCGCACGAGGATTGCCTGATTCTCGATCAACCGCCAGCCGGATAAGGTTTGCGACAGGGACAGGGCGTTCGGAATATTGGTCACGACGCGGTCAATCATCGTATCGGCGCCAGCAACGAATGGCTCTTTGTCCAGCCCAACACGCTCGTCGTCGAAGACCCACATGCCGTGCCACTTATAGGGGGCGATGACGTTGATTGAATTCATGGGGTCACTATAAAATGTGAACGGCTAGAACGGGATCACAGGTCATCCCACACTACGTCTGCTCATCGTCAGGTGAGCTGTTGATCTCGACCGTGCTTTCGATTTTGCGTTTCGCAGATTTTTCCTCGCGCCTTCTCTGTTTTTCCTCACGCTTTGCCTGCGCTGCCCGATTGCGATCATTGCGTTGCAGACGATAATTTGGCTTGAAGGCCGTGGTGTTTCCTTTCGGCCTTAAACACTTTGCAACCGACCTGGCTGCCGGGTCGCGGAGACGTATCACACCGAATGGCCGCTCGCATTCGGAGCGCTGCCGCATGGGCGCCTGAGAACGCGCCTTGTCTCTTGCCCAAAGCCTAGCGCCTTGGGCCCGGGCGGCGAGTAAGAAATGGTAGAGGTCGGCGCCTAGGCGGACTTGTTACTATCGGACAGGCGTTAAGGCGCATATATTACAAGGATGCGCCGCCCAATAAACACCCCTGACGTTGATTACTTCTGTCCGCATTGCAAAGCACAGTATGTCGTGAGCTATGCCGAATTGCCCATCGCTGACAGTGGCAGCGTTTATTGCGAGTGTTGCAGGCGCAGGATGGTCCAATGGAATTCAATCCTGAAACCATTTTATAGGCTCGTGCAGCGGCCCGAGCCATTGCAACGATAAATATGGGCATCGTCGCATGTTTCACTACTCTGATTATCTACGAGAACAAGGTGCCAAATATAGAGCGCTTGCTGAAAAGGCCGAAGACCCCCTCATCAAGCAAGAGTTTTCGAAATGGCTGAGGTTTGTGATGAGGTAGCCGATAAAATCGATGATCGTCGGGCAAGCGGATAATCACAATAAATGCAGGAGACCCGCACGGCACTTCACCACGCTTAGTCCTGCCAGAACTTCGCGAACCGATCTGGCGCCAGCGCCGTGTACCGCGCCGTTGATTGCAAATTCCGATGCCCGAGATAATGAGCCAGCGATCGCGAGTTTGCACCATCATTGGCCAGCTTGTATCCCGTCGAATGTCTGAGCATGTGCGGATGCACAGGGAAGGGCAGCTTAGCGGCTCGGCCGGTTCGCTGGACCATTCGCAGGAACCAAGGCGTAGTCGCTGGCGTGCCGGCCTCAGTGACGAACACGTAAGGGCTCGCCCCCTGCAATGGCCGCAACGCTCGAAGCTCAGGACCGCGTAGGGGATGGACGCTCCCTTGGTTGCCCTACCAGCGCGTAGCAAAGTGGAAGGCAGCGGCGTGTTCCGGCCTTCCGCAGAAATTCGTATGTTCTGTGAAAACTTACTGTCTGCGGGCTACCTCGGTCGCCCGCTCAAATTTCGCCCGCTCTTTTAAGAGAAGCTCCGCCTGTCTGACAGCAGAGCGGCACTGACGCACGAGCGGGTCCTTCCTGCTCATCCGATACAGTTTGTACTTTGCTTTTACTGCTTGAACTTTGTTCGAAATAACCGAGGGCATTCCCTCGCGCTGGGCCAGGGCTATACATTCCTGGGGTATGGAAACGGGATACTGCAGAGGCTCCGCTGTCGCGGCTCCGCAGAGCATTACCAGCGCCGCGCCACCGCAGAAAGCCAGCAAACCTCGAAAGCTGTATTTAAATGTCCCCATTGTCGTTTAACTGCGAACAACCCTTAAGGTTCCCGCGCTCCACGGCGTCCCGCAGGATGACTGGACGCTAGACGGCAAATACAACGTCATCCGCTTTAAGAATGGCAGCACCATTAACCTCTTGGACGTTGCGTACAAGCCGACCGACCCGCTGTATGAGCGCTTCGGCTCAACCGAATACCACTCCGAACATCTGTGGCCAGCATCAATCACTGCGTGATGCTTAAGCGCCTATTCGCATTCCTCATAAGCCTACGTGCATGCTGAGAATCATGTATTGTCGATGACAGCGGCGACCGCTTTTTCTCGTGTCCGCTAATGGGATGGCCCGGCCGTGCTCCTGCCCCGCCAGCTAAAGAAGCTGGCCAGGGGCGACAAAGACAAGGAGCACGCCATGTCCCAGATACTCAATGCTGTAATCGCCGTGGTTGGCATCGATATCGGCAAGAACTCGTTCCACATCGTAGGTCACGATGAGCGTGGTGCCATCGTGCTGCGTCAGAAATGGTCGCGTGGCCAGGTAGAGGCACGGTTTGCCAACATGCCGCCGTGCCTGATCGGCATGGAGGCCTGCGTTGGAGCGCACCACCTCAGTCGCAAGCTTAAGGCTGTCCCTGTCGTAAATTAAATCCGGACATATTGATGATGCAGCCCGCCCAGAATCGGACGGCAAAGAATGTGACCGACGGTCCCTATGGCGCGCGGTATGGGCGCATCCTTCTTTAGGGACAAGTGCGTGCGTACCTCATTGTAGTATTTCATGTACGATAGCAGCTCGTGACGAAGATGCCGTTCGCCCATGACGATGATATGATCGACACTTATCTGCGGATTGAACCGATCAGCCGTTCAGCATATCCGTTTTGCCACGGGGAGCGCGGCGACGTTGGTCGGTCTCGAATGCCCATTGATCGAAGTCTTCGGATGAAGATCTACCATAGGCCCCGTCCCGATCCCGGATCAGATAGCAGGGAGCTTGTTCCCATCCGCAAGCTTCAGTGATTTGATTTGCGATCGATTCCGCGGTCGGATGCGCTGTGACACCAAGCCATAAAATCCGTCTTCGGCCATGCCCTAGGATCAACAAGCCATAGAGCAGACGAAATGAGATTGTCGGCACGACGAACAGATCATCGCTGCAATGCCGTCGGCATGTTATGAAGGAACGTCTTCCAGCCTTGAGATGGCGGACTTCTCCGCCTGGCCATATACTTGGCCACGCTCGTCTGCCCGATATCGGTACCGAGCTTGAGCAGTTCTCCGTGTATCCGCGGCGCGCCCCACAATGGGTTGGCAATGCTCATCTCGCGGATCAACCGCCGGACCTCAGCCGGCACCCCAGGGCGACCCCGGCGAGAACCTCGACTTCCAGCGCCAGTAACACCGGAAACTTGCGCGATGCCACCGGATCACGGTCTCAGGCCGAACGATGGCGAGCGCTTCGCGGGTTTTCGGAAACAGCTGGCAGACCCAACCTAGAACCATCTTGTCGACGGCTAAAAATTGACCACCGACTGAGCCGGCCCCTTCGCAGCACGATGATCTGCTGCCGCAACACAAATCTCGGCTTCCATAGCCGCCCGCGGTCGGAACAGATCGACCATAATCCCAAAAATTATTCTGCAGAGATCCCGCATCTCGCAGAGCATTATCCAATTCTGCGTCTCACGCCAACCGGACGGAATTTACGACAGGGACAGTCGAAGCACGGCGTTCTCCACCTCAAGCCGGCTCTTCGACTTGAGCGGGGCGGTCAAGACCGACTAGATGAAGCAAACCAGCGCGATCATGGCCCGCCAAGCTTAGGCAATTCCCTCCCCTAATCAACGCGGATGAAGTTTTCGGCACACACAGGTATCTCACAAGACTGCCCGGGCCGATCCATTTGTGCCAGGATTTGCGAATTCGCCATGGACACGTCGTCCCGACGTCAAATCA
>CAVXGN010000051.1:0-29908 GCA_963761245.1 uncultured Alphaproteobacteria bacterium | reverse complement strand
TGCGGCACCACCTGCACCGATGGTCGAATTCGGAATTGGTCGGGTCGCTTCATATCACTACATGCTTGGGACGAGTTGCGTGCCGTTGTCACTGCTCATGACCAAGAAGAAATTCAACAACCTGCCCGCCGACGTCCAGGCTATCATCCGCAAATACAGCGGCGCATGGCTCGATGAAAACTATATTCGGATCAATGAAGCATCGACCGCGCTAATCATGGACCACCTAAAGTCCGAACCGCGCAGAACAGTCACCTACCCGTCGAAAGCGGATTTGAAAACGGCGCACACCGTGTTCGACGCCGTGATCGCCGACTACGCGTCTGCTAGTCCCCACAATGCCGAACTTCTTAATGCCGCGCGGGCAGAAGTTGCGAAGCTTCGCGGGGGCGACTGAGGCCAAGTCAAGTTGTCGCCCAATCGGCATAAATCATTTTGAAATAGAAGCTTTAATTACCTCACCTAAATACCATTACGTATATATCCGGAGATGTAACGACGGCCTTTTCATCATCGACGCAAGCAACCTGAAAGTTTTGCATTTTAACAATGACTGGCACGGCGCCACGCACCAAGGCCGCGGGCACCCTCAAGAGGAGCGTTATGTTCCATTCCGCAATGCGCTACATCTTCATCGCCGCCGCGTTGCTGATGTCGACGGCGGCTTCCGCGGAGCCAATCACGCTCAAGCTTTCCTTTTTCACTTCCGACCGCTCAAACATCTACCAGAAGACGGTCAAGCCGTTCGTCGATGCCGTCAATGACGAAGGCCAACACCTGATCGAGATCGAAACGGATTTCAGCAGCGCTATTGCCAAAGTGCAGGTCGAACAGGCGCAACTGGTCGCCGACGGCACCGTCGAATTGGCGATCATTGTGCCGGGACTAACGCCGGAAAGATTTTCAGACACTTCCGTCATGGAACTTCCGGGCATTTATCATGATGCGCATGAGGCCAGCCTTGTCTTTACCCGGCTGGTCCAAGCCGGCGCTCTCAAAGGCTACAACGATTTCTTCGTGGTCGGTGCTTTCGTATCCGGAGCGGAAGCCATTCACAGCCGCAAACCAATTGCCGCCAACAAAGATCTCAAGACCCTGACCATCCGCACCAACAATCAAATCGAAATGGGCGTGCTTGAGCGGCTCGGCGCAACGCCCGTTCTTCTCGCTATCAATCGGACGACCGACGCAATAAGTCGCGGCGCGATCGACGGCGCCACTTTACCGCCCGCCATGGTGTTTGAATTCGGAATCGGGCGCGTCACCACCAATCATTACATGATCCAATTGGGCGGCGCCCCCACCGCATTGGTGATGAATTGCAAGAAATTTGAGAGCTTGCCGCCGAAGGCCCAAGCGGTCATCCGCAAATACAGTGGACCATGGCTGGCCGACAAGTCGGCAACGGGCATGGCAGCGTTGGACAAGCTGACCCTCGAAAAGCTGGAGTCCGATCCAAGGCGAAAAGTGACTTTCCCGTCATCATCCGATTTGAAAAGTACACAGCGTGTCTACGCGTCCGTGACCGAGGATTGGGCAGCGAAAAGCGCACACAACCGTGAACTTCTCGGCATGGTCGAGGCTGAGCTCGCAAAAATCAGGTCAAGGCCATGACGCAGTTTGGCGCCAGGAAGAACGCTGTTCGGATTTGCGTAACGTCACGTGAGCCAGTGCGGCCCGCCGTGCGAAGGGAGGTCTAGGAACCATGGTCAATCCGACGACAAAACTTTTGGCCGTGCTGCTGACACTGATACCGCTGTCCGCAACGGCCGAAACGATCCGGCTAAAACTGTCGTTCTTCGGATCCGACCACTCGCAAACATATCTGTTTGGAATCAAACCGTTCGTGGATGCGGTCAATGCCGAAGGAAAAGGGCTGGTAGCGGTCGATGTCCATCCCAACGGAGCGCTCGGCAAGTTGCAGGCGCAGCAACCCCAACTCGTCCTCGACGGCGTGGCGGACATAGCCTTCGTCGTTCCTGGAGTGACGCCGTATCGATTTCCCGACAATGTGCTGCTTGAGCAGCCCGGTATTTTTCGAAACATGCGCGAAGGCACGCTCGCCTACACCCGCCTCGTCGCGGCCAATGCTCTGCGCGGATACCAAGATTATTTCGTGATAGGGGCGTATACGCCCGACCCAAGTATTATCCACAGTCGTAATCCGATCGATTCGCTCTCCGCCCTCAAGGGCCAGAAAATTAGCGCCAGCAATCCAATCGGAGCGGACGCGCTGCAACGGCTGGGCGCTACGCCGACGGTTCTGGAAGCACAAAAACTCGCGACGGGAATCGGCAAGGGCACCATCGATGGCGCCATCTTGAGCCCGACCGGGTTGTTCCAATTTGGCGTATCGCGGGTGGCGACGAACCACTACCTCCTCGGCGTCGGCGCCGTGCCGCTCGCACTGGTAATGAACCGCAAGACATTCGACGGCCTGCCCGAAACGGCGAAGGCCGTCATTCGCAAGTACAGCGGGGAGTGGACGGCCGCGGCCTGGATCAAAACTTTCGGAGCCGAGGAAAAGGAGATGCTTAACAAGCTTAAATTGGACCCTCGACGCAGTGTGGTCGAGCCCTCACCGTCCGACCTCGCAGCCGCGCGGCGAATCTATCGATCGATGATCGATACCTGGAATGCAAAAAGTGCCCGTAACCGCCAGCTCTCAACGATGCTCGAGAGCGAGCTCGCAACCATCCGGTCAGGCGAATAGCTCATCCATGTCGCTATTCAAAAATCCGACCGCCCGAAGTTATTTCGCCATGCTAGTGCTGGTCCTCGGCATCTTGAGCGGCGGCACTTGGCTCACGGTCAAGGCAACGACCGATCATCTGCTCTACCAGAATGCCACTCGGGCCGCACAGAATTGGGCGCAATATTTGGCAGCGAACGTCAGCGACCTTCGAGCAGATCGCATCCGGCGAGACGCCATCTTCGGCCAGCCTGACTTTCTTCAAAAGTGCTCGCAATGCCGGCGAGGTATTCCGCTATACCATCTTCAACCGATACGGCTATTCAATCCTGGTGTCCGACCGCGACAAGATCACATCGGTCGACTTGTCGACATTACGATGAAGTCGCCGCCAGCTCGATCAAGGACGGCCATCCCATCGTCGATGCGAAAGAAGGCCATCCGCCTGACCAGCCGGAATACTTCGCCGAGGCCTATATCCCGGTCATGGTCGCCGGCCAGCCGGTTGCCATCGTCGCGGCCTACGTGGACCAGACGGTGGAACGCAACAGTTTCTACCGGACATTTCTGGTCGCGGCGGCTCTGCTCTGCCTGCTGACCGGGTCTTCCTTCGCGTTTCCGGCGATCGCGTGGTACCGGCGAACGAAGGAAAAGCAACAAGCCGATCGTCGCATCCACTTTCTCGCCCATCACGACGCATTGACTGGCCTCGCCAATCGAGCGCGTCTTATAGAAAGGCTCGACAGCGCCCTCGCCGCGCTGCCGTCGGTGGGCGGCCAGATCGCCGTGCATTTCATCGATATCGATCGTTTCAAGGAAGTGAACGATACGCTCGGCCACGATGGCGGCGATTTTCTTCTCACCACCGTCGGCCAGCGCTTGCGTGCGCTGACGCGGATCGAGGATTTGGTGGCCCGTCTCGGAGGCGACGAATTCGTGGTGGTTCAGACCGGGCGTGGGCGGCAAGGAGCAGGTCGACAGTTTCGCGCGGCGTGTCGCCTCGGCGCTGAGCGAGCCGATGTGGTTTAAGGAGCAGGAAATCAGAGCCAATGTCACGATCGGCATTGCGCTGGCGCCGAGCGACGGCAAGACCTCGGAACGACTACTCAAGAGTGCCGATCTCGCGCTGTATAGCGGCAAAACCGCCGGGCGCAATCGCATCATCTTCTTCACGCCCGAGATGGATGAAGCTCTCCTAGCTCGCCACGTGCTCGAAAAGTTGATTCGGGAAGCAGTCGCGAACGATGGCTTCATTCTGCACTATCAACCTGTATTCGAAATCGGTCGCAATCGATTGATAGGCTACGAAGCGCTGGTGCGTTTGCCCGCGCAAGACGGCACGTTGATTCCGCCAGACAAGTTCATTCCTGTGGCCGAGGATATGCACCTCATCGACAAACTCGGCGCCTGGGTACTGCGCGAGGCGTGCCGGACAGCCACGACATGGCCTGAGGAATTGACCGTCGCGGTCAACTTGTCGCCCTCCCAGTTCGAGTCCGGGACGATCGTTGCCGTCGTCACCGCCGCGCTGAAGGAGACTGGGCTGGATGCAAATCGGCTCGAGCTGGAAATTGTCGAGACGCTCCTGCTCGGCAACAACGAGCGCACCATGCAACAGCTGCTCGAACTCAAGGCGCTCGGCGCCTCGATCGTCATGGACGATTTCGGCACCGGCTATTCGAGCCTCAGCTATTTGTGGAAGTTTCCGTTCGATAAGATCAAGATCGATCGTGGCTTTATGCTGAATTTCGAAGAATCCGGCCGCGACGTTAAGACGGTGGTCAAGAGTATTATCGCCCTCGGACGCGAGTTGAACATGCGGGTGACGGTCGAGGGCGTGGAAACCTCCAACCAGGTCGACTTTCTCTATGACGCCGACGCCGACCAAGTACAGGGCTTCTATTTCGGCCGCCCGGTGCCGGCCGCCGAAGTCAGCGCCGATATCCTCGACAATTTCCGCAAGACGCTGCCGGCCCGATACGGATGCGGGTGTCGGCGCCAAGGTTCGAGCGAAACGAAGTCCGTGCTCGGTTGATCCGCCCACTGCAGCTCACAGCATTTCCGGCCGAAACAGCCGGCGCAGGTTGAGCGAGCGCCCGGCCACCATGAACATCCCATCGCCCCGGTAATGGATGGTCTTGGGATATTTGGGCGCCACAGCGGCGTGCGCCTTCACGCACTCGAAGATGAAGAGGTTGTATTGATCGCGCAGCCGGCCGTCGACCAGCTTGCATTCAAGGTTGGCGTAACATTCCGCGATCAGCGGCGCCTTGACCGCCTCGGCGGCGACCGCCGTCAGTTTGAACTTCCGGAATTTGTCGACGCTGGCGCCCGAGCAATTGCCGATCTTCACCACGGTTTGCGCTAGTTCGACCGTCGGCACGTTGATTACGCATTCCTTGCTGCGGCTGACCATTTCATAGCTGTGATTGCCGCTGGAGATCAGGCAGCCGATCAGCGAGGGCGAAAATTCCATCACCATGTGCCAGCCCATGGTCATGATGTTGGTCTCGCCTTTCCAGGCCGAGCTCACCAGCACCACCGGCCCGGGTTCCAGGAAACGGCGAACGTCGGAGACCGGGAAGTCGCGTTTCTTGTAGGCTTTCATTGCGGCCTCCCTGATTTTCCGTTCGTCCCCGCGAAAGCGGGGACCCAGTATCGCATTCGGCGGACTCACAAATTGTAACACTGGATTCCCGCTGGAGCCTGCCCCCGCGCAGGCGGGGGCGGGAATGAACGGACCAAACTGCCCGCGGAGGCAGCTAGCCGAGCGCCGCGTCGTATTGCTCCGGCTTAAAGCCGACCAGCATTTTGCCGCCGCCAAGCTCGAGCACCGGCCGCTTGATCATCGACGGCTGCGCCAGCATCAGCGCTATCGCTTTCTTTTCGGTGATGCTTTCCTTGTCCTTGTCGGGCAGCTTCTTGAATGTCGTGCCGGCGCGGTTGAGCAGCGTCTCCCAACCGGCTTTCTTGGCCCAGCGCTCCAGCTTGTCGCGCTCGATGCCGGCGGTCTTGTAGTCATGGAAGGCATAGTCGACGCGGTGCTTATCCAGCCACGCGCGTGCCTTCTTCATGGTGTCGCAGTTCTTGATGCCGTAGATGGTGATGGGCATGTATTCTCCCTGAAGCGGCGACGATGCTCATGCAGCGAGCTAACTCGTCACGATGTTAGTAAAAGGGGTGAAGGTACAGTATCCGGGACTGCGCCAGTTTAAGGGCGACAAAGACGCGTGATCGCACCATCGACCGGCTGCTTGCGCTACGCGCCGGCATCGCGCGCGATATCTCGCCGAGAAACAAACAGGAGACGTTCCACCTCGCCAGTTGGAACATCCGCGACTTCGGTGGCGAACGGCTCAACCCGTCGCCACGCTCGCCGGAATTCGCTGCTCTATATTGCCGAGGTGATATCGGCCTTCGATCTGGTGGCGGTGCAGGAGGTCAACGAGAACATGGCCGCTTTCAAGGAGGTCACCGACCTTCTTGGCCCGCACTGGAACTACATCGTCACCGACCAGAGCGGCAACATGGAGCGGCTCGCCTTCGTCTTTGACACGCGCAAGATCCGCTTTCGTCACATCGCGGGCGAAATCGTCTTGCCGAAGAACAAGGGCATAAACCCGGACCAGTTCAACCGGACGCCCTTCATGGTCGCCTTTCAAGCCGGTTGGTTCAAATTCAACATCTGTACGGTGCACATCTACTATGGCAGCGCAACGAACTTGGCACCGCGCAAGCGCGAAATCCACGATATCGCGCAATTCTTCACTAAACGCCAAAAGAAGGATCAGGAGACATACATCCTCCTGGGCGACTTCAACATCCTCAATCCCGACGATCCGACCATGGATGCGTTGCTGGGCAGCGGCCTCAAAGTGCCCAACGAGCTGCGCATGCCGACCGCGCTGGCGAGCACGAACTATTACGATCAGATTGCGCTGTGCGCGCGCGAGAAGATCGTGCAGATCGAAAAGGCCGGGTGCTTCCACTGGCAGGACTATGTCTACCGCGATGAAGCCGACTACCCCATCTATAAGCCGCTGATGCCAACGACGACGAAAAGCGGCAAGCCGGCCAAGACCGATCTGGCCGCTTACAAGAAATGGCGCACCTGGCAGATGTCGGACCACTTACCGCTGTGGACCGAGATCAAGATGGACTTCACCGAGTCCTATCTGCAGAGCCTCAAGACCGGCAAAGAACCGCTGGCCGACTTCGGCCCCGAAACCAGCCCGCACGCCAAACCCGCGACGGCGGCCAAGAACGGAGCGGCAAAGAAAGGCGCGAAGAAAAAGGTGGCGAAAAAGAAAGCGGTGAAAAGGAAGGCCGTGAAAAAGAAAACGGCCAAGCGCAAGAAACGCCGGTGACGCGCGTCACTCCCACTCAATCGTCCCCGGCGGCTTGCTCGTCACGTCGTATACGACGCGGTTGACGCCCTTGACCTCGTTGATTATGCGCGTCGCCACCATGCCGAGGAAGCGCATGTCGAACGGATAGAAATCGGCGGTCATGCCGTCGGTCGAGGTCACCGCGCGCAAGCCGACGACGTATTCGTAAGTGCGGTAATCGCCCATCACGCCGACGGTCTTCACCGGCAGCAGCACGGCGAAGGCCTGCCAGATGTTGTCGTATTGCCCGGTGCGGCGGATCTCCTCGATGTAAATTTCATCCGCCAGCCGCAATATGTCGAGCTTCTCGCGTGTGATCGCGCCTGGCACGCGGATGGCCAAGCCCGGCCCGGGAAACGGATGACGGCCGACGAAGCCGTCCGGCAGGCCGAGCTCGCGCCCAAGCGCCCTCACCTCGTCCTTGAACAATTCGCGCAACGGCTCGACCAGCTTCATATCCATGCGCTCGGGCAAGCCGCCGACATTGTGATGCGACTTGATGGTGACCGAAGGCCCGCCGGTGAACGAGACGCTTTCGATCACGTCCGGGTAGAGCGTGCCTTGCGCCAAAAACTCGGCGCCGCCGATCTTCTTGGCTTCCGCTTCGAAGACGTCGATGAACAGTTTGCCGATGGTCTTGCGCTTGACCTCGGGATCATCGACGCCATCGAGCGCCTTGAGGAAGGTATCCGACGCATCCACATGCACCAGCGGAATGTTGTAGCTGTCGCGGAACAGCGACAAAACTTTCTGCGCCTCGGCGAGCCGCATCAGCCCGTGATCGACGAGCACGCAGGTGAGCTGGTCGCCGATCGCCTCGTGGATCAATGCGGCGGCGACCGCCGAGTCGACGCCGCCCGATAGCCCGAGGATCACCCTGCCCTTGCCGACCTGCTTGCGGATTTTCTCGATCGCCTCGTCCTTGAAGGCGCGCATGGTCCAGTCACCGGCGCAGCCGGCGATCTTGCGCACGAAATTGCGCAGCAGCGCGGCGCCGTGCGGCGTGTGCATTACTTCGAGATGGAATTGGGTGGCGTAGAACTTGCGCGCATCGTCGCCGATGATGGCGATCGGCGCGTTGGACGAGGTGCCGAGCACGCGGAAGCCGGGCGGCAGCACGGTGACGCGATCGCCGTGGCTCATCCACACCGGGTATTTCTCGCCCTGGCGCCAGACGCCGTCGAACAGTGGGCTCTCGGCGGAGACCTCCACCTCGGCGCGGCCGAATTCGCGGTGATGGCCGGCTTCGACCTTGCCGCCGAGTTGCGCCGCCATGGCCTGTTCGCCGTAGCAGATGCCGAGCACCGGCACGCCGGCGTCATAGATCGCCGGAGGCGCCAGCGGCGCATCCTTGTCGAGCACCGACGCCGGACCGCCGGAGAGGATCACCGCCTTGGGGCTCATCTCGCGGAAGGCGGCTTCCGCCTTCTGGTAGGGCACGATCTCGCAATAGACCTTCTCTTCGCGCACCCGGCGCGCGATGAGCTGGGTGACCTGGGAACCGAAATCGACGATGAGGACTTTATCGTGCATGGGCACCGGTCCCGCGAACGGCTCCGGAATCGGCCCCGTTCGAGGCGGCTTTGTGGGATTGAGCGTGCTTTGGGTCAAGGCGGCATCAGGCTCCGGTTAACTACGCCATATTTCGACCTATTCAGATAACCCTCCATTAGCCGCGGCGTGAGAGATAAAGGGCTGCAATTCCGCCATTTCCACACGTTTGGGGATCCTTTTGGCCTACCACGCCGACCACCTAGCGCTTGCCACCCCGAAGCGTACGGATGTCGGCCGGCGCGCCGCGTTGTTCCATGAGAGCCCGCGCGACTTGATCGAGCGCTGGGCGCTGGGGCTCGCCTGGGCGCTGGCGCCGGGGCGCATCGGCGGATTGCCGAACGTCGCACGCCTCTGCTTCGACGAGTTCATGGCGCCGGATTACGCTTTGCCCGATCCCGAGCGCGCGCTCGCCAATCCGCCGGGCCTGGCCGGCATCGTGCACGACCTCACAGTACCGACGCTGCTTGCCGCCTACCGGCGCGGGCTCTACCCGCTCGCGCACATCGCGCCGCTGAAATGGTGGTCGCCGCCGGTGCGCTCGCTCTTGTTCTTCAGCGAGGCGCATATCGCCCGCCGCCTGCGCCGGCAAATTCGGCAGGCACGCTATAGCGTCACCTTCGACCGCGATTTCGAAGGCGTCATCACGGGCTGCGCTGGGCGGCGTACGGGGCAATGGCACCTCACTTGGATCACGCCGTCCATCATGCGCGCCTATGCCGAGCTGTTCGACGCCGGCTACGCGCACTCCTTCGAGGTCTGGAACGCGAACAGCGAGCTGGTGGGCGGCGGCTATGGCGTCGCCATTGGCGGAATGTTCGTCACCGAGTCGCAGTTCTCACACGAGCCAAACACCTCGAAGATCGGCTTCACCGTGCTCAACTGGCACTTGGCGCATTGGGGCTACGCCTTCAATGACGGCAAGCTGATGACGCCGACTTGTCACGACATGGGCTTTGTCGAAATCCCGCGCAGCGAATTCCTTGTACGCCTGGCCCAGGCCGAGCGCCGGCCCGGCAAGAGCGGCCGCTGGCAGGTCGAGGCGGACTTGGCGACAGTGGCGGACTGGCAGCCGCAGGCTTAGCGAGGCTCTCCGGCGATCATGTGCCCGACGAGTGGAATTCGGGCGACCCAGCCGGCAAGGTGCGAACCGCTGCGGCTATCCAACGGTACTGCATTGGCCACGGGCGAGGCTTCGGGGATCAAGCCCGGCGGAACCGGGTGATCCGGAACGGGGACCGCGGCCGCGGGTATTGCTGGCGCCAAAGCCTGCGGCGCGGCGACAGGCAGAGTTGCCGGCGCTGCGCTCGCCGCGCGGATATCGAGCGACATCGGCCGCGCTGCGGCTGCAACAGGCTTCTTGGCGGCCGCGGGGTGCGCGCTCGGCTGCGTGCCCTCGGTCAGCAAGGCCTCTCGAACCGCCGCGACCCACGCGGCGTCCGAGGCATCGCGGCGCTCCGGCGCGGCAGCAATCGAACGCGGCTCGTCCTTACGCGCAACGTCTTTCGGCTTCACCTCGGCGCGCGGCGTGACGGCGATCATCGGCGCTTTCGTCTTGTCAGCGACCAACAACCCTTTGAATGCCGCGGCAGCATCCGGATCGCTGACGCCGCAGCTTCTTTCAAACGTGGCCACGTCGCGGTGGACCAGCATACGCCGCGTCGCGGCATCGACGCTTCTGTCGAGCGTCGCCAGGATATTGGACCGCAGGGTCTGGCAGGTCGCGTCGGCGGCAAAGTTGGCGCGATAGATCGCGTAGCCGCTGGCAAGGCCGATCGGTATGCCGAGCAGCGAGCCGGTCAGCTGCATCACCGTCATGAACCGGGTGAAGCCGCGGATCGGGCCGCGCGCATGTGCCGTGTCCCCGGGATAAGCCGCGGTATCGTGTACCCGGGCGTGCAACAGCGGCTCGCGCCTCGCCAGCGACATTTGGGGTGCCCCCGATGAAAGACTTTGCCCCCTACAGTCACGAAATCTTCGCGGAAAAATTTGGCCGGGATTACGGCGCAATCGGGGTATTCATGGGTACTGCTGTCTACTCTTTATTAGAAGCACTCAGCCGGCATGTCGCAGAAGCGAGACGAAAAACCCGTCCGTGTCCGTCGTGCGCGGCGTCATCAGGATTCCCTCCTGCGACAGCCGCGCCGCTTTGCCGAACATGAAAGCGCGCTCGCCCAGCGCGCTCGCGACCTCCGCCGGCGGCTGAACCGCGAAGCCCGGATGCCGCGAGCGGAATGCGCGCACCTGCGCGCCGTTCTCCTCATCCAGCACCGAGCAGGTGATGTAGGCGATGCGGCCGCCGGCTTTGAGCAGCGGTACCGCGCGATCGAGAATGTCGGCCTGTTCCTTGACGCGCTGGTCGAGCGCGCCCGGCCGCATGCGCCACTTGGCATCCGGGTTGCGCCGCCAGGCGCCGGTGCCGGTGCAAGGCGCGTCGATCAGCACCAGATCGATGCGGCCCGCCAAATCGGCGATGGCGTCGCCGACCGATTTCGGCGTGCGCACCTGCACATTGCGCGCGCCCGAGCGCTTGAGCCGCTCGTGGATCGGCGCCAGCCGCCGCTTGTCATCGTCGGTGGCGAAGACCTGGCCCTTGTTCTGCATCATGGCGGCGAGCGCCAGCGTCTTGCCGCCGGCGCCGGCGCAGAGATCGACCACCTGCTCGCCGGGCTTGGCGGCGGAGAACAAGGCCGCAAGCTGCGAGCCCTCGTCCTGCACCTCGATCATCCCCTTAAGGAAAGCGGGCTCGGCATGGACCGCCGGGCTCTTGGCGTCGGCGGCAAGGCGAATACGCAAGCCCCACGGCGACCAGCGCGAAGGCTCGGGGTGCAGATCGGAGAGCATGGCGGCGACCGCATCACGTTCGGCTTTCAGCGTGTTTACCCGCAGATCGAGCGGCGCACGCGAAGCGAGCGAAGCGCCTTCCGCGACGCGATCGATGCCGAAGGCGCGATCGAAGCAGGGATCGAGCCATTCCGGATAATCGCCGGCCACATATGGCGGCGCGCCGTCGAGGCTCGCGCTATCGAGCCGCGCGCGCTCGTCGCCGGTCAGCGCGGCCGGAGCGTAGCGCGCGCCGTCGGCAAGCAGAGCAATTGCATTTGTGTCGAAATGGCGCTCGTTTTTGAGCATGCCAAGGAGAATTGCGCGCGCGCTATCGGTACCCATCAAGAAGGCGCTCGAGGCGCGCCGGCGCAGCGCGTCGTAGACGAGCCCGGCAATGGCCGCGCGGTCGCCGGAGCCGGCGAAGCGATGCGTGAGGCCCCAGGATTTCAGCACGTCGGCCGCCGGCCGCCGCTCCGCTTCAATTGCGCCAAAGACGTCGATGGCCGCGGCGAGTCGGGCTGCTGGCGTCATGGCGAGCCGAATGGGATGCAAAACGTAGTTTGAGCGGACATTGGTATTTCCGATGGAGATCCGCGCGGCGCTTACCGCAGCTTGATGCTGAGCGCGGTCTCGCGGTCCTCGTCGAGGAAGGCGGTAAGCCAGGTTTTCTTATCTTGCAAGGCGGCGAGATAGGCTTCGGCGCCGGCATGGGTCAGATTGGCGCTGATCAGGAGCCCGCGCGCCCGCAGCAGCCGGCGCAGGTCGCGCAGCAAAGGCCGCGGCGGCGCAAAGCCGTCGAAAAACGCCACGTCATAACCGGCATCGAGGCTGCGCAGCACGGGCGCAAAGTCGCCTTCGTGCACGATGACGTGGCCCACCATGCCATGCGCCTCGACGTTTTCGCGCGCCAGCCGCACGTGCTCGGGATCGCCCTCGACGGTGTCGATCACCGCCTGCGGCGCGCCATGGGCAAAGCACAGCGCGGTGTAACCGAGCCCGGTACCGAGTTCGAGCACACGGCGCGCATTCGCCGCGGCGGCCAGCACGCCGAGCAAAGCCCGTTGTCGTAAGGATAGGCGCCGCAGCCATGCTGCGCGCGATGTTTAAGCGTTGCCTCGCGCACGGCGGCGAAGGGATCGGTGGTCGGTCTTGCGGCGGGCAATCGTCCCTCCGTTGCTTGGAGGGCCAATAGCTACCCTCTGCTCGGATAATTCGGGCTTTCGCGCGTGATCGTGACATCGTGCACGTGGCTTTCGCGCAAGCCCGCGCCGGAGATGCGCACGAATTCCGCCTTGGCGTGAAATTCGTCGAGCGTCGTTGCGCCCACATAACCCATGGCGGCGCGTAAGCCGCCGGCGAGCTGGTGCAGCACATTGGCGACCGGCCCCTTGTAGCCGACCTGACCCTCGACGCCTTCCGGCACCAGCTTGAGCGCGTCCTTGATGTCCTGCTGGAAGTAGCGGTCGGCCGAGCCGCGCGCCATGGCGGCGACCGAGCCCATGCCGCGGTAGCTCTTGTAGGAGCGGCCTTGGTAGAGAAATACCTCGCCCGGCGTCTCGTCGGTGCCGGCGAGCAGGGAGCCGACCATGGCGCAATCGGCGCCGGCGGCGAGCGCCTTGGCGAGATCGCCGGAATATTTGATGCCGCCGTCGGCAATCACCGGCGTGCCGGTTGTCTTCGCCGCCTCGACCGAGTCCATGATCGCGGTCAGTTGCGGCACGCCGACGCCGGCGACCACGCGCGTGGTGCAGATCGAGCCCGGACCAATGCCGACCTTGATGGTGTCGGCGCCGCAATCGATCAGCGCCTTGGCGCCTTCCACGGTGGCGACATTGCCGGCAACGACCTGCACGGCGTTGGATAGTTTCTTGATGCGGGTGACCGCGTCGAGGACGTAGCGCGAATGGCCGTGCGCGGTGTCGACCACCACCAGATCGACGCCGGCATCGATCAACGCCTCGGTGCGCGCGAAACCCTTGTCGCCGACCGTGGTGGCGGCGGCGACGCGCAAGCGGCCCTGCTCGTCCTTGCAAGCATTGGGATTGGCCACCGCCTTTTCGATGTCCTTCACCGTAATCAAGCCGACGCAACGGTATTGACTGTCCACCACCAAAAGCTTTTCGATGCGGTGCTGATGCAGTAAGCGCTTGGCCTCGTCCTGGCTGACGCCCTCGCGCACGGTGATGAGCTTGTCCTTGGTCATCAGCTCGGCCACGCGCTGGCGTGGATCGGTGGCGAAACGCACGTCGCGGTTGGTCAGGATGCCGACCAGCTTGCCGGCCTTGCCGTTGCCGCCGCCTTCCACCACCGGCACGCCGGAGATGCGGTTCTCCTTCATCAGTTCGAGCGCCTGCTGCAGCGTAGCGCCGGGCTCGATGGTCAGCGGGTTCACCACCATGCCCGATTCGAACTTCTTGACCTGACGCACCTGGGCGGCCTGAAACTCCGGTTCGAGATTGCGGTGGATGACGCCGATGCCGCCGGCCTGCGCCATGGCGATGGCCATTTGCGACTCGGTCACCGTGTCCATGGCCGAGGCGATGATCGGGATGTTGACCGAAATCGATCGGGTGATGCGGGAGCGCACATCGACATCCGCGGGCAATACCTCCGACAGGCCGGGCTTGATCAGCACGTCGTCGAAGGTGAGCGCTTCGCGCGGATTTGCGTTGGTTTTGACCGCCATTGCCAATCTCCTCGCCGCGGGGATTAAAAGACGCCCGCCCGGCCCCTACGGCCGGGTTGCGCTTTGACCCCAATTGCGGAGTTGGCGCCGGTCGTTAGCACGCCAGCGCGCCAAATCCTAGAGGGCAGCGCCATGGCAGGCAGTTATGAACCGCCGGCACGGCAATACGCACTAAGGCGGCGGAACCGGACGGGATCACCCGCTCTTGGAGAACGCCGTGCGCACGCAAATCCGCTCTTTTCTGATTCTGTCCACCGTCATCATGACCGCCGGCCTGGTCACGCTGTCCCAACCGGCTTCCGGAAGCATGTCGCCCGACGCCCAGCGCTGCGAAGCCGACGAAATTTCGGCGGCGGGGCAGAATCGCGGCCTGCACCGCCGTGATCAAGATGGGAAGCGACCACGGCCCATCGCTTGGCGCCGACTACGCCAACCGTGCGGTCGCCTATATGGCGCAGAAGAACTTCGACCGCGCGCAGGCGGACCTTGACGAAGCCATCAAGCTCGATCCGAACAACGCGCTTGCCTATTACAACCGCGGCAACAATTGGAGCTACAAAGGCAATTCTGACCGTGCACTCGCCGACTACAGCCAGGCGATCGCCATCGATGCCAAATACGGCCCGGCCTACGGCAACCGCGGCATGATCTGGGCGCAAAAGAAGGAATGGAACAAAGCGGTCGCGGACTATTCCGCCGCTTTGCGTATCGACCCGGACGACATCATCGCCTTCTACCGACGTGGCCAAGCCTACGCGGCTAGCAGCCGCTTTGAACTCGCCATTACCGATTTCAGCAGAGCCATTCGGCTCGACGGCAGAGCGGAACAGCTCTATCTGAGCCGGGGCGAGGCTTGGCTCGCGATCGGCGATCGCGAGCGCGCTACCGCCGACATGCGCAAGGCGCTCGCGCTCAATCCGGATTTCACCCCGGCGGCGGAAGCCCTCAAGCGCGCCACCGGCAAGTCCTGATCACCTCTAATTGCTACGGGCGCGGCGAGCCATGCTTGCCGCGCACGACTGCGCTCGGCGGCCACGGGTATCTTGTTTGGCGCCGATGCTATAAGGCGCAGGCAATGCCGCCGGCCGCCGTTACGCCTTCATGAGACACGACCGCATTGTCCCGCTGATCATCGCGGTCGCTTTGTTCATGGAACACACGGATTCGACCGTGATCGCCACCTCGTTGCCGGCGATCGCGGCCGATATCGGCACCAATCCACTGGCGCTCAAACTCGCCATCACGTCGTATCTGCTTTCGCTCGCGATCTTCATCCCGGCCAGCGGCTGGACGGCCGACCGCTTCGGCGCCCGCACGGTGTTCCGCGCGGCGATCGCGGTCTTCGTGCTCGGCTCGATCGGCTGCGCGCTGTCCAGTTCGCTCACCGATTTCGTGGTCGCGCGCATCGTGCAGGGCATGGGTGGCGCCATGATGACGCCAGTCGGGCGGATGCTGCTGATCCGCTCGATCCCCAAGCGTGAGTTGGTCGGCGCCATGGCCTGGGTGACGGTACCGGCGCTCATCGGCCCGGTGCTCGGACCACCGGTTGGCGGTTTCATCACGACCTATGCCAGCTGGCATTGGATCTTCATCATCAACGTGCCGGTCGGGCTTGTCGGCATTGTACTCGCCACGCGTTACATCGAGGACATCCGCGCCGAGAAGCATGAGCCATTCGACATCGTCGGCATGGTGCTGGCGGGGCTCGGCATTGCCGGGCTCGCTTTCGGCATGTCGGTGCTGGGACTCAATTTCCTGCCCTGGACGGTGGTGGCTTCGCTGATGACAGGCGGCGCGATCTTTCTTGCGGCCTATCTCGTGCATGCACGCCATACGGCGAACCCGGCGCTCGATCTGACGCTGTTCCGGCTGCCGACATTCCGCGCCAGCGTCACCGGCGGCTTCGTCTTCCGGCTCGGCATCGGCGCGCTGCCGTTTCTGCTGCCGCTGATGCTGCAAGTCGGCTTCGGCATGTCGCCGTTCCATTCCGGCTTGATCACGTTCACGGCGGCGATCGGCGCCATGACCATGAAGATGGCGGCGGCAACGCTTCTACGCCGCTTCGGGTTCCGCACCATCTTGGTCTTCAATGCGTTGGTGAGCGCCGGCTTTCTCGCCACCTGCGCGACCTTCACGCAAGCGACGCCGGTCGCGGTGATGGTGGCTTTGCTGCTGGTCGGCGGATTTTTTCGTTCGCTTGCAGTTCACCAGCATCAACACCATCGCCTATGCCGACGTCGAGACCGCACGCGTGAGCCGCGCGACAACATTGGTGAGCGTCGCCCAACAATTGGCAATCTCGGCGGGCGTTGCCTTCGGAGCCTTGGCGGTGGAGATCACGGTCCAGCTAAGAGGCGCCGGAGCGCTGCGCGCCGTCGATTTTCCACCAGCCTTTTTGATTGTCGCGGCGATTTCGGCGCTTTCGGCGCTGATCTTCATGCGGCTTCCGCCCGAGGCCGGCGCCGAAATGGCCGACCGCCTGCCCGCCCCAACAGAACCCTCGGACCAGCGGGCCGGATAGGCGCCGCTAGCTACGGAAGCCGCTCGCCAACAGATAAAGCTCTGCCGAATCGGCGCGGCTCGCGGGCGGCTTCACATGTTTCACGCTGGCGAAGTCACGCTTGAGAGCAGCCAGCAATGCGGCCTCGGTACCTCCTTGCAGCACCTTGGCGAGGAACGCACCGCCGGGCTTGAGCACCTCGCGCGCGAATTCCGCGGCCGCCTCGACCAGGGCCATAATTTTCAGGTGATCGGTTCGGGCATGGCCGGTGGCATTCGCCGCCATGTCGGACAGCACCACGTCGGCGGATCCGCCCAGCATCGCATTCAGTTTCTCCGGCGCCGAAGGATCGAGGAAATCGAGCTGTATGAAATCGACGCCGGCAATAGCGTCCATCGGCAGCAGGTCGATCGCCACCACGCGGCCTTGCGCGCCGACGCGCTTGGCCGCGACTTGGCTCCAGCCGCCGGGCGCGGCGCCGAGATCGATCACGCACGCACCGCTTTTCAGGATATGCGCCTTGTCGTCGATCTCGGCGAGCTTGAAGGCGGCGCGCGAGCGATAGCCTTCGTGCCTGGCGCGCGCGACGTATGGATCGTTGAGCTGGCGTTGCAGCCACCGCTTAGATGACGGCTTGTGCGATTTGCCCTTGACGCGCACCTTCAATCCGCGCGCCGCGCCGCGTTTGCCGCTTGTGCTCACAAGATCGTCGCCTGGCTCGCACCCCAGGCGCCGTCGTCGCGCATCATCTGCACCAACATGCCTTCGCGTAAGCCCCGGTCGGCCACGCGCAAGCGCGGGCACGGGAAAGCGCGACGGATCGCTTCCAGAATGGCGCAGCCGGCAAGCACCAAATCGGCGCGCTCGGCGCCGATGCAGGGGCTCGCCACGCGATCCTGATAGCTCATGCCGAGCAGCCGCTCGACCACGGCGTCGATTTCCTGCGCGCTCATCCAGCAACCATCGACACGATTGCGGTCGTAGCGCCTGAGATCGAGGTGCACGCCGGCAATCGTGGTGACTGTGCCGGAGGTGCCGAGCATGTGAATGCCGCGCAAGCCGTCACCGCCGTGCTCGCGCGCGAACGGTGCGATCAACGCCGCCACTTCGTCGACCATGGTTTCATAAGTCTCGCGGCTAACGTTCAGTCCGCCGTGGCGCTCGGCCAAGCTGACCACGCCATGCGGCAATGAGACCCAACCGCGAATTTGCGGCAACGGCGGCCCGCGCCGCACCGCCTGCGAACGGTCGAGCCGCACAAGTTCGGAGGAGCCGCCGCCGATGTCGAACAGCACCACGCCCTCGGCCTGCGGATCCATCAGGGACGTGCAGCCGGTGGCCGCAAGCGTCGCCTCGGTTTCGCGATCGATGACTTCGAGATCGAGCGCGAGCTCATCGGCGACGCGGGCACGGAATTCGCCGCCGTTTTCGGCCGCGCGACAGGCTTCGGTCGCGATCAGCCGCGCGCGCGTGACGCCCCGGTTCTTCATCTTGTTGCGGCAAATGGCAAGCGCGGCCACGGTGCGATCCATCGCGGCTTCGCTCAAGCGGCCGGAGGTCGAAACGCCCTCGCCAAGACGAATGATGCGGGAGAAAGCGTCGATAACGCGAAATCCGTCGCCGGCCGGACGGGCAACCAGCAGCCGGCAATTGTTGGTGCCAAGATCGAGAGCGGCATAGGTTGGACCGCCGCGATCGGCATCCGCCCTACCGTCGAACCGCGACCGCCGACCCCACCGGGCGCGCCCCCGCGCCGCGCGATCAATAGCGGGGTCGAGGCCTGGGATATCCCCGGCCTCGCCGCTCATGTCTCAAAAACCTTCCTGCCGCGGCGGGAGCCCCCCGGCCCCGCAAAGTGCGGCAAATGTTCCCTCAGTCGGCAAAAGTGTAACAGTGCCAGTGGGCCACGCAACCCTCGTCCGCCAAACCCATTCTTGTGGAACCGGCCTTGCTGCTTTATTCGAAATGTTCGGCCCCCCTCGAACCCCCCGCCCCGACATGGATGACAGAACCCAGGAAACGGCTCTTTCGCTGACCAAATTCGGCGTCGGCCAACCGGTGCGACGCAGTGAAGATCCCACGCTGGTGCGCGGTGAAGGTTGTTACACCGACGACGTCAGCCGGCCAGGCCAGGCCTACGCGGTGATGGTGCGCAGCCGTGACGCTCATGGCGTCATCCGCGGCATTGACACCGCCGCTGCCAAATCAATGCCCGGCGTGCTCGCGGTCTACACCGCGGCGGATCTGACTGGTTATGGCGGGCTCAAATGCGCCTTGCCGCTGAAGAACCGGGATGGCTCGCCGATTCACTACACGCCGCGTCCGGCTCTGGCGGCCGACAAGGTGCGCTACGTTGGCGACCCGGTTGCCTGCGTGATCGCGGAAACCGTCGCGCAAGCCAAGGATGCAGCGGAAGCGATAGCCCTCGATATCGAGCCGTTAACGCCGGTGCTTAAGCCGGCCGACGCGGTCAAGCCGGGCGCGCCGCAACTCTATGACTCGGCGCCGAACAATATCGCGCTCGATTTTCACTACGGCGATGCCGACAAAGTCGCCGCCGCCTTCGCCGCAGCCAAGCACGTCACGCGGCTTGCGGCTTTCCAATCAGCGGATGGTGGTCGCCGCCATGGAGCCGCGCGCGGCGGTCGGCGAGTTCGATGCCGCGAGCGGTAAGTGGACGCTTTATTCCTCGAGCCAAGGCGTCCATGCCATGAAGACCTTGCTGATGGACATCCTCAGCGCGCCCGCCGACAAGGTGCGCGTGGTGACCGGCCAAGTCGGCGGCTCGTTCGGCATGAAGTCTTCGGTCTATCCGGAATATATCTGCATTCTGCACGGCGCCCGCGCGCTCGGCCGGCCGGTGAAATGGACCGATGAGCGCTCGGGCAGTTTCGTCTCCGATCATCACGGCCGCGCCCAGGACATGGTGATTGAAATCGCCTTTGATGAGAACGCCCATATCCTGGCGATCCGGCTCAGTGGCTACGGCGACATGGGCGGCTACCTCGCGCAATTCGGGCCGCTATTGTCGACTGTCAATCAGGTCAAGAACATCGCCAGCGTCTATCGCACACCGCTGATCGAGGTCGCGACCAAGTGCGTGTTCACCAACACGACTTTGGTGTCCGCCTATCGCGGCGCCGGGCGGCCGGAGGGCAATTATTACGTCGAACGCGCGCTCGATGTCGCCGCGCAGGAACTCGGCATCGACCGGCTCGACTTGCGCAAGCGCAACATGATCCGCAAGAGCGATCTGCCGTTCAAGGCCGCGTCGGCCATGACTTACGACAGCGGCGATTTTCTCGGCGTGCTCAAGCAGGCGCTGGAGATGGCCGACTATGCCGGCTTCAAGAAGCGCAAACGCGAAAGCAAGAAGCGCGGTCTGCTGCGCGGCTTCGGCATCGGTTGCTATCTCGAAGTGACCGCCGGCGGCGGCAAGGAGCTGGGCGCCATCCATTTCGAGGCCGATGGCACGGTGACCATCGTCACCGGCACGCTCGATTTCGGCCAAGGCCACGCCACCGCCTATGCGCAGGTGCTCAGCGATCGCCTCGGCATCCCGTTCGATCGCATCCATACCGTGGAAGGCGACAGCGACCGCATGGCCTACGGCAATGGCAGCGGCGGCTCGCGCTCGCTGATGTTTGCCGGCTCAGCCCTCACCGAATCCGCCAAGATCGTCATCGACCGTGGCAAGCAAATCGCCTCGCATGTACTGGAAGCCTCGGTGAGCGACATCGAGTTTGAAGGCGGCCGTTTCGTAATCGCCGGTACTGACCGCTCGATCGGGTTGCTGGAGCTCGCCGCGCGCCTGCATGGCGGGCTCACGCTGCCCGATGGCGTGCCCACATCGCTCGACACCGATCACGTCGGCGACGTGCCGATCCCTTCTGCATTTCCGAACGGCTGTCACATCGCCGAGGTTGAAATCGATCCGGAAACCGGCCACGCCCAGGTGGTGAAATATTCCGCCGTCAACGATCTCGGTACCATCGTCAATCCCATGCTGGTGGAAGGCCAGATCCAGGGCGGCGTGGTGCAGGGTTTGGGCCAGGTGCTGATGGAGCAGGCGGTCTACGACAGCGATGGGCAATTGGTCACCGGCTCGTTCATGGATTACGCCATGCCGCGCGCACACGATGCGCCGATGATCGAAGTCGCCAGCCACCCGGTGCCGACCAAGAACAATCCGCTCGGCGCAAAAGGTTGCGGCGAGGCAGGAACCTCCGGCGGGCTGCCGGCCGTCGCCAATGCGGTGATCGACGCGCTCTCCGATCTCGGCATTCGGCACCTCGAAATGCCGATGACGCCGGCGCGTATCTGGCAGGCAATCGAGGACGCCAAGGCCAAACAATCGGCGTAGCGCGGGCTGACAAGGTCAAAGCTAACTTTCGCCCGGGCAACCCTTAAAGCAGCGGGGGCCAAAAAATAGAAAACGCGTCCGGCGCTTGGCGCCGGACCGTCGATTACCAATAAGCGTAGAACCAAGCTGCGAGTGCCGTCACCCCGGCCAAGCCGATGACTAACAATACGAGCGATCCCGCCCAGTAATTTGTTAGCTCGTGTCGACCATAATCACTCTCCGTTTCCATCGGGCATCTCCCTAGACTTATTGCCTGTGGAGACCAGCACCGCAGCTTAGAGAGCGAACAGCACGGTTCCGGCGTCCGCAGGTTAACTTGTCTTTCTACGGGTTCGGGAATCGGCCGCATTGAGCCAAGTCAAATCATCAATCTAATTGCAACCTCATGTTGCAGTGCCGCAAACCGCCCAGCGTATTCGTCTGCGATGCCGTTCTTCGCGGCGGCCCGATCAAGATTGCCAGCCTGGTGTCAAATTGAATTCGGGCCCATTGCGCGCACAGGGACAATATCGGGCTGCCATGCCGACATGGCCAACCCTCTGGAAACGCGCTGGATTAGTGCGCGGTCCCGGGCGATAGTCCGCCCCCTGCCGGAACCAGCCGTGTCATGAGCCAAGCGACCGAAATCCTGGGCGCAAAGTCCGCCCCTCATTTGCGCGTCGTCGGCGTGGTCAGCGCCGCGCATTTCGTCTCGCATTATTACATCCTGTTGCTGGCGCCGCTGTTGCCGTTCGTGCGGGCGGACTATGGCGTGAGCTACACCGAGATCGGGCTGGCACTCGCCGCCTTCAACACCGTGTCGGCGGCGCTGCAAACGCCGGCGGGTTTCCTGGTCGATTGGCTGGGCGCGCGCGTTCTTCTGATCGCCGGGCTGCTGATCGGCGCCGGCGCATTCGCGATCGCCGGCTTGGTCCACTCCTTCTGGGTGCTGGTCGCGATGTTTGCGCTCGCGGGCGTCGGCAATGCCATCTACCACCCGGCCGATTATGCGCTGCTCTCGCATCACGTGCCGGCGAAGCGGATCGGCACGGCGTTTTCGGTCCATACATTTGCCGGCATGCTGGGCTCGGCGGTGGCGCCCGCCACGCTCTTGCTGATGCAGAGCCTGTGGGGCTGGCGCGGCGCATTCATCGGTGCGAGTGCGCTTGGCATTGCGGTGGCGGCAATACTGATGCTGATGCGCGAGCAGGAGCCGGTCATCACCGCGCCGCAGCGTGCGCAACCGGACGACGGCGCGGCGGGCTGGCGCGTGCTGCTGTCGGCGCCGATCCTGCTCAATCTCTTCTTCTTTGTGCTGCTGGCGACGATGAGCGGTGGCATGTACAACTATTCGGTGGTCGCGCTGGGCGCGCAGTACGGAACGCCGGTGAGCAGCGCCAACATTGCCTTGACGTCCTTCCTCTTCCTCACGGCAGGCGGTGTGCTGGCCGGCGGCTTGATCGTCACGCGCACCTCCCGTCACGGGCTGGTGGCGACGCTTGGACTGATCGGCATCGCGCTGGTGAGCATTTTGATCGGCACCGTCGCTCTCGGCACGATGCTGGTGATCGTGGCGATGGCCATAAGCGGCTTCTGTTTCGGCGTGATCATGCCCTCGCGCGACATGATTGTGCGCGAGATCACTCCGCCCGGCTCTTTCGGCAAGGTTTTCGGCTTCGTGACCACCGGCTTCAATATCGGCGGCATTGTCGCGCCGCTGATTTTCGGCGCCGTCATGGACCATGGCAGTCCGCGTCTTGTCTTTCTGCTGGTGGCCGTCTGCAGTCTGATAGCGATCGTTACCGTCGCAACGCGGCCCCGCAAGGTCGTTGCCTCGACCCGATGACCCCCGGGGATCACGCGGGCTTGTCAAATCGGCCGAATTGCCCCATGTCAGGAGCCTGCGGGGCGTTCCTATTCGATGCCCGCATCTCCCTATTTTGGGGAATAGTTCAACGGTAGAACATCGGACTTCTGACTCCGAGAATTTAGGTTCGAATCCTAGTTCCCCAGCCAAATCTCTGATTTAGCCGAATTGGAGCCTGAGCTTGTCGCCGCGCGCGTTGCGATAGCGGTGGTTTGCGCCAATAAATCAAACGGTTGACGGAGGGTGGCAACCACTTCGCCGTCCTCCCAAGAGCAGTTCGATAGTACGAAATTGAGAAGCCGGCGTTTTTCGCGCGGTTGTTGCTGCTCGAACAGCTTTTGGGCGTTCCGCGCAAGTTCGAGAATCTGGACGCCCTCATCCATGTAGGATTGCTCGGCGGCCTCGTGCCTCTCAATCTCGCGCAGGCAGCGGTTCTGCTCTTCGCGCCATTGGGCCGACATCTTGTCGAAGAACGTGCTGTCTACACGCCCATCGAGTTTGTCGAGATACATCGCATTGATACGGTCGCCGAGCCGCTTGTGCTCGCCCTGGAGCCGCTTAATCGCTTCTTCGTGATCGCGCCGCTCATCGGCGTGGCTCGCATGGAGCGACTCCTGCACCCATTCCAGCACTTCGTCGTCGAACCTTAGCTGGCCGAGAAGCGCAGTGAACTTCTGCTCCAGCACCTCCTCGCGCACATAGCTGCGTCGGCAGGAGGCCGGATTACCCAGGCATTTATCGGCGTAGCCCGTGCAGTGGTAATAGACGTAACGCTGCTTTTTGATCTCACCGACCACCGAACACCCGCACTTGGCGCAGGCAATCAAACCGGAGAATGCAAAATCGTGCTTGCCGCGCTTAGCTTTGCTGACATTGCGGCCGTCGAGAACGCCTTGAACCCGCTCCCACAATTCCACTGAAATGAGCGGCTGGTGCCGTCCCTGGATTAGCTTTCCATTCCACTCGAACTGACCTGTATAGAGCCGGTTCCGCAATATTGAATGGACGGCGCTAATTGGCACCTTGGTGCCAGTCCTGCGGTAGATAAAGCTCATGGGCGACGCTAAAGCGGTAGCGCCCTAACATCGACGGGTTGTTTTTTGGATTGAGGTGTTGATCGATCAGCACAAGTTCCTTCTCAACCCAGATCGCGCCGAGAATGTCAGGCTTGTTGCGTAGCATCGGCCGGTTCAGAAGTTCTTGTGCAGATCATCAAAACCAAGCCGCAGTGCGAGATGATAGGTGGTGATGTCATCGACCGGCACCGGCAGCCTGATCGGTTCGCCGGTGGTGTCCTCGTATTCGGCCAACAACAATTTCGCGTCCTTCTCAATCTCATCTTTAGTTAAATATTTGACTTTGATTGCCATCCGTTTGCATCCTCATCTGCATTTTCAGAAGCCGTGACACGTACCTGCGGACTTATTTCTGCTTGATCTTCTGCGCCTGACTAACGAGTTTCTCCATCTCCTCGGCGGTAAATCCCTTGGCCGTGCGCAACAGCGCGGTCATTTGATGACGATGCGGGCTTTGCTTAATGATCTCGGAGAGTTCGGTCGGAACCCGACCCGCACGCCTCAGGAGATCATCAGGATCGCAGCCAATAACTTCCGCAATTTTTCGCAGTTTTTCCTCGCCCGGCTTCCAATCCTCCGTCTCCACCTTCGACAAAAACGTAGGGCTCACTTTGATCTTCTTCGCCATGTCACGAAGGCTGAGACCTTTTGCCTCGCGCTCCCGGCGAATGAACGCGCCAAACTTCTCCCTCCCGCTGATCATAACTCCTCGCTCTCGTCATCGTTTATGATCCCCTTTACACACGATTCCGCAGGCTTCGTCAACCGTCCACTAAACACGCATGTGAATAGCTTGCCGACAGCTTTCAAGCAGCCCAAATGTGCCCATCAAGGCACGTCCGCTGTTCCCCAAAAGCGACCGATTTTATTGCGGCGCAGCGAATGCAGCGATGTGCCGATTTTGTTGCAGAAGTGATTTGAAGGTTTTGGCGAACGGTGATTCCGTCTTCTGACGACATTTTGTGCCGGAGGCGGGCGATGATGGGACGCCAGAACAACGACCAGGGTCATCTGTTCTACGAGTTCTGCCTCGATGAGGTGGTTCCTGATGATCATCTGGTGCGCAAGATCGACGCCGTTCTCGATCTATCATGGGTCCACGCGGAACTCGCACCGCGCTATCCAACCCTCGGTCGGCCCTCGGTCGATCCGGTTCTAATGATCCGGATGCTGATCATCGGTTATGTCTTTGGCCTGCGTTCCGAGCGGTTGCTGTGTCGCGAGGTGCAGGTGAACTTCGCCTATCGCTGGTTTTGCAAGCTCGGCATTGAGCACAAGATTCCTGATCATTCAGCGTTTTCGCGTGCACGCAATGAGCGCTTCCGCGACAGCGACATCTTTCGTCGTGTATTTGAGCGTGTCGTCGAGGCGTGTATCGCAGCCGATCTCGTTGGCGGAGAAGGATTTGCCGTGGATGCCAGCCTGATTGCGGCCGACGCCAACAAGCAGCGCTCGATCCCGGGCTCAGAATGGCAAAAGACACGCGATCCCGAGACGGCGAGCCGGGCCATGCAGGAGTATCTGGCGACCCTCGATGATGCGGCTTTTGGTGCAGCCAGCGACGTCACACCGAAGTTCGTCTCGCCGTCCGACCCGGCCGCGCAATGGACCGGCGCGATGCGAGGCCCGGCGTTCTTCGCCTACGCCGACAACTATCTGATCGATGTGAAGTTCGGCGTCATTATGGACGTCAAAGCCTCGCGCGCTATCCGCCAGGCCGAAGTTGGCGCGGCGAAGACCATGGTTGAGCGCACCGAGGCGCGCTTCGATATCAAACCCAAGTGGCTCGCCGGCGACACCGCCTACGGATCAGGCCCGAACCTCAACTGGCTCGTCAACGACAAGGACATCGCGCCGCACATCCCGGTGATCGACAGGTCGAAGCGCGAGGATGGCTCATTGAGCCGTGAGGATTTCACGTTCGACAAGGATCGCAATGTCTATGTCTGCCCGCAGGGTAAGCTCCTGCACACAACGGGCAAAATCAATGATGGCGAGATGATCCTCTATCGGGCGAGCACCTACGACTGCGGACCTTGTCCGCTCAAACGCAAATGCTGCCCAAAATCGTCGGAGCGCAGAATCCCGCGTAGCATCTATGAGGAGGCTCGTGACGTAGCCCGAGCACTGGCCAAGACTGAAGCCTTCGAGCAATCACGCCGCGATCGCAAACGCATCGAGATGCTATTCGCCCATCTCAAGCGCATCCTGAAGCTTGGTCGCCTTCGGCTTCGTGGCCCGCGCGGCGCCCAAGACGAGTTCACGCTTGCCGCCATCGCACAGAACCTACGCAGGCTCGCCAAACTGGTCGTTCGACCACCACCGATGGCCGCTGCTTGTGCTGCGTAAGCGTTGCTATTGTCAGTGCCGCTGCCGCAAAGGCCCCGCCGCCAAATGGAGCGGGTGCAGCAGACCGCTTAAAGACATCGAGGCAACTGCCTCACTCTTCCCATTGCCAACTTTTGCAACAAAATCTGCCAATAAGCGACATGGCGCCTATGAGAGGTGTTCACGAATTTTCGCCAGAAGCTGACGCGGGCTATAGGGCTTGGGCACATAATCATCGCAGCCGGCTGCTCGCGCTTTCTGTTCATCTCCGCTCAGGGCATAGGAGGTGATCGCGATGATCGGGATGGAACGTAGCCCGGGATCGGCTTTGATCCGCCGTGTCGCCTCATAGCCGTCTAGAATTGGCATTTGAATATCCATCAGGATAAGGTCAGGGCGCTGCTTCGCTACCGCAGCAAGAGCTTCCTCGCCATTTTCAGCTTCGATGACTTGATAATCGGTAACGGAAAGCATATCGCGAATAATCTGGCGATTATCCTCCTGGTCCTCCACCACCAGAATGCGCTTGCTCATGCCGGTTCGACCTGCTGTGCAACGTGGACCGGAAGCGTAATCGAGAATGTCGAGCCCTTGCCGAGTTGAGATTCCAACCTAATTTGGCCGCCGTGCATCTCGACAATGCGTTTCGAGATGGCCAGCCCCAAGCCAGTGCCGCCCTTCTTGCGGGTGATCGAATTGTCAGCTTGCTGAAACTCCTGAAAGAGCTTGCTCTGGTCGGCCTCGGAAATCCCTGGGCCGGTATCGCACACCGAGACGGAATAGTGACCATTGCTGGCTGAAGCCTTGATCGTTACCTCGCCGGCATCAGTGAACTTGATCGCATTGCCGACCAAGTTGAGCAGGACCTGGGTCAAACGACGCTCATCGCCCCGCCCGGGCGGCAGGTCGGGGGCCACCTCGGCTTTAAACGCGAGCTTCTTGTCGGCCGCCAGCGGCTCCACAGCGCCATAGACGCTGTGCACGACGTCTTTCATCGAATAATCGTCAAGCTCGAGCGTCAGCTGCCCGGCCTCGATCTTGGATAGGTCGAGCACGTCGTTGATCAGCCCCAGCAGATGCTTGCCATTGGCGGTGATGCGTTTGAGCGTTGCCTGCATTTTCTCCGGCGTCTCGCCATAGACGCCGTCCACGATCAGCTCGGTATAGCCGAGGATGGCGTTGAGCGGGGTGCGCAGCTCGTGGCTCATATTGGCGAGGAACTGCGACTTGTGCTTGCTCGCCTCCTCCAGTTGGCGGCTCTTGTCCTGGATTTCGTCGAACAGGCGCACGTTCTCAATCGCGATCACCGCCTGGTCGGCGAAGGTCGACACGAGCTTCGATCTGCTTTTCGGTGAAAGGCGCAGTTCCGTCGCGTCAAGATCGAGCACACCAATCGAGACGCTCTCGCGCAGCAGCGGCACGGCAAGCACCGTCGAAACTTAGGCCGCCCCTTGTGGTGCGATTGGCCCACCGGGTATATTCAGGTCGGTCAAAGACATCGGGAATATGAACGGTGCGGCGCGTCGAGCGCGCGCACGGCCGTCGCGGTCCTCGCTCGGGTACAGGGCTGCACGGTCTTTCATGTACTCTAGGTGACTCGCCCGAGAAGCCGTGGCTTGCCGGCCGCAAGACGTGACTTGCCGCCTTCACTGCGGAACAGGAACGATATCGGCGCTCGCACAGCCGCGCGGCCGATTTGACGAGGTGTCGAGCACGGCCTGCAGATCGACGTCGACCGGCTGATGACCTTGAGTACGTCGGCAGTGGCGGTCGCTGCTGTAGCGATTCTGAGGTCCTCGGTGCGCGCCTGCATCTCGTCGAACAGCCGCACGTTCTCGATCGCGATCACCGCCTGGTCGGCGAATGTCGTGACCAGCTCGATCTGCTTATCGGTGAATGGCCTGCACCTACGCCGCGAGTCAACATGATGATCCCGATCGGGGTGCCTTCGCGCATCAAAGGGACGCCAAGCACGGTACGATACTTGCCGATCTCCTCTGCTCGGCCAACACGTAATCCTGTTCCGCCTGACATCGGAATATGAACCGTTTTCCATCAAGCACTGCTCGCCCAAGTACGGTTTCCTCGGCTTGGTGTAATCGGATGATCTTGCAGGTACGCACGGTACTCGGAGAAAAGCCGAAGTTCGCGACAGATGCGTAATCGCCGTCTTTTGGCCGATGGACAGCCGCGCTATCGGCCTCGCAGAGCCGCGCGGCCGACTCGACCAGCGTGTCCAACACCGTCTGCAAATCGAATGTCGATCGGCTGATGACTTTCAGCACATCGGCGGTGGCCGTCTGCTGCTGCAGCGATTCGGTAAGATCGTCGGTGCGTTCGCGCAGCTCGTTGAGTAGCCGGGTATTCTCGATGGCGATGACCGCCTGTGCCGCAAAATTCGTCAGTAATTCGATCTGCCTGTCATTGAAAAGCCCGCGCTTCCCGGCGGTAGATGACAATAGTGCCGATCAATTCACCTTCCTTGAGCATCGGGACGCCGAGGACGGTTCGCGCTCCGGTAAGCTCGATAAACTTGATGGTATCGGTGTCGCGCGGATCGGAAGCTAAATATTCGGTCAGATCGGCGATGTGGACTAATTGTTTGGTGGCGGAAATGCGCGCCATCGGGCCGGGACGGATTACCGGTTTGCGCCGTCGAAGGTCGGCAAAAGCGGGTGGGGCATTGTGCATTGCGACGACGCGGAAGGCGTCGCCTTCATAGAGCGATAGTACGCCGAAATGTGCCTCACAGATGCGCGTGGCATTCTCCAGTATGGCGTGAAACACTGGCTCTAATTCGCCGGGTGAAGTCGAGATGACTTTAAGAACTTCAGACGTCGCCGTTTGTTGTTCCCGCTAGTTTGGCGAGTTTGCGCGTTCGTTGCTGCGCCTCTTCGAACAGCCGCACGTTCTCGATCGCAATCACCGCTTGGTCGGCAAAGGTTTTCAGCAACGCAATTTGATTTTGGCGAACGGTTCAACCACAGTTCGCCGGACCAAGAGACAGCCGATCGCCTTGTTCTCTACCAGCAGTGGGACACCGAGGGTGGTCCGGTGGCCGAATTGTTGAGCAAGTTCTTTACCCAACAGGAACTCGTCGCCGGCGGCAGCTAGGTCGGCCACATGAACCACCGCTTGATCTAAGACGGCTCGTCCGCCTACAAAGCCGCGCCCTAGCGGTCGCGACATGCCCAACGTGATTGGGATGGCCCCGTGATGTGCCGCGACGCACAACTGCTCGCCCTCGCGCAGGAAGATCGTAGTGTCGTTGGCCGCGCACAGGTGAGCCGCCGATCGCACCAGCGTGTCGAGGACGGCCTGCAAATCGAATGTCGAGCGACTGATGATCTTGAGTACGTCGGCGGTTGCGATCTGCTGCTCACGCGCCTCAACCAATTCGCGGGTGAGTTGAGAGACATTTGCCTCCTTGCCGGATAAACTGTGACGACGTGCTGCCTTCGGCGCATTGCGGCGCTTCACCGTCTTGTGGCGTTGCATTTTTGCCGGTTTGTCGCGCCGTCGCATTGCCGCCCCCGAGGCTCAGGACAAGACATCGTATCGGCTCAGACGGGCACCCTGGAAGAGGCTCAGACGGACTTTGTGCAATTGCTCAGTGAGGCAGGGTCAATGTCGCTTGTGGGTCATTCGCGTC
>CAVXGN010000050.1:0-20669 GCA_963761245.1 uncultured Alphaproteobacteria bacterium | reverse complement strand
TGCTTTATGCGCGCAAGCACAAGCGTAAGGCGGACCGGGTCCGGCGATAAGTCAAACGCCAAGTCTATGCGGTCAGGGGTGCTCGGCGTGCCGCAGGTCGCAATCGGCGACAAATGTGGCGATGCGTGTCATCACGTCCGGCTCGGCCAAGAAGGGCGCGTGGCCCTGGTCGGGCACTTCGTAGAACTTCATGGCCAGGCGCCGCTTGCGCATGGCCTCCACCGTTGCCGGCGACAACAGATCGGAATTGGCGCCGCGGATCATCATCAATGGCACCCGTGCAAGCGCGTCGAACTCCTTCCACATCGGCGGCAGCGGCCGTTCGAAATCGACGCCTTCCAGCGTCTTGGCGAGTCTGACGTCGTAGTTCGGCACCAGGGCGCCGTCCTTCATCTTGAACGAGCGGAACGCGGCGGCAAGCCAATCCGCGGCGCCGAGCTTGGGAAATTGCGCGTCGAACAGCCGGCGCAGGATTTCGGCGGCTTCCTCGAAGCTCCTCGGCTGCGGCAGCTTGCCGACATAGCTCTTGATGCGCACCAGCCCCTTCGGCTCGATCACCGGACCGATATCGTTGAGCACGACGCCGGCGAGCGCGGTCGGCCGAACGGCGGCGAGCAGCATCGCCAGAATGCCGCCGCGCGAGGTGCCGACCACGGTCGCCGGCATGATCTCGAGCGCCGTGGCACTGCCAGCACGTCGCTGAGCTCGACCGGCAAACTGTAGTTGGCTGGATCGCGGTCATAGTCGGATTCGCCTCGACCGCGGTAGTCGAGCGCAATCACCGGCCGCGGATGGGCAGGTCTTCGCCAACCGCCGCGCCAGAACGTCGAAATCCGCGGCGGGGCGGGAGAGCCCCGGCAGGCAGATCACCGGCAAGCCCGGCGCGGTGCGTTGCCCGTAGCAGCGCACATGCAGACGCAGCCCATCGGGCGCGGAGATGAAAATGGAGGTGAAACCGCTGGGCATGGGACCCCGGACAAACGCTAATTCTTGGCGCCACGCTGCATATCGGCCTCGATCAGCAACTTGTTGCCGCCGCCGAAGCGCGCGCGATACACCTGCAAATTCTCCATGATCCGCTGCACGTAATTGCGCGTCTCCGAAAACGGGATTCGCTCCACCCAATCGACCGGATCGACGCTCGGTTTGCGCGGGTCGCCGAATGCGGCAATCCACTGCTGCACGCGGCCGCGACCGGCATTGTAGCCGGCAAAGGTGAGCAGATAGGAGCCGTTATAACCGTCGAACAAGTTCGACAACTCGGCCGTGCCCATCTGCATATTGTAGACCGGATCGCTGAGCAGGCGCTTGCGGTCGTAATGCACCTTGTAGCGTTTGGCGGTGTCGTAGCCGGCCTCAGGCGTCACCTGCATCAGCCCCATGGCATGGGCGCTGGAGACGTCTTTCTGGTTGAAGGCGCTCTCCTGGCGGGCGATCGAATAGGCGACCACCTGGCCGATCGGCGGGGCGACCGGTCGGTAGTCGGGCAAGCCGAAAGTCGGGTAGGCGTAATAGCCGAGCGGCAAGCCGCGGTTATAGGCCTCCTTGCCGAGCATCATCATGGAGCGTGCATCTTTGTGCTTGGCCGCGATCTCGCCCAGGATTGACAGGCCGGCGACGTCGGTGCCGGTTTCGCCGAGCGAATAGTAGATTGACGGCAGCATGTTGCGCTCGCCGATGGCATAGAGCAGTTCTATCGCCCGCACCACTTCGAGGTTGTGCAAGGTTGCGATCTGGCGCGACGTGAAATGGGGGCGGCCGTGCAGCCCGAGGTCGGGCAGGCCGAGGCGCCCCCTCGCGAGTTGCCCGTAATAGGTATCGGCATATTGCGCCCCTGCCGCATAGAAAGCTTTCGCCTCGGCGTGTTCGCCCATGGCGTCGGCGGCGCGGCCTTGCCAATAGCCGGCGCGTGAGAGCGCCCAGGGATTGTTCGTGCCGACCGGAATGCGCGCGAAATGGATGGCGGCGGTCTTGGGATCGTGCAGGTAGCGCAGCGCGATCCAGCCAAGCGTGAAATGCTGGTCGACGCGGTAATTGTCGCGGCTCGGGGTCGGTGCTTCACGGGCCACGCGATAGGCGGTCTGCGGATGATGGTCGTCGAGCAGCTTGCGCACCAAGAGGCGCGTCTCCCGCCACCACTTGTTGGTCTCGACCAAGTGGGCTGCGTTATGCGGCGCGGTGAGCACCAGCTTGGCCGCTTCGTCGGGCTTGTCGTGGCGACGCAGCCATTGCACACGCGCGAAGATGTAACCGGCGTCGTGGCGGGCGGATTCGGGCACCGCGTCGAGCAACGCCTTGGCTTTGTTCTCTCGCGCGATGACCGCCGTGCGGGCGCGGCCGATCGCGAGCTGGGCGCCGCCAAGCCGGTGCGCCTCGCGCATGCCGGCCTCGATGTCGTCGGCGTAGAAACGGCGCTCCATGCGCACCTTATGGTCTTCGCGGGTGAGCATGCCACCAAACATGTCGAGCACCTGGTTCTCGACATCGGCGCTGCAATCTTCGTTGCGCCAGGCGTAGCGCACCAAGGCTGTTGCCGCGGCGCGCTCGCCTTTGGCGAGCAGGGCGCGCGCCAGCATAAAGCGGCCCTTGGCGGTGGTCGGTTGGCGATGCGCGAAGAAGGCGAGCACCGCGGCATTGTCGAGCTTGTCGTTCCACAGCGCGTTCTCGGCGCGGCGGGTGAATAGCGTTATGTGCGGCCAGCTCGGATTGGCGTTCACGAAGGCGGCGTAACGCAGGAAGCTCGGCGTGGTATTGTCGCTGCGCAGAATGATCCATTCGGCAAGCTTGCGCGCGACCGGGTCGGTAATGGCTTTTTCTGCGGCGTTGGCCTCGTCTTCCTTGCCCTTGCGGGCAAACGCAATCACCCGCTTGAGCTCGTCGATGTCGGCGGCCGAGGTGGAAGCGGTTGGCGCGAAAACAAACGAGCGCGCGACCGGCCGAATGACCGGGTTGAACATCGAGCCGCTGTCGAACATCAAACTGCGCGTGGCCACATCGGCCGCGGCAAAGGCCGACACCTGCGTGTCGGCGCGCTGGGGCGGCTGTGGCACCGCGACGAAACTGTCGGCGACCAACTGCGGGCGATTTTTCGGCAGCGGAGCCTGCTGCGGCAATACGGTATGCTGTGGAACCTGAGCCTGTGCCGGCGGCTGAGCCTTTCGCGCAAGGGGCGACAGGGGCGGCATCGGCACGGCACTCGCGAGCCGGGGCAGGGAGGCCGGCCGCGCGGACGGCATCGGGACATTCTTAACCACGACGTGATGGGCGTGCCGCGCATGCCCTTTCTTGGCCGCAGCCTTGGCATGCGCTTTCGGAGAGTGGGGCTTCTTGGCCTTTGCTTTGGCGGTGCGGGTGTTCGGGGTGTGCGTCTTCTTGGCCGCCGCGGTGTGGGCGGGCGGAGAATCGCCCTTCTTGGCCGCCGCAATGGCAACCTGGGCGCTCAGCGCGCCTGCCGCCGCAAGGGCTAGGCCGATCCCTAGCCGGTTCCACTTCGACGCGTTCATGCAACCCCTTGCCCGTACGGGACGCCGACTCAAAGGCGACCGTATGGCCGCCCATTAGGCCAATATCCGTGACGGACGGCTACTCGAAAATCCCAGGCCGCAGCGACCCTAAGTCGCAAGCCTGGCAAAACCGGGGCAGACAACCTTTATTATCAAGCCAATTCATGGGGCTATTTGAGGGGAGGGCTTTCATCGCCGCCCCCGACCCGATATCAATGGGCACGCCTTTTTGTGGAGAAGTCGCGCCATGACCGCCAAGACGAGCTTCCGAGGATCGTTTACTGCGCTGGTCACGCCGTTCAAGAACGGCTCGGTCGACGAAAAAGCCTTCCGCGACCTGGTCGAGTGGCAGATCGCCGAGGGCACCAACGGCCTGGTGCCGGTCGGTACCACCGGCGAGAGCCCGACGCTGTCGCACGACGAGCACAAGCTGGTGGTGGAATGGTGCGTGGACCAGGCCAAGGGCCGGGTGCCTGTGGTTGCGGGCGCGGGCTCCAATTCGACCGCCGAGGCGATCGAATTGTCGCAGCACGCTGAGAAGGCCGGTGCCGACGCGGTGCTGGTCGTGACGCCTTATTACAACAAGCCGACCCAGGAAGGGCTTTACCAACACTACAAGGCGATCAACGACGCCATCGGCATCCCGATCATCATCTACAACATTCCCGGCCGCTCGATCGTCGACATGGCGGTCGACACCATGAAGCGGCTTTACGAGCTTCCGAACATCGCCGGCGTGAAGGATGCAACCGCCAACATGACGCGCGTGACGCAGCAGCGTGCCGTCATGGGCGAGGATTTCAATCAGATGTCGGGCGAGGACATCACCGCGCTCGGCTTCATGGCGCATGGCGGCCATGGCTGCATTTCGGTGACCTCCAACGTGGCGCCGCGGCTGTGCGCCGAATTCCAGCGCGCCTGCCTGAAGGGCGATTTTGCCACCGCGCTCAAGCTGCAGGACAAGCTCAACCCGCTGCACATCAATCTGTTCATCGAAACGAGCCCGGCGCCGATCAAATATGCCATGTCGCTGATCGGCAAATGCGCCAATGCCGTGCGGCTGCCGATGGTGCCGGCCAGCGAGAAAGCACAAACCGCCGTGCGGGCCGCGATGGTGCACGCCGGGCTGATCAACTGATGTCGGCGCCTAGATTGCCTCGAATACGCCGGTGTCGGGATTCTTGCGGCAGCGATCCCACGCGAAGGCTTGGCCGTTCATGGCGACGTAAACGCCCGGCGGTTTGCACTGGGCGGTGGCCGCGGCAAATCCCAAATTGAAATCGGCGTCGGTATCCCGCATGCGCGCCGGCTGCGCTGCGCCGGTGAGCGCGATCGTCTTCGGCAGCCGCTTTTGCGCAATGAACGCCGCCGTCGCCACCATGGTGTCGGTGCCGTGCGTGATCACAATCGATGCGCAGGGTGTTGCCTCGCAGAGGGCGAGGATCTTGGCGCGGTCTTGGTCGTCCATGTCCAGGCTGTCTTTGGCGAGAAGCTTGATATCCAGCCAGTCGCTTGGAACGAGGGCGCGCCGAAAGATATCGTTGACCGCGGATTCATGACCGAAGGTCAGGTTCCGGACGCCGGCGCCCCTGCCATATTCCTTGTCAAAGGTGCCGCCGGTCGTAATGATAAGCAAGGAAGCCATGTCGGGCTCATAGGAATTGCGGGTGCCGCCGGAGTATATAGCCGAGCCGGATGGCGTGGTGATTTGTCTCCGGCGGAGACCTAAGGGGGTACGGCGATGCTTGAGGACTTCAAAAAATTCGCCTTGCGCGGCAACGTGGTCGATCTCGCCGTCGGCGTGATTATCGGCGTGGCCTTCGGCGCTATCGTCAGCTCAATGGTCGGTGACATCATCATGCCGGTGATCGGGGCCGTTACCGGTGGGCTCGATTTTACGAACTATTTCCTGCCGTTGTCGGGCAAGGTCACTGCCGTCGCCCTGGAAGAGGCAAAAAAGCAAGGCGCTGTATTAGCTTGGGGCCATTTCCTCACAGTAACGCTTAACTTCGTCATCATCGCTTTCGTGCTGTTTTTGGTGATCCGCGCCATGACGCGGCTGATAGCTAAGGAGGCGGAAAAGACCGAAGAGGCCCCGCCTCTGACCAAGTCGGAAGCGCTGCTCACGGAAATTCGCGATCTGATGAAGTCGCGCTGATCTTATTTGATCTCGACCAATCCCACTTGATTGACCAAGCTGTTGGCTGTCACTGGATTGCCGTCCGGTGTTACATCCATGTTTCGCACGATGTCGCCGCCACCGGGGATCGCCCAGGTTTGGAATTTCTCGGTCTTAGGATCGAACCGCACGATCGTATTCGGCTTGGCGAAGGATTCGTTGTACCAAAGCGCGCCCTTGGTGAAGACGATACCGTAGGGTTCGGATTTGGCCCCACTCGGCGACAGCCATTCGCTGACTTTGCCGGTCGCGGGATCGAGGCGGCCAAGATAACCGCGCTTGAAATCGGTGTACCAGATCATGTCGTCCGGCGAGATTGCGATGCGGCGCGGGCGTGCGTCGGCGTTCGGCAGAACGTATTCCGTGATCGCCATGGTCTTGCTGTCGATGGTGGCGATCTTGTTGGTGCCGAACTCGACAAAGTGAACGACGTTCTTGGAATTCACCGCCATGCCGTAGGGGCGCGACCGCCGCGTGGGCGAGGTGACGAGTTTTATCTCGCCGGTGTTGGGATCGAGCCGGCCGACCATATTGGCCTGTTGCACTGTGAACCACAGGATACCGTCGCGGTCGAAGAGGAGTGTGTGCGGATCCTTGGCCGCTGGCGTTGGCATATTGTATTCGGTGACCAATCCCGTTTTCGGATCGAGCTTGCCGATGAAGCCGGCCACGTTCCCGGTGAACCAGATGTTGCCGTTCTTGTCCTCGGTGAGGCCGTGCGGCCCGCTGTGCGGCGTCGTCAGGGTGTATTCCCTGATGGCGCCGGTCTTGGGGTCGATTCTTCCGAGCTTGTTGGAAAGCTGTCCCGACCACCAGATCGCGCCGTCTTTGGTGGCGAGCGGGTCATGCGGGCGCGATCCGAGCGTGGGTACGTCCCAAAGCTTGATACTGACTTGAACCGGGCCGGCAATCACGGCCGCCGGCGGACGCGGCTTTTCTGGGAAGTTTTTCGTCAGATAGGCGGTGACCGCCGGCCAGTCTTCCGGCGCAATCGCTGCGCCCATGTTCTGCATCATGTGCTGGATCATGTTCCACCCAGCCGGCGTGTAGCCCGCGCGCAAGCGATTAATGCCATGGCAGCTGCCGCAGGTCGCCACGACGACGTCCTTGCCCGGGCCTTCCGGGAAAGGTGCCGGCTGGCTCCAGACGGCGGTCACAGAGCTCAGGAGTGCAACCGTGAAAATCGGCAGAAACGGTCCGCTCGACATGGGACCTCCCCGGGTCGGCGCTTCTCGGGTTGACCCGGGCGCGACGGCGATGATCTTGTCGCTCGGCTGGAGTTATCGTCAAGAGAATGGAAGGCGTCGGCGGCGCAATTCGGCGTTCCCTGGTGCAGTTGACCGGAACTCTTGCATTTGATCGATTGCCCTCATGGCCACCAAACCTGAGCGCCGCTTCAAGACGGTTGCTGATAACCGCCGCGCGCGCTTCAATTACGAACTCGGTGAAAGCTTCGAGGCCGGTATCGCGCTGACCGGCAGCGAGGTGAAGTCGCTGCGCGCCGGCAAGGCCACTATCGCGGAATCTTACGCCGACGCGCGCGGCGGCGAGATCTGGCTGATCAATTCCAACATCCCGGAATATCTGCAGGCGCACCGCTTCAATCACGCGCCGAAGCGGCCGCGCAAGCTCTTGCTGCACAAGCGCCAGATCGATCGTCTCGCCGGCGCGGTCGAGCGCGAGGGCATGACCATCGTGCCCATTAAGCTTTATTTCAACGAGAAGGGCCGCGCCAAGGTCGAGATCGCGCTTGGGCGCGGCAAGAAGCTGCACGACAAGCGCGAGACGCTGAAGAAGCGCTCCTGGGAGCGTGAGCGCGGAAGGCTGCTCAGGCAGAAAGGATAGCCGATGCGGCAGATCGGCATGCTGATTTTTCCGCGGCTCACCCAGCTCGACATGACCGGGCCCTACGAGGTGCTGGCGCGGTTGCCGGACACCAAAATCCACCTTGTCGCGCGCACGCTCGAGCCCGTGACGACCGACCGCGGCATGCAGATCGTACCGACCGTGACCTACGAAACCTGCCCACCGCTCGATGTCATCATGGTGCCGGGCGGGCCCGGCCAGCAGGATTTGATGGAAGACGAGGTGGTGCTGTCTTTCCTGCGCCAGCAGGCGGGGTCGGCAAAATACGTGACTTCGGTTTGCACCGGCTCGCTGGTGCTGGGCGCTGCCGGTCTGCTGAAGGGCAAGCGTGCGACCTGCCACTGGAACGCGCTTGAGCATTTGAAGCTGCTCGGCGCTATCCCGGTGAGTGAGAAGGTCGTCATCGACGGCAACATTGTGACGGGCGCGGGTGTCACCTCGGGCATTGATTTCGCACTGACGCTTGCGGCCATTCTCGAAGGCGAGCAGATGGCGCGCGAGATCCAGCTGGGCATCGAATACGATCCGGAGCCGCCCTTCGATTCCGGTTCGCCGAAAACGGCCCCGCGCGAATTGGTCGAGACGCTGCGCGGGCGCGGATCGAAATTGTACGAGGCGCGCAAAGCGGTTGCCGCGCGCGTCGGCCGCAAGCTCGGCGTCATGCCGGCGGCGCAGGATCAATAAAGGCCAAAGATGTCATTACCGATCAAGCTCGATCATTGCGTCATCCATGTCTCCGACTGGGAGCGCTCGAATAAGTTCTACATCGAGGTGATGGGCGCGGAGCTGGTCGCGCGGCCGGTCGGCTTCGCCTATCGCTTTGGCGACAAGCAGCTCAACGTGCATGGGCCTGGCGTCAAGCCGGCGGAAGTGGCGCGGCTGCCGGTACAGCCGGGCAACAGCGACCTCTGCTTTGAATGGGCCGGCCCGATCGAGCGCGCGATCGCGCATTTGCAGGCGCACGGCATTGCGGTCGAGCGTGGTCCGCTGCAGCGCTTCGGCGCCAAGGGGCCGGGTACATCCGTCTATTTTCGCGATCCCGACGGCTCGCTGATGGAATTCATGTCGTATGTCGACAAGAGGGATAGTTAGAGAGGGGGCGCAAATAAGTCGGCTCGGTAGCCGCGACCAACAGACCAGGGAGGACAACATGGTGAAGCTGACCGTCTTGTACGGCCAACCGAAGAGTGCGGACGCCTTCGAAAAATACTACGCGAAACCCACATGCCGATTGCGGAAAGATGCAGGGCGTGCGCAAGATCGAACTGTCGAAGATGACGGGCACACTGGATGGCAGCGCGCCGGCCTTCTGTCGGCTTGCCGATCTCTATTTCGACGATGGCGATCATATGAAGAGCGTGTTGGGTTCGCCCGAAGGCAAGGCGACCGCCGCGGATCTGGCGAATTCTGCCACCGGCGGCTTTACAATGCTGATCTCCGAGGTGGCCTGATGGCCGAAGCGCCCGGCACGCATAATCCGAACGTTCTGCCGACCGATATCCCGGCGCCGCAGGACGACGGCGCCGCCGATCATCTGCAAGGCATGCGGTTGCCGGATCTGGCGCTGCCGGCGACCGACGGCGCAAGCGTCAACTTGGCGAAGCTTGCGGGCCGCACTGTGGTCTACATCTACCCGCGCACCGGCGTGCCCGGCGTCGCGCTGCCGACCGGTTGGGACGCGATCCCGGGCGCACGCGGCTGCACGCCGCAATCCTGCGGCTTCCGCGACCATTTCGACGAGCTCAAGCGGCTGGGTGTGAGGCACCTCTACGGGCTGTCCACCCAGGATACCGCCTATCAGCAGGAGGCGGCGAGCCGCCTGCATCTGCCGTTCGCCATCCTGTCGGACGAGGCGCTCGGCTTTACCCGGGCGCTCAAGCTGCCGACCTTCATCGCCGCCGGTATGACGCTGCTCAAGCGCATGGCGCTGGTGATTGACGACGGCGTCATCGCGCACGTGTTCTATCCCGTGTTCCCGCCCGACAAGAGCGCGGAAGAAGTGGTCGCCTGGCTGTCCGGCGCGCGCTGAACGGCGCTTGCCGCAGTTGGGGGCGCTCCTCGCCAAGGCAGGATCGTCACCATTACGCAAGTCTTTGGTGCGAAGCTGACCACGCGCCCGCTCTGTCTCCACAACCGCTGCGCCGTGAGCGGCACCTCGCAAATGCGCAGGAAGGCGTCGCGCGACGCGGTGGTGCAAGCATGGGTCGACAGGAGCAGCTAAGGGGATGAATGCATGTCGACTCGCGGAGAAAGAATTCGTGAGGCGTTGGCGGCGCGTGGCGTTCGCAAGCAGCAGGCTTTGGCTGCCGAACTCAATGTGCACGAAAGCGCCGTAACCCGCTGGAAAGAAAACAAACAGATGTCATTGGACAACGCGGTGGCGCTTGGCACCGCGCTCGACATCTCGCTTGATTGGCTGCTGCTCGGCCGCGGCACCATGGACTCCCACCGCAGCCTTCCGCCGTCCGCTCGGAAAGCGGACGACGAGACGCTTGTGCAGATCGGCCGGCGTCTCGGTCCGCGCTCGCTGTCGTTGCTGCTGGCGATGATCGAGTTGATGGCCGAGGACGCCGCGTCCGGACCGCATGCTTGAGCTTGCGCGCTGCGCAAGCGGAAAGGCGCGTTTTGAGGCCGGCACAACTAAAAGAACGAGGTGCGACCGGATAATCCCGCTAAGGTTGTATTATATAAATCATCACAACCAAAGGGAGCGGGAGATGCAATACCAACTCAACATAGCCATCGATAACGCCGGGCTGAGTCAGATCTACGCGGCCGGCCAAGCCGTCACCATCGTCAAGAGTGTCGTTACCAGCCCGCTCGCCAGCGGCAATCTGCCGATCGGCTGGATCAACTTCCAGCCGCTTGAAGAGAATTCGATTACCTGGATGGAGAATTACAGCATCTACGCCACCACCACCGCGCTGAATGCCGGCGCAACGATCGTGCAGACCTCGGCGACCGCCCCGGGGATTCAGACAGGCTGGATGTACACCTTCAAGCAAGGGCAGTTCACCGGCGCGGCGGGCGGCGGCGCCAAGACGTTCAACATGACCAACCAGCAGGGCAGCATGTTCAACTTCGGCTTGGCGCAACAGGCCATGGTCAACAACGTGCCGGTCAATGCGCCGCTCAATGCCGTTCCGGTGCTGAACAACGAGACCGCGAGCTTCACGCCGGAAGAGAAAGTGTCGATCTTCCTGTCCAACTCGGTCAATAACGGCGTGGTGTTGAGCCAAGTGGCCGGCAGCGCCCTGTCGGTGACACTGACCTCGCAGAGCCCGGCCGCCAATATCGGCTTCACCGATTCAAACAATACCTTCCACCTGCAGACGTCCCAGTCGCAAACGCCGGACGGCTTTGCGCGCCTGCTGCGCTCGACGCGCGCCTAGTTCGACGCTCGGCGAACCGGCAACCGCTCCCCGTTCTGGCTGAACGCGCTCGTGGACATCCAGATCGACAGCCAAGGCCTGAGCGCCATCTACGGGGCAGGCCAGGTGGTGACTCTCGATGCGCCGTGTCGATCAGGCCGTGGAGACCGCGTCGGTCGCCACGGCGCCGCCGGTCGCCTGGCAGGCCTTTACGCCGCTGCAAATGAATACGGTGATCTGGGCGGACGAATACTACTGCTTCGTCACCACGACACCGCTGGTCATGAGCGCCGTGATCGGCATCAACGCGAAATCCGATGCGCCGATGGAGATCGGCTACGTCTACGAGTTCACGCAGGGGCAATTCGTGAAGCAGCAGCAAGCGCAGTCGACACAGTCCTATGTTGTCAGCAACGCGATGGCGTCCGGCTCCTTCGCCTTCGGTCTCGCGCAGGTCACGACTGTCAATAACGTGACGGCGCTGGCGCCGTTTTGCGTGGTGCCGGTGCTTTGCAACGAGACGGCCTATTTCAATCCGACCGCGGTCATCGCGACCTTCCTGTCAACCGCCAAGGCGGCCGGCGCGATCCTGCCGGCGGTGCCATCCAATGCTTTCGACGCGATCGTGAAGCCCGGCAATAGCGGACCGACGCTCGGCTTCAACGACCAGACCAACATGTTCTTCCTCCTATCCGAGAGAAGTGAGCCATGAACAATGTTCAATTGCAAAATCTGATCCTCAACGATTCCGAGCGCATCGCCGCCGCCATCTCAACCGGCGCCGCCTGGGAGATCTGGATGCAGGTCGAACTGGTGCTCATCCTGCGCGCCGCCGGGGTGCAGGCCGCGCGCGAGGTGCCTTATCCGCCGCCAAACGAACGGCTCTCCCTCGACGTGCTGGCGCAGGACAATGACGGCCGCTACGCCATCGAGCTGAAGGTGGAAAGCGCGAACAATTCGGGCCGCGGCCATCATCAACGGCATCAACCAGGATCGGCAAAAGCTCTTGCTTTACCCGCAGCCGAATCCGGGCGCACGCTGCGTGGTCGGCATCGGGTATAGCGCCGCCGCGCTGCGAGCCATGGCCGGTTTCGCCGGCATTCCGGCCAACGCTTCGATTTTCGCGCACCGCAACAGCATCGGCGTGCTGGTCGCGACCGTCTGAGCGGCAACGCTGATGAAGCGCATGGCGCTGTTCATTGACGACGGCGTCATCACTTAAATGTTCGATCCCGCATTTCCGTTCGACAATAACGCCGAGCAGGTGATCATGTGGCTCATGCGCTGCAAAGGCTGTTTCCGAAGCGACGCCTGGCGGCGACTCGCTGATAGAGCGCCGCCGAATTGCCGGCCGCCGGTCGATCAGCCGTTGGCCCTGGTCAACCCTTAAGAACCGGCGGATCGCGGCAAAGACCTCGCGAAACATCTCCGGCGTGAGCACGCCGGTATTGGTGTTGTAGCGCGAGCAATGATAGCTCGAAAACAGCGTGAGGGCGCCGAGCCCATGCCGGGCCCCGTGCTTGAAGGGCGCGGCCGATTTCTTCTGGGCGAGCGCGGTCAGAACGCTGTCATGGGCGATACGCCCAAGCGCGAGCAGAACGCGCAGGTTCGGCATTTCCTCAATCGTGTCTTTGAGAAACTCGCGGCAGGCCGCAATCTCGGCTGACGTCGGCTTATTCTCCGGCGGCACGCAGCGTACGGCGTTGGTGATGCGGCAATCGATCAGTTCCAGTCCGTCGTCGGGATGCGCGGCGTATTGGCCGTGCGCGAAGCCGTAACGCGCGAGCGTCTCGTAAAGCAGCACGCCGGCATAGTCGCCGGTGAAGGGGCGGCCGGTGCGGTTGGCGCCTTGCAGGCCCGGAGCCAAACCGACGATGAGCAGGCGTGCGTCGACCGGGCCGAAGGAGGGGACCGGCGCGTTGAACCAAGTCGGCTCCTTGGCGCGCCAGGTCTTGCGGAATGAAACCAGCCGCGGGCAGCGCGGGCAGTCCCGCCCCGGCTTGCCATCGGCTCCCGGCATGGGCCGCTGCTATTCGAACGACTCTTCGTCGTCGTCATCGACGCCGACGCTGGCACCCGCGCGCTGCGGCGTCGGCGGACGTTGCAGGAATTGCGGCGTGTGCTGCCCCGGGTCGCGGTCTTCGCGCGGACCGCGCGCCTCGCGGGCGGCACGCTCGGCCGGGTCGCGGCCGATCTTGCTCTGCAAGGTGACGATGTCGACAAAGATGTCGGCCTGGCGGCGTAACTCGTCGGCGATCATCGGTGGCTGCGTCGAGATGGTGGAGATCACGGTCACGCGCACGCCGCGCTTTTGCACAGCTTCCACCAGCGAGCGGAAATCGCCGTCGCCGGAGAACAGCACCATGTGGTCGATGGTGCCGGCGATTTCCATGGCATCGACCGCGAGCTCGATATCCATGTTGCCCTTGATCTTGCGCCGCCCAGTCTGGTCGACGAATTCCTTAGTCGCCTTGGTGACGACCGAATAGCCGTTGTAGTCGAGCCAGTCGATCAGCGGGCGGATCGAAGAATATTCCTGATCCTCGACCACCGCGGTGTAATAGAACGCGCGCAAGAGATAACCGCGCGACTGGAATTCGCGCAGCAATCGCTTGTAGTCGATGTCGAAGCCGAGCGACTTGGCGGTGGCGTAAAGATTGGCGCCGTCAATAAACAGAGCGATTTTTTCACCGGGAACGGTCATGCTGTGTCTCTGTCTCTATGGGTTGAGCGAACGCGTCATCGAATCTCTGGGCCGATTCGATGTTCGCCCGACGCGCATGATGGCGCGGCGTACGGCAGCGGCTCGGCGTTAACGGGACGATAAATGGCACCTTCGGTCAATCGTTGGCACCGGCGCGGTTCGGGGTCTTCCGAGAAATCAAATAGGAAACACCGAACCGCGGCTCCCAAAAGTTTGCCTAGCAGAGGGTTTTGGCCAAACCAAGACAAAAATGCTTGAACTTTGGGGCCGCAGAGGATAGCTACACGGGCGAATTTCAGGAAAAGTTCCACCCGAAGGAGTGACGAGCCGATGGCCCGTGTCACCGTAGAAGACTGCATCGACAAGGTTGAGAACCGTTTCGATCTCGTGCTGCTGGCGGGTCACCGCGCGCGCATGATCTCATCGGGGTCACAGATTACCGTCGATCGCGACAACGACAAAAACCCGGTCGTGGCGCTGCGCGAAATCGCCGAAACCACGGTTTCGCCCGGTGATTTGAAGGAAGACTTGATCCACAGCCTGCAGAAATATGTCGAGGTTGACGAGCCGGAGCCCGAGGTGCCGCTGATCGGCGCCAGCGCCGGTGCCGGCGTCGATTCCGACGACACCGAGGTCGCTTCCGACCGCATGACAGAAGAAGAATTGCTCAAGGGCTTGGAAGGCCTCACGCCGCCAGAAGAACAGCCGGAAGAGGACGCCGAATAAGCAATCCTCGGCCCGTTCTTGGCGTAAATTTTTCGTAACGGCCCGGCGCTCCCCGCCGGGCCGTCGTCATTTGGCAACCAAAACCACAAGCTTTCCCTTGCGACCGCCCGGAATCGACGTGATATCCTATGGATATGGCGCGACGATCCGATCTTCCTCGCATGCAGAACCAGCCGCCGACCCGGGCGCCGCTGCCGCCGAGCCTTAGCGTTCCGTCGCAACCGGTTGAAAAGCTTGCGCAATCGCGCAAGCCCATGATGCGGCAATACGACCTGATCGAGCGCGTGCGCCGCTATAATCCCGACACCAACGAAGCTCTGCTCAACCGTGCCTATGTTTACGCCATGAAGGCGCATGGCGAGCAGCGCCGCGCCTCGGGCGATCCATATTTCTCCCACCCGATCGAAGTGGCGGCGATCCTCACCGACCTCAAGCTCGACGACGCCACCATCGCGGCGGCGCTCCTGCACGACACCATCGAGGACACCGAGACCACCCGCGCCGAAATCGACAGCCTGTTCGGGCCCGACATCGGCAGGCTGGTCGAAGGTCTCACCAAACTGAAAAGGCTCGATCTGGTCACCAAGGAAGCCAAGCAGGCGGAGAACCTGCGCAAGCTGCTCTTGGCAATCGCCGACGATGTGCGCGTGCTGCTGGTCAAGCTCGCCGACCGGCTGCACAACATGCGCACCCTCGATTACATGCCGCCCGAGGCGCGCCGCCGCGCCGCTGAGGAGACGCTCGAAATCTATGCGCCCCTTGCGGGCCGCATGGGCATGCATGAGATGCGCGAGGAGCTCGATGACCTGTCTTTTCGCGAGCTCAATCCGGACGCCTATCAGGTGGTCAATGCGCGGCTCGAAGGACTGGCCGAGCGCAACAAGCATCTGATCGGGGAAATCGAAGCGCAGCTCACCAAGAAGCTGGCTGATCGCGGCATCACCGCGCTGGTGCGCGGACGTCGCAAGCGCACTTATTCGATCTGGCGCAAGATGGAGCGCAAGTCGGTCGGCTTCGAGCAGCTGTCCGACATTTTTGGCTTCCGCGTCATCGTCAAGACGGTCACCGAGTGCTACCAGGCGCTCGGTATTGTGCACACGACCTGGCCGATGGTGCCGGAGCGCTTCAAGGATTACATCTCGACGCCGAAGGGCAACGATTACCGATCGATCCACACGACGGTCATCGGCCCCGGTCAGCAGCGCGTCGAACTGCAGATCCGCACCACGGAAATGCATGAGATCGCCGAATACGGCATCGCCGCGCATGCCCTCTATAAGGATAACGTCGGTTCGCCGACCGAAGTGTTGGAACGCGAGTCGAGCGCCTTTGCCTGGCTGCGGCGAACCATCGAGTCGCTCGCCGAAGGCTCCAATCCGGAAGAATTTCTCGAGCACACCAAGCTCGAGCTGTTCCACGATCAGGTGTTCTGTTTCACGCCCAACGGCAAATTGATCGCGCTTCCGCGCGAGGCGACGCCGATCGATTTCGCCTATGCGGTGCACACCGACATCGGCAACACCGCGGTCGGCTGCAAGATCAACGGCAAGGTTTCGCCCTTGACCTCGGAGCTCGGCAATGGCGACGAGGTCGAGGTCATCACCTCCACGGCGCAAGCGGCACCGCCGGCCGCCTGGGAGTCGATCGTGGTGACCGGCAAGGCCCGCGCGTCGATCCGGCGGGCGACGCGCGTGGCGGTGCGCGAGCAATATGCCGGGCTGGGCAAGCGCATCGTCGAGCGCTTATTCCAGCGCGCCAAGATCGCCTATTCGGACGAAAAGCTCACCGGCGCGCTGCCGCGGCTGGCGCGCGCGTCGATCGAGGACGTGATGGCTGCGGTCGGCCGCAGCGAATTGAAGGCGTCCGACGTCGCCCGCGCCATGTATCCCGACTACAAAGAAGAACGCGCCGCCGCCATGGCGGCGAAACCGAAATCAGAGAGCGGCTGGTTCGGCTTGAAGAAGCTCACCTCGGTGAAATTCAAGGTGCCGGATACCGATGGGTCGGCAATCCCGATCCGCGGCATCAATGGCGATTTGCCGGTGCGCTTCGCGCCCGACGGTGGCGCGGTGCCCGGCGATCGCATCGTCGGCATTCTCACGCCGGGTGAGGGGATCACCATCTATCCGATCCAGTCGCCGTCATTGTCGGAATTCGAAGACAAGCCCGAGCGCTGGCTCGACGTGCGTTGGGACGAGGAAGAAAGCACGCCGCGGCGGTTTCCCGCCCGCATCGACGTGCAGTCGGTGAACGAGCCGGGCTCGCTCGCGCAGATCGCCCAGGTCATTGCCGAGCATGACGGCAATATCGACAACATCCGTATGACGCGGCGCGCGCCCGATTTCACCGACGTGCTGATCGATCTGGAGGTCTACGACCTCAAGCATCTCACCGCCATTATCGCGCAATTGCGCGCCAAGGCGGTGGTGTCAAAAGCGGAACGGGTGACGGGCTAGCGCATGATCCCGAAAAGCTGGGAGATCGGAGCCGGTTTTCGGATAAGATCGTGCGCAAGGAATAATGAAATGGCCATTCCGCGCCTCCGCCTCGGGGTCAACGTCGATCATGTCGCCACCATCCGCAATGCGCGCGGCGGTCGCCATCCCGATCCGGTGCGGGCCGCCAAGCTCGCGATCGCGGCGGGGGCCGACGGCATCACCGCGCACTTGCGCGAAGATCGCCGCCATATTCGCGACGATGACGTCGCGCGCCTGAAAGCCGAAATCGACAAGCCGTTGAATTTGGAAATGGCGGCAACCGACGAAATGCTGGCCATATCGCTGGCGACGCAGCCGCACGCAGCCTGCATCGTCCCTGAGAAGCGCACGGAACGGACCACCGAAGGCGGCCTCGATGCCGCCGGCCAACACAATCATCTCGCGCCGTTCGTGGCGAAGCTCAACGATGCCGGCGTGCGGGTGTCGCTGTTCGTCGCCGCCGAACCGCGTCAGTTCGAAGCCGCCGCCAAATTGCACGCCCCTGTGGTCGAAATCCATGTTGGAGCGTGGTGCGAGGCGCTGGCCGAGAACGATACAAAAACTGCCGATGCGGAATGGCAACGCATCTGCGATGGCGCAAAGATGGCGCACGAACTGGGCCTCGAAGTTCACGCCGGCCACGGCCTCGACTACGCCAGCGCGGAAACCATCGCGGCGTTACCGCAGATCGTGGAGCTCAATATCGGCCACTTTCTCATCGGCGAGGCGATCTATGAGGGCCTTGCTGAGACCGTGACATTCATGCGCGCGGCGATGGATCGCGGGCGACAGCGGGCAAAGGCAGGCGCATGATCCCGAAAAGTGGCAACCGGTTTTCGGATAAGATCATGCGCAAGGAAAAAACTGCATGATCATCGGCCTCGGCTCCGACATCGTTGATGTCCGGCGCATCGCGCAAACGATTGAGCGCCATGGCGAGCGCTTCCTCTCGCGTATCTTTACCGATGCCGAGCGCGCCAAGGCCGAGCGGCGCGCCAATCGCGTGGAAACCTATGCCAAGCGATTCGCCGCCAAGGAAGCCTGCGCCAAGGCGCTCGGCACCGGCCTGCGCGGCGGCGTATTTTGGCGCGACATGGGCGTGGTCAATTTGAAGTCGGGCTGTCCGACCATGCGGCTGACCGGCGGCGCGCTCAAGCGGCTCAAGGCGATCACGCCCGCCGGCTGCGAGGCCAAGATCGACGTATCGCTCACCGACGAGGGCCCCATGGCGCAGGCGATCGTCATCATCTCCGCTCGGCCGGCGCCGGCCGATTCCACAAAATAGCCGAAAAGCTAATTCCACCAGAGAGTTGCGGGCAAGCCGCGTCGATTGCGCCTGACAGTTCCACCCGCTACAAGTTCGCCGTGGGCGCAGCGCGAGGCACATGAGGCCAATGAGCGTGACATCCGGAGCAAAAAAGAAAGAAGGCGGCATCGGCGAAACCGTGCGCGTCGTATTCCATGCGCTGATCATCGCCCTGGTGATCCGGACCTTTCTGTTTCAGCCGTTCAATATCCCCTCCGGCTCGATGAAGGCGACATTGTTGGTCGGCGACTACCTGTTCGTGTCGAAATACAGCTACGGCTACAGCCATTATTCGCTGCCCTTTTCGCCGCCGATATTTTCCGGACGGCTTCCGAGCGGCTGGCTGCCGCAGCGCGGCGATGTGGTGGTATTCCGACCGCCCGGCGAACCGAACACCGACTACATCAAGCGCATCATCGGGCTGCCGGGCGACACAATTCAGGTGATCGACGGCCAGGTCATCCTCAACGGCAAGCCGGTCAAGCACGAACTGGTGACGCCATTCGTCGACAACGAGGAAGGCATCGTCGCGGCACCGGTGAAGCGCTGGAAGGAAACCCTGCCCAACGGCAAGACCTATTACACGCTCGACTTGGTGGACAACGGCTTTGCCGACAACACCCAGGTCTACACCGTGCCGCCGGGCCATTATTTCATGATGGGCGACAACCGCGACAACTCGACCGACAGCCGGTTCAGCCACCCGGTCGGTATGGTGCCGTTCGAGAACATCATCGGTAAGGCGCAAATCATCTTTTTCTCGGTCTACCAAGGCGAGCACGCCTGGGAATTCTGGCGCTGGCCGGTCTCGGTACGTTGGAACCGCCTGTTCACGATCATCAGATGAGCCGTAAGGCCAAGGATAGAAACGCGCTCGAAGACCGGATCGGCTACGGTTTCGCCGACAAGGCGTTGCTCGAGCGGGCGCTTACCCACATCTCCGCCTTGTCGGGCGGACCTCAGAACCGCGCCGCCAGCTATCAACGGCTCGAATTTCTCGGCGACCACGTGCTCGGGCTGGTGATCTCCGACATGCTCTATCGCGCCTATTCGAAGGCGAACGAGGGCGAACTGTCGCGCCGGCTCGCCGACCTGGTGCGCAAGGAGACCTGCGCGGAGGTCGCCCGTGCGATGGATCTCGGGCCCGCGCTCAAGCTCGGTAATTCGGAATTGCACGCCGGCGGCCGTCTGCGCGCCACTATTCTGGCGGACGCCTGCGAAGCGCTGGTCGGCGCCGTGTTCATCGACGGCGGCTACAAGGCCGCCGATGAATTGATCGAGCGGTTCTGGAAGGAGCGCATGCTCAAGCCGCTGCGGCCGCTGCGTGATCCCAAGACCATGCTGCAGGAATGGGCGCAGGCGCGCGGGCTGCCGACGCCGGCCTATCGCGAGCTCGCGCGTACCGGACCGCATCACGATCCGGAATTCCGCGTTGCGGTGGTGCTGCCCGACCGGCCGCCGGCGGAAGGCCTGGGCTCGTCCAAACGCGCCGCCGAGCAGGCCGCCGCCGCCGCCATGCTCACCCGCGTCGGCGTGTCGGCCGAAAATGGCTGAAAACGACACGCGCTGCGGTTTCGTCGCGCTGATCGGCGCCCCCAACGCCGGCAAATCGACGCTGCTCAATGCACTGGTCGGCTCCAAGGTCACTATCGTCTCGCGCAAGGTGCAGACCACGCGCGCGCTGATCCGCGGCATCGCGGTGGACGGCAAATCGCAGCTCATCTTTGTCGACACGCCGGGAATCTTCGCGCCGCGCCGGCGGCTCGACCGCGCCATGGTGGCGACGGCGTGGAGCGGCGCGCACGACGCCGACCTGGTCGGTGTGCTGATCGACGCGCGCAAGGGATTGGACGAGGAGGCCGATGCGATCCTCGACAAGCTGGCCGAGGTGAGGGCGCCGAAAATCCTCATCCTCAATAAGATCGATATGGTGGATAAGCCGACTCTGCTCGGTATGACCAAGACGGCCAACGCCAAGGTTGCCTTCGAGGCGAGCTTCATGATCTCGGCGCTCAAGGGCGATGGCGTTGCCGATCTGAAGGGCTGGCTGGCGGCGCGGGTGCCGCCGAGCCCGTGGCTTTATCCGGCGGATCAGATGTCGGATGCGCCGCTACGGCAACTGGCGGCCGAGATCACGCGCGAGAAGCTGTTCGAGCGGCTGCACCAGGAATTGCCCTATCAGGCAACCGTCGAAACCGACGTGTGGAAGGAGTTGCGCAAGGGCGACATCCGCATCGAGCAGACCATCTATGTCGAGCGTGACAGTCAGCGCAAAATCGTGCTCGGCAAAGGCGGGCAGGCGATCAAGGCGATCGGCGAGGCAGCGCGCAAGGAGATCGCGACAATTGTCGAGGCCAAGGTGCATTTGTTCTTGTTCGTGAAGGTGCGCGAGGGCTGGGGCGAGGATCCCGAGCGCTACCGGGCGATGGGACTGGAATTTCCGAAAGAGTAGGTCGTCAGCGCTGGATCAGGCGCTTCGCGCTGACCCGCGGATGACCTAAACATAGTCATCAGTGATTCCGGCGGACTCAGATGCA
>CAVXGN010000049.1:0-156095 GCA_963761245.1 uncultured Alphaproteobacteria bacterium | reverse complement strand
TCGAGACGTCTCGAATGAAGCAGGCCGAAATCGCCGCGCATTCGTCCGCACGCAAGGGCGGCGACAGCCGCGTCTTCGATGATCCGCTCATCGGCGTCTTGCAAATGATCGCTACGGCGACGGTGCTCAAGATTACGATCCTTCAATTCTGTCCAGTATCAGCAATCCGTCCCGGGCAGGAAGATGGCAACACTAGCAGCCACCCGGATCAACTAAGCTTCAATAAAAAGTGAGCAATTCCGCGCCGTTAGCCGGCAAAATACTTTGCGGTTTGGCGTATCGCCGCTTGCATTAGCCGCGCGTCTTCCGCATCGCTATAGGCGAACGCGTCGCGCAACAAACAAATCATGACCGTCATCGACCGATGATGCCTTCGGCAATTCACGTTTTCCTCTGTGCTGCCGGCGCTCTCGCATTTTGGGGCCTGACCGGCTTCGTCATCGGGCGCCGGCTGCTGCCGCCCCGTTGGTGGTGCCGCTCGCGCCGGCGCTCGGATGGGCATTTCACAATGCGCTCGCCTTGCCGCTTTTTCGTCTGATCGGATTCACACCGTGGACGGTTACGGCAGGCTCCCTGGTGATCCTGGCGGCCGCCTGTCTGTGTCTTCGACTGCCCGCTTCCGGTGAAGAATGCGAAGGCGAGGTCCGGGTTCCGCTCTGGGCCTATGGCTTGGCGGCTCTGCTCGCCGCCGTCCCCGTCCTGGCCTTGTTCCCAAAATTCTCAGGCGACGCGGTAGTGCTCTCCGGGCCGATCTTCGATCATTCCAAAGTAGCGATCGTCAACGAAATGACCCGACTGGGTCTGCCGCCAGGCAATCCGTTTTTCGGCGAGGCCGGGCACGACGTTCCCCTCGCCTATTACTATCTCTGGCATTTCGGCGCCGCCGAGCTGTCCTTGGTATTCGGCGTGAGCGGCTGGGAAGCCGATATCGCATCGTCGGCGTTCACGGACTTTTCCTCGTTGGCGCTCATGATGGGCTTTGCGACCTGGATCGGCGGCCGGCGCGCGGCCGGCATCTGGGTCGTGCCGCTCGCCTTTGCTGCGTCGCTGCACCCCGTGCTTGAAGCGGTGTTCGGAACCGAAACCTTCTACACGATCTTTCTGCCGCCTTCGGGATTCGCCGGATGGCTGTTTCAAACGACGTGGGCGCCACAACATATCGCCTCCACCTCATGTGTTCTGCTGTCCAGCTTTCTTGTCGTGCGGTTGGCGCAGCGGCCGTCTTTACCGACGCTCATTGTTCTGGCGCTCACGACCGTCGCCGGATTTGAAAGTTCGACTTGGGTGGGCGGCATCGTGTTCGCCGCGGCGTCGCTCGTTCTGGCGATCATCCTGCTGGCGCATTTGCCGGCGAGCGCGCGGATGCGCTTCGTGGCGTATGCGATTGCCGCCGCAATCCTTGCGGCAGCGCTGCGCCTACCCATTCCTGCACGATCAATTCCTCAATGCCGCCGGGCGCGGCGTCGGCAGTCCGATCACCTTCTCGCCCTACGCAGTGTTCAACATCGGCGTTCCCGATAGCCTGCGCCGGATACTGGATATCCCCGGCTACTGGCTGGCATTGCCGGTGATCGAATTTCCGGCCATCTACATTCCGGGCGCGATCTCGCTCGTCAACAGCGTGCGCGCAAAATTCAACTCCGGGCCGGAGCTGTTGGCGGCAAGAGCGTTCGCCGGCTTGGCGCTCACGAGCCTTTTCATTGCCGGAAATCTCACCTTCACCTTCTCAAACAACAACGACCTGGGCTGGCGGGCCGTGCTGCCCGCTGTGTTTATCTTGACGATCTTTGCGGCGACCGGCCTGTCGCGGTGGTTGTCCGCGCCGGCGCCCTTCGCAGCGGCCGGAGCGCTCATTCTTCTTTTGCTCGCGCTGCCCAACTCATTCCAGCTCGCGGCCGATTATCTGCACGGCGAACCGGATGAATCGGGGCGAGCCTTCGCCACGACGCCGGCGATGTGGGCAGGCCGTCCGCCGCCACAGCGGGCCGGCCGAGCGCATCGCGAACAATCCGGGCTTCATGGAAGACATGACGCCGTGGGCCGTGAATATCTCGTGGGCGCTTTTTTCCAATCGCCGGTCGTGCTTCGCGGGCCAAGATCTGGCGCGCCCCTACACATCGTTGCCGCGCGCCCAGGTGGACGACATCGACGTCCAATTCCGCCGTCTGTTCGACGGCGAGGGACGCCCCGGCGACGTGCGGGATTTGGCGAAGCGCTATCGAATGCAGCGTGGCGGTGCTCACCGCGCAGGACGGCGCGTGGGAGCACGACCCGTTTGCCGGCAGCGGATATTACACGCTGGTCGACGAGAAAGCGGGCGAATGGAAGATATACCGCGCTATTGACGCTCCCGCGCCGACGGCGGCGCGGCATCATCCTTGATGCGATTCGATCCTAGCGACGCCCAATTGCAATACGGATGATCTCGTTGTCGGGGATGGCCTGATCTTTTCCCGGCGTCCAGGTCGGCGCCTCTTCATAATCCTCCGGCTCCATGTCCAGCGAATCGATCTGGCGGCCAAGGATGACGACAACCTCGATCGGCACCGCGACCGGCCGGCCGAACCAGCCAAACCATTTGCTGTAGGAAACGATCAATTTGATCTTGCCTTCCGGCGTGCGCACGACCTTCTGCACATCGCCAAGCGTCACGTCGTCTCCATCGAGCACCGGCAATCCAATCAGGTCGCCGACCCTCACCTTCTGGGGAAAGCGGCGTGCCATTATCGCTTCCGGCGAATCGTCTTCCTTGGCGGCCTTGGAATCCTCCTCGGCGGGCGCACCCTGCTGCTGCGCCAGAACCAGAAAATCATCGTACGGCCGGGCATGCGGCGCACCCCACAGGGGGAGCAGCAACAGCCCCGAGATTGAAAACACAATCGCCGTCCGCCTATGCATCAAAGTCACCTCGCGCAGCGCAAACTCAATCAATCATGACATGAATTCCGGCGCTTTCGCGCGTCCGCACGCAAATTTTACACCTATTCACCAGACCGCCACGAGAAGTTTACCTGAGGGCCATTGCAGCAGCGGCCTCGCAACAATACGCTTGCGGTGCGTTTATTTCCGCAGCATTGCGGCGCCTAACGCTGCCAAGCTTCCCAATGCAGGCCGGCGCTCATCCGATGGCGACACAACCGAAAAAGCTCCATCCCGCCCCGATCCGAACCATGCATTGGATCAATGCGGTCGCCATGTTCATCATGATCGGCAGCGGCTGGAAAATCTACAACGACGAGGTCATTTTCGGCTGGCTGCATTTCCCGGAATTCCTCACCATCGGCAGGTGGGCGCAGCACGGCTTGCAATGGCATTTCTTCGGGATGTGGGTCATCGGCCTCAACGGCATTGCCTACATATCCTATGGACTCGCGACCGGGCGTTTCCGACGCATGCTGCTTCCGATCCGGTGGAGCGAATTGATCGCAACCATCAAGGACGCCTTGCACCTGCGCCTGTCACATGAGGACCCGACCCGCTACAACACGGTGCAGAAGCTGCTCTATGTCGGCGTCATCTGCGTCGGCATATTGACCGTTATTTCGGGGCTCGCCATCTGGAAGCCCATTCAGTTTTCGGAACTGCTCGCGCTGTTCGGCAGTTTCCAAAATGCGCGCCTCGTGCATTTCCTGTGCATGTCGGCGATCGTGGCGTTCGTCGTCGTGCACGTCGCCCTCGCCTTGCTGGTCCCGCATACGCTCGTTTCCATGTTCACCGGCGGCGCCACCGTCGATGCCGAGCAGCGCGCGCAACAGCAATCAGAGCCGGCAGAATAGAAGCCCGGAGTTTGCCATGGCCATCCGCACGCCTTCACGCTCACTCTTCCGGCCAACGCAAGGGGTCGGGCAGGATATCCTGAAGGAGAACAAGCGCCTGATCGAGCAGATCGACCGCCGCAAGGTGCTGCGCGGCGCGGTCAGCCTGGGCGCGCTGACGTTCCTCACGGGCTGCGATGTCGGTTCGGAGGGACAAGTGCAAACCGCGTTGCGCGCCGTGTCGGCCTGGAACGACAAGGTCCAGAGCTTGATCTTCCGGCCCAATCATCTGGCCCCGACCTATTCAGAGTCGCAGGTGGTCAAGCCGCCGCGTTTTAATGCTCACTACGGCATCGAGGATGTGAAGCCGGTCGATGGCACAACCTGGAAGCTCCAGCTCGCCGGCCGCATCGAGAACAAGAAGCCGTGGACCGTGCAGGACATCTACGCGCTGCCGGAGCAGGAACTGATCATCCGGCACATTTGTGTCGAGGGCTGGGACTATATCGGACAATGGTCGGGCCCGAACCTGCGCGCTTTCCTGGAGCGGATCGGCGCCGATCTGACGGCGAAATATATCGCGTTTCGCTGCGCCGACGGCTACACCGAGAGCATCGACATGCCGAGCGCACTGCATCCGCAGACGATTCTTGCCACGAAATACGCCAAGGAGCCGATCACCGATCCGTACGGTTTTCCGATGCGCCTGCGGACGGCGACCAAGCTCGGGTTCAAGAACGCCAAATGGCTTGTGGCGATGGAAGTGACCAATGAGTTTCCCGACACCTATTACAATAAAGAGGGATTCAATTGGTTCAGTGGAATCTGAACGCGCCTAGGCTTCCAGAGCCCGTATCAGATCGAAGAAAAGATCGTCGGGATCCTCCAGACCGACCGATAGCCGCAACAAATCGAACGGGCATGGCGTGCCGGCGCCCTCCATCGAAGCGCGATGCTCGATCAGGCTTTCAACGCCGCCGAGCGACGTTGCCCGTCTCCACACCTTGACCCGTGCAGCCGCCGCCACCGCTGCGGCTTGTCCGCCTTTGAGGCGGATCGAGAGCATGCCGCCGAAGCCGCCGGCCATCTGCCGCGCCGCCACGTCATAGCCGGGATGCGTGGCGAGCCCGGGATAAAGCACACAGGAAAGCGCCGGATGATCGACGAGCCGGCCGGCGAGCAGCGCCGCCGTGCGGGCCTGTTCGCGAACCCGCACGTCGAGCGTGCGCATGCCACGCATCAGCAGCCAGGCGTCGAATGGCCCGAGCAAGGCGCCGGTCTCGGCCCGCACCGCTCGAATTCGCTCCCAGAACTCGCCGACTTGCGCCGTCGCCAGCGCGCCCGCGACGACGTCCGAATGGCCGTTGAGATATTTGGTTGCGGAATGAACGACAATATCGGCGCCATGCGCAATTGGATGCGTGAACACCGGAGTGGCGACGGTCGAATCCACGCACAACAATGCGCCAGCGTCATGGGCGATCTCCGAAACCGCCGCGATGTCGGTGACCATCCAAAGCGGATTGCTCGGGGTCTCGATCCAGATCAGTCCGGTTTCGCCGGGCCGCACCGCCTCGCGTACCTTCTGCAAATCGGAGGTTTCGACGAATGTGACGCTGTGACCGTAACGGCTAATTTTTTGCAGCCAAGATCGGAAGCCCCAATACATTACCTGCGACGCCACGATGTGGGTCGGCGTTTCGAGCGCGCGGAATACCGCCGTAGCCGCCGCCATGCCGGAGGCGAACGTCATGGCCTCCGGGGCACCTTCCAGCGCGGCCAGCAACGCTTCCACCTGCTGCACCGAAACATTGTCGGAGCGGCCATAGACGTAGCCGGAACTGTATCCGTTATCGGCATCGCGAAGATAGGTCGCCGACATGTGGATCGGCGGAACGAGCGCCTTCGTTGTGGGCTCGCCGGCGCCTAAAGCTTGTGCAGCCAAGGTGCGCGCTTTCAGTGGCGGCTTTGACTGATCGTCCATGAACACTCCCCGAGCGCAACAACCGGCCAAGCGCCTTTGTTCCATACGCAGCAACTCGCAGGATGGCCATTCAAAGTGTGATCACTGGGCAATCAATGTCGCGTGATCGCTGTTTTGGATTTTGGCGTGCCGCCGTCGTTCCAGCGCGCGACAAGCGGTCCAGCGACGATTGCTTTTGCCAAAACCGGCAACTTATAACGGCGCCGTTGCTAAGATCGGGTAGAGGATTATACTCCCATTGCCTGTCCCAGTTATCTCAATGGCTTAGCCAACTTTGAGTTCGGTGATCCTAGTAGCTGGCTGACCGATAGCCAACATCTCGTTGAGACTGCGTGTCATGTCATGCAAATCGCAATCGGAGAAACCGCCGAATCTATCGGTGAAAAGAACCTACGCTTTTAAATTTGCACGCCAATACATTGATAAATTTGTACGCCAATACGCATTAATAGTTGCGGACAAGACACTTTGGCCATACGCTTTACCAGCATGTTGGAGCGGGAGGGCGACATGGGTCTTACCGCGCGAGAGAAGCAGTTATTCGTCCGCGGTGGGTTTGTGGTGAAGCATTTCCCGCTCGATCCGCAGCGGGTCCAGGATGCGATTGATCTGACATGGAGCCACATTGACACTCGGTTTGATCGCAATGACCCGGACAGTTGGGTCGGTGAGATCGAGGACTCCTGTCGCGTCGCGGCGATCGCGAAACGGCGTGGCCGGGTGAAATTGCGCGAATGCGTCAGGACGTTCCCCTGGCTCGTGGACATGGTGTACGGGCGCGCAGAGATCCTGGAAATCGTTCAAGACCTGCTCGGTCCTAAAGGCCAGCCGCGCAAATACATGCGTGGCCTCTATCCAATCTTCCCATCGCCGACATCAAGCGCGAAGCGCGCCGGCGGCATGGACGCACACCCGTTCCAAATTTGCTGCATCATTTATCTTTCGGACGTCAGGGAGACGAATTGCGGCGGCTTCACTGCCTGGGCGGGCAGCCATCGGTTGATGCGCTATGCATTTCCAGGCAAGGCATCGTGCAAATTGATTCCGAACTACCAAGAATTGGTCGTGCGCGCCAACGCCGAGTTCGAGCCGGTTGAGATCTTGGGTCCGCCTGGGACGACAATCTTCTGGCATCACCGGATGTTGCACAGCCCTTCGACAAATCGCGGTCGGGAGGTTCGCCACGCTCTCGTCGCCGATTTCATCCAGAGCGACTGGGAGGCCAAGGCAGACCTGCCGCATGAAGACAACATGTGGTCGGATTGGGCCATCTCCGACCAAGGTGGATGGTTCGACAACATCGCCGCACTGATCCGGGATCGCGTCCGAAAGAGAGAAGGGGTCATCGAGCACCGCGTGCGCGCGTTGCAATAGACCGAACACTATAGCGGCTCACTTGCAAGGCGCGCACAACTTGGTAAAGCCGGACCCGGTCCTTCAGGTATTCCTCAATCTCGGTGACGCACAAGCGCCAGGCGCGGCGCGACTCGAAACGTCTAAGCTGGCCTTCCCAAATGATGGTCTGGAGCCGGCGCCTGTCGTGAGAGCCGGCCAGGACGCCAAAGATCGTATAGGGTCCTTTTAACTCGCGGAACATGCGATCGATATGCGTGCTGCCAGCGAGCGTGGACTGCAGCTGCGCGTAGGTTACGTCCATTTGTGATCGATAGATGCGACCTTCACCGGCGTGGACCCGCACCGCGTACATCAGTTGTTTACTGCTGAATGTCACCTCTTCCGTACCGGTCGGGCAACGCGCCCCACTGTCGGCAACGGCGGTGCTGAGATTTCTTCCGGCGCCTGCCAACGCGAACGGGATCAGCACAACAACGGCAAGCGTCACGGCCGGAACGACCAGCGTTGCGCGATCAGTCGACGTGCAAGGGGTAACGACTGACGACAGAGCACTGCGCATCTCCGCCCAGTCGCTCGACTGGTAGAACAGTCCAATCACTCGTGCTCCACAAGCCAGGACGTAGAAGACGAACGGCATCGCAGGCGCGAACACGCGGGCTCCCCCGTCTTCCAGAATGAACGGGGCGGAGAGGAGAGTGGCCAGCACTGACAACAGGATCAACGCATTGCGGCGATTGGCCGCAAAGCGGAGCATCGCGAACAATCCAACCAAATTCACGATCTCGAAGATAAAGCTGAGCCTGGTCGGCGGAGCATGACCGTGAAGCAATCGCAATCTGGGGCCGTTCAATATGAACGTAACGCCATCAGCGAATGCCTTCGACAACACACCAATGAACCGCATCGGATGATGGGCGATTTCGACGACCGACAGTCTGATCAGCACCTCCGCACGCGCCGCCGCGCCGAGCGTATAGAGCTCGGGGTGTTCCAGCCGTGCGACATGGTAACCCTTACCACCCCGCGTGAGCCCATAGGCGATGTCGGCCAGATTGGCGTTAAAGGTCATCACCTCGCCACTGCCAAACCAGCCAATGAGCAAGAGCGAATATGCGAAACCCGACAATAGCGCGGCGGCGCCGAGCAGCGCGACCACCATGCGGCCGCGCCAGTCCTTCGCCAAGTAGATGACGCCCCACAGCCAGATCGCAGGCAGCATTAGGAATGCGCCGACTTGGGCATTGAGGGCGAACGAAAGCAGGCCCAAGCCCAAAACAAAGAGCCACAATGATCCGAGCCGCGTCGCCCGCAACAGGGCGCCGAACGCGACAAGCCCGAGTGGAAGGCCGACCACCTGCCCGGACAACGTCGAGGGCATAAACGGTTGCGCGTAGCCGAACAAGGCCAGCGTGAACAGCCCGCTGGCGAGGATCCCCAGATGCTTCCTCAACTCCACCACCGCATACGCGGTCGCGAACGCCATCACCACCGCGTTCCAAAGCGCTAGTGCATGCAGATCGAATCCTGACAGGAGCAGGCGCGCTTCCATCACACTGGCGTTTATCGGGCGTCGCTGATGCCATTCGCTGAGCGAGCCATCGACCAGCATCTGCCAGCCGCCCACGACATAGTTCGCGGCGTCGGACCACGGCACGAAGCCGAACATGAAGCTGACATTCGTGACGTTCAATCTAAACGCTTCGAGAATCGGAATGGCAAAGAAGAACGCCAACAGGAAGAATAGCCCCAGCGGCGTGACGCGGGCCAGGCGATCGTCGAACCAGGACATGCGGCCGAACAGGATAACGGCGACTGCCGCGCAGGTCAGGGCAGTGAAGACGATCAGGTCAAGAGACACGAGATACCCGGCCCAAGACAACGCCAGGCCGGTGACGTAGAGAAGCGCGAGCGAAGCCGGTGCCACCAGGTAGAGTAGCGGTTGCCCAGCCGCCTGCCACGCGCTGGCGATCCGTTCTTGCGCCGTCGGTGCGGGCTCGATCATGAGACCATCACGTTGTGCGACGGTATCGGTGTCACGTCGGTGACGACATCCCGCCGTCGAGCGCGGCGCGCAGTCCCTCGGCGCCTGGCCGGCCACGAGCGGCGCGCACGCGCAACAGCGATGATATGCTAACATGAACACGTGTCATGCGTGACCCCGGGGTCGTGGCCGGCACCAGCGATGGCGAGCCCCAATGACCGAAATGTCTGCGGCGACAGTAGATTCGATCAAGGCGCTAGTCGAGGACAGGCGGATTTCTCGCATCGTATATATGCACGCGGACCACTTCGAGCCGTGGCGATCCGGGATCAAACAGCAATCTGCCGACGCACTCGTCGCCTTCAGCGAGGCTGCGCGCAAAAGCGAGTTCTCGCGCAATATGTCGCTGTTCTACAAACCCAATGTGCCCGTGCGTTTCGAGAGCACGGTCGGCGGGATTGTGGGCAAGCGGCTCGCCGGCGAGCCGCTTGTCTTCCGCCAGCGTTCCGACACGGAAATACGAATTGCGCGCGAGGCGATGCAGCAGCTCATGCGCAACGGCAACCACGAGATCCACGTTCACCTCCATCACGAAGGATTAACCGCAAGCGAATCCGCGATAGCGCCGGCGATCGCTGACTGGCTAGCGGCCAACAGTTCTGCCGAGCGGGATGCCAGCCGTTTCGAGCTATTGCTCAACCTGTCGCTCAACGCCATTTGTGAGGACACCGGGCTTGCGCTCGGGAATTGGGGCTTTGTGCACGGCCTGTGGGCGCTCAACGGCTCCGACCCCTCGGTCCGCCGAATCGCCGATGAGCTTGTGATTCTGCAGCGCAACGGCTGCTTCGGTGACTTTACGTTCCCAGCCGGACGCGCCGGCGTCAATCCCCGGATCGAGCAGCCGTTCACCTGCCTGCCAATCACTGCGCATCGCGGTTATGACCTGCCGGAAGCCGAGCCAAGACCGGTGTTGCCGGGAAGCAACGCATTTGCGCCGGGCCGATTGTTCATTTGGTCCTCAATCATCAAGCACACGCATTGCTGCATCGATTATTACGGCGGCCGGCATGACAGGATGGACAACACCGAGGAATTCGTCCTGCGCTGGATCAGGGATTTGTTTCAGTTCGATGGCACGGTATATGTCAAGACGCACAGCCATTCGATGGCGCCCGAATATTGGCGGGCTCGCGCCGTTCCCGTGATCCCACATCTGTACTCGGCCGTGAGGGAGATCTGTGCGCAGCTGGCCGAAGTGGTCGCAAAACTCGGCGTAGCGCTCGAGTTCGGCAGCGCGCGCAGCATTTTCGATGAGCTCGCTCTCGGCAGTGGCCCCGGTCCGGCGCACGCAGTCGCGTGAGCGGCGCCATTCGAAGCCGGGCAACTCGCCGAGCTCTGAGCGCGTCAGTGCGTTGAACATCCGTCCGATGGCATGCCGCGCGAACGCACGGTCGAATCCTCCACACGTTCCCGGACGAGTGTGAGCGGAGCGCGACGGCGCGCTGACTGAGGTCGAGACGGTTGAGAAATTCACCCTGATAGACCGGACTGTGAACGCGCGACAAATCTGGAGGATCAGAGGTTTGAATTTTTCGAGCGCGCCATCACCCGGCTGATCTATGAGGACTATTTGCCATTGATCAGGGGGCTACAGTTTTCGGTTTGCAGGCAGTTTGCAAACTTAGTTCGCGACCAGTTCTCGTAGCCGCTCGTCTTGCAGCGGCGCCACGCTGAGGCTCCTAGCGTTGCCTTCTTAACCAGTCGAAGAGCGACGAATGCGCGTGCTTGAACCCAAGATCGCATATGCCGTTACCAAGAGGGAAGAGAACCGTTTAGAGCAAACTATGATGCCTGAACTTTCGCGTCCAATTCGCCACTAATGCTTGTTCATCGTTACGGTCTTCTTCGGCTTAGACTCGCAGAGTCTAAAGAATTGCGAGTGACTATGGTCAGCGTACGCTTACGGCCGCTGAAGCCAATAACTTATCGCCTGTTCTAAACAAACTCGCTAATCGTGACTCTCGCCAACAAATGTAAACCGCTGCCTTGGTTCCGATAACCGATCTCATCGGACCCGACCACGAGCCCGCGCAAATGACCGCAACGGGATGGTGGCGGAGGGAGTGGGATTCGAACCCACGTTACGGTTTCCCGTAAACACGCTTTCCAAGCGTGCGCCTTCAGCCACTCGGCCACCCCTCCAAACTCGTAGCGCACGCCTTCTTACATGAAGACGCGCGCGCAGCGCGCTTTTGCGCCTTCAGCCGCTCGGCCACCCCTCCAGCTCGCAATTTGCCTGCCGTTTGTATCGCGGCCGCATTTTGCCCGGCTCGGATAGGTCATGCCGGTGCAGGCCGCCATTTTCAAGTCGGCCACCTTGCCCACCGACCAGCGGCCTAACCCCCGTCGAGCCCAACAGGGCGGTGAGTACCAGGCGGTGTTTTCCTGCGCTAATATGTGTTAATTTCTACAATTGACCATTACCGTAGCAAATGCACAAGATAGAAGATGCAGGCCAAAACGCCGTAGTTCCACGGCGCTAGGCGGTCCGAGGCATTGGAAGCCGGCATGTCGGGTGACGTTTCCGCACTTCATCTCGTGCTCACCGCAGACCCGGTGCTGCTCACCATCGTGCGGCTGTCGCTCGAAGTCAGCCTCGGCGCCGTGCTGTTGTCCGCGCTGATCGGCGTGCCGATCGGCGCCTTTATCGCGCTCAATCGTTTTCCCGGCCGCGAGGTCTTCATCGTCGTGCTCAATGCGCTGATGGGCCTGCCGCCGGTGGTGGTGGGGTTGGCGATTTATCTGCTGCTGTCGCGCTCGGGCCCGCTGGGCGTATGGGGCCTGCTGTTCACGCCGCAGGCCATGGTCATCGCGCAGACGGTGCTGGTCACCCCCATCATTGCAGCGCTTTCGCGCCAAACCATCGAAGATTTGTGGGTGGAATATCACGACGAGCTGGCCGCCATGAATGTCGGCCCGCTGCGCCGGCTCGCGACCCTGATCTGGGACGCCCGTTTCAGCTTAGTCACTGCATTGCTTGCGGGATTTGGCCGGGCGGCGGCGGAAGTCGGCGCCATCCTCATCGTCGGCGGCAATATCGACGGCTTCACCCGCACCATGACCACCGCGATCGCGCTGGAAACCTCCAAGGGCGACCTGCCGCTCGCGATCGGGCTCGGCATGGTGCTGATCTCGATTGTCATTCTGATCAACGCGCTGGCCTGGGCCGCGCGCCGCGCCGGCGAACGCTACGCGGGATGACCATGCGCCCGCCCGCCCTCGACCTGCCGGTCATGCTCGTAGATGTGCGGATCGTCGCGCGCGACGTGACCATCCTCGACCAGATCTCGCTCAAGCTCGAAGCCGGCGCGCCGACCGTCCTGATCGGCCCGAACGGCGCCGGCAAGACCACGCTGCTGCGCGCGGCCATGGGACTGATCCCCGCCACCAGCGGCCTGATCACCTGGGGCGGGCGCGAGGCTTCGCCGCCGACCCGGCGCGCCATCATGTTCCAGCGCCCGGCCATGCTGAGGCGCAGCACCGCCGCCAATATCCGCTACGCGCTGGCCGCGGCCAAGGTGCCGCGCGCGCAGCGCGAAGCCCGTGTCACCGAGTTGATGGCCGAGGTCGGGCTCAACGGTCTCGAACGCCGGCCGGCGCGGCGCTTGTCCGGCGGCGAACAGCAGCGGCTGGCGTTGGCACGCGCCTTCGCGCGCGACCCCGCCGTGCTGTTCCTCGACGAGCCGACCGCCAGCCTCGACCCTGCCGCCACCAAGGCGATCGAGGACATCGTGCGCAGGATCACCGCCCGCGGCGTCAAGGTGGTGATGTCCACCCACGATCTCGGCCAGGCCAAGCGCATCGGCGGCGACGTGGTGCTGCTGCATCGCGGCCGCCTGATTGAAAACAGCCCGGCGGAGGAATTCTTCGCCGCGCCGCGCACCGACGAAGCAAGAAAGTTCATCGCCGGCGAGTTGCTGGTGTGAGGGGACGACAACAACCGCTCGGCTGTCGTCCCGGCCGGGCAAGAACGCGAAACGAACCGTCTGAGAACAACAAGAGGAGGATTGCAATGCTTCATCGTCGCCATCTGATTGCCGCCGCCGCACTCGGCGCCATGGTGCTGACTGCGCCGCCAAGCTTTGCGCAGGATAAATCGATCGTCGTCGCGTCCACCACGTCGACGCGCGATTCCGGCCTGTTCGATTACCTGCTGCCCAAGTTCAAGGCCAAGACCGGCATCACCGTGAAGGTGGTGGCGCAGGGCACCGGCAAGGCGCTCGACACCGGCCGGCGCGGCGACGCCGACGTGCTGTTCGTGCACGCCAAGGCGGCGGAGATGAAGTTCATCAAGGACGGCTACGGCGTGAAGCGCTATCCGGTGATGTACAACGACTTCGTCGTGGTCGGCCCGAAGAGCGACCCCGCCGGCATCAAGGGCATGAAGGACGTCGGCAAGGCGCTCACCACCATCATGAACAAGAAGGCCGATTTCATCTCGCGTGGCGACAACTCCGGCACCAACAAGGCCGAGCTCAGGCTCTGGAAGGCTTCCGGCATCGACATCGACAAGAAGAAGGGCCCCTGGTACAAGGCCATCGGCCAGGGCATGGGCGCCACGCTGAACACCGCCGCCGCCTCGAACGCCTACACGCTGACCGACCGCGCCACTTGGATCAACTTCAAGAACAAGCGTGACCTTGTGATCGTGGTGGAAGGCGACAAGCGCCTGTTCAACCAGTACGGCATCTTCCTGGTCAACCCGAAGAAACACCCGCACGTGAAGGTCGATCTCGGCCAGGCGTTCATCGATTATGTCATCTCGCCGGAAGGCCAGGCCGTGATCAAGAGCTACAAGGTGAATGGTCAGCAGCTGTTCTACACGGACGCCAACGATCCAAATGCGTGATTGGCGCGCCGGCCAACGCGTGCGACGAGCCGGGAGGGGCGTTTGATTGAGTTGCGTACCCCCTCCCTAACCCTCTCCCGCAAGCCGAAGAGGGAGAAAAAGGCGCGCTTGTTGCTGCTCGCGGTTCTCATCGCACTGATTCCGACAATGGCATCCGCCGAAACCGTAACGCTCTACGCCGCCGGCAGCCTGAAGGCGGCGCTGAGCGATATCGCAAAAGCATTCGCGGCCAAGTCTGGACACAGGATCGAAATGCAGTTCGGTCCCTCCGGCCTCCTCAAGAAAGAAATCGCCAACGGCGCCGCGGCCGACGTGTTCGCTTCGGCCAATATGGAGCATCCGCAGGCGCTCTTTGATGACGGCACGAGCGGCCCGGTGACGCGCTTTGCCCGCAACAAATTATGCGCGCTGGTCAAGCCCGGGCTCGACGTCACGACGGACAATTTGCTCGCGCGGATGCTCGATGCAAAGGTGAAGCTCGGCACCTCGACACCGAGAGCGGATCCGTCCGGCGATTATGCGCTTGAAAGCTTCACCAAAGCCGAGGCACTCAAGCCGGGCGCGCAGGAGGCGCTGGAGAAGAAGGCTTTAAAGCTGACCGGTGCCAAGGACAGCGCCGTGCCGCCGGCCGGCCGCATCGTCTATGGCTGGCACGTGGCGGAAGGTCGTGCCGACATCTTCCTCACCTATTGCACCAATGCGCTGGCCGCGCGCAAACAATATCCCGACCAGCAGATGGTCGAATTGCCGGAGGCGCTTTCGGTCGCCGCCGACTACGGCTTGACCGTGATCAGCGGCGCGCCGGTGGCAGCGCAGGACTTCGCCGAATTCATCTTGTCGCCGGAGGGACAGAAGATCCTGGCCGGCTACGGCTTTGCGCCGGGGAATTAGTCCTGCTGTCATCGTCCGCGAAAGCGGACGATGACAGTAAAATCACGGCGAACCGGTGGATACTGGATGCCCCGCCTTCGCGCGGCATGACAGCCAGTGGTGCCGATGTCAGTGTATGATTAAAGCCATGCCCCTCACCCGCCGCACGCTGATCGCAACCGCCTCCGCCGCCCTGTTGACGCCGCGGCAGGCGCTCGCCGACATCGTCGCCGACGCCGCCGGTCGCAGCGTGACCGTGCCCGGTAAGACGCACCACGTCTTCCCGGCCGGACCGCCGGCCGCCATCCTGCTCTACACGCTGGCGCCCGATTTGCTGCTCGGCTGGCCGCGCGCCAACCGGCCGGAAGAATGCGTCTACATGCTGCCCGACATCTGCCGCCGGCCGGAAGTCGGCCGCCTCACTGGGCGCGGCAATACCGCCAACCTGGAAACCGTGATCGCGCTCAAGCCCGATCTCATTCTCGACGTCGGCTCAATCCGCGACATTTATGTGTCGCTCGCCAACCGCACGCAGGCGCAGACCGGCATTCCCTATGCGCTGCTCGACGGGCGCTTCGATGCCATCCCCGCGACCTACCGCAAGCTCGGCGAACTAGTGAGCCGACCGCACGACGCCAAGACGCTGGCGGATTATTCCGATCACACCTTGAAGACGATTCAAGCGCGCGTCGCCGGCATTTCGCCCGACAAGCGGCCGCGCGTTTATTACGCGCGCGGGCCGCGCGGGCTGGTGACCGGGCTTGGCGGCTCGATCAACGTCGAGACCATCGAGCTGATGGCGCGCAATGTCGCCGGCGGCACTCATGGCGGGCTCGCCAACGTCTCGCTCGAGCAAGTGCTGCTGTGGAATCCGGATGTCATAATCACCATCGACCAGGGCTTCGCTGCGAGCGTCACCAACGACCCGGCCTGGGCTTCGGTGGCCGCGGTGAAAAGCCGGCGCGTGCACCTGTCGCCGAAAATGCCGTTCGGCTGGGTCGACTTTCCGCCCTCGGTCAACCGCCTGATCGGGCTGTGGTGGCTGGGCAAAATTCTCTACCCGGATTTGTTCAAGGAAGACATGCGCAAGCTCACACGGGATTTCTATTCCAAGTTCTATCACGTGACGCCGACCGACGCTCAAATCGACCATGTACTGGCGGGAAGGGGTTGATGTTCGCGCGAGACACGCTTGTTTCACCTCTCCCCGCATGCGGGGAGAGGTCGGCTATCGCGCGTAGTGCGCGCGATGGCCGGGTGAGGGGGTGTTGCCAATTCGTCAGTCTCTCGAAAAGCCCCCTCACCCCAACCCTCTCCCCGCGCGCGGGGAGAGGGAGAACATGACCCGCTCCGCCCTGCCCGGCTTTGCCATTGCGACTGCGGTGCTGATCGCGGGGTTATTGTTCGCCTTTACCGTCGGGCGCTATCCGGTCTCGCTCGGCGATCTCGCGACCGTGCTCGCGGCCAAAGCGACCGGCCACGCGCCGCAGGTATCGCAAGCGGTGCAGAGTGTGATCCTCGACGTGCGCGGGCCACGCGTGCTGGCTGCGGTGCTGGTCGGCTCGGCGCTGGCGGTCGCCGGCACCGCGTTCCAGGGCCTGTTCCGCAATCCGCTGGTGTCGCCCGATATTCTCGGCGCCTCCTCGGGCGCGGCGCTCGGCGCCGTGCTCGGCATTTATCTGTCTCTCGGCGTGTTCATCATCCAGGGCTTCGCCTTTGTCGGCGGGCTGATCGCGGTCGCCATGGTCTACGTCATCGGCTCGATGGTGCGCGCGCGCGATCCGATCCTGGTGCTGGTGCTGACCGGCGTGGTGGTCGGCTCGCTGCTCGGCGCCGGCGTCGGCCTGGTGAAATACCTCGCCGATCCCTACAACCAGCTCCCCGCCATGACCTTCTGGCTGCTCGGCAGCCTCGCCGCGACTACCGTTTCCGATCTCATCCCGCTGTTCGGCCCGGTTGCGATCGGCACTGCCGTGCTGATCGCGCTACGTTGGCGCATGAATGTAATGTCGCTGCCGGAGGAAGAAGCGCGCGCGCTCGGCGTTGCCACCGGGCCGCTGCGCATCGTGATCGTGGCGGCGGCGACGCTGGTGACGTCGGCGAGTGTCGCCACCGCCGGCATCATCGGCTGGGTCGGGCTGGTTGTGCCGCATCTGGCGCGCTCGCTGGTCGGGCCGGATTTCGCGCGGTTGTTGCCGGCGGCGGCGATCTTGGGCGGCGGCTATCTGCTGCTGATCGACACGCTGGCGCGCACCGCCGCGGAGGTGGAAATCCCGCTCGGCATTTTGACCGCGGTGGTGGGCACACCGTTTTTCATCTGGCTCTTGGCAAGCGTACAAAAGACTTGGTCATGATCCTCTCCGGCCATTCTCTCACCATCGGCTATGCCGACCACACCGTCGGGCGTGGGCTCGACGTGACGCTTGCCAAGAGCGAAGTGCTGGCGCTGCTCGGGCCGAACGGCGGCGGCAAGACCACGCTCTTGAAGACGCTGCTCGGCCTGATCAAGCCGAAGGCCGGCGAAGTGCAGCTCGACGGCAAGCCACTCGGCGCTATTTCGATCCGCGAACGCGCGCGTCTGGTGGCCTATGTGCCGCAGGTGCATATCGGCACCTTCGCCTTCACGGTCGAGACGGTGGTGCTGATGGGCCGCACCGCGCACGGCAATCTGTTCAGCCGGCCGAGTGCGCATGACCGCGCCGTGGCGGCGGCCGTGCTCGCGCGTTTCGGCATCGAGAAGCTGTCGCAACGGCCCTACACCATGATCTCGGGCGGCGAGCGGCAATTGGTCTTGCTCGCCCGCGCGCTGGCGCAGGAGCCGCAATTCATCGTGCTCGACGAGCCGACGGCCAGCCTCGATTTCGGCAACCAGGGCAAGGTGATGGCCGAAATCAAGGCGCTGGCGGCAAGCGGGCACGGCGTGCTGTTCACCACCCACGATCCCAATCACGCGCTGCGCGCCGCCGACCGCGCTTTTCTGTTGCGCGAGGGCACGCGCATCGCCGAAGGACCGGTGGCGAGCGTGCTCAATCAGGCACAATTGCAGGAGCTTTATCGCGCGCCGGTGGAGCGGCTGGTCGACCCTGAGACCGGCGCGGTGGCGTTTCTGCCGGGTTGACTATTCGGTGCAGCTCACATCGCCGGCGTGGCGGAAAAAGCCAAGCGTCTTTCGCCGGACTGCCGGAGCTGCTCCAGCGCGTCGTGAGCCTGCCGGTGCAGTGCGTCGAAATCGATCGGCGCGGCAGCGACCTGCGGCTCGGCCGGCGCCGGCAGACGCGCCAGCGCGGAAATGCCCATGGCGCAGGCAACCAGAATAAACGGCATCAGCCGCAGGATATGAGGTCGCATCGGTGAGCCCCCCGGCTCAATTCGGGAGCATCCTACCGCAACATCAATTTAAATCGCGCGAAAGAGAGCTAGCGTTTTTACGTACACCGATTCAGTTTCCGTTAACGCTGCGGCATCACTTCGCCGGCACGATCAACGAATAGCGCGGATCGGCAGCGAGCACTTCCGCCTCCGGCAGACCGAGCTCCTTACGCACCATGTTGGTGCCGAGCACCAGCGCGACGGTCTTGTAGTAAGCGTGGCGCCGGCTCATGCCTTCGCGGCCCATGCCGCAGTCCGACGAGATCACCAGCCGCTCGGCCGGAATATATTTGAGCGCGCGGCGGATATGATCGGCGATCTCATCCGGCCGCTCGACCTGCAGCGAATGGTGGTCGATGACGCCGATGCAGATCTTCTTGTCGGAGCTGATGATTTTGCCGAAGGCTTCGAGATCCATGCCGCCGGCGCTCACCGATTCGAACGTGACCACGTCGGCATCGACCTTGTTGAGCATTTCCAGCGCCGGCTTGTAGCTCATCACGTCCTTGAACATTCGTTGCTGGGACGGATTGCCCCAGCAGGTGTGGCACCACACCTCTGTCTTGGCGCGCAGGCCCTTCACGGTGCGATTGAACACCTCGATGCTGAAGTCCGGGTTGATCACGTCGTCGACGATTTTGCGCGCCGCCAGCATGTGGACTTGCGGCTCTTCAAATTGAATGACCGGGCAGCCGGCATCGGCGAGATCGTTGAGCTCCGCATTGAGCGCATCGCTGATCGCCAGGACGCGGTCCTTCAGGCTCTTGTAGTGCCTGTCCTGCACCGCGAAGGCGACCAGCTCGGGACCGATGGTGCCGAACTTGACCGGTCTCTTGGTCATGCGCTGCGCCACTTTCCACATGGCGGCATATTGCAGATCGCCGCGCGAGACCGGGCCGGAGATTCCCGGCATGACGCGCGCTTCCAGATAGTCGTGCAGAATATGACCGGGCGGAAACGCAACGCCGCCTTTGCCGGCGGGCGTCGGCTGCGGATTCTTGTCGAAGCCGCCCATGTGGCGCGGCGGATAATTGGTCCAGCTCTGGCCGCCGACGTCGCTGTCGAAATGGGCGTCGCCGTCGGTGACGATGTCGAGCCCGGCCAATTCCTGCTCGTGCAGATAGACCGAGACCGTGTCCACGTATTGCTCGCGGAAATGGTTGTTCACCATCGCGTCGAGGAAGCTGCGCCCGCCGAGGTTTTCCGTGTACCAGCTCGGCCGCGGCAGCGAGCCGGTGATGGTGGTCGGCAGCATGACGTCTTTGGTGGCGCGAAGCATGGATGGCGTCTCCCGGGGTTATTTTGTTGGCGCCATCATAGTTCGTCGGCGTGCGGTTTGGGAACCATGATCGCTATTTTTGCGCGCCGCACATGGACAAATACGCCATCACTGCCCACCTTAAGTGGGCAGTTTCAGGTGGCGACAAAATCTCTGCTATAATTGCTGCATGGACAAGAAAACCGACAGCTACATCATCCGGCCCAACCCGCTCGATCCCGCGGCTGACCGAGCGCGTCACCGGCGTCGACCAGACCGGCGCCACGATCGAGACCTCGGTCACGGTCGAGCGCGCGCTGACGATCTTCCTGAACGGGCAGGAAATCGTCACCGCCATGACCATCGGCGACTACCCGGAATATCTGGGGCTCGGCTATCTGCTCAACCAGCACATGCTGCTGCCCGACGACGTGGTCACCGGCGTCGACTACGATGAGGAATTGGCGGTGGTGGTGGTGCGCACCAAGCGCAAGACCAATTACGAGAAGAAGCTGAAGAAGAAGGTGCAGACCTCCGGGTGCGCGCAGGGCACCGTGTTCGGCGACCTGATGGAAGCGCTGGAGAACGTCTCTTTGCCGAAGGCCGAATTGCGCACGTCCTGGCTCTACGCGCTGACCAACAAGATCAACACCACGCCCTCGCTCTATCTGGAAGCCGGCGCCATCCATGGCTGCGTGCTGGCGAAGGAAGACCAGCCGCTGGTCTATATGGAGGACGTCGGCCGCCATAACGCGGTCGACAAAATCGCCGGCTGGATGTTCCAGGAGAAGGTGAAGGCCGCCGACAAGATCTTCTACACCACCGGCCGCCTCACCTCCGAGATGGTGATCAAGACGGTGCGCATGGGCATTCCGATCCTGATCTCGCGCTCTGGCTTCACCGCCTGGGGCGTCGAGCTCGCGCGCAAGGCCAATCTGACGCTGATCGGGCGCGCACGGGGAAAGCGCTTCGTAGCTCTCGCCGGCGAGGACCGCATCGTGTTCGATCAGGACCTCAACTTTGTCGAGGAAGAAAGTTCGAAGCACCGGCGCAAGGCCGCGGTGCATGACGAGTGATGTCTGAATTTCCAATTCCCCCTACCCTCGGCCTGGTGCTTGCCGGCGGCTTGGCGCGTCGCATGGGCGGCGGCGACAAGGCGCGTCTCACCATCGGCGGCAGCAGCATTCTCGACCGCGTGCTGGCGACGCTGTCGGGGCAATGCACCGACATCATCATCAACGCCAATGGCGATCCCCAGCGTTTTGCCGACACCGGCTGCACGGTCGTCCCCGACAACGTGCCGGGCCATCCAGGCCCGCTTGCCGGCATTCTTGCCGGTCTCGACTGGCTGGCCGAGCAAAACAACGGCATCGAGTGGATCGTGAGCGTACCGGGCGATTGCCCGTTCCTGCCCGACGATCTGGTGGAGAAGCTGCACCAGGCGCGTCGCAGACAAGGCGCCGGCGCGCCACTTGCCTGCGCCCGCTCCGGCGAATGGCGCCATCCGGTGGTGGGCCTGTGGCCGCTGGCGCTGCGCAATGATTTGCGCAAGGCGCTGGTCGAGGAGGACTTGCGCAAGATCGAGATTTGGACGGCGCGGCATGGCGTCGCCATCGCCGATTGGCCGGCCGAGCCGATCGACCCGTTCTTCAACGTCAACACGCCGGAAGACGCCGCCCGCGCCGAAAACATTGCGCTGCAGCATTAACGCGACTGAAGTTTAATCCTTTGATTCTTGACGTGTCGCAAGGCTCGTTTCTATCTATAGTCCGAGACTATAAGTCTGGGAGAGGAGCCGAATCATGCGAACATTCATCGTTGCCTGCGCGGCTGCCATCATCATCGCGGTGATCGGCGGGGTCGTGCTCAGCAATGTTCAGGACAACGCCTCTACGGCCTACAGCACGCCGTATGTGCGGTTGGGGGCGTAGCGTTTTGGTCCGTCCGGGTGCGCCCGCCTTGCGGGCGCCCCGGAACGACGCTAGCCCATCAACGCCGCATAAGACAAAAACCCGACGCGGCTGCCGGGCTCGATCGTCGTCATCGCTTCCGGCAATTCCAGCAAACCATCGGTTTCGGTCAGCGAAGTCAGGATGCCGGCGCCATCCTGCGGGTGCTTGACGGCCTCAATCTCGCCGTCGCTGGCACGCCGTAGCGCCACCCGCACGTATTCGCGGCGATCCTTCTTCTTCTTGTAGGCGAAGGCGACGCGCACCGGCAGCGCCACCAAGCGCTCGCGCCGCGCACCGGCGAGCCGCCGCAACAACGGCTTGACCACCCGCACGAAGGTCACGAACACCGCAACCGGATTCCCCGGCAGCCCGACGAAGGCGGCGCCGCTGTGCGCCGCGCGGTCCTTGCGCGGAGCGGCGCGGATCACGCCCATGGCCACCGGCCGCCCCGGCTTGATGGCGACGCGCCAGAACACCAGGCTGCCGATGCGCTCGACGGCGCCGCGCACGTGATCGGCCTCGCCGGTGGAAACGCCGCCCGAGGTGATCACCAGATCGTGCCAGGCCGCCGCCTTGGCGAGCGCGCGCGCAAGTTCGGCCTGGTCGTCGGCGAGAATGCCGAGGTCGGTGACGACGGCGCCGAGACGTTCCAACATTTCGACCAGCAAATAACGATTGGCGTCGTAGATGGCGGCGCCGCCGCGTTCGGCTCCCGGCTCGATCACCTCATCGCCGGTGGAGAAGATCGCAACCTTCAGCCGCCGCCGCACCTCGATGTCGGTGATGCCGAGCGCAGCGGCGAGCGCGATGTGCTGCGCCTCCAGCACTGTGCCGGCCGGCAGCACCACGGCGCCCGCGGGCACGTCTTCGCCGGCGAGCCGCCGGTTGGAGCCAAGTTTCAAACCGCTCGGCACGATCACGCTGTCGCCTTCGAGCTTCACGTCCTCCTGCATGAACACCGTATCGGCACCCGTCGGCATTGCCGCGCCGGTGAAGATCCGGATGGCTTGGCCGGGCTCGAGCGCGATATCGGCGCGCGCGCCGGCGGTCAGCCGGCCGGCGATGGCGAGCTTGGTATCGCCGTCATGCGCAAGATCGGCATGGCGCACGGCGTAACCGTCGACCGCCGAATTATCGAACGGCGGCAGATTGGCCGGCGCGATCACATCGGCGGCCACCACGCGCTCGCGCGCGCCGTGCAGCGGCACCCGCTCGGTTTCGGCGACCGGCGTGATGCGCTCGCCGATCAGCCGCTCCATGTCCTCGAGCGGCAGCAGCGGGCCGGAAAACGCGAAGCAGTCGTCGGTCAGTTGCGCCATTATGCGCTCTCTATGCGTTCGCGCATGATCTTATCCGAAAACCGGTTCGCACCATTCGGGATCATGCGCGGGCTTCCGCTGCACCGATCGTCACCGCATGCTTGAGCAGCAGATCGGCAATCGCCTCGACGTCGTTGAGATCGATCACCGGAACCTTCGCCTGCGGCAATGCGACATCGGCGGCAATGGCGACGATATACGGGTCTTCCGGATGGATCAGCGGTTTGCCGTTGGCGGCGCGATGAATCTCGAGCTTGGGGAATGCGTCGCGCTTGAAGCCTTCGACCAGCACCAGATCGACCGGCGACATTTTGGCAACGAGGTCGCGCATGTCCCACTCCGGCTCCTGGCGCAGCTCATGCAGGATCGCGAAGCGTTTGGACGATGAGATGATCACCTCGGTGGCGCCGGCGGCGCGATGGAAGAAGGAATCCTTGCCGGGCTGGTCGAGATCGAAGCCGTGATGGGCATGCTTGAGCGTCGAGACGCGCAAGCCGCGCGCGATCAGGCGCGGGATCAGCTTGGTGATCAGCGTGGTTTTTCCCGACCCACTCCAGCCGGCAAGGCCGATGATACGCATGGTTTCCTATAGACTCGTCGTCCGCGAAAGGCTCGCGACATATAGCACGGCGGCGATGGGGCGCTGCTCCTCGCTGCGCCGAGCGTAGCACAGTACCAGCGGCGCTTTGACCAGGATCAAGCTCTACGGCAAGATTAGGTCGGATAGTTCAGCGTAACGGCCAGGCCTTTCGACGGGGCGAGCGAAAGCGCAGACCGACGACCGGGAGAATGGTCATGCCGGCCAATCGATGGCGACTGGCGCTGTGCACCGCCGCGCTAGCTGTGGTTTTGGTTGGGCTGCAAGCCGCGAGCGCCCAGGACGCCGGTAAGCTCGATAATGCTACCTGCATGAGTTGCCATGGCGCGCCTGGGTTTGTAGCCCGGGCAACGGGCGCCCGCTGTCCGTGCGACCCGAGCAATTTACCAACAGCGTGCACGGCAAGGCAGGCCTGCGCTGCGTCGACTGTCACACGTCGATCACAGCCGTGCCGCACAAGAACCTGCCGGCAACGGCTGCAGCGCGCGACCGAGAACGGCTTGCCGTCAACAAGACTTGCGGCAATTGCCACGCCAAGGAATGGCGGAGCTACACCGAGACCTATCACGGCCAAGTCGCCGTCCTCGGCTACGCCAATATCGCGACCTGTGCCGATTGCCACGGCACCCACGCGATCCGGCCGGCCAGCGACCAGGCGTCCAGCGCCGCGCCCGGCAACCTGCTGCAGACTTGCCGGAAATGCCACACTGACGCGACCGTCGGCTTTGCGACCTTCGAGGCACATGCCACCACCGACGACTTTGCGCACTATCCCTATGTGTGGCTTGCCTCGAAATTTGTTACCGCAGCGGTCGGCGGCGTGCTGTGGTTTTTCTGGATCCATTCGGCGCTTTGGCTCTACCGCGAACTGCGCGACCGCCAACAAGGCAAACCAAGGCCGCACGTGCGGGCGGAGGCCTTGCCGCAAGGACAAGTGCGCTATGTCGAACGCTGGCCGGCGATGTGGCGCTGGGCTCACCTGCTGTTCGCGCTCAGTATCATCCTGCTGGTCATCACCGGCCTGCCGCTGCTCTATCCAAACGCACCCTGGGCGCCGGCGCTCGAGCGGGCACTCGGCGGCCCGACAATCGCAGGCGTCGTGCACAGGGTGGCGGCCGTGGTCATGGTCGCCGTCTTTGCTTGGCACATCATTTATGCCGCCATCCATATCTGGTGGAACTGGACGACCTTCAAAGTGTTCGGGCCCTATTCATTGATGCCGAATTGGCAAGACGCCGCCGACTTCGCCGCCATGTTCAGATGGTTTTTCGGCCGAGGCCCGCGCCCGACTTTCGACCATTGGACCTATCAGCAGAAGGTCGATTACTGGGCGCCGTTTTGGGGCATCGCTATGTTGGCTGCGACCGGCGCGATGCTGTGGTTCAAGACGCTCAATGCCGCCGTCTTGCCCGGATGGACGTTCAACGTCGCCACGGATGCGCATGGCGATGAAGCCATGCTCGCGGCCGCCTATCTGTTTACGGTGCATTATTTCGTGAATCACTGGCGGCCGGACAAGTTCCCGCTCGACGTGATTATGTTCACCGGCTCGATGCCGCTCGAAGAATTCAAGCGCGAATACACCGTCGAATATGACCGCTGGGTGAAAACCGGAGAATTGCAGCAGTACCTGGTGGAGGCACCATCGCAGCCGATGACGCTCGGCGCCAAAGTCCTCGGCTTCGGGCTCGTCGCCGTCGGTCTGGCGCTGCTGGTCATGATGGCGATCGGGGTGATTGGAAACCTGTTCGCTGGCTAAATTCGCAAGCGTGTCGGCCCAAAGAAAAACGCCCGGCCGCGAGGCCGGGCGTTGTTGTGTGGCTCTGAACGGGCCGTTATTCGGCGGGCTGCGTGGCCTGGCCCTTGATGGCGCCGGACTGCACTTCCTCCTCGTACCAGAGGCTGTGGCGTTCCTTGGCCCAGTTGACGTCGACGGCGCCCTCGGCCATCGCCTCGAAGGCGCCTTCCATGCCGATCGTGCCCATGTAGATGTGGGTCAGCATGGCGACGATATAAAGCATCGCCACGATGCTGTGCACGATCTCGGCCACTTCCATGCCGGCAACGGTCGTGCCATTAGAACGGGAACAGCAGCAGGAAGCCGGTCGCGATCATCGCGCCGCTGCCGATCATCGAGACCCAATAGATCACCTTCTCGCCGCCGTTAAACTTGTAGGCGGGCGGCTCGCTTGCCGCCGAACATGCCGCCGCCCGACTTGAACCAGGCAACGTCGGCGCCGGTCGGGATGTTGTTGGCGATCCACATCAGGAACATCAGCACGACGCCGATAGTGAAGGCGAAGCTGATGTAATTATGCGTGAATTTGCCCCATTCCGACCAGGAGCTGAAGGCGTCGGGCCCCATCAACGGCAACAGCAGACTGCGGCCGAAGGTGATGTTGAGGCCAGTCAAAGCGAGGATCACGAAGCTGGCGGCGGTGAGCCAATGCACGAAGCGCTCGAAGGCATTGAAGCGCACGATGGTGCGCCCCGATCGGCCTTCCTCGATCGGCATCATGCCGTGCCACAAATAGTAGATAACGAGCAGCGCCAGCATGCCGAGGATCGCGATGCCACCGATCCATTTCAGGGTGACAGTGTTGAATGTCTGCCAGTTACGCCCGGCGGGATGAATGAGGTTCGCCGCCTTCTGGTCGGGAATGCTCACGGTGCCGGCGATCACACCGCCCTTGAGCTGCTGCAACAGCTGCTGCTCGCTGGTGGCCGCGGTCGGCCCGCCCTGCGCGGAGGCAGGCGCCGGCATGGCGGTTGCGACAATGAACGCGAGCGCCAGCGCGCCGGCGATGAAGCGGATCGTAGCGAAGAGTTTCGCCATGACATCCTCTCCCTTCCTTACCCCAATGTTCTTGTTATCGAAGACGGCGGCGCGTGATGATACGCGCCGCCATCATGAAATCAGCTTGCGATCGATTCGTGGTAGGCGGTCTGCCAACCCCAAGCGCCGGAGCCGTAGCCACGCTTGGCCACGCGCTCTTTGTAGATCTTGGCGATGACGTCGCCGTCGCCCGCCAGCAGCGACTTGGTCGAGCACATCTCGGCGCACAGCGGCAGCTTGCCCTCGGCCAGACGGTTGGCGCCGTATTTCTCGTACTCTTCCTTGCTGCCGTCGGCTTCCGGTCCGCCGGCGCAGAAGGTGCACTTGTCCATCTTGCCGCGCGAGCCGAAGTTGCCGACCTTGGGATATTGCGGTGCGCCGAACGGACAGGCGTAGAAGCAATAGCCGCAGCCGATGCAGATGTCCTTGGAGTGCAGAACGACCGCGTCGGCGGTGGTGTAGAACGCATCCACCGGACACACCGCCGCGCAGGGCGCGTCGGTGCAGTGCATGCAGGCCATGGAGACCGACCGTTCGCCCGGCTTGCCGTCATTGAGCGTGACGACGCGCCGGCGGTTGATGCCCCAGGGCACTTCGTTCTCGTTCTTGCAGGCGGTGACGCAGGCGTTGCACTCGATGCAACGGTCGGCGTCGCAAAGAAATTTCATGCGTGCCATGATCGTTCTCCCTTACCGTTGCCTTAGGCCGCCGCCTCGATGCGGCACAGCGTGACCTTGGTTTCCTGCATCTGGGTGACCACGTCGTAGCCGTAGGTCCCGTCCATGTTCGACGCTTCGCCGAGCACGTAGGGGTCGCTGCCCTTCGGATACTTGTCGCGCAGGTCCTTGCCTTGCCAGTAGCCGCCGAAGTGGAACGGCATGAAGGCGACGCCGGCGGCGACGCGTTCGGTGATGAGCGCCGCCACCAAAACCTTGCCGCCTTCCGGCGAATGCACCCAGACTTTGCCGCCGTCCTTGATGCCGAGCTTGCCGGCGTCGGCCGGATTGATCTCGGCGAACATCTCCTGCTGCAATTCGGCGAGCCACTTCATCGAGCGCGTTTCGTCGCCGCCGCCCTCGAATTCGACCAGACGGCCGGAGGTGAGGATGGTCGGGAACTCCTTGGAGTGATCGACCTTCTGGATCGAGGCGTAAAAGGTTGGCAGCCGCCAGGCCTTGCGATCGGTGTAGGTCTGATACTTCGGCAGCAGATCGCGCCGCGGCGTATAGAGCGGCTCGCGGTGGATCGGGATCGGATCCGGGAAGGTCCACACTACTGTGCGGGCCTTGGCGTTGCCGAACGGGGCGCAGCCGTGCTTGATCGCGACCCGCTGGATGCCGCCCGACAGGTCGACCTTCCAATTTATCCCGCCGATCTTCTTGTCATAGGCCGCCACGGCTGTCGCATCGGGCGTAGCGCCGGGGGCGGTCATAGCCGGTGCTGCTCCCGCCACCTTCTCGATGGCCGCAAGCTCTTGCGGCGTGAGGTCTTTGTCCCACCCCATTTTCTTGAGCATGGCCATGGTGAACTCGGGATAGCCGTCCTTGATCTCCGAGCCGACCGAATACGAGCCTTCCGCCAGCAGGTTTTGCCCGTTGTGTGAGACGCCGAAGCGCGCCCGGAAAGTGAGGCCGCCCTCGGCCACCGGCTTGGAGGTGTCGTACAGGATCGGCGTGCCGGGATGCTTCATTTCCGCAGTGCCCCAGCACGGCCACGGCAGGCCGTAGTAGTCGCCGTCGACCGGTCCGCCCTTCGCCTTCAGCGTGTTCGGGTCGAACTTGTCCTGGTGGGCCATGTGCGCCTTCAGCCGCTCCGGTGACTGGCCGGTATAGCCGATGGTCCACATGCCGCGGTTGTATTCGCGGGTGATGTCCTCCACCACCGGCTCGTTGTTCTTCACTTCGATGTGCTTGAACATCTCCTTGTCGAAGCCGAGCTTCTTGGCGAACAGGTACATGACCTCGTGGTCGACCTTGGCCTCGAACCAGGGCTTGAACACCCGGTCGCGCCACTGCAGCGAGCGATTTGACGCGGTGACCGAGCCGGAGGTCTCGAACTGGCTCGCGGCGGGCAACAGATAGATGCCGTCCTTGCGGTCGGGAATGATCGAGGCAAACGTCGGCACCGGATCGACCACGACCATCAGGTCGAGCTTCTCCATCGCCTTCTTCATTTCGGGCAGGCGCGTCTGCGAATTGACCGCGTGGCCCCAGTACACCATCACCCGGATGTTGTTGGGCTGGTCGATGTTCTCCTTCTTTTCCAGCACGCCGTCGATCCAGCGCGACACCGGAATGCCCTTGCTCTGCATCAGCTTCTCGCTGGCAAAGCGGCCCTTGACGTATTCGTAGTCGACGTCCCAGACGCGGCACCAATGCTTCCAGGAGCCGGCGGCCAGGCCGTAATAGCCGGGCAGGCTGTCGGCCAACACGCACATGTCGGTGGCGCCCTGCACGTTGTCGTGGCCGCGGAAGATGTTGGCGCCGCCGCCGGCGACGCCGATGTTTCCGAGCGCCAGCTGCAGCACGCAATAGGCACGGGTGTTGTTGTTGCCGTTGGTATGCTGGGTGCCGCCCATGCACCAGACCAGTGTGCCGGGCCGGTTTTCGTGCAGCATCTTGGCGACGCGCTCAAGCTGCGCGCCCGGCACGCCGGTGACCTTCTCGGTCTCTTCGGGCGTCCACTTCATCACTTCCTTCTCGACCTGGTCGAGACCCCAGACGCGCTGGGCGACGTATTCCTTGTCGACCCAGCCGTTCTTGAAGACATAATAGAGGATGCCCCAGACCAGCGCGACGTCGGTGCCGGGGCGGAAGCGCACATACTCATCGGCATGCGCCGCCGTACGCGTGAAGCGCGGGTCGCAGACGATCATCTTGGACTTGTTCGTGCTCCTTCGCCCAAAGTATGTGCTGCAAGGAGACCGGATGCGCTTCGGCCGCATTGGAGCCGAAGAAGATCATCGACTTCGAATTGCGCATGTCGTTCATGGAATTCGTCATCGCGCCGTAACCCCACGTATTCGCGACGCCCGCGACCGTGGTGGAGTGGCAGATGCGCGCCTGGTGGTCGCCGTTGTTGGAGCCCCAGAACGCGTAGAACTTGCGGAACAGATAGGCTTGCTCGTTGTTATGCTTCGCGGAACCGAGCCAGTAGACCAGAATCCGGACCGGACTTCTTCCGGACCTTGAGCATCTGGTCGCCGATCTCGTTGATCGCCTGCTCCCAAGACACCTTCTTCCATTGGCCGCCTTCCAACTTCATCGGATATTTCAGGCGGCGTTCGCTGTGCGCAAACTCGCGCACCGCGGCGCCCTTGGCGCAGTGTGAGCCCATGATTGATTGGGCTGTCCCAGCCCGGTTCCTGGCCGACCCAGACGCCGTTCTTCACTTCGGCGATGACGGTACAGCCGACCGCACAATAATTGCAGACCGATTTGACGCGCGTGGCGCCGGCCGTCAGCGGACCGGCCACGGCGGCATCGGCTTTTTTCACCGCGCCGACCGGCAATGCGCTCGCCAAGGCTACGCCGCCGGTGAGCAGACCGGACCGCGCCAGGAATTTGCGGCGGTCGAGCGCGCCGCCGTCAACCGGGGCCAACGCTTGCGTCAGACGTGTGGCCCTTGCGGCACCGTTGGATTTTTTCCTGAGCATCTTTCCCTCCTGAAGTGGGATCCGCTCGGCCCGGCGCGTCGCACCGGCGGCGAAAAACGGTATGAGTCGGTTAGAAGCGCGCGAGCTTGTAGTACTTCAGCACGTCTTCGCTTTCGCGATAGCCGGCGTGTTGCGGCTTGTTATCGGTGGCCGCGGGAGCGGCGGCGTTGGCAACGCCGGCACTGCTCGCACTGACTGCGCCGATCACAGCGCCTTTCAATAAGCGACGGCGATCAAGTTGACCTGACTCGTCTTTATCTTTGCGCATCATCAGTCCTCCGATGAATCTTGCTTCTCAGCTGGCGCAGTCGGCCGGGGACTTGGATCGAATCCCAGCACTCCCCGAGCCATTCTTTTTTGCTTCTTGCGCTTCCCCATCCACTGTCCGCATTCGCGACAGTTTTGTTTTTTACTAGTTTGAAAGTATAGCCGGTGGCTATGGTTAAACAATCAACATTATGTCGCTAGTTCCGGTCCATTCGGCTTTCGCAGGCGCAGCAAACTATGCTGCGACGCAAACAACGAGAGCGATTACTGCTTGCCCACGTCTTCGGGAACCGCGACCGACCCACCGATCGTCGTTCCGGGCTCATTTCTTTCGCGACGCACACTGCTTTGTTCTGCGGCCGACTTAGCTGTCGCCTGAAGCTCCGTCGCTCGCGCCGTCCCGCGCTGTGGATTCGGCCTGCGACTCGGGCGATTCGCCGCTTTCAGCCGCATTCGGACTCGTCCAGTTGCGCCAGCTTTTCGCCGATCTCGTCGAGATAGCCTTTGCCCACTTTGTAGGCGGTCTGCGCGGCGGTGATCGCGGTATCCACGAGGTTATAGTCCTCGTCGTAGTCGTTCAGGCCGTCGAGATTGGCGAGGATCGGATCGCTCTTCCACAGCTTGCGAAGCGCCGCGCGCCTGAGCGCTTCCGGCACATTCTTTTTCATGAATACGGTGTAGTCGGATTGGAAGGTGAGTTCCTCGATCGGCGGCAGGTCCGGAAGGTCTTCGCCTACAGCCGCCGCATTGGAAGGCGCTGCTCGCGTCGGCTGCCTCCGACGCCGTATCCGATGGTTGCTGATCCTCGGCCGGGGCGACCGGCGCGACCGTGTCGTCTAGCCTCGGGCGCAAGCGCGTCGCCGCGCCGCGCGGCGGCCTTGCGCTGCGACCAGCGCGCCAGTCTTCCGTTGATCGCGTCCGTCATGCCAGGCCTTTTTCCGGTTCGGCACGCTTGCCGCCGTAGTCGTCCTGGTGACGCTTGTTCTTGCGCTTTTTGAATGGCTCATCGACGTGATGTTGCGCCACGAACTCGCGCACCCAGAGCATGGTCTCGGGCGGCATCGGCACGCCCTCGACGATCTCGTCGCCGCCGGCAGTATAGCCCATGGCTTCATAGGGACAGGCGGTCGCGAGGAACGGTTCGAACTCCAACCCGTCTCCGGTTTCGTTTCGCCGCAGCACGACGTAAACGACCGGGATTCTTTGCGACAAATTGGTGAGATAGCCCTCGGTTTCGCCACGGAACAACTCCAGGTTCAGCGTACCGGACTGGTAATGCGTCCAGCCCTCGCCTTCGGCCAGCAACTTGCCCGGCTCCGAGGCGGCACGCGGCAGCACGCCGACCGGCCGCCAAAGATGGTCGGCCCATCGATTGTTGCTTGCGCGCCGCTCGATGACGACGCTGATTGGCATGACCGCGCTTGCCGACATAGCCGCTCTCGAGTCGCCGACTTAGTAGCGGTTGACGCGGTAATAATTCTTCACGTCCTCGGAATTCGGATTGTAGCGCGCCTTCTTCTTTTCCGCGTCGGATTCGGTCGCCTGCGCCTCAGTGGCAAGCGGAATTGTTGCGGTCGCGGCTAAGCCGGCGCCGACTCCCATCACGCGCAGGAAGTCACGACGGCCAAGTTTTGCCTTGTTCTCTTTCATCGCCAGTCCTCCTTGAAATGTCCGTAGTCGTTGCTCATTCAGGCAGTTCGAACGCTTGCGTCTCGATATCCATGAACACCCGGCCGAGCGCGCCCAGCCCCCGATAGAAATCCGCCGACTGGGCATTTTCCAAATCGACAAAGAAGCGGTCGACCCACGGCGCCATGTGTTTCTCGAAGATCGTGCGGTCGGAGCCGGCCGGTGCCGGCAGGGCGCCGCTCGCCAGCCCTGCCATGATCTCGCACAGGATCCCGATATGGTCCTCCGGCTCGACCATGCCTTCGGTGCGCTCAACACCGATGCTTGCAAGATCATCGCGCAGCCGCGCCAGCGGCCGCTCATGCAGGAATCCGGTGAGATAATAGGAGCCGTAGGGCAACAACTCGCCGCGGCCGATGCCGATGAACAGGTCGAAGAATTCGCGCTCGACCTTGCTGGCGTCGGTCTGGCTCGCCGCATCCGCCAGCGCCATATGGGCAAGACCAAGCGGGGTCGGATCGCCGCGCAGCCCGGCGATTTCCTGCAGCATCGCCTGGTCCGGCGCCCGCATCAGCAAGACCGACAGCAGCCCGTATTCGCGCGCGCGCGCAAGATCGACTTCGTCGACGTTGGCCGCGTTTTCGCCATAGAGGTCGGGACGAAGGATGGTGCGCGCGACGCCGGTTACGGCCTCGACCGAGAGCACGCGCTCGGCGGGAACGCGCGACCAGTTCGACACCGACGGCTGCGAGATGCCGATGCGGCGCGCAAGCTCGGTAACGCCACCGGCGGCCCGAATCGCTTCCTGCAAACCTCGGTCGGTCACGGCTTTTCGATTTCCTCGATCGTCACGTTATTCTTGGTTTTCAGGCTCGACTGCTGCGATACGAGCCAATTCAGAACAATTCGAAGCTATCGCCGCATGGAAGATGGGGTCAATAGCGGCTGGCTATAGCTCGCTCACGATCCAAGGAGCGCATCCCCACGATGCAGCCGATCCCAAGGTGGGCAGTTATTGTTCGCGCTCCTCATTGTGCGACGCAGCATAAATCTCACATCGGCCTGACGCGCGGCGAACCGCCGCACGTCAGCGACGATATTCGGCCGTGGAGGAACACTCAGCTGACCGCTTCCAGATGCCGGATCGGCAGTCCGGTGACCAGGTTCTGCGGTTTCATGCGGATCAATTTGTCCGGCGTCATGGCCAGGATCAGGTAGATCGGCTCGCCCTTGACCTTATCGAGCACGATCGATGGATCGTTGAAGGTGAGGCGGAACAGGCCGACCACGCGCGACATGGCCGCTTCGTCGATGTCCTCGCCATTCCAGAGCTGGTCGCCGATCTTGGTGCCGTCGGCATCGAGCCCGACATACCAGGCGAGACTGACCTCACGCAGCTCTTTGAGCGGTTCGATCGCCGTCTCGACCCCGATGGTATGTGCGATCCAACGGCGCATCGCCTCGGCCAGCGCGGTCAGGCCGGAGCGGCCGGCGGTCAAGTCGATGGCCATGTCGAACTGATCGCTGCGCTCCCAGTAGCTCTCGGCGTTCTCGTCGCTGAGCACGTCGATCTCGGCCTGCGCCGGAATGCCGAGCATGGACACGAGCGGCGTCACCGAGGATGGATTGGCGCCGCCGATGATTTCCTCGTCGGCGGCAATCAGCGAGCCCTCGTGCAAGGTGACGCGCTGCGTGCGGAAAAACAGCTCGCCGGCGCGCACCACCTGCGCATCCTCAACACCGTCAAGCGCATTGCGCATGATGACGTGAACCAGCTGGTTGACGAACAAAAGCGGCGTGTTGCCGAGGCCACCCCGCACCAGATCGGCGTATGCCGCTTCCAGCGTCTTGTGGCGCAGCAAGTGGTCGCGGAACGCGATCAGCAATTGCCAGTTCTCGCGCGCGTCAACGTCTTCAATCGCCGCGATGTCTCCATCCGCAACCGCCATCCGCGGATCAGCGAGCAGCGCGCCGTGCAGCGTGCGCTCGACGGCGCAGGCTGCGGGCGGCGGGATCAATTCGGGCCGCGCCAGATAGACTTTGAGGAAATCGTCGGTCGGCAGCAGCCCACCGCCCTCGTCGCGGTCGAGCAGATGATGGCCGCAGGAAATCCAGAAGTCGTTCATTTGCGCTCCCGGTCCGCCATGCCGATCAGGTCGATCTGCTCGCCCGGCTCGGGCTCCTCGTCCTCACCTTCCACCTCCAGGAATGAAAATGCGCGCGCGGGCTTCGGACCATTGCGCGGCTTTAGCGTGCGAAAGGCCTCGTGCACCTCACCGTTCTCATAACTGCGATGCACGGCGATCAGCGTATCCTGCGGCTCGCTGCACAGCGACGCAGCGAAGGCCACTTCTTCCTCGGCGGCGGCGCGCGCGGCTGCAATATCCGGTGCGCCGAAGCGCTCGACCAACCGCAGCGCCAAGAGCTCCACCAGCCTGGCGCGGTCGGTTTCGCTCGCCTCGACAATCTGCACCAGCGTCGACCAGCCGAGCGATTGGACGCCGAGAAAGCCGCCGCGAAAGGCTGAGCGCACCTTGCCTTGCAGCTCGGCCGGATCGCCGTTCCAGAACGCGAAAGCGCCGGACACCGCCCATTCGCCGGGCTCGGCCGCCGGCTCGAAGATGAATGTATCGGATGGATCGAGCCTTATGGTGCGCAGCAATTTCATCGCCGCGGCCCTCGCGTCGCCGGGTCGAGCCAGGACGGCGCTGCAAGCCGCGGCAGCAGCGGTCGTCGCTCGACGTCGTCCTTGCCCATGCGTCGCACCAAAAGATCGCCGCTGTCGTCAATATCGCGCCGCGTCCCCGTCTCCTTCGCAAGGTACGGCAGATATGTCTTCGCCACAGCGGCGAAGCCCTGCTCTTGCCAAGCATCGAGGGCAACCATGAAATTACGGGCAAAGCTTTCGACCACCTGACTGGACAGCACGTCGGTAAAGCCTTCTTCCATCAGATCGGTCGCCAGCGGATTGAGCCCGGGCTCGTCGCCGCTCATTGAAGCGGTGCGGATCATGGCGCCGAACACCAGCCACGGCGGCTCTGCGTCCTCGCTCACGTCTTGCGGCCAGCCGAGACGGCCGCCGCCGACCAGACCGCCGTTGACGTAAATCGAATCCGGCCAGTCGATGGCAATGCCGGTTTCCGGCTGCGCATGCGCGGCGAGCGCGTCGGCCAGCGCCGTCATGCCGGCGTAGAAGGCGCGGCGCGCCTGCGCGAGCGGCTCCTCCGGTTCCAGTACCAGTGCGAATTCGGCGAGGTCGAAGCGTCCGACATGCACTAGCGTGCCGGCGCCCTGCTCTTCTGCAATCGATGTTGCATGCGCGAAGGCGTCGCCCATCTCCCGCAAGCTCACCAGCGTGAACGGCGGCGGCAGCGTGAGTTCCGGCTTTAGCGGCGTCTTCAGGCGCGCTCCCTGCGGCATTCCTGCTCACTCTTACTTTCTTGTTTGAATAACTATAATTATAGACTGGAAGGTCCCGAGGCCAGTCCCGCGGCTTCCTGGGATCGAAGCGACGGCGACGCCGCATGCGGCCAATCGCTGTGGTCCGGCGGGCCAACGACAAAGGTTAATGAGCCCGATGGCCGATCGGCCGCGCAAAATCCTGATCTGTTCCTGCGAAGACACCATGCCGCTGGACGGCAAGGCGGTGGCGCGCGTCTGCCGCGGCGCCGAAGTGCTGGAAGGCCGCCAGTTCTGCCGCGCCGAGCTTGAGCGCGTGCGCGCGGCCGCCGGCGGCGGCGAGCCGGTCACCATCGCCTGCACCCAGGAAGCGCCGCTGTTCAGCGAGCTCGCCGGCGAGATCGAAGGCAGCGAGGTCAGCTTCGTCAATATTCGCGAAACCGCCGGCTGGTCGAAGGACGCCAAAGCGGCGGGACCGAAAATGGCGGCGCTGATCGCGGCGAGCGCGGAGCCGGCGCCCGAGATCCCCTTCGTGCAGCTCAACAGCGAAGGCGTGACTCTAATCTACGGCAAGGACGAACAGGCGATCGAAGCCGCCAAGCTGCTGAAAGATCATCTCGACGTCACTTTGCTGATGATGCCGAAGGCCGATGTCTTGCCGCCGCGGGTGACCGAGTTTCCGGTGGTGAGGGGCGCCGTCAAATCGGCCAAGGGTTTTCTCGGCGCTTTCGAGGTGACGATCGACGGCTATGCCGCGCCCAGCCCGTCCTCGCGCGATGCGCTGGCGTTCGGGCCGGCGCGCAATGATGTGACGTCGCGCTGCGACGTATTGATCGACCTGTCCGGCGGTCCATCGCTGTTTCCGGCGGCCGATCTGCGCGACGGCTATCTGCGCGCCGATCCTGGCGATCCGGCGGCGGTCTTGCGTGAGGTGTTGAAGGCGCGCGATCTCACCGGCAGTTTCGAAAAGCCGCGATACGTCACTTTCACCGCCGATCTGTGCGCCCATTCGCGCTCCAAGATCGTCGGCTGCCGCCGCTGCCTCGACCTTTGTCCGACCGGCGCCATCACGCCGAACGGCGACCATGTCGCGATCGACGCCAAGATCTGCGCCGGCTGCGGTCAATGTGCCGCCGCCTGCCCGACCGGCGCCGCGGCCTATGCCCTGCCGGCGTCCGATGCCTTGCTGCGCAAGTTGCGCACGCTGCTCACCGCCTATCGCGAGGCCGGCGGCAAGCAGGCGGTCGTGATGTTCCATGACGCCGAGCACGGCGGCGCAATGATTGACGCGCTGGCGCGTTACGGCGACGGACTGCCGGCAAACGTGCTGCCGGTCGAAGTCAACGAGGTCACGCAAGTCGGATTGGAATCGATCGCGGCGGCTTTCGCCTATGGCGCTTCGGCGGTGCGCTTCCTTGTTCGCGCCAAGCCTCGCCACGATACGGCGGGCCTCGCCAAGACCATTGCGCTGGCGGAACCGATCCTCGCCGGTCTTGGTTTTGCCGGCGGCCGCGTCGCCAGCATTGAAACCGACGATCCCGACGCACTGGGCAGCGCCTTGCGCGCGATTGCGCCGATGGACGGTGCGGTGAAGCCCGCGAGCTTTGCCGCCGTCGGCGGCAAGCGCGACGTGGTGCGCCACAGCCTGCGCGAGCTGCACGCGGTAGCGCACACGCCGGTCGATGTCATAGCGCTACCGCCCGATGCGCCGTTCGGCAGCCTCGAGGTCAATGTCGAGGGCTGCACGCTCTGCCTGTCGTGCGTGCCGGCCTGCCCGACCGGCGCGCTCAGCGACGACCCCGAGCGTCCGATGCTGCGCTTCGCCGAAGATGCCTGCGTGCAATGCGGATTGTGCAAGGCGATCTGCCCGGAAAAGGTGATCAGCCTCAAGCCGCAGATCGATTTCCGCGCCGCCACCGCGGCAAGCCGCATCATCAAGCAGGAAGAGCCCTACCACTGCATCCGCTGCGGCAAGCCTTTCGGCGTGAAAAGCTCGGTCGAGCGCGTCGTGGCCAAGCTCGAAGGCCAGCACTGGATGTTCAAGGATTCCAAGAAGCGGCTCGACGTCATCAAGATGTGCGCCGACTGCCGCGTCAGCGCCATGGCAGAAGAAAATTTCGATCCCTTCGGCGCGCCGCAGCGGCCGAAAGTGCGTACCACCGACGATTATCTGCGCGAGCGGGAGCAGAAGGGGGAAAGCTAATCTGCGCCCCCCGCCGTCATCATTTGCGAAGGCGGATGATCCAGTACGCCGCAGCATCTCATTTCAAACTGCAGGTCTGTGATTATTGGATGTCCCGCCTGTGCGAGGTATGACAGCGACATCTTACTTTTTCATCGCCGCTTTGCCACCCAATGCCGACGCTTTACGGCAGTTACTGAATCTCGACTAAGGGCCATAAACGGAAAATAGATGCTTCGGAAAAGCAACTATAGTAGTTGCCGTGCCGACGCCATTGCCTCACTTTCAACCGCTTATCTCGTGCTACTGGAAGTCATCCTATGGAGCTGCCATTCGTCGTCATTGCTGTTGTTGGAGCCATATTGATAGGTGCGATTAGTCCGGGTCCAAGTTTCGTACTTGTGGCTCGCACAGCAGTTGCCGTCTCTCGACTCGATGGAATCGCAACGGCGGTGGGCATGGGTTTGGGAGGTCTGATCTTTGCCGGCGCTGCGCTGTTTGGCCTGCATGTTGTGTTAGCCAATGTACCTTCGGTCTACCTCGGATTGAAAATCATCGGTGCGATGTACTTATTCTATCTAGCCGTTCGACTTTGGCGGGGTGCCAAAACTTCAATAGCAGCGTCAGACGGTCCTCCTGATCGCACAAGCAGTCGACAGAGGTCGTTTATTATCGGCCTAGCAACTCAGCTCAGCAATCCGAAGACGGCCATCGTCTACGCCAGTATCTTCACAGCCCTGTTACCGGCGGATCAACCTGAATGGTTAGCTGCGGTCGTGTTGCCTTCGGTCTTTATGGTGGAGACTGTGTGGTACACAATTGTAGCGATTGCGTTTTCTTCTGGGCGCCTTCGTAGCAGCTATCTCCGTTCGAAACTTTGGATCGACCGGTCCGCAGCGGGTGTGATGGGATTGCTGGCGTTGAAGCTCATCTCGGACGCAAAATGAGGTCCGCTCCGGGTCTTGGTCGTGTAAAAACGCTTTGGCAAAAGCATCGACGGGCGGGGACGAGGGCTGGTTAGCCGACCGTGATTATTTTTTGGGTTTAGTGGTTTTTTCGACTGTGGGCGCCGCTGATGCGGGGTTTCAGCTGTCCCGGGCGGTTCTGCAATGGCTGTCGACCGGGTGTCGGCGGCGATTATGCTCTCATCGCCGCCATGAGCGGTTGGATGCCAATGATGTTCATGACGCGCGTGAGATTATAGGCCAATACGTGCAGTGCCATTTCGGTGGCGACGCGTGGCAGCGTCTTCATCAGGAAGTGAGTTGCGCCCATCCGGGCCTTGATCGTTCCAAAGGGATGCTCGACTGTCTCGCGCCGCAGACGCATCTTTTCTGGATGTTCGTCGAGCCGGCGCTGCACCGCCTCAAGAACGTGCTCATGCTCCCATCGGCTGATCCGGCGTTCCTTGCCAGTGGTGCAACTGTGCTTGATGCCACAGCTCTGGCAGGCCTTGGTCGCGTAGCGGCGCAGGACCAATCCATTTTCCGAAGTGGTGAAGGAGTAGGCGAGTCTTGTCATCGGCAGGACAAATATAGACGTCCTCCTCAGCCACATAACGGAAGTCCTGCTTGCCAAAGCGCCCTTCTGCCTTTGAGTTCGAGGTCATCGGCTTGGGCAGCGTGACCGTAATGCCCGGCGTTCTTCGCAGGCCAGAATCTCCTCACTGCTGAAGTAGCCGCGGTCGGCGACGGCATCGAGGTTCTCCACTTCCAGCGTCGCCTTCGCCTCCCTGGCCACAGGTGAGAGCTGCGACCGGTCGCTGCCGACATTGGTCACCTCATGTGTAACGATCAGATGATGTGTGGTGTCGACCGCGACCTGGACATTGTAGCCAACGACGCCAGAGCCGCGTCCGCTCGTCGCCATCGAGCGAGCATCCGGATCAGTCAGCGATATCTGCTGGTCCGGAGTTGCGAGCATTGTCACCTTGAGAAGTCTCGAGCCGCTGCATCTGCTCCTTCAGCTTCTCGATCTTCTCTTTCAGGCGGCTGGTCTTGGTTTTGAGTGTCTCGGACGGCTCCTGCCGATCCGCACTGTCGAGCTGCTGCAGATAGCGCGCGACGCTCTCCTCGATCTGCGCCATGCGCCGCTCCATCTTGGCCCGCGTGAAGTTCTTGTCGCGGTTGTTCACCGCCTTGAACTTGCTGCCGTCGATCGCGACGCTGGCTTGCGTGAGCAGGCCCAGGGTGCGGCAGAGCGCAACAAACCGGGCGCACACCTGGCGGATGGCGCGGCCGTTGTCCTTGCGGAAGTCGGCTATCGTCTTGTGGTCGGGAGCAAGCCGGCCCACCAGCCACATCACCTCAACGTTGCGCCCCGCCTCGCGCTCCAGCCGTCGGCTCGACTGCACCCGGTTGAGATAGCCGTAGATGTAGAGCTTCAGCAGAACCGCCGGATGATAGGAAGGCCGACCGGTTATCTCGGGTTCGACCCCCTCAAACCCAAGCTCACCAAGATCGAGTTCGTCGACAAAGACGTCAATAACGCGAACTGGATTGTCATCGCCAATCCAGTCTTCCAAACATTCAGGAAACAGCGTGTTCTGCCCGCGATCCGCCGCCTCAACGAAGCGCTTCACCCGATCCTCCCGTAAATCGGCGAAAATCTTATCGCGAAATCAAACTCAGCGTCGCGTTTTTACACAACCAGGGTCAAAAGTGGACATGCTGCCCTTGAATTTGGATGTCCGCGTTACCCTCGATAATGGACCTTGGGCGGCGCATTCACGTCGGCGGTTTGCTGCCGATTTATGAGGCCACGCCTAGCTCACTTCTTCACCGACTGCCGCGTCAACGCCATGGCAGAAGAGAATTTCGATCCCTTCGGCGCGCCGCAGCGGCCGAAAGTGCGTACCACCGACGATTATCTGCGCGAGCGCGAGCAGAAGGGCGAGAGCTAAGCGGCCCATGAGCGCGGCTAGTGGCGACGCAGCGCAGGATTCGGGTGGCGGTCGCCGAGGCAGTTCAGGCCTATACAGGCCCGGACGGGCTTGCCATCCCGGTCGCATTCCTGGTCGCTGCCGCCACAAAGCCGTAGCGCCAAGCCAGCGCATTTCGACCTCGGTCGCGGCACCGCCTTCGGAGATGCGAAACGCATCGCCGGCAAGGAGTTGCGATGGCGACACGGTCTGATCTCAAGGTGGAGTTCGCACTCCTGGCGCTGCTCGCGCTGTTGTGGGGGTCGTCCTATCTGTTTCTAAAAGTCGCCGTGACGGAAATTCCACCGATCACGCTCATTGCCATGCGGGTCGCGGGCGCCACCGCCTTTCTGCTCGTTGTGATGCACGTGCGGAACGAAAGATTGCCCCGCGACGCCGGAACTTGGCGCATGCTCTACCTGCAGGCGATCTTCAACAGCATCGGCTCATGGACGGTGTTGGCCTGGGGCCAGCAATATGTCGACGCCAGCCTGGCGAGCGTCCTGAACTCGACCTCGCCGATCTTCGTGTTTCTCTTCACGGCGCTGGTCACGCGGCACGAGCCGCTCGGCGGCCGTAGGCTGTTCGGAGCGCTCGTGGGATTTGCCGGCGTGGTGCTCATCGTCGGGCTGGACGCGTTGCGCGGACTCGGGACGCAGGTCGCAGGCCAACTCGCTTGCCTGCTGGGCGCGGCGCTCTATGGCTGCGCCGCGATCTACGGCAAGCGCTTCAGCCATATCCCTGCCGTCGCGACCGCGACCGGTACGATGATTTGCGCGACGGCAACTCTCGTTCCCCTTGCTTTTGTAGTGGAACGTCCCTGGGCAATACATCCTTCAGCCGTTGCTCTCGCCGCGACAGCCGTACTGTCGGTGCTGTGCACCGGTGTTGCGCTGTTGCTCTACTTCCGCCTCGCCCACACCATCGGTTCGATGGGCGTTGCCAGCCAGAGTTACCTGCGCGCCGGCGTTGGCGTCATTCTGGGGGTCATGCTGCTCGGCGAAACCATCGCGCTGCCGGCGGCGATTGGTATCGCGGCGGCGATCATCGGCGTCGCACTGATCAATTGGCCGGCGCGCAAGCTGGCGCGGGCGTCCTGATCACTTCTTTTTCTTCGCCGGCTTCATCGCCGCCTTGCGCGAGAAATTCCATCAGCGCCTTGCGGTCTTCGGCCGAGCCGATGGTCTGCTCCGGCATTTTGGTGCCGGGCGTGTATTTCATGGGCCCGACCTCGAACATTTTCGACACCGTCTTTGGCGTCCATACGATGTTCATGTGCTTGAGCGCCTCGGAATAGTGATAGCCCGGCAGGCTGGCGATCTTGCGGCCGAAAATGCCGTGCAGGCTAGGACCGGCCTTGTTGCCTTCGCCGAGCGAGAGCGTGTGACAGGCGACGCAATGGCGGAACACCTGGGCGCCGTGATCGCCGGCATAGGCCTTGAGCGGATCGTCCGGCGCGCCGACCACCACGGTATCGATCGGCTCGCCCTTGACCGCGTCCCAGCGCCGGATCATGCGGTCGGTGCCGCCGGTCAACAGCGTGCGGTTGTCGGGAAAGAACGCCACCGACCACACCGGCAGGCCGGGGCCGATCAGCGTGCGCAGGAGCTTGCGCGCCTTGCGGTCGATCACCGCCACCGAGCCGCGCACGCCGGCGGCGGCGACCAGCTTGCCGTCGTGCGAAAGGGCGATCTGAATGACCGGCGTCGGCGAGGCCTCGACCTCGGCGCGCATCTCGCCCTTGGGCGACAGGAAGAACACCTTGCCGGTGGCGCCGGCCGCCACGATCTCGCCGTCGGACGCCACCGCCACCGAATTGAGCGGGCTCGGCAGCCGGCGCACGATCACGCCGTCGCCGTCCAGCGACCAAATGCGCAACGTGGTGTCATAGCCGGCGCTGATCAGCTGCTTGCCGTCGGGCGTGAAGGCGACGCCGTTGACGTTCTGCGCATTGCCTTTCAGCACGCGGTGCGCGCCGCCGCCGGCGAGCGGCCACAGCCGGGCGGTGTGATCCCACGACGCCGAAGCCAAGGTCTTGCCGTCGGGCGACACCGCGAGATCGACGATCGGCCCGGTGTGGCCGTTGAGGACTTTATCGGGCGTTTGTTTGCCGGGCGTCCAGATCGCGATATGCGCGTCGGCACCGCCGGTGACGATGCGGCCGTCCTTGAGCCAGGCGACCGCGTTGACCGCATTGTCGTGGAAACGCATCACCTGCTCGGCGACGTTGCGCTTGAGCGACCAGCGGATCGCCGAGGTGTCGAAGCTGCCGGAGATGGCCTCGCTGCCGTCGGGCGAGATCGCGACCGCGCGCACCGGCCCGCCATGGCCGCGCAATTGCGCCTGCGCCGCCGGCAAGCCGAGCGGCAACAGCAACAGCGCGAGACACCAGGGTTTGATCCAACAGGTCATGGCGATATTGAAGGCGGGAAATTAGTCATCAGCAGGGCGCATGCCGAGCGCAGCGATGCGCTCGCGCGTCGTTGGATCGCGCAAGGCGGCCAAGAACGCCTGCACGGCAGGGCGCTCCTTCCGGCTCTCAACCAACAAGAAATCATAGTGTTCCGGCGCGATGGGGAGGAATCCGAGCCCGTAAAGCTTCGCCACCGGCTCGATGGCAACGCCCCAGTCGGCGCGGCCTTGCGCGATCGCCGCAGCCACCGCGTTGTGCGACTTCGGCTGGTTGGCGTAGCCGGGCGGCCGTTGGCCGTCGAGCAGCCTGTCGACCAGCACGCGGGTGCCGGAGCCGGCATTGCGGTTGACCATCAGCGCGGACTTGTCGGCGAGCACAGATTGAAGCGCATCCGCGGCGCTGCGGCCGTCGAAGCGCTTGTCGCCGGGGCGGAACAACAGCCCCTGCATGCGCCGCCAGCCGTGCACCAGGCTCAGGCCCGGCGCCACCAAGTGCACATTATATGTCCCGGTCTTCGGATCGATCAGGTGCACCGGCGCGAGGTCGCATTGACCGCGGCCAGCCGCCGCCACGCCGCCGAGGCTGCCGACGGCGAGCGTGCGCGCTGAGAAGCCGCGCTCGGCGAGCGCGCCCACCACCACGTCGAGCGCCACATCGTGGCTGCCCATGATGACAAGATCGGGCGCGTGGGCTGCGCTGCCGATCAAGGTCACCTGCGTGTCGCTGTCGGCATCGAGCGCGGAGGCGAGCGCGTCGATTTCGAGGAAGCCGTCCGCTTGCGAGAAACTTGTGACCGAGCCGGAGCCTTTGGCGGTCGGGAACGCGAGCGCGCCGTCTTCGCTTTCGATCAGCGACACCAACACGAACTCCTTGCGGCCGAGTTCCGAGGCGATGCGTACCGGCACGCGCGCGGCAATCGTCTCCGCGGCTTCCGGCGGCAAGCCGGCGCGGGCACGGATCACCGGTGCGACATAGGCATGGAAGGTGAAGATCGCGGACGTTGGAAAGCCTGGGAGAACCACGAGCGGCTTGTCGCCGACGACGCCGAGGCAAAGCGGCTTGCCCGGTTTGAGCGCGACGCCGTGCACGAGGATGCCGGGCGGACCGAGCCGCGACACGATCGCATGCGACAGATCGCCGGCGCCCTTTGAGGTGCCGCCGGAGAGCACCACCATGTCGCAACTGGCGAGCGCTTCGCGCACGGCCTTTTCCAGCACCAACGCGTCGTCGGGAAAAGCGCCCATGGCGACCGGCTCGCCTCCGGCCTCGCAGACCGCAGCGGCGATGATGGCGCCATTGCTGTCATAGACTCCTGCCGGTTTGAGCGGCTCACCCGGCGGCACCAGCTCGTCGCCGGTCGAGAGCACCGCCACTTTCGGCCGCCGCACCACTTCCACGCTTGCCAGCCCGCATGCCGCCAGCATGCCGATCTCGCGCGAACCGATGCGCGTGCCGCGCCGGAGCAAGGTTTCGCCGCGCGCGATGTCGGAGCCGGCATAGGAGATGAATTGTCCGGCGGCGGCGGCGCGGCGCAATTCGATTGCCGGTGCGCCGGACTCGATCAGTTCGGTCTGCTCGATCATCACCACGGCATCGGCGCCACGCGGAATGACGCCACCGGTGGCGATGGTCGTGGCCGTGCCGGACGCCACTTCGATTTCCGGCGCATCGCCGCAAGCGATCACTTCGGCGTTGAGCATCAGCCGCTTGGGCGCGCTGTCGCCGGCGCCGAAGGTGTCGGCCGAACGCAGCGCGAAGCCGTCGACATTGGAGCGATCGAATGGCGGCGCGTCGACCGCGGCGACCACATCATGCGCGAGCACACGCGTGAGCGCAGCCGACAGCGGCACCGTCTCGGCCGCAAGCGGCTTGAGATCGAGATGCCGCTCGAAGCGCGCGCGCGCTTCCTCGGCGGAAACGACTTCGAGGAACTGTTCCTGCTGCGCCGCCGCGCGCACGCGCGCGATGAGATCGGCTTGCGGGCTCGCTTGCACCTTGCGCTGCTCGCTCACGGCCAAGCCCTCACCGCCACGCTGGTGCCGGCCGGGTAGCCTTCGCTTTCCGCCGGCACCAGGATCCAACCGTCGGCGCGCGCCAGCGCCGACAGCGGCAGATATTTCGTTGCCAGAGGCTCGACGCCGTTGCCGCTCCGGCGCACTGGAATGACTTCGGCGAGACCAATGCTGGACGTGACCTTGCGCGCAAGCGTGGCCATTGTGGCAGATTCGTCGTTGCTGCCGCCGGCAAGCCGCGCCAACAGGCGGCGGCCGATCACGAGCCACACGGCGAGCGCAGCGTCGAGCCGGCCCGGCACGATCAGCACCGGACGTCGCTTCGCTTCGCCCAAGGCGGCTGTTTCGCCCGGACTTAATCCGATGCCGTGCACGACGACTCGACCGTGCTCCGCCAATACCGCCACGCTGCGGTCGCGTGCGCCGACGCCGCTACCCCCGATGATGACCAATGCGTCGCCGCTGTCGCTCAGAGCATCATCCAGATCGGCGCCGTTCAGAACGATCGCGTGCGCGCCTTGCGCCGCGCAATCCTGCGATATCAATTGCACCGCAGGCAGAAGCCGCAAATCTTCGCGCGCCGTGACAATGTGAACGCGCGGCGCGCGCACGCTGACGCGTGCGATATCAGCAGCCATGAATGTTGCAATGTCAGTCTCACGAATACGCTCGCCCACCAGACGGAGCGGTTTCGTCGGATCGACGTCACCGCCGGAAGGCAACACGCCTTCCCCCGGCGCGACCGCGCTCACCGCTTCCGCGATGCCGCCGCGCACCGTCACAACGTCGAGCGGCGCGACCGCGTCCGTATCGGGCGGCATTGTGTCGCCGCTCTCGACGCGTGCCGGCATTTTCGCAAAGCGCGCCGGCGCGTAGGCCCCGGCATCCGCCACCGCCTCCGCGCTAACAGCAAAGCCGTCTTGCAATGCGACGGCGCTTGCCGGCCGCAGTGCCGCACTCACGTCTTGCGCAAGAATGCAATGCGCGGCCTCCTCGACGTCGATCTCCGTAGCAGCCACCGGCTTCGCCAACGCGTCGATCGCCGCCAGCACATCGGCAAGCGGCGTGAGCCGCGCAATCATCTGGTTGGTCTCACCCGTCGCGGCCATTTTCACGCGCTTGACGTTGGCACCCATGGATTGTCCATTCTACCCCATTCGGGCCGCTCAAAGCGGCATTTTCTGCCCGTGAAATCAAGGGGTTTTGCATGTTTACCGCGACCCAAGGCAAGGCTTTGCTGACCACCACCACGGGCGCCCTGCCGCGGCCGAGCTGGTATACCGAGAACCTGCGCGGCATTCCGCTATCGCAGGGCCTTTCCCGCCTTGCCTATCGCGAGCAGCATTTCGATTGCCTGGCCTGCCATGTGGCGGCCCAGCACCGCGCCGGCATCGATATTTTCGTCGACGGCGACACCAGGCTCGACGACGACGTCGCCGGGCGGGCCTGGGTGAGCTACGCGACCGAGCGCATCGAAGGCATCGGCGCGCCCCGCGTCGAAGTGCCGCCGGCCGGCTTCATGGCCGACAAGGGCCCCGGCGACCTGATGTGGGAAGTGATCGAAACCCGCATGACGCCGCCGGTGGTGGGCAAGATCGGCGCCACCACATTGCAGCTCGACCGCGCCTACAAGGCGGTCGCCGGCATGACCGACAAGCCGGTGAAGATCGGCTCGATTTCGGCGCAGATCCTCGCGCTCATGTTGACCGACGAATACTACAAGGACCGGCTGGCGCTGCTGATGGACCTCTCCGCCGCGCTCAACCGCGAATATCACGCACTGGCCGATGCCGGTGCGCCGCTGGTGCAGATCGAGGAGCCGGCCATCCATCAGATCGTCGCCGACCCGAACCAGAAGATCAAACCGCAGCAATGGGTCGACGCCTTCAATGTCGAGGTGAAAGGCCTGCGCGACAAGTGCGAGGTATGGTGTCATACCTGCTGGGGCTCGCCGGCGGCGCAGCGGGTCGCGAGCAAGGACCAGTCCTACAAGGCAGCGCTGTCCTATCTCGACCAGATCGACGTCGACGTGCTCACCGTGGAAGGCGCCTTCAACCGCGGCATGGATTTGGAGCATTTCGGCGCGATGATCTCGAAGAACAAGAAGATCGCGCTCGGCGTCATCAGCCACCGCACGCTGCAAGTGGAACGGCCGGAAGAAGTTGCCGATCTCATTCGGCGTGCGCTGAAATACATCGAGCCGGAGCGGCTGATCCTGACCAGCGACTGCGGCTTCGGACGGCAGTCGATGAGCCGCATGCACGCTTTCTACAAGATGGTAGCGCTGGTGCGGGGCACCAATATCGTGCGCAAGGAATTGGGGATCGAGGAGGCGTATATTCCGGCGGCCGACCGGCAATTATCCATGGTGCCTTTGCCATCATGACTGAAAAGACCATGAACCTGCGCGGCCTCAAATGCCCGCTACCGGCGCTGCGGGTGCGCAAGATGCTGTCCTCGTTGAAGTCCGGCGATTTGATCGTGGCCGAATGCACCGACCCGCTGGCGGCGATCGATATTCCCAATCTGCTGCGGCAGACCGGCGATACGCTGGAGGACAAGGTGCAAGCGGACGGCGTGCTGACCTTCAAGATCAGAAAAAAGTAAGCGCCCACTCCCACTTCGTTCTGCCCGAATGACGATCTAAACAAAATCCGCTATGAAGAGCCCATAACCCTCGCGGGAGACGCCTCATGACGCTCGTGGCCGAAAAGCCTGTTACCGACACCATCAAGGCCAAGATGAACTACATCATAGACACCGGCACGCCGCCGGTGAACTACATCGACTGGCCGGAGATGGAACACCAGGCCAACCCACCGCAATACAAGCAGCACGTGATGGAAATCCGCAACGGGCGGCCGTTGCGCGACACCTTCAAGCTCGACACCCACGGCTTCGTGTTTGTCACGCACAACACGAAGGTGAAGGACTTTGCCGACGAGGACGAGCGCAAGCGGGTCTACGATCCCGAATGCGAGGCGCTGATCAAAAAGTACTCCGGCGCCAGCAATGTGCATGTGTTCGACCACACCATCCGCATCGGCGACGAACAGGGCCGCACTGCGGCCAACGCGCGCCCGCCGGTCAAAGGCGTGCACAACGACTATACCGAGCGCTCGGCGCCGAAGCGTCTGCGCGATATATTCGGCGACGAGGAAGCGGAAAGACGCATGCGCAAGCGCTGGGCCATCATCCAGGTGTGGCGGCCGATCCGCCGCACGGTGGTGATCGATCCGCTCGGCATCTGCGATGCGCGCTCGATCCCGCAGACAGGCTTCATCCGCGTCGAGCGCCGCTATCGCGACCGCACGGCGGAGGTCTACCACATCGCCTATAACCCGGCGCATGTGTGGTACTGGTTCCCGCGCATGGAGCGCAACGAAGCGCTGGTGTTCAAGGTATTTGATTCCGACGCGAGCAAGACCGCGCGCTTTACCGCGCACTCGGCATTTGACGACCCCAACACCCCGACCGACGCCTGGCCGCGAGAAAGCATCGAGACGCGGACATTCGCCTTCTGGGATTGAATTCGTGGCGCCCGAGTGCGGCAGCGCGCATCTGCGGTGCCATTCTAGTGCGGCCGCAGCAACTCCGGCAAATTCCACGTCATGATCTGCCTGCCATTCTTGAACGCAGCAACCGGTTGCGAAATCTCCGCCACCGCCTGCTCGGGCGTGTGGGCGTTGATGATGACAACGTCGGCGGGATTGCCGACGGCAAAGCCGTAGTCCTTGATGTTGAGCAAGCGCGCCGAGCTAGTTGTCAGCATGTCGAAGCATTCGCGCAATTGCGCCGGCCGGTCGACCTGCAACACATTGGCGTAGAGATTGGCCATGCGGATCAGCGAGCAATCGCCGTAAGGCGTCGCCGGATTGAGGATGTTGTTGCTCGACAGCGAGCACGTCACGCCATGAGCGGCGAGCACGTTGGCGTCGGCCACGCCGCGGCGCACGCTGTGATCCTGGTCGCGGCCCATCAGAAACAAGTCGGTCGCCGGCAGCACGGTCACCGCGATGCCGCTGTCGGCGAGCTGTTTCGCCATCGCCGCCAGCTCGCCCGGCGGCAACAGCGAAAGCTTCGCCATATGCCCGACCACCACGCGGCCGCCGCGCTTGTATTTGTCGGTGAGCGCGCGCACCTGATGGATGTTCATGTCGTCCGGCGTGTTGCCGACATCGAGATGCATGTCGATGTCGACGTCGAATTCACGCGCCAGTTCGAAAATGCGTTCGATCTGGCCGGCCGGGTCCTTGTCATAACGCGGCGCGCCGCCGATCACCTTAGCGCCGCGCTTCAAGCCCTCGACCAGCAGCTCGTCGGTGCCCGGATAACTGATCAAGCCTTCCTGCGGGAACACGCAAATCTCGATGTCGATCGCCCATTTGTATTCGGCGATCAGCGCCTCGACGCCGTCGAAGCCGCGCATGCCAATGCCGGGATCGACTTCCACCTGCGTGCGCATGCGCGTGGTGCCATGCAGGATGCATTGCTCGAGCGTCTGCGCCGCGCGCGCATGCACGTCTTCGACCGTCATATGTTTCTTGACCGGCGTCACGCCGAACACTGGGCTCAGCGTTGCGCGCTCCTGCGGCGCGCAGCGATCGATGATGCGCGATTTGTCGAGATGAATGTGCGTCTCGATCAGGCCCGGACAGGCAAGACGGCCGCCAGCATCGTAGACCGCGCCGTCGGCGGCCAGATTGCGCTCGATCGCCGCTATGCGGCCGCCGGCGATGCCGATGTCGCGCGGTTCACCGGACGGATCGCCGGCCAGGCGCGCGTTGCGAATGATCAAGTCCACGGCCTGCCCCCGCTAGGCAACGCGTAGGGCGGCCCGCCCGGTGACCTCGCCCTTTTCGACGCGCTCGTGCACGGCTTCGGCTTCCTGCAGCGGCCGCACGTCGGTGACCATCGGCCAGACCTCGCCACGCGCCACCAGATCGCAGGTTTCCAGCACTTCGACACGGGTGACGTAGCGGCTGCCGAGGATCGCCTGCTCTTTCTGAAGCATGGCGTGCGCGGGCGCCTGGAACGGCTGCGAGGCGCCGCTGAGAATGACCAGCCGGCCGCGCCGCCCGAGCGCCTTGACGCCGGCCTCCAACGTCGCCGTGGCGCCGACGTAATCGATGGCCACGTCGACACCGGCGCCGTGCGTGAGGTCGCGCAACGCCTCGACGACGTCGCCGTCGCGCGGGTTGACCACTTCGTCGGCGCCGGCCTTGCGGCAGGCGTCGAACTTGTTGGCGGCAACGTCGACCGCGATCACCCGCGCCCGCGCCCACTTTGCCATCATCAACTGATGAATGCCGAGACCGCCACCGGCGCCGAATACCGCCACCGTCTCGCCGGCCTTCACCGAAGCGCGGCGCAGCACCTTGTAGGGCGTGGCCAGCGCATCGGTGATGACGCCCATTTCGGCAGGGTGCGCTTTGTAGTCGAGGCCTTCAGGATACTTGATGAAAATGTGCGCCGGCAATTTCATGTACTCGGCATAGCCGCCGTCGCAGTCCATGCCGACTTGGCCGCCGCTGTTGAGGCAGAGCGGCTCGAGATTGGCGAGACAATAACGGCAGTGGCCGCAGCAGAGATAAAAGTAGGCGCTGACGCCGTCGCCGACCTTGAGAGAAGTCACACCCGCCCCGACTGCCACGATCTCGCCGCTGATCTCATGGCCGATGATGCGCGGAAACTTGATCTTCCGACGGCCGGCCTTGGCGTGCTGGATGGTGAGCCCCGAGCCGCAGGTGATGACGCGGGCGACCGCCTCGCCGGGGCCGGGCACCGGATCGGGCACTTGCGTCAACTCGAACGGGGTGTTCGGTCCCCGCAACACCATTGCTTTCATCGAGCATGCCCCCTGTTTTGCTTGCGCATGATCTTTGTCCGAAAACCGGTGCCCACTTTTCGGGATCATGCGCTTGTCATGACAACGCGATTGCACGAGATTGACAAGACACATCACGACGTCGGGGCAATCATGATCAATGCAGCCATGGTCGGTCTGGGCCGCTGGGGCCAGACCCATCTCAATTCGATTCAAGGCAAAAGCGACCGCCTGCGCATCGTGCACGGCGTGACCAAGGAGCCCGAACTCGCGCGCGAATTGGCGGCGAAACATGGCTTCCGGTTGTCCACCGATCTCAAGGACGCCATCGCCGACCCCGAGGTGCAGGCCATTATCCTGGCCACGCCGCATTCCCTGCACGTCCAGCAGATCGAAATGGTGACCGCCGCCGGCAAACCGGTCTGGTGCGAGAAACCGCTGGCGCTGACGCGCGCCGAAGCCGAGCGCGCCGTCGCCGCGGTTCGCAAGGCCGGCGTGCCGCTCGGCAGCGGCAACAACAAGCGCTGCTTCGCCTCCATGCGCGAGCTCAAGCGCGTGGTGGAGAGCGGCGAGATCGGCGAGGTACTGCATATCGAAGGCCATCTCTCCAATGAGCACTCGACCCGCGTGCGCGGCGGCTGGCGCGACGATCCGCGCGAATCGCCGGGCGCCGGCATGACCGGCGCCGGGCTGCACGTGCTCGATGCCTTCGTCAATCTCGTCGGCCCGATCAGCTACGTCGACGCGCGCAGCATCTCCAAGAAGCCGCCGCCCGATCCGCGCGACGTGATCGCCGTGCTGTGCGAGTTCGCAAGCGGCGCCACCGGCGTGATGGCAACCGTGCGCGCGGCGCCGCTGTTCTGGCGCTGCCATGTGTTCGGGACCAATGGCTCGGCGGAGGCGCGCGGCGAGGACACGCTGATCGTCGCCAAGATCGGCGGCGCGCCCGAAGAACGGACTTATCCGCACGTCGATTCGTTGCGCGTGCTGCTGGAAGCCTTTGCCGACGCGGTCGAGGGCAAGGCGCCGTTTCCCGTGAAACCCGAGCAAATGCTGAACGTTATCGGCGCTTTCGAGGCGACGATTACTTCGCTGGACAAAGGCGCGCCGGTGAAATTGTCGAGCTAGACACCGACACAATCCTCCGCTCGTCTCCGCGAAAGCGGGGACCCAGGGACGCTGCACGGACTTTTGTATCGCCACTCTGGATTCCCGCTTACGCGGGAATGAGCGGAATAGACTAGGCCGCCAGCCGGCGCGCCACCTTCATGCGCTGCACGCTGTCGCCGGCGAGATGGCTCCAGATGATGGCATCGCGCACCAGCTTGTCGGTGTGCGCATCCATGTGGCAGCCATCGGCGCCGCGGATTTCCATGTAGAGCTCGGTCACCTCCTGCACCACGTCGGTCGAATAATTCATCGCCAGCCCGGCGTTGCAGGTGTGGATCTTCTTGTCGTGCTCCCAGGCAACCCGCAGCACGAAAGAGCGTAGCGCCTCCGTCATCGCATACATCTTGTCGATCTTTAGTTGCACGTTCTGCTGCGCGAACAGCACCTGGCCGCCCTGCTGCGCGGTCTTGGCGTATTTCATCGCCGTTTCGCAGGCGTCGTCGCAGATGCCGAGCGCGTTGGCGCACAGTTCGAGATCGCCGAAAATGTCGCCGCCGGTGGTGTCGCCGCCGCGGCCGCCGGTCTTCTTCACCGCGCCGCCGACGTCGCCGACGACGTTGGCATGCGGGATGCGCGCGTTCTCGAAGATCATTTCGCCGTTCTGATAGAAGCGCCAGCCACTCTTGTTGAACACCTTGCCGATGCGGAAGCCCGGCGTGTCGCGCGGCACCAGAAACATGGTGGTGCCCTGCTTGAGCGGCACGGTCGAATCGGTGCGCGCGTCGATGAAGAACAGCTTGCCAACCGGCGCGTTGGCGATGAACGCCTTCTCGCCGTTGAGGACCCATTCGTCGCCTTGGCGTTCGGCCTTCAGCCTCAGCCCGGCCTTGATGTCGTCCGGCGGCAGGCGGTTGTCCGATCCGGCGGTCGGCTCGGTGATGCCCTTGCCAAGCACAAACGTGTCGTCGGCGACGAAGGCCGGCAGGAAGCGCTTCTTCTGCTCTTCGGTACAGACCTGCGAGATCAGATGGCTCCATTTCCAGTTCTGGCTGAAGGCCTTGGACATCGCGCTATCGGCCTTGGCAAGTTCGGCCATGACAATGGCCTGCGTGACGAAATCGGTGCCATGCCCGCCCCACTCCTTCGGAACCGCCAGCGTGCGGAAGCCGAGCTTGGAGCCCTTCTTGATGATGTCCCAGTCCCAGGTTTCGCGCGCGGTCGGGATGGCGTCGCGCTGAAGCGAGATCGGTCTGATGTCTTCGTCGGCAAACTTGCGCGCCTTCATCTGCCAATCGCGCTGTTCGTCGCTCAAATTGAAGTCCATGGGAGCACCCTCACGTGAATTGGTTCATTCGCCAGCCAGCGCCATCGCCGCGGGCGTGCGCCGGTAACCGGCGAGTTCCTCGGCAATGCGCAGTCTGGCGTCGGTCGCGCCGTCACCCGAGTGCAGGCAGACGCGGGCATCGTGCACGTATTTCTGCAACGGCATGTCACGCATCACGCCCATGGCGCCGAAGATTTCAGCCGCATCCTTGACGGCTTTCAGCATCGTCTCGCCGGTGAAAACCTGCGCCATGGTGGTGAGTGGCAAGTCGGGAAGACTGCGGTCGGCGACGGCCTCGGGATGATCGGAGGCCCAGGCCGCCTGCCAGACGGCGGCGCGCGCGATCTCAAGCTTGATCGCGATTTCGGCGAGCTTGTTTGCGATCGCCTGATGCTCGATCAGGGGACGCGCGCCCTGCACGCGCAGATGCGCGTAATCGAGCGCGGTTTCATAGGCGGCGCGGCCGACGCCGATATTGAGCGCTTGCGCCAGCGGGTTGCCGCGGCCGGGCGCAGCCGTGCCGGTCAGTAAAGGCGCGGCATCGTCGCCGAGCAGATTGTCGGCGGGCACGCGGCAGTCCTTGAAGGTGACAGAGCCGCAGGAGCCGTGCTGCCAGGCTTTCTCATGCGCCTGCACGGTTACGCCGGGCGCATCGGCGGGAACCAACAGCACATTCGTTGTCGGCCGGCCGGCGATCTGCACCTCGACTGCAAACAGCCCGGCGATCGGCGCATTGGCGACGCAGTCCTTTGTACCATTGACGACCCAGCCACCGTCGCTCGCCTTGACGGCAGTGGTCTTCAGCGGCGGCTCACTCGCTCCGATGCGATGATAGTTGATCGCCAAGCCGCGTATCGCTGCCGGGTTCACGGCCGGCGAAGGCGAGATGATAGCGGTCGTCGCCCAAGAGCTTCGGCAGGAAGCGCTCGCGCTGGGCGTCATTCATAGCCTGATCGAACAGAATGTGCGCTAGCCGCGAGGTCTCCGTCAGCACGGCGGCAATATCGGCATCGCCCGCCGCCAGTTCCTCGGTCACGAGGCATGAGGTGAGCGCATCGGCGCCGGCGCCGCCGCGATCCTCCGACAGCGCCAGCGTACGCAGGCCCAGTTGCGAGGCCGCATCGATCTGCTCAGTCAGCAGGCTGCGGTCGCAGACATCGAGCCGATCCGCTTTCAAGGCGACCGGCTTGATCTCGGTCGTGACGAAGTCGCGCACCGTGTCGCGGATTTCCAATTGCTCGGCGCTGAGTTGAAGACTGTACATGGCGTTGCCCGTTCCAAGTTTTGCGCAGCCGGTGCTATTGCAGCACGGCCGCCGCGATGGCGTCTCCCATGTCCTGGGTGCTGGCTTTGCCGCCCAGGTCCTTGGTCAGATGTTTGGCTTCGATCATAGTCTTATCGATGGCCGCTTGCATGAAATCGGCGGCGGCCGTCGCTTTCGGCTCGTTGTGCTTGCGACCGAGGAATGCCAGCAGCATCTGCGCCGATACAATCATGGCGTAAGGATTGGCGATGTTGCGACCGGCGATGTCGGGGGCCGAGCCATGGGTGGCCTGCGCCATGGCCTGGCGCTCGCCGACGCAGAGCCCGGGCGCAAGCCCCAGCCCGCCCACCAGCCCGGCGCCGATGTCGGTCAAGATGTCGCCGAACTGGTTGGTGGTGACGACCACGTCGTATTGCTGCGGCGCCATGACGAGCTTCATCGAAATCGTGTCGATCATCGCCTCCTCGAAGGCGACGTCTGGGTATTCGCGCGCGACCTTGCGGCATTCCTCAGCGAACATGCCGCAGGCCAGCCGATAGACCGGCTCCTTATGCGCGGCGGTGACCTTTTTGCGCTTGCGCGTGCGCGCAACCTCGAAGGCCTCGCGCGCGACCCGGTTCGCACCTTTGCGGGTGATGACGCGCATGGCGACGGTAATGTCGTCGTTCGGCCGGAATTCCCCCGCGCCCGCCACCACGGTCTCCGAATAGAGCATGCCCTCGGTGAGCTCGCGCACGAACATGATATCCACGTTCTTGTGGATGGAGGCGATGTTCGGATAAGAGCGCGACGGGCGGAGGGCGGCGAACAGCTCGAATTTCTTGCGCACCGCCGGCATGACCCAGGTCGGGTCATTGCGCGGATAAGCCGCATGCCCGATCGGCCCCATGATCCAGCCATCGAGTTCCCGCAACGCCGCCTCGGTCGGGGCCGGAAGCGTATTTCCATGCCGCTCGTGGCCATCCTTGCCGATCGGCAAAGGGTGCCAGTCGATGGCGAGACCGGACCGCGATGCCGCAGCTTTCATCACTTTGACGGCCTCAGGAACGACTTCAAGCCCGATGTCGTCACCGAGCAAAATTCCAATTTTCAAGCCGGCGTCTCCTGGAGGCGCTACGAGGTGAGTTTTGGTCGAATGAAACCAAGGCGGGTGCGCATCGCCCACATTTTGCGCAGCCGGAAGCTAGCGCCATCATGGTCCCCTACGCAACGGTTGCCGGGCGCCGCAGTTTCACAGCATGAGAATTGGCAAAGACAGAATTAAAGACAGAAATTGCCTTTACCCGGTGACTTGCGGTTAAATGGGCAATCGGCCCACCTTTTGCTGCAATACACATATGCGCCTCGGGCAGGCCGAATAACAACGAAGTTCGATGCCGGTTCTTCCACGCCGGTGAAGTCGAATTCAGAGGGCGACGACAACGGGAGGAACGACATGCTCACGCGCCACTCGGCTCTGCGACTATTCTCGGCCGCACTGCTCGCGGCACCTTTTACGCTCGCGACAATCTTGACGACGACCAGTGGCGTCCGCGCAGCGGACTTGACGCCACAAGAACAAAAACTAATCGCCGGCGCCAAGAAAGAAGGCGCGGTTACGATTCTCAATCCGCTGTTCAGCGACCGCACCGGTCAGCGGATGGGAGCAGCCTTCATCAAGCGTTACGGGCTCGGCCCGGACTTCAAGTTCCATAACTTGCGCAAAGGCACCGGCGCCACCGTCGCGCAGGTACGCCAGGAGATTCAGGCCGGCAAGCATACCGTCGACATTCTGCTGGTGAGCGCGCCCGGTTTCTACGCCGAAGCGGTCAAGCACAACGCCTTCGAGAAGCTCGACAGCGGCTACTGGAAAAATCACGAGGAGCTGGCGAAGGCGGCGGGGCAATATTACGATTATCCCTACGTCGTCGTGCCGCTCGCCTATACGTTCCAGCCGGTGTGGAATAGCTCCTGCCCGGGCATGGCCAACTTCGACGTCCACTCTTATGAGGACGTGGTCAAGCCCGAGCTGAAGGGCAAGACGATCGTGTCCGACATCACCAAGAGTTTCACCTACACCAACACCGCGATCTCGCTAGCGGAAAATCACGCCGTCGACATGGATACGATGTGGAAAAAGCTGAAGGCCACCGACCCACTTGTCGAGTTCCGCACCGAGCCGAAGATGGCGATGGTCATCTCCTGCCAGCGGCCGCTCGATATGTGGAATCTGTCGGGCCGCGTCTATCAGAACGTCCTCAAGAAGCCCGACCTCGCGAAGGTATTGAAGATCGGCTCCTACAAGGAAGGTCAGGTGATGCTGGGCAACCAGGCTGCGGTCATCAAAGGCGCGCCGCATCCGAATGCCGCCAAGCTGCTGATCGAGTTCCTGCTCAGCAAGGAAGGCACCGACGTCGTGATCGAGGGCGAGGCGGTCAATACGTTCATGAAGGACTATACGCCGCCGGCCGCAGCCAAGCCCTATCTGCTCGACATGAAACACGCCAAGCTGTTGGGCATGAAGGACTGGATCGCGGCGGCGAAAACGTTCAAAACTGTGCGCGAGAACTGGCAGAAGATGTTCCAGTAGTCTCGCGAAGCTGACGTAACGCGGAGCCCGCCATTCGCGGGCTCCGTTCGCAGCCCGAGTTGCGCCGCACATAAACGGTGAACGCCATGAGCGTACAGACGGTAGCCGCAGGTGTTGCCAGTCAACCGACGTCGAGTCGCTGGCGTAGCCTAGTGACACAGGAGTCGGTCGCAACGCTGATCGTCAGCGTGATCGTGGCGGCAGCGGTCATCCTGCCGCTGTTCACACTCGTCGTCAGCAGTTTCCAGGTGCTCAATTCCGGCGGATTCGACACCACTTGGGGGCTGGACAATTACCGGACGCTGTTTACCGACCGCGTCATTCCAAAAGCTTTCGTCAATACGCTGGTGATCAGCGCCGGCTCGACCGTGGTCGCAACGTTCTTCGGCGTTTCGCTCGCCTGGATCAATGCCCGCACCAATAGTCCGGGCCGCGATCGGATGGAGCCTTTCAATCTCATCCCGTTCTTCCTCAGTCCCTTCGTCGGCGCGATCGCCTGGCACAATCTCGCCGGCGGCAAGACCGGCCTGCTCAACAGCTGGGCGCGCGAATACCTCGGCGTTCACGGCAACCTGCTCAATGTCGACAACATCTGGGGCGTGATCTGGGTCACCGGACTGTTCTTCTCGCCGCTGGTCTATCTGTTTGTCGTCGGCTCCCTGCGGCGCATGGATCCTTCGCTTGAGGACTCGGCACGCACGACCGGCGCCGGCCTGTTACGCACCGCCAGAACGGTCACGCTGCCATTGGTCGCTCCCGGCATCCTGTCGGGCGCCATCATCGTGTTTGTCACCAGCGCCGGCGAGTTCGGCGTGCCGTTCAAGCTTTGCGCGCCGTACGGATGGCAAACGCTGACCACACAGATCTTCTCCAAGGCGGTCGGCGACGACGCCAACCAGTATCTTGGCGCCGCCATGAGCATGGCGCTCGGCATCATCACCGTGTTCCTGATCTGGATTCAGCAGAGCTATATCGCGCCGCGCTCTTTCACCACGGTGACCGGCAAGGGATTCCGACCCAATGTCATCGATCTCGGTCGCTGGAAGTGGGGCGCTTTCGCCTTCAATCTCTCGTTTATTCTGGTCGCCGTCGTGCTGCCGATCTTCTGCCTGCTGGTGGTGAGCCTGCATCCGGTTTGGCAGGCCGAAATCATTCCGAAAGACCTGACATTCATCAATTACGAGAAAACGCTATTTTGGTGGCGGCACGATCACATCCAGGCGGCCACCAACGGCATCTACAACAGCTTCATCCTGGCCTTCCTCGGCGCCACCATCGCGATGATCCTGTCGCTGGTGGTGAGCTACATGATCCACCGCACCAAGGGCTTCGGCTCGCGGCTCTTGGACTTCCTGTGCGTCGTTCCGGTCGGCTTCCCCGGCATCGTGCTGGCGATGGGCGTGCTGGTCACCTACATCAAGACGCCGATCTACGCCACGCTCTGGATCATTCTGCTCGGCTACATCACGCGCTTCTTCCCTTACGGCCAGCGCAACGTGTCCTCGGTTATGCTGGCGATCTCGGAAGAACTCGACCAAAGCTCGCGCATGGCCGGAGCGTCGTGGTTCACGACGCTGCGGCGGATTACTATCCCGTTGTTGAAGCCAGGCATCTTCGCCGGCTGGGTGCTGCTGTTCATCATCTTCCTGCGCGAACTGTCGATGTCGATCATCCTTTACACCTCGGGCACCGAGACGCTCTCGGTTGGCGTCTACTATCTCACGAACTATGAGAACGAGACGCTCACCTCGGCGCTGTCGATGACGCAGACCGTCATACTGCTGATCTGCGTCTTCGTTTTCCGGCGCGTCGCGGGGCGCGAGGCGTTAACGGCTTGATCGCGGGGAGCATCGTCGGCGCAATGGACAACAAGAACACGGCCGGCCACTACGTCGACGTCCAGGGTCTGGTAAAATTGTTCGGCGCCGACCGGGCGGTGGACGACGTTTCTTTCAGCGTGCCCAAGGGCAAGTTCCTGACCCTGCTCGGCCCCTCCGGTTGCGGCAAGACCACCACGCTGATGAGCATCGCCGGTCTGCATTCGATCGATGCCGGACAAATCCGCGTCGGCGGGGTGGTCTACACCGCGCCCGCCGAAGGCCTCTTTATGCCGCCGGAGAAACGCGACATCGGCATGGTGTTCCAGAGTTACGCGATATGGCCGCATATGTCGGTGGCCCAGAACGTCGCCTATCCGCTCGAGATCAGGAAGGTCGAGCGCGCCGAGATCGACGAGCGCGTGGCCGCCGTGTTGAAGCTGGTGGGCCTCGGCCAGATGGCGGACAAGCTCGCCACCCAGCTGTCCGGCGGCCAGCAGCAACGGGCGGCGCTGGCGCGCGCGATCGTGTCGCGGCCGCGGCTGCTGCTGTTCGACGAGCCGCTATCCAATCTCGATCTCAAGCTGCGCGAGCAGATGCGGCTCGAACTCAAGCGCATCCAGCACGAAGTCGGCATCACCTCGATCTACGTCACCCACGACCAGGCCGAGGCACTAGTGATGAGCGACGAGATCATCGTGATGAGCAAGGGCCGCATCCAGCAGAAAGGCGGCCCGCGCGAAATCTACGCCCGGCCGGCCAATGCCTATGTCAGCAATTTCATCGGCGTCGCTAATCTGCTGAAGGGCCACGTGATCGCGGTAACCGCGCCCGGCCGCGGCGAGGTCGAAGTGACCGCCGGCGGCCGCACGGCGCAATTGCCCTGCCTGCTCGGCACTGGCATGGCGGCAGGCGCGCCGGCGGTGCTCTCGGTGCGCCCGGAAAACGTGCAAGCCAGCCGCCAGAATGGCGGCGGGCCGTGCCTGGAAGGTGAAGTGATCCAGGCCATCTTCCTCGGCAATAGCGTCGACTGCCGCGTGCGCTGGGGCGAGTTCGAATGGAAAGTCATGGCGCATCCACGCAGCGGACTGAAGACCGGCGAAAAGGTCTATCTGCGGCTTGATCCCGAGCACACGTTGGCGGTGGAGCCATGAGCGGCAACGGCAATTTCATGGTCCAGCTCGAGCATCTGGGCAAGAATTTCGGCGCCGAGCAGGCGGTGCGCGATGTGAATTTGGCGGTTACGCCGGGCGAGTTCGTCACTTTGCTGGGGCCGTCCGGCTGCGGCAAGACGACGACGTTGCGCTGCATCGCCGGGCTGGAACGGCCTGACTCAGGCGAAATCCGCATCGGTGGCGACGTGGTGGCGGCGCCGGCGCGCGGCATCTATCTCGACCCCGAGGATCGCAATATCGGCATGGTGTTCCAGAGCTACGCGGTCTGGCCGCACATGACGGTATTCGACAATGTCGCCTATGGCTTGCGCGTGCGGCACGCACCGGCCGCCGTGATCAAGGAGCGCACCTCGCGCGCGCTCGAACTGGTCGGTCTGCCGCATCTCGCCGACCGCTACGCCACCAAGCTGTCGGGCGGCCAGCGCCAGCGCGTGGCGCTCGCGCGCGCCATCGTCTACGAGCCGCGCGTTGTCCTGTTTGACGAACCGCTATCCAATCTCGACGCCAAGCTCAGAGAACAAATGCGGGTCGAGCTGGTGCGACTGCAGAAGGAGGTCGGCATCACCTCGATCTACGTCACCCACGACCAGGCCGAGGCGCTGGTGATGAGCGACCGCGTGGTGGTGATGAACCTGGGCGTGATCCAGCAGATCGGCGATCCGCAGACCATCTACGCACATCCGGCCAATACTTTCGTCGCCAATTTCATCGGCGTCGCCAATCTGATGCCGGGCGTGGTGGTCGGCCGCAGCGGCGAATTTTGCAACGTGGAAATCCTGCCCGGCGAAGGGCACGCGCCGTTGCATCTGCAAGCTTTGGGCGGCGAAGGGGCCGCGACCGGACAGAAGGTGACGCTCAGCCTGCGGCCGGAAGACATCGCCATCCACTTCGAACGGCCGAGCGGTGTCGCCAACGGCAATGTATTCGAAGGCGAAGTGGTCGAAACCATCTATCTCGGCAATGTGCTGGAATGCCGGGTCAAGGTCGGAGGCTTCGAGGTCGGCATCCAGATCGACCATTACGAGCAGATCGCCCCGCAGCAGAAGGTGTTCTTGTCGTTCAGTCCCGATCATGGGCTGTGCCTGACCGAATAGCGATATAGCGTGCGCCGGCCACTGATCGAGTCTCAATGGCCGTGCAGATAAATCGCGTAAGCGCTGAAGAGATAGACCACCAGCAGCGCGATGCTGACCCAGCCGACGGTGCCGCGTATCCGCGTATCTGGCTTGTACAGCATGGCCACGATGAAGATGCCCGACATGATGACGGCGGCGATTGCGGTGACCGCGTGCGCGGGCGAGACCGAGCGCAACAGCGGGCCTTTGGTGTAGGCGATGTCGTCCGCCGCCAGAATCAAAATATCGAACAGGTTGCTGCCCAAAAGGTTGCCGATCGCCATATCGACCGCGCCGAGCCGCAGCGCACTCACCGACACCACGAATTCCGGGACCGAGGTTGCGCCGGCGATCAGCAGCGTGCCGACGAACGACGTCTTCCAGCCCATCACGTCGGCGATATCGCGCCCAATAAAGGGCAACCAAGTGCCGGCAGCAACGACGACGGCGGCCGCCGCCAAATAGCGGAGAAGCGCCGTCCGCAGCGTGATGTCGGTGTCCATCTTGATGATCTGCGGCGGCGGTCTGGTCCGGCGCTCGTAGTCGTGCGCCGCGCGTATCGCGACCAGATACAGCAAGATGATCAAGGGCGTGTAGCCGCTGATATGCAGCCATTGTACGCTCAGCGCATTCTGGCTGAGCAGCAAGAAGGCGCCGGCCGATCCGATCATGATGACGCCGAAGCCGGCGGTCAGGACGTGGCCCTGGTCGATGCGGCGATACATCGGCTCGTCGCGGCTCAATTCGTCGAGCAGAACCAGCATCACCAGATTGAACACGCAGCTGCCCAAGGCGTCGCCGACGGCGATGTCGGGGGCGTCGGCGGCCGCCACCGAGCTGATCCCGGTGAACAGCTCCGGCAGCGATGTGGCGGTGGCAAGCAGAACTAGTCCGATCCATGAGCGCGACAGGCCGGTCAACCGCGCAATCATGTCGCCATATTGTGTGAGCACCGGCCCGGCGAGCCCGATCAGCGCGACGCAAAGCGCAAATTCCAGCCATGGAATAAGAACCGCCGGCATGGCTCAGGCCCTCGCCCGCAAGGATACCAGCATGAGCGTCACGGCTTGCGTCACGACCAGCGGCGCCGCGCTGAACGCGAGGATAATTGCCCACATCGTCGCCGTCGGTGGTGCGAGGTGAAGGACGTGCGCCACCGGCGCGAGGTAGGGCGGCACGGCCAACAGCGCCGTGCAGAGCACGAGCGATCCCCACAGCCACGGATTGCGGGTGACCTCATTGCGCAGCAGGCGCGATCGCGGGTGACGCATATTGAAGGCGTGCCAGAGCTGCGCAAACGCCAGCGTCAAGAACGTGACCGTCACGACCGACTTGGCGTCGAGATCCAGCCACAGGCGCGCCGCTGCCAGCGCGCCGAAGGTGCCGGCCGTCAGCGCAAGACTCTGCAGGACAATGATGATCCATTGCGGACGCCCGAGAATGGGCCCCTTCGGGTTGCGCGGCGGACGCTTGAGAATGCCGGGTCGCCCTCGCCCATCGCGAGCGCAAAGGCCGGAAATACATCGGTGACGAGGTTGAGATAGAGGATCTGCAACGGCATCACCGGCAGCGGCAGCGTGGACAGCACCGCCAAACCGACCACCAGCACCTCGCTCAAATTGCAGGACAGCAGATAGGCGATGAACCGGCGGATGTTTCCGAAGATGACACGCCCTTCGCGGATCGCCTTCACAATGGTGGGGAAGGCGTCATCCAGCAGGATCATGGCGGCCGCCTCGCGCGCCACGTCGGTGCCGCGCAGGCCCATGGCCACGCCGATATCGGCTTGCCGCAGCGCCGGCGCGTCGTTGACGCCGTCGCCGGTCATGGCGACGATCTCTCCTGCCGACTGATAGGCGCGCACCAGGGCGAGCTTCTCCGCCGGGCTCACCCGCGCGAAGATGCCGATGTCGAACAGCTCGCCGTCCTTGCCCTTGGCGAGTTGCCCGATCCGTTTTCCCTCGACGACGTTGGCCGCCGCCTGCCCAAGCCCGACGGCGCGGCCGATGCTGCGCGCCGTCACCGCATGATCGCCGGTGACCATGATCACCCGGATGCCGGCCTGCCGGCAGTCCTCGATGGCATGCGGCACATCGGCGCGGGCCGGGTCCTCCAGCCCGATGAGCCCGACGAAGGTCAAATCCTCGTAAGGCGTGGCGTCAGCCTGCGTGCCCGTCTTCGTGGCGCAGGCCAATACGCGCAGCCCATGATGGCCGAGTTGCTCCACACGGCTAAGCCATTCGGCCCGCGTGTCCGAATCCATGGCGATGTCGCCGTCGGACGAAATCACCCGCTCGGCGGCGGCCAGCACGGCCTCCGGCGCACCCTTGACGGCGAACAGAAGCCGATCGCCGCGCCGGTGCACCGTCGCCATCATCTTGGTCGACGTATCGAAGGCGTGTTTGGAGACGACCGGGCTGCCGTGCAGAAGCGTCGCGCGATTGAGCCCGGCGCGGAGCCCCACGCGCAGCAACGCAAGCTCCATCGGGTCGCCGCTGCCCTCCTCGTGCGCGCTTTCCAACGAAGCGTCGTTGCAAAGGACGGCGATGTCCAACAGCGTTGCGAGCTGAGGATCGTCGCGAATCTTCAGGTGTCCCGCGCCGGCTTTGCCGGGCTCGGTGTCGATTTCGACTTCGCCCGAGGGCACCCAGAGCCGGCGCACCGTCATGCGGTTTTCCGTGAGTGTGCCGGTCTTGTCGGTGAGGATGACGGTCGTCGCGCCCAGCGTCTCCACGGCAGACAGCCGCTCGATCAGAGCGTTTTGGCGCGCCATGCGCCACATGCCGCGCGCCAGCGCCAAGGTCGCGACGATCGGCAGGCCTTCCGGAATCGCCGCCACGGCAAGCGCGATCGCCGCCTCGACCATCAGAAACGGATCCTTGCCGGTGGTGAGGCCGACGCCCGCGATCATCGCGGTCAAGATCAGCGTAGCCCAGACCAGCTGCGCGGAAAGTCGCGCCAGCTTCTTCTCCAACGGCGAGCTGCCCGGCTCGGCTTCCTCGACCAGTTGCGACACCCGGCCAAGCTCGGTTTGCAGGCCGGTCGAAACGACCGCGCCGATGCCGCTGCCGCGGGTGATGGCCGTGCCTTTGAACAGCATCGAGGCGCGGTCGGCCAGGCGCGCGTCGGCGGCGACCGGGCGCGTGCGCTTGTCGACGGAGACGGATTCGCCGGTCAGCATCGATTCGTCGGCGGCGATGTTGGAGCCTTCGACCAAGCGCAGGTCGGCGGAGATCGAGTCGCCGGCTTCCAGCACGACGATATCGCCGGGCACGATCTCCTCGGCCGGAATGAGCCGCACATGACCGTCCCGTCGCACGCGGGCGGAGCGCGTGCCGAGTGCGCGCAGCGCTTCGATGGAGCGCGCCGCCTTCAACTCGGTCAGGAAACCGATCAGCGCGTTGACCGCCAAGACAACCGCGATCGCAGCACCCTCCTCCAGCTCGCCGAAATAGAACGCCAACGCGGCGGCCGCGCTTAGCAGGTAAACCACCGGGCTTTGGAATTGGTGCAGCAGCAGAATTAGCGCGCTGGCCTTGCGCCGCGACACGATTCTGTTCGGCCCGAACGAATTGTGCCGGCGCTTGGCCTCTTCGACGGAAAGGCCGTGAGCGAGCGAGACCCCAAGGCGGACGAGCACGTCGGCCGCAGGCAACGCATGCGGCTTGTCCGGCAAGGCCTCGCGCGTCATTGCGGCGGATGGTTTGCTCGGCGGTCGAATGCAGGAATCTCCTGTACTTCTCCGGCACCCAGACGACGCTATTGCAATGACCTGTCAAAAAGTTGACTCAAGTCAAGGTCGCCGCCCGCGCCGAAAAGTCCTTGTCGGCTATTCATGGACACAGCGATCGCCAATTTGGTGAGCACAATTTTTGAATCGCTTTGCCCTGATCTTGGGCTATGATTGCGGAATAACGGTAAAGTGAACGCCGTCGCCATTGGCGCAGGCACACGACCGGTCTCAAACTAACCACGGTGCGCGACAATTTAGCACCGAAGCTGCAATTGCTCTGACGAAAGTACCGGCTCATGGCGTTCAAGCACGGTATTGTGGCGCTGGCTCTGATCGCATCTGCGGTGACCCCGGCCTCCGCACAAACTCTGAAAGCCGTGCAAGAGCGCGGCTACCTGATCTGCGGCGTAAGCGAAGGTCTCGATGGCTTCTCCACCGTCGATGAGAAAGGCCAGTGGACGGGCCTCGACGTCGACTTCTGCCGGGCGCTTTCCGCCGCAATTTTCAATGACGCGGCCAAGGTCCGGTTTGTGCCGCTGTCGGCGAACAATCGCTTCACGGCCCTTGAGACGAAAAAGATCGATGTGCTGTCGCGCAATTCGTCGTGGACCATGGGTCGCGAGACCGGACTCGGATTGATGTTTGCGGCCGTCGACTATTATGACGGCCAAGGCTTCATGGTGCGCAAGTCGCTCAATATCAAGTCGGCGCTTGAACTGGCCGGCAAGCCGATTTGCACAAAATCCGGAACGACGACAGAGCTCAATCTTGCCGACTTTGCCCGCAACAATAGCGTGACCTACAAAGTCATGGCGCTTTCGTCCGCCTTGGGCGCGCTGAAAGCCTACGATAGCGGACTTTGTCAGGCGCTGACGTCGGACGTGTCGCAGCTTTACGCGCAGCGCATCAAACTCACCACGCCGAGCGACCACATCATTCTGCCGGAAATCATTTCAAAGGAAGCGCTCGGGCCGGCGGTTCGAAATGACGATGTGCAATGGTTCAATATCGTCAAGTGGAGCCATTTTGCCATGATCAACGCCGATGAACTCGGCGTCAGCCGCCAGAACCTCGATGAGTTCGCTGAAGTCTCGCACGCCGTCTATCCGTCGCCTGCTCGGCCTGGAAGGGAAGTTCGGCGAGCAAATAGGCCTCAGCAAGGACTGGGCGGCGCGCATCATTCGGCTGGTCGGCAATTACGGCGAGGTCTACGAGCGCAACGTCGGAGCGGGCTCAAAACTTGGCATCCCGCGCGGCATCAACAGCCTGTGGAGCAAAGGCGGCATTCAATACGCTCCGCCGATCCGCTGAGAGCAAAAAACAAGTCCGGGGGACCTCAACCCCCGGACCTTTCGCCGTCCGTTTTTCAAGAGCCAATAGCGGCGAGACATTCGTTTTCTGATCTCGACTATCGTGCTGCCGCAAGCGCCGCCCGACCGCCCAGCCACGCCAACGCACCGAGCCCAATGAAGGGGAAGAAGACGACATAGGCGAGCCCGATGAACGGCGCAGCGATCGCAAGTCCACCATCCTTCAACACGCGGCCGACTGCTTTCACCGTTCCGAATTTGGCGACGAGGCGCCCCGCCAGCATCGCAAGAACGGCAAGCCCGACGAACGGGAGCATGACGGCGTAGACCAAGCCGATGAACGGAGCGGCGAGGAACAGGGCGATGTTTTTCAGTCCGTTGCCGGTTTCCTCGAGAACGGTTGCGCGGGTTTCTTTCGGCGCATTGCCGGTCACGACATAGAACTTGGTCACGGGGGCCCGGGTAACCGTCGTGGCGACCACAGGCTCTTCCTCGATGAGGATTTTGCGTAATGCGGTCATGGCTCACTCCTATTTTTCATTGGCCTGATTGGTTAGGCCGTTTGTTCTTGGTCGCTTTAGTAGCAGCAAGCATCGTGCCAACTGCCAGCCAAATGCCATATTGTCTTGTTATGTCAAATGCTTAGCGCTCAGCCCATAACCCCGCGCGCTCATCGCATAGGCAGTCGAAGTATATTTTCCCCATACAGATTCCCCGCCGCCGCAAGAAAGCGCGTGCGATTTCAAGGAGTTCTATAATTTCCGGGGTGCCTGGTTTCGCTATACAGCGCGCCGGCAATTTCAGTTGGCCGTCAGTCCGCCATCGACCGCGAGCGTCTGGCCGGTGAGCGAGGCAGCGCCGGGGCTGGCAAGGAAGACGACCGCGGCGGCGATTTCCTCCGGCGTGATGAAACGGCCGATCGGGATGCGGGCGAGCATGCGCTCGCGCGCGGCAGCGTCGAGCATCTTCGCACGCGAGGCGGTGAGCGCGGTGGCCGGCGCGATGGCGTTGACGCGGATGTCATTGTCGGCCCATTCGATTGCCAGCATCCGCGTCATCTGGATCAGCCCGCCTTTCGACGTCCCATAAACCGTGCGACCGGCAAAGCCGGTGAGACCGTGGGTCGACGCCAGATTGATGACGCAGCCTGGGCGGCCACGTGCAATGCAATGCGCGGCGAATGTCCGCGACATGAAATAGGCACCCTTCAGATTGGTATTGACGACGTCGTCCCATTCCTCCCAGGTCACATCGATGGCGCGCTTGAGCAGGGGGCGGCCGGCATTGTTGACCAGAACGTCGATGTCGCCGAAAGCCTCGACCGCGGCGGCGAAGGCTTGCTCGATGTCGGATTCGATCCGCAGATCGAGCCGCAGCGGAACGACTTTGCGGCCCTGCACCGCCGCATCGGCCAACAACGCGTCGAGTCTTCCGATCTCGCGGCTCGTGACCGCAAGATCGAAACCAGCTTGCGCCAAGCCGCAGGCGATGGCGTAGCCGAGCCCCATCGAGGCGCCTGTGACAAAGGCGGTGCGGTTAGCCGATGATGTCATCGAGCGAAATCCATTTCTGCTGTGCAACGCTGCGATAGCAGGCTTCCGCCAGGTGCACGTCGCGGAGGCCGGCGGCAAGATCGCAGAGTGGCGGCGCGCCCGCAACAACGTGGCGCAAGAAAGCTTCCCAGCCGACACGATAGGGATTGGTGTAAGGACCGCCCTCTGCAACTTCTTGCCATTCGCTGCGATAATTGGCGTTGATGTCGAGATCGGGATTGAAGCGCCGGATGGTGGGCGTGTCGGTTGCGCTTTGCGTCCAGCAGCGATGCAGACCGGCGAGCGCCGAGCCGCCGGTGCCGTCGATCTGCAAGGTCATGAGGTCGTCGCGGCGTACGCGCGTCGCCCAGGAGCATTGGATCGCGCCTACCGCGCCGCTCGCGAGTTCCGCAAGCATCAACGCGGTATCGTCGACGTCGGGGCGATAACGCTTGCCCTCCTCGTCCACGCGCTCCGGAATAGCGGTGGCGGTCGCGGCCACGACCCGGCGGATCGGACCGAGAATGGTTTCGATCACATAGCGCCAATGTGGAATCATATCCGAGGTCAGCCCGCCGCCACCGCTGCGCCGATAATTCCAACTTGGGCGCTGGCTCGGCCGCTCGGCGCCGTCGAATACCCACCAGCCGAACTCGAGCCTGAAGCCGGTGACGCGGCCGAAAAAGCCGGAGCGCGCGAGCGTGAGCAGCTTCTGCATGCCGGGCAGATGGATCTTGTCCTCGACTGCGCCGGTTTTCAGCCCGCGCGCCTGCGCCGCGCGCAGCAGGGAGAGCCCCTGCTCCACCGTCGGCGCCACCGGCTTCTCGCTATAGATGTGCTTGCCGGCGGCGATCGCCTTGGTCAGCGTTGCGACGCGCTGGCTGGTCGCCGCCGCGTCAAAAAAGATCGGAAAATCGGGCTTGGCCAGCGCCGCATCGAGATCGGTGGTCCACTCGTCAGCGCCGAAGCTTTGCGCAATGCCCGCGAGCCGCTCGGCGTCGCGGCCAACCAGCAATAGGCGCGGCATGATGCGGTCGTTGCCGGCCGGCAACCCACCTTCGGCGCGGATCGGCGCCAGCGCGTTGGCGAGATGCTGGGTCGAGCCGATGCGCCCGGTGGCGCCGTTGAGAATGATGCCGATGTCCTTGACCACCAAAGTCTCCCTTGCCTGTCATGGCGGGGCCTGTCCCCGCCATCCACGTCTTATTCCCACGCCGAAGCTTGTAGAAAGACGTGGATGCCCGGCACAAGGCCGGGCATGACGGAGTATGATGCGGCGGCTTGGTCCAAAGCAATGCAGGTGTTTAAGTGCCACGTCACATCGTCTGCCTCACCTTCGATTTCGACACCCAATCCGGCTTCATCGCGCGCGGCATGACCACGCCGACGCCGTTGTCGCGCGGCGAATTCGGCGCGGTCGGAGCGCGGCGAATTCTCGATTTCCTGAAAACGCGCGAGATCAAGGCGACCTGGTTCATCGCCGGCTTCACCATCGAGAGCTGGCCGCGCCAATGCGAAGCGGTGGTGGCTGGCGGCCACGAAGTCGCGCATCACAGTTGGGCGCATATCCCGCCGGCGAACCAGAGCCGCGACGAGGAGGAAGCCGATCTGGTGCGCGCCAATGACGCCATCGCGCGCTTAAGCGGGCGCAAGGCGCGCGGCTATCGCTCGCCATCCTGGGATCTGAGCGAGCACACCGTCGACCTGCTGCTCAAGCACGGCATCCAATACGACTCGAGCCTGATGGGCGCCGACTACGCGCCCTATCGGGCGCGGCGCGGCGACATCGCCAAGCTGGGCGAGCCGTTCCATTTCGGCGAGGAGACCGCGCTGATTGAAATGCCGATCAGCTGGTCGCTCGACGACTTTCCGCATTTCGAATTTGTACGCACGGCGGCGACCGTCACGCCCGGCCTGCAGCCGGCGCGCGCGGTCATGCAAAGCTGGCTCGATGAATTCCTCTATATGAAGAAGACCGTCGATTGGGGTGTGCTGACTTACACCATGCACCCTTACGTCATCGGGCGCGGCTATCGCATGCTGGCGCTCGAGGAACTGGTCGGTCGGCTGCGCGGCGAAGGTGCGGTGTTCATGACCATGGAAGAGGCCGCCCGCGAGGCGCGCGAGCGCATGCGCTAAGCGCGCACTTTGTCGGCGTCGCGCAACACCACGTAGATCGCCGGAATCACCAGCACCGTCAGCAAAGTCGACGAGGCGAGCCCGAACAGCAGGGAGATCGCCAGCCCCTGAAAGATCGGGTCGACCAGGATGGTCGCTGCGCCGATCATGGCGGCGAGCGCGGTCAACAAAATCGGTTTGAAGCGGACGCTGCCTGCTTCGAGCAGCACCTCGCGCAAGGTCTTGCCCTCGCCCGCGCCGTGGCGGATGAAATCGACCAGCAGGATCGAGTTGCGCACGATGATGCCGGCCAGCGCGATGAAGCCGATCATCGAGGTGGCGGTGAACGGCGCGCCGAACAGCCAATGCCCGAGCACGATGCCGATCAGCGTGAGCGGGATCGGCGTCAGGATCACCAGCGGCAGCTTGAAGCTGCCGAATTGCGCGACGACGAGAATATAGATGCCGACGATGGCGACCATGAACGCAGCACCCATGTCGCGGAAAGTCACGTAAGTGATCTCCCACTCGCCGTCCCACAAAACGGCCGGCTTGCTTTCGTCCTCGGGCTGGCCGTGGAAGCGGATCGTCGGTGTGCCGAGCTTGCCCCAGTCATGGGCTTGCACCAGCTTGTCGACAGCGAGAATGCCGTAGATCGGCGCCTCATAGGCGCCGGCCAGTTCCGCCATGACCATGTCCGCAAAGCGTCCGTCCCGGCGGAAAATCGTCGGCGAGCCGACTTCGTTGCTCACGCGCACCACGTCGCCGAGTTCGACCACGGTCTTGTTCCCCGGCACGCTGTTCGCCGGCACCGGCGTCGAGGCCAGGAGCTCGCTCCAGGACAGATTGCTTTTCGGCAGCCGCACCACGATCTCGATCGGATTGCGGCCTTCGCCGCGATGCGAATAGCCGACCGTGGTGCCGCCGAACAAAGCCTGGATGGTGTCGTAGACGTCGCGTTGCTCGACGCCGAAGTACTCGAGCCGATCCTGGTCGATCGAAATGCGCAGGCGCGGGCGCGGTTGTCCGATCGAGTTGTCGATGTCGACGATATACGGCACGGACGCGAAGATCTTCTTCAGTTCGGCGACGGCGGCGCGGCGGGTCTTGGAATCGGGTCCGTAGACTTCGGCCAACAACGTCGACAGCACGGGCGGCCCCGGCGGCACTTCGACCACACGGGCCACCGTGCCGGCCGGCAATTTCACCTGCTTCAGGCGCGCGCGCAGATCGAGCGCGATGGCGTGACTGGCGCGCTCGCGCTCGCCGCGCGGTGCGAGATTAAGATGCAGCTCGCCCAGCTCGGGCGACTCGCGCACATAGTAGTGGCGCACCAGTCCGTTGAAATTGAACGGCGCCGGTGTGCCGGCATAGGTCTCGATCGAGCGGATTTCCGGCAATTGCCGGGCGACAGCGGCAATTGAGAACAACGTGCGCTCGGTGTCCTCGAGCGTCGCGCCCTCCGGCAGATCGACGACCACCGACATTTCCGACTTGTTGTCGAAGGGCAAGAGCTTGACCGTGACGTTCTCGCTGTAGAACAGCACGCAGACGGCGACGGTCGCCACGCCGACGCCAATCAGAAAGACCCACGCCCGCCTGCGTGTGCGCAGGATCGGCGTGGCGAAGCGGCGATACAGCCGGCCGAGAAAGCCCTCGCCGTGCGCTGCCTCGTGCTCATGCACCGGCTGCCCCTCCGGGTGCAGGCGCAGCATCAGCCAGGGCGCGATCACCATGGCGACGAAGAACGAGAACAGCATCGCCGCCGACGCATTGGCCGGGATCGGCGCCATGTAGGGGCCCATCAGGCCGGAGACGAACAGCATCGGCAGCAACGCCGCCACTACGGTCAGGGTGGCGACAATGGTGGGATTGCCGACCTCCGCCACCGCCTCGACCGCGCCTTGCAGGCGCGCGCGGCCGTCCTTCATCGCCCAATGGCGGGCGATGTTCTCGACCACCACGATGGCGTCGTCGACCAGGATACCGATGGAAAAGATCAGCGCGAACAGGCTGACGCGGTTGATGGTGTAGCCCATCAGCTTGGAGGCGAAGAGCGTGAGCAGGATGGTGGTCGGAATGACGACCAGCGTGACCAGCGCCTCGCGCCAGCCGATGGCGAAGGCGATCAGCACTACGATCGACACGGTGGCGAGCCCAAGATGGAACAGCAGCTCGTTCGCCTTGTCGTTGGCGGTCTCGCCATAGTCGCGCGTCACCGTCACCTTGACGTCCGGCGGCACCAGCCTCCCCTCGACGCTCTTAAGCCGCGCCAGCAGGTCCTCGGCGACGACCACGGCATTGGCGCCGGCGCGCTTGGCGAAGGCGACGCTGACCGCCGGCACGCGATCCCAATGGCCGCCCTTCTCCGGTGTGTCCATCCACACGCGATGCTCCAGCGGGCTCGGGCCGATCACCACCTTGGCGACGTCGCGCACGTAGACCGGACGATTGTCGCGCGTGGTGACGAGCAGCATGCCGATGTCGGGAATGCCGGTGAGCGTCTGCCCGGCCGCCACGTCGCGCATAATGCCGTTGTCGCGCACGCTGCCGGCCTGGAACGAGCGGTTGGCCTCGCGCACTTTGGCAACCAGCTGCTGCAGCGTGACGCCGAACAACGCGAGCTTTTCCGGATCGGGCTCGACCCTGATCTGCTGCGCGTTGCCGCCGGAAATATAGGTCAGTCCGATATTGTTCGTCTTCACCAGCTCGGAGCGCAATTCTTCGGCGAGCTGATAGAGGTCCTTGTCGGTCCAGCGATTGGCGGCGTCCGGCTTCGGCGACAGCGTGAGCACCACCACGGCGACGTCATTGATGCCGCGGCCGACGATCAGCGGCTCCGGGATGCCGACCGGGATGCGGTCGATATTGGCGCGGATTTTCTCATGCACGCGCAGAATGGCGTCGTCGGATTTGGTGCCGACCAAGAAACGCGCCGTCACCATGACGCGGTCGTCCACCGTCTGGCTGTAGACGTGCTCGACCCCGTCGATGCCCTTGATGATGGCTTCCAGCGGCTTGGTGACCAATTCGACTGCGTCCGGCGCCTTCAGGCCGTCGGCGTTGACGCGGATGTCGACCATCGGCACGCTGATCTGCGGCTCCTCCTCGCGCGCGATGGTGAGCAGCGCGAGCAGGCCGACCGCCAGCGCCGCCATCAAAAACAATGGCGTTAGCGGCGAGCGGATCGTCGCTTGCGTGAGGCGCCCCGACAGACCGAGTTTCACGGCCGCACCAATACGTCGCCCGCTTGCAGGCCGGACAGGATTTCGAGCGCGTCAGGCAGGTTCGGGCGCGGCATTTCGCGGCCGCGCTGCACCGGCACGTCGATGACCTCGCTGCCTTTGCGCACACGCGCATAGTCGATGCCGAAGCGGGTGATGACGAACGAGGCCGGCACGATGATGCTTTCGCGCTTGCCGGCGGAGACCCAGACGCGGATGCGCTCGCCGACGAAATAGTCGCCTAGCCCCGAGACATTGGCATCGGCGATCACACGGCCGTCTTCGATCTGCGGATAGACCAATTTGACGGTGCCGAATTTCGCACCATTGACGCCGAGTTCCTCGCTGTCGATGCGCACCGAATTGCCCGCTTTGAGAAAACGCGCATGGCGCTCCGGCACGCGCAGCCGCAACACGAAATGCTGCTCGGCGATACTGGCGACCGCTTCACCGGGCAGGATCACGGTGCCCGCCGTCACCGGGACCTTGAGCACGCGCCCGGCGGTCGGCGCCAGCACCTTGCCTTCGCTGACTTGCTGCTGGATGACCGAGCGTTCGGCGGTGCGCGACTTCAGCGTATTGGAGGCGACATTGAAGGCGGTGCGCGCCTGATCGAGGGTGGTCTTCGGAACGGTGCCGCGCGAGAACAGTTCTTCCGCCCGGTTGAGATCGGTCTGCGCCTGGGCGAACTGCGCTTCGAGCCCGGAGATTTGCGCGTCGAGCGACTTCATCTGCAAAGCGAGCTTTTCGTCGCCCACCGTCGCCACGACCTGTCCCTGCTTGACCTCGTCGCCCTCCTTGACGGCGAGCTCGACCACCGTGCCGCCGATGCGCGCGCGCGCCGGCACCACATTGGCGCTTTCGACCGTGGCAAAGACCGCTTTCTCGTCGGCCACCGCCTTCGGCGCGACGGTGAATGTCTCCTGGGCGAGCGCCGGTTGCACGACGAGCGCAAGCAGAGCAAATGTGATGGCGGCACGCATCGTCTTTGTCCTTCGGTCGCCTCGATCCGAATGCGGATCGGCAAGTTTCATGTCGCGTCGGCCGCGCACTTCGTCATTGATTTGGCGCAAGCGAGCGGCCGCGCGTCACTTGGCGCATCTTGCGGCGCGGTTCCGGCACGCTGGACGCGCCGGGCGCGCAGTAGCATTGGTAAAGCGTGCGTACGAGTTCGCGGGCCGGCGCACTGCCGATCGAATACCAGACCGTTTGTCCCTCGCGCCGCGCGGTGACCAGCCCGTCCTTGCGCAGCAGCGCGAGGTGCTGCGATACCGTCGAGTCGCGGATCTTCAAAAGCGCGGCGAGTTCCCCCACCGAGCGCTCCTTCTCGATGAGCTGGCAGATGATGATCAGCCGGTGCCGGTTGGCCAGCGCCTTCAACAAGGCGCTCGCCTCATCCGCTGCGCCGAGCATGTCATTGACCTTTATTTTCATACTTGCGTATATACGAATGTTCGCATATATTGTCAATACCGCCGGCAAGCCGGCTCAAGAAATCAGGAGGTCCGTCATGAATGTCGATCGCGCCGTGTTCGCGCTTGCCGGCACTATGGTGCTGGTGAGCCTCGCGCTGGGCTATTGGGTGAGCCCCTATTGGCTGCTGCTCGCCGCCTTTGTCGGGCTCAATATGCTGCAGGCCGCATTCACCGGTTTCTGCCCGGCCGCTATGATCTTCAGCAAGCTGGGCCTGAAGACCGGCTGCGCGTTTACGTCTTCCGCACCTGCGCAATAGGTCGCACGGCGTGAGCGGGATTGATGCTCGGCGCGTCGATGACGCGCTGGCGGTCCCGAGAGGACTTCGAACCTCCGACCTTCGGTTTAGGAAACCGCTGCTCTATCCAGCTGAGCTACGGGACCGTGTGCGGCGATTTAACATATAAGGACGCGGCGCGCACGGTGACCGGTTGACCGTGACGCCCGCTTGTCCCGACACTGCGGGGCATGACACCATTGCACCGCGCCCGCGGCGTGATCCTCGCGATCTGTACGCTGAGCGTTGCGCAAGCCGCGGCCGCACAGGAGCCCTGCCGGTTGGAGCCGATCGGCCGCGTCGCGGTCGCCGCCGTGCGCGACGGCCGCACGCTGATGCTGCGCGACGGCCGCATGTTGCGGCTGGCGGCGATCGAGACGCCGGGCGGCCACCATGCCGGCGCCGCCAAATCCGCGCTGCAGGCGCTTGCCGGCGGGCAATCGCTTACCCTCAAGCGGCTCGGGCCCGACACCGACCGCTACGGCCGCCTCTATGCCTTCGCCTTCCTGCCGGGTGCCGAGCAATCGCTGCAACAAGTTCTGCTGGAGCAGGGTCAGGCGCGCGTCGCCGCGCGCGTCGGCGCCAAACCTTGCGCCAACCTCCTCCTTTCGGCCGAGCGAGCAGCGCGCGCCGCTCGCCGCGGCCTTTGGACCGATCCAACTTTTGCCCCTTTGCCGGCCGACGATCCTGACCGGATTGCGGCGAAACGGGGCGAATTCGCGCTTGTCGAAGGCAAAGTCCTGTCGGTGCACGTGAGTGGGGCCACAATTTATGTTAACTTCGGACGGCGCTGGACCCGGGGGTTTACCGCGATCATCTTGAGACGCCAGCAGCGGGCCTTCGCCGCAGCCGGTGTGGTGCCGAAAGACCTCGAAGGCCGGCGCATCCGGGTGCGCGGATGGATTGAGCAGCGCGGCGGCCCGATCATCGAGGCCGACGCACCGGAGCAGATCGAGTTTGCCGACCGGCATTGAGCAAAGCGTATGGCTGCGGAACTGAAGATGGCAACGGCTGGCAGAACGCATAGCGTCATTGTGGCGTTCGCGCTGCTGCTTGCCGGCTGCGCTGTCACGCCCGATCACTCGGTATTGCTGACGCAAGCGCCGAAGCAGGCGGAACTCCAAACGCCGGCGCAGCGCGAGCATCTGCGTATCCTGGCTTCCTATGGCGGCGTCTACGACAACCCGGCGCTGCACGCGATGGTCAGCAAGACCGTGAGCCGGCTGGTGGCGGCGTCGGAGCGGCCGGACCTCAAGTATGAGGTGACCATCCTAAACTCGCCGGCGATCAACGCCTTCGCGCTGCCCAACGGCCATCTCTACGTCACGCGCGGCCTGATTGCGCTTGCCAACGACAAAGCCGAGCTTGCCTCCGTGCTGGCGCACGAAATGGGCCATGTGATCGCGCACCATGCGCGCATCCGCGAGGAGCAGGCCAAACAGGCCGCCATCATCAGCCATGTGGTCAATGACGTGCTGAGCGATCCGCAGGCGGGCGCGCTGGCGCTGGCGAAGTCGAAACTGGCGCTCGCGAGCTTCTCGCGCGCGCAGGAATTCGAGGCCGACGGCATCGGCGTCGGCATTTCGGCGCGCGCCGGCTTCGATCCCTTCGGGGCCACGCGCTTCCTCAACGATATGGAACGCAACGCCGAGCTCAAGGCGGCGGCCGGCGGCGGCAATCCGGAATCGCCGGCGGTCGACTTCCTCTCCACGCATCCCTCGACGCCCGACCGGGTGAAGAACGCCATGGCCAATGCGCGCCAGTTCAGCGCGCCCGGCGCCGGCGAGCGCGACCAGAGCGAATATTTTTCCGACATCAACGGCATGGTCTACGGCGACGATCCGAGCGAGGGCTTCGTGCGCGGGCGCCGCTTCCTGCATCCCAAGCTCGGCTTTACCTTCCTGGCGCCGCCGGGCTTCAGCCTCGACAACACCGCGCAGGCGGTGCTCGGCCTCAAAGAAGGCGGCGGCGAGGCCCTGCGCCTCGATGTCGTGAGCGTGCCGGCCGAGCAGTCGCTCACCGACTACTTGAAGTCCGGCTGGATCGAGAATGTCGATGAGACGAGCCTGCATCCGATCACGGTCAACGGCTTCCCGGCTGCGACCGGCACCGCCAGCGGCGATACCTGGTCGTTCCGTATCTACGCCATCCGTTTCGGCAGCGACGTCTATCGCTTCATCTATGCCAGCAAGGTCAAGAGCGCGGCGGTCGATCGCTCGTTCCGCGATTCGATCATGAGCTTCCGTCGCATGAGCCTGAAGGAGAGCAGCGAGGTCAAGCCGCTGCACCTGAAGATCGTCACCGTCGGCCCGTCGGATACTGTGAGACGACTCGCCCATCGCATGGCGACGCCCGATCACAAGCTCGACCGCTTCCGCGTGCTCAACGGCCTCGGTGCGCATGACGGCGTGCGGCCGGGCGAGAAGGTCAAGCTGGTCGTCGAATAGCAGTCGCAGCGTCGTCAGGCAGCATGGGCGAAGTGGTGGCTGCAGATTTTAGACGCAGCGAGCGCCCGAATACGAAACAATACAGCTTCCAAGCGGTTATCGACGCGAGATGAAAAGACGATACATCAAACCGGCGATATTGCTGCTTGCGATGGCAGCGACAATCTTGCTGCTGGGCAACGCATCGGCGACCGCAGCTTCGGCTGCTCCTGATTCCTCTGCCGCGCAACAAAACGCCGCGCCGAACACGGTCGGCGCGGCACCGACCCCAACACCGAGACCGCGGCGTAAACTCCGGCGATTGGACAAAGGCAAACTCATTCTCAAACCGCCGCCCACGCGGCCCGGCCTCGACCACTGCGGTATTTCGGCGGTGGCCGTCTGCCCCTGGTAACGACAAGCGGCCGGCATGTCGTCTGACAATGAAACCGCCTCGGCCAGCTCGCGCTGTCGAGGCGGTGTCGGTTCAAATCACTGCCGGTCGGTCAGTGAGGTCCCCACCGGTACGAGGCCTGCACGAAGCCGCCGTAGCGTTCCGCCCGGTAGGTGTCGTCGCGATTGATCGGCACGCCATTGAAGGCATCCGAGCCGGTGGTGGTCCAGACCGCCCAGTAACGGCCGCCGACGCCGAGGGTAAAGTGCGGCGTCACCTCATAAGAAAGTACCGCCTCGACTTGCACGCCGTGGCCGTGGCCGCTCTCGTCGATCACCAGCGCGCGCAGCCAGTGATTGTCGACGCCGGTGAACTTGACGTACGGCAGATAAGCCGCCTCGCCGCTCAACCGCAGCCCAGGCATAAGCGTAACCTCCGCGGACGAACCGAGGCGCAGGGACTGCCAAGTGTCGGTTTCCGTGATGACCGGCACGCCGGTAATCGCCGGCGAGCAGATGCCGGACGCTGGGAAAGCGATCTGACTACAAGTGTTCGCCGCCATCTGCTCGTGCCAGTAATTGTAGCCGATGAAGGGGCCGACCTTGTAGGTCATGCCGCGCAGCAAGTTGAAGCCGAGGTCGATCGTGGCATAGTTCAGGTTGGTGGTGGTCAACTCCGAGATCGTATTCGAATAGGCGGTTGGAACGGCGCCAGCCCCCACGAGCCCCCAATCCTCGTCGTTCATATGGCCGTCGACGATACGGCCAACGCCGGCATTGCCCTTGACGAAGACATTAATCGGCGTGTCGACGCGGCCGAAGATTTCGCCCGCGTGCGCGGTCAAGCCGTCATAGGTCAGCCGCGAGACGAGGCTGACACTTGACGCAGGCCCGGCCGGCAGGTCCTTCTGGAAGCGGCCGGAGCTGTACCAATAGCGCAGCCCGCCTTCGAATTCCCAACCGGCCCACATCGGCGCGTTGGGGAAGGTCGCGTTCCACGGCTGACCGAAATGGTAGTTCACACCGAGCTTCACAACGTGAAATTGCTCGTGGATCGACGTCGTTTGCCCAGGAACGATAAAAGCAAGATTGCCCACGACAAAGTAGCTGGCCGGTGAGGTCACGTCGAAATCGGCGAAGTTCATGTAGTCGTATTCGAGCTTCCATGACCAGGCCGGCGTCATGGCGTGCTCGATGCCGGCGCCGACCGTGTAGCCCCAAAGCGTATTGCTATACGTGGTCTGCGCTATGGCGAGGCCGAACGCATTGTTGTCCGTCAGGTCGCCATGGGTACGGGTCGCAGCAGCGCCGCCCTTAACGTAAAGCAAGGTGTGTTGTTGCGGACCGACGGCGAGGCCTAACCGGCCGGTGAAGGTCGCGAACCAATCGTTCTCAGTGCGGCAATTAGCGGAGACGAACTGGCCGGAAAAGGCAAAGCAGGTGTTGGTACCTTGCACATCGGCCCAGCTACCGTCGAGCTCGACGCCCAGCACGATATTGCCGAACTGCTTGTTGTAGCCGGCCTGCAAGCCGGCCAGGTAGCCCGGCAGGATGACCTTGTCGCCATAGATCGAAGGCCCGTAGGGATCGTCGACTGTGGCGCTGCCGTGCACAAAGCCGCTATGCGTGCCGATGTAGAATCCCGTCCAATCCCATACGAATGGGACCGGCGGTGGCGCCTTGACCGGAAGATCGGCCGCCAAGACGGAATGGCTGGCGCCAGCCAGCGCCAATACGGCTACGCCCGACGCAACAAAACGCTTCATTTGAACCCCCGAGGTATTTCGCTACAAATTGCAACCTTCCGGAGGTTTAATGTCAATCGTTCCAGCACCCTCAAAGCGAAAAACGATTCCGGTGTGGCTCCTTGGTCACAAATCGAACTTTGAGACATCATGGTTTGGTAGCCCTGTACCCGTTCGAGGGCAGGGCTGGTAGCATCAAGGATCAACCGCCGCGGTCGCGTGCTAGTCCCACGGACCCTGCTCAGCCCTCGCCGCCTTCGTAATTGATCGTGAATTCGGGCGGCACATCCGGGCCCCAGAGGTAAAACGAATCCTCCGGCTTGTGGTCGGCCGAGGGCCAGCGTTCTTCTTTCGGGATGTAGTCGATATCGCAGGAATATTCCGAGAAGCTGCCCCAGGGATCGCGCACGTAATGGAAATAGTTCGAGCCGAGCACGTGGCGGCCAAGCCCCCAGCCTTTGGTCCAGCCCTTGTCGGCCATGCGCATGGCGCCGAGCCCGATATCGTTGATGCCGCCGACGTCCCAGCTGCAGTGGTGGAAGCCGGGCGCGCTCGATTTCACGATCGCCAGCAGATGATGATCGCTGCCGTGGATGCCGTGCATGAACGCCACCAGATCGGAAGCACGATCGGACAGCCGCAAGCCCAGCGTGCGCTCGTAGAATTTGATCGAGGCGTCGACATCGGCGGTGAACAGCAGCACGTGCGACAATCGCCGCGGCTGCACCGGCGGCGACTTCTGCCGCGTGGCGGCGCCGGCGCTGCCGGGCGGCGCCGATGTCCAATGGCTTTCGGTCTTCCGGTCGGGCGACACTTTGGGCGCGACCTTGATCTCGATCAGCACGCCTTCGTGATTGCGGAACCAGAAGCCGTTGCTCTCGAAGCCGGGCGGCGGATCGATCAGTTTGACGCCCTTCGCCCTCGATACGCGCCTTCAGGCGCGGCAGATCGTCGGCGTAACAGCCGAACGAAAGATGATGCAGCGCCTTGGTTTTGCCTTCCACCACCGAGCCCCAGCGATGTTCATGACCGAAGGTCATGATTGCGAGCGTGTTGCCGTCGCGAACAACGTCGAGACCAAAATTGCCGTAGAAGTCTTGCGCGACATTGGCGTCGGGCACCGCCAGCACGAACTGGTCGAGTGAATGCACGCCGAGCGCATCCAGCCTCGGCGGTCGGCGCCACATAGCCGCGAATGGCGGTCATTGCTGTTCCCCTCTCCCGCGCACGAGCGGGTTGGCCGGCATTCTATCGCGCCGGGCGGTCGAGGCAACAAATCGAGCGGCGTGTCAGGGTCGCAGATAGACGTAGCCCATCGCCTGAAGTTCCGCGATGCGCACCACGCCGCCTTGCTCAGCCGCAATGAAGCCGGGCAACAGGTCTTTGAGGGTAATTTTCTGCGCCTTCATGGTGTTGCCGCAGGCATTGAGCTCGAGCCCGGTCTTGCTGAATTCGCCGACGCGATGCCTGAGATCGGGCGACGCCGAGGCGATTTGGAAAGCCTTGAGCGCGGGACCGTGCACGACCAGAGAAATCGTCACCTTGTCCGGCCCGCCGACGCCCGCGTAGTGATTGCGGATATTGCCCAACACGAAACTGACCTTGTCGAGATCGGACAAGTGATAGACCACCTTTGATTTGTCCGGGCCCGTATGCGGCGTGTCGGCCTTCGCACGCGCGGTCGCCATCAGCCCGCCGATACCGGCGAGCACGCCCGCAATGATATTGCGTCGATGCATTGGATTCCCCCGTTTAATATTCAGCGCCGTCACTTCTGCTGCGCGGCCGCGAATTCCTCGCTGCTCGGCATCAGCGAATGGCAATCGTCCAAGCTGACCCGATCGAGCCGGAACACCTGATCGTCGGGGCCGGCGTCGAAGCTCATCCGTTCGTCATCCGGCTTGGCGCTGTCCCACATCGCGATCTGATCAAGCCGCACCAGCACTGCTCTGTCGGCATTCGCCATTTCGACCGACAGGCCGCCGCCGTCGCAATCGACGCCGCAGCCGAGCGTCAGCTTGTCGGCGGTTTCTTGCGAGACCGTCGGATGTCCGCAGCTGCCGCTGGAATTGAATTTGCCCTTGCGGTCGCGGAATTTGACGCCGAGCGCGAACGAGTAATTCAGCGCCTTGTCCTCCGGCACCAATTCCGCCGTGACCAGCAGCTTCATCGCGGTGGTCTTCTGCTTGGGATGTTTGGCGAGATGGGCGCGGTCGTAATGGCGCGCGAAGCACGCATAGGACTTGCCGCCGGTCGCGAAATTCTCGGCGAACAGTCGCTTGGCAAATCCGTTGCCTGCGTCATCAGCCTGAGCATTGCCGGCAAAGGCCACGGCCGCAAACAGCGCAAAGACGGCTATCGATCGGTAGCGCATGACACCCCCTCCACGGCTCGTCACGGCCCGCGCAACGCACTGAGCCGCATCAACTTTGTCGCCGCAAGGGCGCCGTCGGTTCAAGGTGACCGGTGTCGGTTGCAAAACAAAAGCCCGGCATTGCTGCCGGGCTTCTGGATTTCGTTTGAGGCGCTTTTCGCGGATCAGGCGGCCTCTTCCTCGACCGCCTCGTCGCCGCTGGCCTCGTCGGCCCCCTTGGGACCGCGGCGCGGGCCCTTGGCCAGCGCTCCTTCGATCTCCTTGATCGCCTCGGTCTCGGTGATGCGCTGCACCGCCGCGATCTCGCGCGACAGCCGGTCGACCGCCGCCTCATAGAGTTGGCGCTCGGAATAGGACTGCTCCGGCTGGGTCTCCGAGCGGTACAAGTCGCGCACCACTTCCGCGATGGCAACGATGTCGCCCGAATTGATCTTGGCCTCGTATTCCTGCGCCCGGCGCGACCACATGGTGCGCTTGATGCGCGCGCGGCCCTTCAGCGTCTCGAGCGCGCGCTTGACCAGCGGGCCTTCCGCCAGCTTGCGCATGCCGACCGACGCGATCTTGGCGGTCGGAACCCGCAACGTCATCTTGTCCTTGATGAAGTTGATCACGAACAGTTCGAGCTTGGCCCCGGCGATCTCCTGCTCCTCAATGGCCATGATTTGCCCGACCCCGTGGGCCGGATAGACAATGAACTCATTGGTCTTGAAGCCTTGTCGTTGGGTAGTCTTCTTATTGCTGGTCATTCCGGGCACGACTCCTTCAGCGGCCACCTTGCGGTTGCCGGTCATCTTGGCTGCGGGGGCCCCGCCGCGGGCGGCGCCCCGCGAGGCCTGCGAGGTCCGCCGCGGTGCGGCAGACTTTTTCGTTCTCCGGTTCATGCCGGTGGAACCTTTTTTCGACCTATGACGCGGTTTTCCTGCCACTGCTCACGCGTGGAACTTCACGCCCTCTTGCCGGATCCTTGGGACGCCGCGAAAAAATAGGCTCCCCACGGGGAGCGCTTCGTTCGGCGGCGGTCGGTGTTTCATGATTTTCAATACATATAGCACATTTTTCGCTGAAATCAAAGCCTTATGCCGACTTAAATGTGCAATATCGCCGCCACAAAGCTGCAAATTTGCCGGATCGGTTAACGCCCACGCTTTGAAATGCGGTTGAGTTCCGGCCTTATGGTGTTCCAATGCCGCTTTGGCGGCTCAGTTGCGCAAATCGCTTGTCCCAAGCCGGAGACGCACCAGAAGAACGCGATCTTCGCCCGCTAGTCGCCAGCGCCGGAATTCGCCGAAAAGAACTTCTTGAACTTGTCGGGCACGCCATCCCAGTCCTTGGCGTCGGGCGGCGGCTCCTTTTTGATCGTGATATTCGCCCAGGATTTCGCGTATTCCGCGTTCATTTCCAACCACTTCTCGAGCCCGGGCTCGGTATCCGGCTTGATCGCCTCGGCCGGGCATTCAGGCTCGCAGACGCCGCAATCGATGCACTCGTCCGGATGGATGACGAGCATATTTTCGCCTTCGTAAAAGCAGTCCACCGGACACACTTCCACGCAGTCCATGTATTTGCACTTGATGCAGTTTTCGACGACGACGTAGGTCATCCCGGGCTCCGGACGCAATTAACAATCGGCCACGCTGCCTAGCGTAACGACAAATAGGCCGCAAGCGCTGCCGCCGCCACCCGTGCAGGCTAGCGGGCTTAAAACCTTAGGCGAATCACTCGGCGCGCTGCAGACCTAAGCGCCGGAACTCGTAGCCAAATCCCGGTAAAGCGCGCGCGCGGCAGAAGCCTGGCCGCGTCGCTCGCAGAAGCCCTCAACCTGAACCACCCGCACCGAACGGTCGAGCGCAAGCGTCACCACGTCGCCGACCTGCACCGCGCGGCTTGCGGCGGTGATGCGCTGGCCGTTGAGCCGCACAAAGCCTGCTTGCGCGAGCGCGGCGGCGTCGCTGCGGGTGCGCACCATGCGCGCGTGCCAGAGCCATTTATCGATGCGTTGGCGATCCACGAAATATTTAGGGCCGCTCTTTTGTTTCTTGCTCAAGTTGCTGCTTGAGGGCGGCAAGCTTGGCGAAAGGCGAGTTGGGATCCGGCTCCTTGTCGCGGCGATTCCCACGGTCTCCGAAGGGCTTGGCGTAATACTGCTCGCGCTCGGCGCGATCGACTTGCTGGCCTTTGTCGCGGCGGGGCCCGCGCGGACGATCCTTGCGCTCGGACCGCTGATCGCGGCGCTGGGCGCGCTGCTGGCGGTCGTGACGCTCATGCCGGGCCTGACGGTCGCTCCGCGGCCGCTCCGGTTCGTTTGGCTTTTCAACGGTTTCCGCGGGCGCAGCGGTGGCCGCCGGCACCGCTTCGGGCGCGGCTGGTGTCGCGGCCTGCGGACGGCGGGGCGGACGGCGCGGCTTGTGCGGACGGCGCTCGGCGCGCCCGGCCGGACGCCAGACTTCGATCATCTCCGGCTCCGCCGGCGCGGCAGAAGATGTCGGAACTTCTCCGTTCTCCTGCGCGACATGTTCGGGAGCAGTCGCAGAATCGGGCCCGGATGGTTGTTCTGCTGATTGTTCCGGCGGTTGCTCTTCTCCGGCGGCAGCGAGAGCAACCGCCTCGGCCGGCGCCGGCTCGCCGACTGCCTCGGCCGCCTCGACCGGCGCAGATTTTGTTGCGACCGACTCGCTCGGCATCGGCATCAACTCGGAGTTGGGGAGCGGTGCAGCATCCGGTTCGGCAATGGCCGGTGCCTCTGCGACGACTTCAGGTGCTGGGGCTGAAGATGTGGTCTCTGCCGCAGCAGCTTCGGTGGTTGGCGGCGCGCCCTCGGCAACGGTTGCTTGCGCGGTCTGCGCCGCAGTTTCGCCAGCCGCAGCTTCTGCGGTTGCCGCCGCGCTTTCAGTCGCCGGCGCGTCGCCGGATGCCACAGGCGTTTCGGCCGCGGGCACCTCTGGCGGTTTCGGCCGGCGGTCCATGCGATAACCGAGCGAGCGCAGGATCGAGGCAAAGTCTTCGCCCGATGCCCCGGTCAGCGACGTCATCGCGCCGGTGACGGTAAAGCCGCGGCCGTCGAAGGCGCCAGCCGGCTTCGGCAGGCTCGAGCCTTCGCGCCAGGACAGCGCCGGGCGAATGAGGTCGGCGAGCCGCTCCAAGATGTCGACCCGCACCGCGCGCTCGCCGGCGACGCGATAGCCGGCGGTGCGGTAAAGCGCCTTCGGCGTCTCCTTGTCGAGCGGGATCGACGTGCGTCCCGAGGCGGCGAGATGCAGCAATTCGGGAACGCCCTTGGCGTCCGGGCTCTCATGCTTGAGCGCCCACAATTGCGTCGCCAGCGCTCGCGGCGCCGGCTTGAGCAGCAGCGGCAGATAAATGTGATAGGCGCCGAAGCGCACGCCGTATTTGCGCAATGTCGCGCGCGACGCCTGGTCGAGGCCCTTGACCTCCTCCGCCACCTTCTGCCGCTCCAGCACGCCGAGCGCCTCGACGAGCTGGAATGCGACGCCGCGCGCCATGCCGGTTACGTCATCGGCGGCAGTGAGCGAGAACAGCGGCGCCAGCAATTTCTCGATATAGGTCTTGAGCCAGAGATCGAGCCGCGTCTGCACCAATTCGCGCGCCGGCCCGGTGAGATGCTCGTCGGCAACGATACGCACGCGCGGGCGCAACACGTCATCGCCGGCGACCAGCTTGCCGACCAGATCGCCGACCCAGCGCAGCGCGCCGTCGTTCGCCAGCACGATTTGCTCGTTCGAGGCATGCGACAATTTGGTGGCGCGCGCCTCGATCTCGCCGGCGAGCGCCTTTTGCGCGGCGGCATTAAGCGCCTTGGCATCTGAGGCATCGGCCGATGCGGCGGGCGCGAACATGAATCCGTCGAGCCGGCCGATCACGTGGCCCTCGACCGTCACCTCGCCAGACTTGCTGATATCCGTTTCCAGCATCGAGTTCTCGCGCAGACGCCGCATCAATACACTGGTGCGGCGGTCCACGAAGCGTTCGGCCAGACGCTCATGCAGTGCGTCCGACAATTTATCTTCGACGGCACGGGTGACCCCTTGCCAATGTTCCGGGTCGGCCAGCCAATCCGGACGGTTGGCGACGTAAGTCCAGGTCCTGACATGCGCGATCCGGTTGGAAAGGGTATCGATGTCGCCGTCGGTTCGGTCGGCCTGCGCGACGTGTTGCGCAAACCAATCAATCGGGATGTTACCGTCTCGCAGCAGGAATCCATAGAGGGTCACCACCAGCTCGGCATGCGTGGCGGGCGCGATCTTGCGGTAATCGGGGACCTGGCAGGCGTCCCACAGCCGCGCGATGGCGGCCTGGTCGCGCGCGAGCGAGCGCACGTCCTCGTCACGCGCGGCGTGATCGAGCACCAGGATATCCTCGGCGACCGGCGCGCGGGTGAGCCCCTGTTCGCGCGGCGCCATCGCCAGCGACGCCTGCAACGCGCCGATCGACGCAAAGTCGAGATCGGTGTTGCGCCATTGCAGCATGCGCACCGGCTCGAAGTTGTGGCTCTCCAACGCCTGCACTAGCTCGGGCTCGAACGGATCGCAGCGGCCGGTGGTACCGAAGGTGCCGTCGCGCGTGGCGCGGCCGGCGCGGCCGGCGATCTGCGCGAGCTCGGACGGGTTGAGCTTGCGGAACTGGTAGCCGTCGAACTTGCGATCGGACGCGAAGGCGACGTGATCGACGTCGAGATTGAGCCCCATGCCGATGGCGTCGGTGGCGACCAGGTATTCGACGTCGCCGGACTGATAGAGCGCGACCTGCGCGTTGCGGGTGCGTGGGCTGAGCGCGCCCAGTACCACCGCCGCGCCACCGCGCTGGCGGCGGATCAATTCGGCGATGGCGTAAACTTCTTCCGCCGAGAAGGCGACGATGGCCGAGCGGCGCGGCAGCCGGGTGAGCTTCTTCTCGCCGGCGTAGCTCAAGACCGACAGGCGCGGACGGCTGACGATATTGGCGCCGGGCAGAAGCTTCTCGACCATCGGCCGCATGGTGGCGGCGCCCAGCACCAAGGTTTCCTCGCGCGCGCGGGCGTTGAGCATGCGGTCGGTGAAGACGTGGCCGCGCTCGAAGTCGGCGCCGAGCTGGACCTCGTCGATCGCCATGAAGGCGACGTCGATGTCGCGCGGCATGGCTTCGACGGTGCAAACCCAAAAGCGCGGATTGGCCGGCTTGATCTTCTCTTCGCCGGTGATCAGCGCCACCGCGCCGGCGCCCACCCGGTCGACGCATTTGTTGTAGACCTCGCGTGCGAGCAGGCGCAGCGGCAGGCCGATCATGCCGGAGGAATGCGCCAGCATGCGCTCGATGGCGAGATGGGTCTTGCCGGTATTGGTCGGCCCGAGCACGGCGGTGACGCCGGCGCCACGCGCACGCGCATCACGGCTGGGAGTGGGGGAAAACGAGAGGGACATTACGCATCCGCTGGCGGCGGAAAACTCGATAGCCCCGCCAAGCGTCTCCTGTATCACAATGCGACGGTCGAACGCCGTGCAATTAAGCTTTGGAACGAGTTTGGAACGAATCGCGCCCGAATCGCTGACTCGAGGGTTGTATGACTTCGTTCACGGCGACATCTGGGAACCTTTCCGACCTGTCCCACAAGATCGAGTAGACGGAGACCGTTTTGCGACCTGTTCACTGCCCGAAAACGTTAACGCGCGGTTGGACTCATGTCCCACCAAGAGTTAAGCCCGCTTGCCGCCCTCATTGTGTCTTCACGCCGTTGGCAGAGGCCCGTTTCGGCCCTGCCACCGAGACGAATTGCGTGGCTTGCATCACCGCCCGGCCGATCGGCGTCGGCCCCTGGATGCGGTAAGGCACCAGCACGCGGGTGCCGGCGATCGGCGCCAGCCAAGCTTCGATATCGCGCAGCTTGGCGATGTATTTAATCGCCGAGCGCGAGGGAATGTAACCCGCGATCGGCACAAAATAGACCGTACAGACCACGACCGGGCCCTCATAGCCCTTGTCGGTCTTGACGTGGTCCATGCGCTTGAAGGCGAACTTCAGGTCGTAGCGCAGCCGCCCGTCGAAAATAGACACCGTGCGAAGGCAGGCTTGCGCGGCGACCGGATCGCCATGGCCCGGTGTGCGCAGCAGGGTGGCGGTCATCGGGTCGAGGATGCCGCGCTTGTGCTCGTCGGTGAGCGGCACCCGTTCCTTGGCTTTGTCTTGCGGCGGCGTGATCGTCATTTCCGTGACGGCGCCGTCATCGGTCTTGAGCTTGACCTTGTCGGTTTTGTCGCCGGAGGAAATGGACGAGAAGAACTCCGAAGAATCGGGCTTTCCGCCGTTGAGCTTGCCCTGCGCGAAGCTCGTGCCATGCCCGCCGGTAAAAAACTTCACCAAACCGATGGTGGTGCCACTCGCCGCCGCCTTGTACTGGGTGTCGCCGATATCGATCACCCAGGTGCCCCTGCCGATCGGGATGCCGGCGAGGCTGGCGGTGTAATGGGCTTCCAACTTGCCTTGCGCGAGGGCGGGCGTCGGGGCGAGGAGAAGCGCACCGGCAAGGATCGGGATGAAGCTGAATGGGCGCAGGATTGCACGCACGAAAAACGTCATCCTCTCTACACCGGGGCGAAGACGTCACCCGGGTGCCGGCCGGCGCCAGTATATCGCCGGCCGCAGCGATTGCCATCCACGGGCCGGAACCGCCCGGGCAACCTTAACCGTGCGACAAGGCGGCAAAATCCCGGGTTTCAGCACGGTTAGGTCGGGATCGATTAAGTCGAATCTGTGTTCGGCAGCGCGCCTTGACGGTTTTTGCCATGCTCTCTATACGTCCCGCCGTCTTCCAATGAAGCGGGATTTAAGACCGGCGCGGGGTTTGGCGCCGGCCGGATTTTGAAGGATTAACGCTCATGTCCTGGCGCTGCGAGCTGACCGGCAAGGGGCCCATGGTCGGCCACAAAGTGAGCCATTCCAATATCAAGACCAAGCGCCGGTTCCTGCCGAACCTGGTCAATGTCACGCTCATGTCCGATGCGCTTAACCGCAAGGTGCGGGTGCGGGTGTCGGCCAATGCGCTCAAAACCGTCGATCATCGCGGCGGGCTCGACGCCTTCCTGCTCAAGGCCCGGGACGCGGAACTCGCCCCGCGCATGCTCGATCTCAAGCGCCAGATCGTGAAGAAAAAGGCCGTCGCCGCCGCGGGCTGAGCCTTCTCGACAGCAGAAAACTCTCCGGTGTCGTGCCCCGCGAAAGCGGGGCATCCAGTATTCACAGCGTCGACTGTGAGTACTGGATCGTCCGCTTTTGCGGACGATGACCGCCGCGCGCGTTGCGGTGGAGCGCGGTCAAGCGGTGATGAAGACGAGCGCGGCAAAGACGGTGCCGACGGCAAGCCAGCGGCGGCAGCCGCGCGTCAGGCAACGCGCCTACCGGGCGCGCGCCGGGTCGGGCGCTCGGCCGGCGCGGTCTCTTCGAACAATTCGGCGAGCTTGTCGGTCATGGCGCCGCCCAGTTCTTCGGCGTCGACGATGGTGACGGCGCGGCGGTAGTAGCGCGTGACGTCATGGCCGATGCCGATGGCGATCAACTCGACCGGCGAGCGGGTCTCGATCTCCTCGATCACCCAACGCAGATGCCGCTCGAGATAATTGCCCGGATTGACCGAGAGCGTGGAGTTGTCGACCGGCGCGCCGTCGGAGATCATCATCAGGATCTTGCGCTGCTCGGTGCGGCCCAACAATCGCTTATGCGCCCAGTCGAGCGCCTCGCCGTCGATGTTCTCCTTCAAGAGGCCCTCGCGCATCATCAGGCCGAGATTCTTGCGGGCGCGCCGCCAGGGCGCGTCGGCCGACTTGTAGACGATGTGGCGCAGGTCGTTGAGGCGGCCCGGATTGGCCGGCTTGCCAGCGGTGAGCCATTGCTCGCGCGACTGCCCGCCCTTCCAGGCGCGGGTGGTGAAGCCGAGGATCTCGACCTTGACGCCGCAGCGCTCGAGCGTGCGCGCGAGGATGTCGGCGCAGGTGGCGGCGACCGTGATCGGACGCCCGCGCATGGAGCCGGAATTGTCGAGCAGCAGCGTCACCACGGTGTCGCGGAACTGCATGTCCTTCTCGGCCTTGAACGAGAGCGGATGCAGCGGATCGACGATGATGCGGGAGAGCCGCGCCGGATCGAGCTGGCCTTCCTCCAAGTCGAATTCCCAGGAGCGGTTCTGCTGCGCCATCAGCCGGCGTTGCAGACGGTTGGCGAGGCGCGCGACTACGCCCTGCAAATGCGAGAGCTGCTTGTCGAGGTAGCCGCGCAGCCGATCCAACTCCTCCGGCTCGCACAACTCCTCGGCCGCCACCATCTCGTCGAACTTGGTGGTGAAGGGGCGATAGTCCGGCCCGCGCGGCTCGTTCTGACCGAAATGGCGCGGCCGCTGCGGCTCGCCCGGGGTCTCGGCGTCGCCCATGTCGGTGTCGTCGGCCATGTCGGCGCTCGGCGCATCGACCGCTTCGGCGGCGGCATCGGGCATGTCCTCGGCGGAGACTTCCGAGTCCTCCATGCTCATGCGCTGCATCTCGTCGGAGTTGGCGGCTTCGCCGTCCTCGCCCGATTCCTGCTTGCGCCGCTCGTCCTCGCCTTCCTCGTCCTCATCGTCCGAATCGCGGCTGCGGTCCTCGCCCATTTCGAGCGCGTCGAGCAGGTCGTGCACCGCGTCGCCGAACTGGCGCTGGTCCTCGAGCAGGTTCTCCAGCCGGTCGAGATCGCGGCCGGCGCGCTGCTCGATCAGCGGGCGCCAGAGTTCGACCAGCTTGCGGGCCGCCGCCGGCGGCGCGAGCCCGGTCAAGCGCTCGCGCACCATCAGCGCCAGCGCGTCCTCGATCGGCGCGTCGGCGCGCTCGGTGATCTCGTTGAACTTGCCGCGGTGGAAGCGGTCGTCGAGCATGGCGGTGAGGTTCTTGGCGACGCCGTCCATGCGCCGCGCGCCGATTGCCTCGACGCGCGCCTGCTCGACCGCCTCGAACACCGCGCGCGCCTGCTGGCCGCCCGGCTGCAAGCGGCGATGCACCGCCGGATCGTGGCAAGCGAGGCGCAGTCCGATGGCGTCGGCATGGCCGCGCACGAGTGCTGCTTCCGCCTTGCCGAGCTTGCGCGGCGGCTCCGGCAGCCGCACCTTGCCGCCCATCAACCCGGGGCGCTCGGCGGCGAAGGCGACCTCCAGCTCCGGCTTGCGCGCGATCGCGCGCAGGCACCCGGTGACCGCGCGCTTGAACGGCTCGGTCGGGCTTTCCTTCGCCGACGGTCTCGATTTGATGTTGGACGCCATCACAGAGCCTTCATCAGCCAGTGTCGCGAATGGCCGGCGGGAAAATCCTTCAGCCGTCCGAATTCCTTGTAGCCAAGCTTCCTATAAAATCCCGGCGCTTGGAAGCTGAAGCTGTTCAGATAGACGTTTTGGACGCCGCGTTTGCGCGCTTCGGCTTCCGCCTTGTTCATCAACGACCTTCCGTAGCCTTTTCCGCGATATTTATCGGCGATCCACAGCAAGTCGACATAGAGCCAATCCATCCAGGTAAAGCCGACCAGCCCTCCGACGATGTCTTTGCCCTGGCGCAAGGTGACGGTCAGCGCCTTGTATTTTGCTTTCCCGACCGCACGGTTGTTGAAATCGATGAGCGCCTTGATGATCTGCCGCCGGGCCGGGCCTTGAACGCTTTCAACGTGCAGGCGCGGCATGGCGGCAAGGCGTCAACTCAGCGCCACGTTGACCGACGACTCCGGCAGATCGACGCCGAAGCAGCGCTGATAGAACTCAGCGACGATCGGGCGCTCGAGCTCGTCGCACTTGTTGAGGAACGTGAGGCGGAAGGCGAAGCCGATGTCGTTGAAGATCTCGGCGTTCTCCGCCCAGGTGATCACCGTGCGCGGGCTCATCACGGTCGAGATGTCGCCGTTCATGAAGGCGTTGCGCGTCAAGTCGGCGACGCGCACCATCTTGTTGACGATGTCGCGGCCCTGCTCGTTGCGATAGTGCTTGGCTTTCGCCAGCACGATCTCAACCTCATTGTCGTGCGGCAGATAGTTGAGCGTGGTGACGATCGACCAGCGGTCCATCTGACCCTGGTTGATCTGCTGGGTGCCATGATAGAGGCCGGAGGTGTCGCCGAGGCCGACCGTATTGGCGGTGGCGAACAGACGGAAGCACGGATGCGGCTTGATCACCTTGTTCTGATCGAGCAGCGTCAAGCGGCCGGAGACTTCCAGCACGCGCTGGATCACGAACATCACGTCCGGACGGCCGGCGTCGTATTCGTCGAAGCAGAGCGCGATATTGTGCTTGAGCGCCCACGGCAGAATGCCGTCGCGGAATTCGGTGATCTGCTGGTTGTCCTTGACGACGATCGCGTCCTTGCCGACCAGATCGATGCGGCTGATGTGGCTGTCGAGGTTGACGCGCACACACGGCCAGTTGAGGCGCGCGGCCACCTGCTCGATATGGGTCGACTTGCCGGTGCCGTGATAGCCGGTGACGATGACGCGGCGGTTCTTGGCGAAGCCGGCGAGGATGGCGAGCGTGGTCGGCCGGTCAAACCGGTAATCCGGGTCGATGTCGGGCACGTGCTCATCGGGCTTGGAATAGGCCGGCACTTCCATGTCACTGTCGATGCCAAATAGCTGCCGGATCGACACTTTCATGTCGGGCAAGCCAGTCACTTCTTCAACTGCGGCAGTCATTGATCCTCCGTGGCTTCGCGATCCTCGAAGCCTGTTTACGCCCCAACTCGTATCGTCCGGCTGAGGGGCGGCAACTTAGCAGACGGCGGCGTGGCGAAAAACCCGGCCGTCGCGAATAGCCCCATCAATGTTTTCAATAAGATAGGTATGATCGCCCCTGCGCGGAAGGCGGGTCTGGGTTGCTCGGCGGCTATTCCCGCGGTCAGCCGAAAGCCACGGATTCAAGGGGTTTTAGGACGGAAGGGGCGCGATCGGCGGGTTTCTGCTGGAACGGTCGCCGCCGTTGGCGTCGGGATGGCGGCGCGTGACCAGTTGCTTGAAGCTCACCGTCAAACGCGCGCAGTGCGAATTCGGCCAACGCCCTCGAGCGAGAAAGGATGGTTGAATGCAAATGTCCTGCAGGTCGTTCGCATAGTAATTGGGTTTGGGTAATCTTATGAGAGCGCGATGACTGATCGTCGACGCATCTAAGCGTTGATTCCGCCAGCACGCCTTCTGCCCAGCGGGGAGAGGGCGCGCATTGTATCCGCTTAGGCCACTTCAGCCGAAAACGACCTCGCTCTCGGCCGAAATCATTCGATCGGCAGGGAACAATAACCGCCTTTGCGCGTTGTCATATGTCCAGCCCCAGATGGTTGGAGATCCCAACAATATGGAGCGACACATGAATTCTAAATTCATCGTACCGATGATGCTTCTGGCGACACTGGCGCTGCCGATGGCAGCGCAGGCGCAGGGCACCGTTCGCGGCGCACAAGAAGGCGCGCGGCAAGGCGCGCACGACGCCGGTCCGATCGGCGCCATCGTGGGCGGAACGATCGGCGCGGTCACCGGCACCGTCGGCGGCATCCTTGGCGTCGAAGAGCGGCCGCGCTTTCGCGAATACGTCGCGCGCGAGCGGCACCCGTCTTATCGCTATGAGCATGATTTCCGCGTCGGCGCCGTGCTGCCGCAAAGCGGCGTCACCTATTACGAAATTCCCGGCGAGTACCACGTGGTCGGTTATCGCTACGCTTACGTGAACGATCATGCCGTGCTGGTCGACCCACGCACGCGGCGCATCGTGCAGATTATCGATTAAGAGCCGACCGGCGGTGCGTCACCCACACGTGCGCATCGTCGCTCGACCATCTTGATGGGGCCTTCGTGCCCCAGTTTCCCAAACTCAACCCCGCCGCGAGGCGGGCTTTTTTTGTTGTGAAATTGATTTCCGCTAACGGGCAGACGCGGAAAAATGCCCATGTGTCCAGCCGGGGCAAGCCGTCACCGTATTTGAATCCTTTTCAGAACCTCCCACACCGGCACCGCCGTAACGCCGCCAACAACTCCGCTCAGATAACTCGGAATGTCCGTGTTGAACAGCCAGCGCCACAAAAGTCCAGCGATGAGACTCGTCAGCAGCATGGTCACGAGCGTGATCAACAACCTCTGCCATAGTGGCACTTCATATCTCCCTAGACTCTCGAGGATTTGTCATTGACGGACCTTGTCTTTGCATCTCTTACGTCGCGCCCAACCTTCAGACAACCGTGCCGAAAAGTTTCCCGATACCGGCGGTGAGAGCCATGGCCAGCGCACCCCAGAATGTCACCCTGGCGGTGGCGCGCAGAATGTTTGCACCGCCTGTTTTTGCCCCGACCGCGCCCAGCAGCGCGAGAAAGCCCAAGGACGCGGCCGACACGACGGGGACAAGCGCGCCGGAGGGCGATACGACAACCATAAGCAAGGGCATGGCCGCCCCGATCGAAAACGTTGCGGCGGAAGCCAGTGCAGCTTGGACAGGACGCGCTGTGGTGATTTCCGAAATCCCAAGCTCATCGCGCGCGTGCGCAGTCAAGGCATCTTTCGTCATCAGCTGCTGGGCGACTTGGCGCGCGAGGACCTGATCGACACCACGCTTGATGTAGATTCCGGCTAGCTCATCAAGCTCGTACTCGGGATTTTCGCTCAACTCCGCGCGCTCGCGCGCGAGGTCGGCCTGTTCGGTGTCGGATTGCGAACTGACCGACACATACTCGCCGGCCGCCATCGACATGGCGCCGGCGACCAGGCCGGCGACACCCGCGATCAACACTTCACTCTGTGTCGCGGCGGCTGCAGCAACGCCGACGATTAAGCTTGCGGTCGAGATAATGCCGTCGTTGGCCCCGAGCACCGCGGCTCGCAGCCACCCGATGCGACTGACGAAGTGGTTCTCCGGATGCACGCGAAGACGGCTCATCCGAATTTCCGTTTGCCGGATCAGAGTTCGCCCAAGCAGCATGAGGACTACGATGATGATCAAAATGACACCAATGACACCGATGCCACCGTGACCGTAACCGTAGCCGTAGCCGCCGAAGCGGCCACTAAAGCCACCAAGCAGGAAGATGATGAGCAGGATAACCAGAATAAGCCCCAGTGACATGGTCTTTATCTCCTCTGGTCGGACCCAACTGAAAATTGGACCTCTTCGTAATTCACGCCTTGAAACTCTTCATTGTCTTCCCTGGCTGAAGTCCTGTCGGGGCGCCGCCCGCGAATTTCCCAACTGCATTTTTCTGATCGAAATACCACTAAACGCGGGTCTCGTGAGGTCGGCTGCTGCCCGCTTGCAATCTGATATCGAAAGAACCTCAGCCGCAACAGTCAACCAATAAATTTTATGCATACCCTCGCGGACGTTGATGCAGGTCAATGCTCATCGCAAAAAAATGTGTCTGCTCGAAACATGGTCATGAATAACCATAAATAATAATGGAGAAGATGCCATGACAAATCGGCTACTTACCCTAGTACCGGCGGCCTTGTTTGCAATGAGCTTGGCACCATTAGCGAACGTGGCGTCGGCGACGCCGGTCGGCGATGCTCTCGCTATTAAGAACGCTGTCCCAACGAATATCGAGACCGTGCAGTGGCGCGGCAGAGCATACCGCGGCAGAGCATATCGCGGCAGAGGGTGGGGTCCGGGTTTTGGTGCAGGATTGCTCGGCGGCGCGATCATCGGCGGAATACTCGCGGCTCCCTACTACGGCTCCGTCCCCTACTATGGCCCCGGCTACGGTGGGAACGCGGTGTCCTACTGCATGCAGCGGTTTAGGTCTTATGATCCGGGCAGCGGCACTTATCTCGGCTACGATGGCTACCGTCATCCGTGTCCATGAGCAGATAGGAGCGGCTGATGGTTTGGATTATTGGATTGATCGGAGTCTGCCTCATGCTCTTAGCCGCTGTGCCTAGTGGGGCAGACATGGCGCGTCGCGATCACGACAACTGGCGGCGCGGCACTTAGGAACCGACGCACCGAAAGGTTTCACTCGAGTCCTTTGTGGCGCCGCACGCCATGTGCGCGAGGGTTGCAATTTGTACTCGCGCGCGGTGGCTTGCGGCGGTCGCTCTCTCTTTGCCGGCTAGAACCCCGCGGCGCAGCCGATGTGGGGGCTCCGTAAAATGATCGAAATACATGACGACCTATTCGTCATGGTCGGCGCATATCGAGGTCAGTATCCGCCGGACCCGAGCAAACCAACTGTTCTCGGCCTTTCGGAGGAATTTCGCCCGAGTCGGCCTCAGTACATGTTGGACGAGCGCGCGTCGACCGTCCGAGGCGCAGTGGCGCGCGCTGGCGCGGTGATCATCGTAACGGCGTTGGGTGCCGGAATTACTTTTGCGACAAAGCATTATTCCGCTGAGATTATTTAAGTTTTGCTTTCTGGCATCGGAACATTCAACTCATCCGAGCGTTTGCCCTCTACGCGTCCAAGAGATCCGCAGCGGGGACAAAATGTTCAAACAAATCATCAGGATTGCCGCTGCCGCCCTTGTTGCGGGCGTTATCGCCTTCGCCATAACCGTCGCGCCGGCAGCGAACGACCACAAGGCCATGCAAGGGCAGCCCTCCGCAAAGGGCGATCGCCTTCCGCTTGCCGTGAAGGGAACGGCGTGCTCGCAGCACAGCTGGCCGAACTTCGAGCAGCGGTGTCAATTCGATTTCAGGAGACCCGCCGATAAAGCGCGAACCGTTCGGGTTATCGCCATTAGCTAGGGTTCTGGTTCAACGAGAATGGATTGAACTCTAGTGTTTCCGCCGCTGAGATGTAACGAAATAGCTTGATGCATCTATAAATGAACGCATCGACATCCAGCCGACACTTCTTAGCGCAATGGACCGAGCTAAATTTTCTTTTTCTTAGGCTTGAGGCTTTGCTTTGCCTCCTCCTCGGCAAGCAGATGAATTTCCATCGCTCGCTTCGTAATTTCAATCTTTCGATATTTGCCTGGATTATTTCTTGCATAGCACGCTCTTCGACAGGTTGGGTCTTGTCATATCCCTGCTGAGATGCGTCCGGTCGCCCTATTTCTCTTGCAACTCCACCGAAGAATACATCCGCTCTGCCGCGTCAAACACGGCGACTTGAATCACCGGGAAATTCTGCTTGAGCTTTGCGCCTGCTGTCACTGCTTCTTTTGATGTCTCGTATCGCGTTTTCAGCTTCCCATCGACTGACAGCACGTAGCCGTCGGTCGGCATCGCATTGGCACGCAGATTTTCTGGCTTTTTGTTTTCTTGTTTCATGTTCATTCCTTTGTTGTGTGTTCCAAACTTCATGATGCGCAGTCCGCGCGGTCAGAAGTCGGCGACGTTGAGATCGTAGGAGCCTCTGCGGCCCCGCGCGTAGACCTTGGCGGCGGTCGCGTAAATGCGGTCGCGGTTGATGTCGAACGCCCGCAGTAGATCGACCGCATCGGGTCGCGAGTTCGGCTGGATCTGCTCGAGGGCTTCCGCCGTTACGTAGAACGAACTCTCCATCGAGCGGTCGTGTCCCCAGAAGTGAACCGCCCGCCGCGTCGCATCATAGCTACGGCTGCGGTTGGGAAAATTAATGGTCATGTTCGTGGGCTTTCTATCTTGTGACAACCATGGAAACCACATCACGGCTCCTTGGCTGAGGCAGCGCCGGTCTTGCCTGACGCTGCATCACGGTCTCTCGCCGCCGCGAGGCCGAGCGGATCGACGGTCAGCATCTCGACCGAACCCGGGTAGGACTGCGCCGGCACCAGCATCGTCGTCGCGACACGGCGATAGACGGGAAACGACAATCCCTCGATCAGCTCTTCGTCGGTCACGACTTCATAACTGCCGGCGGGCAACAACCGACCGACACCTTCGAGCGAGAAGGGACTATTGAATGTTACGGTTTCGTGGTGCGTTCGCGTGAGCATCGGGTTCTTTTCAGGTTGCCACGATCAAGCCGGCGGCATCCCGCCCGCCTTGGACGGTTTCGATTTGAATGTCGCGTGAGTGATGGATACCGCCGTGCCGCGCGAATCGCTGGCGATGTCCACGACAGCTTCAAGCTGTCTGGTTAATGCTTTAACAAGACTGGTGCCGAGCCCGGGCTTGGTGTCGCTGGCGCTTACGTCCGGCTTGCCGGCCCCGTTATCTGAAACCGTCAGCTTCCAGTCAGGCCCTTCGACTTTGTAGGAAACGACGATCGCTGCGTCCGTCTTCGCGTGCGGAAATGCATGCTTCAATGCATTCATCACCAGTTCGGTGACGATCAGTCCGATGCTCACGGCGTCGCGCGAGGTCGCCGTGCCGGCATCGGCGTCGACCTTGAGCGAGATCGAGCGGCTGTCGCCGATCATCGATTGCGCCAATGTTTCGCACAGTTTGGCAAGGTAATTGGCAAGCTCGATCGGCTTGCCGCCACCGACGACATGCAAATGCTGCTGAACGGCAGCAACCGACAAAACCCGCTGATGCGCGTCCTCCAATTGCAATCGCGTTTCTTCCGACTGCACGGTTCGCGCCTTGATGAGGAGGATGCTGGCGATGATTTGCAGGCTGTTGGCGACGCGGTGCTGCATCTCCTCCAACAACATGTCCTTTTCGCGCAGCAATTCCTGCACCTGACGCTCGATCGCGCGCCGGCCGGTAATGTCCTCGAATTCCAGCAGTACGGTGGAGTGGGTCCCCTTCTCATAGAAGACCTTGCGCGCGTTGAGCAGCATGACGCGATGCCCGATCGCGGGGAACTCGTGGTCGACCTCGTAGCCTTCGACCGTCGCTTGGTTTTTTGCGATCGTTTCTAAAAGATCGCGAAGCTCCGGAATGTCCCACTGCCCGCCGTCGATCTCATAAAGCAGGTGGCCGCGAACATCGTCACGGACGAGCCGAAAGGTCTTGTAGAAGGACCGGCTCGCGGCGATGACGCGCAGCTCGTGGTCGAGCACCACAAGCGGATCGCGCACGGTATCGACGATGGCATGCGCGAGTTCAATTCCATCTTGGATATCGACGAATGGCGCTTCCTTCGACAGCGTCGAAGTTAACATGTGATCCTTTCGCCCCGCTTTCGAGCGTGGGCAAGGCAGCGCAAATTTTAATTAAGTTGGCGCGAACGCCGAGACGCCATAGTGACGCGTCTTATGGAAACAAGCATGCGCCTCTATTTGCGAAAAGTCGAGGGCATTGCGATCACAATAAAGGGATGGGTAGGACCGGCGCTTGCCGTTCAGGCGCCGATGATTTGCCGATAGAGCGTCAGCGCCGCAATCAGAAGCACGACCGCGATGGGCACGACGATAGATGGGACGAACCATTGGCCATTTTGCGCGCGCCCATCGAATTAAGAGTCGGAAGACGACGAGGCCGCCGAAGGGCGGCCTCGCAATGTTGCGCCCAGATCAGATCTGGCGGCCTTTCATCACGGCATCGACATCACGCTGCGCCTGCGCCTTGTCCATGCTGTACTTGCTGACCACCTGGGTGACGAGGTCATCCTTGTTCTTGAGCGCGCCGAGTTCCTGCGCGGAGAACTTGTCCCACTTGGCGCCAATGTCCTTCAGAAGGATCTGCTTGGCTTCGGTGGCATTGCCGGTGCTTGCCGGCGCGGTATTCTGATTGACGGAGTTCATAGGCGTAATCTCCAAAATATTGATAAAACATCATTTGAATGTCCATCATTCAAACAACAACCGTACATGGGGATGAATTGCGCTAACCACAGTGGCAGGTGATTGTCTGTTTGAAATAAACATCGACTACGTCGGCCCGGGCGCCCAAATCAGCCACGACCAGCCAAATCCCGGAAGCGCGTAATAAACGTCGCAATTCGACTTGATCGTCCCCATATACGGTCACCAACGTCCAAAAATGCAGACATTGCGGCACCGTCGAGCGGGAGACCGCTCGGCCCGTGTCACGAAGGGAGCTTCCCATGTTCACGGCAGAGCAATTTCGCGCAAAAGCAGCGGAAAGCGCCGAAGCACTCAAACATACCGACGTTCCGAGCGAAGTCCGCGAACATCAGCGATCGGAGCAAAGCTTCGGTTCGCTGGCGCAGAACGAGGACTGGCTGGCGGACAATTTCGACAAAATGATCCATTCGGGAGACGCGCTTTCCCAGGATGATGAGGTCGCTGGAAAGCGTCCCGGTCGCAAGGCGCTCGCGGAGATCGAGGAGCATATCCTTCGCTGCCTCGGGGCGGCCGTCATCATGCAGTGGAATACGATCCCGACGAAGCTGCAACGCGAGCTGTTCGATACCGCAGGCTCGCTGGGAGACGTGCTGGAGACGGTCGCGCTGCGAGGACAGATTGCCCGCTTCCTGCACGACCACAAGGATGAAGAGAATCTCGCCGGCCGCGCTTCCAAACCCAATATGACAAAAGGAATGTCCAGTGGCTCATAGGTTCAATGTCGGTCAAATCGTTGAGCTTGAGCCGAAGGTGCTTCGAATGTCAGCCCTGGGTCCCTATGAAATTCGTCATCTCGTTCCCGCCTCGGACCGGGATCCCGGCGATCCGTGCTACCGCATCAAGAGCATTGCCGAAAAGCACGAACGGGTCGCTTCCGAAAGCGAGCTAACACTCTCCGAAGACGTTTTCGCCTGAAGCAATAGCTGCGCCGCCATCGATCTCAGTCTATCGTGCTGGCCGACGCACGACGTGTTGGGGTTCGCGCCAGGATCGGACGGGCCCACACGCCTGCCTGTTGGAACTGCCGATGAGCGCACTTAAAATCCAGCACAAGACCGTCTACCGCTTCCGTCAACCGGTGAGCCTCGGGCCACACCGCTTGATGCTGCGCCCGCGCGAGAGCCGCGACCTTCGGCTGATGTCGCACACTTTGGCGATCACGCCAGTCGCGGCAGTGACTTGGGCACATGACGTTTTCGGCAATGCCGTCGCCATGGCTACGTTTGCGAGCATGACCGACATGCTTGTGGTCGATAGCGTGGCGGATATCCTGCTCAACGCCGAGCCTTGGCCGATATTCGACGTTGCCGCATCGGCCATTTCGTACCCGTTCCGCTATTCCGACGACGAGTGGACCGACCTCGGCGCACTGACGATCCAGCAATATCCGGATCAGGCAGGGCGCTTGCGGACCTGGGCGCGAGGCTTCATCCGCAGCAACCCGACCGATACGTTGTCTCTGCTCAAGGATTTAAGCTTCGGCGTCGCGGGGCAGATCAGCTATCAGAGCCGCGAGGTTGAGGGCACCCAGTCGCCAATCACAGACGCTCGATCGCGGCTGGGGCTCGTGCCGGGATTTTGCCGTGCTGTTTACTGAAGCGGCGCGCAGTCTTGGTTTCGGCGCGCGGGTCGTCTCCGGCTATCTCCACAATCCGAACCAGGATCGTGTGGGTTCGACCGGCGCAGGCTCAACGCATGCCTGGGGCGAAGTCTACGTTCCGGGCGCCGGCTGGATCACCTTCGATCCGACAAATCGCAGTGTCGGCGGCATCAACTTGATCCCCGTTGCGGTTGCACGCGATATCCATCAGGCCATACCGGTGTCTGGCAGCTTTGTCGGCATGACCGATGCCTTTCAGGGGATGGGGGTGGAGGTGTCCGTCATAGACACGGCGGTCTAATTGGCACGCGTTTACGTCCGCAGAGACTTGCGGCGTTCAGGAATTGCGTTTTCGCCTGCGTTCTTCAAGCCAGCCTTGACCGTGCAAATTAATCCAGTTTGACGCTTCTTCCTGAGAAGCCCCCTCGAAAATTTCTTCGGATGGGGTGCCTTCAAAAATCGCCCATGCGGACCAGACGGGTGCGCACGGTGCTTTCCTAACAATCAATCTTGGTTCTTCTGCGCTCATTTACCTCATATGGCTATTGGAGATCCGCCGCGCTAGGGGCAACCTCCGCCCAAATTTAACTCGCCCAATGGTCTGAAGTTAACAGACGAGTTCTTAACATGTGACGTGCGATGCTATTTGGGACGTTATGCAGTTGAACGGCGAAGCGCGCATCGTTCAACAACACATCCGCTCAAACAGGCAAGGGATCTCTGCTGTGAGAAAAGCATTGCCGGAAAAGTTGTTCATCGACGCCGAGCAATCCAGGTTAAGCATGCTCCGTAATTGGGTTCTCGACAACGAGGTAACAGAAATTGAAATGAGCGAGCGACAGTTCTGGAATTTCGCTCAGCTTCAGCCGGCTGCCGAGAAGCCCTGGGTCACGTTCATGGGCCGGTCGGTGCACGTGCCGAACATGCCCGAGGATGCACAAAAGTGCCTCGGGATTATCGATAAGGGCCGTCCGGGCGCGATTTGATCCGGCGCGCGATCGATTGCTCTAAGCATCCCGATACGACTGGAACCGTCGGCGAAGCGCAAATTTTATGGCGCTGCGACGGCTTCGGGTACTCGCCGACACGATGGCGTATGAGCAGCACGTGCGTATAGCCGCGCGTCTCAGGCGAATCCGACCGACTTCAAATAATTGTACGATTGAATGATCTCGACCAGGCGGTCCTCGGTCGAGCGGTCGCCACCATTGGCGTCGGGATGGTGGCGCTTGACCAATTCCTTGAAGCGCATCTTCACCTGGTGCGCGGTAGCGTCGACGTCGAGCCCGAGCGTATCGAGCGCCTTGCGCTCGGCGTTGCGAATTGGACGCGTTTCCGCGCGCGCCTTCTGCTCGGCGCGGATGCCCTCGCCGAACAAATCGAACGGGTCGCCACCCGAGCCGAAGGTGCGGAAGTCCGAGCGCGGCGTGCCCTTGCCGGTGCCCATCTTCCAGGTCGGACGATGGCCGGTGAGCGCATCCTTCTGGAAGGCCATCACCGCGGCGTCGTTCATGCCGGCGAAGAAATTGTAGGACTGATTGTATTCGCGCACGTGGGCGAGACAGAAGCGCCAGTATTCCTTCTCGTGCTGGCGGCCCTTGGGCGCGCGATGGGTGGCCTGCTCCTGGCAGCCGGCCCATTGGCAAGCCGGACCGGGCGCTTTCGGCCGGCGGTCCTTCTCGGGCTTGACGCGGATGCGATCAAAAAAGGGCGAGTCGAATTTCATGACCGAACATTATGCGCTTGTGCCGATGACGCCTTCAAGACTTGACATTACCGCGCGGGCGCGATTCCGCCACGAAGCAACCATTGACCCGCGCGCCGCCGTTGCCTAACTGGCACGGCATGGGAACCGCCGATCTCATCACGAAGAAGTTGACCGAGGCTTTCGCGCCGCAAAGCCTCAAGGTGGTCGACGAATCGCACCAGCACGAAGGCCATGCCGGACACCGCCCGGGCGGGCAAACCCATTTCAGGGTCTATATCGTGTCGGATGCCTTCAAAGGAAAGACCCGGCTGGAGCGCCACCGCATGATTAACGGAAAACTGTCGGACGAATTGGCCGGCGGCGTGCACGCGCTCGCCATCCATGCCGCCGCGCCGGACGAAAGCGCTTAGCCCGTAAGATTTCCCGTTCACCCCGCCTTTGCCGCCGCCTTGCGCGGCAACGGCTGGATGCGCAGCGCCGTTATGCGGTTGCGCGCGCGCCGCAGCACGCGGAAGCGGAAGCCGTGGAAAGTGAAGCTCTGCCCCACTTCGGGAATCGAGCGCGCCTCGTGGATGACCAGACCGGCGATGGTGGTCGCCTCCTCGTCCGGCAAATTCCAGTCCATGACGCGATTGAGATCGCGGATCGACACCGCGCCGTCGACATTGACCGAGCCGTCGGGCTGGCGCCGCACGCCCGGAATGGCGACGTCGTGCTCGTCGGTGATGTCGCCGACGATCTCCTCGAGAATGTCTTCCAGCGTCACCAGGCCTTCGACCTCGCCGTATTCGTCGACCACCAGCGCGAACGGGGTCTTGCGGCGGCGGAAGGCCTTGAGCTGCTCCGACACCGGCCGTGTGTCGGGCACGAACCACGGCGACGACAACAGGGCGACGATGTCGACCTTGGCAGCGTCGCCGTCGACGGCGTGCAGCGCGCGCAGCAGATCCTTGACGTGCAGGATGCCGATGATGTTCTCCGGATTGCCGCGCCAGAGCGGAATGCGGGTCACCGGCGAGGCGATCACCGCGTTGACCACTTCCTCCGGCTTGTCGTCGGCGTCGAGCGTGATCATGTTGGTGCGGTGGATCATCACGTCGGACACCGCCAGCTCGCGCAGATCGAGCACGCCGCCGAACATGTCGCGGTCGAGCTTCTCGACGCCGCCCTCGCGGTGGAACAGGTCGACGGCGCCGCGCAATTCCTCGCGCGCCGACAAGACGTCGTGATCGTCGCCGACATGCATGCCGAAGAGCTTGAGCAGCCAGCGCACCAGCGCCTCGATGGTCATCAGCACCGGTCCGAGCAGCTTGACGATCCATGACATCGGCCGCGCCACGATGAGCGCGAAACGGTCGGGCGCGTTGAACGCGGCGGTCTTCGGCAGCACTTCGGAGAACACCACGACCACGATGGTCATGACGATGGTGGCATAAACCACGCCGGCCTTGCCGAACCAGGCGAGCAGCACGCCGGTCGCCAGCGCCGAGGCGGCGATATTGACCGCGTTGTTGCCGAGCAGCAGCGCGCCGATCAGGCGCTCGCGGCTCGCCAGCAGGCGATTGACGAGCGCCGCGCGCTTGCTGCCCTGCTTCTCCAGCCGCGCCATGCTGGCGCGCGACGACGCCGTGAGCGCCGTCTCGCTGCCGGCGAAGAAGGCCGAGAGCAAGAGGCAGCTCAGCACAATGACCAGGGACAGCCAGTCGTTCGCAGTCATCTTCTCGCGCGTATCCCGTTGCGTCGATGCTTGCTCCGCTCATTCCCACGCAGACGGGAATCCAGCATCAAAATCACCAAGTCGGCAATTTGGCGTTCTGGGTCCCCGCTTTCGCGGGGACGAGCGGCGTTTCGGCCCATTCCAAGCGTGCCGCACATAATCTACGTAAGTTTTTCGGCAAGAAACGCGCGCACTTCGGCGGCGTCGACGTCATGCTCGATGAACGCCTGACCGATGCCGCGCACGAGAATGAAGGTAAGCTTGCCGCGTTTCACTTTCTTGTCCTGGGCGATCAGGCCCATCAGTTGATCGATGGGCGGAGCGCCTCCGGGGACGTCTTTCATGTGGGTAGGCAGGCCGACCGCCGCAAGATGAGCGCGCGCGCGCGCCGCCTCGGCGGCGCCGGCGAGGCCCTTGCGGGCGGAGAACTCGAAGGCCAGCACCATGCCGAGCGATATCGCCTCGCCGTGCAGCAGTCGCTCGGAGAAGCCGCAAGCGGCTTCCAGCGCGTGGCCGAAGGTGTGGCCGAGATTGAGCAGCGCGCGCTCGCCGGTCTCGCGCTCGTCGCGCGCGACGATTGCCGCCTTGGCGCGGCAGCAGACGGCGATGGCGTGCTCGCGCGCGCGGCCGCCGGAAAACATGTCCTGCCAATTCGCCTCCAGCCAGGCGAAGAAGGCGGCGTCGCCGAGCAAGCCGTATTTGGCGACTTCCGCATAGCCGGCGCGAAATTCTCGGCTCGACAACGTGTCGAGCAGCGCGGTGTCAGCAACGACCAGGATCGGCTGGTGGAAGGCGCCGATCAGATTCTTGCCTTGCGGCGAATCGATGCCGGTCTTGCCGCCGACCGAGGAGTCGACTTGCGCCAGCAGCGTGGTCGGCACCTGCACGAAGTCGATGCCGCGCCGCACGCAGGCCGCCGCGAAGCCGGCGAGATCGCCGATCACGCCGCCGCCGAGCGCGAGCACGAGATCGCCGCGCTCGATGCGCGCCGCGATCACCTGTTCGCAAACGCTCTCGAAGGTGGCGTAGCACTTGGACGCCTCGCCCGGCGGCACGACGATGGCCGCGCTCTCGATGCCGGCCGACTTGAGCGCGGCTTCGGTGGCAGAGAGGTGATGCTGGGCGACGGTCGCGTCGGTGACGATCGCGATCTTGGCGCCGGCGCGCAGTGCCTTGATGCGCGCACCGAGCGAGGCGAGCAGCCCGCGCCCGATAACGATGTCGTAGGCGCGCGCGCCCAGCGCCACCGGCACCACGATCGGCTCGGAGGTGCGCGGCTGCGCGGTCATGACGGCTTCTCCGCCGCGACCTCGAGATGCTGCGGCAGCGCGGCGATGATCTCGTCGACGATAATATCGTGCGGCTCGTCGCGCGACTGCACCATGATGTCGGCTTGCGCATAGAGCGGCTCGCGCAACGGCAACAGGTCCTTGATCTTCTCGACCAGCGGACGATCGTTGCGCCGCTTGGTACGGCGCAGCAGCACCTCGAGATCGGCCTTCAGCCAGACTGAGATGCCTTTGATGCGGATCAGGTCGCGGGTTTTCTGGTTCATGACAGAGCCGCCGCCGGTCGCCAGCACCTGCGGACCGCCGTCGAGCAGCCGCGCAATCACCCGCGCCTCGCCGGCGCGGAAATAGGGCTCGCCGTGGGTTTCGAAAATCTCAGGAATGGTCATGCCGGCGGCGGCTTCGATCTCGCTGTCGGCGTCGACGAAGGGGATGCCGAGCCGGCTCGACAGGCGGCGGCCGACCGACGACTTGCCGGCCCCCATCATGCCGACCAGCACGATGGAGCGCCGGCCCAGCGCGCGCACCAGCGCCGGCACGTCGGCCGGGTCTTGCCCGCTTTGGGCGGCTTTTTGAATGGCGCTGCCGGCCATGGTAATCTCATCTAAACGACGCAGTGGTTCCTTATACCAGCAATCGCGCGCGGCGCGATGGCGGGCCTTGTCAGCGGTTAAGGAACGTGGTCGTTGTCGCGGTCATCGCGCCCCAGCACGCGGGATTTAGGCGGATTTCGACGATGCCGAGCCTGTTTCGATTCCTGATCACCGTCGGCCTTCTCGGCGTGCTGGGTTATGGCGCGGTGTTCTCGCTCGCCAATTTCGTACGCTATTCGCCGCGCGAGATCGTCGTGACCGTTCCGCCCGACCGTTTCGTCAAGCAACAGCCATAACGCCGAAACGGGCATGCCGATGGCCCGACGGGCAGCCTCAGCGAAACCAGCCGGCGCACGCGGCGACGCCACGCTGATCGCCCTGTTCCTCGACATGCTGGCGGCCGAGCGCGGCGCCGGCGCGAACACGCTCGAGGCCTATGGCCGCGACCTCGCCGATCTGACCGAGCATCTTGGGTCCCGCGGCATTGCCAAGGCGACGACCGACGATCTGCGCCGCTTTCTTGCGTCGCTCGCCAAACGCGGCTTCAAGTCGAGTTCGGTGGCGCGGCGGCTGTCGGCGCTGCGCCAGCTTTACCGCTTCCTCTACGCGGAAGGAAAACGCAGCGACGATCCCGCCGCCGTGCTGGAAGGACCGAAGCGCGGGCGCACGCTGCCCAAGGTCTTGTCGATCGCCGAGGTCGACAAGCTGCTCGCCGCGGCGCGGCGCGCCGCCGAGGATGCCAAGTTGCCGCACGCCGCTCGTCTGCGCGCGGCGCGTCTCAATTGCCTGATCGAAGTCGTCTACGCCACCGGCTTGCGCGTCTCCGAACTGGTGGCGCTGCCGGCCTCCGCCGCGCGGCGCGATCAACGCATGCTGGTGGTGCGCGGCAAAGGCGGCAAGGAACGGCTGGTGCCGCTCAACAAATCGGCCAAATCCGCCATGGCCGACTATCTTGCGCTACTCGGCAAAGCGCCCGGCGCGTCGGCGCCGAAGTGGCTCTATCCCTCGTTCGGCGAGCAGGGCCATCTCACGCGCCAGCACTTCGCGCGCGAATTAAAGACGCTGGGCGCGGCCTGCGGCATTGCGCCAGCGCGCCTGAGCCCGCATGTGCTGCGCCATGCCTTCGCCAGTCATCTCCTGCACAACGGCGCCGACCTGCGCGTGGTGCAGACTTTGCTCGGGCACGCCGATATTTCCACCACTCAAATCTACACGCATGTGCTGGAGGAGCGGCTGAAGGCACTGGTGCGCGACCTGCATCCGCTGGGGGATGCCTAGCCTCCGGCGCGCGCACCAACCATATTAGCCCCGATTGCTTGACTTGAAGGCTTCGCCCGCGTCAGTTCGCCCCGATTATCACGAACCGCCGGAATCCCATGCGCAGCTATCTCGACTTCGAAAAGCCGGTGGCCGAGCTGGAGGCCAAGGTCGAAGAATTGCGCGCCATGGGCGAGAGCGGCGACGCGGTCGCCATCGGCGAGGAGATTTCCCGGCTCGAGGTCAAGGCGGCGCTGGCGCTGCAGGAGCTCTACGCCGACCTCACGCCGTGGCAGAAGACGCAGGTCGCGCGCCACCCGCAGCGGCCGCATTGCCTCGATACCATCGCCGGGCTGATCACCGAGTTCGTCCCGCTCGCCGGCGACCGCAAGTTCGGCGAAGACGCGGCCATCGTCGGCGGCTTCGGCCGCTTCCGCGGCGAGAGCGTCTGCGTCGTCGGCCACGAGAAAGGCTCCGACACCGAAAGCCGGCTCAAGCACAATTTCGGCATGGCCATGCCGGAAGGCTACCGCAAGGCGGTACGGCTGATGGAGATGGCCGACCGCTTCGACATCCCGGTCGTCACGCTGGTCGACACCGCCGGCGCCTATCCCGGCATCGGCGCCGAGGAGCGCGGCCAAGCCGAGGCAATCGCGCGCTCGACCGACGTCTGTCTTTCGCTCGGGGTCCCGAACGTCGCGGTGATTCTCGGCGAAGGCGGCTCAGGCGGGGCCATCGCGATCGCCACCGCCAACCGCGTCCTGATGCTGGAGCACGCGATCTACAGCGTGATCTCGCCGGAAGGCGCCGCCTCCATCCTCTGGCGCGATACCACCAAAGCGCAGGAGGCCGCGACCAACATGAAGATCACCGCCCAGGACATGGTGCGATTCGGCGTGATCGACACGGTGGTGCCGGAGCCGACCGGCGGCGCCCATCGCGATCCCGCCGCCGCCATCGCCTCCATCGGCGAAGCGGTCGCCGATGCGCTCGGCGAATTGGGTCCCCTCGACCGCGATACCGTGCGCCGGCAGCGCCGCGAAAAGTTCCTGAAAATGGGCCGCGCGCTCGACTAAACGCGTATTCCTGCCCCTTGCGCCGCCCTGTCCAGCGCCTCCTGCATGCAAGGTTTACACCCGGTTTACCATGGGGTTAGCGGTATACCCGGACAGCCGGGATTGCCTTGCAGATGCCACATCTTATGGATAACGATGTATCAATTGAGGGTTCCCACCCTCGTCGGGGAGTTAAGGGTTTGAGCCGCCGTCCCTTCGTACGCGCGCTGCTGGCGCCCGCGGCCGTTGCCGCCGGGCTTGCGCTCGGCGCCTGCAATCCCGACACCATCCCGACCACCGGCCGCGCAATGGCGCCCTTGTCCGACAAGATGGTGGAGGAGATCGCCAACAAGAATATGGACAAGGATTCGCCGATCCTCGTCCGCATCTTCAAGGAAGAAGCCGAGCTGGAGGTCTGGAAGAAGAACAAGGACGGCGAATTCGCGCTGCTGAAGACCTATCCGGTCTGCCGCTGGTCGGGCGATCTCGGCCCCAAGAAGAAGCAAGGCGACCGTCAGGCGCCCGAGGGCTTCTACGCCATCACCCGCGGGCAGATGAATCCGAATTCCGATTACTACCTTGCCTTCAACACCGGCTATCCCAACGCCTTTGACCGCGCTTGGGGCCGCACCGGTTCGGAACTGATGGTGCACGGCGACTGCTCTTCGCGCGGCTGCTACGCCATGACCGACGAGCAGATCCAGGAAATCTACGCGCTGGCGCGCGACGCATTCTTCGGCGGACAGAGGGAATTCCAGTTCGAGGCCTTTCCGTTCCGCATGACCGCACTGAACATGGCCAAGCATCGCAACAATCCGAACTTCGCGTTCTGGAAGATGCTGAAGGAAGGCTACGACAGTTTCGAGGCGACCCATCAGGAGCCCAAGATCGCGGTGTGCGAGAAGCGCTACGTGTTCGACGCCGCTGCCCCGGAAGGTTCGACTCAGCCGCTGAATTTCAGCCCGACCGGCAAGTGCCCGGTTTACCGGCTCGACCCGGCGGTGGCCGACGCGGTGCTCGATCACCGGCGGCATGAGCAGGTCAAGATGGCCGAATATATCGCCGACGGTGTCAGGACGGCGGCACCCCATGTCGGCGACGGCGGCATGAACCCGGTGTTCGCGTCGCGTCTCACGCTCGCGACGCGACAGATATCCGATGGCAAAGGTCATGTCATCGAAGTTGCGGTCGCACCCGGCTCGCTGCCGCGCACACCCAACGGCCGCCTCCCCCGCAGCACCGTCGTGATGCCGGCCTCCGCCAGCCAGCCAACGGCGGTTGCGAGCGCCCCGAAGGCTAAGACCAGCAAGCCGGTGCGGTTGGCGCGGGTGCCGATGCCCGAGCCGGCGCCGGAGCCGAAAGAAGGCACGGCATCCCATCCGATCAATATTGCGAGCCTGTTTGGCAATCTGTTCAGCGGCGCGAAGGACGAGCCGACCCGTACCGGCACCGTGGGCTCGCGCAGCACCAGTACCGAGGCCTCCGCCTCCGCCAAGCCGCGACACGCGAGCTATCGTACCGCGTCCGTCCACCCGACGGCGCATCCGCAGCCTCACCATCCAGCTGCGCCAGTGGTTGCGGCGAGCCATGCCGCCAAGCCGGGGCCGAAGCCGGCAAAGCAAGCCGCCAAGCACGCGCCGGCACCGGCACCCGAAACAAAGACCGCCTCTGCGGCACCGCCGGCAAGCCACAAGCATCTGCTCACCGGCGCCGCGCCGGTTGTGCCGGTCGGTTCGTTCGCAAGCCGCTGAGCTTGCGCGGCGCTGATTTTCCGCCCGTCAATGCAACGTTAGCGCTTGCCCGCTAAAAGCGGCGCATGGATTGCTTCGTCTACGTTCTCGGCACCCGCACGAAGACGCGCCATCTGACCTATGTCGGCTGGACCAACGACGTCGCGCGGCGTCTGCGACAGCACAATTCCGGCAACGGCGCGCGCACGACGCGCGGGCGCTCATGGGTGCTGTTGCATTCGGAATGGTTCGCGACGCGGCGGGAAGCCATGAGCCGCGAATGGCATTTGAAGCGGGACCGCAAGCTTCGGAAGAGGCTGGCGCAGCAATTGAGCCGCCCGAAGTAACGGCGCTACAGCACGCAGGTCTCTTGGCTGTCATTGCCGGGCATGACGGCGGGTGTGTTGCGGCGCCTACACGAACTTGCCGTGGCAGTGCTTGAACTTCTTGCCGGAGCCGCAGGGGCACGGCTCGTTGCGGCCGACTTTGCCCCAGGTCGTCGGATCGTTCGGATTGCGCTCGGCCTGCGCGCCGTTGCCGTTGCCGACCAGGGCGGGCGCCAGCGGCGCCGCCGCCAACGCCATCTCATCCTCGCCAGTGAGCGGATCGACCTTGTGCGCTTCCATGAAGGGTAGCTGCTCGGGCGGCGGCTCCTCCGGCTGCTGCACGATCTCGACGCGCATCAACTGCGCGGTGACCGCCTCGCGCAGATGCGCCACCATCGCCTCGAATAGCGAGAACGCTTCCGCCTTGTATTCGTTGAGCGGGTCGCGCTGGCCGTAACCGCGCAAGCCGATCACCTGACGCAGATGCTCGAGCATGACCAGATGCTCGCGCCAGAGATGGTCGAGCGTCTGCAGCAGGATCGACTTCTCGACATAGCGCATGACGTCGGGGCCCCACTTGGCCACCTTGCCCGCCATGAACTCGTCGGCGCGGCGCTCGATGCGCTCGCGCATTTCCTCATCGGCAATGCCTTCTTCCTTGGCCCAGTCCTGCACCGGCAGTTCGAGGGTGAGCGCCTCGCGCAGCGCCTTGTCGAGCCCGGCGATGTCCCATTGCTCGGCGTAGGCATTGGGCGGAATGTGCTTGGCGACTACGTCCTCGATCATCGCATGGCGCATGTCGGCGATCGTTTCGTCGACCGCCTCGTCCTGCATCAACTCGAGCCGCTGCTCGAAGATGACCTTGCGCTGGTCGTTCATCACGTCGTCGTATTTGAGCAGGTTCTTGCGGATGTCGAAGTTGCGCGCCTCGACTTTCTGCTGCGCCTTCTCCAGCGCCTTGTTGATCCAGGGATGGACGATCGCCTCGTTTTCCTTGAGGCCGAGCTTCTGCAGCATGCCGTCGAGCTTGTCGGTGCCGAAGATGCGCATCAAATCGTCTTCCAGCGACAGGAAGAACTTGGAATGGCCGGGGTCGCCCTGGCGGCCGGAACGGCCGCGCAACTGGTTGTCGATGCGCCGGCTCTCGTGCCGCTCGGTGCCGAGCACGAACAGGCCGCCGGCGGTGAGCGCCTTCTCCTTGAGGCGGGCGACCTGCGCGCGAATGGTGTCGGCGCGCGGGTCCTTCTCGCGCGCGCGTGGATCCTCGATGTCGGCGAGCTCCTGGCGGATGCGCATGTCGGCGTTGCCGCCAAGCTGAATGTCGGTGCCGCGGCCGGCCATGTTGGTGGCGATGGTGATGGCGCCGGGCACGCCCGCCTGCGAGACGATGAAGGCTTCCTGCTCGTGATAGCGGGCGTTCAAAATCGCGAACACCTTGGTCTTGGTGGCGCCGTCATCGCCTGAGTAGAGCGCGGCGAAGGCATTGGGATCGGAGAAATCGTGCGATTCCCAACCGGCGTCGCGCAGCATATCGGCGAGCTGCTCGGATTTCTCGATTGACGTCGTGCCGACCAGCACCGGCTGGCCGCGCTTCTTGCAGTCCTCGATCAGCGTAATGATCGCGCGGTATTTTTCCTTGGCGGTGCGATAGACCTCGTCGTCGTCATCGGCGCGGATGAGCGGCATATTGGTCGGCACTTCCAGCACTTCGAGCTTGTAGATGTCGAAGAATTCGTCGGCTTCGGTGACCGCCGTACCGGTCATGCCGGCGAGCTTCTCGTACATGCGGAAGTAGTTCTGGAAGGTGATGGAGGCGAGCGTCTGGTTCTCCGGCTGGATCGGCTGATGCTCTTTGGCCTCGAGCGCCTGATGCAGCCCTTCCGAATAGCGCCGGCCCGGCATCATGCGGCCGGTGAACTCGTCGATGATCACCACCTCGCCGTTGCGCACGATGTAGTCCTTGTCGCGCTGGAACAGCTTGTGGGCGCGCAGCGCCTGGTTGACGTGGTGCACGACCGAGACGTTCTCGACGTCGTAGAGCGATTGGCCCTTGAGCTCGTTGGCGGCGCGTAGCCGCTGCTCGAGCTTCTCCATGCCGGCTTCGGTCAGCGTCACCGTGCGCTGCTTCTCGTCGACCTCGTAGTCGGTCTTGTCGAGCAGCGGGATATAGCTATCGATGGTGTTGTAGAATTCGGAGCGGTCGTCGAGCGGACCGGAGATGATCAGCGGTGTGCGCGCTTCGTCGACCAGGATCGAATCCACCTCGTCGACGATGGCGTAGATGTGACCGCGCTGGACCATGTCCTCCATGCGGTACTTCATGTTGTCGCGCAGATAGTCGAAGCCGAGCTCGTTGTTGGTGCCGTAGGTGACGTCGCAGTCGTAGGCCTTCTTGCGCTCCTCGTCGTCCATGCCGTGGACGATGGTGCCGACGGTGAGCCCCAAGAAATTATAGATTTGGCCCATCCATTCGGCGTCGCGGCTGGCCAGGTAATCGTTGACGGTGACCACGTGCACGCCGCGACCGGACAGCGCGTTGAGATAGACCGCCAGGGTGGCGACCAGGGTCTTGCCTTCGCCGGTCTTCATCTCGGAAATCCTGCCTTCGTGCAGGATCATGCCGCCGATCAACTGCACGTCGAAATGGCGCTGGCCAAGCGTGCGCTTGGCGGCCTCGCGGCAGGTGGCGAAGGCCGGTACCAGGATGTCGTCGAGCGAAGCGCCCTCGGCGATCTGCTTCTTGAACTCGGCGGAGCGCGCCTTGAGGTCCTCGTCGGACAGCGCCTCCAGCTCCTTCTCGATGGCGTTGATTTGCGCCACCCGCGGCAGATAGCTGCGAATCCGCCGTTCATTGGCGGAGCCGAACAGCTTGCGGGCAACGGCGCCGATCATGGGAAGCTCCTAGACAGAGGCAAGGCGTTTGTATCATTCCACCGCCGGCCGGTTCACCCTCCGGCGCTCCGGAAAACGGCACTTTTCGGGCAAATTCGACGCGGACCGGCGCGGCAACGACGCAAACGGCCGAGATATTCGAGACATAGGAGTGGGTCGGAATGTTGTCAATCGGCGGCCCGCTAACGGGCTTGCCGGCTTACGAACGTCGTTAGTCGTTCTAGATCAGTGCCTTCCCAATGTCGCATGTGCTCGCGATTTGATCGGAAAACCGGCTCCAGCATTCGGAATGATACGACCTCACGCCAACGTTAAACCTGCGCGATAGTCCGCCATTGCAAAGCCATGGTTGTTGGGTGACAAGTCCGCGCCGTTCGCCCGCTGGCGGACCATCTCTTTCCAAGGACAGCGTCATGATGACTTCTCATTTCGCCGGCCGCCCGGCCCTCGCGCGTCGGGCCGGCATTGTCGCCGCCACGTTGGCGCTGCTGCTGGCCGCGGCGGGACCGCTGCGCGCGCAGGACAAGGACCCGGTGGTGGCCAAGGTCAACGGCACCGAAATCCACCAGAGCGACCTCGCCGTCGCCGAGGAGGAGGCCGGGCAGATTCCGCCGATGACGCCGGAGGCCAAGCGCGACTATCTGGTGCAGTTCATGGCCGACATGATCCTGGTGTCGAAGGCGGCCGAAGATAAAAAGATAGCCGATGGGGACGACTTCAAGCGCCGGCTCGCCTTCATCCGCAACAAGCTTCTGATGGAAGACCTGCTGCAATCGGTCGGCAAGCAGGCGCTGACCGACGAGGCCATGCACAAAGTCTATGACGACGCCGTCAAGCAGATGAAGCCGGAGGAGGAAGTACACGCCCGCCACATCCTGATCCGTGCGCCGGCCGACGACGAGAAGGCGAGCGCGGCAGCCAAGGCCAAGATCGAGGCGGTGATCGCGCGGCTGAAGAAGGGCGAGGATTTTGTCGTGGTCGCCAAAGAGGTGACCGAAGACCCGTCCGGCAAGGCCAATGGCGGCGATCTCGGCTATTTCACCAAGGCGCAGATGGTGCCGGAATTCTCCACGGTCGCCTTCAAGCTCGACAAGGGCCAGATCTCCGATCCGGTGAAGACCCAGTTCGGCTGGCACGTGATCAAGGTCGAGGACAAGCGCACCAAGCCGATGCCCAAGTTCGAGGATGTGAAGGGGCAGATCGAGCAATATCTGACGCGCAAGGCGCAGGCCGAGCTGGTGACCAAGCTACGCGCCGAGGCCAAGATCGAGAAGATGTACAAGACCGAGGAGCCGGCCAAGCCCGCCGACGCGGCAAAGCCGGCCGATACGGCAAAGCCGGCCGAGCCGGAGAAGAAGTAGAGCCTATCGCGCCATCAAATGATTTCGTCATGGCCGGGCTTGTCACTGCAAGTCGGGTTTACCCGACTTGCGGCACTTGAATTTTAGCGCACTCGGCCGGCCTTGTGCGCGGCCATCTCGCTTAGGTAGGCACGTCCGTGCCAATTTGATCGGGATCAGCGGGTCACGGCGCTGCGCCAGCCCGGTGATGACAAGGCTCTGCCCATGTCCACTGCCGTCTCCCCCCTCGCCCCCAAGCACGTACCGGACATGCCGGCGATCGCCGGCGTGCGGCTGGCAACCGCCGCGGCCGGCATCCGCTATGCCGGGCGCACCGATGTGCTGCTCGCCTTGTTCGATGCCGGCACCACCGTGGCCGGCGTGTTCACCCGCTCGAAATGCCCGTCGGCGCCGGTCGAATGGTGCCGCGCGCATCTGAAGAACGGCAAATCTGGGAAGAATTTGGCGCGCGCGCTGGTGGTCAATTCCGGCAATGCCAACGCTTTCACCGGCAAGAGCGGGCGCGCGGCGACCAAGCTCACCGCCGAGATCGCGGCCAAGGCCGCCGGCTGCAAACCGGCCGACATTTTCCTCGCCTCCACCGGCGTGATCGGTGAGCCGCTCGATGCCGGCAAGTTCGCGCCGGTGATGGAGGGTCTCGCTGCAAACGCGCGCGCGGGCGATTTCCTCGCCGCCGCGCAAGCGATCATGACCACCGACACCTTCCCCAAAGTTGCGACGGCGACGGCAAAGATCGGCAAGGCGACGGTGACCGTCAACGGCATCGCCAAGGGCGCCGGCATGATCGCGCCCGACATGGCGACCATGCTTTCCTTCGTCTTCACCGACGCGGCGCTGTCCGCCGCGGCCCTGCAGGCTTTGCTGAAAGACGGCGTTGCCGACACCTTCAACGCTGTCACCATCGACGGCGACACCTCCACCTCCGATACGCTGATGATGTTCGCGACCGGCAAGGCGCAAGGCTGCCCGCGCATCGCGCACGCCGGCGATCCGCGCCTGAAGGGATTCAAGCTGGCGCTGCATCAGGTGCTGGCGAATTTGTCCGAGCAGGTGGCGCGCGATGGCGAAGGCGCGCGCAAACTGGTGGAGATCGTGGTGGAGGGCGCCGTGTCGAAGGCGTCCGCGCGCCGCATCGCGCTTTCCATCGCCAATTCGCCGCTGGTGAAAACGGCGATCGCCGGCGAGGACGCCAATTGGGGCCGCGTGGTGATGGCGGTCGGCAAGGCCGGCGAGCCGGCCAACCGCGACAAATTGTCGATCTGGTTCGGCGGCATCCGGGTCGCGCACAAAGGCGAGCGCGATCCCGGCTACGACGAAGCGGCGGTCGGCGCGCTGATGAAGAAGCCGGAAATCAGCCTGAAAGTCGCGCTCGGTCTGGGCAAGGGCCGCGACCGCGTGCTCACCTGCGACCTCACCAAAGAGTACGTCGCCATCAACGGTGATTATCGCTCGTAGTGCTTATTACGCTTAATACTCCGTTTACCGTCGTGCCAAAGGTGTAGGCAGTCTACGAACGGGGGAAGGCACCCTTAACCAACCACTGCTTACCGTCGAGGCAGAAGGGCCGTGAGCGTCAAGCTTGTTCTCGTTGCCGCCTGCGCCCTCGTCGATGCCGACGGGCGCGTTCTCATCGCGCAGCGCCCGCAAGGCAAGGCGATGGCGGGATTGTGGGAGTTTCCGGGGGGCAAGGTCGAAGACGGCGAACGGCCGGAAGAGACTTTGATTCGCGAGCTCAAGGAGGAATTGGGAATCGACGTCAGCGAGCCGTGCCTCGCACCGCTTACATTCGCGAGCCACAGCTACCCCGACTTTCACCTTCTGATGCCGCTCTATGTCTGCCGGCGCTGGGAGGGGACGGTCGCCGCCCAGGAAGGCCAACAGCTCAAATGGGTGAAGCCGAATCGACTGCGAGATTATCCGATGCCGCCTGCGGACGAACCGCTGGTGTCACACTTGATGGCGCTGCTGTGAAGAAAAGGGCGAAACTCCGTTGCGCACTCGCTTGAAACATATGCTTCGCCGTTTCCAACGCAGCAGCGCGGGAACGACCGCTATCGAATACGCGCTGATCGCGGCCGGCATCAGCATCGCGATCATCGGCGGGGTATCGGCCGTCGGCAACGGCATCATGGTCACCTTCTACAACAAGATCGCTGCACTGATTTAGGCGCGCTGCCGCCGCGCGCCGGAAGCTGCGGTCAACCTGACAGGACGCGTCAATGAAAAGACCTCTTTCGCTGCGCAGCGTCCACGAGTTTTTCCGTGACGACGGCGGCACCACCGCCATTGAATATGCGCTCATCGCCTCGGGCATCGCCGGCGCCATCATCGCCATCGTCCTGACCACGGGCACCGCGGTGAAGAACAACTACCAGAGCGTCAACGACGCGATGAAATAAGCGATCAGCGGCCCGGCTTCTCGCCGGTCGGTATCTCCTTTGTGCCGAGCGCATCGGCGAGCCGGAGCGTGGCCGAGCCGGGCTTGAGCGGCTGCTGCTGGCTCTCGTGCGGCGCCCATCCCGACAGCCAGACGATATCGAAGCTGGCGCGCAGCCGTCCGTCCGGATCGGCAAAGCGCGCGCCGTAGATGTCCGCCATCCGCGCCAAGGTGGCGCGCTTGAGCGGCGTGCGGCGGCGCTCAGCCAGCGCATTGGTCGCGCCCATGCGGCGCAGGTCGCGCATCAGCGCGAAGACGGAATCGTAACGCACGGTGAGCCGGTCGGTATCGACCACCGGCAGGGCGAAGCCGGCGCGTTGCAGCAGCGCGCCCATGTCGCGCACGTCGGCGAATGGCGCAACGCGCGGCGAAACCCCGCCCTCGATCTCGCTCTCGGCAGCGCCAAAAGCTTCGCGCAATTCGGTGAGTGATTCGCCGCCGATCAGCGCCGCCAGCAGCAGGCCGTCGGCTTTGAGCGCGCGACGGATCTGGATCAGCGTGCCGGGCAGATCGTTGACGAATTGCAACGCCAGGCCCGACACCACCAGGTCGAGCGAAGCGTCGGCGAAGGGCAAAGCCTCCTCGTCGGCGGCAACGCGCAGAAACGTGTGATCGAGCTGCGCGGCTGCCGGCTCGGCGGCGATGACGGTGCCGACCTTGCCGCTTGCGGCCAGCGCGCGCCGCACCGCGTCGGTGGGCGTGCCGAGATCGACGGCGCGCTCGAAATTGCGCAACACCGCGGTCAGCCGCTCGGCCAATTCCTCGGCGACCCGGTCGATCAGGAACGTTTCGGCGCCGAGCGCGGCCGCGCGCCGCCGCCGTGCGCGCAGCAAAGAGCGGTCGAAGATGGTGGGTCCAGACGGCATCTGATAGAGTTGCAGCATGAACGAGCTTGTCTCGGCAAGCCAAGAGCAGACGCCCTCGCCGGCCGTGCGGTTCCGCCATGGCGTGCGTAGCGCGCTGCGCCTTGCGCTCGATCTCGCGCTGCCGCCGCTCTGTTCGGCCTGCCGCGAGCCGCTCGGCGACGGCATCGGCCTCTGCGCCTCCTGCTGGTCGAAACTGTCGCTGATCGAACCGCCCTACTGCGCGCGGCTCGGTATTCCCTTCACTTACGATCCCGGCCCCGGCCTGCTGTCGATGGAGGCGATCGCCAATCCGCCGGCCTATGACCGGGCGCGCGCCGCGGTACGCTATGACGATATCGCCCGCGCGCTGGTGCACGGCTTCAAATACGGCGACCGGCTCGACTTGGCGCCGCTGATGGGACGCTGGATGGCGCGCGCCGGGGCCGAATTGCTGAAAGATGCCGACGCGCTGATCCCGGTGCCGCTGCATTGGCGCAGGCTCTGGGCGCGCCGTTTCAACCAGTCGGCCGCGCTTGCCGGCGCCATCGCGCAAGGCTCGGGCGTGCCGGTGATCCATGACGCGCTCAAGCGCGTGCGCGCCACGCCGCAGCAGGTCGGCCTGTCGAAAGACCGCGCGGGCGGAAAACATGCAAGGCGCCTTCCGCGTGCCCGGCGAACAAAAGGCCCAGGTCAGCGGCCGCCGCCTGGTGCTGATCGACGACGTGCTCACCTCGGGGGCGACGGTCGATACCTGCGCGCGCGCTCTGCTGCGGGCGGGGGCCGCCCATGTCGATGTGCTGGTCTTCGCGCGGGTTGTGGCGGCGGCGCGCGCCACCATATAACCTCGGCAAATCAGCGCCATAGGCCATCCATGCCCCCGGTCGACATCTACACCACCCGGTATTGTCCCTATTGCACCATGGCCAAGGCTCTGCTTAGCCGAAAGGGCGTTTCCTTCAACGAGATCGACGTCTCCGGCAATTGGGAAAAGCGCGGTCAGATGATCGAGCGGGCGAACGGTTATATGACGGTGCCGCAGATTTTCATCGGCGAGGTGCATGTCGGCGGTTGCGACGAGTTGCACGCGCTGGAGCATGCCGGCAGGCTCGATCCCCTGCTCGCGGGCGAAGGTCAGCCGGCATGAGCGCGAGCACCTTCAAGGCGGCCATGATCCAGATGCGCACGGGGCTTACCCCGAGCACCAATATCGAGGCGGCGGTGCGCATGATCGGCGAGGCCAAATCGGCCGGCGCCGAATACGTGCAGACGCCGGAAATGACCAACGTGCTGGCGGGCAACCGCGAGCAACTGTTTTCCGTCATCGTCGACGAGGAGGCCGACACCTCGCTCGCCACGCTGCGCGAGCTTGCCCGCAAGCTCGGCATCTACGTGCATGTCGGGTCGCTGGCGATCAAGGTGTCGCCGGACCGCGCCGCCAACCGCGGCTTCCTGATCACTCCCAAGGGCGACATCGCCGCGCGTTACGACAAGATCCATATGTTCGACGTCGATCTCGCCGGCGGCGAGAGCTACCGCGAATCGCGCACCTACCAGCCGGGCGACCAAGCGGTGCTGTGCGACCTGCCTTGGGGCCGGCTGGGCGTGACCATCTGCTACGACCTGCGTTTCCCGGCGCTCTACCGCGCGCTGGCCGAGGCCGGCGCCACCATGCTGGCGATCCCGTCCGCCTTCACCCGGCAGACCGGCGAGGCGCATTGGCACGTGCTGCTGCGCGCGCGCGCGATCGAGAACGGCTGCTTCCTGTTCGCGGCCGCGCAAGCCGGCAAGCACGAAAGCGGCCGCGAAACCTTCGGGCATTCACTGATCGTCGACCCTTGGGGCCGTATCCTGGCGGAAGGCGGCACCGAGCCGGGCGTGGTGATGGCCGAGATCGACCCCGGGGAGATCGCCAAGGCGCGCGGGCGCATTCCCTCGCTCGAGCATGGCCGGCGCTTCGAGATGGTCGAGCCCTTGGCGGAGCCGACGCATCTGCACATGGTGCGGGGGGCGGAATGATCAAATACGCGCTCATCTGCGACGAGCACCACGAATTCGAGAGTTGGTTCCCGGATTCGGCGGCCTACGACAAGCAGGCCAAGCGCAAGCTGATCGCCTGCCCGCAGTGCGGTTCGACCGCGGTGGAGAAGGCGATCATGGCGCCGCGCATTTCCGGCGCGCGCAAGCGGGCAGCAGCGGCCGAGCCCGCCGCCGAGGCACCGTCGCCCGCGCCGGCGCAAGCCGAGAAGGCGCCGGTCGCCATGCTGTCGCCGCAGGAGCAAGAATTCCGCGCCAAGCTCAAAGAACTGCGCGATCATCTCACCAAGAATGCCGACAATGTCGGGCCCAAGTTTCCCGAGCAGGCGCGCAAGATGCATTACGGCGAGATCGAGCACCGCTCGATCTATGGCGAGGCTTCGCCGCAGGAGGCCAAGGACCTCGCCGAGGAAGGCATCGAATTCCATCCGCTGCCGATTTTGCCGGACGAGCGGAATTAGCTCTCGTCATCGCGCCTAATACGCCCACACCAGCAGCGCGACACCGATCACGACGAGCACGATGCCCATGCGCTCGCGCATCGTGGTCGGCTGCTTGAAGATGAAATGTGTGACGCCTTGCGCGAACAGCACCTCGACCAGCGCGAGCGTGCGCACGTTAGCCGCCGAGGTGATGGCAAAGCCAAGGAACCAGAATTCCGAGGCGAAGGCGCCCATGAAGCCGGCGAACAGCGACGGCTTCCAGGCCTTGGCGATGGCCTTGAGCACCTTGGGATCGCGCAGCGCGAGATAGGCGGTCAGCACCACCGCCTGCACCACCAGCCCGACCGCGAGCGTGAAGGTCGCCGCCATGACGAAATGCGGCAGGTGCAGCGCAAGGATGGCGCCGCGATAGCCGATGGCCGAGAGCGCAAACAGCGCGCCGGACAGCAGCCCGACCATGGTCGACGCCTTGGTGCTGACATGGGCGGCGCCCGGCTTCAGCGAGATGACGATAACGCCGACGGTTGCGATGACGATTGCCGTAGCCGACAGCGGCGTGATCTTGTCGCCGAGGAAGATCAAGACCGAACAGCGCCACCTGCACCGGCTCGGTCTTGATATAGGCATAGGCCACCACGAAGGAGCGCTTGTCCATCACCGCGAGCATGGTGGCGGTGGCCGCGATCTGGGTGAAGGCGCCGGCGATGACCCAGGGCCAGAATTCGAGCGGTGGATGCGGCAGTTCGTAGCCGGCAAAGACCATCACGCCCGGCAGGAACACGAGCAGCGCGAAGGGAAAGCCGAACAGGAAGCGGACATGGGTGGCGCCGACCGTGCCGAGCGTCGCGGTCAGCTCGCGCTGCATGGCGTTGCGCGCGGTCTGGGCCGCCGCGGCGATGATCGTAAAGACGGCCCAGAGCATTTATTTCGTTCTACGTGGCAGTGGAATGATCCGTCATCCTGAGGCGCGAGCGAAGCGAGCCTCGAAGGGCGACGGCGGTAGATATTACGCCGCGGCCGGCTGAATCTCCGCAGCCTCGGGGAACTCGGTGAACGTGCCCTTCTCGTTGTCGATCAGCAGGAACAGATCGAAATAACGGATGGTCGGCGCGCCGCCGGTGCGCTTGATGATCGACTGGCGCCATTCCTCGTCATGCGCGCGTTTGGCCGCCTCAATCGACGGCCAGATGTAGACGCCGGCGCCGGTCTTGCCGTCGAGCTCGAGCAGGAAATGCTTGCGCAGCAGTTCCTTGTTGGCCTGCCATTTCGGAATCACATGACGGGCTTCCTCGGCCACCTGTTGCCGGCTCCAGCCCTTCGGCGAATTGAATTCCACCAGTTCGAGGATCATGACGCGCTTCCTCCGTGTTTGGCCGCCACCAACATGTAGTTCACATCCATGTCGGATGACAATTGCCAGCGATCGGCAAACAGATTGTAGATCACGCCGCGCTCGCCGATCACGTCGAGGCCGGCGCGCTCGAAGGCGCTTTCGAGCTCGTCGGGGGTGACGAACTTGTCCCATTGATGGGTGCCGCGCGGCAGCCAGCGCAGCACATATTCGGCGCCGACAATGGCGAGCGCGAAGCTCTTGAGCGTGCGGTTGAGGGTGGCGGCGATCATCAGCCCGCCCGGCTTGACCATCGCGGCGCAGGTCGTAACGAACGATTTAACGTCGGCGACGTGCTCGACCACCTCCATCGCCAGCACCACGTCGAACGCCTCGCCGGCCTCGGCCAGCTCCTCCGCGGTGGTGGCGCGATAGTCGACCGCGACGCCCGCCTCCTCGGCGTGCTCGCGCGCCACCGCTATGTTTTCTTCCGATGGATCGGCACCGACCATCTGCGCGCCCAGGCGCGCCAGCGGCTCCGACAGAATGCCGCCGCCGCAGCCGATATCGAGCATGCGCAACCCTTTGAGGCAGTCGAGCTTCTTGGGGTCGCGATCAAATCGTTCCGCCGCTCGGTCGCGAATATAGCCGAGCCGCACCGGATTGAATTTGTGCAGCGCCGCCATCGGCCCGCGCGCATCCCACCAGTCGGGGGCATGACGCGAGAAGCGCTCGACCTCGGCTTCGTCGATCGACGAATGACGGCCTTTTGTTGTCTGTCTGCGGCTTCGTGGCATGGTCAGCGCGCGGTTACGCGGTTGCGGAGATCGAGCGGGGCGCGGACACGGCGCAGCCTCTCCAAGCCGGCACCAACACCGCGAATGCTAACGGCGCCGTAGTCCAACAGACGGCCCAAAATCGACTGGTCGACGTCCACGCTCTCGACCTTGTCCATATTCATCTCGACGGTATGCCGCCAGAACAAACCGCGCTTATAGACGATACGCCGGTCGGTCACGTCAATCTCCGTGGTCCAGCGATCGAACCAAGCCTTGAGAATGCCGAAGCCGCCGATGAAGCCGCAGGCCACGGCGACGAATAGCAAGCCCATTTGAATTGGATTGCTTTTGATCCGGGTGAACGCGATCAATGCCGCCAGCGCGGTCAGCAACAAGATAATGGCCGGAATGTAGACGATCCAATGAAGCTTGCCGCGAAAAACCACTGTTTCGCCCGGCTGTAGAATTCGCTCGATATAGCGCATCGCCAGCACCACAATGATTAACGCGGGCGCCCCGTTCCGGCGCGGGGCCTAAAGTTGCAGTCTCGGAACACCGCCGGTATGTATACGCGCCTTTTCGGGCCGGCGCCGGGGGCAAATCACACGCGCCGGCCGCTTGTTAGCGCGTTTTGGCGCATCCGGGAATGTCATGGCTCGCCTGGTGATGAAATTCGGCGGAACGTCGGTCGCCGATCTCGACCGCATCCGCAACGTGGCGCGCCACGTCAAGCGCGAGGTCGATGCCGGCAACGACGTTGCCGTCGTGGTCTCGGCCATGGCCGGCGCCACCAATCAGCTGGTCGAATGGTGCCGGCAAGCCGCCGGGCTGCACGACGCGCGCGAATACGACGCGGTGGTGGCGACCGGCGAGCAGGTCACCGCCGGGCTGCTCGCCATCGTGCTGGAGGGCATGGACGTCAACGCCCGCTCCTGGCAGGGCTGGCAATTGCCGATTCTGACCGACGACGCGCACGGCGCCGCGCGCATCGTCGACATCAACGGCGCCGAGCTGATCAAGCGCTTCAAGGAGCGCAGTCAGGTGGCGGTGATCGCCGGCTTCCAGGGCCTGCACAAGGAAACCGGCCGCATCACCACGTTCGGCCGCGGCGGCTCCGACACCTCGGCGGTGGCGATCGCCGCCGCCATCGGCGCCGAACGCTGCGACATCTACACCGACGTGGACGGGGTCTACACCAGCGATCCGCGCATGGTGCCGAAGGCGCACCGCTTGAACAAGATCGCCTACGAGGAAATGCTCGAGCTCGCCTCGCTCGGCGCCAAAGTGATGCAGGTGCGCTCGGTCGAACTCGGCATGGTGCATAGTGTGCCCATTTTCGTGCGCTCGAGTTTCGAGAAGCCCGAAGACATCGATCCCAAGAAGCCGCCGTCCGGCACGCTCATTTGCGACGAGGGAGACATCGTGGAACAGCAAGTCGTCACCGGCATCGCCTTCTCCAAGGACGAGGCGCAGATCTCGATCCGGCAGGTGCAGGACAAGCCGGGCGTCGCCGCTTCGATCTTCGGGCCGCTCGCCGACGCCAACATCAATGTCGACATGATCGTGCAGAACGTCTCCGACGACGGCCTGACCACGGATTTGACCTTCACCGTGCCGTCGGTCGACTACGAACGCGCGCGCGCGACCATCGAAAAAGCCAAGCGCACGATTGGCTATGAACGGCTGGACTGGGCGACCGATGTCGCCAAGGTGTCGGTGATCGGCATCGGCATGCGCAGCCATGCCGGCGTCGCCGCCCAGGCGTTCAAGGCGCTGTCGGAGCGCAAAATCAATATCCGCGCCATCACCACCTCGGAGATCAAGTTCTCGGTGCTGATCGACGCCGCTTATACCGAGCTCGCGGTGCGCACGCTGCACACGCTGTATGGGCTGGATAAGCCGTAGCCGGGTCGTCGGCGAGCGGCATATGGTTCTCGCTATCGAGTCTGAACGAAGCGACTGTCGGGAATGAGGCTTCGCGATACACCGACCTTCCTCGATCGGCACCATCGCGTCGACGCTCGGGATGCACGATCAGAACGGGACATTTGATCTTGCTGGCGGAACCTCTCTCACATCAACGTTCCAGCCAATGCGAAGCAAGCGAACCGCCATTTCGGCGCAGGTTGCCGCGCGCTGCTGCTCGGACCAGGACCGCAAATGCTCAAGCGTGCCGCCCGGCTGGAACGCCGAGGCCCAGACCTGCAGCAACGCGTGGTTTTCCTGTCCCCACCCGAGCCGTGTGAGATCGAGAAATACTCGGGCCTTGTCGACCTCTTTCGGCCGATCGTTCCACCGTAATCGTCCGAGTGCATAGGTGCCGTAGAGGATGAGACGGTTCACTCGCTCGGATGCCGGGCCGCGTACGCGATGGCGAGAGGGCCACCCCAGCACGTCGCCAGCAGGTCAAATCGCTTGAAGGAGGCGGCCTCAACGACGGATTCGAAGTCGCCAACCAATAATTCGAATGACAGTTCGCCCGCATTCCGGTCCGAGAGCCCGCAGCCGCGTGAGCCATAGCGCAACAGTTTGTTTTCGCTGGAAAAGGCATCGAGCCACGGTTTCCAGGCAAGACTGCGCCACTGATGCTCAAGATGCGTTAGCCAGGTCGCCGACATCACCAGCGGCGGTCCCTCGCCGCTCACCGCGTAGGCGAGCTTGACGCCGTCGGCTCGCCGTGCAAAACCGAATGTTCTGATTCATGGCGCCCAGGGTTTTCTGGCCCTTTTGGCCTATAATGCCAGCGCCACCCTACCATGTTTAATTCTTTGCCGCAGTGCGGTGCGGATTCCAACGGAAACCACTTTGGCTTGCCCCTTGCATGGGCCATTGGCTATAGCCTGACCTGCAGACGGCCGCGGGCGCCGAAGCCGCGGTCGTTATTCGTACAAGATTAGGCCGTAGAGGGGCCGTGGCCGGTGCCGCGGCTCGCAAAAGGACCTCAATTATGCGTGGCGCGCTCGGCGGTCCGCGCGTGCTGTTGCGCCGGCTTCGCGAAGTGATGGCGGAGCCGGTCAGCGCGCAGGATCGCCTCGACAAGGTGGTGGTGCTGATCGCCGCCAACATGGTCGCGGAGGTGTGCTCCGTCTACGTCTTGCGCGTGGACGGAACCCTTGAGCTATACGCCACCGAGGGCCTGAAGCGCGAAGCGGTCCACCAGACCGTGCTGCAGGCCGACGAAGGCCTGGTCGGCCTGGTGGCGAGCGAGGCCAACCCGATCAACCTGTCCGACGCGCAGGCACATCCGGCCTACTCGTTCCGGCCGGAAACCGGCGAAGAAATCTACCACTCGTTCCTCGGCGTGCCGATCCTGCGCGCCGGCAATACGCTCGGCGTGCTGGTGGTGCAGAACCGCGCGCGCCGCACCTACACCGAGGAGGAAGAGGAAGCGCTGCAGACCACGGCGATGGTGCTCGCCGAGATGATCGCCTCCGGCGAGTTGTCCGCGCTCGCGCGTCCCGGCGCCGAGCCGGCCGCGCGCCATGCGATGCACTTTGCCGGCACCTCGCTGTCGGACGGCATCGCGCTCGGCCATGTGGTGCTGCACGAGCCGCGCGTCGTCATCACCAACGTCATCGCCGACGACGTGCCGCGCGAGCTCAAGCGGCTCGATGCCGCCATCGCGACCTTGCGCGCCGATCTCGACCGCCTGGTCGAGCATCGCGACGTCGCCGACGACGGCGAGCATCGCGACGTGCTCGAAGCCTACCGCATGTTCTCCTACGACCAGGGCTGGCTGCATAAGATCCGCGAAGCGGTCAGCACCGGCCTCACCGCCGAAGCCGGCGTCGAGCGCGTGCAATCCGACACGCGCGCGCGCATGCTGCGCGTCTCCGATCATTATCTGCGCGACCGCCTGCACGATCTCGACGATCTCGCCAACCGGCTGATGCGCGTCCTGATGGGCAAGGATCACGCGCCGGGGCGCGAGCAATTGCCGGAAAACGCCATTCTCGTGGCGCGCTCTATGGGTCCGGCCGCGCTGCTCGACTACGACCGCAAACGGTTACGCGGCCTGGTGCTGGAGGAAGGCGGCCCGACCTCGCACGTCTCGATCGTGGCGCGCGCGCTCGGCATTCCCGCCGTCGGCGAGATCGATAACGCCACCGGCCTAGTCGAGTCGGGCGATGCCATCATCGTCGACGGCTCGACCGGCGATGTGCATATGCGTCCGCCGTCCGATATCGAAGCGGCCTATGCCGAGCGGGTAAAGCTACGGGCGCGGCGGCAAGCGCAATATCGCGCCTTGCGCGAGCGTCCCTGCATCACCAAAGACGGCCAGCCGGTCGCGCTGATGATCAATGCCGGCTTGGCCATAGATCTTCCGCATATCGAGGATACCGGCGCTGCCGGCATCGGCCTGTTCCGCACGGAATTGCAGTTCATGGTCGCCAACAGCCTGCCGCGCACCGGCGACCAACTCTCGCTTTATCGCGCGGTGCTCGACGCCGCCGACAACTTGCCGGTGACCTTCCGCACCCTCGACATCGGCGGCGACAAGGTGTTGCCCTATCTGCGCAATGTCGAGGAGGAAAACCCGGCGCTCGGCTGGCGCGCCATCCGGCTCGGGCTCGATCGCCCCGGCCTGTTGCGCTCACAGGTGCGCGCCCTACTGCGCGCTGCCGGCGGGCGTGAATTAAAGCTGATGTTCCCGATGATCGCCATGGTCGAGGAGTTCGACAAGGCCAAGTCGCTGGTCGAGGTCGAGCTGACGCATCTGCGCCGGCACGGGCACGAGCTGCCCGAGCGGGTGCAGATCGGCACCATGCTCGAAGTGCCCTCGCTGCTGTTCCAGCTCGACGAACTGCTGGAACGCGTCGATTTCCTTTCGGTCGGCTCCAACGACCTGATGCAGTTCCTCTATGCCGCCGACCGCGGCAATCCGCGGGTGTCGGGACGCTTCGATCCCTTGTCGGCGCCGGTGCTGCGCGCGCTCAAAGACATCGCCGACAAGGGCCGCCAGCACAACAAGCCGGTGACCTTGTGCGGTGAACTTGCCTCCCAGCCCATCGGGGCGCTGGCGCTCGCCATTCTCGGCTATCGCACGCTGTCGCTGTCGCCGTCGGCGGTCGGCCCGGTGAAAGCAACGCTGATCGAGCTCGACTGCAAGAAGGGCGAGGAAGCGATCCTGCCGTTCCTGGACCAGCCGGTCGGCAGCGTCTCCATCCGCGGCAAACTTGAGAATTTCGCCGCGGCCGAGGGGCTCCAATTGTAAAAGGCGTCATGGCCGGGCTTGTCCCGGCCATCCACGTCTTCTACCTAGCGTAAACAAAAGACGTGGATGCCCGGCATAAAGCCGGGCATGACGAACAAATGATGCTGCCGCAACAGAAATTGGATGCCCTGCTCAACCGCCACGAAATGGTGGAAAGCGAGCTCGCCACCAATTTGCCGCCGGAGACCTACGTCAAGCTGTCGCGCGAATTCGCCGAGCTTGCGCCGGTGGTCGACGCCATCAAGGCGTATCGTGCGGTGGTCAATGAAATTGCCGGGCTCGACGCACTGATCGCCGACGCTTCGACCGACTCCGAGATGCGCCGCATGGCGGAAGCCGAAAAGCCGGCGCTGCAGGAGCGGCGCGAAAAGCTCGAACATCATATCCGGCTGGCGCTGATCCCGAAAGACGCCATGGATGAGCGCAGCGTCATCCTGGAAATCCGCGCCGGCACCGGCGGCGACGAGGCCGCGCTGTTCGCCGGCGACCTGTTCCGCATGTACGAGCGCTACGCCGCCACGCAGGGCTGGAAGGTGGAAATCCTCTCGATGAGCGAAGGCAGCAAAGGCGGCTTCAAGGAGATCATCGCCGAGATCCAGGGCCGCGGCGCCTATGCCAAGCTGAAATTCGAATCGGGCGTGCACCGCGTTCAGCGCGTGCCCGACACCGAGGCCTCCGGCCGCATCCATACCTCGGCGGCGACCGTCGCCGTGCTGCCCAAAGTCGAGGACGTCGACGTCGATATCAACGAGACCGACCTGAAAATCGACACCATGCGGGCGAGCGGCGCCGGCGGCCAGCACGTCAACAAGACCGAATCGGCGATCCGCATCACCCACATGCCGAGCGGGATCGTGGTCTACGTGCAGGAGGACCGCTCGCAGCATAAGAACCGCGCCAAGGCGATGACCATGTTGCGCGCCAAGCTCTACGACGCCGAGAAGACCAGGCGCGACACCGAGCGCGCGGCCGACCGGCGCGGCCAAGTCGGCTCGGGCGACCGCTCGGAGCGCATCCGCACCTATAATTTTCCGCAAGCCCGCGTCACCGACCACCGCATCAATCTCACGCTCTACAAATTGCCGCAGGTGATGGAGGGCGAGGCGCTGAACGAGGTCATCGACGCGCTGGTGGCCGAACATCAGGCCGAGTTGTTGGCGGCGGAAAGCGCGGCGCAGTGAGGCTCATCCCCGGGCTGAAGGACGGCGCCTCGATCACCGAGGCGCTGCGTCTCATCGCGCAATATTTCCGTCTCATCGGCATCGAAGCACCGGAGGCGGACGCGCGCATCCTGCTTGCGCACGCGTTGCATCTCGACCGCACCCAATTGGTCTCGCAAAGCGACCGCGTTCTGGAGGCGCGCGAGATCAACGCGATTTCGATGCTGGCCGCGCGCCGCTGCCGGCGCGAGCCGGTGGCGCGCATCGTCGGCGTCAAGGAGTTCTGGAGCCTCGCATTTCACGTCACGCCGGATGTGCTGGTGCCGCGGCCGGAAACCGAAACGCTGGTCGAAGCCGCGCTCGACGTTGTCGTGCGCGGCGGCCTGCGCAATGAGAAGCTGCGCATTCTCGATATCGGCACCGGCACCGGGGCGCTGCTGTTGACGCTGCTCACCGAACTGCCCAACGCCGCCGGCATCGGCACCGATATCAGCGCCGCTGCCCTAGGCATTGCGCGCGACAATGCCGCGCGCCATCGATTGACCACGCGCGCGTCCTTCGTGCGCTGCGCGGGCGCGGACGCGTTGAATGCGCCGTTCGATTTCATAGTGTCAAACCCGCCTTATATCGCCAGCGGCGACATCGCTGCATTGCCGCCGGAGGTGCGCGACTACGATCCTGTGGTTGCACTCGACGGCGGCAGAGACGGTCTCGTTGTTTACCGTGCCATCGCTGCGGACGCTCGCCGTCTGTTGGCGCCTGGCGGAAGGCTGATCGTTGAGTTGGGTGCAGGCCAGGAAAAGGCAGTGGCTGCGCTGTTTACCAATGCAGGCCTCCATCTGGGCCAAGCGCGCAAGGATTTGGCCGGCATTGCCCGCGCGCTGATCGCCACCGCGGCGCCATGATTGGCGCGCATTGCGACCTAGCGTGAGGCGCAGGGCTCAAATGCAGGTGAAAAAACCACTTGGAATATCTGCCGGAAACGACTAGCTTCCGGTCACGGAATCGACCCGAGAAGGTTGCATCGCCACGATACCCGGAGCCAGGGGCTCTGCGAGGCGGCGAGGCTGGGCGGATCACGAAGAGCCGACTTAACAACGGTATCAGAGACGGCACGCGAATTCGCCACTGACGGGTCCGGATGCTTCACCGGTTGGGCGCATCATTTTCGATATCTCGATCGATGCGCGTAACATGAGGTTGGCAACGTCGCGGATAGACCGCGGCCAAGGGGTTGCTGCAGCTACGCGATAAAGATCGCAAACGTTCGGACAATCGCGCGAGCGCCGACGCGGATTAAGCCCGCGCAGTGTTCGGCGTGTGACCAATAGTCGACTGATGAGTCATCGATCGACGTGCAAGTTTACTACGACGGCTGCGGCGCGCGCCGCACTCAAGCGAAAGGTCAGCGGATAGGCACACCATGAGAAACGGTCAAAAGCGCATGCGGGGACGCGGCAACAATCAACACCGCAAAAGCCAGAATCCGCTGACGCGGGTCTACGAATCGAACGGACCCGACGTGAAAATTCGTGGCACCGCCTCGCATATCGCGGAGAAATACATTCAGCTCGCGCGCGACGCGCAAGGCTCCGGCGATCCGGTGGCCGCCGAGAATTACTATCAGCACGCCGAGCATTATTTCCGCCTGATCGCTGTCGCGCAGGAACAATTCCGCCAGCAGAACCCCTATTACAATCAACAGCCGCAGCAGGGTCAGGGCGCCCCGCAAGGCGCCGCCGACGACAACTACGACAGCGACGACGACGAACAACCTTTCGTCGGCCAGAACGAGCCGAACTATGCGCCGCAACCGCAGGCGCAGCCCTATCTGCCGCGCGACGCACAGCCGTTCCCGCCGCGCGACCAGCAGGTCGCTCGTCCGCAGCCGCAGCCCGGCGGCGAGGGCGGACAGGAGGTCGGCGGCTTGCCGTCATTCATCACCGGCGGCGCCGGCGGCAACCAGCCGCAACCGAACTTCCCGCAGAACGGCCACGACCAAGACGAGCAGCGCCAAGAGCGATTTGGCAGCGGCGGCGGCATGCATCGCCGGCGGCGGCGCCATCGCGGCGGCGGTTTCCGCCCTGAGCGCCCCGATTATAACAATCCGCAAGGCGCTTCGCCGCAGAGCGAAGGCGGCGATCAGCCGGAATAAGCTAGACCGTTATCCGCCCGGCGACGGCGCCAAGGCCGGCTCAAGCGCCGGCACCAGTCGGCGTTTCTCGCGCCGCGCCGGTATCGCGCGATAGACCTGTTTGGTCGCTTCCACCAAATGCACGCCGGCGAACGGCGCCGACAACGTGGCGCCGGTGCGCTCCCAGGCGCCCGCCGAGCGCAAGAACAAGCCGCGCTCGATCGGTGGCACGTAAAGCGCTTCGCCCCACCCGGTCGGCGTGAACCAAGTCTCGCGCAACAGCTGATTGATCTGCGTGCGCGAATAAGGACGGCCGTGTCCGAACGGCGTCGTATCCATACGCGCCCACAGCCCGCGCCGGTTCGGCACCACCACCAGAAGCCGTCCGCCGGAAGCGAGCACGCGCCACACTTCGCGCAGCAGCGCGGCGGGATCGTTGGTCATTTCCAAGCCATGCACCACCATCACGCGGTCGACCGCGCTGTCGGGCAACGGCAGCTCGTTTTCATCGACCAGCGCGGACAGCGCCGGCCGCGCCGTCGGCCATTTCATCACGCCTTGTGCGGCGGGCATGAAAGCCAGGCAGCGCTCGGCCTCCTCGCGAAACAGGCCGAGATAAGGCGTCGCATAGCCGATGCCGAGCACCCGTTGGTCTTTGGCGTCCCGCCACAGCGCGCGAACGCCGCGGCCGATCAAGCGGCGGGCCACCACGCCCAGCCGCTGGCCATAGAAGTTGCGCAGGTCTACGACGTCGATCGACATGCAGCGAAATTAGCACGAAGGGCGCGGCAAATCGCGCACAGCCTGGAAACTGGAAGCGTGCACGCCATTTCCTCCGCATGCTACGGTTAACGCCGCCCGACAGCCGATGAGGAGCGCCATGCCTGCCGAAACCCGCCTTTTTCTCTGCCTCAAGGACAATTACGGGGTGCTGCTGCATGACCCGGACAGCGGGGCAACGGCCTCGATCGATGCGCCGGAGGCAGCGCCCGTGGAGGCCGCGCTGAAGGCGACCGGCTGGAAGCTCACCGATATTTTGGTCACCCATCATCACGCCGATCACACCGACGGTATCCGGGCACTCAAGGACAAATACAAATGCCGGGTGGTGGCGCCGGCGAAAGGCACGGACATCCCGGCCGTCGATGAGACCGTCCGCGAGGGCGACGAGGTCAAGGTCGGCAATCTCACCGCCAAGGTAATCGAGACGCCCGGCCATACGCTCGACCACATCGCCTATTGGTTGCCCGAGGAGAACCTCGCCTTTGTCGGCGACACACTGTTTTCCATCGGCTGCGGCCGCGTGATCGAGGGCACGCCGGAGATGATGTGGAACTCGCTCAAGAAGCTGCGCGAGCTGCCGAACGAAACACAGGTCTATTGCGGCCACGAATACACCGTCGCCAATATCAAGTTCGCGCTCTCGATTGACGCTGACAATCCCGTGCTGGAGGCGCGCGCGGCGCAGGTGGAACGGCTGATCGATGAAGGCGAACCAACGATCCCGGTCACCATCGGCGACGAGAAATTGGCCAACCCGTTCCTGCGCGCGGACGTACCCGATCTCGCGGTCGATATTGGCATGCCCGGCAAGCCTGGCGAGCAAGTGTTCGCGGAGATCAGGGCGCGGAAGAACAAATTCTAGCGATGCCCTCCCCCACCGCCGCCGACATCATCCGCAAGCTCGATCTCAAGCCGCATCCGGAAGGCGGACATTATCGCGAGACCTTTCGCGATTCCCGTCAGATCAACGGCCGCGCCGCCTCGACCGCGATCCTGTTCCTCTTGGCGCGCGGCGAGCGTACGCACTGGCACCGCGTCGACGCCGTCGAGATCTGGCACTATTACGCCGGCGCGCCGCTCAAGCTTGAAGTGGTAGACGGCGCCAAGGAGGAAATCCTCCGGCTCGGCGCCGATATCCACGCCGACGAGGTGCCGCAGGTAACGATACCGGCGCGCGCCTGGCAGGCGGCAGAAAGCCTTGGCGACTGGACGCTGGTAGGCTGCACCGTCGCGCCCGGCTTCAGCTTTGAAGGCTTCGAGCTCGCGCCGGCGGACTGGTCGCCAAGCAAGCAAACGCGATAAAAACGCTCGCTCATCGCAAGGGGGAAATTTCGGTGCCGAACAAACTCGACGAGGCGCGTGAGCAGCTCGCACGCGCCAACCGCATGATCGCCAACGAGGGCGTGCTCGACGCCTTCGGCCACGTCACCATGCGCCATCCTACCGATCCGCGGCGCTATCTGATGTCGCGCTCGCGCGGACCGGAGCTGGTGCAGCCGGAGGACATCCTCGAGTTCACGCTCGAACTCGGAGCCGGTGAAGCCGCCGACCGCGCGGCTTTACGGCGAGCGCGTGATCCACGGCGAAATCTACAAGGCGCGGCCGGAGGTGAGCGCGGTGTGCCATCATCACGCGTCGTCGATCCTGCCGTTCTGCATTTCCGGCATGGCGCTCAAGCCGGTTTATCATCTCGGCGCGACGATGGGCGAAGCGGTGCCGTTCTGGGACTCCCGCGACGAGTTCGGCGACACCAATCTGATCGTGGCGAAGCCCGAGGAAGGCGCCTCGCTGGCGCGCGCTTTGGGCCGTCATTGGATCGTGCTGATGCGCCGGCACGGCGCGACCGTTGCCGGCAAGACGCTCGAGGAGCTGACCTTCCGCACCATCTACACCACCCGCAACGCCGCGCTGCAGATCCAGGCGCATACGCTCGGTCACGTGTCGCCGCTCAACGCCGCGGAAACCGAACTCGCCGGCGAATACAATCTGCAGCCGGGCCCGGTCGCGCGCGCCTGGGAATATTGGTCGGTACGGCTCGACAAGGCGGAAGGGACGCACGGTGTGACGCAGAAGGCAATGCCGGCCAAGCACAAGCCGCCGGCGAGCAAGAAAAGCAAGTCAGCGGCGAAGAAGAAGCGCAAGCATTGAAACATTGTGGTCACCGGGCTTGACGCGGCGACCTCGCTTACGACGGCACGGCTGTGCCACAAAAATCGAGATGGCCGGGACAAGCCCGGCCATGACAAGTCATTGACTGCCGCAAGCGCAGCGAAACCCTACGCGAAATACTGCCCGCCGTTGGCCGAGAGCGTCGCGCCGGTGATCAGACCGGCGTCGTCGGAGGCGAGGAACACCACGCAACGCCCGATTTCCTCCGGCTCGCCCAACCGGCCGATCGGGATCAGCGGCAGGATCGATTTTTCCAGCACATCCTTCGGCACCGCCTGCACCATTTCGGTGTTGATGTAGCCCGGACAGATGGCGTTCACGGTAATGCCGACGCGCGCGCCTTCCTGGGCCAGCGCCTTGGTGAAGCCGATCTCGCCGGCCTTGGCGGCGGAATAGTTCGTTTGACCGAATTGGCCCTTCTGCCCGTTGATCGACGAAATGTTGATGACGCGGCCGAACTTGCGCTCGCGCATGCCCTCGATGACCTGGCGGGTCATATTGAACAGCGAGCCGAGATTGGTGTTGATCACCGCCGTCCATTGCTCGGGTTTCATGCGGTGAAGCTGGGTATCGCGGGTGATGCCGGCATTGTTGACCAGCACCTCGACCGGGCCGACCTCGGCCTCGACCTTTTTGACGCCCTCGGCGCAAGCCTCGAACGACGAGACGTCCCACTTGAACACCGGAATGCCGGTTTCGGCTTTGAACTTGCTGGCGGCTTCGTCGTTGCCGTCGATAATTCGGCAGCAACATTATAACCCGCTGCCTTCAATGCCTTGCAGATGGCGGCTCCGATACCACGGGTGCCGCCAGTGACCAACGCAACGCGTGCCATGATCTTCCCTCCCGGCAACTTTCTTTAAAAGTCATGGCCGGTTCGAGCCGGCCATGACGTAGATCAAAATTTGTGCAGCGCCTTGGCGCCCGATGCAAGGGGCACGTATTCGCGCTTTCAGCGCTCCACGCACATTTCCCCGGCGCGTCTTCGCTACCGCTCGACGCACATGGCAATCCCCATGCCGCCGCCGATGCAGAGCGTGGCGAGGCCCTTCTTCGAGTTGCGCTTCTGCATCTCGTAGAGCAGCGTGGTCAATATGCGCGCGCCGGAGGCGCCAATCGGATGGCCGAGGGCGATGGCGCCGCCATTGACGTTGACCTTGGAGGTATCCCAACCGAGATCCTTGTTGACCGCGCAGGCTTGCGCGGCGAAGGCCTCGTTGGCCTCGATCAGATCGAGGTCCTCTTTCTTCCAGCCGGCTTTCTTGAGCGCGGCGCGCGAGGCGGGGATCGGGCCCGTTCCCATGATCGCCGGATCGACGCCGGCCTGCGCCCACGACACGATGCGCGCCAGCGGCGTCTTGCCGAGCTTGGCGGCCTCGCTTGCCTTCATCAGAACCACGGCGGCGGCGCCGTCATTGATCCCGGAGGCGCTGGCCGCGGTCACCGTGCCTTCCTTGTCGAAGGCGGGCTTGAGCTTGGCGATCGCTTCAAGCGTGACGCCCTTCTTGGGATACTCGTCAGTATCGACGACGATGTCGCCTTTGCGCGACTTGATGGTGACCGGGATGATCTCGTCCTTGAACTTGCCGGCGGCCATCGCGGCTTCGGCCTTGTTCTGCGACGCGACGGCGAATTCATCCTGCTGCTGGCGGGTGATCTGCCATTGCCGGGCCACGTTCTCGGCGGTGTTGCCCATGTGATAGCCGTTGAAGGCATCCCACAGCCCGTCCTTGATCATGGTGTCGATCATCTTGAAGTCGCCCATCTTCACGCCGCCGCGCAGATGCGCACAGTGCGGCGCCATGCTCATCGACTCCTGCCCGCCGGCGACCACGATTTCGGCGTCGCCGTTGGCGATCTGCTGGAAGCCGAGCGCGACGGTGCGCAGACCGGAACCGCATAGCTGATTCACGCCCCAGGCGGGGCTCTCGACCGGGATGCCGGCGGCGATGGAGGCTTGCCGGGCGGGATTCTGGCCCTCACCGGCGCTGAGGATTTGGCCCATGATCACTTCGGAGACGCGAGCGCCCTCGATGCCGGCGCGCTCCATCGCGGCCTGAATCGCGGCTTTCCCGAGCTCGTGGGCCGGCAAATTGGCGAATGCCCCGTTAAAGGCGCCGACGGGGGTACGGGCGGCGCTCACAATGACGATATCGTCTTTCATCCGAAGCTCCTGGTGCGGTCAGTTAAGGGGCGAAAGGCCATTTTGGCGCTGCCACATCCTCGGCAGCCCAGCCGGCCCTGTCAACAACGGGCAACTGTAAGATATCCGCGACAATTGGCGCTTTTTTGACCTATCGCAAGGTTTGCCGCATTGCCCACCCGGTCCTACCGCGCCGCCACAAAACGACTGGCCGCGGCCCGAGAAAACCGGTTATGCTCAAGCTCTGGGCAGGGGGAAGCGCGATCGCCATGGCCGACCAAAAAGAACCCATCACAATCAAGAAATACGCTAACCGGCGCCTCTACAACACCGGCACGAGCACCTACGTCACGCTCGAGGACCTCGCCACCATGGTCAAGAACGGCGAGGATTTCATCGTGTTCGACGCCAAGTCCGGCGAGGACATCACCCGCTCGGTGCTGGCGCAGATCATCTTCGAGCAGGAGAACAAGGAAGGGCAGAGCCTGCTGCCGATCACCTTCCTGCGCCAGTTGATCCGCTTCTACGGCGACAGCATGCAGATGCTGGTGCCGCGCTTCCTCGAACAGTCGATGCAATCGCTCACCAGCCAGCAGGACAAGTTCCGCGAGCAGATGGCGCAGGCCTTCGGCGGCGTCGGCTTCGGCCCGCTCGAGGATCAGGTGCGGCGGAACATGGAGATGTTCGAGAAGACCTTCGCCATGTTCGCGCCTTTCGCGCGCGGGCAGGCCAAGCCCACGGCCGACAAACCGCAGGGCTCCTCGAGCGAGATGGACGACCTCAAGCGCCAGCTCGACGAGATGCAGAAGCGGCTGGATAAGCTGGGCAGCAAGGAATAGCCGCGCAGCCGGCCGCTCGAATGCAAAGTCACACTCCCGTCCTGATCGTCGGCGGTGGACCGGTCGGTTTGGCGGTGGCGGCCGAGCTCGGTTGGCGCGGGATTGCCTGCACCCTCGTTGAACAAGGCGACGGCACAATCGCCACGCCGAAAATGAACGAGGTGAACGCCCGCACAATGGAATTTTGCCGTCGCTGGGGTATCGCCGACGAGGTGATGAACTGCCCATTTCCCGGCGATCATCCGCTCGATGCCGTATTCGTCACAAATTTATTCGGCTACGAGCTTGGCCGCGTGGTGCGGCCGGCGCGCGATCACCAAACACCGGATCCCGCCAGCCCCTACAGGCTGCAAGCCTGCTCGCAGATCTGGTTCGATCCGATATTGCAAAAGCTCGCCCGCTCCTTTCCGAGCGTGACGATCAAGCATTTGCATCGCCTCGACTCGTTCGAGCAGACGCCCGATGGCGTCACCGCCGAGATCGCCAATGTCGTGGAAGCCTCGCGTCATACGTTGTCCTGCGACTACCTCATCGGCTGCGATGGCGCCGCCAGCCTTGTCCGCCGCGGCCTCGGCATCGCGCTTACCGGCAAGGGCACCATCGGCTATCCGCTCAATCTGTTTTTCCGCGCGCCGGACTTGCTCGCGCAGAGCGGTTGCAAGCTGGGTACGTTTTTCATTCCGGTCGATCGCGGCGGCGTCTGGGCCAATTTGCGCATCATCGATCCCGTGCGCGGCATCTGGCGACTGATGGTGGATCAGGCTGGCGAGGAGGCGGCCCCGGAGAGCGCCGACCGCGCGGGCTATCTGCGGCGTGCGCTCGGGCGCGACTTCGAGGTGGAGTGGATCGACGTCAATGTATGGCGGCGGCGCAGCCTGCTGGCCGAGCGCTATGGCGTCGGCCGCGTACTGCTCGCAGGCGATGCCGTGCATCAGTTGTCGCCGACCGGCGCGCTGGGGATGAACTCAGGGATTGGCGACGCGGTTGACCTCGGCTGGAAGCTTGCCGCCGTGCTGCAAGGTTGGGGCGGACCGCACCTGGTTGCGAGTTACGACGCGGAGCGCCGCCCAATCGGCCAGCGAAATGTGCAGATAGCGACGAGCTTCTACCAGCACAACGAAGCCTTCTCGCACTGGTCGCCGAAGCTCGAGCAAGCGGGCGCCGAGGGTGACCGCGCGCGCCGTGAATTCGGCGCGATGCTGGAACGCAAGGTCGGCGGCGAGTTTCGCACCCTCGGCCTGCAGATCGGCTATTGCTACGAAGATTCGCCGATCTGCGTGGCCGACGGCACGCCGCCGCCGCCGGACGATCCGGCGAACTATGTGGCGAATGCGCGGCCAGGCGCGCGGGCGCCCCATGTTTGGTTGGCAGATAATTGGTCCACCCTTGACCTGTTTGGCCGCAGCTTCGTGCTGCTGCGTTTTCCCGGCGCGCTGGAGCCAACGGCGTTTCTCCGCGCCGCTGCGGCGCGTGGCGTGCCGCTGATCGTCGCCGACATCGATTCGGACGGAAGCGGCAGAGATCTACCAAAAACGGCTGGTACTTGGTGCGACCCGATGGACACGTGGCCTGGCGCGCCGACGTTTTACCGCCGGATGTCGGCGCCTTGATCGATCGGGTGCGCGGCGCGGTCAATTAGGCACTGGCGGCTTGACCGGTCGAACGGGCCCACGGCCGCTCATCGCTCGCAAGCCCGATCAGCGCACCTTGCAGATAGTCGCAGTCCCAGCCGGCAAGCAGCGCGGCGGCTTCCTCGTCCTGCACCCATTCGGCCACGGTCTTGAGGCCGAGCCGGCGAGCGAGATCGATCAGCGTATGCACGAAAGCGCGGTCGTCGTCCGAGCGGACGATGTTCTGCACAAAGGCGCCGTCGACCTTGACGATATCCACGCCGAGTTTGCGCAAACTGCGGAACGAGGTGTAGCCGGCGCCGAAATCGTCGATCGCGATGCGGCAGCCGAGATCCTTGACCCGGGTGACGAAGCCGCGCGTATCGTCGACATCGTGGATCGCCGCGGTCTCGGTGATTTCGATGATCAGCCGTTCGGCGGCGCTCGTATGCGCCTGTAGCAGCGCGTCGAGTTCCGCCCACCAGTCCGGATCCATGGTCGAGGCGGGCGATACGTTGACGCTGGCATGAATCCCCGGCGTCTCCGCCAGGTCCTTCACCACCAGCTCCAGCACGCGGTAGTCGAGCATGCGCACCAGCCCGACCCGCTCGGCCACCGGAATGATCTCGTTGGCATGCGCGATGCGGCCGTCCGGGCGGCGCACCCGCATGAGGCATTCGTAGAATGCGGTGCGGCGGCTTTTGGCTTCCACCACCGGTTCATAGGCGAGCGTAATGCGTCGCTCGTTGAGCGCGACCACGATCTCGTCGGTGGCGCGCGCGTTTTCTTTGCGCAGCGCGTCGCGCTCCACGCTCGGCCGGTAGGCGGCGAACGAGCCGTGCCGCTTGGCGCGCGCGGCATTGAGCGCGTCCTGCGCGCGGTTCAAGATTTCCGCAACGGTACGGGCGTGGCGCGGCGCGTTGACGCCGCCGATGGTCACCGTCACCGCCACCTGGCCGGCGTCGGTGTGCATCGGTTGTTCGCGCACGCCGGCCAGCAGACGCTCGGCGGCGACCGGCAGCTCTTCAGGCGTGCAACTGGTCAGGATCACGCCGAACTTGTTGCCGGAAAAGCGGCCGAGATGATCTTTGCCGCGCAGCAGCGGGCGCATGCGCTTGGCGAGAAGCGCGATCACCTGCTCGGATATCTCGTAGCCGTAGGATTCGTTGAGCCTGCCGAGGTGGTCGATCGAAATCAAAAGGAAGGCGCACGACGAGCGGAAGCGCACCGCCTCGTCGAGCGTGGCGCCGAGCGCCTCGGTAAGGCAGGCGCGGTTCATCTCGCCGGTGAGCGGATCGAAATGGGCAAGCTGCACCAGCTTGCGCTCGCGCTCGTGCCGCGCCGTGATTTCCCGTATGACGCCGTGCGCGCGCAAAGGCTTGCCGTCGGCGCCGGCGAACCAGCGGCCGCTGTCCTCAAGCCAGATGCTGTCGCCGTTGCGGTGGAAGCCGTATTGCAGCTCGTAAGCGACGCCGGAGCCGTTGTCTTTTTGTTCGGTGTGCGCCACCACCTCGAAACGGTTCTGGCCGGGCTGCGCCTCGACTTTCTGCGCGAAGGCGCGGCCGCTGGCGATCTCGGCCGGGTCGGCGACGCCGAGCACGTCGGCCGCGTTGCCGCTCCAGATCAGCGCGTCGGTATCGAGGTGCCACTCGTAGGCAACCTCGCCGACGGCGGTGAGAATTTCTGCCGCGTTCGGTGAATTGGCCGGTTGATCGATACGGATCACGGTCGCCCCTTTTTGGGAACGCACCGCGGCGGCGGGCGTTGGATGGATGCGCCGACGCTATAGGAAATCGTTAAAGAATTAGGAAAAGCCCACAATTCCACGGATTCCCAAACGTCGCCGCACGATGCGACCAAACGGCACGTCGCTTGCCACTCGCACAGTGAACCGCAGGTCCTTGTCCCGGATTGAGACAGACGAATGCGACTGAGCGAGACCAGACCCGTTGCTGCCAAGCCGCCTTGTGCGCCGCGGTACGACACCGATGAGCCGACGACCGTAGCGGCGAGCGAGAGCCGCGCGCTGGTCTTGGTGACGCCCGTTATCGCGAGCGAGCACGACGCCGCCAACCGCTATCGGCCGGCTGAATTCCTGGCCCATCTCATTGCGACGAAAGAGCAGCATCCGCAGACCCGCGAGCGCCGGCGGCTCGCGCCCGCCGAAGCCATCGTCGCCTATCGGGCGGTGGCGGCGGTGACGCAGCGCTAGCTGCTTAATACCCCAGCGCGCAGCCGTCCTTGCGCGGCTCCGAGCCGGCGATCAGCACGCCGCGATCCCAATCGATCTTGATGGTCTGCGCGCCGCCCCAGGGTGTCGGCGCGAAGGCGACATCATGACCGCGCGCCGTCAAGCCCTCGATGGTCGCGACCGGCGTGCCATGCTCGACGATCGTCTGCTCGCCCTCGAAGAAGAAGCGCGGCGCGTCGATCGCGCGCTGCACGTCCATGCGATAGTCGAGCATGTTGAGTACGATCTGCACGTGGCCCATGGGCTGATAATGCGCGCCCATGACGCCGAAGCTCATGTCGCAGCGGCCATCGCGCATGGCCAGCGCCGGGATGATGGTGTGCATCGGGCGCTTATCGGGACCGAAAACATTGGGATGGTCCGGGTCCAGCGTGAAGCAGGCGCCGCGGTTGGTCAGCATGATGCCGGTCTGCTCGGTGCAGATGCCGACGCCGAAATTCGAATAGAGCGAATTGATGAACGACACCGCCATGCGGTCGCGATCGACCACGGTGAGATAGATGGTGTCGCTGCCGGGAGTCGGCGCGCTCGGCAGCTTGGCGCGTTTCGTCAAGTCGATCTTGGCGGCGAGCTTCTTGGCAAAAGCCTTGTCGAGCAGGTCAGCCGTTGAAACACGCATAGACGCCGGATCGGCGATGTGGCTGTCGCGCACGGCAAAGCCGAGCCGAGCGGCCTCCAGCACCAGATGAAAGCGCTCGGGACCGAGCGGATCGAGCGCAGCGAGATCGAAGTTCTCCAGGATATTGAGCATCACCAGCGCGGTGAGCCCCTGCCCGTTGGGCGGGATCTCGACCAGATCGAGCCCGCGATAGTTGGTGGCGATCGGCGTCACCACATCGCCGTGGTGATGCGCGAAGTCGTTACCGGTCAGAAATGAGCCGCGCGCGGAAATGGTTTTCACCATGTCGTCGGCGATCGCGCCTTCGTAGAACGCGCGCGCGCCCTTGGCGGCAATGGTCTTCAAAGTTTCGGCCAACGCCGGAAAACGGATAACGTCGCCTTCGCGCGGCGGCGCGCCGTGGAAAAGATAATGCCGCGAGGCGCCGGGATCGGCCTTGAGCTTGTCGATATAGCGCTGCCAATCCCAGGCCACCCGCTGCGCCACCGGGAAGCCGCCCTCGGCATATTGAATCGCCGGCTGCAGCGCCCGGTCGAGGCCGAAGCGGCCGCGCTCTTTCAGGATTTCTTCCCAGGCCTCAACCGAACCCGGCACGGTAACCGCGTGGATCGAATTGCCGATCTCGCGCATGCCTTGGCCACGCAACGCGTCAAGCGATGCCTTGGCGGCGGCGCGGCCGGAGCCGTTATAGCCCCACACCGGCTTGCCCGGCTGCGATATCAAACAGAAGCAATCGCCGCCGATGCCGGTCATATGCGGCTCGACCACACAGAGCACGGCGCACGCGGTCACCGCCGCGTCGGCTGCGCTGCCGCCCGCGCGCAATACGTCGACGGCGGCCAGCGTCGCCAGCGGATGCGAGGTCGCCGCCATGCCGTCACAAGCGATGACGGGCGAGCGGCCGGGCAATTGGAAATCACGGGTCATGACGCACTTTGTGAAAGCGGCGGGCGCTCAGGAGGAAGTCTGCTCGATCGCCAGATCGTTCTTCGGCGCGCGCGCACGCACGGTGAATCCGCCGAGCACGTCGAAGAAGCTGGTGACCAGCAGCAGAAAGAAAGTTGCGCTTGCCGCCTGCGTCACCAAAACGAATTCCGCCACCATGCCGAGAAACAGAAGCAGCGCCAGCCCGTGATCGACGATATTGCGCCCGCCCATACGGGCCGCTTTCGTCATCTCGCCGAACAGCAACAGGATCGCCACGGTAACCAGCATATCGCCGGCCGACAGCATCCAGTCGGCGCCGGACATCAGGTGCACGGTGATGAGAACGCCGCTCCAGCCGACGCCCGGCATCAGAAAGGCGATGATGTTGTAGATCGCGAACGGGATCAGCAGCAGCGGAAAGCCGATGAGGAACATGCGCTGCCCTCCCTCCGCTCAAAGCGCAGCCCCGCATTTTGCTTGGCGCATGATCTATTCCGAAACCAGTTCCGACGCTTCGGGATCATGCGCCGGCGGCGCTTAGGCTTCCGTCTTCGCCTTCAGCACTTGGCGGCCCTTGTACATACCGGTCTTCAGATCGATGTGGTGCGGCCGGCGCAGTTCGCCGGAATCCTTGTCCTCGACATAGGCCGGCCGCTTCAGCGCGTCGGCGGAGCGGCGCATGCCGCGACGGGACGGCGAGGTTTTTCTTTTCGGCACAGCCATGGACGACAACTCCTGAAAATCGCCAGATGTCGGTTTGAAGCCGGGCTTATAGAGGATGGTTCCGGCCAAGGCTAGTGGGTCAATCCTCGGTCATTCCGGGACGCGAGCGAAGCTTGCGGACCCGGAATCCAGCTTCAGATTCCGAGCTTGGACCTGGATTCCGGGTTCGCCGCTTTGCGGCGCCCCGGAATGACGTCACCGAACGCGCAGGCAGTTGGCCACCTCCGGCGAACGCGCTGCGCGGCGCTCATAAAGGCCCGCCAGCCGCCGTAATCCGGGTCCCGGCCGGTGCGCATTGCGGTCGTGCGGATTGGGCAGTACCGCAGCCAGCAGCGCCGCCTGGTAACGGGAAAGGCTATGGGCCGATTTGCCGAAGGCATAGCGGCTGCCGGCCTCGACGCCGAATTCCCCGTTCGGACCCCATTCCGCGATGTTGAGGTAAATTTCCAGAATCCGCCGCTTTGACAGGATGAGGTCGATCCACAGCGCCAGCGGGAACTCGAGCGCCTTGCGGACGAAGCTGCGGCTTTGCCAGAGGAACAGATTCTTGGCCACCTGCTGGGTGATCGTCGAGCCGCCGCGCATGTCCTCAATATCGTCGGCCTCGGCAATGGCGTCGCGGATTTCCGCAAAGTCGACGCCGTAATGGCTGCAAAAGCGGCCGTCCTCCGCGATGAGGACGGCGAGCGACAGCGCCGGCGAAATGCGCGCGAGCGGCAGGTAATCCCGCTGCACCCGCTCGCCCACCAGCCAGCGCCACATCATCCCCGTCGAGACCGGCCGGCCAAAGGAATAAAACGGCGTCACCAGATAAGGCAGCAGCAGCAAAACCAGCAGGGCCAACGCGACGTAGCGCAGCAGCCGCGGCAGGCGCGGCAATCGCAGAATATCGTGGGCGAAGCTGAGCCGTCGCGCGGGTCGGGCCATGGCGGGCCGACATTAGCCCATCTCCGGCGGCATTTGCCGCAGTGCGGCGCTGTTGCACGGCGCGCACGATCTTAACCGAAAATGGGTTCCGCACCGGATCATGCCGGCCGGCAGACTTTCCGGGAGCGCCGGCTGCCGCTATCAATGGCCGCCATGGACGCCGACCCCAAACGCGCCTTCACCGACCGGCTCAACGCGGTCGCCACCGAAACCGAGGCCCTGCTCGAGCGCCTGCTCGGCAGCGAACCGGTCGCCGGCGAAATCGCGCGCCCCGAGCGCCTGCTCAACGCCATGCGTCATGCCGCGCTCGGCGGCGGCAAACGCTTGCGTCCGTTCCTGGTGGTGGAATGCGCGGCCTTGTTCGGGGCATCGCGCGCGGGCGCGCTGCTCGCCGGCGCCGCACTCGAATGCGTGCATTGCTATTCGCTGGTGCATGACGACCTGCCGGCGATGGACAATGACGACCTGCGGCGCGGCCGCCCGACCGTGCACAAGGCCTTCGACGAGGCGACCGCCATCCTGGCCGGCGACGGACTGCTCACCTTTGCCTTCGATGCCATGGCGCGCGAAGAGGTGCATCCCGATCCGGCGGTGCGCATCGAATTGGTGCTGGAGCTTGCGCGCGCGGCCGGTCTCGGCGGCATGGCCGGCGGACAGATGCTCGATCTCGCCGCCGAAGGCCGCTTCGGGCAGCGCCACAAGCAGAGCCAGGACGACGTCGTCACCTTGCAGGCGATGAAGACCGGCGCGCTGATCCGCTTCGCCTGCCGCGCCGGCGCCATCCTCGGGCAAGCCGATGCCAAGGCGCGCGCGGCGGTCGACCGTTACGGCAAGACCGTCGGCCAGGCGTTCCAGATCGCCGACGATCTGCTCGACGTCGAAGGCAGCACCGAAGACCTCGGCAAGGCCGCCGGCAAGGACGCCGCCGCCGGCAAGGCGACGCTGGTCGACCTGCTCGGCGTCAAAGGCGCCCACGCCAAGCTCGATGCGCTGGTGGCCGAAGCCGTCGACGCGCTGGCGCCGTTCGGCGCAAAAGCCGATACTTTGCGCGCCGCCGCCCGTTTCATCGCCGAGCGACGCGCCTGAGCCCGCGCGAGGAGCGCGAACATGGCACCGGAAGCCGTTCGGCCCGCGCGCCGACTGCCTTATTTCGTCCGCGTCATCCGCGCACGGCCGCGGCTGTTCGTGTCGGCGGCGATCGGCGTCGGCGTAATGATATTGGCGCCGAGCCGATGGTGGCTGTCGACACGGCTGCTGATCGGATGGGATATCGGCGTGGTGCTCTATCTCGCCGCGGTCTACCAACTGGTCGCGACCGCCGATCAGACGCGCATCCGGCGCTGGGCGGCAATCGAGGACGAAGGCCGCGTCGGTATTTTGATTTTGACGGTCGCCGCGGCGCTCGCCAGCCTTGGCGCGATCATCGCGCTGCTCGGCCGCGCGCAAGGGAACCATCGCGACGCGCTGCAGCTGGGCCTTGCCACCGTCACCATTCTGCTGTCGTGGGGCTTCATCCACACGATCTTTGCGCTGCACTACGCGCACGAATTCTACGGCGAGCGCGGCGGCAAGAAGAGCGGCCTGTCGTTCCCCAATGACGAGAATCCGGACTACTGGGATTTCGTCTACTTCTCCTTCGTCATCGGCATGACCTCGCAGGTGTCGGATGTGGCGGTGGCCTCCAAGCCGATCCGCCGCACCGTCGCTGCCCACGGCATCGTCTCGTTCCTTTTCAATGCCGCGCTGCTGGCGCTGACCGTGAACATCGCGGCAAGCGCGATCTAGCCTCAACCGATCAAACCGCATGACCGCGATCTTCCAAACCGTGCTGTTCATGATGGCCGTGCTGGCCGCGGCCGCGATCGCGGCCAAGCGTCTCAATATCGCGCCGTCGATCCTGCTGGTGATCGCCGGCATCGGCATGGCGCTGATTCCGGGCTTGCCCAAGGTGCGGCTGGCGCCGGAACTGGTGCTCTTGGTGATCCTGCCGCCGCTGATCTACTCCGCCGGCGTTTCGATGAGCTGGCGCGAGTTTCGTTTCAATCTGCGGCCGATCGGGCTGCTCGCCTTCGGTTGCGTGGTTTTCACCACCTGCGCGGTGGCGGCGGCCGCGCATTATCTGCTCAAGTTCGATTGGCCGGTCGGCTTCGTGCTCGGCGCCATCATCGCGCCGCCCGACGTGGTGGCGCCGCTCGCGATTGCGCGCCGCCTCGGGCTGCCGCGCCGCATCCTGGTGGTGCTGGAAGGCGAAGGTCTCGCCAATGACGCCACCGCCTTGATCCTCTATCGCTTCGCGGTCGCGGCGGTGTCGACCGGCGCGTTCTCGCCCGGCGTCGCCGCCGGCGAATTCGCGCTGATCGTGGTCGGCGAGATCGCCTACGGCATCGGCGTCGGCTGGCTCAGTCTTCGTCTCAGACAATGGGCGCGCGACCCGCGCGTGGAGATCACGCTGTCGCTGATGACGCCTTATCTGTCGTTCTGGGTGCCGGCGCATCTCGGCGGCTCCGGCGTTTTGGCGACGGTTGCCTGCGGGCTCTACGTGAGCTGGATCGGGCCGCGCCTGATCGGCTCGGCCACGCGGCTGCAGGGCATCTTCTTCTGGGACCTGATCGTCTACCTGATCGAGGGCATGGTGTTCCTGCTCACCGGATTGCAGGCGCGCACGCTGCTCGACGGTGCGCAAACCTTCACGATCCTCGATCTGCTGACGGCGACCGTCTGCACCACGCTGATCGTGATCGCGGCGCGCTTCATCTGGGTATTTCCCGGCGACCTATATTCCGCGCTGGGTTTATCCACCGCTGGCGCGGCGCGATCCGGCGCCGCCGTGGCAAGGGCCGTTTTTGCTCTCGTTTACCGGCATGCGCGGCGTGGTCTCGCTCGCCGCGGCGCTTGCCCTTCCCTATGCGCTCGATAGCGGCCAGCCGTTTCCCCATCGCGAGCTGATCCTGTTCGTCACCTTCGGCGTCATCATCGTCACGCTGGTCGGGCAAGGCCTGATGCTGCCGAGCGTGGTGCGCTGGCTCGGCCTCACCAGTCTCGGCCAGGAAGAGCGCGCCGGCGAGATCCAGGCCGAGCTCGATGCGCGCGTGGCAGCACTTAACGAGGTCGAAAAGCGGCTCGAGCAATTCGTCGAGCAGCGCGAACTGCCGCAGGAAGTGATCGAGCTGTTGCGCACGCGCAATGCCAGCCGCATGCAGATCCTGCCCAAGGACATGAAGGACGGGCTCAACTACATGCGGCTGTCGGCACAGGTGAAGAAAGAGCTGATCGATGCCGAGCGCGACTTCATCTACGAGCTGCTGCGCGACGGCAAGATCACCGACGAGGCGCGCCGGCGCATCGAGTACGAGCTCGACCTGGAGGAAGCGAGCGTCGCCAATCGCGGCGCCGACGGCGGCGGGTGGATGTAGTTCTCCGCGTCTGTCGCTATGGCCGTGGCCAAAGGGCCGCACAGCAAGCGCCGTCTATGTCGCTACTGGATTCCCGCTTGTGCAGGCATGAGCGGAGAATGCCGCGGACCAGATTCTACACCGGCCGCTCGCCCTTGATCGTCACGCGGTTGCCCGAGCGCGTGTGCGGCCAGTAGTCCCACATGGCGCGGTGCTGCGCACAGCGATTGTCCCAGAAGGCGATGGCGTTCTCGCTCCAGCGGAAGCGGCACTGGAACAGCGGATTTTCCGCGTGGCGGAAGAGATAGGCCAGCACCGCATCGCTTTCGTCGCGCGGGACGCCGACGATGTGCGTGGTGAAGATGCGGTTCACATAGAGCGCCTTCTTTCCGGTCACGCGGATGTGTGCGAACCACCGGGTGCTCGGCGCGCGGGTAGACCGGCTTGTCGGCAACGCCGGAATGCGCGTAGCGGCCGCGATAGACGTGCTCGCCGTCATGCACGGCGGTGAGGCCGTCGAGATAGGCCTTCATGCGGTCCGACAGCGCCTCGTAGGCGGCATACATGCTGGCAAACAGCGTGTCGCCGCCGCTCGGCGGGCATTGCTTGATGTAGAGGATCGAGCCCATCGGCGGCTCTTCATCGCAGGACACGTCCGAATGCCACTCCTCGCCGTTGGCGGCCGGCGAATCCTTGTCGGCGTGGATCTTCATCAGCGCCGGCTCGCCTTCTTCGTGTGGCGCGTTAGGATGGATGTGCAATTCGCCGAACAGGCGGCCGAAGCCGAGATGCTGCGGCGGCGTGAGGTGCTGGTCGCGGAAGAAGATGACCAGGTTCTCCGCCAGCGCGCGGTGCAGTTCGTCCATCGTCCGGTTGGACAGCGGCTTGGCGAGATCGATGCCGCTGATTTGCGCACCGATGATCGGCGTGAGCTTGTCCACCGCCATGGTCTCATAGGCTTGCGTCGCCGCGGCGGCCTGGCGATAGCGGGGACCTTGATTGACGAGCAGAGTACTCATGCAACACCTCCGGCACCGGACCCATTATCGCGCTTGCGGGCGCCGGCACAATCGGCAAATGGGAGCTTTTTCGACGCGCGCGATGCGGCGCAAAGACTGGGCCGCTACTTCGCCACCATGTTGTAGATCCAGGCGATCACGACGCCGGCGACGAAGCCGTCGACGAACGCCCAGATCGCACCGATGACGGCGCCGACGATCGAGGCGCTGTAGCCGATGTACAATGAGGCGAGCGCGCTCACCAGCGCGGCGCCCCAGCCGAACATCGCGGTGATGCCGACGCACAAGACATAGAGCGCCCACAGCACGCCGATGGCGACGCCGAGCGCCAGAGGCTGACATTTGTTCATGATGACCTCCGCTTGATGCAAGTCCGATCGAGAAGCGGTCGGTTAAGCTGATGTAACAACGAATACACCGAATCCAAGATGCCGCGTTGCCGCGCCGATGCCTGCCGACGGATTTGATTTTCAAGCAGCCAAGCGCCATCGCCCCTATTCTTTGCGGCGCGGGGTACGCCGGTGTCCCTTTTTCCGTTTCCCCAAAACGGGGAATGGAGCGCTCTCGATGGACGCGCGAGGCGAGAGCAAAGCGCTAGCAGCATATATTCCTATAGAAATACTGTGAAGTCCTAACAGGCGCCGGCGCGAGCAGACATAGGTTTTCGTTGCAAATTTTCCGCGTATCACGCGGCGGACACAGGGAAGTGAGTCTCTTCTTTGCTCACAGACCGGCTAGTATCCGAACAATGGACGCTTCCGCCGTGACCGACGATTTCTACGCCAAGCTGCCGGTCTTCCGCGACTTCACGCAGGTGATGGATTCAACACTGTTCCGGCCGCTGCCGGACGGCTGGCTGGTGGGCGTGGCCGACGTGGTGCAATCGACCAAGGCGATCCACGAGCACCGCTACAAGGCCGTGAACATGGCCGGAGCCGCGGTGATCGTCGCCATCACCAACGCGTTGGCGGGCCCCCTTTGGCGGGTTTGGCGCAACCCGCCGCGCGCCTTGGCGAGGCGCGCGCCCGCTTGGCGAAGCGGGCTGCGCCTCCCCGGGCGCTCCATCCGCATCAAGCTGGCGCGCGTCTCGCGCGAAGCTTGAATGCGCGGCGCGCATTATCGGCGCACCACGCCTTGCTCGTTCATCGCGACTCCGCTAAGTCGACGCGCGCATCCTCGACACGCCGGAGCTGGCGCCGTGCTCGCGCAAGCTTGACTACGCGGTGCGCATTGTCGGCGCACCGCACCTTGCTCGTTCATCGCGACGTCCTCGAGATGACGCGCGCGGCCGAACAAGGCCAGGTGAATATACGAGCGTTTTGGAGACCGGGGATAAGTTTTTATTCACGGGCATCGCCGCTGCTGGGAGCGCGCAGCTATTTCCGCGCGACAAAACTCACGTGCACGAAATTCGAGGCGTCGATGGACTTCATGAGTGGCTGCTTCGTATCGGCCACGGCCGCATCGGGCGCGTAGGTAATTTGCACTGCCGAATCCGAAAGCCATTCGATTTTCGGCAAAGCCGCCCGCTTAGCCGGCGCAGCGCACGGCGCCCGGTAGACCTCATAGGCCTTTTCGCTTTCGGCGAAGCTGTCGGGATAGACGGTCAAAAAAACCGAAATAATGTCGAAGCAGAAAGGCTTCGACCCGCCGGCCGCAAAGGTGACCCTGACTGCCTTGTATTTTCCGTTCGGCGAGACGACCGCGACAACGGACTTGTCGGGCCGGTTAATCGTCACGCTCAGATAGATCGAATAAGCGATGACGCCGAGAATGGCGGCGACAAGCCCGATCAGAAACGGCTTGGTCTTCACTCCGCCGCGGTCCGCGTCCCGCCCGCCCCGAAGCGCCGATCGATGTAATCGATCACCATCTGCTTGAAATCGGCGCTCAGCGTTGCGCCGCGCAAGGTGGCGGCCTTCTTGCCGTCGATGAACACCGGCGCGGTCGGCTGCTCGCCGGTGCCGGGCAGCGAAATGCCGATGTCGGCGTGCTTACTCTCGCCCGGGCCGTTGACGATGCAGCCCATCACCGCGACGTTCAAAGTTTCGACGCCCGGATACTGTTTCTTCCAGGCCGGCATCGATTCGCGGATGAAGCCTTGAATGTCCTGCGCCAGTTCCTGGAACGTGGTCGAGGTGGTGCGTCCGCATCCGGGACAGGCCGCGACCAGCGGCACGAAGGTGCGCAGGCCCATGGTCTGCAACAGTTCCTGCGCGACCTGCACCTCGCGCGTGCGATCGCCGCCCGGCTCGGGCGTCAGCGAGATGCGGATGGTGTCGCCGATCCCCTGCTGCAGCAGGACGCCCATGGCCGCGCTCGACGCGACGATGCCCTTGGTGCCCATGCCGGCTTCGGTCAGCCCGAGATGCAGCGCGTAATCGCAGCGGCGCGCAAGCTCCGAATAGACCGCGATCAGATCCTGCACCGCGGAGACTTTCGCCGACAGGATGATGCGGTTCTTCGGCAGGCCGAGTTCCTCGGCGCGCTTGGCCGACAGCGTCGCCGACTGCACCATGGCCTCGTGCATCACTTCGCGCGCACCGCGCGGGGTCGGCGATTTGGCGTTCTCGTCCATCAGCGTGGTGAGCAATTCCTGATCGAGCGAGCCCCAATTGGCGCCGATGCGCACCGGCTTGTTGTGCTTGATCGCCATCTCGATGATGGCGGAGAACTGGCGGTCCTTCTTGTCCTTGAAGCCGACATTGCCGGGATTGATGCGGTACTTGTCGAGCGCCTCGGCGCAGCCGGGATAATCGGCGAGCAGCTTGTGGCCGATGTAATGGAAGTCGCCGACGATGGGCACGTTGACGCCCATCTTCAACAGCCGCTCCTTGATATGCGGCACGGCTTCCGCCGCCTCGTCGCGGTCGACCGTGATGCGCACCAGTTCCGAGCCGGCGCGGGCAAGCGCGGCCACCTGGCGGGCGGTGCCCTCGACATCGGCGGTGTCGGTATTGGTCATCGACTGCACGACGATGGGCGCAGCCCCGCCGACGGTTACGCCGCCGACGTCGACACCGACCGATTTATGACGTTCCTTGGTGGCTGTGCTCATCGGAAAGTTCCCAAACACCTGGACTGCCAGACAAATATGACCCGGTCAACGCAAAGGAAAGCCCCGCTAGCGCGTCCTATTTACCAAAATCAGCCCCCCGGCGACCAGCGCCACGGCGGCGGCGAAAGCCGGGGTCAAAGGCTCGCCCAGCACCAGATGCCCGGCGGCCACGCCGAATAATGGCGTCAGAAATGTGAAGGCAGAAAGACGGCTGGCCGAATAGCGCACGATCAGCGCATACCAGATCACGAAGGTGACGCTGACCACCCAGAATGTCTGATAGGCGAGCGACCCAATGGCGATTGCCGACGGCATATGCGTGATGCGCTGGCCGAGCGCATAGGCCACCAGCGCCATCATCGGCGCCGAGACCACGAGCTGGTACAGCATCGTTTTCTCCGCCGACACGCGGCTGAGCGCGCTCGCCTTGATGAGCAGCGTGGTGGCCGCCCACAAGAGCGCGGCACCCACGATCATCACGTCGCCGAGGCTCTGGCGCGGGTCGAGCGCCGGTGTCGGCAGACCGAAGGCGACGATCATGCCCGCGAAGGACAAGAGCAAGCCCAGCCATTGCGGCAGGCGGAAGCGATCGGCCGGCAGAAAGATGCGGCCGCCGAGCACCACGAAGAACGGCGCGAGATAGATGAACAACGTCGTGCGCGTGGCCGTGGTGTAGACCAGGCCCTGGTAGATCAGAATGAATTCGGCGCCGAACAGCGCGCCGGCGATGAGGCCGGGCAGGAGCGAGCCGTCGCGCGCGAACAGCGGGATGCCGCGTGCCTTGCACCAGCCGGCGACGATGAACGTGGCGACCGCCGAGCGGATCGCCCCTTGCAGCAGCGGCGGAATGTCGTGCAACGCGAGCTTCACCGAGACCTGATTGAAGCCCCACGAAAAGCACAGCATCACCACGGCCGCCGCGGCCAGCGCGTCGAGCGGGCGGGTGACGTGGTGATGAGCGGATGACGATGCGGACACTGCGAAATCCCGGCGGCTAGGCGTTTTAGCGCGGTTCCGGGCCGCCGTCATGCGCGGGCTTGACCCGCGCATCCATGATGAGCGGCGACAACCGCAAGACTTCTCAACAGTCTGCGTCTCGCGCAAATGCCGCATGGATTGCCGGGTCAAGCCCGGCAATGACCGGAGACTATTTGCAATGCGCGCAGATGCCGGAGATCTCGATCACCGGCGTCTTGGGCGTGAAGCCGGCGGCGCGCGAGGCGTTGCGGATGGTGTCGGCGACCGCGGCGGAGGCCGCCTCGCCGACCGCGCCGCATTTCTCGCAGATGAAGAACACCACCGGATCGCCGCTGGCGTGATCGTGCACGCAGGCGATGAAGGCGTTGCGGCTTTCGATGCGGTGAACAAGCCCCTGCTCGCGCAGGAAATCGAGCGCGCGATAGATGGTGATCGGCGCCGGCCGCCCGCCGGGCGCCGCCAGCCGGTCGATCAGCTCATAAGCGCCGAGCGGTGTGTGGCTCGCCAGCAGCGCCTGCAGCACCTGGCGGCGCATGGGCGTGAGCCGCTCCTTGCGGGCGGCGCAGATCGTCTCGGCATGGGCGATCGCGTCGCTGGCACAGCGATCGTGGTCGTGATTGGGCGCCGGAAATACGGCGCGCAGCGATGCTTTTCTTGCCACGTGAAGTTCCGCCTTCCGACTCAAGTCTAACCCGCCATGGCCCAAATCGCGAAAAGGTGAGGCCACCGGCCGACATATATATTGCACTGCAACAAAAATAAGGGCACTTTCCCGCCCTCGCCACCACAAGGTTTTCGCGGCCCAAGGCCGCCGGGCGCATCGCGCCCTTTTCAGCGACGAGGATGTTCCATGCTCAAAGGCAAGACCGCGCTGGTCACCGGCTCGACTTCAGGGATCGGCCTCGCCACCGCCCGCGCGCTGGCGCAGGACGGCGCCAACATCATGCTCAACGGCTTCGGCGATGCGGCCGCGATCGAGAAGGAGCGCGCCGGCCTGGAGAAAGAATTCGGCGTCAAGGCGCTCTACTCCGGCGCCGACATGAGCAAGCCGGCGGAGATCGTCGAGATGATCAAGACGACCGAGCAGAAATTCGGTTCGCTCGACGTGCTGGTGAACAATGCCGGCATCCAGCACGTGGCCAACATCGAAGATTTTCCCGCCGAGAAATGGGACGCCATCATCGCGATCAATCTGTCGTCGTCGTTTCATACCATCCGCGCCGCCGTGCCCGGCATGAAGAAGCGCGGATGGGGCCGCATCGTCAACATCGCCTCGGCGCACGGGCTGGTGGCGAGCGGGCAGAAGGTCGCTTACGTGTCGGCCAAGCACGGGCTGGTCGGCATGACCAAAGTGGTGGCGCTCGAGACCGCCAATGCCGGCATCACTTGCAACGCCATCTGTCCGGGCTGGGTGCTGACGCCGCTGGTGCAGGCGCAGATTGACGCGCGCGCCAAGGCGTCGGGCAAATCGGTGCGCGAGGAAGAGATCGCGCTGCTGTCGGAAAAGCAGCCGATGCATTCGTTTACCAAGCCGGATGGAATTGGCGCGCTGACGGTATTCCTGTGCAGCGACGCGGCGGCAACGATAACCGGGTCTGCCTATTCTATCGACGGGGGATGGGTGGCGCAGTGAAGTACCCGTCGTCCCGGGCGACTGAGACCCGGGAGCCATACGCCGTGACAATTCGGGAGGGCACGGCTTATGGGTCCCCGCTTTCGCGGGGACGACCGCAATAAAGGCGCGAGTATCCAATCCATGGTCGACTTCCTCTCCCGCGCCTTTGGCGGCGACAAGTCCGGCGCGCCGAAAGGCGGCAAGCGTATTAATCTGGCGCTGCAAGGCGGCGGCACGCACGGCGCCTTCACCTGGGGCGTGCTCGATTACCTACTCGAAGACGGCCGGCTGAAGCTCGAAGGCATATCCGGCACCTCGGCCGGCGCGGTCAACGCGGTGATGCTGGCCGACGGGCTCAAGCGCGGCGGCGCCGACGAAGCGCGCAAGCGGCTTGCCGATTTCTGGCGCGCGGCGAGCCTCGGCGGCGACTTGCCGGCGGTGCAGCGCGCGGTGCTGGGCCGGCTATTTTCGCTGCTGCCGAGCGCCGACTCGCCGACCTTCGACTGGCTGAACGCCTGGTCGAAATATCTTTCTCCCTACGACGTCAATCCGCTCAACATCAATCCGCTGAAAGACTTGATCGAACGTTTCGTCGATTTCGAAGGCTTACGCGCCGACACGCGGCAGATCTTCATTGCCGCCACCAATGTGCAGACCGGCCGTTTGCATATTTTTCCGCACGAGAAGATTTCCGCCGAAGCGGTGATGGCCTCGGCCTGCCTGCCGGCGGTATTCCGCGCGGTGGAGATCGACGGCGTGCCCTATTGGGACGGCGGCTATCTCGGCAACCCGGTGCTCTATCCGTTCTTCCGCTCGACCGACACCGAGGACGTGCTGGTGGTGCAGATCAACCCGCTGGTGCGCAAGAAATTGCCGACCTCCACGCGCGAAATCTTGGCCCGTGTGAACGAGATCACCTTCAATTCCTCGCTGCTATCTGAATTTCGTGCCATCGAATTCGTCAACCGGCTGATCGATCAGGGCCGCGTGCCGCACGGTACGGGCCCGAACGAATACCGCAGGATCAAGGTGCATCGCATCGTGCTGGAAGGCCTGGGCGAGCGGTTTTCGTCGGCGACCAAGTCGCGCAACGACTATCAATCGTTCGAATTGCTGCGCAAGCTCGGCCAGCGCTCGGCGCGCCGCTTCCTCGATGCGCATTACGACGACATCGGCGTGCGCTCGAGCATCGATCTCAAGGCCGAGGTCTATGCGGAGCGGGGATGACAGCTTCTCCCCGTTTGCGGCATTTGTTGCTGTCGTCCCCGCGAAGGCGGGGACCCAGTAAGCCCGGTCGCTCCGCAACTTGAATATCGTGGTTACTGGGTCCCGGCTCGCGCTCTTCCGGATCAAGTCCGGGTCGCTTGGCCGGAACGACAGCAGAGAGCTATGCTCCGCCCATGACCCTCACCGCCGAAATCGGAAAAACTCGGCTCGACATCATCGTCGCCGATATCACCACGCTCGGCGTGGACGCGATCGTCAATGCCGCCAACCGCACGCTGCTCGGTGGCGGCGGCGTGGACGGCGCCATCCATCGCGCCGCCGGGCCCGAGCTGCTCAAGGAATGCGAGACGTTGGGCGGCTGCGACACCGGCTCGGCCAAGATCACCAAGGGCTATCGGCTTAAAGCGCGGCACGTGATCCATGCCGTCGGGCCGGTGTGGGGCGGCGGTGCCAAGAACGAAGAAGAGCTGCTCGCCGGCTGCTATCGCACGGCGCTCGATCTGGCGGCGGCGAACGCGCTCACGTCCCTCGCCTATCCGGCGATCTCGACCGGCATCTACCGCTTTCCGGCCGATCTTGCCGCGCGCATCGCGGTCGGCACGGTAGCGGCGGAAGTGGCGGCGCAGCCGCGCGGGCTTAGCCAAGTGATCTTCTGCTGCTTCGCGCCGGAGAGCGCGGAGCATCACAGCAACGCGTTTGCGGAGTTGGGGTTGGTGTAACCCGTGAGTGTCGTCCCCGCGAAATGCGGCGATCCGGGGCGACCTCGGGTGTGTGCTTATGAATTGAGATCGGTGAGCAGC
>CAVXGN010000048.1:0-43801 GCA_963761245.1 uncultured Alphaproteobacteria bacterium | reverse complement strand
GCAAGTCCGGGCTCTGTGTTTTGGCCGCCCGAATGCGCGACCACGCCCGCTACTACGGGGCTTTTTGCGGGTGCCTCAGTCTCTGGGGCTCCCGGATCCGCACCAAATTCTCAATCGGAGGCACGACAAGACAGTGACCCTACGGCAGGATCAGCGCAATTCAATCTCCATTGAGATTGCGTCGCCGCGATAAATGCCGTGCCCGAAATAAAGAATTGTGCCGCTGCGGTCGACGGCGATGCGGTCGACCGTTGCTACTGGTGCGTTCAACGGCATTTGCAGCAGCCCGGCGATTTCGACGTCAGCAGTCCCGATGGTCATGGTCTGCCACGCCTTGGCGATCTTGGCGCCCGCAATTCGGTGCAGGATTGGCAGGGTTGGCAAACGACGGAATTGCAGCGGCTGACCTCTCTTGAACAGCTCGTATTCCAGATAGAAGCGGCCAACGAGATAAGGCCGTCCCTGACGCAGATGAATCCGGCGCATCATCTGATAGACGGGCGCCGCCGTTCCCTTCATGGCACCCGCGGACGGCAATTGGGTTTCGACGCGCTGCTCCAGTACCTTGATACTTACGCCTTCGTGCACGGAAATGAGCGACTGCCAGTCGATCGCGAGCTTGTGGGCCGGTGCATCGACGGGCGACTTACGCACGAACGTGCCCTTGGCGCGCAGCCGCTCGAGTAGGCCCTCCTGCTCCAAAAGCCCGAGCGCCTCTCGCATCGTTCCACGCGCCACCCCGAATTCAGCGGCGAGTTCGTCGACGGTGGGGATGCGGCTGCCGATTGCCCATTCGGCAGAGGCGATGCGGTTGCGGAACAGCGTCGCCAGCTGGATGTAACGGGAAATCGGGCTGCGGTGAGTCCGGCCGCGTTCGTCACCACCCGCAAAGCCGTTTTAGTCATGACCATTGCGACAAGTCCTCGGTACGCCACTTCAATCAATAGTATGGACTTTTGTATTTCACGCCGATAGGAGTCGCAAGCCGGAGCGCACATGAGCCGATTGCCAATCACCATCGCGACCTGGGATTACGATCGCGTGCGCGCCCTCACCGACGGGCGGGTGCGGGTCGAGGGCTGCGACGTCAATTACATCACCATGCCGGTCGAGGAATGCTTCGAGCGCGCCTTTTTCCACGGCGAGTTCGAAGTAGCGGAAATCGGCTTCAGTCCATTCCTGATCGCGCTATCGCGCGGGCCGACGCCTTATGTGGCGGTGCCGGTCTTTCTGTCGCGCATGTTCCGTCATTCGGCCGTCTACATCCGCAGTGACCGCGGCATCGCCGGCCCGGCCGATCTGCGCGGCAAGCGCATCGGCGTTCCGGAATATCAAATGTCGGCGGTGATGTGGTTCCGTGGCTTTCTGAAAGATCAATGCGGTATCGAGCCGAAAGATATCAACTGGGTGCAGGCGGGCTTGGAAAACCCCGGTCGCCGCGACAAATTCCCGCTCAATTTGCCGGAAGGTTTTCCGCTTGTGTCGCGCAACGATGTGTCGTTGTCGAAACTCCTCGCCGACGGCGAGCTCGACGGCGTGATCTCGGCGCGTACGCCGTCGTGTTTCGTCAACGGTCACCCGCAAGTGCGGCGGCTTTATCCCGATTACCGCGCGGCAGAACGCGACTACTACGCCAAGACTGGCATTTTTCCAATCATGCACGCGCTCGGTATCCGACGCGACATCTACGACAACAACCGTTGGCTGGCGGCCAGCCTGTGCAAGGCCTTCCTCAAGGCCAAGCGGCTCGCCGACGCCGAATTCGTCGAAACCACCGCGCTCAAGATCGGTCTGCCCTGGGTCACGGCGGAATATGAGGCGACGACTGCGGCCATGGGGAGTGACTTCTGGTCCTACGGCGTGGATGCAAATCGTGAGACGCTCGCTACAATGGCGCGCTATTCTTACGAGCAGGGGCTCGCCGTGCGGCTGGTGGACGTCGACGAAATGTTTGCAGAAGGCAATCTGAGCGAGACACGAGTCTAGAGTGGAGGAGCAACATGGCGGTCCAACTGATCTGCGCCTCGCATAGCCCGTTGATGTTGACGGATGTGGAGGAGTCGGAAAACGGCATCCACGCGCAGTTTTTTCGCGAGCTCGACCAATGCTCGGCGGCGCTGCACAAGTTCAATCCCGACCTGATCGTGGTGTTCGGCCCCGATCATTTCAACGGCTTCTTTTATGAACTGATGCCGATGTTCTGCATTGGCACGGCGGCGCAAGGCTCGAAGGATTGGCATCTGGAGGCCGGCCCGCTGAAGGTGCCGCGCCAGACCGCGCTCGACTGCGTGCGCTATCTGCATGGACGCGATTTCGATGTGGCTTTGTCGCACGAGATGAAGGTCGATCACGGCATCACCATTCCGCTTTATAAGCTCACCGGCGCTCTCAACCGCTACAACGTGTTGCCGATCTTCATCAATTGCGCTGCCGATCCGCGGCCCTCGTTCCGCCGCGTGCGCAATTTCGGCAGCGCGCTTGGCGAGTTCTTTGCCGATAAGAACATGCGCATTACCTTCGTTGGTTCGGGCGGTCTGTCGCACGATCCGCCGACGCCTCGGCTCGAGATGAGCCCGCCCGATGTCGCCAAGCGTCTGATCCAACGCGCCACACCAACACAGGAAGATTACGACGCGCGCGAAAATCGCGTGATCCGCGCCGCACGCGATCTTGTCGTCGGCAAGGGCCCGTGTTTGCCGCCGGACGAGCAGTGGGATCACAACTTCCTCAAGAGCTTCGTCGACGCCAAGCTCGAGGATTTCGATACCATGACCGACGCCGAGATTGACCGCGTCGCCGGCTTTGGCGCGCATGAGGTGCGCACCTGGGTGGCGGCGGCCGCGGCGGCCAAGGCGATGGGCAAGCTGCAGGCGGAGCTGAAATACTACCACCTGGTGCCGGAATGGATCACTGGTATGGGCATCGTGGTGGGGCAGGCCTGACGCCGGCGGATTGCAAATCATGTCGGACAGTCTGGGCCTAACCGGCCGTGTCCCGTCGGGCGACGTCGAGATCTTCTATCGCAAGTTCGGCAAGCCCGGCCGCACGCCGGTACTGATCCTGCACGGCTTGTCGTTTTTCTCCTACGACTGGATCGAGCCGGCCACGCTGATCGCCCGTGACCGCGAGGTCGTGGCGATCGACATGCGCGGGTTCGGCGAGTCCACCTGGAGCCCGCAGCGCGACTACAAGCTGGAAACGCTGAGCAACGACGTCGTGAACGTGCTCGACGGCTTGCGTTGGAGCAGGGCGGTGCTGATGGGACATTCCTTTGGCGGGCGTGTCGCCCTCGCCACCGCCGGCTGGAAGCCGGAGCGCGTCGCCGGCCTCATATGCGTCGATTTCGTGCCCGATCTCGCGCCGGCCGGCCGCCGCCATGTTGCCGAACGCATCGGCGGTCAGCCGGACGTGTTCGCCTCGATCGAAGACGCCATGGCCTATCATCACGAACCGCTTGGCGATGCCGCGCGGCACGCGCGTTGGAAGGTATTTCTGAAAAAGACCGATAAGGGCTACGTGCTCAGGCGCGACCTGCACTTCCGCGACAATTTCAAGCGCGCGTTGGAGACCGGAAAGTCCGCACCAGTGCCGGAATTTCTCTGGCCCATGCTGGCGGAAATGAAAATTCCCACGCTGGTGATCCGCGCCGACGAGTCGGACATGTTTGCGTCGGAGACGCTGGAAAAAGTGCAAACGCTGAACCCGCGGCTGACCGCCATCGAGCTTGCCGGTAGTCACGATCTCGCCGGCGACAATCCGGACGGGCTTGCGGCTGCAGTCAACGATTTCCTCGGCAAGGCCGGTCTCTGACGGCCCGATACGCTGGTCATGGTGAGACGCAGCGCCGCGATGAATTCGTGCGCCGCCGCCGAAGATGCCTCGCCCTTACGCTGAACGACGCCGAGATCGCGTGTGATTTCCGGCGTGGTCACCGTGACACGGGCGACCGGGATGTTCTCCATCAAGCTGAGCTCCGGCAGCAGCGCTACGCCCAAGCCCGCTGCGACCATGGCCACCACCGTCTGGTGCTGCGTGACCGAGTGGGTGACGCGCAATGACTGCCCGTATTCACGGCAGGCGCGCTCGAGCGTCGAGCGGATGCTGGTGCCGGCCACCGTGGTGATAAGGGGATACTCGAACAAGGCGTCCAACGGCACCTTGCGCCGACGCGCCAGCGGGCTGGAGAGCGGCGCCAGCCCAACGAAGGGGTCGCGCAACATGAACGAGAAGGTCAATTCGCTATTGCGGTCCGGTGCTGCCGCGATGCCAAGGTCGGCGTTGCCGCCGGCGACGCAGCGCTCGACGTCGCGCGCACCGAGCTCGATCACCTGCACGTCGATGCCGGGATACCGCTCGGTGAACGAGGCCACGATACCCGGCAGGATGCGCGAGGCCACCGAAGGGATGGAGGCGACGGCCAAGCGCCCGCGGCGCAGCGAGGCGTGGTCGCGTACCTCGAGCACCGCCGATTCCAGATCGGCCAGGATGTTGCGTGCGCGCAGCAGGAATTTCTCACCCTCCGCAGTGAGGTGGACGCTGCGGGTGGTGCGGCTGAGCAGCGCCGTGCCGAGAAACTCCTCGAGCTCGCGCAGCTGCGCGCTCAGCGCAGGCTGCGACAAGCCGACGCGCTCGGCGGCGCGGCGGAATTGGCGCTCTTCCGCCACCGCGACGAAGTTGCGGATGCGCGGCAGGCTCAAACCCACGCCCATAGGATCGCCCTCCCTCTATTCTTCAGATATTCCGCATGATTTATAGTATATTTCTATTTGACCGATTTATCCATGGGTGGTTCGCTGCCCACCAGAACCGAACAAGAAGCGCGGTTGCGCCGCGCCCAGGCAACGATCGTGGGGAGGCCGAGGGGTGAACGCACCGACCCCCGCCAAGCGCATTTCGACCATCGACACGCCGACCCAACAGATGGCGGACGGCTTCGATGGCACGTTCTGGAACAGCGATACCATCGCCGAATTGCTGCGTGCGCTTGGCCTCGAATACGTCGCGATCTGCCCGGGGTCGAGCTTCCGCGGCCTGCACGAGAGCTTGGTGAATCGTCTCGGCAATCGCCGGCCCGAAATGTTGCTGTGCCTGCACGAGGAGAACGCGGTCGCCGTTGCGCACGGATACGCGCGGGTGACCGGCAAGCCGATGGGCGTCATCGTGCACTCCAATGTCGGGCTCATGCACGCAACTATGGCGGTCTACAATGCCTGGTGCGACCGCATGCCGGTGATGATCCTTGGCGGCGTCGGCCCACTTGATGCAGCGCGCCGGCGTACACCGATCGACTGGCTGCACAGCGTTGCAGACCAGGGCGCGCTGGTGCGCAATTACGTCAAATGGGATGACCAACCACTCTCGCCCAAGGCGGCGGTGGAATCGCTCCTGCGCGGCCATCAGATGGCCTGCACCGCGCCGAAAGCGCCGGTGTACATCACGCTCGATCAGCGACTGCAGGAAGACAGTTTTGCCTATGCGCGCTCGATGATGCCGGATGTCGGACGTTTCCGCGCGCCCGCCTCGCCGGCACCGGACTTGGCGCTTATCGAGACCGCCGCCGAGCTGTTGCTCGGCGCACGCTCTCCCGTCATTCTCGCCGGGCGGGTTTCGCGCGACGAGACGGCTTGGGCCCAGCGCGTGCGCCTGGCCGAGTTTCTCGGCGCGCGCGTGCTCACCGATCTCAAGGTCGCGGCGGCGTTTCCGAGCGACCATCCGCTGCACGGCCCCGATCCGGCCATCGCTTTTACGCCGGACGATGGGGTCGCCATCATGCGCGATGCCGACGTGATCCTCAGCCTCGACTGGTGGGACCAGGCCACTTTGTTCAACCAAGCCTGGGGCGAGGGCGACGTACCGGCGAAGGTGATCCGTTGTTCGATCGACTCGCTCGTCCATCGCGGCTGGACCCGCGACCACATGGGTCTGACACCGGTCGATCTCGACATTTTAGCCGAGCCCGACCACGTGGTGCCGGCACTACTCGCCGCGATCGAGCGCCGTGCCGACGAGCCATTCCGCCGCGCGGCGGCCGAGCGGCTGAATGCATGCCGCGCCAGCCGCAAGCGGCCGGAACCGGTCCGTCCGTTGTCCGGCAATGCCGACGATATCGGGCTCTGGGACATCGGTGCGACATTGAACGACGCGCTGGGCGACAAGCCCTACTGCCTGATGCGCGCTCCGCTCGGGTGGCACGTCGGCGCAATGCCGATCCGTCATCCGCTCGACTACCTCGGCGCCGACGGTGCCGCAGGGATCGGCGGCGCGCCCGGCATGTCGGTCGGCTCTGCGCTTGCCTTGCGCGGCAGCGGCCGTTTACCGGTCGCGGTGTTCGGCGATGGCGACTACCTTATGGGCGTTTCCGCTTTGTGGACGGCCGCGCGTCATCGCATTCCGCTGCTGCTCATCATCGCCAATAATTCAGGCTACTACATCGACGAACAGCACCAAGCGACGACGTCGCTGGCGCGCGAGCGCCCGACCGAGACGGCGTTCATCGGCCAGCGCATATCCGATCCTGAGGTCGACATTCTGGCGATAGCGAAGGGGCAGGGCTTTGATGGGGCAGGCCCGGTACGCAAGCGCAATGAACTCATGGCTGCGATCGCTGCCGGCATTGCCGCCGTCGAAGCCGGACGATGCTACTTGATCGATGTTCGAATATGTCCCGACTACGAGGGATACCCGCGATGAGACGTTGAATGTCTTACCGAACCGAATAGCGTGCGCCGCACGTCGACGGTTCCAACAAAAACAACCGCCGTGTACGAGAACGGAAATTCAAAATTTGGGAGGCTCAAAATGAAACGTACCTTTGCCAATATGCTGACTTTGTCTGCGGCGGCGCTCGCGCTGACGCTGACCAGCGGTCTCGCGACAGCCGCCGGATATCCCGAAAAGCCGATCACCATGTTCATTGGCTTCAGGCCCGGCGGCGCGGTCGACACCACCGGCCGTATCATCGCCAACAAAATGTCGAAGATTCTCGGCCAGCCGGTCGTTGCCGTCACCAAGGCGGGTGGCGGCGGCACCGTGATGGCGACGCAGCTCCTCAATGCGCCGGCTGACGGCTACACGATCGGCATGGGCGCCAGCGCCGCCTATACGCTTACCCCGCAGATCAACAAGAACATCAAATACAAGATCGATGACTTCACTCATCTTGCCACCTTGACTTACCCGTCCGACGCCATCGTCGTGAAGGCGGACAGCCCGTGGAAAACCCTGAAGGACCTCATCGACTCGCACAAAGACAAGCCGATCTCCTTCGCGTCGCAAGTCTCCGCCTCGCGATTGATGGTCATGGCGATCGCCGCCAAGTCCGGCGTCGAATTCAAAGTCATCCCGGTCAAGGGCGGCGCCGTCGGCATCCAGGAAGTGCTCGGCGGTCATATCGATAGCACCTGGAGCGGCAGCGGCTGGACCGAGCAGGTGCGCGCCAAGAAGCTGCGCGCGCTTGCCACCATGTCGGCCGAGCGGATGAAGGATTACCCCGACATCCCGACTTTGCTCGAGCTCGGTTACAACTTCACCTTCACCGACACTTTCATGATGTCGGCGCCCAAGGGCGTGCCCGCCGACGTGGTCGCCAAGCTGGAAGCGGCGCTCAAGAAGGCAATCAGCGAACCGGACGTGCAAAAAACGTTGCACGACAAGATCGGACTGCTGACAAAGTATCGCGACGCCAAGGAAACGCTCGCGTTCCTGCACAAGCAGCATAACGACGTTGAGCCGCTGGTGATGAAGCTCAAATAGAGCCAACGGCGATTATCCGGGCGCGCCGCGGGCTCGCGGCGCGCCCAGTGATCGTCCGGCGGGGCAAGACAGGGGACTTCGCGGTGAGACGCTCGGATATCATTTCCGGGAGTTTGGTGGTTTTGTTTGGCTTGGTGATGATTTTCATCATCGTGCCGATTCAAATCACCTCGTCGAGCGACTACGGGCTCGACCCGAAAGTTTTCCCGGTCGCCGTGCTGTGGCTGCTGGTTGCCATGGGCGCCCTGCTGGTTGCCACGCGTCTCGCGGCGCGGCCGGAGCCGGGGGATTCCGAGCCGGTTCTTACCGCGCGGAACTGCCTGTTCATTGGCAGTTTCGCGATTTTCCTCGTACTCGTTTTCGTGGCGATTAATACGCTCGGTTTCGTTCTCGCCGGCATGTTGATGGTTTCGCTACTGATGGTCGCTCTTGATCTGCGCAACCGTAACTGGCTCCAGCTGATCGGTGTGTCGGGTCTTGCTCCGCTCGTCATCTACTACACGCTCTATCACGTTTTCAGCGTCCAGTTGCCCACTGGCGTCGTGCTGCCGTGAAGGCTTGCCGGCATGAATGACCTTCTCGCAGGAATTGGCGACGCGCTGATCTGGAGCAACGTCGTTTTCATTGCGCTCGGCGTGCTGACAGGCATCGTCGTCGGCGCAATTCCGGGCCTCAACGGACCGATGGCGATCGCGCTCGCCTTGCCGGTTACCTTCTATCTCTCGCCGCTCGGCGGCATGGCCTACCTGATCGGTATCATGAAGGGCGGTACCTTTGGCGGCTCGATCTCCGCGATCTTGCTCAACACGCCGGGATCGCCGGAAGCGGCTGCTACGGCGTTCGACGGCTATCCCCTCGCGCAACAGGGAAAGGCGTTGAAGGCGATGAAGATGGCGCTCTACGCGTCGGTATTCGGCGATACCTTTAGCGACATCGTGCTGTTCGCCGTCGCCGCGCCGGTCGCTGTCGTCTCGCTGATGATGGGCCCGCCGGAAATGTCCGCGGTCCTTATCTTTTCGCTCACCATCATCGCCGGCCTGTCGGGCAAATCGCTGACCCGCGGCGTCATCGCCGCCGCGCTGGGCGCGGTGGTCGGCACCATCGGGCTCGACCCGGAATCGGCGCTGCCGCGGCTTACCTTCGGTTTCGTCGACCTCGATGACGGCGTGTCGCTCATCCCGATGACCATCGGTTTGCTGGCGCTGTCTGGAGATTCTTATCCAGATCGAGGCGCAGATCCTGCGCGGTGCCGGGCAGGTAAGCCGCATTAATCCATTCGGCAAGGACGTGCCGCGCGAGAACAAGATTGTCACCTGGGCGGAATGGCGCGGCTGCTTCAGGACTATCATTCGCTCCAGCCTGATCGGCACCGGCATCGGCGCGCTGCCCGGCGTCGGCGCGGTCGTGGCAAGCTTTCTCGGCTATGCCGCAGCTAAGCGTGCCTCGAAGACGCCCGAGCAGTTCGGCACCGGTCTGCTGGAGGGGGTTGCCGCGGTGGAGGCGGCGAATAGCGCAGTGTCCGGCGCCAACCTCATTCCCTTGCTGGCCATTGGTGTGCCGGGCAGCCTCACCGCCGCCGTCCTCATCGGCGCCTTCCTGGTGCACGGCGTGCAGCCTGGACCGCTGATTTTCCAGGATCACGCCCGGCTGATCTACGGCATCTTCGCCGCCATGGCGCTCGGCAATGCCTTCAATTTCATTATCGGGCAAGTCGGTTTGCGGTTTTTTGCCTTTGTCGTGAGCTTCCCCAACCGCGTGATCTATCCGGTCGTGATCCTGCTGTGCATTGCCGGCGCCTACGCCACGACCAACAACATGTTCGAGGTCGCCATTGCGCTAATTTTCGCCGTGGTCGGCTATTTCATGCGCAAGCTCGATTTCTCCTTTGCCACTTTCATCATTGGATTCGCGCTCACGCCGCAAACCGAGTTGTTCGTGCGCCAGACCGTGATTCTCTACTCCGATCATCCGATGAGTCTGCTGCTCCACCATCCGATTGTGGTGTTCTTCCTGGCACTGACCGTCTATTCAATCATTCGCATCGTCCGGCACCAGCGCGCGGACGCGCGGCGCTTGCGGCAAGCGTCGCGACAGGTGCTGGAAAGCGATGCGGTTTAGCGGGTGCGCCAACGAGGATTGATCAAGTTTCATGATCGAACGCATCGAAATAGATAAGTGCACCGGCTGTGGCGTGTGCGACATCGTTTGTCCCGCCGATGTCATTCACATGGAGCCGGCGCCGGAGCCTGCACCAGTGCCTGGTTTGCGGCTCACGAACCTCTTGCCGGTGATTAAGTTCCGCGAGCACTGCATCACCTGTTTCAGCTGCGAAATCTTCTGCCCGGAGCGCATTGTCGACGTGCATCCGTCGGTGAAGAATCGCCCGCGTCCCTGGTGACCAGTCATGGCTGAGTTTGGCGGGCTGTTCACCGAAACGGACATTCTCATCGTCGGCGCCGGCGCCGGCGGGCTGCTGGCCGCGCTGAGCGCCAAGCGCAACGGCGCGCCCGGCACGCGCGTGACCTTGGTCGATTCCTGGATGATTGGCCGTACCGGGCACACGGCCTTTTCCAATGCCTGGCAGATCGTCGTCTTTCCCGAGGACGATATTGACGGAATTTTGCGGGAAATCGTCGCCGGAAATGACGGCATTGCCGACCAGATCCTGGTGCGCGATTCGCTTGCGGCCTCCTATGAACGATTCCGCGATTTCGAGGCCATCGGCATGACCTTCCCGCGCGGTGCCGACGGTGGCTATCTGCGCCGTCCCACCCGCGGGCTCGACCTTGCGCGCGTCATGCATCCGGACGGCGGCGGGCTCGAATTCTGCTGGCTGCTGCGCCGCGCGCTCGAGAACGAAGGTGTTCAACTTATCGATCGGTTGTTCGTGACTGGGCTGTTGCGCGATGCCGACAGCCGCGTGGTCGGCGCTGCTGGCATCAACAGCCGCAGCGGCGAATTCCACGTCATCTCCGCCAAAGCGACCATCGTCGCCACCAATGCGATCACCTTCCGCTCCGGTTTTGTGCGTGACATCACCGGAACCGGAACGCTGCTCGCCTATGGCGCCGGCGCGACGCTGCGCAACGCCGAGTTCAGCTATGTGCGGCCGGGCACACCCAAGTTCTATTTCGAGGGCATCACCTTTGCCATCCAGGAAGGCGCGCATTGGACCAATGCCAAAGGCGAACAGTTCATGCGCCGTTATTCGCCCGAATGGGGCGACGAGGCGGACGTGCCGACCATCGCGCGCGCGATGGCGACGGAGAGAAAAGAGGGCAACACGCCGCTTTATCTCGATATGTCGGCGATCCCGGAAGACATCCGTGGGGAGTTCATCCAGAGCAAGGTGAAATGGATGGACTATTTTTTCCGCAAGCTCGGCGATGAGGCGCACACCGATATGTTCGGCAAGACGCCTTATTACGCGCTCAACCAGATGACCAAGATGGGCGTGCGCACAGGTTCCGACTGCCGTTCCGACGTGCCAGGGCTGCTTGCCGCCGGCCTCGCCCAGGCCGGCGCTGCCAATCACTTCGCCGGCTTTCACATCGGTCTGTGCGTCGGCAATGGCTGGATTGCAGGCCGCAGCGCGGTCGAAGACCTCGATCGCGGCTCGGCGCCGAAGGTCGATGCGGCCGCGGTGCGGATGCTGCACGACGAGGCGATGCGGTCGCTCAAGGGCGGCGCGGAGGCGGAGTCTGACCGCATCCTGCGCGATCTGCAGCAGATCATGTTCGCCTATGATGTCGGCATTCTCAAATCCGCCGATCGCCTGGAGCAGGCGCTCGGCAAGGTCACGGCGCTGGCGGCGCGGGTCGAGGAGCTCGCAGCGCCCCATGTGCACGAATTGGTGCGCCTCAAGGAAACCGAGGCCATGTTGCTTGCCGCCCGGCTCATTCTTGGGGCCTCGTTGATGCGCACGGAGTCGCGCCTCAGCCACTTCCGCGAAGACTATGAACGGCGCGACGATGCCAATTGGCTGTGCTGGGTTGACATTGGCGAAGCCGGGGGCGCGCCGCGGTTTAGCAAGACGCCGATCCCGACGCCGCTCTGTCCGGTTGATGCAGTGCCGGCCGGGGGGCCGTCACGGCTGCGCCATCGCCACGTGACCACAAGCGTTTGAGACTGCGTTTTCTGCAATTCGCGGCCGCGGGCGGTCGACATATCAAGCTCGCCCGGATCGAATCGACAATCAATGTGCCCGAACCTTTCGTCTGCACGCGCAACCGAAAACGGCGGAACCGTTGACCGGCAAATAACGCCCCGATAATATTACGAAACTACGTTTCGCTGTCGCAAACAGGCGATCTTCTTCTTTTGCCAGTCGGGTAGAACATGACGCAGAAAGCCGGCGCAGACGCCGCCATCGAAAAGCGTATCGATCGTCTGTTGAAGGGCGCCATCGACCCGCATGTGCACAGCGGCCCGTCAATCGCGACGCGCGCGCTCGATCATCTTGAGCTTGCCCAGGAATTGTCGGCCGTCGGCTTCGCCGCCGTGGTGACCAAAGATCACGACTATAGCGGCGTGATGACCGCAGCTCTCATCGCCAGGCATTACCCTGACCTGCGGACGAAAGTCTATTCGGGCATTGTGCTGAACAACGTTGTCGGCGGATTCAATCCTTATGCCGTCGAACATACCGCGGCGATGGGCGGCAAGATCGTCTGGATGCCGACGCTGGCGGCGGAAAACCACCTTAAATGGGAAAAGACGTCGAGCTGGGTGCATCCGGCGTCGACCCAGAAGATGCGGCCTGCCACGGGAATACCCGTGCTCAATAGCGATCGATCGGTGCGCGACGACGTGAAGGAAGTTCTCGACATCATTGCCAAGAACGACATGGTGCTCGCCAGCGGGCATCTGCATGTCAGCGAAACTTGGCTGGTATTCGAGGAGGCCAAGCGGCGCGGGGTGCAACGAATGGTGCTGACGCATCCGGAGGACATCGTCGACGCGAGCATGAACGATGTGAAGGGCATTGCGGCCATGGGCGCATTTGTCGAGCACTCGCTCTGTATGTTTGTCGAGGGCTCCAAATTCAAGACAGGTACCGCGGAGGACCTGCACCGGCACATCGAAGCCGCCGGCGTCGGGCAGACCGTCCTATGCTCCGACCTCGGCCAGACTGGGACAATCAGCCCGCTGGAAGGCTTCCGACGCGGCATTAAGCTCTGTATCGACCTCGGCTACGACGACGCGCAGATTCGCCAGATGATCTCGACCAATGCGGCGCATATACTTGGCATCGAAGTCGATGTGGCGGCCGCGGCATAACGTTTGCACCATCTAATCTGTACAGCGGGACGCGTGTTTGTCGAACGACAATACCAGGCCTGACCCCGGTACCTTCCGCCAGCGACTTCGCGCTGGCGAGCGGCTCATCGGGACCTTCATCAAGACGCCGACCTCACATACTTCGGAAATTATCGGCGATGTCGGGTTCGATTTCGTCGTGATCGACGAGGAACACGCGCCCTTCGATCGCGTCACCATCGACGCCGCGCTGCTGGGTGCACGGGCCGCTGCGACCGCGGGCATCGTGCGGGTCGCGCGACCTGACGCGGCCAATATTCTCTCCGCGCTGGACGACGGCGCCGTTGGCGTATTGGTGCCTCATGTCGCCAGCGCGGAGAAAGCGCGGCAAGTCGTGGCCGCGGCGCGCTATCGCGGCGGCCGGCGCGGCTTTTCCAATTCGCCACGCGCCGGACGCTACGGCGGCTTGGGACTTAGCGCGCATCTTGCACGCGCCGACGCGCAGACCACGGTCATCGCGATGATCGAAGATCCGGAGGCGCTCGACGAGATCGATGCCATCGCGCGGGTCGAAGGCATTGATGCCTTCTTTCTCGGTCGCGGCGATCTCGCGGTTGCCTTCGGCGTCGACACGCTCGATGCGCCGGTAGTGCGGGAAGCGGTCGAGCGCGTTTGCGCCGCCGCGCGAAAAGCATCGATGCCGGTCTGTGCAATGGTCGGCGGCGCGGGTGAGAGCGGCTGGCTCAGCGAACTCGGCGTTACCGCCTTCATCGTCGCGTCCGATCAGGCATTCATGCGCCGGGCCGCAGCGGCCGCGTTGCAGGAATTCAAGGCCGGACAGCCGCGCTCATAATCGGCCGGTGGCGGCACGTCCTGACGGCGCGCCGCTATCCGCCGAGACTGTCGGCAGGCACATAATTGCGCCAGTTGCCGGGCATGCGCGGCATTTCCATGAACGAGCGGTGTTGGTCGGCGGCGGTGCCAATCAAGTCGCGGGCGTTGAGGCCTTTCCGTTCGCAATAGTCAGCAAATTCGGCGACCGCCTTCTTCAACAGGTCAAATCCATAGATCATGACCGGGGAGGCGATCTCGACGGCGGTCGCACCTGAAAGCATAAAACGCACGACATCGAGCCCGGTCTGGGCGCCATTGATGCCGATCAGCGGTTTGTCGCCGCCGATCGCTTTGCGAGTCATGGTCAGCCAATGGCAGGTGATCGGCAGGTTCCAATAGCCGCCGATACCGAGACTGGAATTGAGCATCGGCTTGAGCGTTTCGACGTCGGGAATGAAGCCGAGCAGACGGCCGGCCATGATGACGACGTCCGCGCCGGCGCCGAAAGCCGCCGCGGCAAGCGCGGGCACGCGTTCGCTCTGCCCGCTAGTCTTGACCCAGAGCGGCAGCTTGACTGCGGCACGCACGGCGGAGACCTGTGCCGCGAGACGCTCAGGCGACAATTCGGTGGCAACGTTGCCCTTCTTGGTCTGACTCGCATAGGGCACGCCGACATTGAATTCGAGCACGCGTAATCCGGCGTCTTCGATGCGTCGCGCCATGTCGACCGCGGGCTCGATTTGCCCCAAGATCAGGCTGGCCACAACGTAGCTGTCACGCTTCTTGGCTTCCGCATCGAGCTTGACGTTCTGTTCCAGCCAGGCGTCGAACGGCATCGGTGACATACCCGAGCGGCAGGCGAGGGTGGCGCTGCGCGGCGCCTGATCGTTCCAGGGAATCTGCCGCCAGTGGTCGTCAACCAGCATGTATTCGGATCGTTCGAGCTGGTCCTTCGCCCCCTCGACTTCGTTGTTCGATTTGACCACTACGGCTCCGACGCCGGTGTCGAGCGCATGCAGAATTCCGTTGTGCTCGATCATATGCTCGGCCGGCCCGGCGATGATCGGATTCTTGAGCGTGATGGCGCCAAGTGTTGTTGTAAGGTCGATCATGTTGGTCCTGCTGATTTTGGGCGCTGACCGCGGTAAGTCCGGTCGCGAAAAGCGAGGGGCCGGCCGGATCCGCCTTTCGGATCCGGCGGCTCGCGAATGCGCAACGATCAGTTCTGCGCGCTTGGCGGCGCGTATTCCGGCCGATTGGGCGTGAACACGTCGAGATTGAGGACGGGCTCGTCGCCTACGATTTCGGCGTAATGCATGACGTTGGGCGGCACGACGCAGAGCCCGCCCGCGCCCAGGCGCACGACTTCGTCGCCGACATGGAAGTCGACGGCGCCGGACATGATGTACACGATCTGCTCGTAGTGATGCGCATGCGGCCGCACCTCGTGGCCGGGCCACAGGCGGTGCAGCGCCACCGTCGCGCCCTGTCCCGAAAAGGCCTTCTGCTCCACGCCTTCGCGGATCTTCTTCCACTCGATCGCTTCCCAATCGATGTTATGTGGCGGCATAGCGTACTCCTGTCTGTCTCAACTGATCCGGCGCGCCCGCTCGTTCCATGAGGCAAACCCATGGCCGAGATTGCGCGAAATATTCTGCGCCATTTGCTTGACTGCTTCGATCATCGACCGCTCAGGATTGCGCGGGATATATTGGATCGAGCCGACCAATGCTGCAGCGGCAACGAGTTCGTCGCGCATATTGAATACCGGAGCTGCGAGCGCATTGATGCCCAACAAAGCCTCTTCGGGGGCAATGGCATAACCTTGGGTCTGCACTTTCGCTATCTCGGCACGAAGCTTCGCCGGGTCGATGATCGTATGCGGCGTTAGGGGCGCCAACTTGCCCTTCAGCGTGCGTGCCAAAAGCGGCGCGGGACCGAAGGCGAGCATGATCTTGCCTTGCGCCGACGTGTGGAATGACAATTCGCTTCCGGGACGCACACCGATTTCGATCGTGCGCGAGGCCAGAACCGTATTCAGCACAAGGCAGCCGCGCGTGGTGGGTGTCGTGAGGACGGTGGTGATGCCCGATTGCTCGGACAGTTTGCGCATCGGCCCTTCGGCCGAACCCGCAAGATCATCGGCGCGCGGCGCGAGCCGGCCGATCAGATAAGCCTTCACGCCGAGTCGATAATGCGACGTCGTCGGGTTTTGCGTCAGATAGCCGCGCTCCACCAGACCATGCAGATGACGGAATACGGCTCCCTTGGTGAGGCCGAGCCGATCCGCAATTTGAGTAACCCCGAGTTCTTCCTCGGCGAAGGCCACGGTCTCAAGCACCCGCAGCGTTGTTTCTGCCGCCCGCACGCCTTGATCGCTTCGTCCCGCCGGCGCCATTGTAGTGTCCTGGTACTGTATTTCGACGTTCGCGAGGACGATACGTCGTCCTGAAAATCGCGTCAATTGCCGACCGCAACATTCCCAACCGGGCGAAGGGTACTTGAGATGGTGCCGTGATTTGAGGCGTGATTGGCCGATTTTAGCGCTGATTTAAAGGGGGCTGCCGATAATCGACGCGGAAGTCGTGGGCCATTGCAATTGACAAGATGGGACGGGCCAATATACCTTATTTAAAACCGCGTTCGCGACAATGAAACAACCAGGGAGGAGTAAAGATGCGTTGCTTTAGTTTTACGCGCGCGTACAGCCTCGCGATCATCGCGATGCTATCGCTCGCGCTGACGGGCATCAGCCATGCCGCCGAGGTCACGCTTCGGCTCGGCCTGTCGTCATTCAATACCCATCCGTACAATCTGGGCGCCGCGCGCTTCGTCAAAACGGTGTCGGAAATGTCGAAGGGCGCGATCGACATCAAGATTTTCCCCAATCGGCAGCTCGGCGGCGTCAAGGAACTGACCGAGGGCGTTCGTTTTGGCACCGTCGATATGACGATCAATTCATCGTCGGCGATGTCCGACCTGATCCCACAGATCGACGCGCTGCAATTGCCGTTCCTGGTCAACAGCTATTCGGACTTTGCCAAGTTGGCGGTCACGCCGGAAGCCGAAGCGCTGTCGGCCGGGCTAGCCAGCAAAGGCGCCATCGCGCTGGCGATTTTCGAAGGCGGCGAGCGGCACTTCCTCACCGTCAAGCGTGAAGTCAAAACGATCGACGACTTCAAGGGCTTGAAGACGCGCGTCGCGCCCGTCCGCATTCAACTCGACATCTTCCGCGCCCTCGGCACCAACCCGACGCCGATGGCATATAGCGAGGTCTATACCGCGCTGGAAACCGGCACGATCGATGCCGTCGAGACCAACATCAGCTCGATCCTCAACGAGAAGTATTCGGAAGTGGCCAAGCACGTGTTGCTGGACGGACATTATTTCTGGCCTGGCCTGTTGATGGTGAACAAGGCCCGCTTCGAGAAGCTTAAGCCGGAATACCAGGCGATTTTGCGCAAGGCCGCGCGCGAAACGGTCACACCGCAGATCATGGAACTCGACGAGTACGACAAGAATGCCATGGCCACCCTGAAGAAAAAGGGCGTCGAGTTCAAACAGGCAAGCCCCGAACTGCTGGCAAAAATGCAAAAACTGGTGCAGCCGGTTTACGACGCTTATCTGAAGAAGCACCCGGATACCAAGGCTTTCGTCGAAGCTGCCAAGCGGTTGCATACGGCGGCCAAAAGCAACTAAATCTTTGCTACTGTCATCCCGGGCGGCCCAAAGCCGCCCGGTGCCAGTATTCCTGCGAGGCACCTGACACGAAAGAGGATTGCCGCGTTGGTGCCGGACGATAGCAGCTTGGCAGCCCAAACGCCTTCGTTGATTGTCCGCATCGCACGCGGCTATCAGAAGGCGATCAACTTTACCGGCGTTATCCTCATCGCCGCGATTACCGCCGTTGCCGGCCTGCAGGTCTATTTCCGCTACGTCGTCGGCGCCTCTCTTTTCTGGTCCGAAGAATTGATGCGCTTTATGATGGTTTGGGCCGCGTTTCTCGTCGCGGGCACTGCCTATTCGCGCGGCGAAATGTTGGGTTTCACGCTATTTGTCGATTTTTTGCCGAAACCGCTCCGGCAGCTCGCGCTTCTCGTCGGCCGTCTTTGCATCATCGCTTTCCTCGCCGTCGTTGTCGTCTATGGCGTGGATTTCGCCTGGCGCACGCGCCAGGACGTCGCGACCGCGCTGCAGATTTCGATGTTTTGGGTTCACATCGCGGTGGCGGTCGGAAGCGCCTTGATGATCCTGCACATCATCGCGGTTCAAATCTGCGGCGAGCCGCCGCCGGCACCGGACGAAGGGCTTTAAAAGTGACAGCCCTCGTTATTTGCTTCGTTGTCTTGCTGTTGCTCGGCGTGCCGGTCGTGTTCGTGCTCGGCATCAGCATGCTGGCCTATTTCGTGTCGACGGATCAGCTGCAGTTTCTGTTGGTTCTTCCGCAACGTATGTTCGCCGGCATCGACGAATTCGTGCTGCTGGCTATTCCATTGTTCGTGCTGGCCGGCAATCTCATGGAAGCCGGCGGGCTGACGCATCGTCTTCTGGAATTTGCCAATGTCTGCGTCGGCCGTTTTCGCGGCGGGGTGTCGCTGACGGCGATCTGGGCCAGCTTCCTGTTCGGCGGCGTGAGCGGTTCCGCAGCGGCCGACGCGGCGGCGCTTGGCGGCGTTCTCATTCCTGAAATGAAACGCCAAGGCTACAACAATGATTACGCTTCGGCGTTGATGGCAGTCAGTTCGCTGATGGCGCCCCTCATTCCGCCCAGCATCGCCATGGTCATCTATGGCGCCCTTTCCAACACCTCGATCGCGCGCCTGTTCGTCGCCGGTATTGTGCCCGGAATCATGCTGGCGGTCGCACTGACAGTCTACGCCGGCTGGGTTGCCCGCCGCCGCAATTATCCGTGGCGCGCGCCGCCGACGCGCGCCGAATTCGTCCGCGCCGCTTTTTCCGCCATACCGGTGATGGCACTCCCTGTCATCATCGTGGTCGGTATCCGCGGCGGCGTATTCACGCCGACCGAAGCAGCGGCCGTGGCCGCGATTTATGCCTTGCTGATCGCCGCGTTCTACTACCGCGTCATGTCGCTCGACAATCTGTGGACGGCCCTGCTCAACACGGCGGTAATCAGCGCGGCCATCTTCATGTTGGTGGCCATGGCCAATATCGCCTCGTTCATTTTCGCCATGGAGCAGATCCCTGACAAAGTGGTGAAAGCTTTGTTCGCCATCAGCTCGAACCACATCGCGGTCTTGTTGATGGTCAATGTGGTGCTGCTGTTCTTGGGAATGATCCTGGACACGATTGGCATTCTGATTCTGACCGTGCCGGCGCTGGTCGGCATCGGCCACGTGCTGCACCTGGATCCGGTCCATCTCGGCGTCATCGTTGTCTTCAATTGCTTGATCGGTTTCGTCACGCCGCCAGTCGGGCTCTGCCTGTTCATTGTTGCCGGCGTCGGCAAGACGACGATCGACAAAGTGGCGTATCACGCCATCCCCATGATCGGTATTGCAATCGTGATTTTGCTCCTGATTACCTTCATCCCCGAGCTTGTGCTGTTCCTGCCGCGTCTCATCGTTGGGTAAGCGTGTGCTGCGGCCGAAGGTCGGATGGTGTGCGATCGCTATTCATTGATGAGTTGGAAATGTTTTGGAGGAAGCAATGACCCGCTACGACGTCGCAACACTCGACTTTCAGATCGGCAAGGTGCCGGCCGCGCTTGAACGCATTTGCGAGGTCGTGACTGGCAAGAGCAGGCGAGGGCGGCTTCTAGGCTGCTGGATCGCCGAAATCGGTGAGCTCAATCAGGTCATGATCCTCAGCGGCTACGACAACGACGCGTACCTTCTGGAGGACCGCGACGCGGCCATTCTCGGCGGCAATCCATTCGGGGTCGCCGAGTTTCTCACCAATATGTCGTTCGACACCTTTGTCCAGATGCCGTTTCTGCCGGCGCTCGAGCGCGGCGCGCATGGGCCGGTCTATGAAGTGCGCATCTACCGGTTCAAGCCGAGCGGCGTTGCGCCGACCATCGCGCTTTGGCAGGACACCTTAGGGGAACGCGGTAAGCTGTCGCCACTCCTCGCGGCCATGTATGGCCTCGACGGTGTCGTCCCGCGCTTCATGCACATATGGCCCTATCCGGACCTCAAGGCGCGGCAGGAGATTCGCGCCAAGGCGACCGCGATGAAGGTCTGGCCGCCGAAGGGTGGGCACGCGCACCTCATCTCTATGTCGTCGCGGATCTATCTGCCGGCAGCCTTTTCGCCAATGTCATAGGGCGCGCGTGAGCACGAACAACTCACGCGCCGCGCCCTACGCACAAGCTCGATTGCCAGCCTACGCAGCCGCCAATGCTTGATCGATATCGGCGATGATATCGTCGATATGCTCTATGCCGACCGAGAGCCGCACATAGCTGTCGGTGACGCCGGTCTTTTGCTGTTCTTCCGGTGTGAGCTGCGAATGCGTGGTGCTGGCCGGATGGATGGCGAGCGAGCGGGCGTCGCCGATATTGGCGACATGGTAGAACATCTTGAGGGCTTCGATGAACTTGCAGCCGGCCTCGCGGCCGCCCTGCTTGAGCTCGAAGCCGACCAGTCCGCCATAGCCGCCCTTGAGATAAGCGTCGGCACGCCGCTTGGATTCACCGCTCATTTTGCCCGGATAAATGGTCTTGGCGACCTTGGGGTGCTTCGATAGGTAGTCCGCAACTGCCGCCCCGTTTGCGCAGTGCTGCCGCATGCGCAGCACCACGGTCTCCAGCCCCTGGATGTGCAGGAAACAGTTGAACGGCGAGGCGGCGGCGCCGATATCGCGCAACAGCGTCACGCGCGCCTTGATGATGTAGGCGATGGGCCCGAGCGGCTTGACGGCCTGCGTCCATACCGCGCCGTGATAGCTCGGGTCCGGCGTGTTGAGCATGGGGAAGCGGTCGGCGTGCTTCTCCCAGTCGAAATTGCCGCCATCGACGATGATGCCGCCGATCGAGGTGCCGTGGCCGCCGATATATTTAGTGGTCGAATGCATGACAATCGCGGCGCCGTGCTCGAGCGGCCGGCACAGCACCGGGCAGGCGGTATTGTCCATGATGAGCGGCACGCCCAGCTCGCGGCCGATTTTGGCGACCTCGCTGATCGGAAAGACGGTGAGCTTCGGATTAGGCAGAGTTTCGCCGTAATAGCAGCGGGTTTTGGCGTCGGTCGCACGCCGGAAGTTTTCAGGATCGGCAGGATCGACGAATCGGCACTCGATCCCCATCGTTGACATGGTGTTGGCGAACAAATTCCAAGTGCCGCCGTATATGTCGGTCGCGCAGACGAAATTGTCGCCGGCGTGACAGATATTCTGCACCGCGAACAGCGAGGCCGCTTGTCCCGACGCGACCGCCAGAGCGGCGACGCCGCCTTCGAGCGCGGCCACGCGCTCCTCCAGCACGGCCTGCGTCGGATTCATGATGCGGGTATAGATGTTGCCGAGCTCTTTGAGCGCGAACAGGTTGCCGGCGTGCTCGGTCGAATTGAATTGATAGGAGGTCGTCTGATAGATCGGCACGGCCACCGCGGTTGTGGTCGGATCGGACCGATAGCCGGCATGGAGGACGATGGTTTCCGCGTTCTGGCTCGTGGTCGGCATAAGCGCTCCCCTTTGGTGTGGTTTTTGGGTTTGTTTTCGATGGCGTGGATGGCAGCCTAGACAAGGCGCCCCGTAGACAGCAATCCCGTCTTTGTTGTGGTCCGATCCTATCGGGTGTCGCGGATCCAGCGCACGTCATGGCAGATCACAAAGCCATGTAATTGCTCATCTATTCGTTCAAGACAGGCCTATGAGGGCCGGCAGGGGAAGGTGGCGAATGCCGCTGCGACACATTGACCGGCGTGAATATCACCGCTTTGCCGTCGCCAGCGTCTTGAACATCGTTGGCCGTTTTTGCAGCAGCTCGGCAGATTGCGCGAGAATCATCGCTTCAAATTCCTGCAGCGCGCGGGTCAGAGGGCGATCGCGCCGCCGGAACAGGCCGCGAGTCACGCTCAGTCCGCGCACGGGAGCCCCGACAAATTCGCCGCTATCCAATTGCTGGCTGACACCGGATGGCGGACCGAGCATGTAGCCAATTCCCGCTCGCATGGATTCCCGCAGCGTCGTGAGCGCATCGGCTTCCATGCGCACCTGCAAATGAAAGTTGTTCTCTGCCTCCCGCCTTTCGACAACGGTGCGCAGAAAGCTGGCAATGAGAATTGGCTGGCCGGTGATGTGGGAGGGCAAGAGCGATTTTGAGGACTTGAACGGCCAAATGTCGGCGCGACCGATAAGCCACAAACTTTCGGCAAACAACGGGACCAGCTGCAAGTCGGGATGCTCGGCTTCGCAGGTCATAATTCCGATGTCGATGCGGCCCGACAATAATTCCTCGCTCACGGCTGGCGAAAAATACTCATCGAGTTGAAGACTGACGCGCGGAAACTTTCGCAGATATTCGGCAATCAGACGGGCCAGAAAGAGATTGCCGAGCGACGGCGGATAGCCAAAGCGGATCTGGCCGCTCGGCTCGGTTGTTTGCGACATCACATCGCCTTGCATTTCATCGGCAAGCCGCAGCAAGAGTTGCGCGCGCTCGAAAACGATCAGGCCGGCGTCGGTGGGCCTGACGCCGCGGCGGTGGCGCAGCAGCAGCGGCGTACCGAGCTCCTCTTCCAAGATGTGAAGGCGGCGGGTGAGCGCAGGCTGCGCGATGCCAAGCCGCCGCGCGGCCTTGGTGACGTTCTGCTGCCGCACCACCTCGGCGAAATAGCGCAAATTGCTGAAATCCACCTTGGGCCCCTCGGCGATTTAGCCATATCGAATTGGTATCGTAACTATCAAAACTCACTATTTGTCATATGGCAAGCTAGCTTCTAGCCTTTTGTCTAACGGACCCTGCGCGCAACGTGGGCCGGCCAAACGATGTTGGGGAGGTTTGCGTGATCGCCTGCCGATCAGCGCCGTCGATCTGTTGTGCCGCGATCGCTTCGCGCCGAACGATCGCACGACACCACAAGACAACTTGCAGCATTATCCAGCCGACTGACGGAAGCGCAGAACGTTGGCGGCGCCCATGCGCCGTGCCGGCGGCCGTCAAGCTTGCCGAATAGTTTTCAAAACAGGGGCATCGATTAAGCCAATGGACCAGCATTTACCAGCCGCCGAAGTCGATAACGGTCGCGAGGAAATCCGAGACAATATGCGCATCCTGTGGGACGTGCCGATTGCCATGGATGACGGCATCATCTTGCGTGCCGATGTCTTCATGCCGACTGCGGCAGGAAAATACCCCGCCATCATGAGCTATGGGCCTTACGGCAAGGGGCTCGCGTTCCAGGAAAAATACTCGACCGCCTGGGACATCATGGTGCGCGACTATCCCGACGTCGGGCGCAATTCGAGCAACAAGTATCAAAACTGGGAAGTGGTGGATCCCGAGAAATGGGTGCCGGACGGCTATGCCTGTGTGCGCGTGGATTCGCGCGGTGCCGGCCGTTCGCCCGGCTATATGGAACTGCATTCACCGCGCGAGATAAAGGACTTCTACGAATGCATCGAATGGGCCGGTGCGCAGCCATGGAGCAACGGTAAGGTCGGCCTCAACGGCATCTCCTATTACGCCACCAACCAGTGGCGCGTGGCCGGGCTCAAGCCGCCGCATCTGGCGGCCATTTGTGTCTGGGAAGGCTATGCCGATCGTTACCGCGACTCGACCTACCACGGCGGCGTCCTCTGCACGATGACCGGCAACGTCTTCAATATGCAGATGAAGACGGTGCAGCACGGCCTCGGCGAGCGCGGACCGAAAAGTCGCGTCACCGGCGATCTGGTCTCTGGACCCGAGACACTTTCGGATGAGGAGTTGGCCAAGAACCGCTTCGACCTGATGCGCGACGTCAAATCGCATCCGCTCGATGACGCCTATCAGAAGGATCGCTCCGCGCATTGGGACAAGATCGAGGTGCCGCTTCTCTCCTGCGGCAACTGGGGTGGTCAAGGTCTGCATCTGCGCGGCAATGTGGAAGGTTTTGTGCGCTCCGCATCAAAGCAAAAGTGGCTGGAGATGCACGGCTCGTCGCACTGGGCGCTGTTCTACACCGACTACGGCATCGACCTGCAGAAGCGCTTCTTTGGGCACTTCCTCAAGGGCGAAGACACCGGCTGGTCGAAGCAACCGCCGATCCAGCTCAACATCCGTCACGTCGGCGAGAAATTCGTGATCCGCCACGAACGGGAATGGCCGCTCAAGCGCACGCAATGGACCAAGCTGGCGCTCAATCCGGCGGACAAGACGCTATCGCAGAATCCGGCCGCGGCCGCCGCCAAAGTCGAATTCGATGCCATGGGCGACGGCGTCACGTTCCTCACCGAGCCGCTTCCCGCAGAAACGGAAATCACCGGTCCTTCCGCCGCCAAGCTGTTCGTTTCGTCCTCGACCAACGACGCGGATCTCTTTCTAGTGCTGCGCGTATTCGATCCAGCCGGGAAGGAGGTCACCTTCCAGGGCGCGCTCGACCCGCACACGCCCGTCGGCCAGGGTTGGCTGCGCGCCTCGCATCGCAAGCTCGATAGCAAGCTCTCGACGCCGTATCGGCCCTACCATACGCACGACGAGGTGCAGCCGCTGACGCCGGGTGTTCCGGCGGAACTCGATATCGAGATCTGGCCGACATGTATCGTCATTCCGGCCGGCTACCGCATTGGATTGACCATCCGCGGCAAGGATTATGAATCGGACGAGCCGCCCGGCTTCCTTTCGAATATCGGCAAGCCGATGCGCGGCTGCGGCCCGTTCCTGCACGATGACCCCGATTCGCGCCCGCCGGCGATCTTCGGCGGCAAGACGACTCTGCACTTCGGTCCCAACCAAGAGGCTTATCTTCTGCTGCCGGTGATCCCGCGAACGTGACCATTCGGCGTATCGCGAGACTCAGCAAAGGCAGTGGTCAGCAAACTGAGGAGAGGAAAATGACACATCTCGCCCGTACCGCTCAGTTGATCGGCGCAAGCGTTGTCTTGGCCGCGGCGACGATCTCGGCGCCGGCTTATGCGCAGGACGATTTTGCCGCGCGCACCAAGGCAGCCCGCGACTATGTCGAGGGCAAGCTGAACGTCCCGGAATACAAGATTACGTACACCGGAAAGCCAATCACCATCCGGTTTTCGTCGTTCGTTTCCGCATCGGTGCCGCTGTGGAAGGTCTTTCACGGGGCTTTCAAGCAGCTTGAGAAGGAGAGCAAAGGAAAGCTCATCGTCAAGGAATATCCCGGCGGCGTGCTGCATGCGATGGCGGATGGATTCAAGGCGGTGCGCAACGGCATCACGGACATGACCCAGTGCTACGTGTCCTATCAGCCGACCAGCTTTCAGTTGATGCACGGCACCGCGAATTCCGGGCTGTTTCCGGATGCGGTCGTGGGCGCGGCCGTGGCGACGAAGATCTATCCCGAGTATTTCAAGAAAGAGTACGAGAACATGGGCGTCTATCTCGCCCGCGCCTCGATGACGCCGCCTTACGATTTGGTCTCGAAGAAGCCGGTTCACCGCCTCGAAGACCTCAAGGGCATGAAGATTCGCGCCGTGGGCGGCGTGCAGGCCGATCAGATGCGCGCCATCGGGGCGACGCCGGTCTTTGTCTCGAACTCCTGAATCATACACGGCCTTCCAGCGCGGCACGGTGGACGGCGTCGTGGGTCACGACGCGGCCTTCATCTCGTTCCGCACCGCCGAGCCGGCCAAGGCCTGGGCCGATCTGCGGTTTGCGACCGTCGAGCTCGACTATTGCATGCGCAAGGAATTCTATGACGGGCTGCCGCCCGACCTGAAGAAGGTCTTCTACGAGTGGCTGCAGCGCTGGAATATGGCCGACGCTCAATTGTGGTTCGAGGCCTATGCCTCCAGCGCCCGCACCAAGATGAAGGCCATGGGCATCGAAATGGTCACGCTGGAGCCGGCCGAGCGGCAGCGGATTCTCGACGCCATGGGCAAGGTGGATGATCAGTGGGTCGCCAAGATGGAGAAAAAGGGCCTGCCTGGGAAAAAGCTGCTGAGCGACATTCATCGCCTGGTCGCCGAGGACTCCAAGAAGTCTTGGAACGAGTTGTTCATGGAGACCGTGAACAAGCCGGTGCAAGGCCTGGTCAAATAGCCAGCACGCACGATCGGAATCATGACGTGACGCCATCCGAATCGCACACTGGGGGTGGGCTCGAAGCGACGCTTCGCGCGCTGCATTACGTCATCAATATCGTAACGGTCGCGGTTTCGACCGCCGTGATCGGCACCGACGTGGTGCTTCGGTACGTCTTCAATGCTCCGCTCCCTTGGGGCATTGAAGCGACCAGCCTGTTGCTGCTCGTCATGGTGTTCGGCTCGCTGCCTTACGTATGGCAACGCGGCGGACATATCCGGATGGAGCTTATCTACAGCCGGCTTCGCGGCGTGCCGCGGGTCATCGCCGACCTTGCCACCGCGGTTTCCGGCGGACTTTTCTCCGTTCTGCTGTGCTACGAGATGTTGCGGACGTTTCCTGCCATGCGGGCGCGGCACGAGGGGGCTGAAAATCTCGGCGTGCCTTATTGGCCGTTCGCCTTGTTCGTCGCCATCGTCGCGGCGGTGATGACATTGCAATTCGCCGTCTTCGCCATTCGCTCCACCGCCCGGCGCCGGAACTAGACCGTGGATCCGTCACTCATCGGTCTGATTGGATTTGCCGTATTATTGGGCTTGATTGCGCTCGGTGTCCCGATCGCCTTTGCCATGGCGGCGGTTGGCATCGTCGGCGGTTATGCGCTCACCGGCTTCACCGCGACGGCCGCGCAGGTCGGCCTGAACGCGTGGGAAGAGTTCGACCGACTTCATCCTGATCGCGCTGCCCATGTTTATTCTGATGGGCCAACTCGTTTTCCATTTGCGCATCGCCGAGGACCTTTATAGCTGCGTGCAAAAATGGCTTGGGCGTCTTCCGGGCGGTATGGCGATCACCGCGGTGGTGGCCTCGGCCGGGTTCGGTGCGGTCACCGGCGTGAGCTCGGCGGCGGTCGCCACCATGGGCGCCATGACCATCCCGGAAATGCGCCGCTACAAATACGACCCGCGGCTGGCAACCGGCAGTCTCGCGGCTGCTGGCACGCTTGCGATCCTGATACCGCCCAGCGTGCTGATGATCGTCTACGGGATATGGACGGAGACCTCGATCGGCTCGCTGTTCATCGCCGGTATCATCCCCGGGATTTTGCTGACGCTGGCCTTTGTCGCGCTGATCTACGTCCAATGTCGCTTGCGCCCGGAGCTGGGGCCGGTCGGACCGCAATATTCATGGCGCGAGCGGATCACGTCGTTGCGCAATCTCGCCCCGATTATTGTAATCTTCGTGGTTGTGATCGGCGGCATTTACATCGGCGCGGTCACCCCGACCGAAGCATCGGCGATCGGCGTGCTCGGCGTGCTCGCTGTCGGGCTGCTGATGCGCCGCCTGACCTTGGCCAGCCTGCGGGAGTCGGTAATCGGCACCGGCGTCACCACCGGAATGATCTTCGCGATCATCATCGGCGGGCACCTGATCGCGCGGTTTCTCGTGCTCACCGATGTGACGAGTGGAATTGTGAATCTGATCAGCGACTCCGGGCTCAATCGCTACGTCATCTTGTTCCTGTTCGTTCTGATGTATCTGGTCCTGGGCGCGCTACTTGACGTATGGGGCATGCTGATCTTGACGCTGCCCTTCGTCTTTCCGGTCATGATGAGTTTGCAATTCGATGCGGTCTGGTTTGGCGTCTTTGTGGTGCTGATGACCGAGCTGGCGCTCATCACACCGCCGATCGGAATCAATGTTTACGTGATGCACGGCATCGCGCCCGAAGTCGGACTGATGAACATTTTCCGGGGCATCTTTCCCTTTGTCATCGTCATCCTCGCCTTCGTCGCGCTGATCACAGCCTTTCCAGAGATCGTGCTGTGGCTCCCCTCGGTGTCGAGCCGATAGCGCAACGCCGAACCGGCTAGAAAGACAGTCGAACCGGAAAACATCGACCATGAACAGGATTAGCGACAATCGTCAGGGCGGCGCGTGGAGCGAGGTCCGCGACGGGATGAGGATTGATTGGCACGCCGAAATTCCGATGGACGACGGCATCGCGCTGCGCGCCGACGTCTTTCGCCCGAACGATGACGGCCGTTACCCTGTCATTCTGAGTTACGGGCCTTACGGAAAGGGGTTGTCCTTCCAGGAATTCTATGCCCGCCAGTGGGAAAGCATGACCAAAGCGTTTCCGGAAACGGCGAAAGGCTCTTCGAACAAATACCAGAACTGGGAAGTGGTCGACCCGGAGAAATGGGTGCCTGACGGCTATATCTGCCTGCGCATCGACAGCCGCGGGGCAGGGCGCTCGCCCGGCTATCTCGACCAGCACAATGCGCGCGAGGCCAAAGATTTCCACGACTGCATCGAATGGGCCGCGGCGCAGCCGTGGTGCAATGGCAAGGTCGGCATGAACGGCATTTCCTACTATGCCATGAATCAATGGCGTGCCGCCGGACTGCAGCCGCCGCATCTGGCCGCCATGTGTGTGTGGGAGGGATATGCCGACCGCTACCGCGACGCGACTTATCATGGCGGCATTCGCTCGACCTTCGCCAAGGGCTTTCAGGGTCGCCAGGTCTTCCGCGTGCAATATGGCGTCGGCGAGAACGGGCCGCGTAATCCGGTGACAGCCGAATTGGTCAGCGGGCCGGAAACGCTCGATGAAGCGACACGAGAGAGAAACCGGGCGCCGATGTGGCAAAACGTGACCGAGCATCCGTTCGACGACGCCTACCATCGCGAACGCTCTGCCGACTGGGACAAGATCGTTACGCCCGTGTTGTCGGCCGGCAACTGGGGCGGCCACGGACTGCACCTGCGCGGCAATGTCGAAGGCTTCATGCGCGCGGCGTCGCCGCAGAAATGGTTGGAGATCCACGGCCAAGCGCACTGGACGCATTTTTATACCAACTACGGCATCGACCTGCAGAAACGCTTCTTCGGGCATTTCCTCAAAGGCGAGGATACCGGCTGGCTGAATCAGCCGCAGGTGCAGCTTCAGATCCGCCATCCCGGCGAGAAGTTTGAGGTTCGGCACGAGCGCGAATGGCCGATTGCGCGCACGCAATGGACGCGGTTCTACCTCGAACCCGGGGGCCGCGCCTTGGTTCGGGAACGTCCATCACATGATACGACCGTCGTGTTCGATGCGCTTGGGGATGGACTTTTGTTCATGACGCCGCCGCTCGAGAAGCCGATGGAAATCACTGGGCCGGCCGCGGCAAAGCTGTTCATCTCATCGTCGACGGAGGATGCCGATCTGTTCCTTGTCCTGCGGGTGTTCGATCCTCAGGGCAAGGAAGTAACCTTCCACGGCGCCAACGATCCGCGAATGCCCGTGGCGTTCGGCTGGCTGCGCGCATCGCACCGCAAGCTCGATCCCGATCGCTCGCTGCCCTATCGGCCGTATCATCCGCATCAGGAACGCGAACTGCTGACGCCCGGAAAGCCGGTCGAACTCGATATCGAAATCTGGCCGACCTGCATTGTCGTGCCTCCCGGTTACCGCATCGGCCTTGCCGTACGCGGGCGCGATTACGAAAACGACGAACCGCCGCTCCCGATTCCGGGCGCGACATATCCGCTGCGCGGCGTCGGACCGTTCAATCACGACGATCCGGACGATCGTCCCGCAGCGGTGTTCGGCGGCCGCACCACGCTGCATTTCGACGGCGGAAGAGTGCCCTATGTGCTGCTGCCGGTGATCCAAAATAGATAATTGGCGTGCGCGATATCGAAGCGACTCTGCGCTTTTAGCGGCCGCCGTGGCGCGGAAAGATTGCTTTGGCGGCGTCGCCGATCGCTTCCACCGACTCGCCGCAATCGAGGAAGCAAACGATGCGGCACGGGCAGGCCTCCAGACCCTCGTAGCGCCAGGGAAACGCGCCGATCAGACAGCGCTGGTTCAAGACCTTTTCGATGTCGCCGCCAATGTTCTCTGCGTGAATGAGACCTTCCTGAAAGGCCCAGCTATGGAACGGAAATATGTTCTCGCGCACCAGCCTGCCGGATTTCTTGTGGGTGTATTCAAATGTGCCGAAGAAGTCCTCCGCCTTCTTTCCGACGCGGCGTTCGAACTCGGCGGCAAGATCCGGCCGCATCAGGCGAATTGACGTGTTCATGGCATGGTCGCCGGACCCGCAATCGATGCCGAACCACTTGATCTTCTTTTTCAGCATCCATTGCAGCAATTCAATCCGCCCGCCCGGGTGAAAGCAGAAATAACGAACAAGGTCTTGTTGCGGCTTGCCTTCCCAATAACGGTGGTACCCGGTGTGAATTATCAGGATGTCGCCTTCTCTGATATCGACCGCAGCCTTCTCCAGCATTTCGGGCGTGATGACCGCCCAGTCATCCATGTCCTTTGAAATATCGACGATGGCGCCCGGACCGACCAGAAAGTCGAGCGGATAACTCGCCATGTCGCCCATGCCGTCAGTGCCGTGCATGGCGCCGTCGATGTGCGTGCCGACGTGAAGAGCCGTATCGATCCGCTGCGCGACGATCATTTTTGTCTGCAGATTGGTGGCGTAATACATCTTGTTGCCGGCATAGCCGACCCAACCGGGGGTATGCGCATTCATCAAATGCGAAAGGTCGATGATTTTCACCGGCGCCCTCCAAATTATTCGGCGCGTCCCGTGTGCTGCACGGGACGCGACATTATCCTGCACCCAGTCTGGCTTTAATCTCGAACGGTCGCAATCACGTCGATTTCGACGCGGGCGCCGTCGACGAGAAGCCCGGTTGTGCCGACCGTCGTGCGCGGCGGAGGGGTCTTGAAGAATTCCTTCCAGACTTCGTCAAAGGCGTAGAAGTCGTTGAGGTCCACCAGGAACACCTGAGCTTTGACGACATGATCGAGCGAGCTGCCGGCCGCTTCCAGCGTGTTCTTGATGTTGTTGAGAATATAGCGCGTTTGTCTTCTTGATGGCAGAGCCATAGTAGGGGAAAGCCGGATGCATCCGCGCTTCTTCGGCAATGCCATGCACGAAATCGCTCGCGAGTTGTCCGGCTGGAAATACCAAGTCCCCAACCCGGAATGCTTCCGTATAATTGGCGAGCGGCTTTGGGTTCTGGGATTTGACCGCTTCTGCCTTGATGCTCGATCCGCCCACGTGTCCGATGAGATCGATCTCGATCAATGTGCCGTCGACCAGCAACCCCGACGTCCCGATCGTGGTGCGCGCCGGCGGGACCTTGAAATACTGCTTCCATACTTCATCGAAATCGTTGAAATCCGCCAGATTGCGCAGGAACACCTGAGCCTTGAACACATTGTCGAGGCCGCTTCCCGCAGACTGAAACGTCTGCTTGAGGTTTTCGAGGATGAATTGCGTCTGCTTCTTGATATCCGAGCCGTAGTAGGGAAACGCCGCACTCTTCTTGGCCTCGGCGGGGACCCCGGTCTTGAAATCGCTGGCCAGTTGGCCGGCCGCAAAGATCAGATCGCCGACGGTAAAAGCCTCCGAGTAATTTGCGAGCGGTTTCGGCGCGCTCGACTTGACCAACTTGCGCTCGACACCAGCGCCTGGGACGTAACCGATCAGGTCAATCTCCACCAACGTGCCGGGGACCAACAGACCTGTGGTGCCGATCGTCGTTCGCGGCGGCGGCACGGTGAAATACTCGCGCCATACCTCGTCAAATCCATTGAAATTATTGAGATCGGTCAGAAAGACCTGGGCTTTGATGACGTTGTCGAACGAGCTTCCGGCCGCCGCAAAGGTCTTCTTCAGATTTTCAAGCACGTAGCGGGTCTGAAGCTTGATGTCCGAGTTGTAGTAAGGAAATTGTGGGTTCTTGCGGGCTTCCGGCGGCACGCCGGTCTTGTAGTCGCTGGCAATTTGACCGGCGGCGAAAACCCAGGGGCCAACTTTGGTCCCCTCGTTGTAGTGCGCCAGCGGCCGCGGTGCATCGGACTTAATGACCTCGAACTTCATTGTTGCCTCCCGGCATCGCAGTGAGAGCGCTGCGGTCAGCCCAATCGGCGCAGGCCTGGAAAGGCCTGGCGCGCCCTTGCGATGGGCAACATGCTACCTGAGCAGAGCGGGTGTGCTAATCAACCATAAGGGGACCGGAACGCGAACTTCAATCAATCGTGCGCTTCAACGGTCACGTGCGGAGAAATTAATCTATCAATAGTTCCTCGCGGCATGGGCCGCTATCGGCGCATGCCCCAATAGACAGAAATACGAGAGCCGTCGTCGTCGGCAAGGCCATTTGCTCTCGCTTCTTCGAAGACCTTCAGCGTGACCGACACAGCCGGCATCTCAACGCCTTTCGCCTTGCCGGCGTTGAGCATGGTCTGCAAATCTTTGCAGCCGTCGGCAATCGTAAAGGTCGTGGGGCCGGGCTCGCGACCTTCGAGCGCGGCAATGATTATGTCGGAGCGGTTTTTGAGCGCGTTGTTGGCGCCGCTCGTGTCCATGAAGAGGTCGAGCAGCCGCTTGGGTTCCCAGCCGAGGTCACGGCAGATCGCAAAGGCTTCGCCATAGGCCTGCCAGGCCACCATCAACGGTAGATTGATCGCGAGCTTCATCGTTGAGCCGGCGCCGACCGGCCCACAATGTTCGAGCCTACGGCAGAGCGACTCGAGGATCGGCCGCGCGCGCTCCGCATCAGTGGGCTCGGCTCCCATCAGCCCGATCAGCTTGCCTTGGCGCGCGGGCGGCACCGAACCGCCGACCGGACACTCGACCAGCGCGGCGCCTTTGGCGCGCACTTTGCCGGCCAGATCGATTTCCACTTCAGGCAGCACGGTGCTCATCTCGATGAACAACTTGCCTTTGACGTTGCCCGACAAGAGGCCGGTCGGACCATTGTAGACGGCGTCGATCGCGGTGCCGTCGGTGAGAATGGTGAGGACCGCCTCCACCTTGCTGGCGAGTTCGGCTGCGGTCGCCGCGACGCTGGCACCGGCGTCGCTCAGCACCTGGGTCTTGCCCGGGGTGCGATTCCAGACGGTGACTTGGTGGCCGTTATCCAACAACCGTGCGGCAATCGCCGCACCCATCTTGCCGAGCCCGGCGACGCCGATATGCATGGTTCCCCCCGGATTATGGGCTGTCAGCCCTGACGATGCTGGATGCGCGCGCCATGCGGTGAGGCCCACGAGGCGAGGGGAGGCAAAGTCTGCCTAGATATATTCCCCGTCGCCAAAGATGGACTTGCGCACATTGTGCAAGTGCTTGCGCATCAATTTGCTGGCGACTTCCGGCTCGCGGTCGCGCAAAGCCCGCACGATATCCGCGTGTTCTTCGGTTGAGCGCTGCACGCGCTGCGGCATGTTGGGTTCCTGGCGCAAGCGACCCCAGATCGTCTTGAGGTCCGCCATCATCTCGAACATGGCGAACATCAACTCGCTCTGCGCCGCACGGGCGATGCATCGGTGCAGCTCGGTATCGAGTTGCTCCCATAACTCCCAGCTCGTTGCCACCCTCATCTTCTCGACACAGCGCTCCATGTCGGCAAAGTCACGCGCTGTGCCGCGGAACGCCGCCAGCCGCGTTAGTTCGGGCTCGAAGGCCATGCGCGCTTCCATGATCTCGCGCGGGTTGGTTACCTCGGACACCGCGTAGCGCTTGCCGTTCTGGATCGGACGCGAGCCGAGATAGGTGCCCTTACCGACATGCCGCCAGATCAGTCCTTCCGACTCGAGGCGTTGCAGACCATTGCGCAGCTTGTTGCGGGTGAGCCCGAGCGTTGCCGCCAACTCGCGCTCGGGTGGCAGACGATTTTCTTTGGCAAAGTTCGCTCGTTCGACGAATTGCCGGAGTCGATCGAATTCGGTGCTGTGCGTATCGCTCGTGCTCATGCCGGCCCCACCATCCGAGTGACGACGGCGGTCCTCCGCGATCGACCGATACGGATCGCTTTGTTGGTCTTCAAGGTCATTGGTCCCGGCGGGGGTTCGCTGTGTCGATCGTCAATTTGTAGCACATTCCAACCAATTTGCAAATTGGTTGATCTCTATCTTAGATTGGTTGTTATTTTTTCGCAAACCGGTTGACTCAATCGCGCTGATTGGTTCACGTTGTCGGCCTAGGGAGTGAGACAATAAGAATGGATGCTCGAGTAGATACGTCGCCTTCGCGCGCGGCGGTCCAACGCCCGCATTTCGTTTCGCGCGAAGCCACCCAACAGGTGCTCGATTGGGACGAGATGATCGCGCATCTGCGCGAGGCTTATTCCGTCCCCCATACCCATGCCGCCCATCCGCGCCGCGTCGTGACCCGCGGCGACCGTTGTTGGTTGCGCACGCTTCCCGCGGCGCCGTCGACCTCGCAATTCATGGGCGCGAAGCTGTTCGGTGCCGGCCGCAGTCGGGAAGTCCACTATCTGATCGTTCTGTTCGATCAGGAGACCGGGCAGATTGCCGGCCTGCTCGACGCCAATCACGTGACGGCCTGCCGCACCGGTGCGACCTCGGCGGTCGCCGTCGACCGCCTGGCGCCGCAAGGTGACGCCGTGCTGGGTGTGCTCGGCAGTGGAGCAGAGGCGCTCTCACACGCGCGTGCGATCGCGCACGTGCGCAAGCTGTCGGGCCTGCGCGTTTACAGCACGACGCCGGAGCGCCGCGAGGCGTTCGCGGCGCGCATGCAGTCTGAGCTCGGCATTCCTTGCGTCGCGACGACCTCGGCCGAGGCGGCGGTGAAGGAGTCCAACATCGTCGTCGCTGCCGCCCGCTCGCACGGCGAGAAACCGATTTTGTTCGGCGACTGGCTGCACCCCGGCATGCTGGTGGTGTCGATTGGCTCTACCGTGCAGGAGCAGCGCGAAATCGACGTCTCGGTGGTTGAGGCCTGTGACCTGATCGTCTGTGACGCGGTCGAAGAGGTGATCGAGGAAACAGGCGACATGATCGCGGCGAAATCCGCCGGCGTTGCCTTCGAGCACAAGATGATATCGCTCAGCGACCTGATCGCGGGCAGGGCCGATGAGCGCGTATCCAAAGCCAAGCTGCGCATGTTCAAGTCGGTCGGCGCGGCGGTGCAGGATATCGCGATCGCGGAACTGGCGTTCGACAAGGCTGTAGCGCGGGGATTGGCGACGGAATTGCCGATGTCGCTCTCGCGCAAGGAGATTTGATTACGCGCGCAGGGCCGCTCGGCCCCGGCGTGCAGATACGAACGACGCGGACGTCAAGATCCGCACGCGCAACCATCGTCTAAAGGAGGAAAAGTCGATGCAAGTCTGGTCCGGAAAATCGATCTCGCTCGCCGTTGCCCTCGGCGTTGGCGCTGCTTTGCTCTCGACCCCCAGCGTCGCGGCCGACAAGGTCAAGATGGGCATGCTTCGTTCGGCCAACATCGCCTTGGTGGCGCAGGAAAAAGGCTACTTCGCCAAGGAAAACATCGACTTCTCAATCGAGATCTTCCGCTCCGGCGCCGCCCTGGTGCCCTCGCTGTCGACCGGCCAGATCGATATCGCCATGACCGCTGCGGGCGCCGCGCTCTACAACGCGATGGCGCAGGGTGTGAACGCGCTAATCGTCGCCGGCTATAGCGTTGCCGATCCGGGCCGGCCGGGCGGCGATCCCAATTGGATCGCCGTGCGGCATGACCTGACCGAGAGCGGCGCGGTCAAGGGCGCCAAGGACCTCAAGGGCAAGACCATCGCCATCACCGCGCGCGGCCAGTTCACCAACCTGTTCGTGGACGAATATCTCAAGACCGGCGGGTTGACCGAAAAGGACGTGCGGATCGTCAACATGTCCTATCCGGACATGCTGGCGGCATTCAAGGGCAAGTCCATCGACGCCGGCGCCACGCTCGATCCGTTTGCGCGGGTGGCCGAGAAGGGCAAGTTCGCCACCAAGATGATGGGCCTGTCGCAATTGATGCCCGGATTCACGCTCGCGGTCGTGATGTATGGCGACCGGGTCGGCAAGGAAGACCGTGACCTCGGCATGCGCTTCATGCGTGCGCTGCAAAAAGCGAACATCTACACTCACAAGGCGCTGATGACGCCGGAAGGCCGCAAGGAGATCGCGCAGATCTACCAGAAGTACACGCCGCAAAAGAGCGCCGCCGTCTATGAAGATCCGAAAATGGGCCTGGGGCTCGGTCGTCTCGATCTTGTCGCGGACGTCGAGGGCAAGCACGGCCTGCGCTGGCAGCTCAACTGGTATCACGATGTCGGACTTATTCCGAAAATGCCCGACCTCAACAAGGTGGTCGACAACTCCTTCGCTGAAGCGGCCGTCAAGGCCGTTGGGACTGGCAAGTAAAACCGAGGCGATCCGGCGTGACCGCGAAGATTTCCATTCGCAATGTCAGCAAGGTGTTCTCCGTCAAAGGCGGCGACTTCCTAGCCGTGCGCGACGTCAATCTCGACGTCGCGCCGGAGGAATTCGTTTGCATTGTCGGGCCGAGCGGTTGCGGGAAATCCACTCTTTTGCGGATGCTAGGTGGTCTGGACACTATGACCAAGGGCGACATCCGGCTTGACCACCATCAGCCGGGTCGCCCGGTCTCCACGATGATCTTTCAGCAGGAATCGGTGTTTCCCTGGCTCACCGTTGAGCAGAACGCCGCCTATGGGCTGCGGGTCACCAACACGTGGAAGGGCAAGGAGAGTGAGGAGCGCGTCGATTATTTCCTCGAGAAGACCGGTCTGAAAAGCTATCGCAAATTCCACCCCTATCAACTCTCGGGGGGCATGAAGCAGCGCCTTTCGGTTGCCCGCGCCTTCATCACCAATCCCGAAATCTTGTTGATGGATGAGCCGTTCGCGGCGCTCGACGAGCAGAACAAGATCTTGCTTCAGGGCGAACTGGGCAAGCTCTGGGAGGCGAACCGTAGTACAGTGGTGTTCATCACCCATAGTCTCGATGAGGCTGTGTTGCTCGGCGACCGGGTGATCGTCATGACCTCTGTGCCGGGGCAGCTCAAGCGCTCCTTCGATATTCCGTTCGAGCGGCCGCGCGATCTGATGGAATTGCGGCGAACCCCCGAATTCAACGCGCTGACGCGCGATATCTGGGCATTGCTGCGCGAAGAAGTCGAACGGGCACGTGCGCTGGAAGCCGGCCGGATCAGCGGCGACGACGGCGCAAAGCAGCTTGCGTCCGCCGGGGGAGTTTGAGCCCATGTCCGAGCAGACGCTTCCGGGGGTCGCGGCCAAGCCGGCTGAAGCCGAGCGGGCGCCGGCGCGCCGTTTCCGCTTGCGCCTGCCGACTGCGATCTTGTCGCCGGCCGCGTTGTTGCTGGTTTGGGAAATCTGCGCCCGCCTCGACCTCATCGATGTCCGCTTCTTTCCCGCGCCCTCGACGATTTTCGAGACGGCGTTTGAGATGGCGCAGACTTGGCAATTCTGGAGCGACCTCGGCGTCAGCCTCCAACGCATCGCCATCGGCTTTCTGATGGGCGGCATTCCCGGCACCATGCTGGGCCTGGCGATGGGCTTGTTCCCGCCGGTGCGCGCGATCTTTCAGCCATTGATCGCGGCGTTGTATCCGCTGCCGAAGATCGCTTTGCTGCCGCTCATTCTGCTGATCTTCGGACTAGGCGAAGCCTCCAAATACGTCATCGTTGCCATTGGCGTGTTCTTCCTGATGGCCATCAACTCGATGGCCGGCGTGATGAACGTTCCGCGCATTTATTTCGACGTCGCCAACAATCTTAAGGCGTCGCGCTGGAAGGTTTATGTCACCGTCGCCCTGCCGGGCGCGCTGCCCGGAATCTTCACCGGCCTGCGCATCTGCGCCAGCGTCGCGCTGCTGCTGCTGGTCGCCTCCGAGTTCGTCGGCGCCAACGAGGGCATCGGCTATCGCATCTGGTGGGCGTGGTCGGTGTTCTGGGTGAAGAACATGTATGTCGGCTTAGCTCTCATTGCGCTGCTCGGGTTCATCCAAGCCTACTGCGTCGACTTCCTCGCGCGGCGCTTCATCCCATGGCAGGGCAAATAGGCGCGGACACGCCACGAAAATGGCTTTCGGTCCCAATCGGCAATCTCAAACATCGTAACCAGGAGAAGGCAACTATGGCTAGCTATCGCAAGAAGGAAGCGCGGGAGTGGGCGCGCGAGCACCTGCGCGGTGTCTGCAACGTCGTCGTCCCGTCCTATACCGGCGACCTCAAGGGGCTGAACGAGCTCGGCATCCGTCACGATATCCGCTTGGAGATCGAGTACGGCTTCTTCGGCACCTTGCTGGTGTCGGAAGTCGCGATCACGCTCGATGAATATCGTCAGTTCTTCGAGTGGTCGCATGACGAGGCCAAGGGCAAGCTGATGCTGGTGCACCATGCCTCGTTCAACGACCTGGAAGAGAACATCGAGGCGGTGAAGATTGCCGAGCAGAGCGGCGGCGAGCTGATCCTGCTGTCCTACCCCGCCAACATGTACGCCGAGACCCCGCAGGACATCTACGACTACACCAAGGCCTTCTGCGATGCGACCGATCTCGCGGTGATGCTGTTTCCGGTCCCGCTCTGGGGCTTTAATCGCGTGCATGAGTCCGACATCGAGGCGTCGCTGATCCGCCGCCTCATCGACGACTGCCCGAACGTCGCCGCCATCAAGGCGGAAGGCGGCATGCCGAGCTTCATGCACTGGATCGAGTGCCACCGGTTGTTCGGCAAGGAAGTCGTGATCAGCAATCCGCTCGAGAAGGACATGATCCCGCTCGCGCAGGTCGCGCCAGTGCAGTTCAGCGCTACCAGCAACACCGAGTATTTCGGACCGATGATTCCGCGCATCTTCAAGCTGCTGCAGAAAGGGCGACTTCGACGAGGCGACCCGCCTGTACTGGCAGCTCAACCCGGCGCGCAAAGCGAATATGGTCACCAGCGCCTACATGGCGCAGACCAATTTCCTGCATCGCATGCTGTGGAAGTATCAGGGCTGGCTTAACGGCTTTAACGGCGGCCCGATGCGGCGGCCGACCATGCGCCTGAACGACCACACCATGCACACGCTGCGCAATGGCCTGGTGAAGTCGGGCATCAAGGTGACCGATTCGCATGATCGCGAGTTCTTCATCGGCCGCAACCCGGTGCAGCACGCGGCGGGTCATCCTTCGCGCATCGCCGCCGAGTAAAAGCAAGCGGTGAATCAATAATGGGCGTGGCGCGATCCGGCGCCACGCCCATTTCTTTTGCCGAGCGATTGTCGCAGTGGGCGATCAGAACGCCTTCATCGCGAATTTCAATAGCCGCGCTCACGATCGACGACATTCAATAAATTCATTCCGTTCTGCAGCCTGACGTAGTTTTCCAGGACCAGATCGAACGTCTTTGGCAAATATTGGTCCTCGTCGTCAGCGGTTACGTGCGGCATCATGATCACATTGTTCGCGGTCCAAAGCGGTAAATCGGCGGGCAGGGGCTCGCGGTCATAGACGTCGATGACGGCGCTGGAGATTTTCCCGTTATTCAGAGCAGCCAGAAACGCTGCCTGATCGACCGAACCTGCCCGCCCAATATTGATGAAACCGGCACCGTCTTTCATCAACTGGAACCGCCGGCTGTCAATCATGGCGGCGGTGTCGCTGGTGAGTGGGGCGGCCAGTGCGACGATATCGGCCCGCGGCAGCACGGCGTCGAGCTGGTCCGGGCGATACATCTCATCCACGCTGGGATGCGGTGCGCCGCTTCGGCGCACACCCAAAACCTTAAGCTTCAGGTCGCGGGCCGCCGATGCGACGGCGCCGCCCATGTCGCCCACGCCGATGATCAATACTACGCGTCCAGCGATTCCCGGCGTGAAGATTTGCTGCCAGTGCGACTTGCGTTGATTGCCAACGATGGTCGGAACGCGCGCATGCACCATCAGGAGCATCATCAACGCCAATTCGCGGACCTTGGTAGCATGCACGCCGCTGTTGTTGGTCAGCGTTATGTGCGCAGGCAGCCAATCGAGCGGCAGCAGCGGCTCGATACCGGCGCCAATAATATGAATCCAACGAAGTTGGGGGGCGACATTAGCAAGATCTTGGCGTGGAAACTTTGGATCGACCAGAAGATCGTTCGAGATCACAAGCCCGACAGCTTTGGAGAGCCATGAAAGATCACTCAGGTCTTCGCCAAAGCTCGTTTTGGCGTTCAAACTCCTCCGCGCCATTGCCTCGGCAATCAAATGCGGGGTCATACGAAAAACACGCGGCTTCGTCGTGCGAGTCTCAAAGTGAATCAGAAAATCACCTCGACGACTTGCCGATCTGTTGGGCGAAGGCGCGTAGGACAGAAATTCATCCCAGCCGAGCTTGAGATGTTTGTGAAGCGCGCGTTCGACGCGGTGCGGCGACCGCGCCCGTAGCGCAGCAACGATGTTGCTGTGATCTTTCAAAGCCTGCCCGCTCTCGGCCTCGCGCCGTCCCGGACGAGTTTCCTCGGACAAGATAGCCTTGCGCAAATGCAAATACACCTGATCGGCCACCCGATCGCTGCGCTCGACAGGAAACTCGGTCAGATTGTCCGAGCGAATCGCCGTTAATTTCATAGCAGATACTTATCCCGTAACGGCGCGGCGCGATACGGCGGCCGCGTCGCGCAAATACGGGCGGATCGTAAATCTGTCGTCGTCGGCATGGCGTTCCGGCGGCTTGGCCGGCGGCGTGCCTTATACCTCGGCCAAGGCGGGCGTGATCGACTTGACGCGCTCGCTCGCCAAGACAATCGGGCCCTATGGCATCACCGTGAACGCGATCGCCCCGGGACCGACGGCGACGCCGCTCACGGATCAATGGCTGCCGGCGCAGCAAGATCGCATCGTCAGCCAAATTCCTCTCGGCCGTGTCGGCAAGCCGGAAGACATCGCCAATGCCGCCTTGTTTCTGGCCTCCGACGAGGCCTCCTACATCACCGGCATTTGCCTGGATGTAAACGGCGGCATCGTCATGGGCGGCTGAACGCCCGTCAACAGGAGAGCCATCGGCGTAGAATTCTCGGCGGAGCAGGGGATTGGCCTGCTCCGCTCTGATTTCCTTGAACAGCTAAGCTGCTTCCCGACTCAAGTCACAAACATACGGACCTGCGCCGGTCACTTATTGGACACTTTGCTATCCGCCATGTTGCTGACCGCGACGCGGCGATTTTCGGCGGCATTGGGATCGCTTGGATTTTTGAGATGGGTCTCGCCGTAGCCGACGGTCACTAGATTGGCTGCGGGTATACTAAACTTCTCGATCAGGTAGCGCTTCACCGAGTTGGCGCGCTGCTCGGATAGCTCCTGATTATATTTGTCCTCGCCTTTTGCATCGGCATAGCCGGCAAGTACGAAAGTGTTGCCCTTCAAGTTCTGGTTCGTCAGCGCTTTGCCAAGCTCGTTGACCTGGGCCGCGGCCCGCGCGCCGATTGTGGCCGAGTTGAATTCGAAGTTGATCTCCAGGTCGATGCTCGGCTTATCCTTGGTGACGTCGGCGATCTTTTCGCGCTCGCCCGAGGAAAGCGAACGGGTCCGCTGACGCAGAGAATTGATAAACTTTTGGTCTTCCGCGTTCTTGGCGGCGTCAACCGGCGAAAGGCTTCGCGTCGTCGGCGTCAGCTTCTTGATGATCGTCGACGACGACGGATTGTCCTGGGCGCTCGCATAGCCGGCGCCCAATGCGAGAGCCAGACTGCCGGCCATGAGCGAATACACCAGTTTGAGTCCTAAGCTGCCAATTCTGTGAGACATGGCTTGATCTCCTCTTTCTGGTCGTGTTCCTGGTCGTGCCCGAGTTTTCCGTCTTGTCAGAGTTTGGTTCGGGTTCACCAATGCGTCAATTGCGAACTCCCCCGACAGGCGTGGGACCGATGGTTTGGCGCCGCCGCTGCGGCCGAGCGAATTAGAAGCCAATGCCAATCATCGTATGCCCTGAGCCGCCGGCTTGCCGGCGGGCCGTCGGCTTCGCCGCGGATTTCGCCGGCTTGCTTCGTTTGCGTTGCGCTTCTTTGCGGCTCGGCTGCGGCTTCGGCCGCTCAACGATGGTCGGGCAGACGCGAAGCTTCTGTTTGCCGAGCTCGCTGACGAAGTCGTCGGTCACCTCGATGTGGTTTACCGGCTGATTCTTCTGCACCTGGTATTTCTTGATCGCGACTTTGGTATCGGCGTCGAGCTTGCCGTCACGTGGACCGGAATAGCAACCGAGTCGCGCCAGTTCCTTTTGCGCCGACACGATCAGTGCGGGCGTGTTGGCCGGTGGCGACGCCTCGCTCTTCTTCAGTTCGCCGGTCGCTTTCTCAAGCGCGGCAACGACTTGCGGACGCAGGCGCTCGCAGGTCAGGCTGTCAGACAGTTGCTTCAAATCGTCGCGCGCCGCCGTGCTGCTCCCCGCCACCTTCAGTTCGTCAAGACGGGTCTGTTCACGACTACAGGCGAGCCTTCCCTCTCTCTTTTCAGATTGGGCGAGCTCCTTGGACCGACGGTCGATTTCAGCCTGCAATGTGGCGACGCGGTCGGCCTGCTCCTTCTTCTGCTTCTCGGACGCTGTGGCATCTTTGGCGCGGCGCTCACTCTCCGCCTTTAGCTCGGCGAGGCGGGCAGCTTCTTTGGCGCGCCGTTCCTCTTCGGCTTTCTGCTGGGCGGCGAGGCGGGCGGCTTCCTTGGCGAGCTGTTCCTGTTTGGCGTGCTGCGCCGCCTCGCGTTCGGCACGTGCCTTTTCCTCGCGTTCGCGCGCGGCGCGATCCAGGATATCCAAGCGGTGTTGCGCATCCAGCGCCAGCGGTGAATTCGGATAGCGCTCGATGAATTTCTCCAACGCATCTTTGTTGCTGGTGCCTTTGATACGGCTCCAGGCTCTCAACTCGTCGGACGTCGGCTTTGCCGGCTCGGGCGGAGGAGGCGGCTCAAGCGACGCAAGTTTAAATTCCAGTTTTGAGAGCTGCGCCCGTGCAAGATCCGCATAGAACCCGGTCGGATAAGTCTGCAGGAAAACCTCCCAGGCCTTCTTGTTTCCGATTTGCGCAACCAGTTCGTAGTCGGCCTTGACCTTGGCGACGTCAGCCGGCTTCGGTCCCTCGGGTGCTGGAACGAGCGGGGTATTTCCGCCGCCGAGCGAGCCATAGACAAACGGCTCCTGTCGGCGGTTGGTAATTTTCAGTACCTCGTCGCGGACGCGGCCGAATGCCAAACGGACATCGAGCCCGGGGACGGTCAAGTTATCCAGCAGCGCCGTGGTAAACGGGCTATGCGCGCCTTCGCCGTCTTCGGCGGTTGAGCCGCCTTTTGCGGCATAGGCGATCAGCGTGTCGGTGCCGGTCGGCTCGACTTTACCGAGACCGGATGAAACCGAACGCAAAGCCGTCCGGCGCCTCATGGTGGCGACGAATGGATTGTTCCGGCAGGCGTCGAGGATCACGAGACGCAATCGTTTGGCGCCTTCAACCAATTCAACCACGCGATTGAGCGATATGGCCTCGTCCTCGGCGTCGCGGTCGGTGGCGAGCTTGGCATCGACCGGCACGAGATAATTGATGCCGCCGACCTCGATGCCGTGTCCGGCATAGTAGAAAACCGCGATGTCGGCCTCGTAGGCGGCATCTTCGAATTTGCGGATGGCGCGCTTGAAATCCAGATTGCCGACATTGGTCGACGTCACGACCGTGTCAAAGCCGGAATCCCGGAACAGCTTGGCAATCGGATCCGCATCCTTCTCCGGATTGGGCAGCCGGGCAACATTCCGATAATTGGAATTGCCGATCACCAAGGCGACGCGCTTCTCGGCGAGCGCGGAGGAGGGCGCGAAAGTCAAGAATAGCAGCCCTACGGCGACAGCAAGAAGGTGAAATAACCTCATCACACCGGCGCCCCCACTACATTGGCATCGGTTTGTCGCTATTTTTAAATAAGGCATTATTGCCATAATTGTCCTTGATACAGGTCAACCTTTACTGGCCGAGCCGAAGCTTAGCAGCAGTCTAG
>CAVXGN010000047.1:0-49414 GCA_963761245.1 uncultured Alphaproteobacteria bacterium | reverse complement strand
TGAGGAAAGCGCCGTGAAAAAGGCGCAAGCTCGGTATTCAAAAAGCTCGGGCCGGCAGCGAGCAAAATGCGTGAGCCGATAGCGGGCGCCGACGTCGGCGCGCGATGGCGTCGGCGGGCCATTCGCGTTAGGCATCCGCCGTGGCGCGGCCGGTTGCGGCCGCGCCAATTGCATCAAGACGTCGCAGCAGGGCCTCGCCGCATGCTCCATGATTGCTTTGTGCCGCCGAACGGCGCCTTCACCCGCAGCGTTCCCGTGCGGCTCTCGCATTGCGATCCCGCCGGCATCGTCGACTTCCCGCACTACTTCGACATGTTCACGGGCTGATCGAGGATTGGTAAGGGCAGGACTCGCTACGCACCCGAGCTGATCATGGGCAGCAAGTTCGGCTTCCCGTTTGTGCACATCGATTGCGACTTCAAGATGCCGAGCCGGATGGGCGACCTCATCGAGCTGACCTTGCTAGTCGAGCGGGTCGGCCGCTCCTCGCTCCGTATTGCCATTGTCTGCCATCATGATGGGCTGGAGCGGCTGCGCGCCCACATGGTCACGTCCATGATGTCGCTTGAAACCGGCAAGCCGGTGCCGCTGCCGGGTGGGTTGCGCGACAAGATCGAGGCCTATCGCCTGCGCACCGCGCGCGCGTGACGCGGATCAGTGTCCCGAGACGCGCGTCGCGCCCGTATTCATCGAGATTTCCGTGATCAGCTTGCGCAGGATCGCCGCCGCGAAGGTGTCGTAGTTCTGCGCGGCCACGACAAAGGCGCCGGGCCCGCCGATCACATTGGCCTCGAAGTAGAACTTGAGCCCCGGATCGAGCGACAGGATCGGCAGGCCGTTGATGCCGACGCCGGCGCGCACCGCCTCGTCGCGTGCGAACGACGCCGGGCGCCCGCGGTTGTTGGCGCCGTCGCCGGAAATGTCGATGACCCGGCGCAGCGGCGTGTACGGGCTCTCGCGCCACAGCGTCATGGCATAATCGATGACGCCGGAGATCGAGGTGCCGCCGCCGAACAGTTGGCGTGGCGCGGCCATGATGGCGTTGGCGAAGGCTTCCGCTGAGTTGACATCGCCGATGCGCATCCACGGCACCACCTGGATGTGCAGCGTCGGCCCGGTCCATTGCACCATGGTTACGGCGATCGATTGCGTCGGCCCGGAGCGGATCGCGTCGAGCACCTGGCGGGTGCGGAAGGCGGCAGCGTAGCCTTCTTTCTGCAGATCGAAGCGCATCTGATCGACGCTGCCGGAGGCGTCGACCGCCAGTACCAGCGCAAGATCGACCTCGCGCGACGGCGCTTGCTGCGCGGGCGCCGCGCCCGCCATGGCGAGCAGAAGCACGGCGCAACACAGCAGCATTCGGGCGAGGGCGGTCCGCCGCATGTCGGCGCGCGCCGTCAATTGGCTGCGCGCAATTTGCGCGGCTTGTTTTGCCCGATGGCCTGATCCCAGACGTTGTGAATATGCGCGACCTCGGCTTCGAAGCGCTCGAGGAACAGCCGTGCCTGGGTGGTGAGCGTGCGGCGCGTCGGCTGGATCACCACGAACTCGGCGTGCAGCTCGGGCGCGACGAGCGGATTGACGATCAATTCGCCGCGCCCGATGTCGTTGATCGAGATCACGCTCGGCAACACCGTCACCCAATCCGAGCGCGCGACGAATTCGAGCGTGGCGATCATGGCGTCCATTTCCAGCATGGCGTCGACTTCGACGCCGTGGCTCTGGAAATAAGTGTCGAGGTTGCGCCGGCGGATATTGTCCGGCCCCGGCAGCACGATCTTCAAGGGCTTCACGTCGGCGAGCCGCGCCGGCGCCAGCGGCCGCATGCCGCGGCGCGGGCCGGAGATCATCATCTCGCGGTCGCGCACCAAGAGACGCGACTTCAGCCCGATGGTGCCTTCGAACGCCGGCACCACCGCGAAATCCAATTCGTCGTCGAGCACCATCTGTGTGAGCAGCGCGCTATAGCCCTCGACGATGTGCAGGCGCACCTCCGGGCAGCGCGGTACGAAGTCGTCGAGCACCGGCGCCAGCACCGCGCGGGTGAAGGTCGGCATCAGCCCGATGCGCAATTCGCCGGTGACCGTGCCGGCGAGCGAGCGCGCCTCCTCGGCGGCGTTCTCCAGCGCGCCGACCGCTTCCACGCAGCGCTTGTAGTAGCGCAGGCCCGCCGGCGTCGCCGTCACGCGGCCGGCCGTGCGCTCGAACAACTTGACGCCGAGCTTGCGCTCGGCCGCCGCCACGTGCTGCGAGATGCCCGATTGGGTGGCGTTCTCGCGCGCCGCCGCGCGGGTGAAGGAGCCTTCCTCGCAGACCGCGATGACGGCGCGGACCTGTCGGAGTGGGATATTGCGCATGAAAGCCCGGCTTTCTTAGTCCCTTCCCGCCGCTTGGCAGGGAATTGGCCCTGCGGGGCCTATCAAAATTCCTAATGACCCAAGGCAGAATATATTATTTCTTTTTGACATGCCATCGGGCCTAAAATCCGGGCAAATCAACACCCAAGCGGCGCAAAAATGCGCCTTGTCGGAGGAACGCCATGGGCACTGCGAATTTCGGCACTGTCGGTATGGATTGGCAGCAGCGGGTCAACTGGGACCGGCTGCGGGAATACCGTATCGAGCGCGCGCGTACGATGATGAAGAAGCACGGGCTCGGCGCCGTACTCTGCATGTACGACGAGAACGTGCGCTACATCACCGCGACGCTGACCCCCGGCTGGTGCCGGCTCAAGCCCGGCCTGCGCTACGCCATGCTGTGCGGCGACGGGCGGCCGATCCTGTTCGAACAGGGCGACATCGGCATGCAGGTCGAGCGCCATAGCCCGTGGATCCCGAAGGAAAACGTCCGTCACTCGTTCGCCTGGATCAAAGGCGCGGCCGGTCCGGCATCGGTCCAGCAAGTGGGCAAGTTTGCCGACGCCGTCATCCGGGCGATGAAGGAAAACGAAGTCGCCGGGCAGAAGCTCGGTTGCGACTTCATCGACATCAATATGATCAACGTGTTCAAGGAAAAGGGCATCAACTGGGTCGACGGCATGACCCCGATGATGGAAGCGCGCGCGGTCAAGAACGTCGACGAGCAGGAATGCTTCCGCATCGTCGGCGCCATCGGCGATGCCACGCACTGGGAATGCATGAAGTTCCTGCGCCCGGGCGTCACCGAGAACCAGGTGACCGCGCACCTGATGGAATATCTCTACAACTTCCCAGGCATGGAAGACGTCGAGGACGTGATCGTGTCGTCCGGCCCCAACACCTGGCCGAACTGGCGCAACTTCTCCGACCGCATCATCCAGCCCGGCGACATCGTGTTCATGGATTTGGCCGCCATCACCTGGAACGGATACAAGTCCTGCTATTACCGCACCTATTGCGTCGGCAAGGAGCCGACCCAGGAGCAGAAGGACACCTACGGCACCGCGCTCGAATGGTTGTACGATTCGATCGGCGCGGTGAAGGTCGGCGCCACCACGCGCGACATCGCCATGAAATGGCCGTCGGCGATGGAGACCTGGGGCTACGAAGACGAAGACCAGGCCGCCGCCAATCTGTGGGGCCACGGCCTTGGCCTAGCGCAATACGATCCGCCGGTGATCTCGCGCATCTGGTCGCTCGATCACCCGATCGACATCCAGGAAGGCATGACCTTCGCGCTCGAAACCCAGCACGGCAAGAAATACCGCTACGGCGTGCGCATCGAAGAGATGCTGATCGTGAAGAACGACGGCATCGAGATCGTGTCGAACTTCCCGGTCAAGCAGATCACCGTGGTCGATCCGCTGCCGGGCTACGGGGACCACGTGAAGTAACTTCGTGCGCCCGACTGTCACCTCTCCCATAGGGAGAGGTCGGACCGCGAAGCGGTCCGGGTGAGGGGTCACCGAAATCGGTAGGTCTGAACCCTCTCACCCCAACCTTCTCCCCAATGGGGAGAGGGAGCGCGCTGACACTGTGGCACTGCTGAGAACCAAACGCGCATGACCGCCTTCATCCTCCCGCTCAGCGATCCGCTTGCGACCGACCCCGAACAGGTCGGCCCCAAGGCCGCCAATCTGGCGGCGCTGACGCAGGCCGGGCTGCCGACGCCGGGCGGCTTCTCGCTCACCGCGCATGCCTACCGGCATCAACTGCGCCATCTCGGCATCGAGGACTTGCTGCGGCAATACAACGAGGCCGATCTGCCGGCCTCGCGCAAACTGTCGATTGCCATCCGCCTCAAGCTCTATCAGGAACCGATCGCGCCCGAGATTCTCGAGCCGCTGCTCGCCGCTTGGCGCGCGCAGCGCGCCGAAGCGCCGCTCGGGGCGGTACGTTCCTCGGCGCTGATCGAGGACCGCAAGGGCGCCAATTTCGCCGGCCAGTTCGAAAGCTTCCTCGGCCTTGCCGACGAAACCGAATTCTTGACCGCGGTGCGCGCCTGCTGGGCGGCGCTATGGACTTCGCACGCGCGGCGCTACATGGAAAATCACGAACTGTCGCCGGCCGACACCGCCATGGGCGTGCTGATCCAGCCGCTGATTTCGGCGCGCGCTTCCGGCGGCGGCCTGAGCGAAACCGCCGAAGGCCACATGCTGATCTCCGCCACCTGGGGCCTCGGCTCGGCCATCGCGCAGGGCGAGGTGGTGCCCGACCGCATCGTGCTCAGCAAGAACGGCTTCCTGCGCACGGTCGAAGCCGGCCGCAAAGCGCATCGCGACACCTGCGAGCACGGCGTCGCCGCGCCGCAACTGGTGCCGGAAGATCAAGTGAGCGAGCCGTGCCTGACGCCGGGCGAGGCGGTGACGCTCGGCCGTCTGATCCGCAAATGCGAGCGGCTGGCCGAAGGCCCGGTCGAGATCGAATGGGCGATGGACGAGGGCGGCTTCAAGCTGTTGCAATCGCGTCCGCTGCATGTCGAACCGGCCATCGTGCCCGACGAAATCTGGCTGCAACATCCCGGCATCAACGGTCATCCCGCCGGCATCGGCTGGGGCGCCGGCCGCGCGGTGGTGGTCAATTGCGAATGCGAATTGAGCCGCGTGGCGCCCGGCGACGTGCTGGTGACGCGGGTGGCCGGTCCGGCGCTCAGCCAAATCCTGCCGCGCGTTGCCGGCGTGGTGGCCGAGCTCGGCGGGTCGACCTCGCATCTTGCTTCGCTCGCGCGCGAGCGCGGCATCCCGATGGTTCTTGGTGTGCTGGGCGCCACCACCAAGATTCCCGACGGCGCGCAATGCGCGGTCGACGGCGTCGCCGGCATCGTGAGGTGGTTACGATGAGCAAGCTGCGCGTCTTTGTCAGCCAGCCGATCGCGCCCAGCGCGCTCGCCCGCCTGAATGCCATTACCGACGTCAAGGTGAATGCCGACTCCAGCAAGATCATCGCCAAGCCGAAGCTGATCGCCGGCCTACGCAAGGCCGACATTCTGATCTCGCTGTTGCACGACAAGGTCGACCGCGCGGTGCTGGCCGCCAATCCGAAATTGCGCGCGGTCTGCTCGATGGCGATCACGCCTGACAATATCGACCTGAAGGAAGCGACCAAGCGCGGCATTCCGGTCACCGTGGTGCCGGCGATCGTCACCGAGGCGACCGCCGACATTCACTTCGGACTGCTGCTGGCGGTGGCGCGCCGCATCGTTGAAGGCGACCGGCTTGCGCGCGCCGGCAAGTTCCCCGGCTCGCAATCGAACCATCTGGTCGGCCGGCTGGTGCACGGCAAGACCATCGGCCTGATCGGCGCCGGACGCATCGGCCAGGCGACCGGGCGGCGCGCTCGCGGCTTCGGCATGAGGATTTTGTATTGGGGCCCGCGCCGCAAGCCCGAGGCCGAAGCCGAGCTCAACGCGGAATACGTGCCGCTCGAAACTTTGCTGGCGGAAGCCGATTTCATCTCGCTGCATCCGCAGATGCGGCCAGAGACCCGACACATGATCAGCGACAAGCAATTCGCGCTGATGAAGCCGACCGCCTTCATCATCAATACGTCGCGCGGGCCGGTGATCGACGAGGCGGCGCTGGTGCGCGCACTCAAGCGCGGCAAGATCGCCGGCGCCGGGCTCGACGTGTTCGAGCACGAGCCGAAGATCTCGCCGGCGCTGCGCAAGATGAAGAACGTGGTGATCACGCCGCATCTCGGCAGCGCGGTGATGGAAGTGCGCGAAAAGATGGCGAATATCGTGGTCGACAATATCGAGGCGCTGATCGCCGGCCGCGTGCCGCCGAATTGCGTCAATCCGGAGGTGTTAAGTCGTTAGCTGTCATGGCCGGGCTTGTCCCGGGCATCCCGCTCAGGTGGGCGCCATGCCAACCTAGGCGGATTCACGGGGTCACGGCGCTTGGCGCCGGTCCGACGGTGACAACAGCAAGTCTGATTGCAATCGGCCGCCTGCAAGGCTTGAATGGCGACACAAAGCGCCAGCAGTGCGCGTGACGGGAGGAAACAATGGCAGACTTGCCCAAGCTCGACGTGGTGATCGCCAACAATTTCGGCCATCTGCCGATGTTCATCGGGGCGGAGAAGGGCTACTTCAAGCAGCACGGCGTCGACGCCAGCTTCAAGGTGGTGGATACCGGCACCGACATGGTCAACGCCCTGCACGACGGCTTGGCGCAGGTCGGCGACATGAGCACGACCACCTATTTCAAGGCCGTGCATGCCGGCAATCCGTTCCAGGTCATCGGCCTGATCATGAACGACGCCACCAACGACCGTTGCGATACCCCGCTCGCCATCGTCACCAAGAAGGGCAGGGGCATTAATGTCGGCAAGATCGGCGATCTCGTCGGCAAGACAGTCGGCCTCGCCAAGGGACAGACCTCCGACGAATATTTCAAGATGGTGCTGCGCCGCGCCGGCGTGAAGTACGAAGATGTCACCATCGAGAACATCTGGTCGCAGTTCGGCCTCGCGCCTGCGCTGAAGGATGGCAAGGTCGACGCCATCGTGACGTGGGAGCCCTATGTGACGCAGACGCTCACCGAAGTGCCAGAGTCGTACGAAGTGATCCGGGGCGGCCAGCACATGTCCTATGTGATGGTTGCGGTCGCGCATGGGCCGACGGTCGAGTCGAAACCGGCTGTGATCAAGAGCATTGCCGCGGGACTGGCGCAGTCCTCGTATTTCACGCGTCATAATCCAGACGAGGCGGTCGAGATCTTCGCCAAGTGGGTGCCGGGCACGGATGTCGCCATCGGCAAGAAAGCGATCCGCAACATCCACTTCGATCCGCGCATGTCGCCGAACGTGCTGCGTGCCTTCGAGAACGCTGAGGACGAAGTACTGATGAACACGCTCAAGGGCGCGCCGCGGCTTGACGTGCCGAGCCTGTTCCGGCCCGAGTTCATGCAGCAGGTCGAGAAGGAACATCCGGAGTATTTCGCCGATCTGCCGAAGCTGGCGTAGGGCAAAGGCCGCGCCCAACATTCCGCTGTCGTGCCCCGCGGAAGCGGGGCATCCAGTAAATGCCGGAGTCAAGAACTGAAACGAGAGCTTCGTGATTTTCTGGATCGCCCGCTTTCGCGGGCGATGGCAGATAAGAATCAATGGTGCGAATGCAGCTCGCTGGCCACGACCGCCAAGCTACCGCCCGCCGCCCGCAATCACTTCTCCTTCAACAGATAATCCTTGTCGTCGACCCACCAGTCGGTGCCTTCGAACCGGCCCTTGGTCAGCATCTTCACCTGCATTTCGTGGTACCTGGGGTCGTAGCTGATCACTTTGACCTTCAGCGGCCCCGCGAATTGCCATGCCTGCCGGGTTTCGAGGATGATGCGCTGATAGGCTTCCACATCCTTGGTCGAGAACACCTGGCGCACGCGTTTCCAGACCGCCAGATCCGTCTCGTCGCTGAACCAGATTGAATTTTTGGCGATGTATCCGATATCGCCCTCGTGAACCTCGGCCGCTTTGATGACAAGGACCGGCTCGGCATGCGCGGCGCCGCACAGAAGTACCGCGCCGATCAACAAGCGTGAGGCACGCATCGTCTCCCCCTTGAACGCTGGGGAAATCTATTCCGCCGTCCAGCCGCCGTCGAGCACCAGCGCCGAGCCGGTCATCAGCGAGGAGGCGTCCGACGCCAGGAACACGATGGCGCCGGTGAGCTCTTCCAATTGCCCGAGTCGGCCGAGCTTGATCTTGCTGAAGACCTCGTCACGGAAGGCCTTGTTCTCGAAGAACGGCCGCGTCATCGGCGTCTCCAGAAAGGTCGGCCCGAGCGAATTGACGCGGATATTATGCGGGGCGAGCTCGATCGCCATCGCCTTGGTGAAGCCCTCCATGGCGTGCTTGGCGGCACAATAGACGGTGCGCCGCGCGGCACCGACATGGCCCATCTGCGAAGAGATGTTGATGATCGAGCCGGGTAGCTTGGCTTCGAGCAGCCGCAGCGCCACCGTCTGCGCCATGAAAAAGGCGGCGCGCACGTTGAGATCGAAAATGGCGTCGAAGTCCTCGACCTTCACGTCGGGCAGAAAGGCCGGCCGGTTGATGCCGGCGTTGTTGACCAGGATCTGATAGGGCGCGCGCGTCGCGAGCGCCGCGCGCACGGCGTCGATGTCGGTGATGTCGAGCGCAAGCGCATCGGCCTGCTGCCCGCGCGCGCGGATGGCGGCGGCCGCCTCCTCGATCTCGCTGGCCGTGCGCGCCACCAGCGTCACATGCGCGCCGGCATCGGCCAGCGCGGAAGCCGCGGTCAGCCCGATGCCGCGCCCGCCGCCGGTCACCAGCGCGCGGCGGCCATCGAGGCGAAAGGAGGCGGTGGGGGTGAGGTCGATGGTCATGAAACGCGAGCCGCTTTCTTTCTCCCTCCCCCGCAAGCGGGGGAGGGAGAAGATAACTCACTCCGCCGCCTGGCCGTAGGGCACGTTGCGGCCGCCGTAGCGGCGCACGCGGATATTGGCCTGCTCGGCGTGCGCGACAAAGCCTTCCAGCATGCACAGCCGCGAGCAATATTCGCCGATCATGGCGCTCGCCTCGTCGGTCAGCACTTTCTGATAAGTGCAGGTCTTGAGGAACTTGCCGACCCACAGGCCGCCGGTAAAGCGCGCGTTCTTCTTGGTCGGCAGCGTGTGGTTGGTGCCGATCACCTTGTCGCCATAGGCGACATTGGTGCGCGGCCCCAGGAACAGCGAGCCGTAATTCTTCATGTTGTTGAGGAAGTAATCGGGGTCGCGCGTCATGACCTGCACGTGCTCGGAAGCGACGCGGTCGGCCTCGCGCACCATCTCATCGTAGTCGTCGCAGACGATCACTTCGCCGTAGTCCTTCCAAGCTTGGCCGGCGAGATCGGCGCTCGGCAGGATCTTCAGCAGCCGGTCGACCTCGCTCATGGTCTCGCGCGCGAGCTTCTCGGAATTGGTGATCATCACGGCTGGCGAGGTCGGGCCGTGCTCGGCCTGGCCGAGCAGGTCGGTGGCGCAGATTTCGCCGTCGACCGTCTCGTCGGCGATGATCAGCGTCTCGGTCGGTCCCGCCAGCAGGTCGATGCCGACGCGGCCGAACAACTGACGCTTGGCTTCCGCCACATAGGCATTGCCGGGGCCGACCAGCATGTCGACGGCCGAGATGCTTTCGGTGCCGAGCGCCATGGCGGCGACCGCCTGCACGCCGCCCAGCACGAAAATCTCGTCGGCGCCGCCGAAGTGCATGGCGGCGACAATCGCCGGATGCGGCCCGCCCTTGAACGGCGGCGCGCAGGCGATGATGCGTTTGACGCCGGCAACGCGCGCGGTGACGACCGACATGTGCGCGGAGGCGACCATCGGATAGCGCCCGCCCGGCACGTAGCAGCCGATCGAATTCACCGGGATGTGACGATGGCCGAGCACAACGCCGGGCAGCGTTTCTACCTCCAGGTCGTGCATGGAGTCCCTTTTGCTTCTGCGCGAAGTTGCGCACTTGCGCCTGCGCGAACTTGACGTCCTCGAGGTCGCGCTTGGGCACCTGCGCGATGGCCTTTTCGATTTCCTGCGGGCTGAGGCGGAAATCCTTGGGCGACCATTTGTCGAATTTCTCCGACAATTCGCGGATGGCGGCGTCCTTGCGCGCGTCGACTTGCGCCAGGATGGTCTCCACCGTCTCGCGCACTTTGGCGTCGGCGGCCTTGATCTCGCTCGCGTCCATTCCGCGTTTCAAATAGCGAGCCATGACGTCCTCCTTAACGTTTCTATTCCACCGGCGGCCACAGCCGCGGGCCTACCACCGGCGAGCCCGGCGTGTGGATGGTGTAGCGAACCACGCGCCCTGTCCATTCCTCGGCGTCGCGCGCCAGCGCCTCGTGCGGTTCCTCGAAATTCCGCAGCCGCGCCTCCAGCGACTCGAACTCGTAGAGGATCGCGTGCTTGGCCCAGCCGGCGACGCTATTGAGCTTGCGCGCGGCGATGCAGCCCGGCATCTGCGCCATGTGCGGCAGGCGGTACTGCGCGTACCAGCAGCCGAGATCGAACTCTTCCTCCAGGCTGCGCACGCGGAATGAGCCCATCTGGATGGCCGGACCGGGCGTGCCGCCCTGCGGCCGCCGGCGGATGGCGGGGCCGTTGACCCGCGCCTCTTCCGAGAAGATCGCGCTGCGCACGCCGCGCCGCAACGCCAGCATGTCGCGGAAGCGCGGCTCCTTCTCGATGTCGAGCGCGAGCGGCGCCAGGAAGGTGTGCGCGGAGGGCGCGCCGACCAGCACGACATATTGCGAGCCGTTGCCGATGTCCTCCTGCGGCCGGGTGATAATGTTGTCTTCGACCTCGCGCATCGCCGGCCCGCCGCCCTCGTTGCGGTAATGCGCCGCCCAGGCGAAGCCCGGCCGCTGCTGCAATGCCGGCAAATAGGTGCCGTGCAGCCAGTCGAGGAAACGCCCGCGCGTCTCGTCGGCGAGGTCGTACCAGGTGGCCCAGATGCCGTGGTCCATATTTTCGAACTCTGATGCTCGTCATGGCCGGGCTTGACCCGGCCATCCATGGCGAGCTGCGGCACGTTGAAACGCTTCATGGACCATCCGAACTCGGGTTTACCCGAGTTCGGCACTTTCTTGCGCAAGTCGGATATATCCGACTTGCGATGTCAAGCCCGGGGGTGACGGCTGAATGTGTCGCGGCGTCGCAGGATTACTTAATCGCCTGCGGATTGATCGGCGAGCCGGTGCCGCCGGAGATGATCAGCGGCGGACCGCAGAAGAAGAACTCGTAGACGCCGTCCTCGGCGCAGTCCTCCGCCAGTTCCTTGAGGTAGAAAATCTCGCCCATGCACAATCCCATGGCCGGGATCACCACCCAATGCCAGGGCTGGTTGGCCTCGGTGGTCTCGTTCGGCCGCACCTCGACGCCCCAGGTGTCGGTGCAGATCGCCGCCACCTGCTTGTCCTGGCACCAGTAGCAGTTCTCGAACTTGACGCCGGGCGCGTCGCCGCCGGCATAGCCGCCCCATTCGCCTTCCTTCAGGCAGCGCTCCATCTGCCCGGTGCGTACGATGACGAAGTCGCCGCGCCCGATCGAGACGTTCTGGTCCTTGGCGCATTTGTCGAGTTCGTCGTTGGAAATACTCTCGCCGTCCTTGCAGCCAATCGACGCCGCGGAAGCGCGCAATGTCGAGCAGTACGCCGCGCCCGACCATCTTGTTCCTGGAATGCTCGATGCCGAGCACCGACAGGCCGCGCGAGTCGATCAGCTTGGCGTCGTGGCCGTTATAGGCCTTGTCCTCGTAAAAGATGTGGCCGAGCGCGTCCCAATGAGTGGCGCCTTGCACGCACAACATCAGCGTGTCGTCGGCGTAGCGGATCTTGTTCCAGTCCTGCTGGCCGGCGATGGCGTCGGTGCCGGTCGCGAGCATCTGGTGGATCGGGTTGAAGCGGCCGCCGAACAGCCCGGTCTGCGGCCCGGATTTGTCGAGCGGGATGCCGAGCGCGAATGCCTTGCCGGTGCGGATCAGGCTCGCCGCCTTGACGATGTCCTCAGGCGTAACGTGGTTGAGCGTGCCGATGTGGTCGTCCTTGCCCCAGCGGCCCCAGTTCGACAGTTTCTTGGAGGCTTCGGCAATCGCCTGTTTGCCGACCTTGATGTCCATGGTGCGTTTCCTTCTTGTATTTTCGTTATTTCGCAGCGCGTCAGAATGAGTTCAGGCCGGCCGCCGCAGGCACGATACTGCCCTCGACCCCGGTGTTTCAGCAAGCGGCAGATTGCGGCGGTTTTGACAGCGCACGCACCGCTTGCGCATGATCCCGACTACAAGCCGGCGGCCGAGCGCCGGCGGGCAGGGAGGATTTTCATGAAACGAAAACTGATTGCGGCCGTGATCGCCACATTGAGTTTCGGCGCGTGCGCGCCGTGGGCCCATGCCGGCACCATCGTCGACGAGTGGGCAAGCGTCAAAGCGCCGCCGCCGCCCGCGCTCAAACCGGTGACGGTGGATCCCAAGACCACCGCGCTGCTGATGCTTGATTTCCTGCCGTCCTACTACTGCAGCGACGACCCACGCTGCGTCGCCTCGCTGCCGGCGATGAAGAAGCTCTTGGCCGAAGCGCGCGCGCACGGCGCGCCCGTCGTCTACAGCGTCGCCGGCAAGTTTGGGCCAGCCGATATCGCCAAAGATGTCGCGCCGGCCGGCAACGAACCGTCGGTCAAGTCGCATGCCGACAAGTTCCTGCATACCGACCTGGAGAAGATTCTCAAGGATAAGGGCATTCAAACCGTCATCGTCACTGGCACGGCGGCGAACGGTGCCGTGCTTTACACCGGCAGTGCCGCGGCGTTGCGGGGACTTAAGGTGATCGTTCCGATTGACGGTCTCTCGGCTAAGAACCCCTATGCGGAGCAGTTGACCGTGTGGCAGCTGGCCCATGGCCCGGGTTTCGGCAAGCAGGTGACGCTGACAAGGAGCGATATGATCAAGTTCTGAGGGCGGTCAGACTTTTCCGAGCGCCTGCAAAATCTTCCCCGGCGTGAACGGCATGTCGGTGAGGGCGGCGGCGCCGAGCGGACGCAGTGCGTCGTTGATGGCGTTCATCACGCAGGCCGGCGCGCCGGCGGTGCCGGCTTCGCCGGCGCCCTTGGCGCCCAGCTCGCTGTCGGCGGTGGGCGAGACCACATGGCCGCATTCGATGTCGGGCATTTCGGCGGCCATCGGCACCAGGTAATCGGCCATGTTGCCGTTGAGCAATTGCCCGCGCTCGTCATAGAGGCAGTGCTCGAACAGCGCAGCGCCAATGCCCTGCACGATGCCGCCGCGCATCTGCTCGTCGACCAGTTGCGGATTGATGACGGTGCCGCAGTCCTCCACGCACCAGTGCTTCAATAATTTGACGAAGCCGGTATCGGTGTCGACCTCGAGGTAGCTCGCCTGCACGCCGTTGGTGAAAGCGAAGGGATAGGCGCGCGGCACGTAGTGGCGGGTCGCCACCAGCTCGGCCTGGATGCCGGCCGGCAGCGTGTCGGGGCGGAAGTAGGCGACGCGCGCGAGCTCCTCAAGCGGCAGCCGCTCGGTGCCGCTGGCGGCGTCGACGACGATGCCGTTGCGGATGTCGAGCGCCTCGGGCTTGGCCTGCAGCATGGCGCCGGCAACGCTGAGCACATTGGCGCGCAGCGCCTTGCCGGCCTGCCAGGCCGCTTCGCCGCCGATGCCGGCGGCGCGCGAGGCCCAGGTGCCGCCGCCATAGGGCGTCGCATCGGTGTCGCCAGTGATCACGCGCACGCGCTCGATCGGCACGCCGAAGGCCGTGGCGACGCATTGCGCCACCACGCTTTCGGCGCCCTGGCCTTGTTCGGTGACGCCGGTCGCCACGCTGATCGCGCCCTGCGCGTCGAGCTTCACGGTGGCGCCGTCCTGCGAGGTGATCTTGGCGCCGCCGACGCCGTAGAAGGCGGCCGACGGATTGGTCACCTCGATGAACGAGGCAAAGCCGATGCCGCGATAAATGCCTTGCTCGCGCAGCCGCTTCTGCTCGGCGCGCAACCCGGCGTAATTCATCAGGGCGTCGAGATGGGCGAGCGTTTCGTGATGCGAGAGCTTCTCGAATTTCAGGCCGATGGCCGATTGCATCGGATAGGCGTCATCGGCGATCAGATTGCGCCGGCGCAGCTCCAGCGGGTCCATGCCGATCTTGGCGGCGGCAAGCTCCACCAGTCCTTCGGTCACCGCCACCGCGATCGGATGGCCGACCGCGCGGTATTGGCACATCACGTTTTTATTCTGGAACACGACGCGCGCGACCGCGCGATAATTCGGGCAGGTGTAGGGCCCGCCGATCAAATTGACGATCTGGTTGGCCTCGATGCCCGAAGTGCGCGGATAGACCGAGTAGGGGCCGATGCCGGTCAGATCGTCGATCTCGAAGGCGGTGATGGAACCGTCGTTCTTGACGCCGATTTTGGCCTTGATGCGGTGGTCGCGGGCGTGGATGTCGGTGACGAAGCTTTCGATGCGGTCGGCGACGAACTTCACCGGCCGCTTGAGCAGTTTCGATAGCGCCACTGTCGCCATCTCGTCGGCGTATGTGTGCACCTTGATGCCGAACGAGCCGCCGACGTCCTTGGTGATGACGCGTACCTGGTGCTCGGCCAGATCGAGATGCTTGGCGAACAGGTTTTGCATCATGTGCGGCGCCTGCGTGCCGTGATAGACGGTCAAGCGCTGCTCGCCTTCGTTCCAGTCGGCGACCACCGCGCGCGGCTCGGTGGTGACGCCGGTGTGGCGGCCGAACATGAAAGTGGTTTCCACCACCGCGTCGGCTTCGGCGAAGGCCTGGTCGGGCGCGCCGACCTCCAATTTGCGCTCGAAGCAGAGATTGTCGCCGAGCTCCGGCTGGATCACCGGCGTTTTCTTGTCGAGCGCGGTCTCCGGATCGGTCACCGCGGGCAGCGCCTCGTATTTGACCTCAACCAATTCGCAGGCATCCTCGGCTTGCGCGCGCGTGCGCGCCACCACCGCGCAAACCGCCTCGCCCTGCCAGCAGGCACGATCCACGGCGATCGCGTGCTGCGGCGCCGACTTGAGACCCTTCAAATGCGTGAGCACGCCGACCCAGGGCGTGATCACCTTGGTAAGCTCGGCGCCGGTGACCACTGCGATCACGCCGGGCGCCTTCTTCGCCGCCTCGGTCTTGATCGCCTTGATGCGCGCGTGGGCGTGCGGCGAGCGCACAAAGGCCACATGCGCCATGCGCGGCAACGTGACGTCGCTGACATATTGCCCGCGCCCTTGCGTCAGCCGTTGCAGATTGGGCCGCGGCACCGAGCGGCCGATATAGGAGTTCGGCCGGTCGAGGACGGTGAGTACGGGCGGGGAGTCGTCGGCGATTTTCATTTGTTGCCTCCCGCGCGGGCTTGCGCCACCGCCTCCACCGCGTCGACGATGGCGTGGTAGCCGGTGCAGCGGCAGTAGTTGCCGGAGAGGTGCGCGCGGATATCGTCGCGCGTTGGTACGCCGTCGCGTTTGAGCAAATCCTGCGCCGCCACGATCATGCCGGGCGTGCAATAGCCGCATTGCAGCGCGTTGCGCTGCGCGAAGGCCGCCTGCAAGTCGGCGATCTCGCCGCTGTCGGAAAGACCCTCGATGGTCTCGACCGTGGCGCCGTCGCATTGCACCGCCAGCATCAGGCAGCCGCGCACGATCTCGCCGTTGACGCGCACGGTGCAGGCGCCGCAGACGCCGTGCTCGCAGCCGACATGGCTGCCGGTCAGCACCAAATCCTCGCGCAGGAAGTCGACCAGCGTCTTGCGCGCATCGACGCGCTCACTGACGCGCTCGCCATTGACGGTCAAGGTGACGTCGAGGGCCGTGTCGCTCATCACCGCGCCTCCATCAACTGCTTGGCCACCCGCCGCAGCAGCACGCCGGCGAGATGCTTCTTCACCGCGCCGTAGCCTGCACGTCGTCGGGCGGATCGAGATCGAGTGCGGCGACCGCCGCCTCGACATCGCCGCCGGCGAGCGCGGCCTCGGCTTTCTTGGCGCGCACCGGTGTGGCGCCGACACCGAAATAAGCGAGCCGCACATCGGCGAGCCCCTTGCCCGTCGGCGCGCGCGCTGGCCGCCAGCCCGACCATGGCATAGTCGCCGTGCCGGCGCGCGAGCTCGGCGAAACCAACGCGTGTCGACTTGTCGGCGGCGGGAATGCGTACCGCGGTGACCATTTCCTGCGGGCGCAAGGCGGTCTCGAAAAGCCCTTTGAAGAAAGCGTCGGCTTTCACCGTGCGCTTGCCGCGCGGGCCCGCGATCGCGACCTCGCCGCCGAGCGCCAGCAGGCAGGCGGGCAATTCCGCGGCCGGATCGGCGAAAGCGATGGAGCCGCCGAAGGTGCCGCGATTGCGGATCGCGGGATGCCCGATATGCGGCATGGCCAACGCGATCAGCGGCGCGTGCTTGGCGATCAAGTCAGAGCGCTCGACCTGGGTGTGGCGCGCCAGCGCGCCGATCTCGATGAATTTGCCTTTCTTGGCGATGCCGTCGAGGCCTTTGAGGCCGTTGATGTCGATCAGCAGCGAAGGCTGCGACAGCCGCATGTTGAGCGTGGCGATCAGGCTCTGGCCGCCGGCAAGCAGGCGGGCGTCGTCCTTGTGCTTGGCCAGCAGCGCGACCGCTTCCTTGAGCGTGCGCGCCTTGGTGTAGGCGAATGGCGCCGGCTTCACGTTTTCTCCCCACGGGCTTTTTTCTCATTGTGGCGGGTAAAGCGTGGAGAGGCAATGCGGGGCGCCGCCCCTCGCCGCGCGCCGTGCGCGGCCCGCGTATAAAGCGCGACCCGAAGGCAGGGAGGGATCGAATGGCGGGAGAATTTGCGGGAAAAGTCGTTGTCGTCACCGGCGGCAGCCGCGGCATCGGCCGTGCCATTGCCGCGGCCTTTGCGCGCGAAGGCGCGCAAACCGTGCTGGCGGCGTCCAACGCGGGCAACCTTGCGGGCGCCGCCGAAACGGTCGCGGCCGCGGGCGGGGCGGCGCCAATGACCGTTGCCGGCGACTTGCGCACGCTCGCCGGCTGCGAGGCGCTGTTCGCCCAGGTCAACGCGCGCTTTCAGCGCTGCGATGTCTTGGTCAACAGCGCCGGCGCGACCCGCGGCGGCAAGTTCCTCGAGCAGGCGGACGATCTATGGATCGACGGCTTCGCGCTCAAGTTTCACGCCGCGGTGCGGCTGACGCGGCTGTTCTGGCCGCTGCTTAAGGCGGCGCACGGCAGCGTCGTCAACATCGTCGGCGGCGCGGCGCGCACGCCGGGACCGGAATTTTTGATCGGCGGTTCGGTGAACGCGGCGTTTGGCAAATTTTAGCAAGGGCCTCACAGCGCTCGGCAATCGCGACGACATCAACGTCAATGCCATCCATCCCGGGCCGACGCAAACCGAGCGCAACGAGCAACTCACGCAGCAATTCGCCAAGGCGCAGAACAAGACGGTCGAGCAGGTGCGCGCCGAGGCGCTGAGCAAGAGCGGGCTGCGCCGCATCGGCAAGCCCGAGGATGTCGCGGCGCTGGCGCTGTTTCTGTGCAGCGCGCGGGCGCGCCACATCCACGGCACCGCCATCGCCGTCGATGGCGGCGGTACGCCGGGGTATTATTAGGCGCTCATCCGTTCGTCCCCGCGAAGGCGGGGGCCCAGGGCCGAAACACTGACGTTCCGGGTGGCGCTGGATTCCCGCTTACGCGGGAATGAGCGGAGCCTTAGCCGACGATGCTCTTCACAATATCGACCGCGCGGCGCAGCAGCGTCATCGACGCCTCCAGCGTGCGGAAGGCGGCGTGGGCGGTAAGCGTGACGTTCGGCAGTTGCGCCAGCGGATGATCGGCTTTCAGCGGCTCGCTGTGGAAGACGTCGAGCCCGGCGTGGCGGATATGGCCACTCTTGAGCGCATCGATCAGCGCTGCCTCGTCGGCGAGCGCGCCGCGCGCGGTGTTGACGTAAATCACGCCCGGCTTCATGCGCGCGATGCGTTCGGCGGACAGGAAGCCGCGCGTCTCGTCGGCGAGCGTCAGGTTCATCGAGACCACGTCGCTGCGCGCCAGCAGGGTGTCGATATCGAGCAGCGGCACGGTCAGGTCGGCGTGCCGGGTGCGATTCCAGCCGATCACCTCCATGCCCATCCCCTTGCCGATGCGCGCGACCTCGCGGCCGATGCCGCCGAGGCCGATCACGCCCAGCGTCTTGCCGAGCAATTGCACGCCCTCGTGCGGCGTCCAGGTGCCGGCGCGCACCTCGCGGTCCATGCGCGCGATGTCGCGCGCGGCCGCCCACATCAGCGCGATGGTGTGCTCGGCGACCGCGGTGTCGCCATAGCCTTTGATGATGTGCACCTTGATGCCGCGCGCTTCCAGTTCGCCGACGGCCATGTAGCTCGCCGGTCCGGTGCCGAGAAACACGATGTGCTTGAGTTCCGGGCACTGCGCCACCAGCGGCGTCGGCATGTAGGAATGGTCGTCGATCGCGATCTCGTAGCCGCGCAGCACGCGCGGCAGCTCGTCGCGCGCGAAGGCTGCGCGGTTGACGTCAATCGGCGGATCGTCGGGTCGGATGATGCGCGCCCACACCGGCGCGAGCTGGTCGTTGCAGTCGAGGAAAATGGTCTTCATTTCACCGCGCCACGATCGGCTGCGCGGCAAGCGCCGGCGGGCGCGGCGTCACGCCGGGAAAGCGCGAGCCCTCCTCGAACCACGATTTCGGCGCCGGATGGCCCCACAGCGTCTGCCGCTGCGGATCGCGCAACGACCAGCGCAGCGGCTTCAAGTCGGGATCGACGGTGAGATAGTCGGAGGTGAACAATTCGACGCGGTGGCCGTCAGGGTCGCGAATATAAAGAAAAAAAGCGTTGGAAATCCCGTGCCGGCCGGGCCCGCGCTCCATGTTGGCGAGATAGCCGGACGAGGCCATCACGTCGCAGATATGCAGAATGTCGAGCGCGCCCGCCGTCCACATCCCGATATGGTGCAGCCGCGGCCCGACGCCGTTGGTGAAGGCGATGTCGTGCACATTGCCCTTGCGGTGCATCCACACCGCCCACAGCTTCGGGTCGGCATCGTCGGTCTCGGTATATTCGGTCAGCCGGAAGCCGATGTCGTTGTAGAAATCGTAAGACGCCTGTACGTCGGGCGTGAAGCAGTTGATGTGATCGATGCGCTGGATGCGCGCGCCTTTGTATTGCGCGTATTGCCGCAACATGCTGTCGGTCCGGTCCATGCGCGCATAGAGATCGAGCGGCATGCCGACGCTATCGACGGTGCGCAGCGTGCGGCCTTGATAGGGCACTTCCGGAAACGAGGTCGGCAGCCCCTTGCGCGCGAAATAAAACGCGGCGCGGTCGAGATCTTCCTCGCTGGCGAGCTTGAAGCCGAGTGCCTGCACGCAAGGCTCCGCGCTTTGCGTGAGCACGATGGAATGGTGGTTGTGCTCTTCGACGCCGCGCAGATAAAGCGCGTCGCGATGCTCGTCGGTGATCAGCAGACCGAGGCAATCGACATAGAAGGCGCGCGCAGCCGGTAAATCGCGCACACCGAATTCGACGTGGCTCGCGCGCACCACATTGAACGGCGGCGTCAGATTGGGCGGGTGGATCGGCATTGCGTGTCAAGCCCGAATTTAGCCCGGACATCCACAATAATGTGAGGCATGCATCCCCCGACGTTGACGGCCAAGCGCGCGCGGCCTACATGCAGCGGACACCGAGCCTTACCGAACAGCATAGCGCCGAAACTCTGTCGACTCCATGCCGCCCAGAAGAGTGCGCCGTATTGGCTGGAACTTCGCATGAAACTTGCAAGTTATAGAGTGCGCGAGCGGGAAAGCTACGGCGTCGTAGTTGGCGACGGCGTGGTCGACCTCAAATTGCGCTTTGCCCCGCGCTATCCGAATCTGCTCGATTTGTTGCGCGATGGCGCGCTCAATCTTGCACACGAAGCGGTGCGCGGCGTGCGTGCCGATTATCCGCTGAGCGAACTTGCGTGGCTGCCGCCGGTAGTGGCGCCGGAGAAAATTATTTGCGTCGGCATCAACTACGCCAACCGCAATACCGATTTCGGCGATGCCGAGCTGCCACAATACCCCAGTCTGTTCTACCGCGCGCCCGGATCGCTGGTCGGGCACCAGCAGCCGCTGGTGCGGCCGCGCGAATCCGAGCAACTCGACTATGAAGGCGAGATTGCCTTGGTGATTGGCCGCCCGGGCCGGCGCATCGCGCCGGAAGAGGCGCTCGCGCATGTCGCCGGCGCCACCTTGTGCAACGAGGGCACCATCCGCGACTGGCTGCGCCACGGCAAATTCAACGTCACCCCGGGCAAGAATTTCGATGCCAGTGGCAGCATCGGGCCCTTCATCGTGACGAGCGACGAGATCGATTTGGCGCAACCCTTGCATCTGACGGCGAAGGTCAACGGCAAGACCACCCAGGACGACACCACCGACCATATGATCAAATCTTTTGCCGCGCTGATCGGCTACATCAGCAGCTTCACGACGTTGAAGCCGGGCGACGTCATCGTCACCGGCACGCCGGTCAAGCTCGGCCCGCGCAGCGATCCGCCGCGCTGGCTGCAGCCGGACGACGTGGTCGAAGTCGAAGTGCCGCAGATCGGCGTGCTGCGTAACACGGTGGTGGCGGAACCATGAGCGACGAGCGCAAAGCGGTATGCGTCATCGCCTGGCCGGCCGCGCATTCGCGCTCGCCGCTGATCCACAATTACTGGATCAAGCAGCACAACATCGACGCCGAATACCGGCGCGAGGCGGTGCCGCCCGAGCAGTTCGCCGAGTTCGTCACACATCTGCGCGAGCACGGCTATATCGGCGCCAATGTCACGGTGCCGCACAAGCAGCCGGTGCTTGCGGTGTCGCAGCCGGACGAGCGCGCGCGCGCGGTCGGCGCCGCCAATACGCTGTGGTACGAGGGCGACGTGCTGCGCTCGACCAACACCGACGTCGAAGGCTTCCTCGCCAATCTCGATACAGCGACGCCGGGCTGGGACCGTGGCCTGGAAAGCGCGGTGGTGCTTGGCGCCGGCGGCGGCGCGCGCGCCGCCGTCTATGCGCTGCTGGCGCGCGAGGCCGGCCGCGTCACCGTGATCAACCGCACCGTCGAGCATGCCGAAGCGTTGCAGAAGAAGTTCGGCGCGCGCGTGAAGGTCGCCGGCTGGGACGAAATCACCGGCCTGCTCGGCGGCGCCGGGCTCTTGGTCAACACCACCACGCTCGGCATGGTTGGCCAGCCGCCGCTGGAGCTCAATCTACGCTGCCCGGCCTCGCTGGTGGTGACCGACCTGGTTTACGATCCGCTCGACACCGTGCTGCTGAAGGCGGCGCGCGAGCGCGGCCTGCGCGTGGCCGACGGGCTCGGCATGCTGATGCATCAGGCGGTGCGCGGCTTCGAATTGTGGTTCGGCGTGCGGCCGGAGGTGACGCCTGAGCTGCGCACGCTGGTCGAAGCCGATTTGGGCAAGCACGCCCAGCCGGCCGTGGAAGAAAAAGCAACGGAAGAAAAGCCGGCCGTGCGGCCGAAACGCCGGCGGAATAAGAAGCGCGACGAGGGGTTCTCCGCCTAAGGGCCCCGGCGGTTAATGCCGGTGGCTCAGGGGGAGGACGTCCATGAATACGATGTATGTGGTGCGCCGCGCGTTGGCGCTGGTAGCGGCTTACCTGGTTCTCACGACCGGAACCCTGCAGGCTCAGCAGCCGGGCCGCATTCGCGGCCAAATCGAGACGGCCAACGGCGCGATGCTGGCGCTCAAGACCCGCGACGGCGCCATGCTGAATGTGACGGTGGCCGACGACGCGCGCGTGGCCGCGCTGGTCAAGGCCTCGCTCGCCGACATCAAGCAGGACAGCTTCATCGGCATCGCCGGCATGCCGCAGGCCGACGGCAGCATCCAGGCGTTCTCGGTGCACATCTTCCTGCCGGCGCAGCGCGGCAAGGTGCCCGACCGGCACGGGCCGTGGGACGCCAAGCCGGGCAGCACCATGACCAACGCCTATGTCGAGAGCACCGTGCAGGGCAAAGACGGCGAGACCCTGATGGTGAAATACAAGGACGGCGAGAAAAAAATTCTGGTCACGCCGCAGACCGTGATCGCCGCAGTCGCGCCGGCCAAGAAAGAAGAGCTCAAGGCCGGCGTGCCGATCATCATCATGGGCTCGGCCAAACAGCCGGACGGCTCGGTGCTGGCGAAGGTCTTGTATATCGGCCGCAATGTCGTGCCGGCGATGTGATAAGTTCGGTCGCATGAGCGGACGGATCGCATTGGCTTGTGTTGTTTTGGCGCTCGGCGCGGGCAGCGCGCTGGCGCAGCAGTCAATGCGTGTCGCCGGCACGGTCGAAAGCTTCGACGGCCATGTGCTGGCGATCAAATCCGAGAAGCTCGGCGAACTGAAGGTCAGGCTCGCCGACAACACCGCTGTGTTCGGCGTCAGCAAGGCGACGCTCGCCGATATCAAGCCGGGCGCCTATGTCGGCGTCGGCGCCATGCCGCAGTCCGACGGCAGCCAGCGCGCCATCCAGGTGACGGTGTTCGCGCCGGTGCAGCGCGGAGTAGGCGAGGGCTTCCGGCCGTGGAGTGCGCGGCCGAACAGCACCATGACCAACGGCGCGGTCGATCAGACCGTCGCCGGCGTCGACGGTCAGGTGCTCACGGTCAAGTATAAGGGCGGCGAGCAGAAGATCGTGGTGCCGCCGGAGGCTGTCATCCTCGCCTATGCGGTCGGCGACAAGAGCGAGCTGAAGCCCGGCGCGCATGTCGCAATTCTGCGCGCGCAGAAGCAGGCGGACGGCTCGCTCACGGCCGATCGCGTCAATGTTGGCCGCGGCGACGTGGTGCCGAAGTAGTTCTCTGTCATTCCGGGGCGTCCACCAAAGCCCGAAGGGCGAAGGCGGACGAACCCGGAATCCGATACGCCGCAGCACCGGAATTATCGGATTCCGGGCCCGCGCCTTCGGCGCGTCCCGGAATGACGAGAAAGATTTTGTCGGCGCGTGCGCCGAGCCGGGCGCTGGGACGTCGAGATCGGCGGCAAGCTCCGGCATCTCGCGCATCAACCGCACCAGGCGGGTGTGCCGGCCGCCGAGCGCGGCCGCTTCGCGCTGGTCCTCGACCGGGCGGCGCACCTCGTCGCAGCGCGCCAGCCCATCGATGTCGGCGCCGTGCTCGGCCAGGCGCGCCAGCAGCACGGTCAGATCTTCCAGTTGTTCCGCCACCACGTGGATGACGCCCGACTCCTCCTGCACGCGGCCGCTGACCGCCACGTAGCGCGCGCCCAGCACCACCGGGCGCACGCGTTCGAACACTTTCGGCCACACGATCACATTGGCCATGGCGCTCTCGTCCTCGATGGTCATGAACACCACGCCCTTGGCCGAGCCCGGCCGCTGCCGGCAGGTGACCAGCCCCGAGATGCGCACACGCGCATTGTTGGCGGTGCCGCGCAGCGCCTCGTTGCGCACGATACCGCGCTGCGCGAGATCGGCGCGCAGAAATTGCGCCGGATGCGCGCGCAGCGACAGACGCAGGAAGCGGTAGTCGTTGACCACTTCCTCGCCCAGCGGCATCGGGGGCAGGGCAATTCCGGTTCTCGTGTCCCGGATGCGGTGCCTTGGCTGATCCAGGAGACGGGTGGAAACAAACAACGGCAGATCATCGTCGCGGTCGCCGACGCGGCCGAGCGCTTTGGCCGCCCACAGCGCCTCGCGGCGCGTGAGGCCGAGCGAGGAGAACGCATCGGCGTCGGCCAGCCGCTCCAGCACGCGCGGGCTAAAGCCCGTGCGCAGCCAGACATCGCGGATGGAGTCGTAGCTTGCTTTTCCCTCCCCCCGCGAGCTCTCGCGAGCGGTGGGGAGGGTCGGCGGCGAAGCCGCTGGGGTGGGGGGACTTTCTTTTTCCGCTGCCCCCCACCCCCGACCCCTCCCCACCACGCTTCGCGTGGGGGGAGGGGAGAGAGACTTCGCGTCTCTCCACGATCAACTTCCCATCCTCCTCACTCAGCCCCTTGATCTCGCGTAGGCCCAAGCGGATGGCGTGGGTGGTGCGCACGTCGCCGCGCATGCCGCGATGCAAGTCGTGCAGGCGCTCGGCGGCGTGTGGCCCCGGCTCCAAAATCGAATCCCAATCCGAATGATTGACGTCCGGCGCGCGCAGCTCGACGCCGTGCTCACGCGCGTCGCGCACGATCTGCGCCGGCGCGTAGAAGCCCATCGGCTGCGCGTTCAAGAGCGCGGCGGCGAAGGCGTCCGGGTAATGGCACTTGAGCCAGGCCGAGGCATAGACCAGAAGCGCGAAACTGGCTGCGTGGCTCTCCGGAAAACCGTATTCGCCGAAGCCCTCGATCTGCTGGAAGCAGCGCTCGGCGAACTCACGTTCGTAGCCGTTGGCCAGCATGCCGTCGATCATCTTGCGCTGGAAGGTGCCGATGGTGCCGACGCGCTTGAAGGTGGCCATGGCACGGCGCAGCCGGTCGGCCTCCGAGGGTGTGAAGCCGGCGGCGACGATGGCGATCTTCATCGCCTGTTCCTGGAACAGCGGCACGCCCAGGGTTTTCGAGAGCACCGCTTCCAGTTCCTTCGACGGATAGCTGACCGGCTCCTCGCCACGGCGGCGGCGCAAATAGGGATGCACCATGTCGCCCTGGATCGGGCCCGGGCGCACGATCGCGACTTCGATGACGAGGTCGTAGAAATTCTTGGGCTTGAGCCGCGGCAGCATGGTCATCTGCGCACGGCTCTCGACCTGAAACACGCCGAGCGAATCCGCGCGGCCCAGCATGCGGTAGACGGCGGGGTCTTCGGTCGGGATGACGGACAGGTCGGCGGTCGTTGTCGTGCCTCTCTGCCCTCTGTGGTGAGAGGGCAACGCCGGGTGTTCAACAGGCACGGTTGGGTGAGGGGGGAGGCCCGCCCCTCACCCAGTCTATTTTTTTGCATCTCTGAAGAGCCCTCTCCCACAAGGGGAGAGGGCACGTGATGCGCGCCCCGCATTTGCGGCCACGCGGAAGGATAATGCCGCTCCACCAAATCCAGCGCCTTACGCAGGCAACTCAGCATGCCGAGCCCGAGCACGTCGATCTTCAAGATGCCGAGCGCGTCGAGATCGTCCTTGTCCCATTCGACGAAGGTGCGCTCCGGCATGGCGCCGTTGCCGATCGGCATCACCTCATCGAGCCGGCTGCGCGTGATGACGAAGCCGCCGACATGTTGCGACAGATGCCGCGGGAAGCCGTTGATCTCTTGCGCGAGCGCCGCGATCTGGCGCATGCGCCGGCTCTGCGGATCGAGGCCGCTGCGCGCGACGGCGTCCTGCGAGACATTGCCGCCGCCGCCGCCCCAGATCGAGGATGACAGCGCGCCGATGGTGTCCTCCGAGAGCCCGAAGGCCTTGCCGACCTCGCGGATGGCCGAGCGGCCGCGATAGGAGATGACGGTGGCGGCGATGCCGGCGCGCTCGCGGCCGTATTTTTTGTAGATGTATTGAATGACCTCCTCGCGCCGCTCGTGCTCGAAATCGACGTCGATGTCGGGCGGCTCGCGCCGCTCGGCCGAGATGAAGCGCTCGAACAACAGATCGGCGCGCTCGGGATCGACCTCGGTGATGCCGAGGCAGAAGCAGACCGCGGAATTGGCCGCCGAGCCGCGGCCCTGGCAGAGGATGCCTTGCGCGCGCGCGTAGCGCACGATGTCGTGGACGGTGAGGAAGTAAGGCGCGTATTGCAGCTGCGCGATCAGCGCCAATTCGTGCTCGATGCCGGCGCGCACTTTGTCGGGAAGGCCCTGCGGGTAGCGAAGCGCGGCGCCCGCGTAAGTCAGATGCGCGAGCGCATCCTGTGCGTTGCTGAAGCCTGCAATCGACTCGTCGGGATATTCGTAGCGTAATTCGTCGAGCGAGAAGGTGAGGGCTTCGCTCAGGCGCAGCGTTTCCTCGATCGCCTCCGGCGCGTCGCGGAACAGCCGCACCATTTCCGCCGGCGGTTTCAGGTAGCGCTCGGCATTGGCGGCGAGGCGGCGGCCGGCGCGGTCGATCACCAGCTTCTCGCGGATGCAGGTGAGCACGTCGGCGAGCGGCCGCCGATCGGGATGATGGAAATGCACGTCGTTGACCGCGATCAGCGGCACTTGAGCTTCGCGTGCCAGCGCCGCGAGGCGCGCAAGTCGTGTCCGGTCGCGTCCGCGATAGAGCATGCTCGCCGCAAGCCTGACGCGGCCGGGCGCGGCGGCGCGCAATCGTGCGAGTACGCTTCTTACCCTCTCCCCTTGTGGGAGAGGGTGGCGAGCCGCTTTAGCGGCGAGCCGGGTGAGGGGGCGTTGCATCTTTTTCTCCCCTCACCCGGCGCGCGGAGCCTGTCATCGGGCCGCGCTTCGCGCGGACCCGTTGGCGCGCCGACCTCTCCCACCAAGGGAGAGGTAAAGGAAGAAAAAGCCATCACGATCAATTCCAGCCCGAAGACATGCGCGAGCAGGTCGTCGAGATGGAGGATGCAGTCACCCTTCTCGGCGCGCAGGTTGCCGACCGTGAGCAGCCGCGTGAGCCGGCCCCAGGCGGCGCGGTCGCGCGGATAGGCGAGCACGTCGGGCGAGCCGTCGGCGAACACCAGCCGCGCGCCCGGGTGATAGGCGAGCTTCAGGTTCTGCTCGCGCTTGGCCAGATGCGCGCGCACCACACCGGCGACCGAATTGCGGTCGCTTAAGCCCAGCCCGGCGAGCCCGATCGAGGCCGCCTGCACCATCAGTTCTTCCGGATGCGAAGCCCCGCGCAGGAAGGAGAAATTCGAGGCGGTGGCGAATTCGAGGTAACGCATGGCACTCACGCGCGGCACCTTCTCAACCCTCTCCCACGAGGGGAGAGGGAAGAAAGTTACGCAAACGTCCCGTGCAGGAACCAGGTCGGCGCGGCGGCGCCGTGGGCGAGGTCGCGGTAGAGGCCGGAGCGGAACAGCCAGAAGCGCAGGCCCGCTTTGTCTTCGACGCGGAAATAATCGCGCGCGGGGCCGCCATGCTCGCTCCACCAGGCGCCCTCGATGCGCTCGGGACCGTCGGCGGCGATCACCTCGTGCAGCGCGCGCCGCCACCGAAAACGTAACGGTGGGCCGTCCGGCACTTCTGCCACCGCTTCGATCGGTTCCGGCCGCGCCAGCAGCCGTAAGGGACGCGGCGCCAATTCCGCCTCGGCGCAATAATGACGATAGGCCCGCCAGCCGGCATCGACTGCGGCTGACGTCGCTTGCGCCGGCACGCTTGCCGCGGCGATCTCGGGAATGTGGCTGTCCTGCGCGATCAGCCGGCGCACGCGTTGCGCGCCCAGCCGCGCACTCAAGCGGTCGACCAAGCGGTCGAGTTCAGCGGCGTCTTCGTCGCCGCCGATGCCGACTTGTTCGGGCGGCGCCGATTCCGCCACCAGCACCGACAGCCGCGCCATGTCGAAGCCGAAGCCGGGATCGAATTCGTCGGCGAGTGCGGCGAGCCGCTCGACGAACAGCGCGCGGATCTGCGCCGGATGCGCGCAAGGGACGCGAGCAGCCGGCGGCGATGCGGCGCAGCTCGCCGTCGGTGCGGAACAGCGTGAGCTCGATGCGGCGGGCGCCGTCGCCGCGCCGCTCCAGCGCGACTTGCAGGCGCGCCGCCAGCCGTTCGACGGTGCCGAGCACGTCCTCCTCGCGCGCGATCGGCTCGGCAAAACGCTGCTCGGCGACGTAAGGCGCGACCGGCAGCCGTGGATTGAGCGGCTCGTGCTCGCGCCCGAGCGCGCGGTCGAGCTGGCGCAGCAACTCGGCGCCGAAGCGCGCGGCCAGTGGCGCGCGCGGCAGGTCAATGATGTCGCCGATGCGCTTCAAGCCGACGCGGGCGAGCCCCGCCACCGTCTCGGGCGGCAGCCGCAGCGCGGTAAGCGGCAGCGGCGACAGCAACTGTGCGTTCCTCGCCGGCAGCATAGCTCGCCGGCTCGCCGCAATGTGCGGCGGCCCAGGCAGCGCCGATGGTGCCGGCGACCGCAATGCGAAAAGCAAAGCCGGCGCGCTCGAGGCGCGCGGCGAGATCGGCGATCAGCGCGCGCTCGCCGCCGTAAAGATGCGTGCAGCCGCCGATGTCGAGCAGCAGGCCGTCGGGCGCATCGCACGCCACCAGCGGCGTATAGCGCAGGCACCAGTCGGCGATGTTGTCCAGCAAAGCGGCGTCGGCTTCTGCGTCTTCCTCGGTCGCCTCGATCGCCGGATGCATGGCGCGCGCCTGCGCTAACGCAAGGCCCGGTGCGAGCCCGAGCCGCTCCGCTGCTTCGTCGACGGCGAGGAGTACTTCGGCATTGCCGCGCTTGCCGTAGATGACGAGCGGCGCACGTTGCTCACGCCACCTGGCGATGCGGTCGGTCGAGAGCCGGGGCAGCCACAGGCTGAGCAGACGGGGCGAGCAGGAAATGCTCATCGATGTCACTCCATTGCAGAATCCATGACCCGGTCGGGCCGCGGCGGTTGCGGATGAGATGCGCGGCGAAGCAAGGCCGGTTTTCTCTTTCAGGGGAGGATGAAGAAGGCGCCGCGCCGACGATCCAGCGCGTGGCGGCGGTGGAGGCATCGTGCGCCGGCGAGGCGCGCAGCAACAGCGCGAGCGCGCCGCTGTCGGCGGCAGCGAGCGACAGCCGCCGCACCGCGACGGGATCGATGGCGCCGTGCCGCCATTCGCCGATCACCGCAGCCGTAGCGCGGCAGCGCAGCGCTTCCTCCATCGCCCACAACAGATCCTGCGCGCGCGCGGTTGCGACCGTCAGCAGGCGCTCGGGCTTAAGTCCGAAGGCCGCGAGCCCGAGCCCGCACGGCGCGCCGCTTTCAGCGAGCGCCATATCCTCGGCGAGCCAGGCGATATTGTTTCCGTCATGCCCGGCCTTGTGCCGGGCATCCCGATCAGGGACGCAGTGCCTTCCTAAGCGGGATGGCCGGGACAAGCCCGGCCATGACGATGAAAGACTCGAAAGCCCCACCACAAACCCCGTCGTCGCGGTGAGATGCGCCTCGCTCGGCGCCGCGATTTCGTGCAGTGCGCCGCGCGAAAGACCGCCGCCGAGCGCCGCGTCGATCGTCTCGGCACCGAGCGGCAGGCAGCCGGGCGCGCCTTCGAGGGCGGCGGGTTTTTGCAGGGCCTGCAGGCGCTGGCGCAGCTGGTCGATCATGGTCTAACCTCTGGAGACGCTGAGACATCCGGCCTTCGCGGGCCGGCTGTATCTCTCTATATGTTCCTGTTTTGTTCTAGTGTGCTGAAGAGTCCCGGCGCCGTCAAGCCGCAAGGGAATGGGGCTGGCGGGGACGGGATGGCACCACGGCTAGACGGCCTGGTCCTCGGCCTCGACGGCCGCCGAACGATTCCCAAAAAAGAAAAACCCGGCTCAAGGGCCGGGTTCTTCCTCATTCGATCGGTCGCTTAGGCGGTCTTGTCGACAACAGCCCCGGTCCCCGGTGCGGGAGCGGCTTGAACGGGCGCCTGAACGCCCGCGTCGTCGCTGTCCCCATCGTGGTCCGGTCCAGGCCCTTCGACCTTTTCCGACCCGGTCGGCGCAACCGGCGCCGAGCCAATAGCTGCAATACTCATGACCTCATCCTTTGCAGGCCCCCACCCAGCGATACCGCCAACAAGCTAATGCCGGCCTAACCTCGGGCGTTCCGATTCAAGGCCGCTTCAGCCAAGCCCGACCGCGCGGGGTGAGCACCAGACGCGACTGCTGCATGCTGGCGCCATTCTCAAAGCGCACCAGACCGTCGGAGATAGCGTCTTCCCAGATCGACAGATGCGGGCAGCTGCGCCGCCACGCTTCGGCGTCGGCATAGCTGCGCGGGGCTTCCTCCACCCAGGCGAGGAACTGCTGCGTCAGCGCGTGCGCGGCGGTTTGCATGACGACAGAAAATACACCGTTTCGCGTCTCTCTTCACCTCCCCCTCCAGGGCATGGTCAGGCGGGCCGCTCAACCGTGCTGATCTCGACTTTCGATTCCAGCGTCTTATGCACCGGGCATTTGTCGGCGATTTCCATCAGCCGTTTGCGCTGTTCGGCATCGAGCGAGCCTTCCAGCGTGATGGCGCGATCGATGTGATCGACCATGCTCACTTTGGTGTCGCAGGTCTCGCAATCCTTGACGTGGATTTTGCCGTGGCTGAGCCGCACCGACACGTTTTCCAGCGGGATCTTCTTGAAGTCGGCATAGAGGCGGATCGTCATCGAGGTGCAGGCGCCAAGCCCGGCCAGCAGAAAATCATAAGGCCCCGGACCGGAATCGAGCCCGCCCAGCTTGACCGGCTCGTCGGCCAGCAGGCGGTGCGGCCCGGTCAATATCTCCTGCTGAAATTTGCCGCCGTGCGTTTCGCGTACCAGCACGGTTCCGAGCTCGACTTCCGCCTCGCTCATTGTCTCCGGCCGCTCGAGATAGCGCTCGGCCCAGGCGGCGATCACGTCCGCCACATAGACGGCGTCGCTCTTCTGGCTCAGCAGATGATCGGCGCCGGCCAATGAGACGAAGCTTTTTGGATGCTTGGCGGCGGTGAAGATATGCGAGGCGTTCTCGATGCCGACCGTGTCGTCGGTCGGCGAATGAAAGATCAGCAGCGCCTTACGCAACGTGGCGAGACAGTCCTGCAGCTTCTTCTCCGTCACGTCGTTGAGGAATTCGCGCTTGATGCGGAACGGCCGTCCGGCGAGCCGCACCTCGACCTCACCCTGCTCTTTGATGGTGTCGACATGCTCCTTGAACAATCCGGTGACGTGGCTCGGATCGCACGGCGCCGCGATGGTCACCACGCAGCGGGCGTCGGGAATTCGGTGCGCGGCCGCCAGCACCGCGGCGCCGCCCAGGCTGTGGCCGATCAAAATCGCCGGCGCGCCGTACATCTTGCGCAAGTGGTCGGCGGCGGCGACCAGGTCGTCGACATTGGAGGAAAAATGCGTGTTGGCGAATTCGCCTTCGCTGCCGCCCAGCCCGGTGAAATCGAAACGCAGCACCGCGACGCCGTGTACGGCGAGCCGCTCGGCGATGCGCTTGGCCGCCAGGATGTCCTTGCCGCAGGTGAAGCAATGCGCGAACAGCGCGAAGGTCGTGGGCTTTCCGAGCGGCAGGTCGAGCGTGGCGGCGAGCTGCTCGCCTTTGGCGTTGGGGAAATTGAAGCGGCTGCTGCGCATGGTTCCCTCGATTGACGCGGCTGTCATGCTCCACGAAAGCGGGGCATCCAGTAATCATGATGTTATCGACGATAAGTCCGCGCGTCCCATCACAGGAACGAGATGACTGGATCGCCCGCCTGCGCGGGCGATGACAGTTTGGAAAAGGCAACTATACGCGCGGTTGCCCAGCCGTTCGGCGCCTTATCGACCGTCGACCAGCACGTGGCGGTCGATGTCCGCGATTTTGTTGGTGCCGGTCAGCGCCATGGTGACGCTCAGCTCCTTTTGCAGGATGTCGATCGCCTTGGCGACGCCGGCCTTGCCGCCCGCGCCCAGCCCGTAGATATAGGCGCGCCCGATCATGCAGGCGCGCGCGCCCAGCGCCAGCGCGCGCATGATGTCGGCGCCGGTGCGGATGCCGCCGTCGAACAGCACCTCGACGTCGGAGCCGACGCGCGTCGGCCACTTTCGGCAGCGCCGCGATCGAGGACGGCGCGCCGTCGAGCTGGCGGCCGCCGTGATTCGACACCACGATGGCGTCGGCCCCGAGCTTCACCGCCGTCTTGGCGTCCTCAACGTCGAGGATGCCTTTCAGCACCAGCTTGCCGGGCCACAGCTTCTTGATCCACTCGACGTCCTTCCAATTGAGCGCCGGATCGAACTGCTGATTGGTCCACTGCGCGAGCTGGTTGATGTTGCCCATGCCTTTGACGTGGCCGGCGAGATTGCCGAAGGTCTTGCGCTTGCCCATCAGCACGCTCAGCGCCCAGGCGGGCTTGGTGGCGATGTCGATGATGTTCTTGACGCGGATTTGCGGCGGCACCGTCATGCCGTTCTTGATGTCGCGGTGGCGCTGGCCGAGCACCTGCAAGTCGACGGTGAGCACCAGCGTGTTGCACTTGGCGGCCTGCGCGCGCTCCAGGATGTCCTTGGAGAAGTCGCGGTCGCGGATCACGTAGAGCTGGAACCAGAACGGTTTGCCGGTCGCCTCCGCCACGTCCTCGATCGAGCAGATCGACATGGTCGAGAGCGTGAAGGGAATGCCGGCCTCGTCGGCGGCCTGCGCCGCCAGGATTTCGCCGTTGCCGTGCTGCATGCCGGTCAAGCCGACCGGCGCCAGGATCAGCGGCGCGGCGGCCTTCTGACCGACAATGGTGGTGCCAAGATCGCGGTGCGAGACGTCGACCAGCACCCGCTGGCGCAGCTTGATCGCCTGCAGGTCGGCGCGATTGGCCCGCAAGGTCTCCTCGTTATAGGAGCCGCTGTCGGCGTAGTCGAAAAAAGCGCGCGGCACCCGCCGCCTGGCAAGCGTGCGCAAGTCCTCGATGCAGGTGATGTTTTTCATGGTGTGCCCCGGCAGATCGCCACTCCCCTTATCCGGCTAGCATAGCAGCCAAGGCCATGAAATGGCCGCAGACGGCCACCATTGCGCTCGCCGCGCGCTGGCCGTAAAGGTTAATCGGGATCGGTCACGATCAAACACAATTTTTGAAACAATTTCACGGCTTTGCCTCCTAAGATGCCGGTCGGCCGAGTGGGCGCCGCCAACGAAAAATGCAATGCTGGGGGGAAGCTGTGGGAGTTGAGGGGCAGAGTTTCATGGTTCGTCGCTATTTCGGCACCGACGGGATCCGTGGCCGGGCGAACCGCGTGATCACGCCGGAGTTGGCGCTCAAGGTCGGGCAGGCCGCCGGCTTGATGTTCAAGAACGGCGATCACCGCCATCGCGTGCTGATCGGCAAGGACACCCGCCTCTCCGGCTACATGATCGAGAACGCGCTGGTCGCCGGGTTCACCTCGGTCGGCATGGACGTCTTGCTCACCGGCCCGATCCCGACGCCGGCGGTGGCGGTCCTGGCGCGCTCGATGCGCGCCGATCTCGGCGTCATGATATCGGCCTCGCATAATCCGTTCGACGACAACGGCATCAAGCTGTTCGGCCCGGACGGCTTCAAGCTCAGCGACGCGGTGGAAACCGAGATCGAAAAGCTGATTGACACCGATCTGTCGCGGCAATTGGCCGCCAGCAAAGATCTCGGCCGCGCCCGCCGCATCGATGGCGTGCAGGATCGCTACATTGAATTCGCCAAGCTCACGCTGCCCAAGGCCATCGGCTTTGACGGCTTGCGCATCGTAATCGACTGCGCCAACGGGGCCGCGTACCGCGTGGCGCCGGGCGCGCTGTGGGAAATGGGCGCTGACGTGATTTCGATCGGCGTCGATCCCGACGGTTTCAACATCAACAAGGATTGCGGCTCCACCGATCTGGCGGCGATCTCGCAAAAGGTGCGCGAGATGCGTGCCGATATCGGCATTGCGCTCGACGGCGACGCCGACCGCGTCATCATCATCGACGAGCGCGGTCACGCGGTGGACGGCGACCAGCTGCTCGCCGTCATCGCCGAGAGCTGGAAGGACGACGGTCGGCTCACGCGGCCGGCCGTGGTGTCGACCATCATGGCCAATCTCGGGCTCGAGCGGCATCTCGCCAAGCTCGGCCTCGAACTGGTGCGTACGCCGGTCGGCGACCGCTACGTGCTCGAGCATATGCGCGAGCACGGCCACAATGTCGGCGGCGAGCCGTCCGGCCATATCATCCTGTCCGACTACTCGACCACAGGCGACGGCTTCGTCGCCGCGCTGCAGGTGCTCGCCGTGGTCAAGCGCAGTGGTAAGCCGGCCTCAGAGATCTGCCATCGCTTCGAGCCGCTGCCGCAAGTGCTCAAAAACGTGCGCTGCAAGAATTGCAAGTTGCTGGACGACGCCCAGGTCCGCTCCGCCATCGCCAACGCCGAAAAGAAGCTTGGCGGCGGCGGCCGGCTGATCGTGCGCCCGTCCGGCACCGAGCCGGTGATCCGCGTGATGGGCGAGGGCGACGACCGGGGGGTGGTCGAAGCCGCGGTCGATGACGTGGTTGAAGCCTTGAGCGAAAGTCGCCGCCGTCTGAGCGCGTGCCATCAAGTCATTGCAGGAACAGCGAATCAGCGGCCGGAAGGGCGCCGGGCGGCGCCAGCTTCGCGACGAATAACGCAGCTTGCTCAATAGTTTAGAATATTTCTCAAGTACGGTTTGTTTTGACTTGGCGCAAAGAAGCCGATAGCGATCCTGCCATTGTGAAATCGATAGGGGCTGCAGAAGGGCCGGATTCACGATGATCGTCTGTTCCTGCAACGTGCTCAGCGACCACGAGGTGCGCAGCACCGTGAACGCGGCCGCGCTGCGCGTGACCAGTCAGGTCTACGAATGTCTCGGCTGCAGCGCTCAATGCGGCCGCTGCGCGCGCACCATCCGCAAGATCATGGACGAAGCTTTGATCGGCGCCGGTTGTCCACATCGATTTCCTCGAAACCCAGCTCGATCTCGTCGCCAAGCTCGGGCTCGAGCTCTACGCCCAGCACCACATCGGCGAAATGGGCGAGGGCGAAGCGGACTGAGCGCATCGCACACTTACCGCCGAAGCGGCTCAACGCGCGGCCGGGCATATGCCCGGCCGTCTTGCTTTGCGCGCTTGCGCAATCGCCACAAGTGTCAACGGAATGTTAACGGCCGCGCCAAAACGGGCATCGCGGTGTCCGGTAACCTTAATCGGCGTAGTTAAAAAGTTCGGTTAAGTCCGACTTAACGATTTGCTGCCAAGGTCTCGCATCTTCCACCCGTCGGGCGACCGGCGCGTATGAGCTAAGGGATGATGCGCGATGTTCAGTAACCGTCTCAAGTTTTTCGCATTCACAGCGGTCGCCTTGATAGTCGCGACGGCGGCGCAGGCCGCCGATTTCGCGCCACCGCCACCCCCGCCACCGGTGCAGCATTTCGGCGGCGGCTGGTATCTGCGCGGCCAGGTCGGCGTCGGCATGTTGAAGGGCGATCAGGTCGAGTACATCAAGAATCCAGCCAACTTCAACGACTTCGCGTTCGAGCAATCGGACATCGGAGACACCGTCTTCGTCGGCGGCGGCGTCGGCTACGAATTCAACAGGTGGCTGCGCTTCGATGCCACCGCGGAATACCGGTCCAAGGCCCGCGTTAAGGCGTTCGGCAGCTACACCTTCGGCGGCGGGACGTTCGGCGATGCCTATGACGGTTACATCAAATCCTGGCTGTTCCTGGCCAACGCCTATGTCGATCTCGGCACCTGGAACTGCCTCACGCCGTTCGTCGGCGCCGGCATCGGCGGCGCCTACAACACGCTGGCCGACTTCACCGATATCGGCATCGGAACCTCGGGCCGCGGCATCGGCCGCGACAGCAGCGAATGGCATCACGGCCTGGGCGCTCTATGCGGGTCTTGCCTACGATGTCTCGCCGAACCTGAAGATCGATCTGACCTATCGCTACCTCGATTACGGCTCGATCACCGACACCATCGATTGCATCGGCGGCTGCAACCCGGACAGCTACAAGTGGGGCCACCTGACCTCGCACGACATCATGCTGGGTCTGCGGTTCAACTGTTGCGAGTTCGTGGAAACTCCGCCGCTGCGCAGCAGGGGCTGAGCTCAAGGTTAATGCCGCGCGAGGACGGTGAAGATTCTCGGTGAATCATCGCTTAATCCTCGCGCGGATGAAAATACGCAGAGTACCAGTGTCGCCGGTGCGTTTGCCGGCGACATCAGGAAGGGGAAGGCGGCCATGAGCTGGCTGAAGACGCTCGGTATTGTCGGGTTGCTTTCGGTGTCGGTAACGGTCGCGTCCCATGAAAGAGCCACGGCGGCGGATTGGCCGGGCACGCCCTATCTGCGAGGTTCGTTGCGGCCCTTGCTCGGCTACGCGCGCTGGGACGGCGTCTTTGTCGGCGGCGATATCGGCTATTCGAACCTGAACGTGGACTTCGGCAATAGCACCAGCGATCAAGTTGCCTACATCCTGCGCAACACCACGATCGAAGACGAATTTTCCCCCTCGACTTGGACGACCCTGCCGACGAGCGTCACCAACAGCGTCATGTACGGCGGCTTTATCGGCTACAACCTCCAATTCGAGCAGATCGTCCTCGGCATCGATATCGGCTATCACCGCCCGACCTCGATGGAAACGGCGGTGTCCGATTCGATCGAGCGTCAGTTCGTGACGTCGGATGGCTTGACAACAACGATGTTCGGGTCGACGCGCAGTCATCGCTCAAGTTGGTGGACTATGGAACGCTTGCGCGGCCGCGTCGGCTATGCCTTTGGCCGCTTCCTGCCCTATGTCCTGTTCGGCGGCGCGGTCGGCCGCTTCGACTATGTCGCACAGCGCGACAGTGACGGTCTGTAGGCCCACCGGTAGCCGGGGCGCCGGTCTGCCCTATCCGGCTCTATCCGATTGCACCTGAGTGACCCGAACAGAAGGCGGCGCTTTCAGCCCGGGCGTTGTGGCCGGCCTCGGCCTGGACGTATCGGTGACGCCGAACGTGTTCCTGCGCGCCGAATGGGAATACGTCGACTTTGCGGCGGTCGGCAATATTTCGAGCTACATCAATACCGGCCGCGTCGGTATCGCTGTGCGCTTCTAAACCCCCGCAAAGCGCCTTCCTTGCCTTTAAACTTTCGTTGATGGCGCGCCGGCGCAGTTGACCGCGCCATGGCATTGGCCTATCTCCGCCAGTGGGACACCCCTCCCCAACGAGGGGCGCCTATCTGGAAGGATAGACCATGACAGCAATGAAGCCCGGCGTGCGGCCGGCCATTCCGCACTTTTCGTCCGGCCCCTGCGCCAAGCGCCCCGGCTGGAGCCTGCAAGCCCTCACCGACGCAGTTCTGGCGCGCTCGCACCGATCCAAGATCGGCAAGGCGAAGCTCAAGCGCGCCATCGACCTCACCCGCGAGGTCCTCGAAGTCCCCGCCGACTACCGCATCGGTATCGTGCCGGCTTCCGATACCGGCGCGGTGGAAATGGCGCTGTGGTCGCTCTTGGGCGCGTGGCCGGTCACCATGCTGGCCTGGGAAAGCTTCGGCGAAGGCTGGGTCACCGACGTCGAGAAGCAGCTCAAGCTCAAGGACCTCAAGGTGCTCAAGGCGCCCTATGGCGAGTTGCCCGACTTGAGCAAAGTCGATTTTTCGACCGACGTGGTGTTCACCTGGAACGGCACCACCTCCGGCGTGCGCGTGCCGAACGGCGACTGGATCGCCGCCGACCGCCAAGGCCTGACGATTTGCGACGCCACTTCGGCCGCCTTCGCGCAGAAGCTCGATTGGCCGAAGGTCGATGTCGCGACTTTCTCTTGGCAGAAGGCGCTGGGCGGGGAGGGCGCGCATGGCATGCTCATCCTGTCGCCGCGCGCGGTCGAGCGGCTCGAGAGCTATAAGCCGGCTTGGCCGCTGCCCAAGATCTTCCGCCTGACCAAAGGCGGCAAGCTGAACGAAGGCATTTTCGTCGGTGAGACCATCAATACGCCATCCATGCTGTGCGTTGAGGACTATCTCGACGCGCTCGCCTGGGCGAAGTCGATCGGCGGGCTTGCCGCGACAATTGCCCGCTCCGACGCCAACGCCAAGGCGCTGGCCGACTGGGTGGCGGTCACGCCGTGGATCGATCATCTCGCCAAGAACGCGGGCGAGCGCTCCAACACATCGGTCTGCCTGAAGGTCGTCGATCCCGCCGTGACGCGGCTCTCCGTCGACGAGCAGGCAGCCTTCGCCAAGAACCTCGCCGGTCTGTTGGAGAAGGAAGGCGTCGCCTACGACATCGCCTATTACCGCGACGCGCCGCCGGGCTTGCGCATCTGGTGCGGGGCGACCGTGGAGGCGCGCGATGTCGAAGCGCTCACGCCCTGGCTCGACTGGGCCTTCGCCGAAGTGAAAGCCGCGCTGCCGAAAGCGGCGTGACCGATGCTGTCATGCCCGCGCAAGCGGGCATCCAGTAATCGCCAACGCATCGGCTTTCGTCTCGAACGTTCGTGATTACTGGATTGTCCGCTTTCGCGGACGATGACAACCGAACTGTTCGAACGAATGATTGGACCAAACCCATGCCCAAAGTTCTCATCTCCGACGCCCTGTCGCCCGCCGCCGTGCAGATCTTCAAGGATCGCGGCATCGAGGTCGATTTCCAGCCTGCACTCGGCAAGGACAAGGATAAGCTCGCCGAGCTGATCGGCGATTACGATGGGCTTGCCATCCGCTCGGCCACCAAGGTCACGTCGAAAATCCTGGAGAAGGCCACGAACCTGAAGGTGATCGGCCGCGCCGGCATCGGCGTCGACAACGTCGACGTGCCGGCGGCGACCGCGCGCGGCGTCATCGTGATGAACACGCCATTCGGCAATTCCATCACCACCGCCGAGCATGCGATCTCGCTGATGCTGGCGCTGGCGCGCCAGATCCCGGAAGCCGATTCATCCACGCGCGCCGGCAAATGGGAAAAGAACAAATTCATGGGCGTCGAGATCTTCTCAAAGACCCTCGGCATCATCGGTTGCGGCAATATTGGCTCGATCGTCGCCGACCGTGCGCTTGGGCTGAAAATGAAAGTAATCGCCTACGACCCATTCTTGTCGCACGAGCGCGCGACCGAAATCGGGGTGGAGAAGGTCGATCTCGACGAGCTTTTCAAGCGCGCCGACTTCATCTCGCTGCACACCCCGCTCACCGACAAGACTCGCAACATCATCGACGCCGCTGCGATTGCGAAAATGAAAAAAGGCGTGCGTATCATCAACTGCGCGCGCGGCGGCTTGGTGGACGAGGCGGCGCTGGTCGAGGCGCTCAAATCCGGCCAGGTGGCGGGCGCCGCCTTCGACGTATTCGTGACCGAGCCGGCCACGGAAAGCCCGCTGTTCGGCCTGCCCAACGTGGTGTGCACGCCGCACCTCGGCGCTGCCACCAGCGAGGCGCAGGAGAACGTGGCGCTGCAGGTTGCCGAGCAGATGTCCGACTACCTTTTGCGCGGCGCCATCACCAACGCCATCAATTTTCCTTCGATCAGCGCAGAGGAGGCGCCCAAGCTTAAGCCGTTCGTGGCGCTGGCGGAGAAGCTCGGCTCATTCGCCGGCCAGTTGACCGAGAACCCGATCAAGGAAGTTCACATCATCTACGAAGGCACGGTGGCGCCGATGAATATCAAGGCGCTCACCTCGGCGGTGCTCTCGGGCCTGCTGCGGCCGATGCTGGGCGACGTCAACGTGGTGTCGGCGCCGATCGTGGCGCGCGAGCGCGGCATGGCGGTGGAGGAAACCACCCGCGAGGCCACCGGCGACTACGAAAGCTTGATCACCGTCACTATCGTGACCGAGAAGCAGACGCGCTCAGTGTCCGGCACCGTATTTGCCGACGGCCGCCCGCGCATCGTCAACATCAAGGGCATCCGCATGGACGCCGAGTTCGGGCCGTCGATGATCTACATCACCAATTTCGACAAGCCCGGCTTCATCGGCAAGTTCTCCTCGACGCTCGGCGATGCCGGCATCAACATCGCCACTTTCCACGTCGGCCGCGAGGCGCCCGGCGGCAATGCGATCGCGTTGATCGAGATCGACGGCGAACTGCCCGAAGCCGTGCTGGAGAAGGTCAAGGCGCTGCCGCAGGTGCAGCAGGCCAAGCCGCTGCATTTTTGAGGGAAGGCCGGCAGCGATCGCTGCGGCCTCATCGGCGCGTCGCGCCTCCACTGGATGAAGCGGTTCAAGACGACCGACGACCATGAAATAATAGAATAACATCAATCCTTTGGGCTTGCGGCCCGGACCCATCTGCCGGCTCCCGCCGCCTTGCCTCGGCGCGCCGGTTCCTTTATCCGAAGGTGGACCTGGCCGGCTTTAACCGGCGTCAGTGTCCGGGCGCTGGCGCGGGAAAGCACGATGGCGAATGTGGTGGTAGTCGGGTCGCAGTGGGGCGACGAAGGCAAGGGCAAGATCGTCGACTGGCTGTCCGAGCAGGCCGACATCGTCGTGCGCTTCCAGGGCGGTCACAATGCCGGCCACACGCTGGTGATCGACGGCGTCACCTACAAGCTGTCGCTGTTGCCCTCCGGGGTGGTGCGCGGCGGCAAGCTGTCGGTGATCGGCAACGGTGTGGTGATCGACCTCCACGCGCTGCTTGCGGAAATCACCCAGCTCGACAAGCAAGGGGTGGCTGTCACGCCCGAAAACTTGCGCATCGCCGAGAACGCCACGTTGATCCTGCCGCTGCACCAGGAGCTCGATGCATTCCGCGAAGGCTCCAATTCGAACACACGTATCGGCACCACCAAGCGCGGCATCGGCCCGGCCTACGAGGACAAAGTCGGCCGCCGCGCCATTCGCTTCATGGATCTCGCCGATCTGCCCTCGCTCGGCGCCAAGATCGAGCGGCTGTTGTCGCATCACAACGCGCTGCGGCGCGGCAATGGTCTCGATGAGATCGACGCCAAGCCGATCTACGACGACCTCGCGGCGCTGGCGCCCAAGGTGCTGCCCTATATGGATTCGGTATGGTCGCTGCTCGACGCCAAGCATCGCGAAGGCAAGCGCATCTTATTCGAGGGCGCGCAGGGCGCGCTGCTCGACGTCGACCACGGTACCTATCCGTTCGTGACCTCCTCCAACACGGTGGCGGCGCAGGCGGCGACTGGCTCCGGCGTCGGCCCAGGCTCGATCGATTACGTGCTCGGCATCTGCAAGGCCTACACCACGCGCGTCGGCGAGGGGCCTTTCCCAACCGATCAGACGCACAATGCCATCGGCAAGATACTCGGCGAGCGCGGGCGCGAATTCGGTACCGTCACCGGCCGGGCGCGCCGCTGCGGCTGGTTCGATGCCGCGCTGGTGCGCCAGACCGTGCGCACCAGTGGCATCGACGGGCTGGCGCTCACCAAACTCGACATCCTCGACGGATTCGATGAAATCAAGGTCGGCATCGGCTATCGTCTGGAGGGGAGCGAGATCGACTATCTGCCGGCCGGCGAGCGTGCGCAGGCGATGCTGGAACCGATTTACGAAACCATCGACGGTTGGAAGGAACCGACCGCCAAGGCCCGCTCCTGGGCGCAACTACCGGCGCAGGCCATCAAATATGTGCGCCGGATCGAGGAACTGGTCGGCTGTCCGGTGACGCTTTTGTCCACCAGCCCGGAGCGCGAGGACACCATCCTGATGAAAAATCCATTCGAAAATTGATCGGCAAAAATGCCAAGATTGGCGCGGACTGGTAATGAATGCCGGGGGCGAGCGCATGATCCCGAAAAGTGGGAACCGGTTTTCGGGCAAGATCATGCGCAGTCAAGAGCATTGGGGTCACGTTGAAGCGCAATGGCTGAATACTATCCGTTGATCTCGCGCGCCGTTTCAGGCCTCGACAACAGCACCGGCGAAACCCGCCGTGCGCTGTATGAGCGCGCGCGCACTGCGCTGGTCAATCAGTTGCGCGGCGCCGACCCGCCGCTCGACGAAGCCGAGATCACGCGCGAGCGTCTGGCGCTGGAAGACGCGATCCGCCGGGTCGAGAATGAGGCCGACAAGCTCTCGCAGAGCAAGCGTAATCAAAAGGCCGCGCCGTCCGCCGAGCCCGCGCCGCCGCCCCCGCCGCCTACTGCGCGGCCCGACCATCCGGTATCGGTCGCCGATGAAGCCCTGCGCCAATTCCGCGTGGTCGCGGAGGAAGCCCAGAACCTGGGCGGTGCCGCGGCCGAAGCCAACCGATCGGCGCACGACGTCATGGACGCCGTCCCCGACGAGGCGCCGCCCGCGGCGGACGCGCCCGGCTCCGAAGAGCGCGCAGCCGAGCCGCCGCTACCGCCCGCCGCACCGATGCCGCCGCCGCCGCCGCGCGAGCCGCCGGGCGATGCCGCATGGTCGCTACCGCCGCCGGTGCAGCCAGAAGAGGCGGCGCTGCCGCCTTATGTGCGGCCGCGTCGTTCCTACCGCGGGCTGATCACGGTCTTGCTGTTGCTGTTGTTCGTCGTCGGCGCCGGTGGGGTCATCTACTGGCAGCGCGCTGCCTTGACATCGATGGTCACGCATTGGCGCACGGCCTCGACGACGACACCGCCGCCGCAGCAGCCGCGTCCGGCAACGCCGGCGACCAAGCCGAAGATACCCGACCGCATCCAGGATGGGGGAGCCACGCCGAACTCCGCCAACGCGCCGGGCGCTACGGTGGCGCAGAAAGTCGTGCTCTATGACGAGGAGGCGGACAATCCACAGGGCAAGCGTTATGTCGGCTCGGCGATCTGGCGCACCGAAACGGTATCGCCGGGGCCGGGACTTGCGCCCGAGCTTGCCATCCGCGCCGACGTCGAAATTCCCGAGCGCCACATGCGCATGACTTGGTCGATCCGCCGCAACACCGACAAGGCGCTGCCGGCAAGCCACACCATCGAAATCCAGTTCACGCTGCCGCCCAATTTCGAGCAAGGCGGCATCAACAACGTGCCCGGCGTACTGATGAAGAGCAACGAGCAGGCGCGCGGCGTGCCGCTCGCAGGGCTGACGGTGAAGGTGACCGACGGCTATTTCCTGATCGGACTGTCCGCCATCGACGTCGACGTGCAGCGTAATATCAAGCTGCTTAAGGAACGCGACTGGTTGGACATCCCGATCGTCTATACCAGCGGCAAGCGCGCCATTCTGGCGATGGAGAAGGGCGTTCCCGGCCAGCGCGCCTTCGAGGACGCGTTCCGCGCGTGGGGTGAGTAGGCGCGCGCCGGCCGCGCTAGTGCGCGATCAATGCATTGATCGCGGCAACCATGAAGGCGGCAAGAATAAATCCGCACGCCTTGAGAAGATCGAGATAGACGATCGCGATGCGGCCCCGCCAGAAAGAGGCGGGAACGCATTCAAAGTCGCGGCCGAAATAATGCAACGTCTTGGCGTTTTCGCCGGCGCCGCGCTGGTAGAAGGTGCCGACATCGTAGTGCTCGTCTCTGATCTTATATAACGGCAGCAGGCGGTCGAATAAGAACGTCGTGCCGACCACGCGCATGGCGGCTTTCTTTTCAGTCGTATAGGCGACGACCCGCAGTCCAAACCAGAAAAACAGCCACGAGAAGGCGACGATCCCCAGAACCGTCCAGCTGACTTGCGCTGGCCGATAGCCGAAATCGGCAATCTGCCCCAAGATCCATCGCGCGGCGAACGTCGGATAATCGATGAACAAGTGCAGGAAGTCTTCCTTCAGAAACCGCAATTTGGAGTCTTGCCAGGAGCGCAAGAAAGATGCGTTGCGATCTTTGAGGCTTTGGTCGAATTCGTATTGAGCCTTGGCGACCTTCAGATCCGTTGTGTCGGCGCCCGCGTTCTCGAACGCCTTGATGAACGCGATGAAGGGTTGAAGCGAGGGTGCCTTGTTCTTCTTGAGCCACTCCGTCACACGGGCCGGATCGGGAAGCTCCCATTCTGCCTCGTTCGGGCTGCCTTGACATCCGCCGGTGTAACGATGGACGCGGGCGATTTCTAATTGATCGATCGAGGTGGCGTAATCTCTGGCATTGTCTTCGAAGTCGAAAAACAGGCTTCCAACCTTCATTCCGACCAGTTCAAGCACATGCTTGCTGTTGCGGGTGTCGCTGTTGGTCGTTTTTTGAGCCCCGGCACCGGCGGCGAGCGGCGGCCACAAGTTCAAATTCATGTTGCCGCTGATGGTGACGCTGTTGATCGAGACCGTGCTCGGCGTGCCGTCGATGGGGCTCGCCCAGTGAAAATTGTCCAAGCAGAAAGAACGAGCGGTGCTTTCGAAGAATTCGAATTCGGCGACCTCATCGGCGCAGGTGGGCGACTTATCGATCAACTGCATAATGGTCGGCACACCCAGCATTTCCGGATGCGCCGGATCCTTGTGCCAAATACGATGTGTCCCCGGCTTGTCGGACGGACGACTTGGCGCCGTGGTTCCGAAGCCGAAATCGCTCGCTCTGACTTCGTTCAGCGCCGATTTCACAATTGAATATTTGCAGGCAGCTTCGCTTCCGCTCAAGTCGAAGCGTTCCACGGCTTGAACGTCGCGAACGTTCAAGCTCGATATATTCGATCTGCTGACATTGATGCCGCGTCCCAATTTGACGTGGATAAGATTGAAGTAGTCGAGCAGAATACTTTTGTTGAAGCGCAGATAGTCGTGAATTTCGGTATTGGAAATGCGCGTCTGTCGAATGAATGCGTCGTTGCCGAACAGCGTCCCGCCGATTTTCGAGTCGTTGATGTGCAGATTGTCGTAGATATAGGCGCCGCCGAACGACAGGTTGCCGCCGATGATCATGTCGCTGGCTCGAAATCCGAACTTGAACACCGATCTGTCCAGCACGAGCGAATAGGCGAACTCGAAATCGGAAAGATTGACTTCGTCCTGGCAATAGGCACCGCCGATAAGGCGGATGCCGTTCTTTCTTATGGTCGGCGTGAAGTCGTCGGGCTTTTTGATGTTGTCTTCGACCAGTTCGGCGAGCGCCTGGATGACGCCGGTCGGCAGTCGGCGCAAGTCGCTTTCTTTGCAGGCCGTAACATGGTCGAATTGGGCGGGGTCGAGATCGCTCAACGCTTTGGTGCCGTCGCTTAAGTCGGTGCACGTCCATTTGGTCGGCGACAAGACGACCTGCCGGCCCAGGTGCAGGCAATTCGACCAAAGCGTGGTTGCGACATCCTTGGCGCTTTTGAGGTTGCTCGGGGGCGTGAGTTGAGTGTCGGGCTGGTCGGCAAATGCCTGTGTTGCCGCGAGGACAAGACCGGCGGCGCATAAGAGGCGAGCGACGCGACCAAACCAACCCATGGCCACCCCAAAAGGAAATTTAAGTTGAAAAATGAATATTTTACAATCGGGATAAGGGCCGGCGCGAGCGCAGGCAATGGCATCAGCGGTCGTGGCAATCGATCGGTGCGATGCTTCAATCCGCCGACGGCAGCCGCCGCATGGTGAACTCGATCACGTCGCCCGGCAATTCGCGCCAGCTTTCCAGTTCGGTCATGTAAGCGGCCTTCGGATAGCGCTCGCGGAACTCGCGCAGCTTGGCGCGCGCTTCGAGCCGGGGCAGCGCGAAGGTCTCGCGCCGGAAGGCGGAAGACACCTTCCGCTCGCGGCTCGCGCGCGCAAGGCGTTTGGCGAGGTCGGCTGGACGCTGGATACGTGAGGCCATGGGCTCAACTCACGACGGGCTATCGGGTCGAATCTCGCCGCAAAGATGCCGTTCCGCAAGAGCCTCTTATCGACACCGGAAGTCGCCTGCTTACGCCGGCAAACGCAGCTAGAGCGTCCGGCAGGCCAAAACATACAAAAATGGCCGGGACAGGCCCGGCCATTTCAATTCTGAATTTGCGTGAATTAATGCGCCGCGACTTGCGCCGTCTCCTTCGGCTGCTCCATGGCGGCGACACGGTTCTTCACCGCCTTCTGCACCTTCTCGAAGGCGCGCACCTCGATCTGGCGCACGCGCTCGCGCGAGACGCCGAATTCGGACGCCAATTCCTCGAGCGTGACCGGATCGTCGGCCAGCCGCCGCGCCTCGAAGATGCGGCGTTCGCGATCGTTGAGCACGTCGAGCGCCGAGATCAGCGCATCGTGGCGGTTATCCTTTTCTTCGCTCTCGGCCAGCAGCGATTCCTGACTGGCGCTATTGTCGACCAGCCAATCCTGCCATTCGCCGCTCTCGCCGTCGTCGCGGATCGGCGCGTTGAGCGAGGCGTCGCCGCCCAGCCGGCGGTTCATGTCGACCACGTCCTGCTCGGTGACGCCGAGCCGGCTGGCGATCAACTTGACCTGATCGGGCCGCAGGTCGCCCTCGTCGAGCGCGGAGATCTTGTTCTTGGCCTTGCGCAGGTTGAAGAACAGCTTCTTCTGGTTGGCGGTGGTGCCCATCTTCACCAGCGACCACGAGCGCAGGATGTATTCCTGGATGGCGGCCTTGATCCACCACATGGCGTAAGTGGCGAGACGAAAGCCCTTCTCGGGCTCGAAGCGCTTGACCGCCTGCATCAGCCCGACATTGCCTTCCGAGATCACCTCGGAGATCGGCAGGCCGTAGCCGCGATAGCCCATGGCGATCTTGGCGACCAGACGCAGATGACTGGTGACGAGCTTATGCGCGGCGTCGCGATCGCCGTGCTCACGCCAGCTGCGCGCCAGCATGTATTCCTGCTGCGGCTCCAGCATGGGGAACCGGCGGATTTCTTCCAGGTAGTGGGAAAGGCCAGATTCGGCCTTCAGGGCCGGCAATGCGGCGGAACGGGCCATGACAGCGCCCTCCTTCTTATTTGCCCCCGATTGATCGGCAGGCGATTTTCACCGCCGCTCCCCGAGCCGACGGCGCAGATCGGATGTTGCGATAGCGAAGAGCTGATCGCGGGTGCAACATACCGGACCAGCCGGGCGAAAGAAAGACTTGCGCCCGTCACGTCGCCGTGACCTCGGCGCGAGCCGGCGCCCCCGCCAAACCATTGGCATCGCTGAACTATCTGGTTCAACCGCGCCCGTCTTCACGGGGCCTGTGCAACGAAAGCAGGGGGGTAACGACGCAAAACGCCCAGCGTTCCGCTCGGAGCGCCAGGAATCGCATCGTTTTTATGGTTTCTTCGATGTCCGTGACATGGGGATGGAAGCCCGGTTTTTCAAGGGATTGGGGAGGGTCTCAGGCCGCGCCGCTGAGCGCGCCACGCAGGGCGGCCAAATCGGGAGGCAGTTCGGACGAGAATTCCAAAGGTTCGCCGGTCACCGGATGAGCGAAGCCGAGCCGGTAGGCATGCAGCGCCTGGCGGCCGAGCGTTTCCAGCGCGGCTTGGGCTTCCGGCGCCAACTTGCCGATCTTGGTCTTGAAGCCGGTGCCGTAGGTGGCGTCGCCCAGGATTGGGTGGCCGATATGGGCAAGATGCACGCGGATCTGGTGGGTGCGGCCGGTGTCGAGCGTGCAGGCCAGCAGGCTCGCGACCGGCTTGCCATCAGCGCCGCGGTAGCGCTCCAGCACCTGCCAATGGGTCACGGCTTCGCGGCCGCCCTCGCGCACGGCGCGCTTGTCGCGGGCGAAGCGGTGGCGGTCGAGCGGGGCATCGATCGTGCCCTTTGGCCGGTCGGGCGCGCCCCAGACCAGCGCCAGATAGGCGCGCTCCAATTCGCTTTCGGCCTTGTTGGCGAACTGGGCCGACAGCGCGCGATGGGCCTGGTCGGTCTTGGCCACCACCATCAGGCCGCTGGTGTCCTTGTCGAGCCGGTGCACGATGCCCGGCCGTTTGACCCCGCCGATCCCTGAGAGGCTGTCGCCGCAATGGGCGATCAGCGCATTGACGAGCGTGCCCTGGCCGTGACCGGCGGCCGGGTGCACCACCAGCCCGGCCGGCTTGTCGATGACGATGATGGCCTCATCCTCATGGACAATATTGAGTGGAATGGATTCGCCGGCGGGCTTGGCTGGCTCGGGAGGTGGCAAAGCAACGGTGACGGTGTCGCCGGAATTGACGCCTGCCGCCGGATCGCGGATCGTGCGGGCGTCGATCGCGACTTGGCCGGCAAGGATCAGCGCCTTCAGGCGCGAGCGCGACAGCGCCGGAATGCGCGCGGCCAGCACGCGGTCGAGCCGCTCGCCGGCTTCCGCGGCGGCGATGGTGACCGTCTCGACTGCCTCATCCGTCATGGCGTGAACTTTGGCGCAAACGATGTCCGATCAAAAGCCACCTAATCCCGAAGCCGACGCCGCCATCGCCAAAGTGCGCCGCATGATGGTGATCATCATGACGGCGACTTTCCTTGCGATCGCGCTGGTCTTCATCGTCATCGGCTACCGGCTTTTTCATGTGGGGGAAAGCGCCGAAAGCGCCCCGCAGTTCGCCGACGTCACCGCGGCGCTGCCCGCCAGCGCCAAGGTGCTCTCGACCGCTGTCAGCGGCGACCACATCGTGGTGACCATCGAGGTCAACGGGGTCACTGAATTGCACACCTTCGATCCCGATACGCTCAAGCCGCTCGGGCGCCTGCGGTTGGAGACCAAGCATTAAGAGTGGCGGCGTCGATCCATACTCCGCCCATTTCCGCGCCCGCTTGCGCGGCGACGAGCGGCTGACTCAGAGCGTCTTTATCTTCTCCAGCACCGGCAAGAGATAGTCGTTGAACTTCTCCGGATCTTCGCTCATCGGAAAATGCCCGAGGCCTTTCATGATCGTCGCCTCCGCGCCGGTGCGCTTGGCGACGTCGAGCGTGCCTTCCGCCGTGCAGGAATAATCGTATTCGCCGGTGAGCAGAAAAAGCGGGCAGCGCGTGATGTCGATCTGGTCGAGTCGGGCGCGGATGTCGCCGTCGATCATGTAGAAATAGAGGTCGCCTTTGAACACGCCGGGGCCGCTTTGCATGTAGTGCCACAGTGTCTCCCATCGCTCGGCGGCCGGCGCGGTCGGCGGGATCAGCCCGGAGATCACGCCGGCGCAGACCATGCCGCCGTGCACGTCGGGCCGGTTGAGCCACGACAGATCGTAATAGGGCGCGGTATAGGCCGCCGATTCCAGGCCGATCAGCGCGCGGAAACGCTCGGGATGCTCGCAGGCGAGATGCAGCACGATGCGCCCGCCGATCGAGCAGCCCATGGCGACCGGCTTGTCGAGATCGAGCGCATCGGCGACCTCGACGATCATGCGCACATAGTCGCGCGAAGTGAGCTGGTATTCGGTGTCCTGCCAGCCGGCCGGCGGCGAAGACTTGCCATGCCAGGGCATGTCGAAGGCGATGACGCGATAATTTGCGGTGATGCGTTCATCGTTCATCAGGCCGCGATATTGCCGCGCATCGGAGCCGGCGGTGTGCAGGCAGAGCAGGGGGATGCCCTGGCCCGCTTCCTCGACATAAAGCCGCTGCGGTTGCCGAGCAGCTCGCAGTGCAGATAGCGGCCGGTGATCGGTTCGAATCGTTCGACGCGGGCTCATCGGGCGGCCTCCTTGCGCGGGCCGCGATCACGTCCTTGAAATAGAGCAGGTTCGCCATGAACGGATGCAAGTCGCCTTCCACGCGCATCAGCTTCTGCTTCACCAGCGCGAAGATGTCGGTGAAGCCGAGCGGCGGCAGCGGCTGCCAGAATTTCTCCCACACCGCGCGCGAGGCGCGTAAGCAGAAGCTGTAATCGGGCGTGATGAACGGGCCGGGCGTGACCTGGGTTATGCGGCCCTCCTGGATGCGCAGCAACGTATAGGCCTCGTCGATCGCGATCATGAAGGTGGTGTCGACGAAACGGCCGCGCCGCATCAGGTTGGCGTCGGCGTTCACGAGGCGGGCGATACTGTCGATCATGCGGTGGTGCTCCGGCTGGCGCGCATGATCCCGAAAAGTGGGTACCGGTTTTCGGACAAGATCATGCGCCACTAGAATGACCGAAACAGGGTGGAATCTTCGCTAGCCTCGGGCAAGCTTGCGTGCCTGCGGGATCGAGGTTATTTCGAGGTCTTGGCCTCAAGCTCCCTTCGTCTAGCGGTCTAGGACGCGGCCCTCTCAAGGCTGAAACACGGGTTCGATTCCCGTAGGGAGCG
>CAVXGN010000046.1:0-51245 GCA_963761245.1 uncultured Alphaproteobacteria bacterium | reverse complement strand
ACGCTGATCGGTCTGTCCGAGCCGCATGCGCATCTGTTCGCGGATATCCCCTGGAGCACCAGCAGTGTACCGTCTCACGCTGGAACGCGCGCGCGAGATCGGCGTGCCGGTGGTCGACGTGCCCGGCTGGTACGATGTGGACGACGAAGCGTCCTTGCACATGCTGGAAGAAGAATTGGATGGGAAGCGGCCTTCTTTTGTGAGGAATATGATCGAGCAGCCGCCGCGCCGGCAACACGGCAATTCATGCTTGAGCGGCGCGCCGCCAAGGTTGCGTGATCATGCATTTTCCGACGGGAGACAAAGCTGTCTCCGTTGTCATTCCATGCCTGAACGAAGAGGCGCCGATCGCGAATGTGGTTCGCGAAGTCCTAACGCAGAACTTCGATGAGGTGATCGTCGTCGACAACGGTTCAACCGATAAGACCGCGGAGCGTGCAGCCGAAGCAGGCGCCCGGGTCGTTCGCGAGCCGAACCGCGGGTATGGCCGGGCATGCGCGGCGGGAGTGAATGCGGTCCGGCCCGACGCGGAGATCGTGTGCTTTCTTGATGGCGACGGCAGCGACGTCCCCGATTTTTTGCCGGCGATCGTTCGGCCGCTTGCCGACGGCCAAGCGGATTTTGTTATGGGTTCGCGGCTGCGCGGCAGCCGTGAGGCGGGAAGCATGACGCCACAGCAGATCGTGGCCGGCTGGCTTGCCGGCGCGCTGCTGCGGCTGACTTATGGCGTGCGCTTCACCGACATGTCACCGTTCCGGGCGCTGTACATCGACCGTTTGCGGTCCCTCAATATGACCGAGACGACTTACGGCTGGAACCTTGAGATGCAGATGCGTGCGGCCGCTTTGCAATGGCGCATCGTGGAAATCCCGGTGGACCATCGGTGCCGGCGCGGCGGGGTTTCGAAAGTGTCGGGTAATCTGATTGCGGGTCTGCATGCCGGATGGAAGATCGTGACGACGTTCCTGCGGCTCGCTATGACACAGCGGACGGCATGATCGTTCGATCGCTAGACTGATTGCACGGGAGACGGTGAAGCATGCGGGTCTTGCTCACGGGCGGCGCCGGATTCATTGGCCAGCATGTATTGCGTGAACTTCTGGCGCGCGGGACGAGGTGCGGATTCTCGATTCGCTGCGGCCCGACGTACATGCCGCCGATAGTGTAAGATCGTTTGAAGACGCGGAGCTTCAAATCGCGGATGTGCGCGATGCGGACGCTGTCGATCGGGCGCTGATAGGCGTTGACGCGGTCGTTCATCTCGCGGCGAAGGTCGGACTTGGTGTCGACGTTTACGATCTGCCGGACTACGCCGGTTCGAATGATTGCGGAACGGCTGTGCTGTTGGCGGGCATGGCGCGCGCCGGGGTTTTGCGGTTGACCTTGGCAAGCTCGATGGTCGTCTATGGCGAAGGCTTTGCGTATTGCTCCGAGCACGGCGCCGTGACACCCGCACCCCGGGCCGAAGAGGCGTTGGCCGCCGGCCGGTTTGAGTCGCCGTGCCCGATTTGCGGCCGTCCACTCACGCCCGCGCTCGTTGACGAGACGACGCCGTTCGACCCTCGCAATGCCTATGCGAGCAGCAAAGTCGCGCAGGAATTCTATGCCGCCAACTGGTCGCGCATGACCGGCGGCTCGGTTGCGGCCCTGCGCTACCACAATGTGTACGGTCCGGGCATGCCGCGAAATACGCCCTATGCCGGGGTGGCGGCGATCTTCACCTCCGCATTGCGCCGCGGGGAGGCGCCGACGGTGTTCGAGGACGGCCGTCAGCAGCGGGATTTTGTTCATGTCCGTGATGTCGCCGCCGCGACGGCGACCGCCTGCGAGAGGCACATCGACGGCGTCAGAGCATTCAATGTCGGATCGGGGACGCCACGTACGGTCGGCGACATGGCGGTCGCGCTGGCCGATGCGCTGAAAGGGCCCCGGCCGGTGGTGACGGGGCAATATCGGCTGGGCGACGTTCGCCACATCACGGCCGATTCATCGCGGCTGCGCGCCGAGCTGGACTGGCTGCCCAAGGTCGATTTCAGGGATGGCATGGCTGAACTGGCCAATCTCTGAACCGTTCACCGTTGGCCGCTGGCGAAGCGTTTTCAGCCTTGGTGAAGGCGCGCGGATTCCAGATTGCCGCCTTCGAGCGGCCAGCCGGCGCGCCAGCGCCGCCAGATCAGGTGAAGCCCAAAAACCAACAAGCCGGCGGCCGCGATCGGCCTGACCCAGCCGCCCATCAGGAAGAGCGGCAGAGCGAGCGCAATGGTAAGCGCGGGCGCATAGGCCAGCGTCCACTTCTGGCTGCCGCGCGCGCGCTGGAACCACGGGTAAATCAACGAGAATACCGCGAGGATGATGAAGAACAGCGACCAATGCCGGGTCAGAAACAAGGTCAGGTCGTTGCTGGTGGCGAGCGAGCGGAACAGATTCACCTCCGCCCTGGTCCAGCCCCACGCCGAGGATCGTCCGCATCAGCGGCAAGCCCAGCCGCACCATCTCGTAACCGACCACGCCGAAAATCACAGCGTCCACAGATCAAACCCACGTTGTCGAGTGAAAAGACGCCGATGGCGCAGTAGGCGAGGATCACCGCGGCCAGGACGTAGATCGGCACCGCATGATGAGCACGAACAGTCGCAGGCAAAACGACTGGCATGCCACCATGATGAAGTGCGCCAGGAAGAAGGCGACGATGATCTGTAGGCGAGACGCGGTTTAGTGCTTATGAATGGGGGCTCGGGGCGATATCGCGAAGAATAGCGCGCCGAACATCACCGCGGTGACGGCGTCACCGGGGAGGCCGAGAGCCATCATGGTAATGAGGCGCCGCCGGCCCTTGCGTTGTTGGCCCATTCAGACGCGACGATGCCGTCGGCGATGCCGGTGCCGAATAGCTCGGGATGTTTGGAGGCCTTCTTGGCCTGATCGTAGGCGAGAATGTTCATCGAAGACCGGCGGCCGGCACATGCCCAAAAAACGCCGATCAGAGAGGAGCGCAGCCATATCCCCAGCGTTCGGCGATGGCCTTGATCGCTTTAGGTGCTCGATCTTGACGCCGGCCGCGCCGCGCTCGGCAAGTGCTTCGGTGGCCGTGCCGGATCGCGCACATCCGACATCAATTGGCTGAAGGCGAACAGCCCGACCAGCACGGGGAGAAAGGAGAAGCCTTGCTCGAGCGCGTCGATGCCGAAGGTGAATCGGGCCACGCCATTGACCTGATCCTCGCCGAAACTGGCGACCAGGATCCCGAACACGCCCGAGATCAGGCCTTTGAGCAAATCCTTGTCGGACAGGCTGGCGGCGATGGTCAGCGCAAACGCAACCAGCGAGAAAAAGTCCCAGGGTCCAAATTCAAGCCCGATGCGGGCGAGTTGCGGCGCCAAAATGGACAGCAGAATGGCGCTGAGCAATCCGCCGAAGAAGGACGACCACACGCCGATCCCCAGCGCCAAACCGGGCTTGCCGGCACGCGCCATGGTGAAGCCGTCGAATGTGGTGGCGACCGCCGATGGCGTGCCCGGAATGCCGGTGAGGATGGCCGACATCAGGCCGCCCGAAAGCCCGCCGACAAAGACGCCCAGCATGGTCGCCAGCCCCTGCTCCGGCGGCATGCCGAAGGTGAAAGGCAGCGTCAGTACGATCGCCATCGCAATCGTGAATCCGGGAATAGCCCCAGCAATCAAGCCGGCGATAACGCCGACCGTCATCAAAATCAGGGTTTTGAACGCAAAGACCGCCGCAAACGCCTCGAATAAATGGTCCCAAACCGGCATCGCGCGCTTCGCCCGTTTACAGGTGCAGCAGGCTGCTCTCGGGCAAGATGACCCCGATGGCATAGGTGAAGATCAGCCACATGGCGCCGACCGAAGCGATCGCGATCGCCGCGTGACGCAATTGCGCGCGGGCGGTCCGCTCGCCGACGACGGCCTGCACGGCCCACACAAACAGGATGCCGCCGATGAGTATACCGAAATAAGGCAGGGTCACGAGGAAGAGAAAGAACAGCCCGTAGCAGGCCATGGGATTCCGGTAGTAGGCGACCCATTCGAGAAAAGTTCTTCTCGTTTTGCCGGCCGGTCCTTTGTAAAGCGATCTGATGAGGTAAATGGTGCAAAGCACAAAGAACACGACCAGGACAAACCGCGGCCACACGCTGGAGGCCATGGTCGCATAGGGTGTGCGCCGCCATTGGAAGGTATCCCAGAACAGGACACCGCCCATGATCAACAATGCCGTCGCGACCATCGTATCGAGACTAAGACGGCGCACGCCCGGTTCCTCCCGCCGGTCGGCGAAGCGGCGCGCGCAGCCCAGAGCTCCTGCGCAACGCCGCTCGCGCGACCCGTGCTCGCGCTATTTCTTCTTCATTCCGATCGAGATCGCGAGCTTCTCGTACTGGGCGTACGACTTCTTGAAGTAGCTCGGTGTACGCCTGCGGACCCTTGTAGACGACGGAAGTGCCTTTCGCCTCGAGCGCCCCTTCGACCGCCTTGCTTTCGGCGGCCTTCTTGATCACGCCTTCCCAGTAGCTGATCACTTCGGGCTTGGTGCCTTTGGGCGCCACGATGCCGCGCGTGAGCCCATAGACGACGTCGACCCCTTGCTCCTTGAGCGTCGGCAGGTCGGGCGCCAATGGATCGCGTTTTTCACCCGCGATGCCGAGCCCCTTCAGCGAGCCTTCCTTCATGTATTGCTTGGCCGTCAGGATGTTCATCTCGCCAATGTCGATGTTCTTGGCGAGCAGGGCAGTCAGGCGCTGACGCGTGCCCTCATACGGCACGTATTTGAATTTGATGTCGGACGCATCCTCGATCAGCAGAAACACGAACTGGCTGGTCGACCCGAGCGTGACGCCGGCGGTGATTGTGCCGGGCGCCTTCTTGGCCTCGGCGACGAGTTCCTTCATGTTGCTGAACGATGTACCGGTATTGGCGCCGATGACCGACGGCGTGTAGGAAACGCTGGCGATCGGCTCAAACGCGTCCCACGTGAAGTTCACGCGTCCGGCCAGGTAGCTGATGATTGCGCTGTCATGGATCGCGAACAACGTGCAGCCGTCCGGCGCTGAGGCCTTGGCATCTTTCGCGCCCTTGTTGCCGCCCTGGCCGCCGACGTTGACGACCTGCAAGCGCGGCTTGGCGCCTTCCTTGTTGGCTTCGTCGACCAGCAGCCGGAAGATGATGTCGGTGTCGCCGCCGGCGCCCCACGGCACGATCAGCTTGGCCGTGCTGCACGGCATGTCCACGGCGTAAGCGGGCGCAATCGCCACTGTCGCCAGAGCGGAAAACGCGGTCGCAATCGTATAGAGCCGTTTTTTGTGGTTCATTGATCTACCTCCACTTTATGCAAGTGAAGGCAGCGTAACCCGCTGGTTCGCCCCTTGGCCAGCCTAAATTCTAGGGCAAACGAAGCGCGAATCGTCACCGGTGTGCCTCTTTGCCCCGCAACTTCAGCCGCGATACTGTGGCGGCGCCACACGGAATGACGGTTTGAGTACGCGCGCGTGACCACTTCTCCTGCAGTTCGCATCGGCGCCGATATTGGCGGCACCTTCACCGACGTCGCCCTCGAAATCGGCGACCGGCGCTTCACGGCGAAAACGCTCACCACCTCGCGCACGCCCGAAGAGGGCGTGCTGTCGGCCTTGCGCTCTGTCATGACTGAGGCAGGCGTTAAGCCTGCCGAAGTGCGCTTGATCATCCATGGCACGACGCTCGCCACCAATGCGTTGATCGAACGCAAGGGCGCCAAGACCGCGCTGCTCACCACGGAAGGCTTTCGCGACGTCATCGAGATCCGCCACGAGAATCGCTTCGAGCAATACGACGTCAACATCGATCTGCCGCCGCCTCTGGTTCCCCGCCGGCTACGCCTGCCGATCCGCGAGCGCATCGATGCACAGGGCGAAGCGCTGGTGCCCTTGGATGACGCAAGCGTCGATGCTGCGATCGACAAACTTGCCGCCCAGCAGGTCGAAGCGGTTGCGGTTGGCCTGCTGCACAGCTTCACCAATCCGGATCACGAGCGTCGGGTGGGCGAGGTGATTGCACGCCGGCTGCCTGACGTCGCGGTGACACTTTCCTCCGATGTCTCGCCGGAGATGCGCGAATATGAGCGTTTCTCGACCGCCTGCGCCAATGCGTATCTGCAGCCGCTGATCGGCCGCTATCTCGGCAAGCTCGAAAGCGAGCTGACGCGCGCAGGCTTTCATTGCCCCATGCTGCTGATGACATCGGGCGGCGGCATCACAGCAGTTGAGACCGCCATTCGTTTTCCCGTCCGCCTCGTCGAATCCGGGCCGGCGGGCGGCGCGATTTTTGCCGCCTGCATCGCGCGCCAGCACGGACTCGACGACGTCGTATCGTTCGACATGGGCGGCACCACCGCCAAGATCTGCCTCATCGACCAAGGCGCAGCCGCAGACCGCGCGCGCTTTCGAGGTCGCGCGCATCTACCGCTTCCTCAAGGGCAGCGGATTGCCGCTGCGCATTCCGGTGATCGAGATGGTCGAAATCGGCGCCGGCGGCGGCTCGATCGCCCGCGTCGATGCGCTTGGGCGCATCGTCGTCGGTCCCGACAGCGCCGGTTCGGAGCCCGGACCGGTGTGCTATGGCCGCGGCGGCCTTGAGCCGACGGTGACCGATGCCGATGTGGTGCTTGGCCGCATCGATCCGGCGACATTCTCCGGCGGCAAGATGGCGCTCGACGTCGCCGGCGCCAAGCGCGCGGCTGCCGAGCGTATCGCGTCGCCGCTGAAGCTGTCGGCCGAGCATGCGGCGCTCGGTATCAGCGAGATCGTCGACGAGAACATGGCGAGCGCGGCGCGCGTGCACGCCATCGAGAGCGGCAAGGACCTGCGCGCGCGCACCATGATCGCTTTCGGCGGCGCCGCGCCGCTGCATGCCGCGCGCGTGGCCGAGAAGTTGGGCATCGGCCGCGTGCTGGTGCCGGCCAATGCCGGCGTCGGCTCGGCGGTCGGGCTGTTGCGCGCGCCGGTCGCCTACGAGGTCGTGCGCGGCCGCCTGATCCGTCTCTCCGGCTTCGATGCCGCGGCGGTCAACCGCCTGCTTGCCGAGATGCGCGCCGAGGCGGAAGCCATCGTGCGGCGCGGCGCGCCGGATGGCGCGCTCGCCGAGCAGCGTTCGGCGTTCATGCGCTATCGCGGGCAAGGCCATGAGATCGCAGTGCAGCTTCCGGTGCGCGATTTCACGGCCGCCGATCGAGCGATGATCAAGGAGCTGTTCGAAGAGGCCTACCGCCGGCTCTACAGCCGCCCGATCCCCGGCGTCGAGATCGAGATTCTGAGCTGGGTCGTCTCGGTGAGCGCGCCCGCGGAAGGCGAACTGGCGAAGGCGGTTCCGACGTCGCCGAGTGAGCCGAAGCCGCACTCGCGCCGGCCGGTCTTCGATCCGGATAGCGGTGAGTTCCAGGACGTGCCTATTTATTGGCGGCCCGATCTCGTCCCCGGCGCGCGCATCAAAGGGCCGGCCGTGATTGCCGAGGACGAGACTTCAACCGTCGTCAGCCCGCTGTTCGACGCAACGATCGACCAGTTCGGCTATATTGCGCTCACCCGCCGCGAGGCTTGAATTATGGTCGCACGTCCCAACGCCGCGCTCGCCCAGATCCACACCCAGATCATGTGGAACCGGCTGATCGCTGTGGTCGAGGAGCAGGCACAGACCATGTTGCGCACGGCCTTCAGCACCTCAGTGCGCGAGGCCGGCGACTTGTCCGCCGGCGTGTTCGACCGCCACGGCCGCATGCTGGCGCAAGCGGTCACCGGCACTCCGGGCCATGTCAACTCGATGGCCAATGCGGTGAAGCATTTCCTCGCCGTCTATCCGCTCGCGACCATGAAACCGGGCGATCACTACATTACCAACGATCCGTGGCTCACCTCCGGCCATCTGCACGACATCACGGTGGTGTCGCCGACCTTTTATCGCGGCCAGCCGGTCGCGCTGTTCGCCAACACCATCCATGTCGTCGACATCGGCGGGCTGGGCATGGGACCGGACGGACGGCAGGTGTTCGAGGAGGGGCTGTCGATTCCGATCATGCCGCTCGCCCGTGAGGGCGTGATGAACGAGGACTTGCTCAATGTTGTGCGCGCCAATGTGCGCGAACCGCTGCAGGTCGAGGGCGACATCTACGCTTGCGCCGCGTGCAACGACGAGGGCAGCCGCCGGCTGATCGACATGATGGACGAGTTCGAGATCGCCAATCTCGACCGGCTCGGCGACACAATTATCGAAGCCTCGCGCGAAGCGACGCTCGCGCGTATCCGCGCATTGCCGAAAGGTACCTATCGCAACAGTCTGACCATGGACGGCTATGACAAGGCACTGGTGCTCAATGCCGCCTTGACCATCTCCGATGACGGCATCCATGTCGATTTCGACGGCACGACGGCAGCGTCGAGCCACGGCATCAATGTCGTCTATAATTATTGCCTCGCCTACACCGCCTTCGGCGTCAAATGCCTGGTGGCGCCCGAGGTGCCGAACAATGCCGGCTCGCTGGCGCCGATCACGGTCGACGCCCCGGAAGGCTGCGTGCTCAACGCCAAGCGGCCGTGGCCGGTCGCCGCGCGCCACACCGTCGGTCACATGCTGCCCGATGTGGTGTTCGGCTGTCTGCATCAGGTAATCCCGGGCGGCGTGCCGGCCGAGGGCGCTTCGTCGCTGTGGAACCCGCAGATTTTCGGCGGCGGCTCGCTGGTCGATGAAGTCGAAGAGGGCACCGACGCCAACGCGCTGGCGGCCTTCAGCACCGTCATCTTCCACTGCGGCGGTGCCGGCGCGCGGCCGGGCAAGGATGGGCTGAGCGCGACTGCCTTTCCATCCGGCGTGCGCACGATTCCGATCGAAGCGACCGAGAGCGTCGCACCGGTGGTGTTCTATCGCCGCGAGTTTCGCGAGAGTTCCGGCGGCGCGGGCAAGCAGCGCGGCGGGCTCGGTCAGGTGATCGAATTGGGCGGCGCCGGCGCCGCGCCGATTGCGCTTCTGTGCAATTTCGAGCGCGTGCACAATCCCGCGCGCGGACGAGACGGCGGCGGACCGGGCGGAGCAGGCACCGTGACCTTACGTTCGGGGCGTCCCATCCGACCGAAAGGACGGCAGACCGTGCCGCCGCGCGATGCCATCCGACTCGGACTGCCGGGCGGTGGCGGCTTCGGCGATCCGCTTACGCGCGATCCGCAGCGCGTGCGCGACGACGTGCTCGACGGCTTTATCAGCGTAGAGGAAGCGCGCCACAACTATGGGGTGGTTATCGACGAGCAAGGCGGGCTCGACCGCGCTGCGACCGAGCGCCTCAGATCTTCCTGACGGCACGATCCGCTCTGGCCTGACACGGCCGCCAATGCCAAACTACAATGGCCCATGGCGGGTTGGACCAAATAGTCGATGTTGTTATTGCAAGTGATCGTGGGTGGCCTCCTTCTGGGGGCCATCTATGCGCTGTTTTCCTCGGGTCTCACGCTGATCTGGGGAATGATGAATTTTATCAATTTTGCGCATGGCGAATTCGTTATGCTGGGCATGTACGTCGCTTTGCTCACGGTCACGTGGATCGGCGGCGGACCGGCGGCATTCGGCTTTGCGGCCGCCTTTGCGCTGTTCGTGCTCGGCGTCGTGGTCTATCTCTCGCTGATCCGCGAGGTGCTGCGCGGGCCGATGCTGGCGCAAATATTGTCGACCTTCGGACTCGCGTTGCTACTGCGCTACACGGCGTTTTGGATTTTCTCGGCGAATTTCGTGTCGCTGCCGCAGACCGCGCTTTCCGGCACGCTCAATGTCGGCGGCATTTTGATGCCGGTCGCGCAACTGGTCGCCGGCGTTACCGCCATCGTCTTGACCGTCGGCCTGCACCTCATGCTGACGCGCACGACGATCGGCAGCCAATTGCTTGCCGTGTCGGAGGATCGTCACGCGGCCATGCTGATGGGCATTCGGCCTGACCGCATGCAGGCGCTGGCCTGGGGCTTGTCGGCGGCCGCGGCCGGTATTGCCGGCGCGCTGATGGCGACCTCCTATCCGTGGTCTCCCTCGGTGGGCGAGACATTCGGATTGACCGCTTTCGTCGTCGTCGCGCTCGGCGGTTTCGGCAGCGTGCCCGGCGCCATGTTTGCTGGCCTGATCATCGGCCTCATCCAGGCCGTTTCGGCCTATTGGTTCGGTCCGATCTACAAAGACATCATCGTCTACGCGTTGTTCGTGGCGTTGCTCTGGCTACGTCCGCAAGGTCTGATGGGCAAAGCGTGAAAAATTCTTTCGCAGCGAGGCTGCCCGTCATTCTGCTCGCGGCAGGTTTGCTGGTGTACCCGCTCATCTTCTCCGGCGCTTTCTATCTCGACATTGGCGTGACCTTCCTGCTGGCGGCGATCTCGGCGTCCGCCTGGAATATCGTCGGCGGCTATGGCGGCCAGGTGTCGGTCGGGCACGCGATGTTCTACGGGCTGGGCGCCTATGCGCCGCTCCTGTTTTATACGTTGTTCGGGTGGCCGCCGATGTTCGGCATTCCGATCGGCGTTGCAGTCAGCGTCTTGCTGGCGGTGGTCATCGGCATTCCGACCTTCCGGCTGACGGGGCACTATTTCAGCATGGCGACCATCGCCGTCGCCGAATTGATCCGCATCTTCTTCGGCACCTGGGAGCTGGTCGGCGCCGCCATCGGGCTGCAAGGGCCGGCGGTTGCACGCGGTTGGTGGGACCTCACGTTCCGCAGCGAAGCGCCTTACTACTACATCTTCCTGGTGGTGCTCGCCGTGCTGCTGTTTCTCACCTACGCCATCGAGCGCCGCCGCTTCGGCTATTACCTGGGCGCGATCAAGGCCGGAGAGCGCGCCGCGCGCAGCCTCGGCGTTCCTGTCCAGCAGATGAAAATGAAGGCGCTGATTCTCAGCGCCGTGTTCACGTCGATCGCCGGCTCGCTCTACTCGATCAAGACCGGCTTCATCGATCCGGATAGCGGCTTCGGCATCTTGATCTCGGTGCAGATGGTCATTATCGCGGCGCTCGGCGGCGCGGGTACGTTGTACGGGCCGCTGGTCGGCGCGCTCATTCTGATCCCGCTGCAGACGGCGACCAATACTTGGCTAGGCGGTGGCGGCTCGGGCCTGACATATGTGCTGTATGGCGGCATCATCGTCGTGATCGCGCGCTTCGAGCCGGGCGGGGTGTTCGAACTGTGGGACCGGATCGCGCCCAAGCGTTGGAGGCGTCAGCATGCTGCTTGAAGCGCAAGCGGTCTCCAAGGCCTTCGGCAGCTTCCTGGCGGTGCGGGACGCCGATCTGTCGGTCGATGAAAACGAGATCGTCGGGCTGATCGGTCCGAACGGCGCCGGCAAGTCTACTTTCTTCAATTGCCTTGCCGGCGACACGGCGCCGACTGCGGGGCGCATTGTGTTCGACGGTAAGGACGTGACGCGCGCTTCGCCTGAGGTGCACGCCGCCCTCGGCATTGGCCGCACCTTCCAGGTGCCGGCGACCTTCGAAAGCATGAGCGTGCTCGATAACGTGATGGTGGGCGCCTATCTGCGCCATCCGCATCGCAACGACGCGCGCGAGCACGCGCGCCAGATCCTCGAATTGACCGGGCTGAAAGCGCAGAGCGATCTGGCGGCGCATTCGCTCGGCACGCCGGGCCGCAAGCGGCTCGAGATCGCGCGTGTGCTAGCGACCAATCCGCGGCTGATGCTGCTCGATGAATCGCTCGCCGGCCTGACGCCGACCGAACTGCAGGAAGCGATCGCGCTGGTGCGCAAGATCCACGAGATGGGCATCACCATCGTCATCGTCGAGCACATCATGGAAGTGATCATGACGCTGACCAAGCGGGTGCTGGTATTCAATCAGGGCCATGTGATCGCCAGCGGCAAGCCGGAAGACGTGGTCAAGGACGAAGCGGTGATCGAGGCCTATCTCGGGCATGGTCATCACAGGAAGCGGGGCCGAGGCGGTGAGTAGTCTTGTCGTCGAGCATCTCGAAGTGCGCTACGGCGACCTGGTCGGCATCACCGACATCTCGCTGCGCATCGAGTCCGGCGGCATCGTCGCCTTGCTCGGATCCAACGGTGCCGGCAAGACCACGACGCTCAACGCCATCGCCGGCCTGGTGCGGCCCTCGCACGGCCGCATCGAATGGCAAGGCGAGGTCATTTCGGGGCTGCCGGCCTATAGAATTGTGAGCAAAGGTCTGGCGCTGTCGCCGGAAGGCTGGCGGCTGTTCGTGTCGCAAACCGTCGAGCAGAATCTGCGGCTCGGCGCCACCGCGCTGGCCGACCGCGCGCGCATCGATGCTCTGTTCGACCGCGTCTATACTTTATTCCCGCGGCTGCGCGAGCGCCGCCGCCAACTGGCGCGCACCTTGTCCGGTGGCGAGCGGCAGATGTTGGCGCTCGGCCGTGCGCTGATGAGCGAGCCGAAGCTGCTGATGCTCGACGAGCCGAGTCTGGGTCTGGCGCCCGCCGTCGTCGAGGCGCTATACGAGACGCTGCAGCGGCTGCACGAGGAAGGACTCACCCTGTTGCTGGCCGAGCAATCGATTCCGCTGGCGCTCGGCATCGCGGATTACGCTTATGTCCTGCAAACCGGCCGCATCGCCATCGAAGGCAAGGCTGCCGATCTGGAGACCAACGAGCAGGTGCGCGAAATCTATCTCGGCATCAGCACGCCCGCCGCGGGCGCCCCAACCTAAACGAGTAGAGACGGGGCAATAACGGAAGCGCTAAAGTTGTGACTCGGCCGGGAGTGGCCGGGAGCAAAGCTGGGGGCTGATTTGCTCCACCGTCTTCCACGGATCGAAAGACGAAGCGAAGGGACTGACAACACTGAGAAAATAGGGAGGCTCCAATGAGAAAAACCTGCTGGATCGCGGCCGCGGTGCTGATGGCGTCAGCCATGGGTATTCAAGCGCAGGCCGCCGACGTGAAGATCGGCGTCATCTATCCGCTCACCGGCAATGCCGCGAGTGCCGGCCAGTCGGCCAAGCAAGCCATCGAATTGGGCGTTGAAATCATCAACACCGCCTATCCCGATCTCAAGGCCATGCCGCTCGGCGCCACGGCCGGCTTGCCCAATCTCGGCGGCGCCAAGGTCGTGCTCGACGGTGCCGATCATCAGGGCAATCCGCAGGTCGGCCAGCAGCAGACGCTGCGCCTGATCACCCAGGACCACGTCGTCGCCATGCTCGGCTCGTATCACTCCTCGGTGACGCTGGTTGCGACGTCCGTTGCCGAACGGCAGGGCATTCCGTTCCTGGTTGCCGACTCGGTCGCCAAGAACATCACCGGCCGCGGCTTCAAGTGGACCTTCCGCACCACGCCGATCGCGCCCGACTTCGCCAAGGCCTATACCGAATTCCTCGAGGACCTGAAGAAATCCGGCAAGAAGGTCGACAGTATCGCCATCGTCAGTGAGAACACCGACTACGGCACCTCGGTCGGCAACAGCATCGAGGAAGCCGCGAAAGTCGCCAAGATGAATGTGGCGGCGCGCATTCCCTACAACGCCAACAGCTCGGACGTTTCCGCTCAGGTGTTGCAGCTCAAGACGCTCAAGCCCGACGCGGTGATCTTTGTCAGCTACACCTCCGATGCCATTCTCTATATGAAGACGATGAAGAACCTCGACTATCTGCCGCCGATCATCATTGGTGACGACGCCGGCTTCTCCGATCCGTCGTTTGTTCCTAACGTCGGCGATATTTCGCAGGGCGCCGTCGACCGCAGCGCCTTCGCGTCCGGCAAGCCCGGAACCAACAGCTACCTCGTCGACCAGATGTTCAAGGCCAAGTATCACCGCGGTCTGGACGACACCAGCGCACGCTGGATGGAGGGCCTGTTCGTGCTGGTCGACGCCATCAACCGCGCCGGCTCGACCGAGCCCGCCAAAATCCAGGCGGCGCTGAAGGCGACCAATCTCAACACCAGCCAGTTGATGATCGGCTACAAGGGCGTGAAGTTCGACCAGACCGGACAGAATATCTTGTCGTCGACGTATCTGATCCAGCTCCAGGGCAAGGAGTATGTCTCGGTGTGGCCGGAGGATCGCGCCACCAACAAGCTCGAATACCCGATGAAAGGCTGGCGCAAGTAACAACCGAGCCGGGCGGCGCGCTTATTGCGTGCCGCCCGTCAACTTGCTTGCTGGCTGCCCGTGCGCCAGGGCGGCTGGTCGAACATCTCGACCAGAAAATCGATGAGCACACGCAAGCGCGGCGCAACGCGCTTGCGCTGGTCGAACACGACCGAGATGTCGTAGGCGCGCGTCTTGTAGTCGGCGAGCACCTCGACCAGCGTGCCCGCGTCGAACTCCGGCCGCGCGTAATATTCCGCTACCTGGATGAGGCCGAGACCGGCGCTCGCCGCGGAGATCAAGGCCTCGCCGCTGTTCAAGATCATCGGCCCGTTGATCGCCAGCGTCTCGACCGATTTGCCGCGCGCGAAGCGCCACTGCCGGATCTGCCCGTTGCGCGGCCGGCGATAGCTCAGACACGCGTGATCCTTTAGATCGCCCGGCTTCTGCGGCGTGCCGTGCTCGGCCAGATATTTCGGCGCGGCGCACACGGCGTAATCAACCGAAGCGAGCTTGCGCACGATCAGGCGCGAAGACGGCAGTTCGCCGACCTGGATGGCGGCGTCGAGGCCGGCGCGATTGGAGGCCGCCAGGAAATCGCCGATCACGATCTCCAGCGACACCGACGGATAGGCCCGGTTGAAATCCGGCAGGCGCGGGATCACCCACATGCGGCCGAGTGCGGAGGGCATGCCGATGCGCAACCGCCCGCTCGGCAAGCGGCCCGAGCGGCTGACGCTGATCTCGGCCTGCTCCAGATCGGCGATGATCTGCTTGCAGCGCTGATAGAACTCGAGACCCTCCGGCGTCGCGCTGACGCGCCGGGTCGTGCGGTTGAGCAGCCGCACGGCGAGCTTCTGCTCGAGCCGTAGCACGGCGGCGCTGACTGCCGACGTGGTGACGCCGAGCGAGCGGGCGGTTTCGCTGAAATTGCGGGTCTCGACCACGCTCAAAAACACCGAGACGCCATGCAACCGGTCGATAGGGGAGTTCAGCATTGTCAACTCTGGCATTGAAACTCAGTGAACCACGCTGCTGTTGAAAAATCCACTAGCCTTGGGCCCGGCAATCAACAAAGCGGCTGGCCAGGCCGGAAGCACCGGCGCGCGGCGAATGCGCGTTGAAAATAGGGAGGAGCAAATGCTGTCAGGAATTTCTGTCGGCAGGAGCATGCGCTACGCTGCCCTGACCGGCCTTGTTGCGGCGCTGTTCGGCGTGACCGCGCTTTCAAGCCAAGCCGCGGACTATCCGAGCCGCAACATCACGCTCGTCGTTCCGTCGCCGCCCGGCGGCGGCACCGACACGCAGGCGCGCATCCTGGCGCCCAAGCTGGGCGAGATACTCGGGCAGACCATCGTCATTGAAAATCGCCCCGGCGCCAGCGGCAATATCGGCGCGCAGGCGGTCGCGAAAGCAGCGCCCGACGGCTACACGCTGCTCGCCATGATCTCCTCGCACGTGATCAATCCCTACGTGCTCAAGACCGTGCCCTACAAGATCGACAAAGACTTCGCGATGATCTCGCGCACGGTCACCGTTCCCGGGCGTGCTGGTCGGCAATCCGAAGCTGCCGGCAAAGAACCTGAAGGAGCTGCTGGCTTATGCGAAGGCCAATCCCGGCAAGGTCGCCTTCGGCTCGGCCGGCGTCGGCAGCCTCTCGCAGCTCATCGTCGAGCTGTTCGAGCAGCAGGCCGGCATCAAGCTCTTGCACGTTCCCTATCGCGGCACGCGGCCGGCGCTCAACGACACGCTCGCCGGGCAGGTCTCGCTGATGGTGCCGGATGTCACCATCGCGATCGGGCAGATCAAGACGGGCAAACTGCGCGCCTATGGCGTGACCAGCGCCAAGCGCTCGCCGATTCTTCCCGACGTGCCGACGCTCGCCGAACAAGGGCTGACCGGCTTCAACGCCGTGCAATGGTTTGGCCTCTGCGCGCCGGCCGGCACGCCGCCCAACGTCATCACGAAATTGCACGCCGCGGTCGTCAAGGCGTTGAACGATCCAAAGGTGAAGGAGCACTACGCCAAGCTCGCGATGACGCCCGAGCCGAGCGCCTCGCCGGCGGAATATGCCCAGTTCGTGCATGACGAAGGCTTGCGCTGGGGCAAGGTGGTCAAGGACGCGCATATCACCGCACGGTAAAGCTATGGCGGTTCGGCGCCCGCGTTCGCTTGGACGCGGGTGCATTTACCGTGGGCACAAAGACAAGCAACGACAGGTACCGACATGACACTCGTCCTCAAGGGCGTGATGCAAAGCCCGGTGACGCCGCTCAAGGACGATTTCAGTCCGGACTATGAGACGTTCGAGCGGCTGGTGGACTTTCATGTGCGCACCGGCGCGACCGCGATCTCATGGCCGCACCACAAGGCCGAGTCGCACAATCTCACCATCGCCGAACGCAAGGCGCTGGCCGAGGTCGCGATCAAGGCGGTCAACAAGCGCGTCCCGGTCTCGGTGCATGTCAGCGCGCTGGCGCTTGAGGATACCTTCGACCTCGCGCGCCACGCGCAGAAATCCGGCGCCGACGCCATCATCGCCATCACGCCCTATTTCTGGAAATACCCGCCGGAAGCGATCTACGATCACTTCGTGCGGCTCGGCACCTCAATCGATCTGCCGCTGATCGCCTACAATTCGCCGAGCTATCTCGACGGCATCGAGTTCACCGGCGAGTTGACCGCGCGGCTGATCCAGCGGCTGCCGAACTTCATCGGCATGAAGGAAGCAAGCTTCAACAGCGAAAAGTTTCTCGAGATCTTGCGCGCCGCGCTGCCGCTGCGGTCGAGCTTTGCGATGATCACGGGCGTGGAATATCTGTTGCCGTCGATCCCGCTCGGCGGCGCCGGCTCCTATTCCTCGGCCGGCGCCATCTGCCCCAATCTTTGCGTCGAGCTTTACGAAGCTTGCGTTGCCGGCGACTGGGAGCGCGCGCGGGCGGCGCAATACAAGCTGTCGGAGCTGTGGCTGCTGTTCCGCGACCAATATCCGTCGTCGCTCAAGGGCGGCTGCGTCATCATGGGCCGGCCGGTCGGCCCGACCCGCCCGCCGCTACCGACGGCATCGCCCGAGCGCATCAAGTTCATCGCGAAGCGCCTCGAGGAGCTCGGCATCGTCGAGAGCGAGCCGCACGGCTGGTAATCGAAAGGACAGGGACGTGGCTTTCACTTTCGGTCTCGCTCATGCGCCGCTCACGCCGTTCAACGGCAGCGGCGTCGATTACGACGCCTACGGACGGCTGCTCGACTTTCATCTGAAGCACGGCGCCGAAAGCCTGGCGTTGCCGATGCATGCAGGCGAATCCGTCAGCCTGACGGTTGAGGAGCGCAAGGCGCTGCTCGACTTCGCCGTCAAGCATGTGCGCGGTCGCGTGCCGATCATCGTGAATGTCAGCGAGGCCGGCACCGCCATCACCGCCTCGCTCGCCGCGCATGCGCGGCAGGCCGGTGCCGCGGCGATCCTTGCCTCGGTGCCCTATTACTGGACGCCGCCGCAATCGATGCTGGTCGAGCATTTCGCGACAATCGGCGGCGCCGGCGATCTGCCGTTCTTCGTGTACAACTCGCCGGGCGAAATGAGCGAGGTCTCGTTCACCAGCAAGTCGGTGGTCGATTTGCTCGGCCGCTTGCCGAATTTCGCCGGCCTGATCGACGCCAGCCTCGACTGGCAATACATGATCGAGGTCGTCACCGTCGCGCGCGCGGTGCGGCCGGATTTTCAATTCGTGTCCGGCACCGAATACATGATCTCGGCGAGTGCGATCGGCGCCACCGGACTGGTTTCGTCGCTGGCAACCGTGGCGCCGCGTCTGGTGGGCGAGCTTTACGGCATCTGCCGTGCCGAAAAGTATCAGGACGCGCGCCGGGCGCAGGAAGACGCCGCGATCCTCTATCGCGCCTTCCATGAGCCGGGCGCCGCCGGCCTCAAGGCGGCGGCGCGCAGCATGGGCCGCGATTGCGGCGACCCGCGCCCACCGCTGCCGGCGTTCAGCGAGGCCAAGACCAAAGCCTTGCTCGAGCAGGTGTCGGCGGTGCAAAGCATCAAGGCGGAGCCGCGCGGCTGGTCGTAACCGCGCGGGGATCATAAGGCGCGGGCATGACGCAGGATGACGGCAAGAAGGTCGCGCTGGTGACCGGCGCCTCCTACGGAGTCGGTGCCGCGGTCGCGCACGCCTTGGCGCGGGACGGCTTCGATCTCGCGCTCACGGCGACGCGCGAGCAAAACCTCGCCGCAACGCTCGCCGATGTCGCCAAATTCGGCCGCCAGGTGCTGCCGCTCGCTTTGGATCTGCGCTCGCAAGACAGCATTGAAACGGTGGCCGCCAAGACGCTGGAGCGCTTCGGACGCATCGACGTGCTGGTCAACAATGCCGGCGCCAACCTGCGGCGCAAGGCGGTCGATCTCACGCGCGACGAATGGGACGAGCTGATGGCGATCAATGTCACCGGCACGTTTTTTCTCACGCAGCAGGTCGGACGACACCTGATCGCGCGGCAGGCGCCCGGCCGCATTGTCACGGTTTCCTCGACGGCGGCGCTGATCGGCCGATCGGAGCGCTCGGCTTACGGCATGAGCAAAGCGGCGCTTACGCAGATGACGCGCATGCTGGCGATCGAATGGGCGGAGCACGGCATCACCGTCAATGCCGTCGCGCCCGGCCGGCTCGACACGCCGTCGCCGTCGCGGGCGGGGACCGCGTCCAACAAGGCCTATATGGAGGCGATGCTCAAGCGCATCCCGATGCATCGGCTCGTCACCGTCGAGGAGGTTGCCGCAGCGGTCGCCTATCTCGCCAGCCCGGCGGCGGCATCGGTGACCGGTCAGACCATCGTGGTCGATGGCGGCCTCACCACGGCATGAACTATTGCTTGATCAAGCCGGTCCACTTCGGCAGCGTCACGTGCACGCCTTTGTGCTGGTTCACCAGCTGCGTGACATGCAGATCGGCCACCAGGCTGCACAGGCGATAGGCGTCGTCGAACGACAAGTTGCTGCCGGCGACGATCCAATCGATCATCTGGCGCAAGGCGGTGGTCGCTGCGTCGTCGAGATCTTCGTTGAAGCCCATGGTGACGTGATGGGTCGGCGTTTCGGCGCGCGGCAGCGACAGCTTCGCGTTCTTGACGACATCGATGCGGAACACGCCGGTAAGGCCGGTCTCGACCGCGGTCAGGCAGACTTCGCCGTCGCCTTGCACGCCATGGCCGTCGCCGACCGAGAACAATCCGCCCGGCTCGAACACGGGCAGATAAAGAACCGCGCCGGCGGTCAGCAATTTGTTGTCGATATTGCCGCCAAACGCGCGCGGGATCACGGAAGTCAGCCGGCCCCAGGCGCGCGGCGGCGCGGTGCCCATCACGCCGAAAAATGGCGCCGCCGGAATGTCCAGGCCCCAGGGCGTGCGGATGACTTTGGCCGCCTTGTCGATCTCCAAATGCATGCGGCGCGTTTCGCTCACCGCGTCGGGCAAGGCGCCGAGCAACGGCTTGAGCGTGTTGTAGGCCCAGTCATCGCGCAGCCGCACATCGACGATTTCGACGCGCAGCGCATCGCCCGGCATGGCGCCGGTCACCGCGACCGGTCCGGTCATCACATGAGCGCCGAGATCACGCGTTACATGCGCGTGAACGTCGTGATGGTTCGGGCTGACGGTGGCTTTCGATCCCGCCGGCGGCAGATCCTCCGGCGAGCCGCTCAAGGTATGGATGGTGACGGTGTCGCCCGGGCGCAACGGTCAGGATCGGCGCGAGGCTGCCGTCGAAATGGCCCCAATGAACGGTTTTGGCGGATGGTGAAATCTCATGCTGGGCCATGAGCGCTCCTTCTCATGCGTGCGGCGAATGAGGTTCATTCGTCTACCATCGGCCATGAGAAAGTGATAGTGCACGCGGCTTGCCGCGATGATATCCCTGTTCGCCAATTTCGGAGGAAACGCATGGACGCAAGACTTGAAGAATTATCCTTCACCTATTTTCCCGAGAACTATCGCTGGTCGCATGGCCTGCTGATCGGGCTCAACATGGCGCCGTGGGGCGGCGCGGAAATCGGCGAGGTCAACCGCATCGGGCTGCGGCTGAAGAAATGCGTCGGCGACGACGATGCCTGGTTCCGCGAATGGGCGCGCGAGGCGCGCACTGTCGAGGATCGCGGGCGCGCGCTGATCGCGCAAGGACACGGCATCAGCGGCGGCCAATATCTGCAGCGCGCCAGCGCCTATTACCATGTCGGCGAGCGCTTCCTGCAGCCCAAGAGCAAGGAAGGCAACGACGCCTACATGCGCGGCGTGCACTGCCTGCGCGACGCCGCCAAGTTCATGAAGCGGCCGCGCCTCGAGCACGTCGAAATCCCTTACGAGGGATCGAGCCTGCCGGCGATCTATGTGCACGCCGAGCCGGCCAATAAAAGCGGCAAGGTGCCCGCCGTCGTGTTCTTCGACGGCCTCGATATCACCAAGGAGATTCAATATTTCAAAGGTGTCGCCGATCTGGTCGCCCGTGGCATCGCCTGCCTGATCGTCGACGGCCCGGGCAACGGCGAAAGCATCCGCTTCCGCAATTTCTATCTGCGCCACGACACCGAGCATTACGCCACGCCGGCCTACGAGTATCTGGCGGCGCGGCCGGAAATCGACCCCAAGCGCATCGGCGTCATGGCCATCAGCCTCGGTGGCTACTATGCGCCGCGCGCGGCGGCCTTCGAGCAGCGCTTTGCCTGCTGCCTCGCCTGGGGCGCCCAGTGGGACTACCAGAAAGTCTGGCGCGAGCGCTTCGAGCGGCTGGCGCGCGCCGACACGCCGTCGCTGTCGGTCGCCCAGCAGCACATCTTGTGGGTGCTGAATGCGACCTCACAGGACGACGTGCTCAAGCGCCTGGAGCCGTTCAAGCTCGATGGCGCGGTGCAGAAAATCACCTGCCCGTTCCTGATGCTGCACGGGGAGGGCGACGAGCAGATTCCCTTGCCCGAGGCGCAGCAATGCTTCGACGCCGTCGGCTCCAAGAACAAGACGCTGAAGGTGTTTACGCGCGAGGAGGGCGGCTACCACCACTGCCAGATCGACAACCAGAGCATCTGCTCGGCCTATATGTGGGACTGGCTCGAGCAGGTGTTGCAGCCGGCGCGCTGACAATCAGCGCGCCGGAAGAACGCAAGCTTACGATGCAGGAATGACCGGCAACAAGAGGTATGGCGCCTTGTCGGCGGCAAAGTGCAGCGTGTTCTTGCAGTTGAAAATCTTCGCCGGCCGATCGTCCGGGTCGGTGTGCAGGAAGGGCCCGACGCCCTTCATCGGATAGGCCGCGTTGGGCACGCCGGCGTCGGTGCCGTCGACTTCGTAGTCCTTGCCGCGCACGGTGAGCGCAAGCTGATAGCCGGGCGGCACCACGATGCAGGTCGGCCAGATCTCGACGTCGAGTTCCACCGGCTCGCCCGGCTTGAGCGGCAATGTTTCGTCGTGGCTGTGCCAGGGCCGATAGGGCAGCGACTTTTTCGGGTCGAGCTTGCGCGCCGAGGCGCGCAGCCAGCCGATACCGATCGGCGTGCGCGGATCGTTTGAGCCGATGAAAGTGACTTCCTTGCCGGCCGGATCGAACAGCCGCATCACCAGAAAGAGATCGGCATCGGTCGTCTCCGACGACACCCACAGCTTGGCGGCGACCGGACCGGTGATCTCCAGGCTCTTGTCGGACTTCGGCGTGCGGAAGGTGATGCCGTCGCCGGTCGTGTCATAACTCAGCGTGGTCGCGCCCGCGGGTGCGGTGGTGCCGAGCTCCTGATTCTTCGGCTGCAGGAAATATTTGGTCCATTGCGTGCGCGCGAGTGGCCATTCCTTCTCCGCACGCAGCACGAATTTTTCGCCCGGGTGCCGGATGTTGAGCGACACGCGCGGCTGCTTGTCCCAGCCGGTGTCCTCGCCTTTGAGGAAATGACCGAAGAAGCGCTTCTGCAGTTCCTCGCCGTAGCTGCTGTAGAAATGCGTGAAGTGCGTGTCGCCGTGCACTTCCAGCCACTTCTGCTTGGAGCCGGCGCGCAGCCAGCCCTCGAAATTGCCGCGCGTGTGCAGGCCGACGCCGCCCCAATTGCCGGCCGACAGCAGCGGTGCCTCGATGTCTTCAAACTTGCCGGTGCGCGCTGCGTAATAGTCATCGGTAAAACGCCGCTGCTTGATCTCGCCGGGACAGTCGGCGCGGTTCTTGGCGAGTTGCTCTTCCGAGAGTGTCTCGGGGCCGGCGGCCAATTCGCCGGTCACCGGATTTTTGCAGCCGCGCTCGCCGACGCCATATTGCACGCGCAGCACCTGCCGGCCGAACCAGCTGTCATAGAAATTGCACAGGATGCCGCCGTGCCGGCTGAGCTCGCGATAATAATCCGACGAGCCTTCCCAGATGCACAGCGCGGCGAGATGCGGCGGCTTCAGCGGACCGACGTCCCATTGGTTCATGGCGTAATAGGAAATGCCGTTGATGCCGACCTTGCCGTTGCTCCAAGGTTGCGTGCCCGCCCATTCGACGCACTCGTAGATGTCTTTCGTCTCGCGCGGCGACCAGGTATCGAGATAGCCGGGCGAGCGGCCGGCGCCGCGCAAATCGACGCGCACGCACACATAGCCGTCCGGCACCCATTTCTCCGGGTCGACCAGTTCCCAGTTTTGATATTTGTTGCTCGATCCTTCGAGCACGTTGGGCGCGGCCTTGATTAGCCGCATCCAATTGCCCTTGTAGCCTTCCTGGAACGACTGTCCCTTGGCGTAGGGACCGTAGCTCAGAATGACCGGATATTTGCCGTCGCCGGTGGGCCGAAAGACATCGGCGCGCAGGACGAGACCGTCTTCCATGCGGATGGGGGCGTCCCAATCGATCTGCATGCCATCGCGGACTTCACTCTTCATCGTATCCATGGTTGCACCGGCGGAAATTGCTGGAGGGGCCGGTGTCTTATCACGGCGTCTGCTGCAACGTCACCGAGTCAATCGCGAAGTAATCCCAGCCATGCATCTGCCGCTTGAGCGAACGCTGTCTTCATGTCACCAATGAAGGGCCGGTGTATCGGAAGTGGGGGATTTGTGGAGACTATCGCCTCGATTGTGGCCGCACACCGGGCGGGCACGCTGACGCCTGAGCAGACGGTGGCCCGCAGCTTTGCGCGCATCCGCGCGCACGACGATCCCGCCATCTTCATCAGCCTGCGCGAAGAAGCCGATGTGGTGTCCGAGGCGCGGACATTGGCCAAAAGCGGCGGCGCGGACCAACCGCTCTATGGCGTGCCGGTCGCGGTGAAGGACAATATCGATGTCGCCGGACTGCCGACGACCGCGGCCTGCCCGGCTTTCAGCTACAAGCCCGCGCACGATGCGACGGCAGTGGCGCGCTTGCGCGCGGCCGGCGCGCTCATCATCGGCAAAACCAATCTCGACCAATTCGCCACCGGTCTCGTTGGCGTGCGCTCGCCCTATGGCGTGCCGAAGAATCCGTTCAACGCCGATCTCATCCCCGGCGGCTCGAGCTCCGGTTCGGCGGTGGCGGTCGCCGCCGGCCTGGTGCCGCTCGCGCTCGGCACCGACACCGCCGGCTCCGGCCGCGTGCCGGCCGGCTTCAACAATATTGTCGGGCTGAAGCCGAGCCTCGGCCTCATCTCAACCTTCGGCGTGGTGCCGGCCTGCCGCACGCTCGATTGCGTCTCGGTGCTCGCGCTGACCGTCGACGATGCCTGGGCGGCGCTCGCGACAATCGCCGGGCCGGACGCCAAGGATCCCTATTCGCGTCCTCGCCCGCTGGCGACTCCCGGCGTCCTGCCGCAGGTAAAGCTCGGCGTGCCGCGCGCCGGCCAGCGGCTGTTCTTCGGCGACCGCGCTTACGAAGCCGCCTATGACGCAGCGCTCGCGCGCCTGGCCAAGCTCGGTTGCGAGATCGTCGAGATCGATATCGAGCCGTTCTACGAGACCGCGCGCCTGCTCTATGACGGCCCCTGGGTGGCCGAGCGCACCATCGTTGCGCGCTCGCTGTTGGCGTCCGACCCCGACGCCATTCATCCGGTGACGCGCGAGATCATTCTCAGCGGTCTGCGCCCGACGGCGCTCGACGCCTTCGCGGCGTTCTACAAACTGGAAGAATTACGCCGCGTCGCCGACCATACGTTCCGGCAGATCGACGCGCTGGCGCTGCCGACCGCGCCGACGATCTACACCGTCAAGCAGGTGCTGGCCGATCCGATCCAGCTCAACAGCCGGCTCGGCAGCTACACCAATTTCGTCAATCTGCTTGACCTCTGCGGGCTGGCGCTGCCGGCCGCGATGACGGACACCGGCGCGCCGTTCGGCATCACGCTATTGGCGCCGGGCGGGGCCGACGCGCGGCTTGCCGAAATCGGCCGCGTTTTCCATGCCGACACCCAATTGCCGTTGGGCGCCTTGCGCCAACCGCAGCCGGCGCTGACGCCGATCGCAACTGGGCCGGCCGAGGGCGAAGTCGCCGTCGCTGTCGCCGGCGCGCATTTGTCGGGGCTGCCGCTCAACGGCGAACTGCGCGCGCTCGGCGGCCGGCTGTTGGAGACGGCAAAGACCGCGCCGGACTACCGGCTCTATGCGCTCAACGGCGGCACGCCGGCCAAACCCGGCTTGCTGCGTGTCGAGCAAGGTGCAGGGCGCGGCGATCGAGATCGAAGTCTGGGCGCTGCCGGTCGAAGCCTTCGGCCGCTTCGTCGATGCCGTGCCGGCGCCGCTCTCCATCGGCACCGTCACGCTCGCCGACGGGCGAGCGGTGAAAGGCTTCCTGGTCGAGGCCGCGGCCATCATCGACGCGCGCGATATTTCCAGCTTCGGCGGCTGGCGCGCGTTTCTCAAGCGCGCAAAGCAGCCGGCGTAATTCTTCCGCTCGTCCCCGCGAAAGCGGGGACCCAGGGTAACAGTGTCCGAATTTAAGAACTGGATTCCCGCTGAGCATCCCCTGCTACGCGGGCGGCAATGAGCGGAATTTACCGCTCAAATCGTCTCGCTGTAGTGTTCATATTCCTCGCGCACCGTGATGATGTGCGCATGCATGGCGGACGCCGCGACGGCGCGTTCGCCGCGCAAGATCGCCTCCACCACGCGATCGTGCTCGACATGCGACTTGGCGAGCCGGCCGAGAATGCGGAACTGGGCGCGGCGGAACGGCTGCACGCGCGCGCGTGTTGCGAGAGTCAATTCGGCGAGATAGCCGTTGTGCGCGCCGGTATAGATGCTGGCGTGAAACGCTTCGTTGACTTCGTGATAACTTTGCGGGTCGCCGCTCTGGATCAGCACGCGCAGCTTTTCGTGAACGTCCTCGAGCGCGCGCCGTTCGGGCGTGGTCATGCGCTCGGCGGCGTAGCCGGCGCACAGCGCCTCCAGCTCGGCCATCGCCTCGAACATGCCTTCGAGTTGCTCGGCATTGGGCCGCGCCACCACCGCGGCGCGATGGGCGCGCGCATCGACCAGCCCGCTCGCCGCCAGTTGGCGGATCGCCTCGCGCACCGGCGTGCGCGAGACCTGAAAACGGCGCGCGAGCTTCGTCTCGTCCAGCGGCGTGCCCGGCTCAAGCAGGCCGCGCACGATCTCGTCGGCGAGCTGCAGCCGCAATTCCTCGGCGCGTGTCTTGCGCGGCCAGCCTATCGCTGGAGTTGCAGGGGCGAGCATGCTCATGCGGGTTCCCGGCCTCGCGCGCTAACGTCGCGTCATACCGGCGGATGCGGAATCGCCGCCAGCAGGTCGCGAGTATAGGCCGCTTCCGGCGCGACCAAAATGCGCTCGGTCGGGCCCTGCTCGACGATGGCGCCGGCGCGCATGACAATGACGCGGTCGCACAGAAGCCGCACCACGTTGAGGTCGTGGGAGACGAAAAGATAGCTCATTCCGAGCAGAATCTTTCAGGTCCTGCAATAGGTTAAGCACGACGGCCTGGACCGACACGTCGAGCGCGGCAGTCGGCTCGTCGAGAATGATGAGATCGGGCTTGAGCGCGATGGCGCGCGCGATGCCGACGCGCGCCTTTTGCCCGCCCGAGAGTTGGTGCGGAAAGCGGTCGAGCAATTCGAGCGGCAGGCCGACCTGCAGCGCCAGTTCATCGCAACGCGCGCGCACCTCGCCGCGCCCGATGTCGCCCAGCCGCAGGATCGGGTCGGCGATGGCGCGCGCGGCGGTAAAACGCGGATTGAGGCTGTCGGTCGGATCCTGGAACACCATCTGGATGCGCTTGCGCTGCGGCAGCGTCGCAAAATGCCGCGCCGGGATCTCGCCGATGTCCTCGCCGGCGAAGGTGATGAGGCCGGAGGTCTTGTCGATCAGCCGCATCACCATCATCGAGGTGGTGGATTTGCCGCAGCCGGATTCGCCGACCAGCCCGACGCTTTCGCCGCGCGCGATCGAGAAGCTGATGCCGTCGACCGCGCGGAAGGTTTCGGTTTCTGGTGCCGGCTTGGGGCCGAAGAGTTTCTTCAGCGAGCCGCCGCCCTTGCGCGGATATTCCTTGACCAGCTTTTCGACCACCAGCAGCGGCGTTTCGCCGGTCTGCGTTGCGGCCGTGCCGGTGGACAATAGCGGCCGCGCCGCCTCGTTTTCCGGTAACAGGTCGCGCAGCGTGACGCCCGGACGCGGGGTCGCGCGCATCAGCTTGCGGGTATAGACGTGCGACGGCGCCTTGAAGATGGTCTCCGACGACGCCGTCTCCACCACATGGCCTTTCTCCATCACGATCACGCGGTCGCAATAGGCGGCGGCAAGCCCGAGGTCGTGGGTGATGAGGATCGTGGACATGCCGCGCTCGCGCGTGAGCTCCACCACCAGGTCCATCACCGCTTTCTGCGTGGTGACGTCGAGGCCGGTGGTCGGCTCGTCGGCGATCAGCAATTGCGGCCGGCAGGCGAGCGCCAGCGCGATCACCACGCGCTGGCACATGCCGCCCGACAATTCGAACGGATAGGCATGGTAGCGCTCGCGCGGCCGCACGATGCGCACCTGCTCGAGCATCTCGATCGCGCGCTCACTGACCGCGGCGCTGTCGACCTGCGCGTGTTGGAGCAGAACGTCCTCGATCTGCCGCCCGATCTTGCGGATCGGGTTGAGCGCCAGCCGCGGCGACTGGAAGATCATCGACATCTCGCGGCCGCGCAAATCGCGCATCTCGCCTTCCGGCGCGGCGCGCAGATCGAGGCCGGAAAACGTCACCGAACCTTCGGCTATGCGGCCGGCGCGGTCGAGGATGCGCATCACCGCATAGGACGTGACCGACTTGCCGGAGCCCGACTCGCCGACAATGGCGAGCGTCTCGCCTTTGGCGACGCTGAGGTTGACGTGCTGCACCGCGCGCACGGTGCCGCGCCGGGTGTGGAATTCGACAGTGAGGTCGTCCACCTCAAGGAGCGGCAGGGTCTTGCCGGTATCGTCCGGCGGCGGGACGGCAACGTTCATGGTCACGTCCTCCGCTGCGGATCGACCAGATCGCGCAAGCCGTCGCCCAGGAGATTGAAGCAGAATACCGCCAGCATCAGCGCCGCGCCGGGGAACAGCGCGACCCACCATTCGCCGGAGATGATGTTAGCGGCGCCTTCCGCCACCATGATTCCCCATTCCGGCGTCGGCGGCCGCACGCCGAGGCCGATGAACGACAGGCCGGCGGCATTGAGAATGGCGTAGCCCATGGTGAGCGATATCTGCACCATCATGATCGGCATGATGTTGGGCAGAATGTGCATCAATAGAATGCGAAACTCGCCGTTGCCGGAGAGCCGCGCCGCCTGCACGAAGCCGGCATCGCGCCGCACATTGGCTTCGGCGCGGGCGACACGGACATAGAGCGGGAAGTTGATGATGGCGGTGGCGATGACGATGTTGGTGACGGTGTTGCCGAGCGCGGCGACGATGCCCATGGCGAGGACGAACAACGGAAAGGCCATGATGGTGTCGGACAGCCTGCTGACGATGCGGTCGGTCCAGCCGCCGAAGTAGCCGGCGGCGATGCCGGCGATGCCGCCCATGGCAAACACCAGCGCCACCGAGGTGAGCGCAATCACAAAATCGAGCCGGGTCGCCACCACCACGCGGCTGAAGACGTCGCGGCCGAGCAGATCGGTGCCGAACCAGTGCTCAATCGACGGCGGCTTGAGCGCCTGCGCGGTATCGCTGGCCAGCGGATCGTAGGGCACCACGTAAGGTCCGATGAGCGCGGCGAGCGCGATCAGCATGAACAACGCGAAAGCGAGCCCGGTGACCGGATTTTCCGAGATCACATAGCGCGCATGGCGCCATAGGGAATTGCTGGTTGGCTTGGGCGCCGTCGGTGGAACCGACGCCGGAGCCGGCACCGCCGCCGATTTCGGGTGCGGTCATCGCCACGGTTTCAGTGGCGGGCGGCACGGATTGAACGACGGTGTCGGTCATCCTTCCAGCCTCACGCGCGGGTCGATGACGCCGTAGAGAATGTCGATCAACAGATTGAGCACCACGTAGAGGATCGCCATTGTGAGCACGAAACCTTGCACCGGCGCGAAGTCGCTGGCGATCAGCGCCTCCACCGCATAGGAGCCGATGCCGGGCCAGGCGAACACCTTTTCGACCAGCACGTTGGCGCCGAGCAGAAAGGAGAACACCATGCCGAGGGTGGTGACGACCGGCAGCATGGCGTTGCGGAAAGCGTAGGTGATGACGACCGTGCGGTTGTCGAGGCCGCTGGCGCGCGCCGTGCGCACGAAGTCGGAGGCGAGCACCGCCAGCATGGAGGCGCGCGTCATGCGCGCAATCGGCGCCAGCGAGAAGATGCCGAGGGTGAACGCCGGCAGGATGAGCTGGCTCAGACAGGCGCGGAAGGTCTCGAAATTTCCCGTCAGCAGGCTGTCAATCAGGAAGAAGCCGGTGATCTGCGGCGGCGCCGTTGCAAATGCATCGAGCCGGCCGATCGGCGACGGCGACCAGCCGAGCAGGAAATAGAACACATAAACCAAGAGCAGGCCGGTGAAGAACACCGGCAGCGAGACGCCGGCCGTCGCCACGATCCTGCATGTGTGGTCGATCCAGGAGCCTTGCCGCACCGCCGCCAGAATGCCGAGCGGCACCGCGATCAGTATGGAGAGGATGAGGCCGAACAGCGTGAGCTCGGCGGAGGCCGGCAACCGGCTTTCGATCTCGGTCATGACCGGCTGGCCGGTGGAGAGCGAATTGCCGAGGTCGCCGTGCGCAAGATCGTCGACATAGCGGACGAATTGCTCGGGCAGCGGCTTGTCGAGGCCGAGCGTCTTGCGGATTTCGGCGATCGACTGGGGCGTCGCGGCGGGGCCGGCGAAATAGACCGCGGGGTCGCCGGGCAGCACGCGGGTGAGCAGGAAGGTGACGATGACGACCCCGATCAAAGTCGGGATCACCGTCACCAGCCGTTTGCCGATCTTCGCGAGCATGGGTGGCTCTGTAGAGGCTGCCGGTTCGGCAGCGCACCGCTCGGCTTTCGCCTCGCGATGCGCCGCCTGCGGGGACGAGCGCTGGTTACGCCTTCACGATCGAGCGGTAGTCGACCTGACGGTGGAACCAGTAGCAGTAGCCGGAGATGTTCTTCTGCGTCGCCACGTTCAGGAATGGCTGGAACAGCGGAACGCGCGGGACTTCGATGTAGGCCTTGGAGATGAAGCCCTCCACATCCTTGGCGTATTTCTCCTTGTCGCCCGCGGCCGCTGCCGCGCGAGCACCGTCGATCATGGCGTCCATGTCCTTGTTGACGTAGCTCGGCGTGTTGAAGATCGCGTTCTGGCCGGAATAGCACCAGAAGAAGAAGTATTCCGGATAGTCCAGCCAGCCCGAGAAGAAGTTGACCATCATCGGCATCGACTTTTTGGCCATCTCGCTGCGCCAGTTCGAGCCCGGCACCTTGTTGATGGTGACGGTGATGCCGATCTCTTTGAGGCTTTCCTGGATCAGCACCGCGATCGGCTCGCTGATCACACCCTGGCCAAGGTCGAAGGAGATCGTGCTGCTGATGGGGCCGGAGCCGGACTCCTTCATCAACGCCTTGGCCTTGGCAATGTCGGTTTTGTAGCCGGTCTTGGCCGGCCAAGCGATATCGGTGACCGTGTTGGACGGGCCGCCGAACAGCGGATTGGCCAGCCCATAGGTCGCGGCGGACATGATCTTCTCATAGGGGATCGCATAGGCGATCGCCTGGCGGACCTTCTCGTTGTTGAACGGCGGATGCGCCACGTTCAGCTCGAGGCTGTACATGCCGTTGCCGATCGGGTTGGCGATGATGACGACCTTGCCCTCCTTCTTCATCTCGGAGGCGTCCTTGCTTGGCAGGTCGAAGGAGATATCGGCGTCGCCGCGCTCCATCAGCGCGCGGCGGTTGCCTTGCGAGGGGATGGTGCGCCAGATTACGCGCTTGAGCTCGGGCAACTTGCCGCCGACCCAGGCGTCGTTGCGCTGGTAGATGGTCTCCACGCCCGGCTTCCAGCTCACTACCTTGTAGGCGCCGCTGCCGGCTGTGTTGCTCTTGGTGAAATCGCGCGCCCAAGGATCCTTTTCCGTGGCGTGCTTCTTGAGCAAGCCGGAATTGTAGATGCCGGGCACGATCACCGCGAGATCGGGAATGGTCAGGCGATCCTTCTTGATGAAGTCGACGCGGAACGTGGAGTCGTCGACGGCGACGAACTGCTCGGGCTTCACCAGCGATCCGGCCTTCATCTGCACCCGCGGGAAGCCGCCGACGCCGATGGCGCGTTCGAACGACCACTTCACGTCTTTGGCGGTGACCGGCGTGCCGTCCTGGAACTTGGCCTTCTTCTTCAGCTTGAAGGTGACCGACATGTCGCCGATGTTCATGTCTTCGGCGAGCTCGCCTTTGAACTTGTCGCGGTCGTAGGACAGCGTGCCGTCGGACAGCGTCTTCTTCTCATGGGTGATGAGGCGGTCGTAGCAATTCCACGACGCCTCGTAGCCGGGGCGGTTGGTGCCGAGCCCGTGGATATCGAGGTTGTTGGGTCCGTTCTCGGTGATGAGCAGCAGGGTCTCTTTGCGGGACTGCGCCTCGGCCGACCAGACGGCAGGTGCCGACATCGCAGTTCCGGCGGCGAGGGCAGACATCGACTTCAGAAATTCACGACGCTTCATGGAAACCTCCCAAATGCGTTGGGGAGGTTATCCGCAAGGGACGTGCCAGAATTGGCCAGGCGGCCGATTTTGCCCTAATGCCTTGATCTTGAAGGGAGAACGGCTCTGAAGGCGAGCCGGCCTTGGTTAAGATCGATTAACGAATTGCATACAATAGCGCATAATAAGCCTAAAAATTATGCAATAGGCTGCGATGCCCCAATCCGCAGCACGATCTTGCCGGCAGCTTTCCCGTCGCGCAGCTTGGCCAACGCGTCGGCAAATGACTCCAAGGGCAGCACCTCGCTGACCATCGGCGCCAGCTTTCCTTCCACCGCCAGCCGGAAGATCTCGGCCTGCGCGTGCGCCGCCTGTTGCGGCCGGCGGTCGCGATAGTCCGATGCCTGCAGCCCGACAACCGAGATGTTGCGCAGGAGGAGGTAGTTCGCGCGGATGTTGGGAATCTCGTTGGCCGTGAAGCCGACAACGATCAGTCGCCCGCGCCAGGCGAGCGCACGCAGCGCCGCCTCGGTGACGCGCCCGCCGACCGAGTTCGATCACCACGTCGACGCCCTTGCCACCGGTCAATCGGCGCACGTCGTCGCGCAACGAATCGGTCAGGTTGGGTTGCGACAGATCGATCAGGTGATCGGCGCCGGCCTTGCGTATTGTCTCCGCTTTGCCGGTGCCGCGCGTGGCGCCGATCGTCAAGCCGGCGCCGAGCGCCTTGGCCACGCTGAGCGAGGCAACGCCGACCCCGCCGCCGGCGCCGAGCACCAAAACCGACTCGCCGGGTTCGAGCCGCGCGCGGTCGGTCAGCCCCCACCACGCGGTCTGATAGGCAAGGATCAGCGCGGCGGCATCTGTCATGCCGATCGAATCCGGAATCGGATAACAGCAGCCCGCCGATACACGAAGCTTGCCGGCATAGGCGCCATATTCGATTTGCGCTGCGACGCGCTCACCGACACGCAAGCCCGCAACGCCCGCGCCGAGCACGGCGATGCGCCCGGCCGCCGCCTTGCCGGGCGTGAACGGCAAAGGCGGCTTCACTTGGTAGCGGCCTTCGATCACCAAGAGATCGGGGTAATTGATGTCGACCGCTTCGACGTCGATCACGACCTCGCCGTCGCCCGGCGCAGGATCGGGACACTCCTCGACGCGCGCGTTCTCGATCGGCCCGAATTGGCGAACGAGCACGGCCTTCACGTATCGAACTCCGCATTGTGCGCGCCCAATGCCGGCGCGCTGGCGGGCTCATCGGCCGGCGCGCGAAATTGGTCGTCGACCGGCACCGGCAAAGCGGGAATGCGCGCGCCGCTCTCGTTCGCCAGCACATGGGCGAACAGTCCGCGCGCGCGGAAGTGCGGATCGTCAAGCGCTGCGCGCAAGTCCTGCATGATCGAGCAGCAGCAATCGGCGCGGTCGAAAATCGGCAGCCATTCGGCCGCGGTGCGCGATGCAATGATGTCGGCCACCCGCGCGATGGTGGCGTCCGGATCGCGCGTGTCGTCGGCCAGCGCCGGCTCGAGCCCGATCGCCTTGACGAAGACGTCCCAGAAGCGCTGCTCGATCGCGGCCACCGCGGCCACGCGCCCGTCCTTGGTCTCATAAAGGTAGTAGCGCGGCGTGCCGCCGGTCACGCGGCCGTCGGCATTGCCCGGCCAATCGCCGGCGCCGAGCCCGTTGCCGAGCGCCCAGTACATGAACGGAAACAGATTGTCGCTCATGGCGACGTCGAGAAAAGCACCTTCGCCGCTGGCGTCGCGCCGGCGAAGCGCCAGCAGGATATTCATCACCGCCGGATAGGCGCCGCCGCCGATGTCGGCAATCAGCGCCGGCGGCACCACGCGCTTACCCGGCGCGCCGCAGGACAGCGCCAGCAGCCCGGTGTCGCCGATATAGTTGAGATCGTGCCCGGCGCGCAGGTGACGCGGCCCGCTCTGGCCGTAGCCGGTAATGGCGCAATAGACGATGCGCGGATTTTGCGCGCGCATGGCGTCATAGCCGAGCCCCAGCCGGTCCATCACGCCGGGGCGGAACTGCTCGACCACGACATCGGCCGACTTGGCGAGCGCCAGCACATGGTCGCGCGTCGCGGGATCTTTCAGATCGGCGGCAAGACTTTTCTTACCGCGATTGAGCATCGCGAAGTTCGCGCTCTCCTTGCCCCAGAACGGCTGGTAGTGGCGCATGTCCTCGCCGGTGCCCGGCCGCTCGATCTTGATCACCTCGGCGCCGGCCTCCGCCAGCAAGAGAGTCGCAAGCGGACCGGGCAGCAAAGTCGTGAAATCGAGCACGCGGATGCCGGCGAGGGGGCGCATCAGTCACCGCCTTTGCGCTGTTAATGTCATCGTTGCACGAAGCTCCGGCCGATCAATTGGCGGTGCACCTGATTGGTGCCTTCCCAGATCTGCGTCACCTTGGCGTCGCGCATCAGCCGCTCGACGCGATAGTCGCGGCAATAGCCATAGCCGCCGTGCATCTGCACCGCCTCGGTGGTCATGCGCATGGCAAGATCCGAGCAACGCAGCTTGGCGATGGAAGCTTCCACGCTGAAATCGGCGGCGCCGGCATCGACCAGATCGGCGACATGATCGAGCCAGGCTTCGGCCATGGCCAGTTCGCTGGCGAGATCGGCGAGCATGAACTGGTTGCCCTGGAATTCGGCGATGCGGCGGCCCGACTGCCGGCGCGTGTTCATGTAGGCGACCATGTCCTTGAAGGCGGCGGTGGCGATGCCGAGCGCGTGCGCGGCGATGCTCGGGCGCGAGCGGTTGAGCGCCGTCAGCAAGATCTTGATGCCGTCGCCGGGCGCGCCCAAGAGATTGGCGCGCGGCACCCGGCATTTGTCGAAGGCGACCGCGGCGGTGGGCGAGGCGCGGTGGCCCATCTTGTCTTCGATGCGTGTCGTGGAGAAACCGGGCGTGCCTTTCTCGACGACCAGCGCGGAAATCGCGCCCTTGGCGTCGGCGATCTCCGACCATTTGCCGAACAACAGCATCAGATCGCAGACGCTGCCGCTGGTGATGAAGGTCTTGCCGCCGTCCACGATGATGTCGTCGCCGGCCGGCGTGAATTTGGTGGTCATGCCGGTGGCGTCCGAGCCGGCGCTCGGCTCGGTGATGGCGATGGAGCCGATGCCGCCGGCCGCCATGCGCGGCAACAGCCGCTTCTTCTGCTCCTCGTTGCCGAACAAGATCAGCGGCCAGGAGCCGTGCATGTTGGTCGCATAGATCACGCCGGTCGAGCCGCAGGCTTCCGCAATGGTCCTCACCACCGCGAGGTAGAGCTTGTAGCGGGAAAGGCTGCCGCCATAGGCCTCGGGCACGAACAAGCCGTTCAAGCCCGAGCGCCTTGATGGCGTCGACGCTTCTTCTGCGGAAAGGCGCTGTCGCGGTCATAAGCTTCGGCATTGGGCGCGATCACCTCGGCCGCGACGCGGCGCACGGCCTCGAGCACGAGCTTTTCCTCCTCGCGCCAGGCGCGCCGCTCGTCGAGCTGCTCGAAAAGTTTCATCGCGGCCTTGCGTCAGACATCGCGGAAATTCGGCTTGCGCTTCTGCTCGAAGGCGGCGACGCCCTCGGCGTTGTCCTGCGTGCGATAGGCGAGCGTCGACAGATCGGCCTCGATCTTGAAGCCCTCGCGCAGCGGCACCGACAGCGCGCGCTGCACCGCCGAGCGGGCAAAGGCGAGCACCGGCAGGCTGTGTTGCGCGAAGCCGCGCGCGAAGGCGATGCCGGCTTCCACCGGATCGCCGTCGACCAAGCGGTTGACCAAGCCGATGCGCTCGGCTTCGGCGGCCTCGACCGTGCGGCCGGTCAGGATCATATCGAGCGCGCGCGCTTCCCCGATCAGGCGCGGCAGCCGCTGTGTGCCGCCATAGCCGGGGATCAGCCCGAGCTTGATCTCCGGCAGCGCCATCTTGGCGTTGGCGGTCGCCAGCCGGAAGGTGCAGGCGAGCGCCAGCTCCAGCCCGCCGCCGAAGGCGTAGCCGTTGATCACCGCCACCGAAGGAACCGGAAACGTGTCGAGCCGCGCGAACAGGCTCTGCCCGAGTTCAACGTCCTGCTTTTCCTGCGCCATGCCGCGGCCGCGGAATTCCTTGATGTCGGCGCCGGCGCAAAAGGCCTTGGGCCCGGCGCCGGTGACGATCAGCGCGCGCGCCTTCGATTGCGCCACTTCGTCGAACGCAGCAGCAATCTGGCGCAGCACCTCGCGCGACAGCGCATTGAGCGCTTCCGGGCGGTTCAGGGTCATCACGGCGCAATCGTCGCGGTAGGCAAGGTCAACCGGCATCAGGCCACGCTTTCCTTCTCGCTGAAACGTATGAATTCGGGTGCGAAGTCGCCGCGCTTGAGCATCTCGACCAATTCACGTTTGAGGATCTTGCCGCTGGCGGTAAGCGGAAACTCGGCAAGCCGCACGAAATATTCCGGCATGTCGTATTTGGAGAGACCCTCGCCATGCAAATGCATGAGCAAGTCGTCGGCGCTCACGTCGCCGGTCACCGCAACGCAGACGCGCTCACCTAATCGCTCGTCGGCGACCGGAAAGCAGGCGACGCGCAGCACGCCGACATGGCGCAGCGCCAGCGCCTCGATATGCGACGGATAAATGTTGTGGCCGCCGCGGATGATGAGGTCCTTCAGCCGCCCGACCACCCGCAGATTGCCGTGTTGATCGAGCACGCCGAGATCGCCGGACATGAACCAGCCGTCGCGGTTGAAGCTCGTCTCGGTCGCGCTCTGGTCGTCGAAATAGCCGAGCATCAGCGCGGCGCCGCGGCCGCCGATCTCGCCGACCGTGCCGGGCGCGACCGGAAGGTCGTGGTTGCCCGGATCGAACAGCCGCACCTCGTAAGCCGGTCCGCCGCGCCCGCAGGTGGTCACGATGGTGTCGGTGTCATCGGTTGGATGCGTGTACTGGTGCGATGAATTCTCGGTCATGCCGTAGACGTTCTGCGGCTTGATGCCCTGCGCGACGAAGGCGGCGGCAACCGACGGCGGGATCGGCGATCCGGCCATGTAGAACGCCGACACGTTGCCCGAGCCGCTTGAGCCCGCGCGCCTTCTGCTGCGCCAGCACATCCATGGCGTGGGTCGGCACGCCCATCACATAGGTGGCGCCGCTTTCCACGATCCAGTCGAGCGCGCTCTTGCCCGCCGGCGGATCGTTGGTGACGAAGCGGCAGCCGGCCAGCAGCCATTGCGCGACGCCCACCCAGGCGATGTGGTGCGACAGCGGCGATAGGCTGAGCAGCACCGTGTCGGGTCCGTGGTGCCAGTCCCGCACCATGTCGCGCGCATTGGCGAGCAGCGTGTTGCTGGAATGCATGACGCATTTCGGCTTGCCGGTCGTGCCCGAGGTGAAGGCGAGATAGGCGACGGCGTCGGCATCTGCGCAGGGCGGCGCCTCGTCGCGCGCCGCGTCGGGAAATTGCTCCGGCGAGTAGACCGCTTTCAGCGAGGCAATGCGCGCGAGTATCGGGTCCAGATCGACGCGCGCGCGGTCGGCGCCCCAGCCCGGCTCGGTGACGAGCACGCTGGCGCTCAGCCGCTCGAGCAATTTGCCGATGTCCGCGCAAGTGAAGGTGCGGTGCAGCGACGGATTGCAGGCGAAGCCCTCGCGCGAGCAGGCCAGGAACGCGATCACCGCTTCCACGCGGTTCGACATCCACAGCGAGACGCGGTCGCCGCCGGCGAGCCCGCGCGCGCGCAGATCGGCGGCCAAGGCATCGACCGCTGCGCGCAGCTCGCTCCAAGTGAGCGCGCGCCGCCCGTCCTTCAGCGCAATCGCGGACGGCCGCGCGGCGGCGTGCCGCGCCATCAGCCCATAGAAGGTCTCCGGATGCCACAGGCCTTCGTCATAATAGCGCTTGGCCTGCGCCGGATGATGAAGGGTCAGAAACGGCCGCAACGCTCACCTGCCGCATTTGGAGGGATCGGGCTTCGGCGAAGCGCGGCCTTGCGCGTCAAGGATGGTTTCGAACACCGGCCGTCTCCACAAACCGCTCCTGAACGGGCAAGTTTGTCATTGGCATTCTGCAATGGCAAATGCCTATTCTCGTTGGTTCAACGCGGGGAGAAGGAAATGGCCGGAGCGGTAGGGTTGGTCGGGATCGGCTTGATGGGCACGGCGCTGTCGCGCCGCCTCATAGACGCCGGCTATGCGGTGATCGGCTTCGATGTCGATGCCGGCAAGCGCGCCGAATTCAAGAAGATGGGCGGCGAGCCGGTGGAGTTTGTCGCCGAGGTCGCGCGCCGCTGCCAGCATATCCTGATCGCCGTCATGACCACGGCGCAGGTCGAAGACGTGGTGGAAGGCGAGGGCGGCTTGATCGCGGCCGGCGACGCCAAGCGCAAGCCCATCGCCATGGGCACCTCGACCTGCGAGCCCGACCGCATCGAGGCGCTCGCCGCCCGCGCCGCCGCGCGCGGCTTGACCTTTCTCGACACGCCGGTGTCCGGCACGAGCTGGCAGGTGTTGCGCGGCGACGGCTACGGCCTGCTGGCGGGCGACAAGGCGGCGCTCGAGACGGTCGATGCCATACTCGGCGTCGTCTATCCGCGCCGCCAATACATCGGGCCGGCCGGCGACGCCACCAAGACCAAGCTCGCCATCAACCACATCCTCGGGCTCAATCGCCTGGCGCTCGCGGAGGGCCTCGCCTTCGCCGGGCGGCTCGGCCTCGACCTCGCGTCATTCCTCGATGTGGCGAAGAAGTCGGCAGCCTATTCGCAGATCATGGACGTGAAAGGCGACATGATGGTCAAAGGCGACTTCTCGCCGATGAGCACGGTGTCGCAGCATCTCAAAGACGTGCGCATCACGCTTGAGGAAGCGCGTAAGCGCGGCCAGGCGCTGCCGCTGCTGTCGACGCTGGCCGAGGTGATGGAAGCTTGCGAGCGTCATGGCGACGGCGCGCGCGACAACGCCATCGCCATCGAGGAAATCCGCCGCCGCAAGGCGTGACCCATTTGACGGCTCGCGGCGCTCCACTAAGCTGGCGCTTCGCTAAGTCCAGCGCCGGAATAGTCCTGCATTGAATTTCGCCGGGGAAATCACCGTTGCCGCACCGCGCGAGGCGGTGTTCGGCGCATTGTGCAATGCACCGTTCTTCGCTTCCTGCATCGACGGTGTTCACGATCTGAAAGAAATCGACGCCACGCATTACGACGCCGTTCTGGAAACGCGCATCGCCTACATGCGCTTCAAGTTCAAAGTCGCCGTCGAGATGAGCAAGGCGGTGCCGCCGGAGGAGATCGAGGCCAAGGTCGAGGGCACGCCGCTCGGCATGGTCGGCCGGCTGACCGCGACCGCCACCACGACGCTCAGCGAGGCCGGCGGCGCAACCGTCATTCGCTATTCGGTCGACGCGACGCTGACCGGAAAACTCGGTAGCATGGGTCAGCCCGTGCTCAAGGCCAAGGCGAAGGAAATGGAGAAGCACTTCAGCGAGAAGCTCGCCGCCGCCTTCGCCAGCGGGGCCGCGCCGTGACGCCGTTCGAGCTGGTCGAGCCCACCTCGCTGAAAGAGGCGATCGCGTCGATCGATCCCGACGACCCCGACGTGCGGCCGATCGCCGGCGGCACCGCGCTGATGCTGATGATGAAGGCCGGCGTGTTCCGGCCGCGCCGGCTGGTCTCCTTGCGCAAATTGGGCGACGGCTTCACGCAAGATCGTCGCCGCGCCGTCAGGCGAGCTCACCATCGGCGCGATGACGCCGCTGTCGGTGCTGGAGCATTCGCCCGAGGTCGCGCGCCATGCGCCGGTGATCGTGCGCACCATGAAACGGCTGTCGAATGTGCGCGTGCGCAATGTCGCGACCGATCGGCGGCGCGCTGGCGCATGGCGATCCGCACATGGATCTGCCGCCGGTGCTGATCGCGCTCGGCGCCTCGGTTGTTATTGCGGGCACGTCGGGTGAGCGCAGCGCTGGCGGTCGAGGACCTGCTCACCGGCTATTACGAGACCGCGCTCGACAAGAACGAGCTGATCACGCAGGTGCGCATCCCGGCGCAAGGCGATCGGCGCGCGGTCTATTGCAAGGTCACCGCCGGCGCGGCCGACGACTGGCCGGCGCTGGGCGTCGCAGTCTCGTTGGCCGCCGACGGCGCGCGGGTCACATCCGCGCGCATGGTGGTGAGCGCGGCGACCACCAAAGCGAGCCGTCTGACCGCGGCGGAACAGGTGCTGATCGGATCGGCCGCCGACGATGCCACGCTCAAGACGGTCAGCGAGGCCGCGGTCGACGAAGCCGATATTCTCGCCGACCTGCGCGGCTCGGCCTCCTACAAGCGCGAATTGCTGCGCGTCTATGCCGCGCGCGCGGTGCGCGCCGCCCTGAGCGGAGCCGCGTGATGGCAACGACCACCACCGGCGGACAAGTCGGCCGCTCGCTGCCGCGCATCGAGGCGCGCGAGAAGGTCACCGGCCGCGCCGAATACACGCATCTGATGCAGCTTCCCGGCATGCTGCACGCCAAGATTTTCCGCAGCACCGTGGCGCACGGCCGCATCAAGTCAATCGACACCGAAGCCGCGCGCAAAATTCCCGGCGTCTACGCCGTCTACACCAGCGACGACGTGCGCACGGTGATCGCCGATCCCGTATTACGGCCCGGCCTTCCACGACCAGCCGATCCTCGCCGTCGGCAAGGTGCATTATATCGGCGAGCCGGTGGCGGTGGTGCTCGCCAGCGATCCGCATGTCGCCGAGCAGGCGATGCAGGAGATCGTCGCCGACTACGAGGAACTGCCCGCGGTGTTCGACGAGATCGAGGCGGCCGAGAGCAAGACCCTGGTGCATGAGGAGCTCAAGCCCGCCGGCACTTTCGCCGACCTCAAGCACCTGAAAGGTCGCAAAGGCACCAATGTCGCGCTCGATTTCCGGCTGCGCAGCGGCGACACCGAGAAGGCTTTCGCGTCGGCCGCCCATGTGTTCGAGCACACCTTCCGCACCCAGAAGGTGCTGCATCTGCCGCTCGAGCCGCACGTCTCGCTCGCCGACTACCGCGACGATGCCGTCACGATCTACACCGCCTCGCAGAGTCCGTCCTTCGTGCGCACCGAGATCGCGCGCCTGCTCGGCTGGCCGGAGAACCGCGTGCGGGTGAAGGTGCCGTATTTGGGCGGCGGTTACGGCGGCAAGCTCTACATCAAGCTGGAGGCGCTGGCGGTCGCGCTCTCCATGCTGGCGCGGCGGCCGGTCAAGGTCGCGCTCACGATGGAAGAGCACTTCTACACCATCACCAAGCACCCGAGCACGTTCCGCATCAAGAGCGGCGTCGACAAAGACGGCCGCATCGTCGCGCGCCAGTGCGACGTGTGGTGGAACGGCGGCGCCTATGCCGATATCGGGCCGCGGGTGACGCAGAAATCCGGCTTCACCGCCTCCGGCCCTTACGACATCGAGAACATCGCGATCGATTCCTACGCGCTCTACACCAATCTGACGCCGGCCGGCGCGTTGCGCGGCTTCGGCGTTCCGCAACTGGTGTGGGCCTATGAGAGCCACACCGACATGATCGCGCGCGCGCTTCATGTCGACGCGGTCGAGTTCCGCAAGCAGAACCTTCTGCGCGACGGCCGCCCGCAGGCGACCGGCACCATCCTGAAAGACGCCGCCACCGACAAGGTACTCGACCGCATCGCCGAGCGGCTCAACTGGCAGGCGCCGTTCGACCGCGGCAGCGGCATGTGCGACGCGGCCGCGGCCTCGCGCATCGGCTTCAAGGCGGTGATCTCGCCCACCACCTCGGTCGCCAACGTGACCGTCTCGGCCGACGGCAGTTGCACGCTTTATTGCGGCACCGTCGACATGGGGCAGGGCTCCGACACCGCCATGGCGCAGATGGTCGGCGAGGTGCTCAACATGCCGGCCGAAACCATCCGTGTCGTGCCGCGCGACACCGATGTCACGCCCTACGACATGGGCACGCTCGGCTCGCGCTCGCTGTTCCACATGGGCCACGCGGTGCGGCTCGCCGCCGAGGACGCGCGCGCCAAGCTCGCGGCACTGGCGCGCGACGTCGGCGAGCCGGAAGGCAGCAATGTCCCGATCGCCGATCTGTTCCGCAAGAAATACGGCATGCAGGCCGGCAATATCGTCGGCACCGGCACCTACAAGCCCGATTATGTGCCGCCCGACGCGCAAGGGTTGACGCCCAACGCCACGCCGTTCTGGATGGTCGCCGGTACAGGCGTCGAGATCGAGGTCGACACCGAGACCGGCCATGTGCAGGTGACGCGCCTGATCAACGTCGCCGACGTCGGCAAGCCGATCAATCCCAAGATCGTCGAGACGCAATTGTCCGGCGGCTCGCTGATGCAGCTCGGCTTCTCCATGTTCGAGAAGATCCATCTCGACGGCGGCCAGGTCACCAATGCCTCGCTCGCCGACTACAAGATTCCCGGCATCCACGATGTGCCGCCGGTGATGGAGAACGAGGCGGTCGACACCACCCAGAGCAACGGCCCGTTCGGCGCCAAGGGCGTCGGCGAGCTCGCCACCTTCGGCGTCTCGCCGGCGATCGCCAATGCCATCGACGACGCTATCGGCGTGCGGCTCACCGAATTGCCTTTGACCGCGGAATCAGTGCTGCGCGCGCTGCGCGCCAAAGACAACCGGCCGCTCGGAGAGGACTGACATGAGCAGCCGGACAATTCAATTCACCCTCAACGGTCGGCCGGTCACCGCCGATGTCAAATCGCATCACAACGCGGTCGAAATGCTGCAGACGCAATTCGGTCTATTCGGCGCGCGCGAAAGCTGCGGCCAGGGCCTGTGCGGCTGCTGCACCGTGCTGGTGGACGGCAAGCCGGTATCCGGCTGCCTGACGCTGGCGGTCATTTCTCGACGGCGCCGAGGTCGTCACGATCGAACACCTGTCGGACGCCGGCAAGCTCGATCCGGTGCAGGAAGCCTTCATCGCCTGCGGCGCTTTCCAATGCGGCTATTGCACGCCCGGATTTGTTCTGATGGCGAAAGCGCTGCTGCGCGAAAATCCCGATCCGGACGATGAGGCGATCAAAGATTATCTCGCCGGTAATCTGTGCCGCTGCGCGGCCTATCCGGAGATTGTCAATGCGGTCAAGCTGGCCGCGCGCAACAGCAAGGCCGGCGCCGCCGGCTGATTCAGCCGCATTTGTCATAATTTTGCATTTCTATTTGTTGACCTTGCTCAAGGGTGATTGGGCCGCGCCGGCCTATTGTCCGCGTCGCCCGCCCGCCAACCGAGCAAGCCCGTATGTCCATCCGCAATCTCGACAAGATGTTCCGCCCGCGCTCGATCGCGGTGATCGGCGCCTCGGCGCGCGAGAAATCGGTCGGCGCGGCGCTGATGACCAATCTGCTGCGCGGCGGTTTCGACGGTCCGATCCTGCCGGTCAATCCGAAAGCCGGCGCCCTGCACGGCATCATGGCCTACGCGGATGTCGCCAGCCTGCCGCTGACGCCGGATCTCGCGGTGATCGCGACGCCGCCCGACACCATCGCGCCGCTCGTCGGCGAGCTGGCCGCGCGCGGCACCCGCGCCGCCGTCATTCTCACCGCTGGCTTCGCCGAGGGCGAAGCCAAGGTCGGCAAGGCGCGCGAGGCCGAATTGCTCGCCGCCGCGCGTCCGCATCTGTTGCGCATCGTCGGCCCCAACTGTCTCGGCATCGCGGTGCCCGGCATCGGGCTCGACGCCACCTTCGCGCCGGCCGGGCTGCTGCCCGGCAATATCGCCTTCCTCACTCAGTCCGGCGCCATGGCGACCACGGTGATCGACTGGGCGCTGCCGCGCGGCATCGGCTTCTCGGCCATCGTGTCGATGGGCGACATGGCCGACGTCGATTTCGGCGACCTGCTCGACTACTTCGCGCTCGACGAGGCGACGCACGCCATCCTGATCTACGCCGAGGCGGTGACGCAGGCGCGCAAATTCATGTCGGCCGCGCGCCGCGCCGCGCGCGTCAAACCGGTGATCGTGGTCAAAGGCGGCCGCGCCGAAGAGGGCGCGCGCGCCGCTACCTCGCACACCGGCGCGCTCGCCGGCGCCGATGTCGTCTATGACGCCGCCTTCCGCCGCGCCGGCATGTTGCGCGTCAATGAGGTCGAGGAGCTGTTCGACGCCGCCGCCACGCTGGCGCGCGTGACGCCGCGCCACGGCAACCGGCTCGCCATCGTCACCAATGGTGGCGGCGCCGGCGTGCTCGCCACCGACCGGCTGATCGAGGAGGGCGGGCGGCTGGCGACGCTCGAGCCCGCAACAATCGACAAGCTCAACGCCGTGCTGCCGCCGACCTGGAGCCACGCCAATCCGGTCGACATCATCGGCGACGCCGACGCCGAGCGCTACGCCAAGGCGCTCACCGTCGTCATGGAGGATGACTCGGTTGACGCTGCGGTAGTGCTCTATTGCCCGACCGCGGTGGCCTCGGCCGCCGATGCCGCCAAGGGCGTGGTCAGTGTGCTCGCCAATGGCGCGCCCAAGAAGAACGTGTTCGCCTGCTGGATGGGCGATGCCAGCGTAGCCGAAGGCCGCGCCGAATTGGTCGCGGCCAAAATCCCGGACTACGAGACGCCGGAGCGCGCGGTGCGCGCCTTTATGTATTTAGTGCGCTACCGGCAAAGCCAGGACCTGCTGCTGGAGACGCCGTCCTCGGTCACGCCCAGTCCGCAAGCGGATGTCGCGCGCGCGCAAGCGACCATCAAGCAGGCGCTCGCCGACAAACGCGAATGGCTCGACCCGGCGGAAGTGGCCGGTTTCCTTTCCTGCTACGGCATACCCTTCGCGCGCACCGAGGCGGTCGCCGATGCCACGTCGGCCGCTGCCGCTGCCGCCCGCATCAAGGCGCCGGTGGCGCTGAAAATCCGCTCGCGCGACATCATCCATAAATCCGACGTCGGCGGCGTTGCCTTGAACCTCGCCACGCCGGCCGAAGTCGAGAGCGCGGCCCGCCAGATGAATGAAAAGCTGTCGCGCACGCTGCCCAAGGCCAAGCTCGAAGGCTTCATCGTGCAGGAGATGATCCACCGCGTCGGCGCTTACGAGTTGATCGCCGGCGTTTCGACCGACGCCACTTTCGGTCCGGTGATCCTGTTCGGCCATGGCGGCACCGCGGTCGAGATCGTCGGCGACAAGTCGCTCGAATTGCCGCCGCTCAACACCGCGCTTGCCCGCGCGCAGATCGAGCGCACGCGCGTCGCCAAGCTGCTTAAAGGTTACCGCGACCGCCCGGCCGCCGATATCGACGGCGTCGTCAATGTGTTGATGCAGTTGAGTCAAATCGTGAGTGATCACGCCGAGATCAGCGAGATCGATCTCAACCCGCTGCTCTGCGATGCCGTCGGCGTGATTGCGGTCGACGCCCGCATCCGCGTGCATGCGGCCGCGGCGAACGGGAAATCGCGGCTCGCCATCCGGCCTTATCCGCAGAAGCTCGAAGGCGAGGTCCGCACCAGTGACGGCCAAACCTATCGCTTGCGGCCGATCAAGCCGGAAGACGAGCCGGCTTTGCGCCGCTTTGCCGACGAGGTCGACACCGCCGATCTTTGGCATTCGTTCTTCTCGCCGCTGCGCGACCGCACCCATGAGACCGCGGCGCGGCTCAGCCAGATCGACTACGACCGCGAGATGACGCTGATCGCCTGGCAAGGCGAGCGGATGGCGGGGATGGCGCGCGCGACCGCCGATCCGAATTTCGACGTGGCGGAATGCGCGGTCATCATCCGCGCCGATTTGCGCGAGAAGGGCTTGGCGCGGCAATTGCTGGAGGCGCTGCTGCGCGCCATTGCCGAGCAGGGCGTTCGCCATGCAGCGATGGTGTTCCCCGACGACCGGACCCGCATGCTGGCGATCGCCGGCGATCTTGGCTTCACGGCCTCGCCGTCACCCGAGACGCCTCGGTCGTGCGCGCGGTCAAGCCGCTGCGCACGGACCGGACACGTTAGTGTCTGCCGAATCCGTTCGGCCGCTTGCGTGGGAACGAGCGGAAGCTGGGCTTACGCCACCTGCCTTGTCGCGATCGCAACCCGGTGGCGCTGCACGCGATCCTCATCGACCGTAATGCCGAGTCCCGGGCGGTCGAGCACATCGACATGACCCTTCGCGGTTGGCACCGGGTGCGCGCTCACGTCTTCGGCGAGCGCCGTGTGGGTCAGCGTGAGCGCCCAGGCGATGTTGGGAATGACCGCCGCCACGTGCAGCGCAGCGGCGCAGGCGACCGTCGACTCGCCGGTCTTGCACGAGACATTGACGTTCATGGCGAGGCTGTCGCACAGCCGCGCGGCGTCCACCACCGCGCCGATGCCGCCGAGCTTGATCGCCTTCAGGCTGACGCCGCGCGCCGCCTTGTGCTCGTGATGACGCCGGATGTCGTCGAGCGAATGGATGCCCTCGTCGGCGCCGATGGCGATATCGCCGGCGGCGGCCGCGACCTCGGCCATGCCGGCCAGATCGCTCGCCTCGATCGGCTGCTCGAAGAAATTTAGGCCCGAGCCGGCCACCGCGCGCACATAGTCGATCGCCTCCTCGGTGTCGAAGCCCTGATTGGCGTCGGCCGAGATCACCAGGCCCGGCCCCAGAATCTTGCAGATCGCGCGCGTGCGCTCGGCGTCCTTCGCCGGCGTATCGATGCCGACCTTGATCTTGTAGGCGGTGAAGCCGGCCGCCTTCTTCTTCTCGGCGTCCACCAGATCGCCGGCGAAATCGCCGCCGCCGACCACGGCGAGCAGCGGCACGCGGCTGCGCTTCTTCTCGCCGAACAATACATGCACCGGCTTGCCGGACGCTTGCCCGGCGAGATCGGAGAGCGCGATTTCGACCGCGGCCTTGGCGCCGTGGTTGCCGTACATGCGGCTGTCCATGGTGGCGAGCGCGCCGGCAATGTCGGCCGCCGGCCGCCCGCGCAGCGCCGGCTCGAGAAAATGCACGGCGGAGACGATGCTTTCCAGCGTCTCGCCGGTCATCAGCGGCGCCGAGGCGGCTTCGCCCCAACCGACGAGGCCGGTGTCGGTCGCAATGCGCACCAGCACGTTGTCGGCGCGGCGAATTTCCTCACCCGCCATCACCACGGGCTTGAGCATCGGCAGGCTGACGGCGATCGGCTCTATCGATTTGATGTGCACGGTCAATTGCCCCGCATCGCTGCCGCGTTTATATCAAAGTAAGCTATTGTGATCGTTGCGGCAATGGCGTTTGATGCGCCTCCCGCCGTTCGCGCAGACGAAGTTGAAAGAAGTGCCCGCCCTGCCATGACCGACACCCAAACGCGCGCGGCCACCTGGCACGAGACCGTGCTGGCGACGCTTAAAGCCAACAACGTCAAGCTCGTCGTCTACGTGCCCGACCGCGTGCTGACGCCGCTGATCAAGGCGCTGCACGAGGATGAGTTCTTCACCACCTTCGCCTGCACGCGCGAGGAGGAAGCGCTCGGCATCGTCACCGGCGCCTGGATGGGCGGCATGCGCGGCGCTTTGCTGATGCAGACGAGCGGCTTCGCCACTCTCCCCAACGCGCTCGCCTCGCTGGTGGTGCCCGGCCAGATTCCGGCGCTGCTCTTCATCTCGGAGCGCGGCACGCTCGGCGAGTTCAATCTCGGCCAAGCCATGGTGTGCAAGACCATGCGGCCGGTGCTCGACGCGCTCGCCGTCGAGCATCACACCATCACGCGCATGGACGAGCTCGGCTTCGTCGTCGACCGCTCGATCAAGCAGGCGGTGGCGACGCAGGCGCCGGTCGCTTTCATTCTTTCCCCGCTCTTGACCGGCGGCAAGGTATTCGGAGCGTAACGCCATGACGTCAACGCAAGGCGGCGCCGCCCACAATGCCAAGGTTATGAACCGCTTCGAATTGACCAAGCGCGCGGTCGCGCATCTCAAGCGCGACGAAGCGGTGATCGGCGGTATCGGCAATTCCAATTTCGATCTGTGGGGAAGCGGTCAGCGGCCGCAGAATTATTACATGCTCGGCAGCATGGGCCTGACGATCCCGATCGCGCTCGGCGTCGCCATCGCGCAGCCCAAGCGCCACGTGATCGCGCTGGAAGGCGACGGCTCGCTGCTGATGCAGCTCGGCTGCCTCGCCACCGTCGGCATGCTCAGCCCGAAGAACCTGACCATGCTGGTGTGGGACAACGGCATCTACCAGATCACCGGCGCGCAGCCGACCGCCAGCAGTGCGAACGCCGATCTGGTCGCCATCGCGCGCGGCGCCGGCATCGCCAATGCCGCCTGGGCGGACGACGAGGACGACTTCGACCGGCTGATGGCGGCGGCGCTCGCCGAGGGCGGGCCGACTTTGATCGCCGCGCGCATCGACGACAAGCCGGGCGTCGCCGCCACCGACCGCGATCCGGTGCAGATCCGCGCCCGCTTCATGCAGGGGCTGGGCGTGAAGCGCTGAGCCTTAACCCTCCCCCCGCGAAGCGGCGGGGAGGGTCGGTTTGCATCGCGTAGCGATGCGAACCGGGGTGGGGGGTCAACGACGCTTGATCACTTCTGCCAGCCAACACTCTTGCCCCCCACCCCTGACCCCTCCCCACCACTCGCTTCGCTCGCGGGGAGAGGGGAACTCGATGATTTGTGCGGTGGCCCAAAATTCAAGTAGGCTCGCCCTAACAATAAAGAGCGCGGGGAGGGCGCATGCAGACCATCGGTATGGTCGGGTTGGGCAAGATCGGGCTGCCGATCGCGCACAACCTGATCAAAAGCGGCTACCGTGTGCTCGGCTATCGCCGCTCGAGCCCGATGACCGAGTTCGAACAGATCGGCGGCATCGCGGCGCGCGGTCCCGACGACGTCGGCGCCAAGCCGACATCGTGTTCACCTGCCTGCCGACGGCGGAAGCGCTCGACGAGGTGGTGCAGGGCAAGAACGGCCTGGTGCATACCGCGCGGCCCGGGCAGATCGTGGTCGAGCTCGGCTCGCATCTCGTGCCCGACAAGGAGCGCCAGATCGCGCCGCTCGCCGCCAAGGGCGCGGCGTTTCTCGACGGCGAGGTCGGCGGCACGCCCGGCATGGTCAGCAACCGCAAAGCGGTGGTCTATCTCGCCGGCGACGCCGATGCCGCCAAGAAGGCCGAGCAGGTGGTACGTGGCTTCACCGACGTCTGCCATTACTTCGGGCCGTTCGGCGCCGCCAGCAAAGTCAAGCTCATCAACAATCTCCTGGTGACCGTTCACATGGCGGCCGCCGCCGAGGCGATGGCGCTCGGGCTGAAGGCCGGCGTCGACGTCGATCTGATGATCAAGGCGGTGGCCGGCGGCAGCGGCGGCTCCACCCAGTTCGGTATCCGCGCGCCCTGGATGGCGCAGCGCCGCTTCCTGCCGGCGCAGGGTGACGCCGTCGGCCTGTCGCATTATTTCGATCTGATCGGCGACTTCGCCGAGCGCGTCGGGCGTGGCGACGCCGATGCTCGACCGCGCGGTCGAGCTCTACCGCCGCTGCATCGACATGGGGCTCGGCCACCACGACAACGCGGTCATGGTCGACGTCATCGGCTCGCTGCCGCGGGCCAAGATCAAGGCGGGAGGAAACAGCAAGAAGAAGAAAAAGCTCCCGTCGCGAAAACCGATATCGTCTGCGCGAAGGAGCGCGCGAACAACAAGAGCTCAAGGGAGGAACGCATGATCCGGGTCCGCAAGATCGCCCATGCCAGCTACGAGATGCCCGATCTCGACAAGCAGGCCGAGTACTACACCGATATTCTGGGGCTTACGCTCGCCGCCAAGGAAAAAGACGCCGTTTTCCTCGCCAATACCGTCGATCATCATTCGGTGGTGCTGCGCAAAGGCGACAAAGCGCAATGCACCCGCGTCGGCTTCCAGATCGGGCCTAACGAGGATCTCGACGCGTTCGAGAAGCAGACGCAAAGCCACGGCGTGAAGACCGCGCGCAAGAAAGATCCCGAGCCGTCGATCTCCGACATGCTCTGCTTCGAGGATCCGAAAGGCACGACAATCGAAGTGTTCAAACGCGACGATTTCTCCCATCAGAAATTCGCGCGTAAAGGCGTGGTGCCGCACAAGCTCGGCCACGTCGCCTTCCATTGCGAAGACGTCAAGAAAGTTGCGCAGTTTTATGTCGACGTACTCGGCTTTCGCGAATCCGACTGGATGGCCGATTTCTTCGTGTTCCTGCGCTGCGGTCCCGATCACCACACCATCAATCTGATGGGCACCGGCTCCAACCGGCACTTCCACACCGCATTCGAGGTGCGGAGCTGGGGTCAACTGCAGGAGGCTTGCGATTTTCTCAGCCTCAATGGCTACAAAACCCTGTGGGGCCCCGGCCGCCACGGCATCGGCCACAATTTGTTTGCCTATCACCGCAGCCCGAACGGCCTGATCACCGAATTGTTTGCCGAGCTCGACCAGATGCAGGACGAGGAACTCGGTTATTTCGCGCCGCGCCCCTGGCATCGCGACAATCCGCAGCGGCCGAAAGTGTGGGCGAAGGATCCTTCCGCCTCCAACCTCTGGGGCCCCGGTCCGCCGGAAGAGATGATGAAGTAGATGCGCGTGTCCCGGATGCGGCGCGGCACGAAGCGAAAGCGAAGTGGTGCGCCGCTGATCCGGGACCCAGCTATCTAACCTGGGTCCCGGGTCTGCAGCGCATCACTTCGTGCTGCGCTGCGCCCGGGACACGGCGTCCTCACCCGTAAAAAAGCTTCGGCAGCCACAGCGCCAGCTGCGGAAACCAGAACATCATAATGATCAGCAGCAGCGGCGCGAACAGGAACGGCACGATGCCGCGGTAGATGCTGGTGATCTTGATGTCGGGCGCGTGCGCCTGGATGACGAACAGGTTCAAGCCGACCGGCGGATGGATCAGCCCGACCTCGGCGACGATCACCACCATGACGCCGAACCAGACCGGGTCGTAGCCGAACTGCATCACCAGCGGCAGGAACACCGGCACTGTGATCAGCATCATGCCGATGGCTTCGAGGAAGCAGCCGAACACGACGTAGGCGATGACGATCAGCGTCATCACCGCCGGCCCCGACAGGTTCGCCGCATGGGCGGCCTTGGCCAGCAGCGCGGGCAGCTGGGTCTGCACCATGAAGAACGAGAACAGATTGGCGCCGAAGATGATCACGAACAGCAGGCCGCAGGTGACGACCGTGTTTTCGATCGCGCGCAGAAGTATCGTCCAATTGAGGCGCCCTCCGAGCGCCCCCAGCACCATGGCGCCGAAGGCGCCGACCGAAGCTGCTTCGGTCGGGGTGAAAACACCGGCATAGATGCCGCCGATGGTCACGCCGAACAGCGCCAGGAATTGCCAGGGGTCTTTCATGGCGAGCAGGCGTGCGCGCAGCGTCACGCTATCGCCGGCGGGCGCGTAGTCTTTTCGCACGTGGACGACGATGACCACCACCAGCATGTAAAGCGCGGTCAGCACCACGCCGGGCAACAGCCCGGCGGCGAACAGGCGCGGCACCGATTGCTCGGCGATCGCCGCGTAGATGACCAGGATGATCGACGGCGGAATGAGAATGCCGAGGCTGCCGCCCGCAGCGAGTGCACCGGCCGCGAGCCCGGGGTCGTAACCGGCCTTGCGCATGTCGGGCAACGCGATGCGCGTCATGGTCGCCGCGGTCGCGAGCGAGGAGCCGCACACCGCGCCGAAGCAGGCGGACGCCGCCAGGGCCCCCACCGCCAGCCCGCCGCGGATGCCGGCCAATGCGACGCGCGCCGCCTTGAACAGGTCCGACGACAGACCGGTGACCGAGGCGACCTCGCCCATCAGAATAAACAGCGGCAAGACCGACAGGTTATAGCTGGCGCCGACGTCAAATGGCACGGTGCCGGCGAGCGCGAAGGTCGGCGTCACCCCGGACATGATGGAATTGCCGATAAAGCCGACCAGCGTGAGCGCGATCCACACCGGCACCCGCAGCAGCAGCAAAGTAAAGAGCGCAAGAACGCCGAGGGCGCCGATGGTCGAGGCCGCCATTAGACCGGCTCGTCGCTGCCGTGCGGATCGGCCGGTGCGATGAGTCTACCGAGCGCGCACAGAATGGCACCGACCATGCCGAGAAGGGCGGCGGCCCACATGTACCAGATCGGTACCTGCAGCTCCATTTTGACTTCGCCGTAATTGA
>CAVXGN010000045.1:0-19233 GCA_963761245.1 uncultured Alphaproteobacteria bacterium | reverse complement strand
AAAGCGGGGCATCCAGGACCCACCGAAGCGCCGTGATGACTGGATCGTCCGCTTACGTGGACGGCCGGGCGCTGTAGTCTTGGCCGCTCGAACAGGAGGTTGCCGATGCGCAAGGGCGCGTGCTTCGTTGCAGGGGTGATCGCGCTGCTGCTGGCGGGCGCCGCGCCGCCCGCAGTCGCGGCCGACGCCGCGCGTGCGGACATCAAAGCCGCGCTGGTGCAATGGCAGGACGATTTCAATGCCGGCCGCGCCGACAAGGTCTGCGATCTGTTCGCGCGCGATCTGCGCGCGGATTTTCGCGGCCAGCCCGAGCGCGGCTATGACGCGCTGTGCGGCCTGTTGCGGCGTTCGCTTGGCGACCGCGCGCGCCTTTTCCTATGCGCTGGCGATCAAGGAGATCCTGGTGTGGGGCGACACCGCCGTGGTGCGGCTGACCTGGACGCTGACGGTGCGCCCGCGCGCCGGCGGCCGCGTGACCACCTCGGTCGAACCCGGCCTCGACATATTCCGCCGGCAGCGCGACGGACACTGGCGCATCGTTCGCTACCTGGCCTACGCGCAGTAACACGGCGAGCGTCTCTCTCCGATCCGATTGTCAAACAGCCCGCGCAGTCAAAGCTCCGCCGCCCCTATTCTTTGCGGCGCGGGGTGCGCCGGATTCCTTGCCCCGCCGCAGCGGGGCCTTCCTTCAACCCTCGCTTTCAAAGGCGAGGGGCGTGGAGCGCCGCGAGGCGCTGCCGGTATCCTTCCGTTGCCGCGCGCCTTGCGGCGCACGGGCGCCTCTCGGCGCTCCACGGGCGGCGATTTCAGTCCCCGGGGCCGTGCTTCCCGACGCGGCGACGGGCGGCATTGGCGCCAACCCGACCCGGACGGCTTTCGCCGTCCCTCGTCCGCGTCACGTCCAGCCATTCAAGGCAGGCCCTCGTAGTGAGGCCGGACGGCTGCCCGGGGCCTCCCGGGAGCGGGGTTACGAGCCCCGCGCGCGGGCGCCGCATCCCACCCCGCCATCGTGACGTCTCGCGACGACGCCCCTCGGTGGATGGGACGAGGAATAAAAAGGCGATGTTCCCTCAGTTGACGGATTAGCTCCCTGGCGATATGACTTGGCTACTCAACCCGAGGGCGATAAGCTTTGGGGTGGTATAACTTGTGACCGAGTTGGAAATAATGAGTCTAAGTTCTTCGATTGCGGATGTTTTTCGCTGGATTTCCAGCAGCACAATTCTTGTTTTCCTTATCGCGCTGTTTTTCTACGAAAATATCAGCGAGCTCTGTCGGCACAAAGGGTGGAACAGATTGCTAGTTCACGCCGAGGGCTTAGCGCGTAAAATGTCCAGCATATTACCAATGAGGTGGTTTTGGTTTGTTTTTGGCTTTGTTTCGGGAGTGGCGGCAATAACGTGGCTCTTTTGGTTTTTTCCGTCGCTTACTATTCCTTCCAGGCCCATGGAAATTTCAAACGCTCTAGTTCGCCGCCAAATTCTTGAGACAAACCGAAAAAATATTTCTCAAGAGCTTTTGCAAATTCGTCAATTCAAGGATCGAACATTGGCCGCCTATATAAAATGTTTGCGATCAGAAAACGAAAAAGGCTCATACGCAGGACCGCATGAAGGTTGTGCATTTGAGATGCCGGCTGAATTTAGTTCGCCTGAGATGGCAATTAGGTCATTCTCCAGGCATATTTCGAAAAATTTTAAGGTGGGAGATACATGCGATCGCAATTTAGCTGAGCCGTATGCAGAAGAAAATTCGCTGGCGGCCCCCAAAACCGAGATATTTGGCTATCGGAGAATAAAAGCCCAAATTCTTTGTTTAGAAAAAGAGGGTCAAGAGGAAATAAGAGCAATCGACGACGAGAGGGACAAGATAGACAGTTTGCTCAATGCAAGCAAACCTGTCCGTCCACGTTAGAATGGCAACTCCAATTGCACTGGTTTTTTGCTGACACCCGTCTCAGGTGGCTGAGACGGTCGCCAGCTCTTGCGCCTCAGCATCCTGCTATCGCAACACCGAAGATATTGGCGTTGTCGCGATTGTTGTATTTGAGCTGACATTCCGCGATGTAGAGCGGCAGATATTTCTCACTAACTTTGTGATAGCTGCCGACAATCGACCGTTTGAAGATCGACCAGAAGCCTTCAATCGTTTGCGTATGCACCGCGCCGACCACGTATTGGCCGTGCATATGCTTGACGTGCCCGTGCTTGTATTCGCCAAGCCCTTTGTAGGCAACCTGTTCATCCGTCGCGAGCAAGCTGACCTTGGTCGAAACCGTCTCGCGCACGAATTTCTGCAAATCGACCGCCGACAATGTGTCGAGCACGCTGGTCACAACGCTGCCCTTGCGCTCTACCGCACCGACGATGATGCTCTTTGGCGGGTTGTGTTTGCCTACGCCGCGCTTGCTCTTATGCCGGTTGCTCTTTTTGCCGCCGATGAATGTTTCATCGACCTCGACGATGCCCATCAACTTGCGAAATTCTTTGTCCTGCAAAGCCGTGCGAATGCGATGGCACATATACCAAGCGGTTTTGAGCGAACCGAAGCCCATGAAGCGTTGAACCTGTCGCGAGCTAACGCCTTTCTTGGCAGTCAGCATCAGGTGGATGACCTTGAACCAATCTCTCAGGTCAACTTTCGTATTCTCAAACAGCGTGCCGACAAGGTGCGAGAAGCGGTATGCGCCGCCCTCACGGCAGTCCGGGCACTCCCATTTGAATTTCATCGTGGCGAGCGGATAGACCTTTGTAGAACCACAACGCGGGCAATGAACGCCCTTCGGCCAGCGGTGTTCGATCAGGTAATTGTCGCAAGCCTCTTCGTTCGGGAAGAGCTTGTCGAACTCTCTTGCCGACAGCATCTGCTTAGCCATGACCGCTCTCCAACATTGGAGCCAATCTACCATGGCTAATTCAATCCGTCAAGAGGGGGAACATCGCCAATAAAAACATAGGTTATAAGTCCTGTCAAGCGCGGTCGATTGATTATTTCTGCCGCCATGACGGGAGAGGCTACTTTCGCCTCAAGCGGCGGCCTCACCGTTCACGCGCGCGATCTTGGCGAGCTCTCTGCCGATCGTTCGCTCCGCCGTTTCGACGTCGTAGCGGTTTTGCAGATTGAGCCAGAGCTGCGCCGAGGTGCCGAGCGCTTTGCTCAGGCGCAGCGCGGTGTCGGCGGCGATGCGCTCGACCCGCGTGCGCGGCACGCCCATTGCCTTCGCCAGTGCGCCGGGCGACAGGCCGAGCGGCACGAGAAATTCTTCGCGCAGCACTTCGCCAGGATGGAGGAGTGGGCGGCTCTTGGCCATGGGCGATACTCCTTGATCACCTCTTGTATCATACATTGATACAGAGGTGTGCGGCGACCCGGGGCCTCCCGCGCAGCGGGCGCCGCGTCCCACCCCGCCATCGGACCGTCTGGCGACGACGCCCCTCGGTGGGTGGGATGATATGGGTATATTGTCATATAGGAATAGAGTCGGCATATTATACTTGACGTACCCAAATCGACGGCTTATATTGCGCCTATAAGGAGATAGGGCCATGTCCGTTCTGAGCGATAAACACTTTCATGACGAAGCCGCCGCCTACCGCTGGGTCGAAGGCCGCGTATGGCCGGAAGGCCCCGTATGCCCGCATTGCGGCGGCGTGGACCGTATTAGCCCCATGAGGGGCAAGAGCACCCGCGTTGGCACCTACAAGTGCTACCAGTGCCGTAAGCCTTTTACCGTGAAGGTGGGGACCATTTTTGAGTCCAGCCACGTCCAGCTTCGCCTCTGGCTGCAAGCGATCTTTCTTATTTCATCCAGCAAGAAAGGTATCAGCGCGAACCAACTTCACCGGACTTTGGGTGTCACCCTGAAAACCGCGTGGTTCATGGGGCATCGCATCCGTGAAGCTATGCAGGGCGGCAAGACCCCCTTGGGTGGCAATGGCAAGGTTGTCGAGGTGGACGAAACCTATTTCGGTGACAAGCACGTTGTCCGCAAGCGGACCAAACTCGGCAAAGCCGCTCATTCGTCCAAGCGGTCTGTTGTGGCGCTAGTCGAGCGCGGCGGATCAGCCCGCACCTTCCATGTGAACCGCGCCGATGCGCAAACCGTTGTCGAGATCATGCACGACAACATCCGTAAATCGACCGAAATTCACACCGACGAAAGTCGCCTTTATGGCACCGCCGCTGACCATTTTGCAGGCCATCACACTGTCATTCACACTGGCAAGGAATACGTCCGGTATGAAGGTGAGCGTACCGTTCACACCAATACCGTTGAAGGTTATTTCTCGGTGTTCAAACGCGGCATGAAAGGCACCTATCAACACTGTGCGGAAAAACATCTGCATCGCTATCTTGCCGAGTTCGATTTACGCTATAACAACCGTGTTGCGCTCGGCGTGAACGATGAAGCCCGCGCGGACAAGATGTTGAAGGGCGTCGTCGGCAAGCGGCTCACCTACGAAACAACTCAAGAGCGGGATTAAGTGGTATGGTCCAGCGCCTAAAGACAAAACCAAAATCAAAAGGCCCAAAAAACACTGACAAAAAACAATCCGAGCGGTTCATTGAAACCGCTCGGAAGCTTGGAGCCGATAAAAGTGGAAAAAAATTTGAAATTGCCGTTATAAAAGTTATTTCGCGACCATCGTCTAAGCACCTAAAAGAATGACATTTACAGGAGTTACGTGCGTAACGATAACTGTTACTTCAATTATAAGGCGCACGAAGTTACGTGCAGGTTTTCCATCTGGCCGATTTTCTTCCCCCGTTAGCAGCCTAGCGGTGCGAACGGAGACGTTTGAAACTAAAGAGTCTTCTTCCAAAAGACAATAAAGAGGGTCTGATTGAGGTTGGCCGTGCCTCATATCGTCGAGCGACGGCATCCTTAATCCATCAAATAGCGTCTTTATTCGATTATCGATGTCCCCACCTTTGGTGAGAATCCATGGGTCTTCCTCTCGCAAAAATAAGATATCGAGCGCGCAAGCGAGAGAAAGAGAACCCCTGATAAGAGGAATAATTTTTCTCCCTGCTATATCTAATGGAACACATAAATCGACTTCGTTGGCCCCAGGGGCGCGAACGGAAAAATCATCAGCAGGTGGTCCAATAGCGTATCGAGCGACAGAAAAAGTCGTCCCCTCTTTCGGGACTATCGCCTCAGAACGAAGCCTCCTAAGTGAAGTGTTCGTCGCCCAAAGTTCAGCAAGTTGTGGGTGAATCTTATGCCGAATTGTCCATTTCTGGGCCGCACTACCGTTTGACGCCAATTCCCCATCATAGGTTAGCGTGAACTTCATAATGTCAAATGGCCGCTCAGTGATGGTGAGCCGGTTCATGGCTCACCTGCCCCTTCCCGTACCACTTGGGTACGGGAAGTACAATATGCCGAATAGAGTCTAGTAAGAGTTGGCCATCAATGGTTGCTGAAATCGAGGGGCTCAACTACGTTCGTATATTGCGAATAGACGGGGGGCTTATGCCAAAGAAAATTTCGAGAAGCACAGGTTCTGGCAAAACGCTACGCGTCCGCGATCCAATACACGACTTAATCGTTTTTGAGGGCAAATCCGAACTTGATCAATTGGCGTGGCGGCTATTGAACACTAAGGAATTTCAAAGGTTACGGCGAATCAAGCAACTCGGATTTTCAGAACTGACTTATCCTGGCGCCAGCCACTCAAGATTTTCACATTCCGTTGGTGTTTTCCATGCCGCCCGACAGTTAGTTTCAATCATAAAAAATAATTTTTCAAAAACTGACGATGATCGTCTCGTCGCCTGTCTGTGTGCCGCACTGCTCCATGATATCGGCCATGGTCCGTTCAGTCACGTTTTTGAACGCCAGTTGAAGACACCGACGCTTAAAAAAGTGCACGAAAAGTGGACATGCAACATCATTAGCGCTGATACCGATGTATTTAGGGTATTGAATGAATTTGATCCGAAGCTTCCAGCGCGTGTTGTAAAGATAATTGAATCAGACGATCCCGAAGATATCTATGCCAGCATTGTTTCAAGTCAGTTCGACGCTGATAGACTGGATTATCTGCGACGTGACAGATACATGTGTGGTGTTTCAGTGGGGCAATTCGATTGCAGTTGGCTTATTGAGAATCTAATTAAAGCTGATGTTGTTAGGTACGCTGACCCCGAGCGCCAAACGTCCGCGAAAATCGAATGGATTGTTCTTAATCCAAAAGCGCGCGAAGCCGCGGAAGGTTATTTGCTCGCGAGATACCAACTATATTCAACTGTATATTATCATAAGACCACGCGATCTGCCGAAGGAATGTTGCATATTGTTCTTGGCAGGGTAATTGAAGCAATCAGAGCAAAAAAGTTTGATATAATTGGTTTGCCGGAGCGGCATTCGTTGTCACGGTTCTTTTCGAAAAGGAATCCTGACGTTTCAGAGGGGATGTCCCGCGGTTTGTTGAACTTCGCGCGGCGAGCGTTGCCGGTTGATGAAGCTATGCGGCTTGTCGTGTCTGCTCAAGCTTAGTTTTCATCGCGTGCTTGGCCTGATGAGCAGCCAGTGCTGCTCTGAGCGCGGGCAAGTGCTTGTGCGCCTTTAGGCGACGGAATCCCTTGGCCGCTTCCAACATGCCGGCGGCGGTCCAGCGTAGCGCCATGCCAGGGTTTCGCCATCGCTTCACGTTACGGCAGACACGGCGCACGGTCCCCATCATGTTCTCGATTGAGTTGGTGCAGGCGAGCGAGCGCCTGAGCTTGGCCGGCAGGCCGAGGCGGTTGACGGTCAGCATCTCGTCGAGCCCTTCGAGAATGCTGGCGGCGACGCCGGGCGCATCCTGTTCAAGCCTGCGGGCGAGATTGCGCAATAGCCGCTCGGCCTTCTCGGCGTCTTCGAGCTCCCAGGCCTGCCGGAGCGCCCGTCGTACCGACGCGTGCAGCGATTTGGGCAGCCGCTCGATCACGTTGCGGGCCTTGTGAACCTGACAGCGCTGGATCGGCGTATGTCGGCCGAAGCTCGAACGGATGGCTTTGCTCAGCGCCTTGGCGCCATCGATGATGAACAGCCGGCAGATCTTCGGGTCGAGTTCGCGCTCGATCAGATTGTCGATGAGCGCCTGCACGACGGCTGCATTCTCGGTCGCCCCCTCGATCAGGCCGAGCGGATGCTTGTTGCCGTCCCCATCGATACCGAGAGCGGCGACCAGCACCAGGTCGTCGCCGATGTGCAGACCGTCGATCTGGATGACCAGAAAGTCCAGCTTGGACAGGTCTGAACTCATCCATTCGGCAAGCCGATCGGCAGAGAGTGCCACGAACCGGCGTGACGCCGCCGATTTTGAGGTGCCGTCTCCGGCAATGGCCGGTAAATCGCCCTCAGGAAGCCGTACAGCGCGCCTGAGCTTGCGCGTCGATACGTTGATCAGCATCAGGTTCATGGCCCAGCGGCCGAGCCAATCCTCGTCCTGGGCCGTCCTCCAGCTCGGCAGCTCGACCTCATGGCCGTCATAGCTGCGCACCCGCGGACGCTGCACTGCAGCATTGCCGCCATGGAAGCCGATCTTGCCCTTGGTCAGGCCCCATCGGTGGCCGACGCGGTCTCCGCCGCGGCCGTGGCGCGGGCCGGTCAGACGCTGCGCGTCCTCGCGCAGCACCTGTTCCATGGCCCCGATCCCGGCCACCAGACAGAAGCGATCGAACGAGATGTCCACATCCTGCCAAGCCGCTTCAAGGCCCGGCATCAGCGCAATCGATGAAGGCGTGGCAATGTTCGTCATGGCGTTGCTCTCCTTTGCGGATTCCACACCCCGAGCCTAGCGGCTCAAGGTGGGCAACGCCTGCCTTCCTATTTCAACATTGAGCGGGGCAATCCCCGTTTCAGACTACATAAATTTAGATGACAGCTCGCTTTGGAGTATGTTGTCCCTGCTCACATCCTCGAAAGACAAATTAGTGGCTAATATTTCGCGGCGGATTTTGGAGCGGAAGCTTTTCAAGGCATTCGACATTACATCACGAGTTGGAACAGACGGCGATCGACCGGAAACCTTCTTATTCGAACTGAAGGGCAAGCTTTCTGAAATTGGACTTGTGGAAGGAGAGTTCCTTTTTTGGCCTGCACCCGGTTCGGTTGACACCCGCCTAAGCTAATCCAGCCTGCCGCTCGAACTCCATAGGGCTCATATAACCGATCGTCGAGTGCCGGCGTTTCGGATTGTAGAAGCGCTCGATGTAGTCGAACACGTCGGCCTTGGCCTCATCCCTCGATCGGTACATTTTGCGCGCCGTGCGTTCGGTCTTCAGCGATGAGAAGAAGCTTTCCATCGCCGCATTATCCCATACGTTGCCTGAGCGGCTCATCGAGCAGACGACGCCGTGGTCGGTCATCAGCCGTTGGAACTGCTCGCTGGTGTATTGGCTGCCGCGATCGGAGTGATGCAGCAGCGCATCGGGCTTACCCCGTCGCCAGATCGCCATCACCAGAGCATCGGTGACCAGCTGGGCCGTCATTGCAGCACTCATCGACCAGCCGACCACGCGCCGAGAGAACAGATCGACGACGGCCGCCACATAGAGCCAGCCCTCCGCCGTCCACACGTAGGTGAAGTCGGCAATCCATTTGCGGTTGGGAGCGGGCGCTTCGAAGCTGCGGTCGAGTACATTGGGAGCGACGGCGGAAGTCTGCCGCTCACCGAGATCGGTCAGCGCTCGCCCTCACTGCGGCGGCGTGTAGCTGATCGTCTTCGCCTTCTTCATTGCCGCCATGTTTTCCGCCACGCTCAGCAGCAACAAGCCCACTATTGCCGGCACGCACGCTTCGCTAAGTTCCCCACATGGAGCTCGACGTCAACGGCACCATCGTCGCCCAGCCGACCGCGGACGATATCGTCCGCGCGCTCGACGCCGCGCGTTTTCCGCCAGACTGGTACATCGCGCTCGACAACGAAGCCGGTGCCTCGCTCGATGCGCAGGCGCAAGCCGACGGCACGTTCACCCTGTCCTATGGCGACGACAAGCGGCGCAAACCGGAGACGGTCGATGCCGCCGCGGTGAAAGCGGTCTACCTCGCGTTTCTCGCCGGCGCGGCGGGCGCGCAGCACGACGGCCAAGCGCCAAGCGCGCCGCGCCCAAAATTCGTGCCCGATACGCGCCCCTTGCGCGGGCGCAGCGGCGACCCGCCGCCGCTGCCGGCGATCCTCGCCATCGTCGCCATCACCGCGCTGGCCTGGTCTCCATTCGCCATCGAGCGCTGGAGCCCGGGCGCCGTCGCCGCACACATTCCTTATGCCAAGCACGATCTGTTCTGGATCGGGCTGATCTTCCTGCCGATGGTCGCGCTGCTCGCCGTGGCCATCGCCAGCAAGCTGATCGAGCTGCGTCAGGCGAAAAACTGGGTGCCCGCCACCGGCCGTATCCTGAGCGCCGGCATCGAGACGCGGCGCCACCAGTTCGAGGGCGAGCCGGAGACGGTGAAGAACGTGCCGGCGGTCAAATACGAGTTCAAGGCCGGCGGCCGCACCGTTGACGGCACGCGCATTGGCATCGGCGACGAAGGCGGCCTCGACATCGAGGCGACGCTCAAGCGCTATCCGGCCGGCGCCGAGGTCACGGTCTATTACGATCCGCGCGATCCGACCAAATGCGTGCTCGAGCGCGACTTCACGCAGGACCTCAAGGACAGCCATCTGAGCAAGCGCGACGTGCTGTCGGGCTGCGTCGGCGGCCTCGCGATGCTCGCCGCGCTCGGCATCGCGATCTGGGGCCTCGCGGCCTACGGGCCGGACTTCGTGCGCGCGCATTTCCCGCGCCTGCATTCGCATGCCGAGATGCCGGTGGCGCTGGTCGGCTTCGGGCTGGTGATGCTGATGTTCTTCTTCGCCGCGCGGCGTTCGGCGAAGCAGGCGGCGGGATGGCCCGTGGTGCGCGGCAAAATCGTCAAGAGCGAGGTCGAGGAATATCAGGAGCGCGACGAGGACAGCGACGGCCGCACCCGGTGGCGCACCGCGTACCGGCCGGCGGTCGAATATGCTTACGTCGCGAACGGGCGCGAGCTTCGCGGCAATCAGATCAGCTACGGCATGAGCGTGAGCGCCGGCAAAGGCTACGCCGAGAAAGTGGCGGCGAAATTCCCCATCGGCGGCGAGATCGACGTGCATTACGATCCGGCAAATCCGTCGAACTCGGCGCTGACCGCCGGCGGCGCCGGCGCGACCTGGATCGTTTTTGTGGCCGCGCTTGCCATCTTCGCGCTGGCCGCGGCGCTGCTGGGCGTTTTCGGCTAGTCAGTGCCGCCGTTTGTTGCTCTTGAAGCCGCCGCGCATGCCGGGACGGCCCAGTCGATGAACGCGGGCTGCCGGAGCGCGCCGGCTTCACCTCGTGCGTCAGCGCGATGCCCATTTCGTCGAGCGAGGGTTTGTGCGGCCCGCCTTCGCGGCTAGCGCCGCTACGGCGCGGCGAGGCTCCCCCGCGCGCGGGGGCGGGAAGTAGTTTCGCCGTCGGATTGTCGAGCACCGCGAGCTCGGTCTGCCGCAGCCGCTTGATCTCGTCGCGCAGGCGCGCGGCCTCTTCGAAGTCGAGATCGGCGGCGGCCTCGCGCATGCGCGTCTCCATGTCGGCGATCACCGCTTCCAGATTGTGGCCGATTGTTGCGGCGTCCTCGAAGCCGCCGGTGCCGGCGTCGCCGGTGGAGATCAGCACGTGGTCGCGCTCGTAGACGCTGTCCATGATGTCGTGGATCGAGCGCTTGATGCTCTCCGGCGTGATGCCGTGCTCGGTGTTGTACTCGACCTGCTTCTCGCGCCGGCGGTTGGTCTCCTCGATGGCGCGCTGCATCGAGCCGGTGATGCTGTCGGCATAGAGCACCACCTTGCCGTCGACATTGCGGGCGGCGCGGCCGATGGTTTGGATGAGCGAGGTCTCGCTGCGCAGGAAGCCTTCTTTGTCGGCGTCGAGAATGGCGACCAGCGCGCATTCCGGAATGTCGAGGCCCTCGCGCAGCAGATTGATGCCGACCAGCGCGTCGAAGGCGCCGAGCCGCAGGTCGCGGATGATCTCGATGCGCTCCAGCGTGTCGATGTCGGAGTGCATGTAGCGCACGCGGATGCCCTGCTCGTGCAGATATTCGGTGAGGTCCTCGGCCATGCGCTTGGTCAGCACGGTGACCAGCGAGCGGTAGCCGGCCAGCGCCACCTGGCGCACCTCGCCGACCAGATCGTCGACCTGGGTGCGCGCCGGGCGGATTTCGACCGGCGGATCGATCAGGCCGGTCGGGCGGATCACCTGCTCGACGAAGACGCCGCGCGCTTCGTTCATCTCCCAGTGGCTGGGCGTGGCCGAGACGGCCATGGTCTGCGGGCGCATGGCGTCCCATTCCTCGAAGCGCAGCGGCCGGTTGTCCATGCAGGAGGGCAGGCGGAAGCCGTATTCGGCCAGCGTCGCCTTGCGGCGGAAGTCGCCGCGGTACATGCCGCCGAGCTGCGGCACGGTGACGTGGCTCTCGTCGACGAACACCAGCGCGTTGTCGGGCACGTATTCGAACAAAGTCGGCGGCGGCTCGCCGATCTGGCGGCCGGTCAGATAGCGCGAATAGTTCTCGATGCCGGCGCAGGAGCCGGTCGCCTCCATCATCTCCAGATCGAAGACGGTGCGCTGCTCGAGCCGCTGCGCTTCGAGCAAGCGGCCGGCGCGGTTGAGCTCGTCGAGGCGGCCGCGCAATTCGTGCTTGATGCCGGCGATGGCCTGGATCAGCGTCGGGCGCGGCGTGACGTAATGCGAATTGGCGTAGACCTTGACGAATTCCAGCTCGTCGGTCTTTTGCCCGGTGAGCGGATCGAACTCGTGGATCTGCTCGATCTCGTCGCCGAACAGCGAGACGCGCCAGGCGCGGTCCTCGTAATGCGCCGGGAAGATCTCGATCACGTCGCCGCGCACGCGGAACGAGCCGCGGAAGAAATCGCCCTGCGTGCGCTTGTATTGCAGCGCCACCAGGTCGGCGATGAGCTGGCGCTGGTTGATCTTGGTTCCCTGTTTCAGCGTGACGGTCATCGCCGAATAGGTCTCCACCGAGCCGATGCCGTAGATGCAGGACACCGAGGCGACGATGATGACGTCGTCGCGCTCGAGCAGCGCGCGCGTGGCACTGTGGCGCATGCGGTCGATCTGCTCGTTGATGGAGGATTCCTTCTCGATATAGGTGTCGGTGCGCGGGACGTAGGCTTCCGGCTGGTAATAGTCGTAATAGCTGACGAAATATTCCACCGCGTTCTCCGGGAAGAACGACTTGAACTCGCCGTAGAGCTGCGCGGCCAGCGTCTTGTTGGGCGCCAGGATGAGCGCCGGGCGCTGCGTCGCCTCGATCACCTTGGCCATGGTGAAGGTCTTGCCGGAGCCGGTGACGCCGAGCAGCACTTGCGTGCGGTCGTGGCGTTGCACGCCCTCGACCAGTTCCTTGATCGCCTGCGGCTGATCGCCTTGCGGCTCGAAGTCGGAAGCGATCTTGAGCGTGATGCCGCCTTCGGATTTCTCCGGCCGCGGCGGGCGGTGCGGCGTCCACGGGGTGTCGGAAAATTCCCTGCGGCCCTCGCGCAGCAAGCGCTCCAGCGACTCGGCGGTGGCGGCGACGCCCATGGAGGCGAGCCCGCTGCCCGGCTTGGGCAGATCGGCGCGTGGCAGGCGATACTTCAGGTCGTCGCTGAGCCCAAGTTCCTCCGCCAATTGCGGATCGAGCCCGCTCACCGGGGGCCCGTCGAACTCTGCCTGCGGCGCTTCTTCAAATCCCTTGGCGGATTTGCGCGCCTTGTGCGCGTTGGAGAAATCCTGACGCCGGTCCCAGGAATTATCCGGCGGCGGTTCGAGCCCGGTGCCGGAGCCGAGCCCCGCGGTGCCCTTGTTGATCGCCGGGTTGAGCAGATCGGCCAGCGCCTGCGGCGTCGCGGCCGATTGCGGGCGCGCCGCCTTGGCGCGCGTCGGCCGCGCCGGGTCCTTCTTCGGCTTCTTCGGCTTGTCGGGGGATTTCGCCATCGCCTCGAATATGGGGCGAGTCCACGCAGGAGGAAAGGGCGGGCGCGTCATGCTTCGCCAAGGGTGGCGCTCGCCGCCCGGAACGCGCAAAATAGCGCACCCTCAAGTCAAGTGAGCCCGGGAGTGGTGTGATGAGTGATGACAGCGTCAAGTTTCTTTTGCCGGAAGATCGTATTCCGAAGGCTTGGTACAACATCGCGGCCGATCTGCCGGCAGCCGTTGCCGCCGCCGCTGCACCCGGGCACCGGAAAGCCGATCGGGCCGGACGATTTGTCGGCGATCTTCCCGATGGCGCTGATCGGGCAGGAGGTCTCCGCCGAGCGCGAGATCGAGATCCCCGAGCCGGTGCGCGAGGTCTACAAGCTGTGGCGCCCGGCGCCGTTGTTCCGCGCGCGCCGTCTTGAACGATTGCTCGATACGCCGGCGCGCATCTTCTACAAATACGAGGGCGTCTCGCCGCCGGGCAGCCACAAGCCGAACACCGCGGTGCCGCAGGCCTTCTACAACAAGGAAGCCGGCATCAAGAAGCTGTCGACCGAGACCGGCGCCGGGCAATGGGGCTCCTCGCTCGCCTTCGCCGGGCAATTGTTCGGGCTCGAAGTCAAAGTCTACATGGTGGCGGTGAGCTACAAGCAGAAGCCGTACCGGCGCGCGCTGATGGAAACCTATGGCGCCACCTGCATCGCCAGCCCGAGCAACGAGACCGATTCCGGGCGCGCCATTCTCGGCCAAGTCGCCGGATTCGCCCGGCAGCCTCGGCATCGCGATTTCAGAAGCGGTGGAAGTCGCCGCCAAGAATGCCGACACCAATTATTCGCTCGGCAGCGTGCTCAACCACGTGCTGATCCACCAGTCGGTGATCGGCATCGAGGCGATCGAGCAGATGGAAATGGCCGGCTTCTGGCCCGACATCGTGATCGGCTGTGCCGGCGGCGGCTCGAATTTCGGCGGGCTCAGCTTCCCCTTCCTCGGCAAGAAGCTGCGCGAGAAGAAGGCGGTGCGCATCATCGCCGTCGAGCCGGCGGCTTGTCCCTCACTCACCCGCGGCAAATACGCCTACGACTTCGGCGACACCGGCCATCTGACGCCGCTGGTGAAAATGCACACGCTGGGCTCGACCTTCATCCCGCCCGGCTTCCATGCCGGCGGCCTGCGCTATCACGGCATGGCGCCGATGGTCAGCCACCTCAAGGAACTCGGCCTGATCGAGGCGCGCGCGGTGAAGCAGTTGCCGTGCTTCGAAGCGGCGGTGCAGTTCGCGCGCGCCGAGGGCATCGTCGCCGCGCCGGAAGCAACGCACGCGATCCGCGCCGCCTTCGACGAGGCGCTGCGCTGCAAGGCAGAAGGCAAGGCCGAGACCATTCTGTTCAACCTGTCGGGCCACGGCCATTTCGACATGCAGGCCTACACCGATTACTTCGCCGGCAAGCTGGAAGACCGCGCCTACGACGAGGCGGAGCTGCAGGCGGCTTTGGCCGCGCTGCCGCAGGTGGCGGCGTAACGCACCGAGTTTGTCATTCCGGGACGGCGCTTTAGCGCCGGGCCCGGAACCCAGCCCCAGCGTTGCGGCGTATGGATTCCGGGTTCGCTGGCTTCGCTCGCGCCCCGGAATGACGGAAAGTTACGCCGCCTTCGCCCAGAGCTGCCTCGACGCCCGGCGGGCGCCTTCGGCGAGCGAAGCGAGCTTCATCCACACGATCTTGCTGTCGACCTGCACGCGGCCGGCGAAAGTGCCGAAGCCACAGTCGACGCCGCCGATCACGTTCTCGCGCCCGACCAGCGACGCGAAATTCAGGATACGGTCGGCCACCACTTCGGGATGCTCGACGGTGTTGGAGGTGGAATTGATCACGCCCGGGATGATGATCTTGCCCTCGGGCAGCTTCACGTCGCGCCAGATTTTCCATTCGTGCTCGTGCGCGCCGTTAGCGGCCGGGAATGATACCGCCTGCGCGCGGCCGGACAGCACGATGTCGACGATGTCCCTGAGCGGCACGTCGTTGTGGCGCGGCGCCATGGTCGAGCCCCAGCACACATGCATGCGCATGCGGTCGGGCGGCAGATCGCGCACGGCGTGATTGAGCGCGGCCACGTTGGTGGCGATGATCTTGCGGAAATCGGCGAGCGGCAAATTGAGGTAGACCATGTGGCGCAGCATGGCGAGATCGGGGCAGTCGAGCTGCAGGATGAAGCCGGCCTCGACGATCGCCTGATATTCGCGCCGCATGACGTCGGCGAGCGCGAAGATGTATTCCTCGTCGGTCTTGTAGTAGCGGTTCTTCAGATAGCGCGCGATCTGCCCGGGCGAGGGCGAGGTGTAGAAGAAGTCCTCCGCCTTGACGCCGGCCATCGCCTCTTTGGCGATGTCGATGTCGGCCTGCGCCGCCGCAAAGTCCTTCCAGCCGACCGGGCCGTTGCAGGCCGGGCGATGCTGGAACGGCGAAGCGAACTGCTTGAGCAATTGCGCGAGCTCGGGAAATTCCTCATCGCCAGTGCCCATGGGCGCCGCGCTCTGGCCCTCATAGCCGGTGAGCCGGTGGATCACGTGCACGGTGTAGTCGGTGCGGCCCTGCTCGCCGTCATTGATGATATCGAGGCCGCACTCGGCTTGCTTCTGCACCACGTGCTTGACCGCCTCGCGCACCGCGGCCTGCAATTCGGCGGCGCGCGCGCCGGGGTTTTTCTCCTCGGCCAAGAGCAGTTCCACCACCTTGGCGGTGCGCGGCAGGCTGCCGGTGTGGGTGGTGAGAATACGGTCGCTGCTGCGTTTCATTTCAAAAGTTCCTGCTAGAAGCCCTTCACCACCTCGGTGACGTGCTCGACATTGGGTGGCGACGCAAAGCAATGCGCCGCCAGCTTGCGCCATTCCTGGAAATCGGCCGACTTGCGGAAATCCTTGACGTGGTTCTCCAGCGTCTGCCATTGCACGAACAGTCGGTAGCGCGATGGCTGCTCGTGCGAGCGTTGCAGCGTCATGCCGGTGCAGCCTTTGGCGCGCTTAAAGATCGGCGCGGCTTTGGTCACGCCGGCTTCGAATTCGTTTTCCATGCCGGGCTTGATGTCGATCTGCGCGATTTCAAGGATCATGATGGCGGACCTCTTTGGCGGGAGCGGCATTATCGGTGTTCAGCCGCGCGCCGCAAGGGCGGGATTTCGCCCACACTCGCCTCGCCGGAGAGAAAAATCAAAACGCCCGCATGCGGCGCAGCGCCCAAAAGCTGAGCGCGCCGGCGGCGAGCGCCACATGGCGTTCCCTTGGCTCGCGGGCGATTGGCGAGTTGGGTCCGCCGCCTATGACAGGAGGATGACAGGCGGTGTCGTCACTCCGCGAGCGCGTCGTAGCTCAAGGCCCAGCGCGGGGTCCAATACCAGCAGCGCGCCGGATCGACGGTTTCGTTCCAGCGCAGCGATTTGACGAATTCGATGCCGCCCTTGTCGAAGGCGGCAAACAGCGCCAGCTCGGATTGTTCGTCACCGGTCAAGTCGCCTTCGGCGCAGACGTAATAGGCGGGATAGAGCCACTGAGCGGCGAAACCGTTCGGCCGGCAATCGATCAAAAGAGCTGCGCCCTTCGCTGCGTGGCGCGGAAATTTCGCGCGCGCGTTTGGGTGCGGCGCGCCGAGCGCGAACAGAAGCTTGCCGCCCGGCGCGAGGTGATCGAGCCAGGATGCGGCCGGTGCCGCGACGCCGAAATTCACATAGATGCGGTCGACCATGTCGGCAGGCGCTTGTGCGCCGTCGGCCGCGTTCACCGTCACGTTCGGCCACGGCGCGAGATTGACGCGGGCCCGTTCGGCTAATTCCGTATCGAACTCGTAGGCGCTGCACTTGGCCCGAAGGGCCCACGAGCTCGGCTAGCATCGCGGTGTAATAGCCGGCACCGGCGCCGATATGCGCGACATGCTGGCCGGGCTCGACCGCGAGGTCGTGCAGCATTTTCGCGTGCAGCGACGGGCTGCCGTTGTTGACGCCGCGGTCGGGCTGCAGAGCGATGACCACATCTTGGTAGATTGATACGGAGTCATCCTGCGGCGGCGCCGGCGTCGGCGGCCACCGCATGAACTGCCAGGGCGGCGGGCCCAAAAAGTCCTCGCGGCGCACGGTCGCGAAGGCACGCTCCACACCGTCATCCTGCACGCCCGCCGCCGCCATCATCTGGCGGGCGAAGGCGCGCCGCACCACCGCCAGCTCGCTTTGGGTGAATGCTTGGCCCCCCATCGCATTCACTCCGCCGCTTGCTGCTCGGCGACGTCGATGAAGCCGCCGGACTGCCGCCGCCACAGCGCGGCGTAATGGCCGTTGGCGCGCAACAGCGCTTCGTGGCTGCCCTGTTCGACGATGCGGCCGCGCTCGAGCACCACCAGCCGGTCCATCTGCGCGATGGTTGACAGGCGGTGCGCGATGGCGATCACGGTCTTGCCGCGCATCAGCACGCCGAGGCTCGACTGGATGGCGGCCTCGACTTCGCTGTCGAGCGCGGAAGTGGCCTCGTCCAGCACCAGGATCGGCGCGTCCTTGAGGATGACGCGCGCGATCGCGATGCGCTGGCGCTGGCCGCCCGACAGCTTGACGCCGCGCTCGCCGACATGGGCGTCATAGCCGCGCCGGCCGACCTGATCCTCCAGATCGAGAATGAACTCATGCGCGTGCGCCATCTGCGCGGCCGCGAGAATGTCCTGCTCGCCCGCGTCCGGCTTGCCGTAGCGGATATTGTCGCGGATCGAGCGGTGCAGCAGCGAGGTATCCTGCGTCACCACCGAAATCTGCGCGCGCAAAGACTCCTGCGTGATCGCGGCGATGTCCTGGCCGTCGATCAGGATGCGGCCTTCCTCGAGATCGAAGAAGCGCAGCAGCAGGTTGACCAGCGTCGACTTGCCGGCGCCCGAGCGGCCGACCAAGCCGATCTTCTCGCCCGGCTGCACGTCGAGCGTCAGGCGGTCGATCACGCCGGTCTGCCGGCCATAGCCGAAGCGCACGTCGTCGAAACGGACCTCGCCATGTGTGACGGTGAGCGGCAAGGCATCAGCCTTGTCGATCAGCGTGTGCGGGCGCGCGATAGTGAGCATGCCTTCCTGCACCACGCCGATGTTTTCGAAGATGCCGGTCACCTGCAAGGCCACCCAGCCGGAGGCGGACACGATCTGCGTCGTCATCGGCAGCGCCATGGCCACGATGCCGACTTCGACGTGTCCATAGCGCCATAGCATGATGGCGAAGGCGCCGGTCGAGGTGATCAGCAGCGCGTTGAGCGAGGTCAGCGTCAGCGCAAACAGCGTGTTGAGCCGCAGCGACGCGTGGAAGCGGCCGGTGTGCTGGTCGATCGCCTCGCGCACATAGGCGTCCTCGTCCTGTGGGCGCGCGAACAGCTTCACCGTCACGATGTTCGAATAGGTGTCGACGATGCGGCCGGTGAGCATCGAGCGCGTTTCCGACATCGACTTCGACTTGTCGCGCATGCGCGGCACGAAGAAGCTCAGCATCGCCACATAGCCGGCGAACCAGACCAGCACCGGCAGTGCCAGCCAGCGGTCGGCGTGCGCCAGCAGGATGAACGACGACGTGCCGTAGATCAGGATGAACCAGACCGCGGTCAGCAGCGAGACCAGGCTCTCGCGAATGGCCGGGCCGGTCTGCATCACGCGCGTGGCGATGCGGCCGGCGAAATCGTTCTGGAAGAACGACCACGACTGGCGCACCACGTGCCAGTGGTTCTGCCAGCGAATGCGATTCGACACGTTGGCGGCGATCGCCTGGTTCATCAGCAGATGCTGGGTGGTGATGGCGACCGGGCGCGCGAGCAGCAGCACCGCCGCCATTCCAGCGAGCAGCGGCCAGGATTGCGCCAACAACTCCTCGGGGCGGGAGTGCGTGATCAGCGTCACCACCTTGCCGATGAACACCGGAATGGTCACGTCAAGCAGCGCCACCACGAAGCCGGCGGCAAACAAGCCGATGAACAAGCCCTTGGCCTGGCGGGCGAAATGCCAATAGAACGCAACCAACCCGGCCGGCGGCTCGGACGCCTCCGGCAGGGCAGTGGTTTTCAAAACTCGTTCGAGCAGGCGAAACATGGCGTCACAAGAAAGCGCGCGCGCCGCCCAAGGCGTCGCGCGCGGCCGTCTAACAGGACTACGGGTTGGCGGGAAGCTAGAAGTGCTTCGTGTCGAGACCGTGGCGGCGGTCAGCCCGCGTTCAATGCCGGGCGGAGTGCCGGCGCCGGTGCGTTCCTGAGTCGCTGTA
>CAVXGN010000044.1:0-62793 GCA_963761245.1 uncultured Alphaproteobacteria bacterium | reverse complement strand
CCGGCAAAGCGGTAGGCCAGGCGCCAGAGCTTGGAAGCTTCCGGCATGACCAGCAGGTAGAGCCCGGCGCCGTCGCTCTTTTTTTGAGGCTTCTGCTGGGGTTTGAGATTGCGGATTGCGGTGTCTGTCAGTGCCATAGGTGGCTCCTTGGTTAGAAATTCATCAGGAGCCTCCCTTTCGTTGCGGCGTCGGATACCAACACAGATACCAACAAAAACTCTGGCTGCTCATAAACGGCCATGGACTGTCACGGACGACCATTGAACGACGTCGTTGATCGCGCAACGGTTTTTGGACGGTCGTGGACGGTTGCGAACAGAAGAGAACAGGCGTTGGCTCCCCGGGCCGGATTCGAACCAGCGACCAACCGGTTAACAGCCGGTTGCTCTACCGCTGAGCTACCGGGGAACACTGCCGGCGCTTCGGCAATGGCGGCGCTATAACAAAGCGCCATTGCTTTGCAAAGCGCAGATCGCGGCCCGCCTCCGCCAAGGCTTTGGCGGGCACCCGCTATGCGATGGGCTTGCCAGCCGGAGCCTTGGCGAAGGCGGGTGGAGGCCACGGCCGGAATTGAACCGGCGTACCCGGTTTTGCAGACCGGTGCGTAACCACTCCGCCACGTGGCCTTTGACCTAGCGCAAATCGGCGCCGGCAGTCTCAAGCCTATATAGGAGCAAGCGCGTTCGGACAACGTGCCGCCTCGCTTGCCTTTTGAGAAAGCTTGCCGCACAAGGTCCGCGCATGTCAGGGTTCCAGCGAGGTTCGCGATGACCGATTTCGCCGCCGCGCGCCGCCATATGGTGGACGGACAGCTCAGAACCGCCGATGTCACCGACCTGCGGCTGCTCGGCGCCATGGACGAGGTTGCACGCGAGAACTTCGTGCCGCCGGCCGCCGCGCCCATCGCCTATCTCGATCAGGACGTGCCGGTCGGCGAGGGGCGTCGTCTGCTCAAGCCGATGGTGCTCGCCAAGCTGATCCAGGCCGCCAATATCGAACCGAGTGACGGCGTGCTCGATGTCGGTTGCGCCACCGGCTATGGCGCCGCCGTGCTCGCACGCATGGGCGGCACGGTCGTCGCATTGGAGCAGGACGCAAGCCTGTCCAAGACGGCAGCGGTAGCGCTGTCCGGCATCTCGAATGTGACGCTGGTAAGCGGACCGCTGAACGAAGGCTGGTCGCAGGCGGCGCCTTACAATGTCATCGTGATCGAGGGCGCAACCGAAGTCGCGCCGCACGCGCTGTGCGATCTGCTCAAGGATGGCGGCCGCCTTGTCTGTGTGCTCGGCGGCGGTCCCGGTGCCAAGGCCATGGTCTATACCCGCAGCGGCGACGATGTCGGCACAAGGCCGCTCTTCAGTGCCAATGCGCCGGTGCTGCCGGGATTCGCACAGAAGCCAGCCTTCGCTTTCTGATTCTCCACTGATTCGTTCAGTGACTTAGAAGTCCCACTCCGAAGCATTTTGCGTTCCGCATCACGCGGGGGGTTTTAACCCGTGCGTCCGCCGACTATGGTTTGCGTCGACTCAGTTAAATTTGTTGATGAGTAGTATCCGTGTCCCCATGTTAGTCAGATTGAGGAACGTCGCCCTTGAGGCGCAGCAGTTGGAAATTCGGCCTCGCGGCCGGCCAGTTTGCGTTGGCCGGAGCGGCAGGGCTGCTGCTGATTTCCCCGGTGCGGGCGGAGACGCTCGAGTCCGCGCTGGCGCACGCCTATCTGAATAATCCGTCGCTTAATTCCCAACGCGCTGCCGTGCGCGCCATCGATGAGGGCGTGCCGCAGGCGCTGTCCGGCTATCGGCCGCGGGTCACGGCGACCGTGAATGGTGGTGAATCAACGTCGTCGAGCACGACAAAAGCCAAACCGTTAGCGCCCGGCTTGCCGGCGACCTATGCGACGCTTAGCGGCTACAACTCGCCGTTCTCCGCCGGCGTCACCGCTACCCAAACGCTGTTCAACGGCTTCCAGACTGCCAACAAGACGCGGCAAGCCGAGAGCCAGGTATTCGCCGCGCGCGAGACATTGCGGCAGACCGTGCAGGCCGTGCTGCTCAATGGCGCGACGGCGTACATGAATTTGCTGCGCGACACCGCCATTCTTGATCTGCAACGCCGCAACGTTGAAGTGCTGCAAGAGCAATTGCGGCAGACCCGCGACCGCTTCAATGTCGGCGAAGTCACGCGCACCGACGTGGCGCAGTCTGAATCAAGCCTTGCCGCCGGGCGCTCGCAGGTGCTCACCGCGCAGGCCAACTACACCGCCTCGGTCGCCACCTACCGGCAGGTGATCGGCACCAACCCGGGTCACCTTGTGGCGGCAACGCCGGTCGACCGCTTCTCGCCGCATACATTGCCCGGCGCAATCGCGGTCGGCACCGCCGGCAACCCGGCGGTGACGCTTGCGCAATACAATGTCGATGTCGCCCAACTGGCGGTGAAGGTCGCCGAAGGCGCGCTCTATCCGACCGTGTCGGTGCAGGGAAGCTTCGTCCAGAACTATGGCGTGGCCGGCAGCCTCAACGTCATGCAGAGCTACACCGGCTCGGTGATCGGTTCCGTCAGCGTGCCGATCTACCAGGGCGGCGCGGAATATTCGCTTGTGCGTCAGGCCAAGGAGACGCTCGGCCAAAAACGTATCGACATGGATACGGCGCGCGACTCCGCGCGCCAAAACGTGGTGCAGGCCTGGGGCCAGCTCGATGCGGCAAAAGCCAATATCGATGCAACGCAAGCGCAGGTGCAGGCCGCCGAGATTGCGCTCAATGGCGTGCGCGAGGAAGCCCGCGTCGGCCAGCGCACCACATTTGATGTGCTGACCGCACAGCAGACGCTGGTGAACGCGCGGGTGGCGGTGGTTACCGCCCAGCACGACCGCGTGGTGGCGTCCTACACCTTGCTGGCGGCGGTCGGCCGGCTCTCGCCGCAGGTGCTCCGCCTGCATGTGCCGGTCTATGACTCCCGCGTGCATTACCACCAGGTGCGCGATAGCTGGGCGGGTGTGCGCACGCCGGACGGGCGCTAAGCCGCCGGCGCGGTCGCGCGCCGCATTTATGTCCACAGGTCATTGAATTTCCACAGTTCCAACTGCCACACCTGCATGCCTCTGGCGTATATTGTTTAGGCATGTGATTTGCTTCAGCCGCTGCGCGGGCAGGGGACCGCGGCGGTGATGGCGAGGGCGGACGCGCTTTCGAAATAACGTGCTCGGGAAGACCGTGATGAATCAACCGGCGAAGGCCCAAGAACCCTCGATGGAGGAAATTCTGGCCTCCATCCGCCGCATTATTGCCGACGACGACAGCAACAAGCCGGCAAAGGCCGAGGAATCCGCCGCGGCGGCGAACCGGCCGGGACCGCCGGCGCCCGCCAACAAGCAAGGCGACATCGACGCCATGCTGGCCGGACTCGATGTCGGGCCGGGTGCGCCGCAAGATCAAGATTACGAGCCGCCGAACGAAGGCTGGCGAGCCGCCGCCCGACGTATTCGATTTGACCGAAGCGATGGCGGCGCCACCACCGCCGAATCCGTCTTCGGCGCCGGCGTTCCGCACCATCGACGGCTCATCCGACGTGGTGTTCAGCGAGCCGGAGCCGCAGGAGCAGCCAACGATGCGGGCGGAGCAGTCGCCGCGCCCGGCCGAACCGCCGCGCGCGCAGGCACCGCCGCCGATCCCCGACCGCCCGCTGCCGCTGATCGCGGCCTCGACCGTCGCGGCGGTCGACAGCGCGTTCAATTCGCTGGCGCATACCGTGATCGGTCAGAACGCGCGCACGCTCGAGGATCTGGTGAAGGAGATGCTGCGCCCGCTGCTGAAATCGTGGCTCGACGATAACCTGCCGGGCGTGGTCGACCGTATCGTGCGCGCCGAGATCGAGCGCGTCTCGCGCGGACGCTAAATAGAGCCGTCGCGCGCACGCCGCGCGAGCCCGCGCGAGAACCAGACGCCGAGCAGCAGCAGCGCCAATCCCGACGCCAGGAAAAGCGTCTTCGCCGTGAAGTGCTCGAAGATCACGGCGCCGACGGCGACGCCCGCGGTCTGCCCGAGATAGAGCGCGGCGGAGAAAGATCGCCACCGCGGTGCCGCGCGCTTCCGGCGTCATCTGCGTGGCGTTGGTTTGCAGCGTATTGTGCAACATATAGAAGCCGAGGCCGATGATGACGATCGCGAGCGGCGCGATATAGGCGTGCGGCTCGAACGCCAGGATGGCATAAGCGACCGCCAGCATAGCGCCGCCGATGGCGGCTAGCCCGCTTTGGCCGAAACGCGTGACCAGCATGTGCACCGAGAAACTGTAAATCAGTCCGCCGATGGCGAAGGCGCCGACGAATAGGCCGACCAGCGCGAAGTTGAGGCCGAAGCGCAAATGCAGGTCGGCACCCACATAGGTGAAGGCGCCGAACATGGCGCCGCTTTCGATGAAGGCGATCACGATCACCGTGCGCGCCCAGGGCGAGCGCAGCACGGCGGAATAGCCGGCGACGAATCCGGTTTCGGTCGCGGTGGGCGGACGGCTCGCGCGGGTGATCGGATTGCGCGCCAGCTCATAGAACTGCGCAACGGTTGCGACGCCGAGCATGCCGGCGAGCAGGAAGAATACGTTGCGCCAGCCGAAATAGTCGCCGAGCACGCCGCTCGCCGCCTGCCCGAACAATTGGCCGAGGATCAGCCCGGACAGGAAGCGGCCGATCACCTGCTGGCGGCGCTCATAGGGGATGACGTCGCCGAGGAAGGCGAGCGCCAAGGGAACGATCCAGCCGGTGGCGAGGCCGCTGCCGAGGCGCGCCGCCACCAGCAGCGGCAGATTGGGTGCGAGGCCGCAGAGCGCCACCAAGACCGTCGCGGCGGCCGCGGCGAAAGCGAGGCAGCGGTATTTGCCGACGCGGTCGCCGATCGGGCCGGTCAGCAACTGCACCGAGCCATGGGCCAGCAGATAGGCGGTAACCACGATCGAGGCCGCACCGACGCTGACGTTGAGGCCGGCGGCGATCTGCGGCAGCAGCGAATCGGACGAGCGCACCATCGCCTGGGCGGCAAAAGAGACGAGCGCCAGCGCGACGATGGCGCCGGTGACGCTGCCGCGCTTGTCGGTGGTGGATTCCGGCAAAGTTGACACTCGGTGGCGTGGCGGGCTTTCTAGCCCGCCGAATGCTCCAGACAAAACGCCAATGATCGATAAGACCTATCAGCCTTCGGAGGTCGAGGGCCGCATCTATCAGACCTGGGAAAAATCCGGCGCCTTCCGCGCCGGCCGGCCCGAGCGCGCCGGCGCTCAGGCTTACTCTATCGTCATTCCGCCGCCCAACGTCACCGGCTCGTTGCATATGGGCCATGCGCTCAACAACACGTTGCAGGACGTGCTGTGCCGCTTCGAGCGCATGCGTGGGCGTGACGTGCTGTGGCAGCCGGGCACCGACCACGCCGGCATCGCCACGCAAATGGTGGTCGAGCGGCAATTGATGGAGCACCAGCAGCCGGGCCGGCGCGAGATGGGGCGCGAGGCGTTCATCAAGCGCGTGTGGGAGTGGAAGGCGGAGTCGGGCGGCACCATCGTCAATCAGTTGAAGCGGCTCGGCGCCTCCTGCGACTGGTCGCGCGAGCGCTTCACCATGGACGAGGGGTTGTCGCGCGCGGTGCTGAAAGTCTTCGTCGAGCTTTATCGCGAGGGGCTGATCTACAAGGACAAGCGGCTGGTCAATTGGGACCCCAAGCTGCTCACCGCGATCTCCGATCTTGAAGTGATTCAGGTCGAGACCAAGGGGCACCTGTGGCACCTGCGCTATCCGATCGAAGGCAAGACGTTCGATCCGGAACGATCCGTCGACGTTCATCGTCGTCGCCACGACGCGGCCGGAAACCATGTTGGGCGACACTGCGGTCGCCGTGCATCCAGATGATGAGCGCTACAAAGCGCTGGTCGGCAAGAACGTTATTTTGCCGCTGGTCGGACGCAAGATTCCGATCATCGCCGACGAATATTCCGACCCCGAGAAGGGTTCAGCGGCGCGGTGAAGATCACGCCGGCGCACGACTTCAACGATTTCGAGGTCGGCAAGCGGCACAATCTGGCGCAAATCAATATCTTCAGTACCGAAGCTAAGCTTGCGCTTAAGGACAATGCCGGGTTCCTCGCCGGTGTTCTGCGTCCAGCCGAACTCGACGAGACGCTGGCGATGGACGGGCTGGATCGCTTTGCCGCACGCAAGAAGATCGTCGAGCGGCTGGAGAGCTAAAGGCCTGATCGAGAAGATCGAGCCGAACGCTCACGTCGTGCCGCACGGTGACCGTTCAAATGTGGTGATTGAGCCCTATCTCACCGACCAATGGTATGTGAACGCCAAGAAGCTGGCCGAGCCGGCGATTGCCGCCGTGCGCGAAGGCAAGACTAAATTTGTCCCGCAAAATTGGGAAAGCACCTATTTCAATTGGATGGAGAACATCCAGCCTTGGTGTATCTCGCGCCAGCTCTGGTGGGGTCATCAGATTCCAGTTTGGTACGGCCCCCAAATTACAAATGGCCGGCAGGCATTTGCTGACCCAGAGCCATTTGATGCGACTACTAAGGTTCAGGAATTTTGTGCGGAGACAGAAGATCAGGCCCTTGAGATGGCAAAGGCCTATTACGCGAAGCATTTTCCTGATCACCCCGTATGCGTTGGCGACTCTAGTTCAGGTGTCGGAGTTGACTCGTAGAATGGTTGTCACGCGACCCGGTACTCCAATTCGAATCGTTCGCGATCCCGACGTCCTCGACACCTGGTTCTCCTCGGCGCTGTGGCCGTTCTCCACGCTCGGCTGGCCGGACGAGACGCCCGAGCTCAAGCGCTACTACCCGACCTCGGCGCTGGTCACCGGCTTCGACATCATCTTCTTCTGGGTCGCCCGCATGATGATGATGGGCCTGCACTTCATGCCCGACGTGCCGTTCGCCGACATCTATATCCACCGCCTGGTGCGCGACGCCTCCGGCGCCAAAATGTCGAAGTCGAAGGGCAACGTGGTCGACCCGCTCGGCGTCATCGACGAATATGGCGCCGACGCGCTGCGCTTCACCTTGATGCGCAACGTCGCGCCCGGCCACGACATCCGGCTCGGCCCGCAGGACGTCGAGAATAACCGCAACTTCGCGACCAAGCTGTGGAACGCCGCGCGCTTTGTCGAATTCAACGGCGCCAAGCGCGTTGAGGGCTTCGATCCGAAATCCGCCAAGGAAACGCTCAACCGCTGGATCGCGCATGAAACGGCGAAGGCAGCCGCCGAGATCACGGCGGCCATCGAGGCCTACGGATTCAGCGAGGCCGCCGGCGCGCGCCTATCGCTTCGTCTGGAACGTCTATTGCGACTGGTATGTCGAACTGTCGAAGCCGCTGCTGACCGGCCCTGACGGCGCGGCCAAGGACGAGACGCGCGCGACGGCGGCCTGGGCGCTCGACGAGATCCTCAAATTGCTGCATCCGTTCATGCCATTCATCACCGAGGAATTATGGGCGGTGACGGCGGAGCAGGGGCCGAAGCGTTCGCAACTGCTGGCGCTCAGCGATTGGCCGAAACTCGAAGGACTCACGGACGACAAGGCCGAAGCCGAAATCGGCTGGGTGATCGATCTGATCACCGCCATCCGCTCGATCCGCGCCGAGATGAACATCGCCGCGCAGATTCCGCTGGTGCTGGCTGGCGCCTCCGCCGACGCGCAAGCGCGCGCGGAGCGTTGGGCCGAGTTCATCAAGCGCCTCGCGCGCGTGTCGGACATTTCATCGGCCGACACCGCGCCGCAAGGCTCGGTGCAACTCGTGGTGCGCGGCGATGTCGTGGCGCTGCCGCTGATCGGCGTCATCGATCTCGCCGCCGAGCGCGCGCGTCTCGACAAGGAAATGAGCAAGGCCGACGCCGACATCAAGCGCGCCGAATCGAAACTCGCCAACGAGAAATTCGTCGCCAACGCGCCGGAAGAGGTCGTCGAGGAGGAAAAAGAAAAGCGCGAGGAAGCGCTGGCGCGCAAGAGCAAGATCGCCGAAGCGCTTGAGCGACTCAGAGCGGCCTCCTAAACCTTGACCGTGGCCGATGCTGGCGCTGTACCGGCCGGGCAAGCGCGAGGGGTCGAGGATGCGCGGGGTAGTGACGGGGATCGTGCCCGACGGCAGCTATGGGCAGATCGCGACCGACGACGGCCAGCACTACAGCTACTGGAGCAGCGAAGTCCGCAACGGTCCGGCGCAGATCGGGCAGGCGGTCGAATTTCAGATGTGGGAAGGCCAGCCGGTCGACATCCACATTGTCGATGGTGTCCCGCCACCGACGGGGGCACCGCGGCACTCGGCCGTGAGCGTCGGCGGCTGCGGTCGCGGTTCGGCGGCAGCGAGTTCTCGCGGACGCATTCCCGAGCTCGAAAGACTATTGGATCAAGCTGTTCACCTCGCCGTCGGGACGCATCTCGCGCCGGCAGTTCTGGCTGCACGGCATATTGCCGATCGTCGTGTGCAACATCTTGCTCACGTGGATTCCGCTGATCGGCCAGCTCATCGGGCTCGTTCTGTTCTGGGCCAGCATCTGCATCGGCTTCAAGCGCTTCCACGATCACGGCTACCCCGGCTGGTATAGCCTTGCCTCTCTGGTGCCAGCCATTCTCGGCACAGCCTTCTTTGTCATCGGTCTCTCGAGCGGCAGCGCTGTGGCGACCTTGCTCGGCGAGATTCTCTGGGGCATCGGCGCGCTGATCGGCTTGGCGCAATTCATCTTCATCTATTTGCGCATCGGTCAGCCGGGAGCCGAACCAATACGGGCCCGATCCGCTGGCGGTCCTGACGGTCGTCCCGGCCGAGCGCCAGCGAGGGCCGGGATCCATACGCCGTGTACTATCGATAGCGCAGGGTGTATGGGTCCCCGCCTGCGCGGGGACGACAAGAAATGACCGATCCCAACAACCGCCCGGGCGGGCCGACGCTGATCCTCACCGCCAAGAGCGCCAACAAGGTGCAGTTCTTCGACGCCGCGACGCTCGCGCATCTTGCCGACATCGACATGCCGGCCTCGACGCACGAGATGGTGCGCTCGGCGGACGGCGGCAAAATCTTCGCCTCGGTCTACGGCGGCGGCATCTTCGGGCAGAACAAAAATCCCGATCGCCGCATCGCGGTGATCGATCTGAAGTCGAAATCGCTCGAACGCCTGATCGACGTCGGCGCCAATGTCGCGCCGCATTCGGTGATGATGGATGCGCAGGGCACGCTGTGGTCGACCGCGGAGCTTGCCAGCGCGGTGCTGGCGATCGATCCGGAGAGCGGCGCGGCCGAGCGCATCGCGCTTGCCAGCGCGCCGCACTGGATCGCCATCAGCCACGCTACGGCTAAGCTGTTCGCCTCGTTCAAGACCCGCGACGGGGTGGCGGTGCTCGACATCAATGCGCGCAAGGTGATCGACCTCATCACCATCCCGCACGGCGCCGAGGGCATCGCGGTCTCGCCCGACGGCTGGGCGCTCTATGTCTGCGCGCACCGCAAGGGCGTGCTGCACGCCTTCGACACGCGCACGCACGCGCTTCACCACACGGTCGCGATCGAGGGCGCGCCGGGCGAGGCCAATCAGTTGCGCCGCGTGCGCGTCTCGCCGGACGGGCGCTATGTCTGCGTCTCCTCGCATGTCGACAATTACGCCGGCATCTACGACGCCTATACGCTCGAGCAGCTCGCCGGCTTCCCGACGCCGAAGGCGCCGATGGGTTTCGGCTTTGCCGCCGACGGCAAGCATGCGTTCCTCTGCTGTCATGACGATGCGGTGGTGCTGGAATTCGAGCTCGCCACCGGACGGCTGACGCGCGATTTTGCCACCGCGGCGGGGTGCGAGTTCATCGTCTCCTATGCGTGAGCAGGCGGCATGAAGATATTTCTGGCCGGAGCGGGTGGGGCGATCGGACGGCGGCTGACTCCGCTGTTGCGCGCGGCCGGGCACGACGTCGCCGGCACCACGCGCTCCGCCGACAAGGCCGATGGCTTGCGCGCCCTGGGCGCGGAGCCGGTGGTGGTCGACGTGTTCGACGCCGCAGCGCTCGCGCGCGCGGTCGAAGCCGCCGCGCCGCAAGTCGTGATGCATCAACTGACCGACCTGCCGAGCGCGCCGGGCACGCCAGGCTATGAAGCGGGGTTGGAGCGCAACGCGCGCTTGCGCATCGAGGGTACGCGCAATCTCGTCGACGCCGCCAAGGCGGCCGGCGTGCGTCGACTGATCGCGCAGAGCATTGCCTTCATCTACGCGCCCGGCGATGGCGCGCGCGTCGAAAGCGATCCGCTCAACGATGGCGCCGAGGGGGCGGCCGGGCGCACGGTCGCTGCGGTGCGCGCGCTCGAAGAGGCGGTGCTGTCGCTGCCGGAAGGCATCGTCCTGCGCTACGGCTTCTTCTATGGGCCGGGAACCTGGTCGGCGGAGGGACCCGCACGCCGGCCCGCCGTCCACGTCGATGCCGCCGCGCAAGCGGCCTTGCTCGCCGTCGGCAAAGGCCGCCGCGGCATCTACAATGTCGCGGAGGACGATCCCGGCCTGTCGAGCGCGAAGGCCAAGCGCGAGCTTGGTTTCGACGCGGGGTTTCGTCTCACGTCTTGAACGGCTTGCTCAAGAACGGCGAGCCCCGCAGCCCGTAGCGCCACGGCTTCTCCACCGCCTTCGTGATCCCGATGCGCGGCCCCGTCGCGATCCCCGGCATTGCCTCCCGCGCCCGCAATTCGAACGGCGACTTATCGAGCGCCAAGCCATTGTGCTTGATCGTCACGCCCAAAGCCTCTGTCAGCTTGCCCGGCCCGGAGCAAAGCGCGCGCTCATCGCGCAAGCCGCGCCGGCGGCGCATCAGCGCCAAACCCTCGGTCGGCTCGCAGCGCGCGGATCAGCACCGCGCTGGCTGAGCCTTCCGCTTCGCACACGAAATTCAGGCACCAGTGGATGCCGTAGGAGCGGTAGACGTAAGCCGCGCCGGGCGGGCCGAACATCACCGCGTTGCGCTCCGTGCGGCCGCGATAGCTGTGCGCGGCCGGGTCGGTGTGGTGATAGGCCTCGACCTCGACGATGACGCCGCCGACGCCGTCGACCAAGAGCGTGGCGCCGATCAATTCGGGCGCCACCTTGTGCACCGAGCGGTCGAAGAACGAGCGGGTGAGGCGAGGGGGCATAGGCCCTGTCTAGCATCGCCGCCGGCTATGCTGCGCTGCGGAAATCACGGTGAAATCAGCCGTCCAGCTGCCGGCACCTGACGCATGCGCGTCACAGCTGTGACCTGACCGCAACACCGTAGCAACATTTGCGCCGTTGTGCCCTGGTTAACCGCGTTGCGCCGCGATTTGGCCATACCCTATGACGACATCGAGGGACGCCAAGCGCGGGGCCAACCCCGGCTCGGCTTCCGGTTTTACCGCCGGGCGACAAACCTCGGGCACAGCCGGCGGGCTTGCTCCGTATGGCGGCAATTTGGGCGGGGGCCCAAGGACGGAAATGGAAGCCAAGGTCGACAACAAAAGCAATTTGAAAGCCAAATTGCCGAGCCGGCATGCGACCGAAGGCGCCGAGCGTGCGCCGCATCGCGCTTTCTATTACGCGATGGGCCTTTCCGCCGAACAGATTCATCAGCCTTTCGTCGGCGTCGCGACGTGCTGGAACGAGGCGGCGCCCTGCAACATCGCGCTGATGCGACAGGCCCAGGCGGTGAAAAAGGGCGTCGCCTCCGTCGGCGCCACCCCGCGCGAGTTCTGCACCATCACCGTCACCGACGGCATCGCCATGGGCCATGCCGGCATGAAGGCCTCGCTGCCCTCGCGCGAGGTGATCGCCGATTCGGTCGAGCTCACGGTGCGCGGCCATGCCTATGACGCCCTGATCGGCGTCGCCGGCTGCGACAAGTCGCAGCCCGGCATGATGATGGCGATGTGCCGGCTCAACGTGCCCTCGATCTACATCTATGGCGGCTCGATCCTGCCCGGAAAATTCAAGGGCAAGGAAGTCACCGTGCAGGACGTCTACGAAGCGGTCGGCAAGCACTCGGTCGGCGAGATGTCCGACGAGGATCTGCAGACGCTGGAGGAAAACGCCTGTCCGTCGGCCGGCGCCTGCGGCGCTCAGTTCACCGCCAACACCATGGCGACGGTATCCGAGGCCATCGGTTTGGCGCTGCCATACTCGGCCGGCGCGCCGGCGCCTTACGAAATGCGCGACAAGTTCTGCACGCTCGCCGGCGAGATGATCATGGAACTGATCGTCAAGAACATCCGGCCGCGCGACATCGTCACCCGCAAGGCGCTGGAAAATGCCGCCGCCGTGGTCGCCGCCACCGGCGGTTCCACCAATGCCGCGCTGCATCTGCCGGCGATCGCACACGAATGCGGTATCGAGTTCGATCTGTTCGACGTCGCCGAAGTCTTCAAAAGAACACCTTATGTCGCAGATTTGAAACCGGGCGGCCGTTATGTCGCCAAGGATATGTTCGAAGCTGGCGGCGTGCCGCTGCTGATGAAGACCTTGCTCGATCACGGCTTCATGCACGGCGATTGCCTGACGGTCACCGGCCGCACCATGGCCGAGAACATGAAAAACGTGAAATGGAACCCCGATCAGGACGTGGTGCATCCGGCAAACAAGCCGTTGCTCGCGACCGGCGGCGTCGTCGGCTTGAAAGGGAACCTGGCGCCCGAAGGCGCGATCGTGAAAGTCGCCGGTATGACGGGGAGCCTGAAATTCTCCGGTCCGGCGCGCTGCTTCGACACCGAGGAAGCCTGTTTCGAGGCGGTGAAGAAAAAGACCTACAAGCACGGGGACGTGCTGGTGATCCGCTACGAGGGACCGCGCGGCGGCCCCGGCATGCGCGAAATGCTCTCGACCACGGCCGCGCTCTACGGCCAGGGCGTCGGCGACAAGGTCGCGCTGATCACCGATGGGCGCTTTTCCGGCGCCACCCGCGGCTTCTGCGTCGGGCATGTCGGCCCGGAGGCGGCGGTCGGCGGGCCGATCGCGCTCATCAAAGATGGCGACATCATCGAACTGGATGCCGACAAGGGCACACTAAACGTCCGGCTTTCGGACGATGAACTGGCCAAACGCAAGAGCCAGTGGAAGCCGCGCGAGAACGAATACGGCTCGGGCTATTTGTGGAAATACACCCAGCAGGTCGGCGCAGCCGTCAATGGCGCGGTGACCCATCCGGGCGGGGCGGGCGAGAAGGCGTGCTATGCGGATAGTTGAGACGGTGTTGCGAACCTTGGTTATCGGCGCAGGGCTGATCGCCGCGCCGGCCATGGCGTTCGACGGCAGCAAGACCGATGGCGCGCTGGCCGCGCCGATGGCCGGCCCGATTGCGCCGCTGGCGCCGGCCGCCAAGGCACCGCTGACGCCCTCGGAAGCCTTCCGTTCCGGCGCCCATTGGCTCAAGGCCGGCGATACCCATAAGGCGGTTGTGTCGCTTGAATATGCCGCCGAAAAAGGTCACCCGCTGGCGCAGTGGAAGCTCGGCCGCATGTATGCCGACGGCGAGGGCGTGACGCAGGACGACTACAAGGCGTTCGAGTATTTCCGCCGTATCGCCGACGCGCATGCCGACGACAATCCAAATACGCCGCAGGCGCGCTTCGTCGCCAACGCCTTCGACGCCCTCGGCCACTATTATCTCGCGGGTATTCCGAAATCGCGGGTCGGGCGCGACCCGGTGCGCGCACGAGAAATGTTTGCCTATGCGGCCTCATATTTCCGCGATCCGGATGCCCAGTACGATCTGGCGCGGCTCTATCTTGACGGCGTCGGCGCGCCGCACGATCCGCGCACGGCGGCACGCTGGTTCGGTCTGTCGGCGCAGAAGGGCCAATGCCAGGCGCAGGCCATGCTGGGCGCCATGCTGTTTGCCGGCGATCACGTGCCGCGGCAGGCCGCGCGTGGGCTCATGTGGCTCACGCTTGCCCGGGACGGTGCCCGGCCCGATCAACAGGCATGGATCACGCGCCTTTACGAAAGTGCGTTCCGGCAGGCGACCGACGACGAGCGCGCGCTGGCGCTCGTCTATCTGAGACACTGGCTGCAGACGCGGCGGGAGTGAGCCCGTTTGCGGTCGGCTTGACGCCTCAAAATCAGCGCCCCTCGATATCCAAATCCACATAGACCGGCACGTGGTCGGAGGGCTTGTCCCAACCGCGCACATGGCGGTCGATTCCGGCATCGATCAGCCGGTCGGCGGCCTGCGGCGAGAGCAGCAAGTGGTCGATGCGGATGCCGTTGTTCTTCTGGAAGGCGCCGGCCTGATAGTCCCAGAACGTGTAGAGGCCTTCCTCGTCGCTGGCTGCCCGGATGGCGTCGGTCAGGCCGAGATTGATCAGGGCGCGGAATTTCTCCCGGGTCTGCGGCAGGAATAGCGCATCGCCGGTCCAGGCGGCCGGATTGCGGGCATCGGCCGGAGTTGGGATGACGTTAAAGTCGCCGGCCAGCAGCATCGGCTCTTCCAGCGCCAGCCGGTTACGTGAAAAATCAAAAAGCCGGTCCATCCACTTGAGTTTATACGTGTATTTGTCGGTGTCCGGCGGGTTGCCATTGGGCAGATAAAGGCTGACCACGCGCAACGCCCCGGTCTTGGTCGACACCAACGCCTCCAGGAAGCGCGCCTGCACGTCGCCGTCCTCCCCGTCGAGGCGGGGTTTCACCTCGTCGAACGGCAGCTTGGATAGCAGCGCCACGCCGTTGAAGGTCTTTTGCCCGTGTACGGCCACGTTGTAGCCGAGGTTCTCGAACGCCTCGCGCGGGAAGGCATCGTCGGTGCATTTGATCTCTTGCAGGCAGACGATGTCGGGGGCGCGCTCGGCGAGCCAAGCCTGCAGGCTATCCATCCGTTGGCGGATCGAATTAACGTTCCAGGTGGCGATGCGCATGGGGTCCGCTGTGTAACGGCCGAATAAAATCGGCCGAGGCCGTGTTTACCAGCGAGCGCAGGGATATGCACGCAGGCGCGTTTATATGCTATGAAAGCCGTCACGTGGCCCTAAATGGTGAAATCTAGGCCTTTCCGCGGAATAGGGAGCGCCCGGGCAGGGCCGATACGCGCCCGGACCGACAATCGCCGATGAGCAAGAGAAAATGGCTATTTGGGGTGGCGGCGCTCGCCCTGATCGGCATTGCTGTGCTTGCCCGTGGATTCTGGACGACCGACGGCGTGGCCGCGCGCTCAAAGGCGCAGACGGCGCGCGCCAGCGTGGTGCCCGTTGAAGTCGGCAAAGCGGAGCGTAAGCAGGTGCCGGTCCGGCTCGACGCGCTCGGCTCTGTGACCCCGATCGCCAGCGTCGCCATCAAGGCGCGCGTCGATACCGCCATTGTCGACGTGCATTTCAAAGACGGCGCCCATGGTTAAAAAAGGCGATTTGCTGTTCACGCTCGACGGCCGCCAGATCGAGGCCGACATCAAGCGTGTGCAGGCGGTTATCGACGGGGCTGAAGCGACGCTCGCGCAGGCGCAAGCGCGATGTCGAGCGCTACACCGCGCTTGCCGCCAAGAACGCCATCCCGATTGTCACGCTCAACAATTCGCAGACGCTTAGTCAATGTATCGCACGCAACCGCAGAATCGAACCGCGCCCAGCTCGAAAACCTGAAGGTTCAACTGGGCTTCTGCACGATCCGCGCGCCGATCTCGGGCCGCATCAGCATGGCCAATGTGAAAGTCGGAAATTTTGTGCGGCAAGCCGACACCACGCCGATGGCGACCATCATTCAGATGGCGCCGGTCTACGTGAGCTTCGCGGTGCCGCAGAAGAATCTGCCTGACATCCGCCAAGCGATTGCCGCCAAGACCGCCACCATTGAGGCCATTGTGCCCGGCGACAAGAAGCACGCGTCCGGCCAAGTGACCATGATCGAGAACACGGTCGATCCGGCAACCGGCATGGCCACGCATTCGCGCCACCATGCCGAACAAAGACGAGGCGCTGTGGCCGGGCACGCTGGTCTCGGTCGATTTGACCCTGCGCACCGAAGAAGCCGTGGTGGTGCCCTCGAACGCCGTGCAGGTCAGCCAATCGGGCAGCATCGTGTTCGTAGTCAACAACAACGTGGCAAAGGTCCAGCACGTCACCGTCGAGCGCCAGTTCGGCGATCAACTCGGTGATCACGCTCGGGTCTCAAGGGCGGCGAGACGGTGGTGACCGAGGGCCAATTGCGGCTGAAGAACGGAACGCGGGTCACCACCCGCGGGCGCCTAACGGCGCAAAGCCCGCCAAACCCCGAGCCGCCGGCAGCTAAGCCATGAACATCTCGGAGACCTGCATCCGCCGCCCGGTGTTGACGACGCTGATGACGGCGTCGCTGATCGTGTTCGGCGCCTTTGCTTATCGGCTGTTGCCGGTCGCCGCGCTGCCGGCGGTGGATTTCCCGACCATCCAGATCACCGCGAGCTGCCGGGTGCTTCGCCCGAGACCATGGCGGCCTCGGTGGCTTCCCCGATCGAGCGCCAGCTCTCCACCATCGCCGGCATTTCGTCGATGAACTCCTCGTCCTCACTGGGCTGACCGAAATCACCGTGCAGTTCGACCTCGGCCGCAACATCGACGGCGCATCCCTCGACGTGCAGACTGCGCTCGCCACCGCGCAGCGCCGGCTGCCGAACGAGATGACCACGCCGCCTTTTTTCCGCAAGGTCAATCCCGGCGATTTCCCGGTGCTCTATCTGAGCATGCGCTCGGCCACCATGCCGCTGTCCAAAATCGACGACTACGCGGAAACCGTGCTGGCGCCGCAGATTTCGCAGTTGCCCGGCATCGCCCAGGTGCTGGTCTACGGCGCGCAGAAATTTGCCGTACGGGTGCAGGTCGATCCGACCGCCGCGGCCGCGCGCAACATTTCACTCGACGATATCCGCAGTGTGGTGGCCAAGAGCCAATTCGTCGAGCGCCGGTCGGCGTCGCTTGAGGGCAAAGACCGAACGATCTCGTTGCTTGCCACCGGCGCCATGGAACACGCCGCCGACTATCGCGACGTGGTGGTGGCCTATCGCAACGGCGCGCCGATCAAGCTCAACCAGGTCGCTCGCGTGATCGACAGCGTCGAGAACGACAATGAGGCGACCTGGTACAACGACTCGCGCGCCATCGTGCTGGAATCCATCGCCAGCCCGACGCCAACACCGTGGATGTCGTCGACAGGTGCGCGCCAAGCTGCCGCAATTGCGCACGCAGGTGCCGCCGGCGATCGAGATGTCGCCGTTGTTCGACCGCTCGATCTCGATCCGCGCCGCGGTGTGGAACGTGCAGGAGACGCTGGCGATCGCCGTCTCCCTCGTGATCATGGTGATCTTTCTGTTCCTGCGGAAGGTTTCCGCCACCATTATTCCGGCGCTGGCGGTGCCGGTGTCTCTGATCGGCACCTGTGCGGCGATGTACGCCTTCGGTTTCTCCATCAACAACATGACGCTGCTGGCGCTGACGCTCTCGGTCGGCTTCGTGGTCGACGACGCCATCGTCATGCTGGAGAATATCGTGCGCCACATCGAGGGCGGCATGCGCCCGTTCGAGGCGGCGCTCAAAGGCTCGCGCGAGATCGGCTTCACAATCGTGTCGATCACCTTCTCGCTGATCGCGGTGTTCATTCCGGTGTTGTTGATGGGCGGCATGGTCGGCCGCGTATTCCGTGAATTTGCGGTGTCGATCTCGGTGGCGATCATCGTTTCCGGATTTGTCTCGCTGACGCTGACGCCGATGTTGTGTGCGCGCGTGCTCAAGAGCTACGACCGCGACGAGGAAAACAAAACTTCGTGCTGCGCGGCTTCGAGAACCTGTTCGAGCGCGGCCGGCGCGCCTATGAATGGTCGCTTGACTACGTGCTCCGCCTTAAGTCGATCATGCTCGTGTTTACGCTGCTCACCATCGCCGCCACCGTCTGGCTCTACATCATCGTGCCCAAGGGCTTTCTTCCCCACCGAGGACACCGGCTTATCTGTTCGGCATCACCGAGGCCAAGACCGATATCGGCTTCCGATCGATGACCGAACATCAGCGCAAAGCTCGCCGAGCTCGTGCGCGCGATCCGGCCGTGTCTACATCAACTCGACGGTCGGCGGCTTCCGGCGGTCCCACGGGCTCGGCAATAGCGGACGCATGCTGGTGGCGCTGAAGGACCTTCGGTGAGCGCGGTTGCCTTGCGCCAGATCCTGGGCCGGCTGCGGCGCGAAGCCAATGTCGTTCCCGGCATCAAGATGTTCTTCCAGCCGATCCAGAACATTCGGCTGGGCGGCCGGCTCAACAAAAGCCAATACCAATATACGCTGCAATCCAATGAAACGGACGCGCTCTATCAAGCTCGCGCCCGAGATTGCGCGACAAGATCGCCAAAATTCCTGGCCTGCTCGACGTCACCACCGACCTCTATATTAAGAACCCGCAGGTCACGATCGAGGTCGACCGCGAGAAGGCCGCCGTCTACGGCGTGACCATCGACCAGGTGCGCCAGGAGCTCTACGACGCCTTCGGCTCGCGCCAGGTTGCCACCATCTACACCTCGGCGAACGACTATGCGGTGATCTTGGAGACCTTGCCGGAGTACCAGGCGAGTCGCCAACGATCTCAACCGACATCTATTTGAAGACCACGAACGGCACCGTGGTGCCGCTTTCGGCGGTCACGCATTTCGTGCACACGGTCGGGCCCTTGCAAGTCAACCATCAGGGCCAGCAGCCCTCCGTGACTATTTCGTTCAATCTTGCGCCCGACCTTTCGCTCGGCGCAGGCGGTGGATGCGATCACCAAGCTCGAAAACGAGTCGAGCATTTGCCGGCCTCCATCACCACCGGCTTCCAGGGCACCGCGCAGGTGTTCCAGGATTCATTGCGCGGGCAGGGCATATTGATCCTGGCGGCGATCTTCGCCGCCTATATGGTGCTCGGCATTCTATATGAGAGCTTCATCCATCCGATCACCATCATTTCCGGTCTGCCGTCGGCCGGCATCGGCGCGATCCTGACCTTGATGCTGTTCAAGATGGATTTGTCGGTGATCGCGATGATCGGCATCGTGATGCTGGTCGGCATCGTCAAGAAGAATGCCATCATGATGATCGACTTCGCGATCGAGCGGCGGCGCGTGGCGGCTTTCCGCGGAAGCCGCGATCCGCGAGGCGGCGGTCCTGCGCTTCCGTCCGATCATGATGACGACTTTCGCCGCCATCTTCGGCTCGCTGCCGATCGCGCTCGGCACCGGCGCCGGCGCCGAATTGCGTCAGCCGCTCGGCGTTGCCGTAGTCGGCGGTCTGTGCCTGTCGCAGCTTTTGACGCTCTACATCACGCCAGTGATCTATCTCTATCTCGATCGCTTCGACCGGCTGATCAAGCGCCGGCTCGAGCCGCAGCTCGAGGAAGTGCCGGAAGCGCTGCCGAAACCCGCCGCCGAAGCGGCGGAGTAGCGCACGGCACAATTAATGAATGCTGACTTGTTATGGCCGCGTATGTCGCGGCCATCTTGCTGAGGAGCGCAGGTGCGTCCCTCAGCGAAATCGCCGGCACAAGACCGGCGATAACAACGGAAAGCGGTGTCCGGAAAGTCTAAAGCGCGAAGCTGGTGCCGCAGCCGCAGGATGCGGTGGCGTTCGGATTTTTGACCTTGAACGAGGCGCCGATCAGGTCCTCGACGAAATCGATTTCGGAGCCGGCCATGTAATCGATCGAGACCGGGTCGATCAGCACGATGGCGCCGTCGCGGGCAATCACCAGGTCGTCAGGCGCCTGCGCGCGCTCCATGTCGAACTTGTACTGGAAGCCGGAGCAGCCGCCGCCTTCCACGCTGACGCGCAGCATGGTGCCGGCGGGCTCGCCTTTGAGGATCTCGCCGATCCGGCGCGCCGCTCGCTCGCTGACTGTGACGCTTGCGCTCATCGCCTGTCCTTGAGCCGTCATGCTATTGTGAGACGGCCTTACCAATAGTTAAGTGCGCGCGACCGCAAGGTCAATGCGCGCAACGAGCGGGACGAATATGGCAATCGACGCCGGCTGCGAACGCGCGGTCTATGCCGCCAATCCGGCCAAAAGCCGGGGCCGCCTCATTGCCGAGCCGCCGAGCCCGACCCGCAACGACTTTCGCCGCGATTGCGACCGCATCATCCATTCCACCGCCTTCCGGCGGCTCGCCTACAAGACCCAGGTGTTCGTCTATCACGAGGGCGACCATTACCGCACCCGGCTCACCCACACGTTGGAAGTGGTGCAAATCGCCCGCTCGCTCGCCCGCGCGCTCGGACTTGATGAGGACCTCGCCGAGGCGCTGGCGCTGGCGCATGATCTCGGCCATCCGCCGTTCGGCCATGCCGGCGAGCGCGCGCTCGACGCCTGCCTCAAGGATTTCGGCGGCTTCGATCACAACGCACAGGCCTTGCGCATCGTCACCGATCTCGAGCGCCGCTATGCGGCTTTCGACGGTCTTAATCTCACATGGGAAACCCTAGAAGGGCTGGTGAAGCATAACGGCCCGCTCACGGACCATGCCGGCAAGCCGATCGGGCGTTATGCCGCGCACGGCGTCCCGGAGGCGATCCGCGCCTATGCGCAAATTCATGATCTGGAGCTCTGGTCGCAGCCCAGCGCAGAAGCACAGGTGGCCGCGCTCGCCGACGATATCGCCTATGATGCCCACGACATCGACGACGGGCTGCGCGCCGATTTGTTCACCCTCGACGACATTGCCGCGGTGGTTATCGTCGGCGATATCTTGCGCGAGATTGACCTGGCCTATCCGAGGCTCGAGCCGGCGCGGCGCGTGCACGAGACGGTGCGGCGGCTGATCACCCGTATGATCGAAGACGTCATCGCTGAGACCGGCCGGCGCATGGCGGCGCTGAAGCCGCGCTCAGCCGCCGAAATCCGCCATGCGACCAACGCCTCTGTCGGCTTTTCGGCGGCGATGGCGACGGCCGACGCCGATATCAAGGGGTTTCTCTATCCGCGCATGTATCGGCATGCGCGCGTGATGCACATCATGGGCGAGGCCGAAGCGGTGGTGCGCGATCTTTACCAGCACTATCTGCGCAAGCCGGCCGACCTGCCGCCTGAATGGATGGAAGGCATCGATGGCGGCGAAGGCGCGCGCGCACGCCGCATCGCCGACTATATCGCCGGCATGACTGACCGTTATGCGCTGGCCGAGCATGCGCGCCACTTCGCGGTGACGCCGGTACTAAGCTGATATTCAGGCCGTCATTGCCTGCGGCGGTGCATTGCTCGCCAGCAGCCGTTCGATATGCGCCAGCGGCTGCGGCCGGCCGATATAGTAGCCTTGCACCTCGCTGCAATCGAGCTTGCGCACTTGCGCGAGCTGTTCCTCGGTCTCCACGCCTTCGGCGGTGGCGATCATGCCGAGGCTCTTGGCCATCGTCGTCACTGCCCGCACAATCGCCAGCGCATTGCTGTCGCGCGCCAGGTCGCTGATGAAGCAACGGTCGATCTTGAGCTTGTCGAACGGGAAGCGGCGCAGATAACTCAAGGCCGAATATCCCGTACCAAAATCGTCCATCGAGATCTTTACGCCGAGCTTGCGCAACTGATGCAGCGCGGCGAGCGTCGCCTCGGTATTCTGCATCATCACGGATTCGGTGATCTCCAGCTCCAGCCGGTCTGCCGCCAGCCCAGTGGCGGCCAGCGCCCCAATCACCGTCGGCACCAGCTTTCCGCTGCCCATCTGGATCGGCGAGAGATTGACCGCAACCTTGATGTCGCTCGGCCAATTGGCCGCGTCGGCGCAGGCCTGACGCAGCACCCATTCGCCGAGCGGGACGATCAGCCCGATCTCCTCGGCAACCGGGATGAATTCGGCCGGCGCGATCAAGCCGCGCTCGGGATGCTGCCAGCGCACCAGCGCCTCGCAGCAGGACACGCGGTTTTCCTTCAGGCTGAGGATCGGTTGGTAGTGCAGGACGAACTCGCCTTCGACCAGTGCCTTGCGCAATTCACCTTCCAGCGCCCGGCGCGCCTTGATGTGGGCATCCATATGCGGCTCGAAGAACCGGAAGGTTCCGCGCCCGTCGGCCTTGGCGCGGTAAAGCGCCAGGTCGGCGTTCTTGAGCAGATCGTCGGGCGCGGTGCCGTCGTCCGGCGCAACCGCAATGCCGATGCTGGTATCGGTCAGCACGGCATGCCCGAACAGGTCGCAAGGTTCGCGCAAACTGTCGACGATGTGCTGCGCCAGAACCGCAGCATCGGAGATATGGGTGAGATTCGACGCGATAATCGCGAATTCATCGCCGCCGACGCGCGCCACGGTAACGTGCTCGGGCACGCAGCCGCGCAGGCGGTCGGCGACGCATTTGAGCAGCGCATCGCCGAACTGGTGCCCGAGCGTGTCGTTGATGTTCTTGAAGTTGTCGAGGTCGAGGTAGAACACCGCGAGCCGGCCATCGGCGCCCAAGTTGGCGATCGCCTCAGCCAGGCGCTCGCGCAACAGCACGCGGTTGGGCAAATCGGTCAGAGCGTCGTGATGCGCCATATGCGCGATGATTTTCTCCGAGCGGCGGCGCTCGGTGATGTCTTCATGGGTGGCTACCCAGCCACCGCCCGCGAGGGGAGTGTTGACGATAGAGATGGTGCGCCCGTCGGGTTGCTCGACAATGAAGTGCAAGGACTCGCCGCGCGCGATTGTAGCCAAGAGATGCTTGGTATAGGCGTCCGCATCGCCCGAGTAAGTTCCCTTCGTTTCGCGATAGCGCAGCAAATTGGCCAGGCTCTGGCCCGGGTGTACGAGTTCCTGCGGCAGGCCGTAGAGTTCGATGTAACGCTGATTGCAGATCACCAGCCGCGCTTCGGAATCGAACATCAGCAGCGCCTGCGACATGTTGTTGATGGCGGCGTCGATCAGCTTGTTTTTCTCCGCCAGCAACCGCTCGCGATCGCGCAACGCGAGCGTTCGCTCTTCCACCAGTCGTTCGAGGCCGCGATTGAGGTCGTCGAGTTCCTCGACCATCAGCGCGATCGAACGCTCGGTGCGCTGGCGGTCGCGGTCGCTCTCCTCGTAGGCCGCAGTGACCAAGTTCGCGAGCGCACCCATGTCGACCTCGCCCGAGGGGCGGGTCGCAGCGGCAAGCTGTCTGGCGAAAAGACGGTCCACGATGGATTACTCGGTAGTCTCGCTGAATGCGGCTAATGCATTGGCCTTATCGAATAGGGCCGAGAGGGCGGCCTTGGCGTGCGCTCTACGCGGCCGCCGACCTGCCACTTTGCTGCGGAAAAATTGCTTCGCGTGCACGCCAGTCCTCCCTCCCATCGACAGGCGAATGCGTATGACAATAGTTGAAACTTCCGAAAACACCGTTATCGCGGGTGCGCTGTAAACATTCACCCTTGCTCAACCATGACACCTGGCAACGAGCGAAAATCCAATAATGACGCGGTTTTCGGTTGGGGCCAAAAAATTGCAGCGATGGTTGTTACTTTGATTTAACCGTAGAATTGAGTTGGGCCGCGGCTCCTGCGATGGAGCGTGCGTGAGCCAACCGACCAGCGAAGTAAGAGTTGCAACGATGGACCGGGAAGTCGATCTGCTGATTGCGGGCGCGGGGCCGGCGGGAATGACCGCCGCGCTGGTCGCTTCGCTCGAGGGGCTCGACGTCCTCCTGTGTGAGAAATCCGCTCAGGTTGGCGGCACTGGCGCGACGTCCGCCGGCACGCTTTGGATTCCGGGCAATCACCAGAGCCAAGCCGCCGGCTTCAGCGACAGTGCCGAGCAGGCTGACGCTTATCTGAACGCACTGGTCGGGGAAGGGACCAATCGCGACTTGCGCGATGCCTATCTGCAAACCGGACCGGAGGCGATCGACTATCTCTGCGCACGAACCGACGTGCAATTCATCCCCTGCGGCACGCATCCGGACTATCGCAGCAATATGGCGGGCGCCGCCATTGCCGGCCGCGCCATCATCCCGGCGCCGTTCGACGGGCGCCTGCTGGGCGATGACTTCCGGCGCGTTCGTCCGCCGATCGCGGAATTCATGCTGCTCGGCGGCATGATGATCGGCAAAGCCGATATTGCGCCGCTCCTCGGCCGGTTTCAGTCGCTCGGCAATTTTGTTTATGCGGCAAAATTGTTCGCGCGCTATCTCGCCGACCGCCTGAAATATCCGCGCGGCACCCGCATCATGATGGGCAATGCGCTGGTCGGCCGGCTGTTCTATGCCTTGCGCAAACGCAAGGTACCCATCTTGTTTGACGTCTCGATCGCGGATGTAATTGGCGACCGGAGCGGCGTCACCGGCGCGCGATTGACTGTCGGCGGCAAGGACATGATGGTCAAAACGCGCAAGGGCGTGGTGTTGGCGACCGGCGGCTACGCGCACAACAAGAAGTTTCGCGACGCCTTCATGCCGCGGCCGGTCCCGGCCTATTCGATGAGCTACGAGGGCAATCAAGGCGACGGGCTCGCGATTGGTGAGCGCCTCGGCGCCGCGCTCGCGCCGGAGCGATGCACGAGCGGGCTATGGGCACCGGTGTCGATCGTGCCGCGGCCGGACGGCAGCAAAGGTCTGTTCCCCCATCTTGTGCTCGATCGGGCCAAGCCGGGACTGATTGCGGTGAATGCGGCGGGGCGGCGTTTTGTCAACGAGGCCTGCTCTTATCATGACTTCGTGCTGGCCATGTTCGAGAGCCACAATTCGGTGCCGTCGATTCCGGCTTGGCTCATTGGCGACGTTGCCTTCCTCAAGAAATACGGGCTCGGCATCATTTATCCGGGGCACCGCAATCCGACGAAATTTGTGCGCAGCGGCTATGTAAAGAGCGCGCCGACGCTCGACGCGCTGGCGGAAAAGATTGGCGTCGATGCCGCGCAATTGGGCGCGACGGTGACGCGCTACAATGGTTTTGCCGAGACGGGCCTCGACGTGGATTTCGGCAAAGGCGAGACCGAATTGAACCGCTTCAATGGTGATGCGCAGCACACGCCGAATCCCTGCATCGGGCCGGTGGCGACGCCGCCGTTCTATGCGCTCGCCGTCTGGCCGGCCGATATCGCGGTCAGCACCGGTCTTGCAACCGACGCCGATGCGCGTGTGATCGCCGCCGACGGCAAGCCGATCCCGGGGCTTTACGCCTGCGGCAACGACATGGCCTCGGTAATGGCGGGAAGCTATCCCGGCCCTGGCACGACGCTGGGCCCGGCGATCGTGTTCGCCTACCGCGCGGCCATGCATGCACGGGGGCTGAGGGCGGAAGGTTAAGGCCGCGAAACTGACGCGGGCCCGTGAGCGTGATCAGAATGGGTTGAAGGCGTGCTAACAACAACTTATGATCGCGGCGTCTTGTAGGGGGGTCTCATGGCGAAAAATATTGTCGTTTGTTGCGACGGCACCTGGAATACGCCCGAGCATATGGATCATGGACTGCCGTCGCCGACCAATGTCGTGAAGCTCTATTACGCACTGGCGCGCAATGACACGCAACTCTCCTACTACCACCCCGGCGTAGGCACGGGTCGAAACTGGTGGGACAAGATCGCTGGCGGCGGTACCGGCGAGGGGCTCGATCAAAACATCAAGAGCGCCTATCGCTGGTTGGGCACGCATTATGCGGCCGGCGACCAAATCTTTGTTTTTGGCTTCAGCCGCGGCGCCTATACCGTGCGGAGCCTTTGCGGACTGATCACGAAACTAGGCCTGCTCGATCTGTCCGCCAAGATGGACCCCGCCGAGGTCTGGAAGCGCGTCGACGAAGTTTTCGCTGCGTATCGCATGCGCGTCGATTTCGCCAATCCGGGCGGCTATCAATTCCACAACGTGCCACCTGGGCGGCCGGCGAAAGAGACGACGCCAATCCATTTCATCGGCGTGTGGGACACCGTCGGTGCGCTCGGGCTACCGGAGGATTTGGCGTTACTCGGCTTGTTTGACAATCCGAACAACTACCGATTCCACGATACCGCGCTTAGTCCCGTGGTCGCCAACGCGCGTCACGCTGTCGCGCTCGACGAGCACCGAGCGACCTTCGCGCCGACACTGTGGTCGAAGGTAGACCCGGCGAAGACCAAATTGATTCAGCTCTGGTTTCCCGGCGTTCACTGCGACGTCGGCGGCGGCTACGTCGAGACCGGGCTGTCGGACGGCGCCCTGAAATGGATGATGGAAGAAGCGGAGCCCTGCGGACTTGCGTTCCGGTCGAATGTCAAAAATCAACTCAAACCAGACCCGCTCGGCGTCGTTCATGAACTCTTGCACCGGCGTGTTCAAAGCCTTGAAGACCAAGCCCCGCTCGGCGCCCTCAATGGCGACCGGAGGCGTTATTCTTCACCAATCAACGATCACGCGGAACGGCAATGTGCCGCTGCTGCAAGGCGATTACTGGCCGACCGAAGTGCTGCCGGCAGGTGGAAGCAAGCCCGTTAACATCTACGCCGGCAAACATTGGAACTGGACTGGCTTCTATTTAACGGCGGGCAAAACCTATCAGTTCACCGCCGAAGGCGAGTGGATCGACGGCAAGGAGAAATTCTCGCCGGCGGGGCACGAGCTTGGTGGCTTTCACTTGCGCGACTTACTTCATATGGCATCGTCCGCGTTTGGGGAGGCGGAGACCATTTTCAAAAAGGCCACCGGACGCGAGGCAGATTTCTGGTGGACGCGCCGGAACGAACATGCGCTTTGGTTCGCGCTTATGGGTTATGTCGCCAATGCGGTGGGCGAAGACGAACAGACGCTGGCGCGCGGCGAGACGTTCACAATCGGCGAAGGTGCAACCTTTACGCCCAAGCTCGGCGGTTATCTTTATTGCTACGCCAATGATGCCTGGCAGGCTTACGGCAACAATCGCGGGAGCGTCGCACTCACTGTGAAGTGACAGTATTGGCCGTTCTACCGCCGTCATCGTTCTGACGCACGATTTCATTGATTGAATCCCCAAGTCGAGCGGCGGCCTATCGAACCTTGCGTTTAGCCTACGTCGGCCAATATCATGACGTGGGGTTTGGTCATGGCGCGGTTGGCGGGCAAAGTCGCATTTATTACCGGCGGTGGCGACGGCATCGGCCGCGCCACCGCCGAACGCTTCGCGCAGGAGGGCGCCAGGGTCGTCATTGCCGAAATCGACAAGACGAACGGCGAAGCCGCCGCGCAATCGGCGCGCGCCGGCGTCGGCAATTCCGGCGGCGATGCACACTTCATCCACTGCGACATTCGCGAGCGTGTGCAAGTCGAAGCGGCGCTTGCCGAGACCATCCAACGCTTTCGGCGGCCTGCACATCTTGCATAACAACGCCGGCGGCTCGACGCCGCAAGACGGCCCGGTGACCGAGGCGCCGGACGAGGAGTTCTGGCGTGTGATGCGGCTCGATCTTTACGGCACGTTCCTGTGCTCGAAACTCGGAATCCCGTACATGATCAAGTCGGGCGGTGGCTCGATCATCAACATGTCGTCGATCGTCGCCTTGCGCGCGCTGCCGGGGCGCGATTGCTATACGGCCGCCAAAGGCGCGATCGCCGCGATCACGCGCTCGATGGCGGTCGAATACGCAGCCCACAAGATCAGGGTCAATGCCATCGCGCCCGGCGTCGTGCTGTCGGAGCGGGTCAAGAAGCTGATGGCGGGCGCCAAGGACATCGAGAATCTCGCCGCGGTCAATCTGCTCGGGCTCGGTCTGCCGAGCCACATCGCCGACATGGCCGTCTATCTCGCGTCGGACGAGTTGGTGATCACGACCGGGCAGGTCATTTCGGTCGATAGCGGGGCGTCGATCCGCTAATCACCGCCGAATTTTTGACTCCCCTACCAAATTCGACTACCCGCACCGCCACAATGCCCGCCGCCGACAAGCCACCGCACCTCTTTGCCGAAATGCTCACGCGCGTGCGCGAGGCTGCGGCGCCGCTCGTAGGCGGCGCGGATCTAGGTCGCGTCCTGGTCGAGCCGCCGCGCGATCCTACTCACGGCGACATGGCGACCAATGCCGCCATGGTGCTGGCCAAAGACGCCGGCAAGAAGCCGCGCGAACTCGCCGAAGCGATTGCCGAGGCGCTGCGCGCCGACGACATCGTCGCCAAAGTCGACGTCGCCGGTCCTGGCTTCATCAATCTCACGCTCAAGCCGCATGTCTGGGCCAACGAGTTGCGCCGCGTGCTCATCGTCGGCGGCGCCTACGGGCGCAGCGACCTCGGGCAGGGCGAGAAGGTCAATGTCGAATACGTCTCGGTCAACCCGACCGGTCCGCTGCATGTCGGGCATGGGCGCGGTGCGGTGTTCGGCGATGCGCTCGCCAATCTGCTGGCCTTCAGCGGCTACGACGTGACGCGCGAATACTATATCAATGATGCCGGCGCGCAGGTCGACATCCTCGCGCGCTCCGCGTTCTTGCGTTATCGCGAGGCGCTCGGCGACCCGATCGGCCCGATCCCGGAAGGGCTTTATCCCGGCGATTATCTTAAAGCGGTTGGCGGCGAGCTGGCCGCCGAGCATGGCTTTGCGCTCACGACCATGAAGGAAGCCGAATGGCTCCCGGTCGTGCGCATCAAAGCCGTCGCCATGATGATGGATGCGATCCGTGACGACCTTGCCGCGCTCAACGTGCAGTTCGACGTGTTCTTTTCCGAGCGCTCGCTGATCGAGGGCGGCCACGACCAAGTCGCCACCACCATCGAGGCTTTGCGCAAGAGCGGCGAAGTCTATGAAGGCCGCCTGCCGCCGCCCAAGGGCGGCAATCTCGAGGATTGGGAAGATCGCGAACAGACGTTGTTCCGCTCGACCGCTTTCGGTGACGACGTCGATCGGCCGCTCAAGAAATCCGATGGCAGCTATACCTATTTCGCCTCGGACATCGCCTACCACAAAACGAAATTCGATCGCGGGTTCCGCCATCTCATCGACGTCTGGGGCGCCGACCACGGCGGCTACGTCAAGCGCATGCAGGCGGCGGTCAAAGCCGTCAGCGGCGGCAAAGCCGATCTCGACGTCAAGATCATGCAACTGGTGCGGCTGTTCCGCGCCGGTGAGCCGGTGAAAATGTCCAAGCGGGCAGGGGATTTCATCACCTTGCGCGAGGTGGTCGACGAGGTCGGCCGCGACGCCGTGCGCTTCGATATGCTCTATCGCAAGAATGACGCGGTGCTCGATTTCGACCTCGCCAAGGTCATCGAGCATTCCCGCGATAACCCGGTGTTCTACGTCCAATACGGCCACGCCCGCGGCGAATCGGTGTTCCGCAATGCGCGCGAAGCGGTGCCGGATTTGCCGGTCGCGGCGCCGGAGCGGGCCCGCCGGCTGGCGGAGGCGCCGCTGGAGCGGCTCACCGATTCTGGGGAATTTGCCCTGATGCGGCAAATCGCGCTCTACCCGCGTCTGGTGGAAGCGGCCGCGGCGGCCCATGAGCCGCACCGGGTCGCTTTCTATCTATATGAACTTGCTAGCGAATTTCATACACATTGGACGCGTGGAAAAGACTTGCCTCAATTACGCTTCATTATCCAGAATGATCCCGAGCTGACGCTGTCACGCTTGGCTCTGGTGCAGGGGGTCGTGACTGTCTTGGCCTCGGGGCTCGCCCTGCTCGGGGTCGAAGCGCCGGAAGAAATGCGCTAATTTCGGTTGAGGCAGGTGACCTGCGGGTGCCTGTTAGGCTAGTATACCTAGGGCGAACCCACAATCGGGAGACAGGATGGCGGACGAACAAGACCAGCGACCCATTCGTTCGAATGAAGCGCCCGGCCGCGCCGCACCATCGCCCGGCGCTGCGAACGATCCGCTCGCCGAGCTTGCCCGCCTGATCGGGCAAAACGATCCATTCGCCGAATTCGGCCGTGATACCGCGCACCAAGCAGTGCCGCCGCCCGTCACTCCACCCGTCGCGCCGCCGGCAGCGGCGCCTCCGATCCATGGCAGCGATTATAAAGCGCCTCCGGTCGTGCCGCCTCTTGCGCGGCCGCCGATGCCGCCGCCAAAATTCGAGCACCAGCCGCTCGGCGTGCCTGCATTCGACAGCGCCGCCCATATCGATCATCCGAAGGATGCCGGTTTGGTTGATGCGCCCGAGCCTGAGCCCGACGATCACTTTCATCACGAGCCGATGCACCCGGACGAAGATGTCGAGTACGCCGAGTATGACGACGGTCAACCGCCGCGCCGGCGCATGGGCGTCATCGCGGTCGCCGCCGTGTTCGCGCTGGCGATTGTCGGAACCGCCGGTGCTTTCGGATACCGCGCGATGTTCGGCTCGTCCGGCGCGAAAAATCCGCCGCCGGTGATCAATGCCGACACCGCGCCCAGCAAGATCGCGCCGTCGGCCACGACCGAGCCTAAACAAACCAAGCTCAGCTACGACCGCATCGGCGCGCGCAGTGACAGCGAGAAGCTGGTGTCGCGCGAAGAACAGCCGGTTGCCATCCAGCCGAAGCCGGATTCCGCCATGACGCCGATGGGTCCGCAGACCGCCGCGCTGCAGCCGGCGCTCGGTAGCGGGGTCGTGGGCAGCGAGCCGAAGAAGATCCACACCATCGTCATCCATCCCGATGAGCCGGCTGGCGCCAAACCGGCAGCGGCCGCTCCGCCGCCGCCGGCCGCTGCGGCGCACGCGGCAAAGCCTGCTGCGCCCGCGACCAGAACCGTTTCAACACCGATGCCCGAACCGCGCCAGACGGCCAGCCGAGCGGTCGCGCCGGCGACACACAACAATGCTGGGCCGCTCTCGCTCAGCCCCAATGCGCGGGCGCCGGCCCGCCCCGCCGCGAGACCGGCGCAGACGGCGTCGACTGCGCCCGCGCAAGCGGTCGCGCCGCCGCCGGCCGCCAGCGCTGGCGGTCATGGTTATGCCGTGCAGCTCTCCGCTCAGCGCAGCGAAGCCGAGGCGCAATCCTCTTTCCGCAGCATGCAGGCCAAATACCGAAGCCAACTCGCCGGCCAGAAACTGGTGATCCGCAAGGTCGATCTGGGCACCAAAGGCACGTATTACCGCACTCTGGTCGGGCCCTTTGGCAGCCAAAACGCGGCCGTCGAATTGTGCACCAAGCTCAAGGCCGCCGGCGGCAAGTGCTTCGTCCAGAAGATTTAGCGCTGCAAAGCTTGACCCTTGTGAGTGACGCGAGCTAATCCGCCGCGATGGCGGCACGCGCTTTCATCACCGGTTTGGCGGGCTTGGAGATATCCGCCGGCGAGCGCGCGTTCGTCCGCGAGGCCCAGCCCTGGGGCCTGATCCTGTTCAAGCGCAACATCAGTACGCCGCAGCAAGTCACTGCGTTGACAGCGTCTTTCCGCGACATCGTGGGGCGCCCGGCACCCGTTTTGGTCGACCAGGAAGGCGGCCGCGTGCAGCGCCTGGGGCCGCCGCATTGGCCGGTCTACCCGCCGGGAAAGCGCTACGGCGACCTCTTCGACCGGAACAGGTCGCAAGCTCTCGCCACTGCCCGGCTGGGAGGTCACTTGATCGCGGCAGATCTTCGAATTCTCGGAATAGACGTCGACTGCCTGCCGATCGCAGACGTGCCGGTCGCCGGCGCCGATGGCGTGATCGGCGACCGCGCCTATGGAACCGAGCCCGGCAAGGTCGCCGCCATTGCCGGGGCGATCGCCGAGGGCCTCATGGCGGGCGGCGTGCTGCCGGTCCTCAAGCACCTGCCGGGTCATGGCCGCGCCACGGCCGACAGCCATCACAAGCTGCCGGTGGTGAATACCGACCGCGCCACCCTGGAGGCCACTGATTTTGCCGCTTTTCGCGCGCTCAATACGCTGCCGCTCGGCATGACGGCACATGTTGTGTTTTCCGCCATCGACCCCGTCGCGCCGGCCACAACTTCGGTCACAATGGTGCGCGATGTGATTCGCGGCTTCATCGGTTTTCGGGGACTGCTGATGAGCGACGACGTATCGATGGGCGCCCTGGCGGGGACGATCGCGGAGCGCAGCCGCGCCGCTTTTGTCGCCGGTTGCGACGTGGCGCTCCATTGCAACGGCGACCTGGCGGAGATGGCCGAGGTGGCCGCGCAAGCGCCGGTCCTTGAGGGTTTGGCGGGGGCGCGTGCGGATGCAGCACTCGCCGCGCGCGCGGCGCCCGAAGCGTTCGACGTGGAAGCGGCGCGGCAGACATTCATCCGGATGGTCGGTGAAACGCCCGCCGGACAAGGAAAGACCGGTTCATGAACGCTGACGAATTCGACACCACCCTCGGCGAGGAACGCGGCTCCGGCGAGCCGGCGATGATCGTCGACGTGGAGGGCTTCGAGGGCCCGCTCGATCTCTTGCTCGCGCTGGCGCGCCAGCAGAAGGTCGACCTGTCGAAGATCTCGATCCTGGCGCTGGCCGATCAGTATCTCGCTTTCATCGAAGCGGCGCGCCAATTGCGGCTGGAGCTCGCCGCCGATTATCTGGTGATGGCGGCGTGGCTCGCCTACTTGAAATCGCGTCTGCTGCTGCCGGAAGCGGCTCCCGGCGAAGGACCGAGCGCGGAGGACATGGCGCTCGCTTTGGCCTATCGGCTGCGCCGGCTGGAAGCCATCCGCGACGTCGCCCAGCAGCTGATGGGACGCCCGCAGCTCAACCGCGATATCTTCGCGCGCGGGGCGCCCGAGCCGATCGCCGATATCAAGAAGTCGGAATGGTCGGCGACGCTCTACGATCTGCTCAGCGCCTATTCGCAGCAACGCAGCCGCTCGGCGCTTTCGCGCGTGAGCTTCAAGCAGCGCACGGTGTGGTCGCTGGCCGAGGCGCGCGAAGCGCTCGAGCGCCTGGTCGGCCGGTCCTCGGACTGGTCGCGGCTCGATGAGTTCCTGATCGCCTATGTGGTCGATCCCGCGCAGGCGGCGACGGTGTTTGCGTCGTCGTTTGCTTCCGCGCTCGAACTGGTGCGGGAAGGGGTGGCCGAGATCCACCAGAAAGAGTTGTTCTCACCGATCTACATGCGCAAGCGCGTCGGTGCGGACGGAAGTGCTGCGACGCATGACGCGCAAGAAAACGCATAAGGAGACAGAGTCGATGCCGAGCGTGGCCAAGAAGCTCGAGATCGTGCACAACGAAAACCCGGCGCCGGAGCCGTCCGGCGATCGCCCGGAGGAATTGCGCCTGCTCGAGGCGCTGCTGTTCGCCGCCGGCGAGCCGGTCGACGAGACGACGCTCGGCAAGCAGTTGCCGGACGGCGTCGACCTGCGCGATGCGCTGGCGCGGCTGCAGGCGGAATACGCCACGCGCGGCGTCAATCTCATCAAGATCGGCAAGAAGTGGACCTTCCGCACCGCCGGCGATTTGTCCTGGCTGCTCACCAAGCACACGGTGGAGACGCGCAAGCTGTCGCGCGCGGCGATCGAGACGCTCGCCATCATCGCCTATCATCAGCCGGTCACCCGCGCCGAGATCGAGGAAATCCGCGGCGTGGTGGCGGCCGCCGGCACGCTCGACGTGCTGCTCAAGACCGGCTGGATCCGCCCGCGCGGCCGGCGCAAGGCGCCGGGGCGGCCGATCACCTACGGCACCAGCGAAGACTTCCTGTCGCATTTCGGGCTGGAAGCGGTGGGCGACCTGCCGGGTCTCGACGAGCTTAAAGGTGCAGGCCTGTTGGAGGGCAATTTGCCACCCGGCTTTGCGGTTCCCATGCCGTCCGACGACTGCAACGCTGCGCGACGACGAAGACCCGCTGGAGCCCGGCGATCTCGACCTGGGACTCGCGCCGCCGCCGGCGCGCAGCGAGGAGTAGGGCGGATACGTCCCGTCATTGCCGGGCTTGACCCGGCAATCCATGGTGAATCCTGATGCGGACTGCGGTTGTCGGCTTTTGCCGAGTGGCAGCGCATCATGGATGCCCGGGTCAAGCCCGGGCATGACCACCTAAGAATTGAGCGGCTCGCCTCTAACCTTTCGGAAATTAACGTAAATATACGCGCCCGCCGCGACATCAGGAGCGGTTTTCAGGGGGTGGAAGTCCTTGTTTTTGCCGCTAGCGGAGCCTAGTTTCTAACTCAAACCAGGCGGGATAGACGCGCATAGCCCGTCGCTGCGGAGGATTAGCCGATGGGTTCCTTAAGTATATGGCACTGGATGATCGTCATCGTTGTCGTGCTGCTGCTGTTCGGGCGCGGCAAGATCAGCGATCTGATGGGTGACGTCGCGGGCGGCATCAAGGCCTTCAAGAAGGGCATGGCGGAAGACGATACGCCCAAGAAGACCGAGCCGGCCAAGAGCATCGATCATCAAGCCGCTGCCGGTGCGGCGGCGCCGAAGACCGAAACCGAACAGCGCGCCGAGGGTGCGCACTCCTGACGCGGTTGACGCGCTGCGGGGCGTTGCGCGGTCACGAGCCGGATCGAGGGGTGGCCGTCTCGTCGCGCCCTGGAGTTGATTAATCCATGTTCGACATCGGTTGGGGCGAGCTGGTCCTCGTCGGCATCGTCGCGCTGATTGTGATCGGCCCGAAAGAGTTGCCGACGGTGTTGCGCACGCTTGGCCAGTACATGGCCAAGATCAAACGCATGGCCGGCGAGTTCCAGGGCCAGTTCCAGGAGGCCATGCGCGAGGCCGAAGTGGACGACCTGAAGAAGCAGGCCGAGGACCTGCACTCATCGGTCACCGACTTCGCCAATATCGATCCGCTGGCGGATTTGCAGGAGGCGATCGACGCACGCCGCCGAAGGCGCCGGCGAGCCGGCGAGCGAGCCGACAAGCGACGCGGCGCCCGAGCACGCCGAAGCGACGTCCAGCGAGCCGGTGAATGATGCACCGGCGCCGGACGTCGAGCCGGCGGCCGCCGCCGATATCTCAGTGCCGCTGCCGGAAGAGCCGCCGCCGGTGAGCGAGAAGGATTTCGCCGCCGCCGAACCGGAGCCGCCCAAAGTGCCCAAGCAGGCCGGGGGCAGCGCATGAGCGAGCAGGACATCGAGGCCAGCAAAGCGCCGTTGATGGATCACCTGATCGAGCTGCGCTCGCGGCTGATCAAGGCGCTGCTCGCGTTCTTCGTGACCTTCGTGCTCTGCTTCATTTTCGCCAAGGACATCTACAATGTCCTGGTGTGGCCGTTCGTCTGGGTGGCGGGCCCGGAAAATTCCAAGTTCATCTACACCGCGCTGCTGGAATATTTCATCACGCAGCTCAAGCTCGCGATGTTCGGCGCCGCCTTCCTGTCGTTCCCGGTGATCGCCGCGCAGATCTATATGTTCGTCGCGCCCGGTCTCTACCGCCACGAGCGCAAGGCCTTCCTGCCGTATCTGATCGCGACGCCGATCTTCTTCACCATGGGCGCGATGGTGGTCTATTTCCTGGTGTTCCCGATGCTGATCCGGTTCTCGCTGCACATGCAGCAGCCGGGCGATGCAAAAGACGCGGCGATTACGCTGATGCCCAAGGTCGGCGAGTACCTCTCGCTGATGATGGCGCTGGTGCTCGCCTTCGGCGTGGCGTTCCAGTTGCCGGTGATCCTGACGCTGCTCGGCCGCATCGGGCTGATCACCTCGGAGCAGCTCAAGGCCAAGCGCCGCTACGCCATTGTCGGCGCCTTCGTGCTCGCCGCCGTCCTCACCCCGCCCGATATTCTGAGCCAGATGTCGCTCGCGATCCCGCTGCTGGTGCTCTACGAGGGCTCGATCTGGTCGGTGCGCATCGTGGAGCGCAAGGCGCAAGCCGCGGCCGCCGCGGCCAGCGCGGGCGGCAACACCGGCGACGGCGGCTCCGACGGCGCGGCGCCCAATCCGGCGGAGTAAGCTTCGGCAGTGCGGCAATCACTCTTTCCCTCTCCCCTTGTGGGAGAGGGTGCCGAGCGAACGAAGTGAGCGAGGCGGGTGAGGGGGCCTGACTTGATTTGAGCGCTTCCCCCTCACCCGGCTCACGCTCCGCTATCGCTTCCGCGCGAGCCACCCTCTCCCACAAGGGGGGCTTTGCACAATAACGGCGATCTGCACAAAAAGCCCGAAGGCTGCACAAAAAGTCGGGGGCGAAAACCATGATTGATTCACAATGTGTTCTCACGCAAGATGCGGCCTGCGCCGCCACGGAGCAGGCACCAAAGCTCGCGCGTGTTTCGCGTCGGGGAGTTAACGTGAAGAACGACTATTGTGACATGCGGACCCTCAGGAATGAGGCCGATGTCGAACAGAATTTCGTTCGGCGGGTCTTGGAAGACCTAGGCTATTCCGACAGCGAAATCCTGCCCAAGAACACTCTGGACGCTCTGAGCATAGGCGGATTGCGCGGCCACCGGCAGCGTCTGTATAGGCCAGATTTCGGCTTGCGGGCGTCTCGAAAGGTCCGATGGATCGTTGAAGCCAAGGCGCCCGGCGAAAGTCTGGACGATCATGAATGGCAACCGAGAGCCTATTGCGTCCATCTGAACGGGACGCGGGGCGTTAAGACGGTCAAGTATCACCTGCTTACCAACGGTGCGGAAACGCGCCTCTATGACCCCGACGTAAACGTTCCGCTGCTTGACCTCAGGTTTCCCGACTTCGTAGCGGGCAATCGAAAATTTGAACAGCTTCGGTCACTACTTTCGAGAGACAAGATTCTCGACACTAACGGCGCGTACATCGGCCCAACATTAAAGCTCGAAAAGCTGCCGTTGTCGGAAGTGAACGCGGCGTTCAGTTGGTGCCATCAGCATATCTACCGAAAGGATGACATCAGCCAGTCCGACGGATTCACCGAATTTGTGAAGCTGATCGCGTTGAAACTCAAGTCGGATCGCAGCATCCGCGACAGACATCCTGAAATTCTTGTCAACGAATCAATTGAGGTTCCCGTAAAGGAAGTCGATTTCTCGCTTCACTGGATCGATCTCAACGAACGCAACACACCGAACCCCGTTAGCGATATTCTGTTTCGCACCTTCATGTCTGACATGAAGCGAGAGATTGCGCGCGAGCATCGCAAAACAATTTTTGAGGAAAACGATTCCATAGCACTCAAGCCGGAAACGATACGTGGCGTCGTTAGGAAGCTAGAAAAGATATTTCTATTCGGAATCGATGCCGATCTGAACGGCCGTCTCTTCGAGACATTCCTGAACGCCACGATGCGTGGCAAAGACCTAGGGCAATTCTTCACGCCGCGAAGTTTGATCGAATTGGGCGTGAACCTTTGCAAGCTCCGGGTTCATGCACCGGACGGCAAGGGCGGCTTTCACACCGACATGGTGATTGATGCCTGTTGCGGAAGCGGCGGGTTCTTGATCGACGTGCTAGCCGATATGTGGACTAAGGCGGAGAGGAAGGGCTTTTCCGACACCGACAGGATCGCACTGAAGAAGGATATTGCGAATAGCCATATCGTAGGCATCGACGTTGCGAATGGGCCTAAGTTAGCGCGGATAGCGCGAACTCAATATGTATCTGCACGGCGATGGGGGCGCGCGCATTTTTCATCTGAACGCCCTCGACAAAGAGCTTCCAGATACGGCTACAGACACGGCCGAAATCTTGAGAGAGAAGAACGAAGCTCGACAATTCGTCTTTCCGGGCGGCTTTGACACAGCCCTGACAAACCCCCCATTTGCAAAGGCTTATGACTGCACGACAGATGAAGGAAGTAAAATCCTTGACGGCTATATCATCGGTCGTGATGACGGTGCGCCCCGCCAGTCGGTGCGTTCTGCACTTCTATTTGCCGAGCGCTATCGCGACCTGCTGAAAAGTGGTGGCAAGCTCGTAACGATCATCGATGACGGCATTCTCGGTGGCGACGAATACAAATGGTTCAGAGACAAGTTGCGCGAGTGGTTTCTGATTCGCGCTATCATCTCGCTACCAGGTGATGCATTCCAACGCTCTAACGCCCGCGTCAAAACCTCATACCTGATTGCGGAAAAACGCGATCCAAAAAAGACACAAGCTCAACCGCCTGTGTTCATGTACCCGTGCCAATACGTCGGCATTGACGATCCGAAGCGACAACGTGCGCGTGCGGGCGATGCCGAAGCGCGCAGACTGGCAAAAGAAGAAATCAAAACAGTCGCTGATGAATACGAAAAGTTTCTCAGCGGTGACGTATTGGACTACAGCGTCCCTGCTGAGCGCGTCACCGACCGACTCGATGTCAAAAATTGTCTCATGAAGCCCGGCCGCAGCATCGCAATCTGGAGCGAGAACGGTTTCAGAACTCTACCGATGTCCGACGCGCTTGAGGAAAGGGCATACACAGAGGACGACGTGATCACCAAGGATCACCCGGAAGAAGTGCGCGTGCTTGTCGTCCGATACGAAGGCATTGCAGAGGGGGGAGGAAATCCTGCCGTCGGAAGGATCGTATGCAAGGCTCTATCCGGTTCGCGCTGGCGACATCGTGATTTCAAATATTGCAGCAAGCCACGGCAGCATCGCTGTCATTCCGCCAGAGCTTGATGGGTGCGTGGTTTCCAGTGAGTACACCGTCCTGAAGCCCAAGATGGGCTTTGACTCGATCATCCTCCAATTGATCTTGCGTTCCCCGGAAGTCAGGGCAGACATTCTGTTATCGGCTTCTGGCGCGAACAGGACGCGCGCGCGGTGGGATTTGATGCAGACCATCATTATCCCGTATCCCGGCCGCGCTATAATCGCGCAGATAAAGAAACTTGCGCAGGAAGCCGACGTGGCGAAACGGCAAGCTATCGCAGCGCTAGAGGGCGCGCGCGAGCAAACCGAAACATCGCTTATGCTCCGATCTGATCAAGCCAATGTTATTCTTGCAGCGTTTCGGCCGCCGAAATGACGGGGAGCTAAGACCGGGATTTGCGAGCGCCGGGCTTTTTCACTTCACTTTGCCGGAGTCGATCCCAGTAGGGACTCTTACAGGAGGGACAAACACGAGGCGGATCGTCGATGTCGCGCGGCACCCATATGTGCGCGCAGCGCGTACATTGAAATCCAGTTATCTGAACCTTGGGCATGATGATGAGATATATCACTAACAGGGATATACCGCAACTATTTGATGATCAGGTGTTGACACCCTTACCCTCTAGGTATATACCTAACGGGTACATAGAGGGTGATGACATGCTTACGACTTCCGACCCCCGGCAACAGCGCGGTCTAGAGATTGCGGCTACCGCCAACATAGTCCGCAATGGATTGGCTTGGATTGTTCCGTCGCAGTCTGGCAAGGGCCGCTATACGGTCTGCCCGGACCCGGAAACGCCGCATTGCACCTGCCCGGACCACGAAACCCGTGGCGTGAAGTGCAAGCATATGTTCGCCGTCGAATACGCTGTGTCACGGGAGCGCAACACTGATGGCAGCGTGACCGTCACCGAACGAATGACCGTCCAAAAGACGGTGCAGCGCACCTATTCACAAAATTGGGCCGCTTATAACGCCGCGCAGACGCACGAAAAGGCGCGCTTCCTCGACCTGCTCCGCGACCTTTGCGCGGGTCTTTCCGAGCCTGAGAAGCCCAAGACTGGCCGCCCGCGCATTCCAGTGCAGGATGCGGTCTTTTCCGCCTGCTATAAGATTTATAGCACTGTATCGGGCCGCCGCTTCATGACGGACCTGCGGGAAGCTCAGGCAAAGGGCTACATTGCGAAAACGCCGCACTTCAACTCGATCTTCAACGCCCTCGAAAATCCGGCCCTGACGCCCGTCCTGCGGGAAATGATCACCGAAAGCAGTCTGCCCTTGAAGGCGGTTGAAATCGACTTTGCCGCCGACTCCTCCGGGTTTACGACTTCGCGGTTTCACCGCTGGTTTGATCACAAGTACGGCGCGGTCCGACAGCAGCACGAATGGGTAAAGTGCCATCTGATGTGCGGCGTTCGGACCCATATTGTGACCGCCGTTGAAATCCGCGACAAGGACGCCAGCGATACCAAGTTGCTCCCGGCTCTTGTGGACACTACGGCTAAGAATTTTCGCCTCAATGAGGTGTCAGCGGATAAGGGCTATGGCAGCGTCAAGAACTATAAGGCCATCCAGCGCCACGGCGCGACGCCCTACATAGCCTTCAAGAGCATCCATACCGGACGGTCCGAAGGACTTTGGCAGCGGATGTTTCACCTCTACCAATTCCACCGCGCCGAGTTTTTGCAGCACTATCACAAGCGGAGCAACGTCGAGTTCGTGTTCTCGATGATCAAGGCCAAGTTCCGCGATCACGTCCGCAGCAAAACCGATGTGGCGATGGTCAATGAAGTTCTGTGTAAGATTATCTGCCACAACATTTGTTGCCTGATCCAAGAGTTGCACGAATTGGGGATCGACACGTCTTTCTGGGCAGAAACTTCACCTGCACAAGAAGTCACGCTAAACTAGGGGTTCTTGTGCAAAGCCCACAAGGGGAGAGGGGAGATGTGGCGGCGCCCTCACTTTAATCCGGCACGGATTCCGACTAAGAAGCCCCGCCATGTACGACATCAAATGGATTTGCGAGAACCCGGAGCCTTCGACCGCGGGCTGAACGCGGCGTGGGCTCGAGCCGCTTTTCGTCGCAAGCTTCTCGCGCTCGATGAAAAGCGTCGGACGGGCGATCACCAAATCTCGAACAGGCGCAGGCGCGGCGCAACGCGGCGTCGAAGGAAATTGGCGAAGCGAAGACCAAGAAAGGACGAGGCCACGCGCAGAATCTGATGGCCGAAGTGGCCGAACTCAAAGAAGCTATCAGTCATTTGGAGGAGACGCCGAAGAGAGTTCGACGGCAAAGCTGAAATGGTTTGCTCGCGCAAATCCCCAATTTGCCGGCCGACGACGTGCCGGACGGCGCGGACGAGCACGGCAATGTCGAGCGTCATCAGCATGGCGCAAAACGCAATTATGCCTTCACGCCCAAGCAGCATTTCGATCTGGGCGAAGCGCTCGGCATGATGGATTTCGAATTGGCGGCGAAACTCTCCGGCGCGCGTTTTGTCGTGTTGCAGAAGGGCCTGGCGCGCATGGAACGCGCGCTCGGGCAATTCATGCTCGATGTGCATACGGGACCAAACGAAAGAACGGCGACGTGGAGATTGGCGGTTATACCGAAGTCATTCCGCCGATTTTGGTGCGTGACGATGCGATGTTTGGTACGGCGCAGTTGCCAAAATTTCAAAGACGATCAATTTCGCTGCCAAAATTGACCATTAATTGGATTTGACGAATAGATATTGCATCCTAAGATCTCGGTACAGATCGAAGTTTCAGTTCACAGGCGCTCGCGCAGAATGAACTGCAACATCGGTTTAGCGGGAGAAGGTCTTTCTGAACTCCACAATGCTCGACATTAAAGAGCAAATTGCAGCCGTACACCGAAGATACGCTCTGGCTCATCCCCACCGCCGAAGTCCCACTCACCAATCTGGTGCGCGAGTTCATCGTCGACGAAAACACATTGCCGCGGCGCTACACCGCCTGCACGCCGTGCTTCCGCGCCGAGGCCGGCGCCGCCGGCAAGGATACCCGCGGCATGATCCGCCAGCACCAGTTCACCAAGGTCGAGCTGGTCTCCATCACCACGCCGGACAAATCCAAAGACGAGCACGAGCGCATGCTGGCCTGCGCCGAGGAAGTCCTGAAGAAGCTCGATCTGCATTACCGCGTGGTCACGCTCTGCACCGGCGACATGGGCTTTGCCGCGCAGAAGACCTACGACATCGAGGTCTGGCTGCCGGGGCAGGGCGCCTATCGCGAGATTTCCTCCTGCTCGGTCTGCGGCGAGTTCCAGGCCCGGCGCATGAACGCGCGCTATCGCGGCAAGGACGGCAAGCCGGCCTTCGTCCATACGCTCAACGGCTCCGGCGTTGCCGTCGGCCGCGCGCTGATCGCGGTGATGGAAACCTATCAGGACGATGACGGCTCGATCGTGGTGCCGGAGGCGCTCAAGCCCTATATGGGCGGTATGACGAAGATCGAGAAGGTGAGTTGACGCGGCTAAAGCGACAGCTGTCTGTCATTCCGGGGCGCCGCAAAGCGGCGAACCGGAATCCAGACGCAAATTCGAACGTCTTTTTGTTGCATCTGGATTCCGGGTCCAGTGCTTCGCACTGTCCCGGAATGACGGTAGCGTAATGCGTATCCTGATCACCAACGACGACGGCATTCACGCGCCCGGGCTGGACGTGTGCGAGAAAATCGCGCGCAGTCTGTCCGACGAGGTCTGGGTGGTGGCGCCGGAAACCGACCAGTCGGGCGTGGCGCATTCGCTCTCGCTCAACGATCCGCTGCGCTTGCGCGAAGTCGGCGAGCGCCATTTCGCGGTCAAGGGCACGCCGACCGACTGCGTGATCATGGGCGTGCGCCACATCATGAAGCAAGCGCCGGACCTGATACTGTCCGGCGTCAACCGCGGGCGCAATTGCGCCGAGGACGTCACCTATTCCGGCACGGTCGCCGGCGCGATGGAAGGCACGGTGCTCGGCGTTCCGTCGTTCGCGCTGTCGCAGGCCTACACGTTCAGCAACCGGCACGAACCTTATTGGGAAACGGCGGTTCAATTCGCGCCCGATTTGATCCGCCGCGTGCTGGAGACCGGCATGCCGCGCGACGTGCTGGTCAACGTCAACTTTCCCGATTGCCCGCCCGACGAAGTGGCCGGCATCGCCGTCACCAACCAGGGCAAGCGCGATCAGGAACTGCTGCGCATCGAGCCGCGTCACGACGGCCGCGGCAATCCCTATTACTGGATTGCCTTCGGCCGCGGCGGCATTGTCGGCGCCGCGCACGGCAGCGATCTGCATGCGCTCACCGAAAAGCGCATCGCGGTGACGCCGCTGCGGCTCGACCTCACCGACGAGCCGTTCATGACCAAGCTGGCGGAAATATTCGATTAGCGCGCGATTGTTGCGCCGATGTGTTCCGCTCATTCCCGCGCAAGCGGGAATCCAGGCGCACGATCGCAGCTTCGGCAGTATTCATGCTGGGTCCCCGCTTTCGCGGGGACGAACGGGGAAGTGGGTTAAGCCGGCGCCAGCAGGTCGGCCAGTATCTTCTTCAACTGCTCGCTCTGGAACGGCTTCTGCAGCGCCGGGCGGTCGCTGTAGGGCTCGGCCAGGCTGCGCTCGCCGTAGCCGCTGACGAACACGAACGGCAGCCCGCGCTGGGCGAGGATCTCGGCGACCGGATAGACCTCCTCGCCGTCCAGATTGACGTCGAGAATGGCGACGTCGAAGCCGCCGGCTTCGGCTGCGACCTTTGCTTCGGCAATGGTGCCGACGGCGGCGACCACCTCGTAGCCGATCTCCGCCAGCATGTCCTCGAGCAACATGCGGATCAGATATTCGTCCTCGACCACGAGGATCCGCCGCATGGCCGTAGAATTGCTCATCAACCGCTCCCGTTTGCCGCCCCGGCCGGCGTAAGCCGCCGCCGAAACGCGGCCGTCTATTTTACATGGAAAGCAGGCAAACATGCTAGGAATGCGGCGAAAGCGAGGTGAATCGTGCCGCAACCGCGCGACGACGGCGTCGGCCGCATGGAATTCCTGCTGACATTGCGTCGGCGCGGCATCGCCGACCAAGCGGTGTTGCGCGCCATGGACGAGGTGCCGCGCGGGCAATTCGTCGAGGCCGATTTTACCGACAGCGCCTATGCCGACCAGGCGCTGCCGATTGCCTGCGGGCAGACCATCAGCCAGCCTTATGTGGTCGCCTATATGACCGAGCAACTCGGCGTACGGCCCGAGCACCGGGTGCTGGAAGTCGGCACCGGCTCGGGCTACCAGGCCGCGGTGCTCTCGCACCTCGCCCGCGAGGTGGTTTCGATCGAGCGCTACCGCACGCTCGCCGACAAGGCGCGCGCGCGGCTTTCGGCGCTCGGTTACGACAATGTCGAAGTCGTCACCGGCGATGGGCTCGCCGGCGTGCCGAGCCGCGCGCCGTTCGACCGCATCATCGTCACCGCGGCCGCGGCCAGCGTGCCGGAGACATTGCTCGACCAGCTGGTGCAGGGCGGCATCATGGTGTTGCCGCTCGGGCCGCATGCCGGATCGCAACAGATCGTCAAGCTTACCAAAACGGAAACGGGCGCCATCCGCGAGAATCTGATCGCGGTGCGCTTCGTTCCGCTGCTGCCGGGGCAGGCGCAAGAGCTGTAAGCGCGCGCTGTGGCATTTTTGCCAGGCTCCGCTTGGCCGGCAACCAATCGGTAATCCTTAAACCGTTATTTACCCACGGCTGCTTTAGTTCGCATTCGCAGTTTGTTGCGTACGAGTGGGTAACCATATGCCGCGCCTTGACGTGCCATCTATTTCGCGTGCCTGGCCGCGCGCCTGTCTTTTCACATTGATCGCTGTAACCGCCGCCGGCTGTGCCGGCTCCGCGCGGTTCGACTCCAATCCTTACGCCTCCGACTATCGCCAGCCGCCGGCGCCTGAGGCGACCGGCTCGATCGCACGGCGTCCGGCCGCGTCGAAACAAGTTTATGCGCAGCCATTGCCGGCGCCGAGCCGTCCGACGACCGTCGCCTCCAGCGGCGTCGCGAGCGGCGCGCAGGGGTTAGGCGCCTATCGTCCGACCAACGTCGACTATACCGGCTCGGTGCCGGCCCGCCGCGCGCCGACGCCATTGCCGCCGACGCCGCCCGCCGGCCATTGGACCTGGGACGGCGGCTCGCCGGTCACCGTCGGCCGCAACGACACGGTCGAAAGCATCGCGCACCGCTACGGCGTGCCGGCCTCGGCCATCATGCAGACCAACGGCATCCGCAATGCGGCGTCGATCCGCCCGGGCCAACGTCTAGTGATCCCGCGCTATATCTCGACCGCGCGTCATGCACCGCCGCCGCCCGCGCCGCGTGTCGCCGAGCCGCGCAAGGTCGAAGCGAGCGTGCACATCGTCGAGCCGGGCGAGACGTTGATCGGCATCGCGCGCCGTCACCGCGTGACGCTGAAGGCGCTGGCGCGCGCCAACAAAATCCAGCCCTACACCAAGATTGCCATCGGCGATCGTTTGACCATCCCCGGCGGCCGTCAGGTGGCGTCGCGTCATGAGCCGCCGAAGATCGAGCCGCCGAAGATCGAGCGGCCGCGCACGGTCGCGCCCGAACGCGTCTCCAGCATTCCGCAGCAGACCGCGCGCATCGCCAAGCCCGAGGTGCATGCGCCGAAACCGGCAACCAAGACCGCGGAAGCCACCGGCGGCCTGCCGTCGTTCCGCTGGCCGGTGCGCGGGCGCGTCATCGCCGGCTTCGGCGCGCGGCCGAACGGCACGCAGAACGACGGCATCAATCTGGCGGTGCCGGAAGGCACGCCGATCAAGGCGGCCGACGACGGCGTCGTCGCCTATGCCGGCAACGAGCTCAAGGGTTACGGCAATCTGGTGCTGATCCGCCACGCTGGCGGCTATGTGTCGGCCTATGCCAATGCCAGCGAGCTCATGGTCAAGCGCGGCGAAACCGTCAAGCGCGGACAGGTGATCGCGCGCGCCGGCCAAACCGGCAACGTGACCTCGCCGCAACTGCACTTCGAGATCCGCAAGGGCTCGCGCCCGGTCGATCCGATGCATTTCCTCGGCGGCGCCTGACGCGCGCTTCATTTCCTGACACCGCGCGTCCCCGCGAAATCGGGGGCCCAGCTTTTGGATTTGGATTCCCGCTTGCGCGGGAACGGGCAGGTGCGTGTCGGAGACCGATGCTAGTCGCGCTAATCCTTTAGCGCCACGCCGAGCCGTCCCGCCAAGTCCTGAATGAATTGCCAAGCGACGCGGCCGGAGCGCGAGCCGCGCGTGGTCGACCATTCCAGCGCCTCATGATGCAGCGCTTCGCCGCGCGCCGGGATTTTGTAATGCGCGATATAGCCGTCGACCATCGCGAGATATTCGTCCTGGCTGCAGCGGTGGAAGCCGAGCCATAGCCCGAAACGGTCGGACAGCGACACTTTCTCTTCCACCGTCTCGCCCGGATTGATCGCGCTCGAGCGCTCGTTCTCGATCATGTCGCGTGACATCATGTGCCGCCGGTTGGAGGTGGCGTAGAAGATCACGTTGGGCGGGCGACCTTCGATGCCGCCTTCCAGGAGCGCCTTGAGCGATTTGTAGGTGGTGTCCTCGGTGTCGAAGGACAGATCGTCGCAGAACACGATGAAGCGATACCGCTCGCCGCGGATCAGCGCCATCAAGTCCGGCAGGGTCTTGATGTCCTCGCGGTGAATCTCGATCAGCTTGAGCGGCCCGCCTTTGGCATTGGCGGCGTAGGCAGCATTGACGCCGGCATGCGCCGCCTTCACCAGCGACGATTTGCCCATGCCGCGCGCGCCCCAGAGCAGCGCATTATTGGCGGGCAGCCCTTTGGCGAAGCGCTCGGTGTTCTCCACCAGCACGTCGCGCACGCGGTCGATGCCCTTGAGCAGCGACATCTCGACCCGGTTGACGCGTTTGACCGGCGCAAGCCGTTTACCGTCCGGATGCCAGATGAAAGCGTCGGCAGCGGTAAAGTCGGGCAACAGCACGAGCGCCGGCGCCAGGCGATCGAGCGCCGTGGCGATTCGCTCGAGCACGGCGCCGTCGATTGCAGCGGCCGATTTCGCGCGCGCAAGCGATTTGGACTTCGACTTGGGTCTGGATTTCGACTTGGCCATCGGGATGCTTTCGGAGATTTTGCTGCTCTTAGCGTTCGGGCGTCACCCTCGCAAGCGTCCTAGCGGGAAAATGGCCAAAAACGAGGGGTTTAGGGCCCGGCGCGGCGTTGCAATTGGGGCCGTGGCCGCTATATTCCGCGCGAAATTGATTGCGCGTTAGCCGGGCCGGGACGCCCGCCGGCGTGCCGGTTAACCAAGGGAACCATCGATGTTCATCTCGCCCGCGTTTGCGCAAGGCTCGCTGTTCGGTGGCGGAGCCGGCGGGGATGGCGGCATGCTGATGTCGCTGCTCCCGTTCGCGCTGATTTTCGTCATCATGTATTTCCTCATCCTTCGCCCGCAGCAGAAGCGGGTGAAACAGCACCAGGAAATGGTCAAGAACGTGCGGCGGGGCGACACCGTCGTCACCAATGGTGGGCTCATCGGCAAGGTCACGAAAGTGATCGACGACGACCAGATCGAAATCGAGATCGCGGACGATGTGCGCATCCGCCAAATGCGAACGATGGTCAGCGATGTCCGCGCCAAAGGTGAGCCGGTGAAAGACGAGGCCGCGGCCGGCTGACGTAAAAAGCCTGCGGTATCGTTCCCGGATCGGAAACTCATGCTCTATTTCACACGGTGGAAGGCATTATCGATCGTGCTCACGGCACTGGTCATCTGCCTGTTCGCCGTTCCCAATTTCCTGCCCGCCTCGATGGTGGATTCCTGGCCGAAATGGGCGCAGCGCCACATCGTGCTCGGCCTCGACTTGCAGGGCGGCTCGCACATCCTGCTGGAAGTCGACACCAAGTCGGTGCGCAAGGAAATGCTCGAGAACCTGCGCGACGAAGTGCGCCGCGTGCTGCGCGACGCGCGCATCGGCTATACCGGCCTGGTCGTGCGCGGCAACGGCGTCGAGGTTCGCATCCGCGAGGGCGCCAATTCCAGCCAGGCGGAGAGCAAGCTTGATGGTCTATCGCAGCCGCTCGGCGGCTTTCTCAGCGCCACCGGCCAGCGCAACCTCGACATCACCAAAGAAGCCGGCAACCTGTTCCGGCTGGCGCTGACCGAGCCGGCGATCGTCGAGCGCGTGCGGCAAGCGGTCGATCAGTCGATCGAGATCATCGGGCGACGCGTGAACGAACTCGGCACGGTCGAGCCGCTGATCCAGCGCGAAGGCACCGACCGCGTCCTGGTGCAGGTACCTGGCTTGCAGGATCCGACCCGGTTGAAGCAATTGCTTGGCAAGACCGCCAAGCTCGACTTTCGCATGGTCGATACAACGGTGTCGCCGGACCAGGCGCAGAAGAGCGGCGTGCCGCCGGACGACGAGATTCTCTACAGCTCGACCTCGCCCAAGACACCTTATGTGATCGAGAAGCGCGTGCTGGTGTCAGGCGGCGATCTCACCAACGCACAGCCAAGCTTCAATTCGCGCACCAGTGAGCCGGTCGTCAACTTCACCTTCAATACTTCGGGCGCGCGCAAATTCGCGGAGGCGACCCAGAAGAATGTCGGCAAGCCCTTCGCCATCATCTTGGACAATGAAGTGATATCCGCCCCGGTGATCCGCGAGCCGATCCTCGGCGGGTCGGGGCAGATTTCCGGCAGCTTCACCGTGCAGAGCGCCAACGATCTCGCCATCCTGCTGCGCGCCGGCGCGCTGCCGGCGCCGCTCACCATCATCGAGGAGCGCACCGTCGGTCCCGGTCTCGGCGCCAACTCGATCGCGCAAGGCAAGATCAGCTCCTATGTCGGTGCCGCGATGGTGGTCCTCTTTATGCTGGTGACCTACGGCCTGTTTGGGCTGTTCGCCAATATCGCGGTGGCGATCAACGTCGCCATGATCTTCGGCGTGCTGTCGATGCTCAATGCCACGCTGACGCTGCCGGGCATCGCCGGCATCGTGCTGACCGTCGGCATCGCCGTCGACTCCAACGTGCTGATCTATGAGCGCATCCGGGAAGAGGTGCGCGGCGGGCGAACGCCGATCAACGCCATCGACGCCGGTTTTACCCGCGCGCTCGCGACCATCCTCGACTCCAACATCACCACCTTCATTGCGGCGGCGGTGCTGTTCTATATCGGCACCGGCCCGGTGCGCGGTTTCGCCGTCACGCTCGGCATCGGCATCATCACCACGGTGTTCACCGCCTTCACCCTGACACGGTTGATCGTCGCCACTTGGGTACGCTGGCGCCGACCGCAACACGTGCCGATTTAAGGGAATAACCCGTGCGCCTGCTTCGCATCGTACCCGACAATACCAAATTCGATTTCATGCGCTTCCGGCGCATCAGCTTTCCCATTTCCGCGATGATGTCGATCATCGCCATCTCGCTCTACTTCTTTCACGGGCTCAATTTCGGCATCGATTTCAAGGGCGGCACGCTGATCGAGATCCAGACCAAGTCGGGACAGCCGGCCGACCTTGCCAAGATGCGCGCGTCGTTGAGCGCGCTTGATCTCGGCGAGGTACAGTTGCAGCAGTTCGGCGCGCCCGACGATGTGCTGATCCGCATCGCCGAGCAGCCCGGCGGCGATGCCGCCCAGCAGGCGGCGGTGACAAAAGCGCGTGGCGCGCTCGGCAACGACGTGAATTACCGCCGGGTGGAAGTGGTCGGCCCGCGCGTCTCCGGCGAGCTGTTGTCCTACGGCGTTATCGGCTTGATGCTCGCGATCTTCTGCATCCTGATCTATTTGTGGTTCCGCTTCGAGTGGCAGTTCGCGCTCGGCGCCATGATCGCCAACGTGCACGATATCGTGCTCACCATCGGCTTTATGTCGTTGACGCGGATCGATTTCGACCTCACCAGCATCGCGGCTTTGCTGACAATTCTCGGCTATTCGCTCAACGACACCGTCGTGATCTACGATCGCATCCGCGAAATGCTGCGACGCTATAAGAAGATGCCGATGCCCGAGCTGCTCAACGGCTCGGTCAACCAGACGCTGTCGCGCTCGGTAATCACGCATTTGACCGTCAGCTTGGCGCTGTTGTCGCTGTTGCTGTTCGGCGGTCAGGCGATCCACTCATTCACCGCCACCATGATGTTCGGCGTGGTGCTGGTCGGCACCTATACGTCGGTGTTCATCGCGTCGCCGATCCTGATCTATCTCGGCGTCGGCACCGGGCGGGATTCCCTGACCGGCCGCAGCAATGCGTCTGACGCCAACCCCGACGGCGTTCCCGAGCGGTTTGCCGACACCAGTCGGGAAAAACCGCCGGAAAAGAAGCCGGAGAAGAAGCCCGAGAAACGCAAGGGCCGCCGCTAGCAATGACCGGCAGCCTCGGCACCGATGCCCCGCATCTGCCGCAGCCGGCGCCGATCGAGGCTTATGGTAATGGCGGGTTTCGCTTTGGCGGCATGTCGCATCGCGGCTCGCTGCTATGCCTGCCGGACGGCGTCTGGGCCTGGCCGGTTGCCGATTTTGCAGCTTTGAACGAAGCGATGCTTGAGCCGGTCTTGGCGCGGGCGGACCGGCTTGACCTGTTCATGATCGGCGCCGGCCGCGACCCCGCGGCGCTGCCGGAACATTTGCGCGCGCGCTTTCGCGCCGCCGGTCTGTCGGTCGACGCCATGAGCACGGGGGCGGCGGTGCGCACCTACAACGTCCTGCTGGCGGAACGCCGCCGCGTCGGCGCAGGATTGATCGCAGTCGCGTAGTTACGCGCATGATCCCGAAAAGTGGGAACCGGTTTTCGGAAAAGATCATGCGCAATGATAAGCTGCTAGACTGGCCCCATGCAAACGAACGCCGACTATTGCGCCACGCTGGTGCGCGAGGCCGACCGCGACCGTTACCTCGCGACGCTGTTTGCGCCGGCCGAGCATCGCGACGCGCTGTTTGCGCTCTATGCGTTCAATGTCGAGATCGCGCGGGTGCGCGAATTGGCGCGCGAGCCGATGCCGGGAGAAATCCGGCTGCAATGGTGGCGCGAGGCCGTGTCGGGCGAGCGCGCAAGCGAGGCGGCGGCCAATCCGGTGGCGGCGGCGCTGCGCGAGACGCTGGAACGCCATGATCTTAAGGCTGCGCGTTTGGAAGAGCTGATCGATGCGCATGGTTTCGACCTCTATGACGATCCCATGTCGACCGTCGCCGACTTGGAGAATTACGGCGTCAGAACCCAGTCGACCATTCTCGCGATGGCGGCTGAGATTCTCGGCGGCGGCGACAATGCCGAAAGCCTGAGCGCGGAGGCCGGCATCGCCTACGCGATCACGGGGGCATTAAGCGCTTTCGCGCGCCACGCCGCGCGCCGGCAGCTTTACGTGCCGCTCGACGTGCTCGACCGCCATCAGGTCGAGCGCGAAGATATTTTTGCGCGCGAGGAGAGCGCGAAGCTGCAGGCCGCATTGGGCGAGATGCGCGACCTCGCGCGCCGTCATTTGGCGGCGGCGCAGGCGAAGATGACATTGGCGTCGCCGGCCGCGCTGCCGGCGCTGCTGCCGCTGGCGCTGGTGGGCCCGACGCTGCGCCGCATGGAGCAGCCCGGCTATCAGCCGTTCCAGGCCGGCCAATTGTCGCTGTTGCGCCGGCAATGGCTGTTGTGGCGCGCGGCACGCAACCCGAGCCGCATTTTCGGCTAACACCTGCACCGGTCGCGTGCGGCGGCATTTTTCGTTTGCGTGCTCTTCAAAAGGAGAAGCGGTCGCGCAGATTGCTTCTGCCGGCGACTATGCGGTCGACCAGCGCACGCTCAGTTTCGCTGGCGATCAAGGGATCGATCAGGTCGATCTGGTTCATGGCGACGAGTTGCAGGATTTCCGTGCGAATTTCACCGCCGGCGCGGCGCGGCAGCGCGTCGACCAGTTGCAGGCACTCGGGCGCAGCAATCGAGCTGCTGGCGTTGAGCGCATCGCGTAAGCGCTGTTCGCTGAGATCGCTGCTCTCGACAAAGGCATAGAGGCCGGTGCCGACGCGGCGATCCGGATAGGCGACAACCGCGACCTCGCGAACCTGCGGATGCTGCTTAAGGCGCGCGGCGATCTGCGGTGCGTCCTTGACAAGACGGTTGCCGGCGCCTTCGCGGTCGGAAAATTTGAACAGACCGCGCGTGACCGCGTAATAGAGTCGCTTGCCCGTGCTCATCCAAACGCGGGTGAGCAAACTCTTGCGCGCGAGCACGCGTTTTTCGATCGCGGTCAGGGCTTCCGGCACGTAGCGGCGCTTGTGCTTGAGCAGGTGGCGCAAGTCTTCGTAGGCCGCGATGCGGAACAGCTTGCCGCGCCGGGCAAACAGCGCGGCAAGCTGGAAATCGGTCAGGCAGGCGCGGCCGTCGCTGGTGCGCAGCCAGTTTTGCTCCTTGGCAAGGTCGTTATGGCAAATTCCGGCGCGGTGCAGCGCATGCAGCGCGGCCTTGGCCGACCGGAAATAGCCGGTTTCGCCGTACGGCTTGGCGATGTGCAGGGCGACACCCGCGATGAACCCGCGCACCAGATATTGCTCGCCGGCATAGAGCAGAGGCGGCGCAATACCGACCGGCGCTCGCTGCAAGGCGCGGACTTCGCGCGAAAACAGATGGCGGGCCAGCGGGCGCGACCACCACGGCACCGCGTCGATCCGGCGCAATATGGCATCGACGTCGCCCTTGTCGCTCTTGAAGGATCCGCGCTCGATGGTGCTGAACAGGTCGCGTTTGAGCACCACCTCGCTGCGCCAGCGCGGCGAAATGTCGGCTGTAGGCATGTTGCGCTTATACCATGGACGGCTATTCGGCGGCGACGGCGCAGTTGGTGTCGCCAATCCAGCGTTCGAGGTCGGCGAGCGCGCGGGCGCTGAGCGCGCTCTTGCGTGCCAGGTTCTTGGCCGAGCCGCGGCCGTATTTGCGGCCCTCCGGAACGACCGATGCCGCCGCCGTCAGCGGCGGGAATAGGCCAAAATTGACGTTCATCGGCTGAAACGACGATGGGCCGGCGTCGATGGTCTCGATGTGGCCGCCGGTGATATGCGCGAGCAAAGCGCCATGCGCGGTGGTCGGCGGCGGCGGCGCCATCGGCACGCCGCGCCGCTCGGCGGCGGCGAAGCGGCCGGCGAGCAAGCCGATGGCCGCGGATTCCACATAGCCCTCGCAGCCGGTGATCTGACCGGCAAAGCGCAGGCGCGGCTCGGCGCGCAGGCGCAAGGTCGCATCGAGCAGCTTGGGCGAATTGAGGAAGGTGTTGCGATGCAGGCCGCCGAGCCGGGCGAATTCGGCGTTCTGCAAGCCGGGAATGGTGCGGAAGATGCGGGCCTGCTCGCCGTGCTTCAGCTTGGTTTGGAAGCCGACCATGTTGTAGAGCGTGCCGAGCTTGTTGTCCTGGCGCAGCTGCACCACCGCATAGGGCTTGACGTCCGGCTGCTTGGGATTGGTCAGGCCGAACGGTTTCATCGGCCCGTGGCGCAGCGTCTCGCGACCGCGCTCGGCCATGACCTCGATCGGCAGGCAGCCGTCGAAATAGGGCGTGGCGGCTTCCCAATCGTGGAACGTTGTCTTTTCGCCGGCGAGCAGCGCATCGACGAAGGCGTCATATTGCTCGCGGGTGAGCGGGCAATTGATGTAGTCGGCGCCCGAACCGCCGGGGCCGGTCTTGTCGTAGCGCGACTGGAACCAGGCGACGTCAAAGTCGATGCTGTCGCGATGGACGATTGGCGCAATGGCGTCGAAGAAGGCGAGCGCGTCCTCGCCGGTGAGCCCGCGGATGGCGGCGGCGAGATCGGGCGAGGTAAGCGGTCCGGTGGCGACGATGACGCTGTCCCAGTCGGCCGGCGGCAGCGCGATCTCGCCGCGCGTGAGCGTGATCAACGGATGGGCTTCCAGCGCCGCCGACACCGCGGCGGAAAAGCCGTCGCGGTCGACCGCCAGCGCGCCGCCCGCCGGGACCTGGTGGCCATCCGCCGCGCGCATGATGAGCGAGCCGAGCCGGCGCATCTCCTCATGCAGCAGGCCGACGGCATTGTGCGCGGCGTCGTCGGAGCGGAACGAATTGGAGCAGACCAGCTCAGCATAGCCGTCGGTCTTGTGCGCGGCGGTCGTCCGCTGCGGCCGCATCTCGTGCAGCGCGACCGGCACGCCGGCTTGCGCGAGTTGCCAGGCGGCCTCCGAGCCGGCGAGGCCGCCGCCGATGACATGGACCGATTTCATGGTGATTGGAAACTAGGCGCGGGGCACCGATGCCGCAACCACGCCCCCGAAACGCAAAAACGCCCGCCGGGGGGCGGGCGCTTTCGAACCGTGGTCGAGCCGACGCTCAGCGCTTGTGCGCCGCAGTCCAGGCGACCCGCGGGATGTCCGAGCGGCTGATGCCGATATCGGCAAGCTCGCGGTCGCCCAAGCGGGACAGCTCGATAATGCTCCGATTGTAGTGCTTCCACTCCCGGACGAAGCGGACAATGCTGGTAAACATAGTGATCCTTCCTTTCGGGCCGGCTTCGGCCGGCAAATCGTTTCACCCGGAAAATAGGCATATTCGACCGCATGAAAAGCAATAATGTTGCGTCGCAGCAATGCAGAGAACGCATAGCTTAAGTAACTGATCTTTAACCAAAAAAGCCGTTTTGGCCGCTGTTTTTGCGCTCAAAAGCACGGTTGCGGCGGCCGCCAGCGGGGCGTCTCTCCTGGCGGCCGGATCGTGTAGATTGCCGGCCGCTGATTGGGGGAATCGCAGGTTTGGCAACGGAGAAAAGCGTCGGCCATCCGGACCGCCGCATCGTCATCACCGCGCTCGGCGCCGCCCAGATCCTGGCCTGGGGCACCTCGTTCTATTTTCCGGCGGTCTTTGCCGGGCCGATCGTCGCCGCGACTGGCTGGTCGCTCGGCTGGGTGGTCGGCGGCACCTCGATCGGGCTGCTGGTCGCCGGCTTGATCTCGCCGCAAGTGGGCCGCTTGGTCGACCGCCACGGCGGACGGCCCGTTCTGTTCGCGAGCTCGCTGTTCTACGCCGCCGGGCTAGCCGGCATCGGTCTGGCGCCGGGGCTGCCGGTTTACCTCGCGGCCTGGGGGGTGCTCGGGCTCGGCATGGGGACCGGGCTTTATGACGCGGTCTTCGCCGCGCTCGGCCGGCTCTACGGCAAAGAGGCGCGTCAGCCGATCACCAATCTGACGCTGTTCGGCGGTTTCGCCAGCACCGTCTGCTGGCCGCTCAGCGCCTTCATGATCGACCATGTCGGCTGGCGCGAAGCCTGTTTTATCTATGCAGGCCTGCACCTCATTGTCGCGCTGCCGCTGCAGATGGCGGTGATCCGCCGCGCGCCGAAGCGTGAAGTCGATCCGGCCGCCGACGGTGCGCCGTCCGCACCATCGGGGCGGATCGCCAACGAAACGCTGATCTTCGCGCTGCTCGCTTTGGTGCTTTCGCTGGCCGCCGGCATCGGCTCCATCGTGGTGGTGCATCTGCTGATCTTCCTGCAGGCGAGGGGCGTCGACTATGCCGTGGCGGTCAGCCTCGGCACCCTGTTCGGCCCGGCGCAGGTCGGTGCCCGCGTGGTGGAGCGGCTGTTCGGCAGCCGCTACCACCCGATCTGGACCATGATTGCGTCCTGCGGCCTGATGGCGGTCGGCTTGCTGATGCTGCTCGGCCACTTTCCGATCCTGGTGCTGGTGATCCTGCTCTACGGCGCCGGCTACGGCATTTCCTGGATTGGGCGCGGGACGCTGCCGCTCGCTTTGTTTGGGCCGGTGCGCTTTCCGCGCCTGATGGGCAAGCTCGCGTTTCCGAGCCTGATCGTGCAGGCGCTGGCGCCGTCGGCCGGCGCTTTGCTGATCGAGGCGAGCGGGAGCGATGCGACCATCGCCGTATTGACCGCATTGGCGCTGCTCAATGTGGTGCTGATTGGCGTATTATGGACACTCTGCCGGCACGCGACGGACGCCTGACATGCTGACACTGCGCACGCTCGCCTTCGAGGACCTTTCGGTCGGCATGACCGAGCGGCTCAGCAAGACCGTGGCGTCGTCCGATGTGGTCGGCTTCGCCGAGGTCACCGGCGACCGCAACCCGATTCATTTATCCGAGCATTTCGCCGCCAAGACGCCGTTCGGCACCCGCATCGCGCATGGACTCTACACGGCGAGCCTGATCTCGGCGGTGCTCGGCACGCGGCTGCCCGGTCCGGGCGCGGTCTATATTTCGCAGACGCTGCATTTCCGCGCGCCGGTGAAGATCGGCGACACCGTGGAGGTGAGCGTGTCGGTCGCCGAGCTGATCCCGGAGAAATCCCGCGCGCGGCTCACCTGCAGCTGCTCCGTCGACGGCGAGGTCGTGCTCGACGGCGAGGCCTGGGTGAAAGTTCCCTCGAACCAAAGCGGCGGCCGGCCGCTGCCGCGGCTCTGACGCGGCCGACGCTTCTATGATCGGCGATCAGCTCCCCGGCGGCGGTGCGAAGAAGCAACGCGGCGTGCCGTCCGGACGCTTGCAGCGCCAGTAGGCGCCGTCGGGCGACGGCAATGATTGGCTATAGGGGATGATCTCGTTCACGTTGTCGGTGGTGGTGGGGCCGTCCGCGGCGTTGCCGGTGATGGCTTGGCCATAGGTGACCGCACCGCGGACCGAATAGCCGCCGGCGCTGGCATGGACGGCATTGGGCGAGACGACACCGCAATCCTCGGCGCCACAACACCATTCGCCGGCCGGATTTTTGAAGTGCCCGCGGTTGATCCAGACGTCGTGGGCCAAGGCGGCAAAGCTGAACAGGGATAGGATGAGTACGAGCAGGGAGCGAAGCAGGTGGCGCAGCATCGAAGGTCTCCTCAAATAATCCCCCGGCGCGGCGTTTCTTGTCTGCTCCTCCTTCTTCTCCCGTAGCGGTCTGCCGTACCCGTGATTCTGCGGCAGCCTTGACGCCCGATCTTGTGATCGGTTGTGACGAATCGAACAACCGTGAGTAAATGCTAGCATCGTTCGCATCGCTGTCCGCATGGTAATATTGTGCAGCTGCGGTATGATAGGCATGCCGTGATCGCCGATCGTCGGAAATGATGGCTTCAGATCAATAGGATAAGTTAGCGGATTTCCAGCTGCGACGCATGCGCGCCCTGCCAATTCTGCAGACCTTGGCCGGCTCCTTTCGCGCCGCGTCGCAATGGCGAACGCATGAAGGCCGCCTGGCAGTTGTGGCGCGACCGGCACGGGCGGCTGTCGCCGTTGCGCATCGGCACATTGGCGCTGTTGTTATTCCCGCTCGCCAAGGCGTTGGTCGACGCCGACGCCATCTACAACGGCGCGCGGCCGATCAACGACATGATCCATCGTGCCGGCTTCTGGGCGCTGGTGTTCCTGGGCGTGACGCTCGCGGTCACGCCGTTCCGCCGCATCGCGCGCTTCGGCAGCCTGATCGAGGTGCGGCGCATGCTCGGCGTCGGCGCTTTCTGCTACATCGCCGCGCATCTCTCGCTGTTTATCGCCGACCAGATGTTCGACCTCGGCAAGGTCGTGCACGAGATCACCCACCGCTGGTACCTCATCGTCGGCGCCACGGCCTGGGTCAGCCTGGCCGTGCTGGCCGCCACCTCGACCGACGCCATGGTGCGCAGGCTCGGTCCCCTGCGCTGGCGCCGGCTGCACCAGATCGTCTACGCCATCGCGCTGTTGGCGCTGATCCATTATTTCCAGCAGACCAAGGCCGACGTCACGGTGCCGACCTTTGCCGCTGGCTTGTTCGGCTGGTTGATCGCTTATCGGGTGGCGGCCTGGTGGCTGGACACCCATGAATTGTCGACGCTGGCGCTGCTTGGTCTGAGCGTTGCGGTGTCGATCCTCACGTTCGCCGGCGAAGCGATCGGCATCGGCATTGCATTTCACGTGTCGCCGCTCTTGGTGCTCAAGGTTTCGTTCGATTTCTCCGCCGGCATCCGGCCGGGCTGGGAAGTGCTCGGCGCCGGTTTGGCGGTGGTGGCGCTCGACTTTGTGCGCGCGCGCTGGAATAGTCGCGCGCCGCGGCCGCGCACGGTGGCGGCCGAATAACAAGCAATCCGCAAGGGGAGGGCGATGGCCACATTTCTTGTCGCGCATGGCGCGTGGAGCGCCGGCTGGGTCTGGAAGAAGATGCGCCCGCTGATGCGCGCGCGCGGCCATGAGTTGTTCACGCCGACCTATACCGGCGTCGGCGAGCGCCGCCATCTGGCCAATCCCGATATCGATCTCGAGACTCACATCGCCGACATTCTCGGCGTGCTGGAATTCGAGAATCTCGCCGGCGTCAACCTGATCGGCCATTCCTATGGCGGCATGGTCGCAACCGGCGTCGCCGACCGCGCGCGTGAGCGGATCGTGCAACTGATCTATCTCGATGCCTTCGCGCCCGACGATGGCGACAGCCTGTTCGACCTGTTGCCGGAGTCCGCGCGTGCGGAACGAAAGCCGGAAGGCTGGCAGATTCCGCCCAGGCCGATGCCGCCGGATACGCCGGCGGAGGATCTTGCCTGGTGCGCGCCCAGGCGGGTGCCGCAGCCGGCAAAGACCTTCGAGCAGAAACTGAAGCTGCACAACGGCCCGCTGACTTTGCCGCGCCACTACATTCGTTGTGCGCGCGTATCGCCGGACGACCGCTTCCGCCGCTTCTACGACCGGGCGAAGTCGGAAGGCTGGGGCGCCTATGAGATCGATTCAAGCCACAATCCGCACGTCACCTGTCCGGAGGTGCTGATGGATTTGCTCGATCGGATTGCCGTTTAAATCTTCCGGCTGTCATAGGCCCAGTGCAGCAGCGCCTGACGCTGGCGGCGGCGGCAGAGCAAATCGCCCGGCTCGCAGTTCTTCTGGATTTGCCGCACGTGACGGCGGATCGCCTTCCATCGCCCGATCTGCCGTCTGTCCTCCTTGGGCATGCGGCGGCCCCTATAATAGCGGCAATACCACTGGAACCAGCCGCGCGGATCGTCGGGATGGATCCAGCCTTTGCGCTTCCACTCCGACAGCGGCTGGCTGGCGTTGATGCCGAAGAAGTTGAGCGAGCAGTCGCGTCCCTTGGGGGCGAGCTTGGCGCGGGCGAACCAACTCTTGGGGAATTCGCGCCGGCAGTCGGTCATGTATTTGCCGCAGAACACGCCGAGCCGCAACATGTCGGCGGGCGTCAGCTCCGGCTTGAATTCGGGATCGAACTGGCGCCCGACCGGCGCGGTGAGCGCATAGCGGTAGCCCTTTTGCATCTTGTCGTTGACGGTAACGGTGCGCTTGCGCATGGGGCGATCAATGCCGCGCGGGTTGCGCCAAGTCAAAGCGGAAGAACCGGATCGCGGCGGCTGAGGTAACGCTAAGCTTTGCGCTCGGCTGCCGGCATCGGCGCGAGTTCGCGTTGGCGCTGCGGCTTGAAATGCGCGGCGGCGTTGATCAGCGGGTCGACCAGCTCGCCCTTCACGGTATGCGCATCGGGGTAATCGTCGAAGCCGAAAGCGAGCGGCTCGCGCTCCTTCGCCGGAACGTAGAGCGTGCCGAACATCCAGTCCCACAGCGCCAGGCAACTGCCGAAATTCTTGTTGAAGTGCTTCGGATTGTTGGAGTGGTGCACTTGGTGATGCGCCGGCGAGATGAAGAGGCGCCCGAGCGCGCCGCGGAAGGTGATCCACATATGGGTGTGCTGCAGATGGACATAGGCGTGGATGAACAGCACCAGGATGATGTTGGTGTCGTTGATCGCGTATTGATAGGCGGTGTCGCCGAACATGTAGTTGCCGAAGCCGTTTGCGACCGCGGCCGAGAAGGCCAGGATATTGGCGAACACCCAGGCATAGATCGGGTGGACGCGGAAATTGGTGATCGGGGTGAGCACCTCGGCGGTGTGGTGCACTTTGTGAAATTCCCACAGCACCGGCACCTTGTGGCTGAGCCAATGATTGAACCAGTAGCCGAGCTCATAGGCGAGGAAGAGCATCAGCGTGATGACCGAGCGCGTGACGATGGCCGGCAAGGTCGAGGGTGAGACCGGCCCGAACACGGCGACCAGCCCCGCGATGATGCCGTTGGAGATGAACTGATAGGACAGCACCGCCCAGCCGAACATGATGCTGAACAGGAACACGTTGAAGAACAGGTAGCCGATGTCGGCCTGGTTGGAGCGGTGCGCGATGATGCGCTTGGGGAACAGCGCGCGCACGATCGTCTTCAGGCGCACGCGGCGGCCGCGCTTGCGGCGCTGATAGACGAAATAGAGCGCCGAGATCACCAGCGCCACGGCCAGCGACGTGAGCGAGAAATGCGAGCCGAGCGAGAACAGCAGTCGGCTCGTTTGGCCAAAGAAGAATGAAATGCCGGCCCAAAGATCCAACGCCAACTCCCGCGGTCACGCAGCGACGCGTCCAATGTCTTACCGAAGGGTAAATATTACGTTTCGCTGCGAACGGCTTTAGGCGCGCAAATCCGCATAATCCGGGTGTTTGTCGAGATAGGCCTTCACGAAGGGGCAATGCGGCTTGACCTTCAGCCCCTGGGCGCGGGCGATGTCGAGCAGGCCGCGCACCAGCGCCGAGCCGATGCCGCGACCGTTGAGCGCCTCCGGCACCTCCGTGTGCATGACGGTAAGCAGGCCGTCCGCGCGCCGATAGTTCGAGAATGCGACTTTGCCGTCGACGTCGAGCTCGAAGCGCTGGCGTTCGGTGTTGTCGCGCACGTTATTGGACATCGGTCACTTTCCCGGCACAATCACAGCCGTAACGTTGGTACGGCCCACGGCAAACGCAAGGTGTTTCATGCCCGACCTCACGCTTTATCACGCTTCGCCCTCGCGCTCGTCCGTCGTGCTGTGGATGCTGGAGGAGGTGGGCGAGCCTTATGACATCAAGCTCCTGCATCTGAGCCAAGGCGAGCAGCTCAAGCCCGACTATCTCGCCGTCAATCCGATGGGCAAGGTGCCGGCGCTCAAGCACGGCGACACCATCATCACCGAAGTGGCGGCGATCTGCACTTATCTCGCCGACGCCTTTCCGAAAGCGAACCTCGCGGTGCCGATCGGCACGCCGCGGCGCGGCGTCTATCTCAAATGGCTGTTCTTCGGCCCCGGCTGCATTGAACCGGCGGTGATCGACCGCGCCGCCCCGCGCAAGGAGGAGGCGCGGCGCGCCATGCTCGGCTACGGCGATTTCGACACCACCATGAACGTGGTGGCGAAGGCGGTGGAGCAGGGGCCGTTTTTGATGGGTGAGCAGTTCACCGCCGCCGACGTGGTGATCGGCGCGAACATTCGCTGGGGCATGATTTTCAAGCTGCTGCCGGAGCGCAAGGAATTTCTCGACTACGCCGCGCGGCTCGCAGCCCGTCCGGCGGCGCAGCGCGCCGAAGCGAAGGACAAGGAGTTGGGCGCGCAGTAGTTACGACGCCTTGCGCAGCCGCTCGCCGCCGCCGCGCAAGGTGCCGAGGATGGCGAGCGCGCGCGCCAGCGAGAATTCGCGCGTCTTCTGATCGAAGGCGGCGCCGGCGTCCGGCATCATGTAGCCGTGCTTGACGCCGGGGAAGATGTGCACTTCGACATTGCTCATGCGCGCCGGCACCTTGCGATAAGCGTCCAAGACTTCCGCCGGCGCGGCGTGGTCCTGGTCGCCCCAGATGATGCAGATCGGCGCAGTGACGCCGTCGAGCTCATCGATAAACGAGATCAAGTTGGTGCCGTGGCAGGCGATGCCGGCGGCATAGCCGAGCCGCTTCGGCCCGATGATGGCGTAGGGCCCGCCGTAGCAGAAACCGATCACCGCGGCGCGGCCGTTGAACGACGACAGCTTGCGCAATTCGGCGAGCGTGTCGGCAAGGTCGGCCTCGCCGGTCTTGATCTTCTCCAGCCGCGGCTGCGAACGCTTCTGCGGCAGGTCGCCGTCGGCGCGCGTCAGCGGGCCCGGCATGGTGCGCCAGAACAGATCGGGCGCCGCCGCGATGAAGCCGTGCGAGGCGAACTGGTCGGCGAGATCGCGCAGGTCCTTGTCGACGCCGTGCACGGCGGAGGCGAGCACGATCGCCGGCACCGGCTCGCCGGCGGCGGGCAGCGCCAGATAGCAATCGAAGGTGCCGCCCTCGCGCGATGCGATCTTGATGGTGTTGCCGGCCATGATGGTTCTCCTGCGATCGGTCGCCGCAAAATCGGCGCTGCTAGTGTGGGATTCCGGTAAGCGTGACCCTGCCGACGGCATCGTCAAGGATCTTCTGTTTGTCGTCGGAAATGCCTGCGCTCGACATCAGTATTGATTCTGCGGCCCAGCGGTCTGGCCCCAGGGGCACGACAGTCATCTTGACGTCGAGAATGCCGTTGCTGGTTTTCATTTTTCCGAAGAACGCCCGGCCTTTGTATTGCGAAATCTCGCCGGACGTTTCCCGATCGAAATGGTTGATGCCGGCGCCCTTGCCGATCGCACCGGCGACGTCGGCGAGCGGGCGATTGGCGAAGGTCTCGTCGTGCACGATGGTGAGATACACCACCGCCCAGCGCGCGGTCGGCATCACCTGCAGGCCGTTGTAGTCGTCGGTCTTGGTTTCCCAGCCGGGCAGCAGATCGATCAGAAATGAGTTCGGTCCGGCCTGCGGAAACTTGACCAGTTCCGCTTGCGCCGGCGCGGCGGCCAACAGCATGCCGACCAGGCCCACAAGCGCAACGGCGCAACGGCGCATGAAATCCCCCATTCGGCGGCCGCGGCCGCAATTTTCCGGTCCGGACCATAGCAATTTTCCGGCGGGCCGAAAGTCGGAAAAAGCCCGCGCCGCCTGTGGAACCCATCCCGCCGCGGCATGAGCAGACCGCATCGCACTGGCCCGATGGCATCGCGGATTCCAGTGCGCCGCGTTCCGCGCTGGTCTTGCCCCGGACGCCGGCTCAACCGGCGCGCAAGATAAGGGAGGACAGCAATGGCGGTCGTCGATTCACGGCTGGCGGGAAAGCCGATACCGAGCGTTTCGAAGGTCGCGATGGAGCGCGACTGCGTCGCGCGCGTGAAGAACGTCAAGGCGCTCGACCTGGCGTTTCTCGACCAGCGCATCCCGACCTACGAGCGCGACATCATCAACATGGTCGGCATCGGCGTCACCGAGAACGCCGCGCTCAAGCCCAACGTGAAGGAGGGCGCGTTCGGCTTCTCGGTCACCTATGTGCGCGCCAGGACCGGCAAAGGCGCGCCGCTGCACCGGCTGTCATTGCCCGCGAGGGCAGGCAATTTTCGAGTGCGCCTGCGCGTCAAGCGTAACGCCTCAGCTCTCCGCGCTGAGCAGCCGGCGCACGGTCTGCTCGATGGTGTCGTACTGGCCCTCGCCGGCGTGCTGGTAAACGATGCGGCCGTGCCGGTCGACGATGTATTGCGCCGGCCAATAGTGGTTGCGGTAGGCATTCCAAGTCTTGAAATTATTGTCCTGCGCCACCGGATAGGTGATGTGGTGGCGCTTGAGCGCGGCGGCCACGCCCGCGGTCTTCTTCTCGTAGGGGAATTCCGGCGCGTGCACGCCGATCACCACCAAGCCCTTGTCCTTGTACTTCTCGTAGAGATCGACCACGTGCGGC
>CAVXGN010000043.1:0-225138 GCA_963761245.1 uncultured Alphaproteobacteria bacterium | reverse complement strand
GATCATCAGGATGGTGATGCCGCGGTCGCGCAAGCCTTGGATCACCGGCACGATGTCACGGATCTCGGACGGGTTCAGTCCGGCCAGCGCCTCATCGAGCAGCAAGAGTTTCGGCTCGGTCGCCAGCGCACGCGCCAGCTCCAGCCGCTTGCGGCCGGCGACGGTCAACGTATCGGCCGGCCGGTCGAGCATGTCGCTGAGACCGACCTCACGCGCCGAACTGCTCGGCGGCGGCGGGCGCGGTCTCGCGCGGGCTGATGCAGGTGCGCGCCGACCCTGATGTTGTCGCGCACCGTCAGGCCGGCGAAAGGCTGCACGATCTGGAACGTGCGGGCGACGTCGCGCCGCGCCAGCCGGTGCGGCGGCTCGCCGGTGACGTCCTCGCCGCCATAGCGCACGGCGCCATCGCTGGGCTTGAGGAAACCGGAGATGACGGCGAACAGTGTGGTCTTGCCGGCGCCGTTGGGACCGATCAGCCCGGTGATACGGCCTTGCGCCGCCGAAAGCGACACGCGTTGACCGCGAGCAAGCCGCCGAAACGGCGCGACACGCCTTGCACCGCGAGCAGCGGCTCAGCCATGGCGGGCCTCCTGCGCGACAGTGCGTGTTCCGGCGCCGGAATCGCCCGCGCAGTTCCGCGCCGAAGCCGACCAGGCCGCGCGGTGAGAACCAGATGACCAGCACCAGCACGCCGCCGAACACGACCAGGTCAAGGCCCGGCGCATCGCCCGTCACCGCCATCAGGGCGCCTTCCCCAGCGCCTTGACTACCAGCGCGCCGAGCAGCGGGCCGAACACCGTGCCGGCGCGGCCGCTGATCGGCGTCAGCAGCGCCTCGATCGAGATCCAGGTGCCATAGGCGATACCGGAATCGACAAACAGGAAATATTGCACATAGAAGCAGCCGGCGGCGGCCGTGATAGCGCCGGAAATGATCATGGCGGCGAGCTTGACCGCGGTGGTGTCGACGCCGAGCGCCATGGGCCGCGTCTTCGTTCTCGCGTACCGCGACAAGCCATGCGCCGAAGCGCGAGCGCTCGAGGAGATGGGTAACGATCAACGCCACGGCAACCAGCGCCAGGATCACCCAGTAGAACATGGCGCGGCTCTCGAACTGCAGCGCCTCGGCGCGCAGGTCGAGCTTGACCAGCGTGCCGACGCCGGCGCCGGTGATCGGCGCCACGCTCGCCACGATGCGCAACACCTCGGCGAAGGCGAGCGTGACCAGCGCGAAGTAAGAGCCGCGCAGGCCGGAGCGGAAGGTCAAGCCGCCGATCAGCGCGCCGAGCGCGGCGCCGGCGGCAATGCCGAGGCCGAAGGCCAGCCAGGCATTGACGCCGTAGCGCACCTGCAAAATGGCGGTGACATAGGCGCCGGTGCCGAAGAAGGCCGCATGGCCGAAGGAATACTGCCCGCCATAGCCGCCGAGGATATTCCTCAGCCCTGGCCGGCCAGCGCGATCATCAGCGCGACCACCAGGAAGTTGAGCGTGACATTGGAATGCACGATCAGCGGCACCGCCGCCAACAGCGCAATCACCACGGCGATCGGAGCGAACGCCTTCATGCCTTCGCTCCGAACAGACCCTGCGGGCGCACCAGCAGCACCGCGATGAAGATGAGGAAGATGCCGATCTGGCCGAGCGACTCGCCGAGGAACAGGCTGGAAAGACTTTCCACCACGCCGATGACCAGGCCGCCGATCAGCGCGCCCGGCACCGAGCCCATGCCGCCAAGCACGACGATGGTGAAGGCGACCAGCACGAAGGCATTGCCCGCGCTCGGATTGACGTAATAGCTCGGCATCAGCAGGCAGGCGGCGATGGCGACGCAGGCGGTGCCGAGGCCGAAGGTCACCGCATAGACATGCGCGACGTCGATGCCGGCGAGCTCGGCGCCCAGCTTCTCCTTGGCGACGGCGCGGATGGCGCGGCCGGTATCGGTGAAGCCCATGATCAGCCACAACGCCAGCGCCACCACGAACACCGCGCCGAAGCCGACCAGGCGCGGCACCGCCAGAAAGGTGAAGCCGAGGTCGATGCTCTGGAAGGCATACGGCACGTCGATGGTGCGGGTATCGGCGCGGAACGCAAACAGCAGCGCATTCTCGATGATGACGGCAAGCCCGAGCGTCACCAGCAGCATGTTGCGGTCCTCGCCATGCGAGGCCGGGCCGATGACGAAGCGCTGCAAGGCGTAGCCGAATGCGAAGAAGACCGGGGCAATGATGAAGGCGGCAATGTAGGGATCGATGCCGAGCGTATGAAAAGCGAAAAAGGCCGCGAACATGGCAGCGGTGAGCAGCGCGCCGTGGGCGAAATTGATGATGTGCAGCACGCCGTAGATCAGCGTCAGCCCGAGCGCGACAAGAGCGTAGACCGCACCGGTCAAGAGGCCGTTGAGAACGGTGGGGATCAGGATGGTGGGCGAAAGCACGGGCGCGACTGGATCATGACCGCGGACGGCGCGAAGGCGCCGCCCGCGGCATGAGAGTGGGGTCAGGTGATCGGGAAGATCGGCTTCGCGTCGGCGAATTTCGGCGGCAGGATCACCTTGATGTCGTTACCCTGCACCTGCGTGTTGCAGGGCGCCGCGCCTTGGTTCTGGCCGTTGACGAACTTGGTCGGGCCGTAGGGCATGATGTGGCCGGACCAGGTGGAACTCGCCAGCGAGGCGATGAGCTTGGCGCGATCGGCCGAAGCCCCCCGCTCCAGCGCATCGGCAACCAGCCCGACGCAAGAGTAGTTGAGATAGACCTCGTAGGTGAAGAACTGCCCCTTGGCCTCGACCTTCTTCTTCAGCGCCTGCGCCTTGTCGCTAAGCGGGTTGAACCAGTGATTGCAGTCCATGATGCCGTTGGCGGCAGCCGGGAACTCCTTGACGAACTTGTAGGACGACGCCGCGCCGCCGAGCACCGAATAGATGCCCTTCGGCCGCACGTGCTGCTGCAGCATGGTGCGGGCGAGCAGGACATATTCGTTGTAGTAGTCGGCCGGAATGACGAGATCGGGGTTCTGCGCCTTGATCTTGAGCACGATGGTGTTGAAGTCGCGCGTCGGGGTCGGATGCGCCATCGATTCCAGAACCTTGAAACCGTGCTCCGGCAGTTTCGCGCCGAGCAGCTTGGCGACGCCGGAGCCGAACAGCGAATCCTCGTGCACGATTATCACGGTCTTGGCCGGCTTGCCGGCGCCGTCATTGATCGCCACCAGATTGTCGAGCGCCGACTTGGCGATGACGCCGAAACCGGGGCCGAATCGGAAGGTGTTCTTCAGGCCGCGCTTGATGATCGAGTCGGAAACGCCGACGTCGACGACGTAAGGCAGATCGTAGCGCGCCGCGGCCTGCGTGGTGGCAAGGCAGATCGACGAAGCGTAGCCGCCGACGACGCAGGACACGCCGGCCGAATTCATCTTCTCCACTTCGGCGACGCCGCCGGCGGGCGACGACTGCGCATCACCGAGCATGGGTTCGATCTTGGCGCCGCCCAGCGACTTGATGCCGCCGGCTGCGTTGATCTCCTCGATCGCCAGCGTGGCGCCGAGCCGGCCTTGCGTGCCGGAATAAGACAGCGCGCCGGTGACCGGGTGCAGCACGCCGAGCTTGACCGGCGCGCCGGCCGCGCGCAGCACGGACGGCATGGCGATGCTGCCTGCCGCGGCCGTTGCCGCGCCCAGCGCGGTGGTGGTGAGAAACTGGCGGCGGCTGAACGGGATCTTCTGGTCCGACATGGTTACTCTCCCTCTTAGGTTTAGCGTGGCGGTGCGAGACGGTTAGGCTTGGCTTTGGGTAATGGGCTTGCGGTGGCGCGGCCGGGTTTGCCGTTGCGCCGGACGACCGGCGACCAGGCCTTGGGCGGCGCCCGAGCGCACGAGATCGATCTCGAAGGCGTAGCGGTCGGGTCGGTAGAGCGCGTGCAGATGCTCGACGCCGCGACCGGCCTGGTCATAGACGACGCGCACCAGCTCGATCAGCGGCGAACCGGTGCGCAGACCGAGCACGCGGGCGACGTCCGGGGTCGCCAGCCCGGCGCTGATGCGCTGGCGCGCATGCTCGACCTTCACGCCGGCACGCTCGAGCAGATCGAGCAGCGGGCGCGAGGCGAGTTCCTGCTGGGTGAAGGTGACCGAGACGCTTTCGGGTACATGCGTGGTCAAATAAGAGAACGGCAGGCCGTCGACCGAGCGCACGCGCACCGAACGCTGCAACAACTGGTCGGGCCCGACACCGAGCGCCTCGGCCACCGTGCCTTCCGCCGGCACGTAATCGAAGGACAACAGCTTGACCGCCGTGCGCCGGCCCATGTCGGCGAGATTGGCCAGCACGCCGGAAATGTCGGCCGTCATCGGCGCCGGCGCTGGCCGGTAGATCACGCGCGTGCCGGCGCTGCGGCGGCGCTCGATCAGCCGCTCGCGCGCGAGCTCGCCGAGCGCCCGGCGCACGGTGACCCGCGACACGCCATGGAATTCCGCCAATTCATTTTCGGTCGGCAGCCTGGCGCCGAAGCCGACGGCGCCGCTCAAAATGCGGTCGCGCAGGACCATATAGACCTGCTTCGCCTTCGCTTCGCCGAGCCAGTCGCGCAACGCCCCACGCTCCCCTGGCGGCTTGCCCCGCCGGGGCTGCCGCTTTACTTGGTATTCTTTAGCATACATTATTGGGAACCGCCGGCAAGCCGGCCGATTGCGGTATTAATGAGCACCATGGCGTCAAATTCCACACACACGCCCCGCACCCTGATCGACAAGCTGTGGGCGTCGCATGAGATCGCGCGCCGCGAGGACGGCGCCGCGCTGCTCTGGGTCGACCGCCATTACGTGCACGAAGGCTCGTTCCACGCCTTCAGCCAGATGAAAGCGCGCGGGCGCACCGTGGCCGAACCGGGGCTCACCTTCGGCGTCGCCGATCATTACGTGCCGACGCACGGGCGCGCCGCCGGCATCGCCGATCCCGAGATCGCTGCCATGGTGCGCAATCTCGAAACGAATGCGGCGGAAAGCCGCATCACGCTGTTCGGCCTGAACGATCCCCGGCAAGGCATTGTGCACGTGGTGGGGCCGGAACAGGGCCTGACCTTGCCGGGGCTGTTGATCGTCTGCGGCGACAGCCACACCTCCACCCACGGCGCCTTCGGCGCCTATGCCTTCGGGATCGGCGCGTCTGAAGTTGCCCATGTGCTGATGACGCAGACGTTGTGGCAGAAAAAACCGGAGCGAATGCGGATAAAAGTCGATGGGCGCACAACAACCGGCGTGGCGACCAAAGACATCGCGCTCTCGATCATCGCCACCATCGGCGCCGACGGCGCGCAAGGCCACGCGATTGAATTCGCTGGCAGTGCGATCCGGGCGCTGTCGATGGAAGGCCGGCTGACACTCTGCAACATGTCGATCGAGGCAGGCGGCCGCTGCGGCATGGTCGCGCCGGACGCAACCACGTTCGCTTATCTCAAAGGCAGGCCCTACGCTCCCAAAGACGCGGCCTTCGACAAGGCGGTCGAAGCCTGGTCAAGGCTTTACTCCGATCGTGACGCCGCGTTCGATCGCGAAGTCACTCTCGATGCTGCGCAGATCGTACCGATTGTCACCTGGGGCACGACACCCGACGATGCACTCCCGATCGATGCATCCGTTCCCGATCCGGCCAGCGAACCCGACGAAGCTCGCCGACAATATCTGCGTGACGCGCTCGATTATATGGGCATCGCTCCCGGCACCCGCCTGACCGACATCAAGATTGACCGCGTGTTTATCGGCTCCTGCACCAATGCCCGTATCGAAGACCTGCGCGCTGCCGCCGCCGTAATCGCCGGCCGCACCAGCAAGGTCCCCGGCCTCGTCTCGCCAGGCTCTTCTCAAGTAAAGCGGCTGGCCGAAGAAGAAGGTCTCGACCGCATTTTTCGAGATGCAGGTCTGGAATGGGCGGACTCCGGCTGTTCCATGTGCGTCGGCATCAATGGCGACGTCGTACCCGCCGGCGAGCGTTGTGCATCGACCACCAACCGCAATTTCCGCGGTCGGCAAGGCCGCGGCGCGCGCACGCATTTGATGTCGCCAGCCATGGTCGCGGCTGCCGCCGTCAGCGGGCACCTTGCCGACGCGCGTCCGCTGCTCGCCGGCCGGAAAGTATGAGGCGCAGCGATGGATAAGTTCACGCGCCTCACCGCCAAAGCCTGCCCGCTGATGCAGGCCAATCTAAACACCGATCAGATCCTGCCCGCGCGCTATCTGAAATGGCCGCGGTCGAGAGGGTTGGGCGCGGTGCTGTTCCAGGACCTGCGTTTGGATAATACGGGCAGTGAGCGAGCGGACTTCCCGCTCAATCAGCCGGCTTGGCGCGATGCCAAAATCCTTCTTGCCGGGCGCAATTTCGGCGGCGGTTCCTCGCGCGAGGCCGCCGTCTATGCCGTTTGCGATCACGGCTTTCGTTGCGTTATTGCGCCGTCTTTCGGCGACATTTTTGCGCAGAACGCGGTGAAGAACGGACTGCTAACCGTTGTTGTTTCCGAGGTTGATGTCAGCGAACTAGGCGCGGCGGTCGCCGCTGATCCCGTACGCCCAATTACCGTTGATCTTGTGCGACAGACCGTTACCAGCGGCAATAAGACCTATAATTTCACGATCGATCCAGTCGGCCGCAATCAGTTGCTCAACGGCTGGGATGATGTCGATCTGACCGAAAGCTACCATGATCGAATTGCAACCTTTAAGGTTCAGGACCGCATTCGAAGACCTTGGGCATCGCCTATTAATCGATAACTGCAGCTATACGCGAAACGAAAGACCAAATAGAGTAAACCGATCAAGGCGCACTTGTGGGTGATGATAGCATTTCGCTTTCCGATCACCGGCAGCTGTCATCCTCGAAGAAGCGGCAAAGCTTAGCGGTTTCGGAATTCCATAACCCATCATTCTGCGAATCCAATTGCCCTCTCCGGGTCTGGTTGCCTGAGCAGGTCGCGCCTCATAAATCACTCAACCCATGGCAAATTGCGCTAACTGCCATGATTTCATTTATCTTCGCCGCGTTTGAGATCTAGGCCGGAGAATCCAATGACATAAAATATCACTTATTTGTCGTTTACTGCTTCTTCTTCACGCGCATTTGCGCGATTGTGACGTCGCTGCTGATGTCAAGCGGACAGATTTGACCTAAGAGTCAGGTTATGAGTGACACGAATGCATTATTCGACACCCTTCGGCAGTCGGCCGATAACGATGTCGTTGGCGCCATTGAAGCGGTCATCCGCGATGGCACCGACCGGCAATTGTGTCGCATCAACATACTGAACTTCTCGGCCGAGCACGATCTGGACGAGGAAAAAGCCATCAGTGGCTTCCTGCACGCCGCAAGGCTCGGGCTGTTCGAATTAACTTGGAACGTGCTGTGTCCCGGCTGTGGAGGCGTACTCGACGCCACGCAAACTCTCAAATCCGTCCACAAAGAGAATTATGATTGCGCGCTTTGCGCCTGCGGCCATGAACCGACCCTCGACGAGATGGTCGAAGTCGCGTTTACGGTCAGTCCGCGGGTGCGCAAAATTGCGGCCCACGATCCGCATTCGTTGCCGATCTGGGAATACTTCCAGCAAATATTCTGGGGCTCGGGGGTTGACCTACCCGAAACTGGACTGGAAGAAATACTAGAAGACGTCACGATCAACTCGATGGAACTTCCGCCCGGCGAGAAAGCGCTGCTGTCGCTGCAATTGCCCGCAGCTTTCGTGATCGTGTTTGAGCCGGTGACCCACGCGGCACATTTCATTGACGTCAAAGGTGAACCGACGCGTGAACGCCAAAATCTGGCAATGGTCTTCAACAAGATGCACGCGCCGACCGGCACCACCGAGATGCGGCCCGGTCCCCTGCGGCTTGCGCTCGATAACCGCAGCGATGTGCGCACCTTGCCGTCGGTATGGATCGCCGGAGACGCGCTCCATCACCTGCTCGGCAAGCGACGGCCGTTCCTGACCGCAAAGCGGTTGCTGACCAACCAGACCTTTCGCGATATTTATCGTACCGACACGCTCGACGTTGATCAGGGACTGAAGATCACCAGCCTCACTTTCTTATTCACCGACCTCAAAGGCTCGACCGCACTATATGATCGTGTCGGCGATATTGTCGCATACGATCTGGTTCGTGAACATTTTCAGGCGCTGAATGAGATAGTCGCTTCGGAGGCCGGTGCGGTGGTCAAAACCATTGGTGACGCGGTGATGGCAACATTTGCAACGCCCCATCGCGCCCTCGCCGCAGCGCTACGCATGCGCAACTCGGTGCGCGACCTCAAGACCGATTTACAAATTAAAATCGGAATTCACGAGGGGCCTTGTCTCGCGGTTACCCTCAACGACCGGCTCGATTATTTCGGTCAAACCGTCAATGTCGCCGCCCGAGTCCAGAGTCTCGCCCGAAATCGCGCGCCATTTTCACCACTAAGTCTGTGGTCGAAGATGTCCAGGTGTCAAGAATGCTAGAGGCCGGCAAATTCAAACTAACTGAGCAGCAGGCAGCCCTGCGCGGCGTAGCGGACACAATGACAGTTTATCGAATTCCGTGAGGGGGCCGCGCGACCCTTGTTCCGTAACCTGCCATTCTGCGAATTGAGTGACTCGATCAATCCGAGACAAGAGGGAACGATATACACCTCGAAATTGTTATATTTGTCACAGTCCTCCAATCTTGGCACATATACTCGCGCAATGTCTGGCAAGAATAGATTTAACATCCCGACGCTCATCCAAAGGACCTTTGGCGAGAAATCGAAACCGAAGCAGGTCCGCTTGAACAGATTGATATCGATGGCATGAAACGAGCGCTTGAACTCGCGTTTGTCGAGGCCACCATTCGTGGTGAAAGCGTAGTGCAAGTGCCTCCCCAAATTGCGAAACGGATGCTTGCTGACCTTAGAGCACAGAAACACGGCCGATCACTTCGACCCAAGCACCGTCCGCGGAAAAACTGGTGGCTGCGCCGGTGGGAGCAGACTGCCGTTGCTCAATTCGATCGTCGCCGGCGCGAACTGAAGACCGATGGCCTATCACGCGACGACGCTATTCAGCAGGCGCGGGAGAGACAGCAAACGCTTATTTTGTGCGCCCAGCCACACTTATCTCGTGGTGGGCAAATCCGGGTCGTCTTCAGCGCAAGTAATATCCACGCACTTTTCGCGGATGGATTTGAAACCTCGTTGTGACTATTGGTCACCACGGGCAGGCAGCCGTTGACAAGGCAATCGCGTGAAGATGCCTCGCCGGCACACTGCTATCGGCCGTTACGATAATTTGCGGCCCTCGAGGACCACCACGGCGATGCGCATTCGTGCCCCCATGGGCGCCTGCGCTTGTCGTGCGATTGCCGTGCAAATCGCACGGGATATCTCTGAAAGTGGCGCGCCCGAAGAGATTCGAACTCCTGACCCCCAAATTCGTAGTCTGGTGCTCTATCCAGCTGAGCTACGGGCGCTGATACCGAAGCCGGCAAACCGGGCCGCGGAACCGGGGCATAGCTAACGTTTCGGCCCCCTATTGGCAAGACGGCGAGGATTTCACGCCCGCGCGCGCTCGCCGCGGCGGGCATCCAGTTCGACCGCGCGGTCGGGGATGGTGATGCGGAAGGTGGCGCCGATGGTTCCGTCCACCAGCCGCATGTCGCCGCCATGGGCGCGCACCAGTTCTGCCGCGATCGCCAGACCCAGGCCGGAGCCGCCGGTGCGGGTCGAGCCCTGGAACGCCTCGAATAGATGCGCCCTCGCCTTTTCGGGCACGCCCGGCCCGGTGTCGGAAACTTCGAGCACCACCACGCTGCCCTCGCGCCGGCCGGTGATGCGGATCTGGTCGCGCGCCGGATCGCGCGCGCCGCGCGTCTCCAAGGCCTGCACCGCGTTGCGCGCGATATTGACCAGCACGCGGAACAATTGATCGTGGTCGGCTTCGACGGTGAGCCCGCGCTCGACCGCGACGATCCAGCGGATCGGCACGTCGAGCCCGAGGCCGAGCGTCTCGTGCACTTCCTCGATCAGCGGCTCGACCTCCAGCGTCTCGCGCTTGGGCGCCGGCTCCTGCGCGGCGCCATAGGACAATGTCGCCTGGCAGAAGGCGATGGCGCGCTCGAGCGCGCGCATCAGCTTGGGCGCGAAGCGCTGCACCTTGGGATCGGGCAGATGCGAGAGCTGGTCGGAAAACAGCTGCGCCGAGGCCAGCAAGTTGCGCAGATCGTGGTTGATCTTGGACACGGCGAGCCCAAGCGCCGCCAAGCGGCCCTTCTGATGCAGCATGGAACTGAGATCGCGCTGCATCGCCGCGAGCTCACGCTCGGTGGTACCGACCTCATCGCGGCGGCCCGAATCGGCGATGACGCGCGAAGGATTTTCCGGATCGGCGCGAAACGCGATCATGTTCTCGGTGATACGCCGCATCGGTCGCACCAGCAGATAATGCAGCGTGAAGAACACCAGCATCGCGGTGATGCCGGAGATCAACAGAGACAGCAGCAAGATGTTGACGGAGAATTTCCACATTGCGTTGCGCAGCGGCATTTCATCGAGCACGATCTCGAGAAACTCGCCGTCCATCGGCGCCGGCCCCACCACGCGCACGACGTCTTTCGCCTTGCAGTTGATCAGCGTGTCGAAGGCGTCGTAGATCGCCCGCCACCACGGCACCGAGCGCATGTCGATATCCTGGTGGATCGACGTCGGCACCTCGGAGGCAGCCAGCAAACGGCGCTCGTTGCCCATCTTCATCGCCACCGCACGCGCGCCGATGCTTTTCAGGATTTGCTTGGCCAGGCTTTCCGGCACCATGCCGCGCGGCGCGGCGTCGAGTACCAGCGCCGCGGTGTGCGCGGCCGCAAGCCGATCATTGAGCCAATTGAGACGGAAATTGGCGACCGACGGAACATAGATCAGGATTTCCGCCACCATCACGAACACGACGGTGAGCACCAGCAGCTTGCCGGAAAGGCCGACGCGCAGATCGTGCGGCTGACCTATCGCGGCCGGTTCGGCCGGAGCTTTTGTCGTGTCGGATTCCAAAGCCATTGCGTCTCAACCGAAGATTCGCAACCAAGCGATGATGCGCCGCACCAAAGGACGCGTCAAACTGGGCGTAAAAAAGTCGATGGCCGCGCGCTTGCCGATCTCGGACAGCGTCGGATAGGGCAGAACGATGCCGGTCATGGCGCGTATGTTTAATTTCTGTGCAATGGCGAGGGTCCAAGTTGTGATCAATTCGCCGGCTTGGGCGCCGACGATGGTGGCACCCAGTATTTGACCGCTCTTGCGTGTGATCACCTTGATGTGGCCTTTGGTCTCGCGCTCGGCCTGGGCGCGATCGTTGTCGTGATAGGGCCAGCGCAAGACGCGGATGTTGATGCGGCGCTTGCGGGCCTCTTCTTCCGTCAAGCCGGTTTGTGCCAGCTCGGGCTCGGTATAGGTGACCCACGGGATCGCGTCATTGTTGACCGGGGTGCGCAAGCGAAACAGCGCGTTCCGGATCACCAGACCGGCGTGATAATTGGCGGCGTGGGTGAACTGCAATTGTCCGATCACGTCGCCGATGGCGTAGACGCGCTTGTTGCGGGTCTTGAGCCGCTTGTTCACTTTTATGCCCGCCCGATCGTAGCGGATGCGGGCGGCCTCGAGATTGAGCCCCTCGACCGTCGGCCTGCGGCCGGTGGCGACCAGAATGTGGCTGCCTTCGACGGCCTCTTCAGCTTCTCCATTCTCGTCGCCTTGCAAAACCGCCGTCACCTTGCCTTCCGCGCGTTCAATACGAATGACACGGACGCCGCTGCGGATCGCCACGCCGTCGCGCTCGATCAGCGCGAGCAGAATGCCGACGCATTCGGGATCGTCCTTGGCGAGCGGGGCTGCTGCTTCCAGCACGGTCACTTGGCTGCCGAGGCCGGCGGAATCGCTTGCGCCATTTCCAATCCGATCGGGCCGGCGCCGATGATGAGCAGATGCCGGGGGCGCTCGGTCAGAGCGAATATCGTCTCGTTGGTGAAATAAGGACCCTGGTCGAGGCCGGGGATCGGCGGAACCGCCGGTGTCGATCCGGTCGCGATCACAAAGCGCCGCGCGCTGATCTCATAGCGGTCGCCGACGACGACCGTGCGGCGATTCTTGAACTTCGCTTCTCCCGCGATGACCTGAACGCCGAGGCCTGTAAACCGCTCCGCCGAATCGTTCGGCGCGATGGCGGCGATGACGCGGTGCACGTGCTCGTGCACTTTGGCAAAATCGACATCGACCCGCGGCGTGGTCACGCCGAAGGCACTGCTGCCGCGCATGATCGCGGCCCGCTTGGCGGCAGCCAGCAGCGCCTTTGACGGCACGCAGCCGGTGTTGAGGCAGTCGCCGCCCATCTTGCCGCGCTCGATCAGCACCGTCGGCACGCCAAACGCCGCCGCCGCGGCGGCCACCGAAAGACCGCCTGAGCCGCCGCCGATCACGCAAATGTCGGGTTTCAGTGTCTCGGCCATGCCCCCTCAGATCGTCCGCTCGAAATCCCGGTCAATATTTGCCGCCGTAAACTAGCGCAAAACTTATTCGATTGCGCGCGAGCGCCGGCGCAGCCGCCGCACCACCGCCGGCAGCAGTGCCAGCAGGCCGAGCGCCACCAGCGCGCCCAGCAGCTTCGGCGTGAGCACGTCCTTGGCATCGAAGGCGAGACGGCAATCGGTGCGGCCGGCGGCGAGGCAAGCGCGATGCGCGGCCTCCTGGGCGGCGATCACGCTGTCGAGCCCGGTGCCGGCGAAGGCAAAGACGACGGCGCCGGGAATAATGCCGAGCGCCGTGGCGGCAACGAAGGGTACGAGCCGGACGCCGGCGAAGGCCGGCACCAGATTAACCAAGAAGAATGGAAACGCCGGCACCAGACGCAGGAACAACAGATAACTGAAGGCGTCCTCGCGGAAGCCCTGCGCGAGCTTGGTCGCGCGCGGGCCGGCGCGCTTGAGCAGCGGCTCGCCCAGCGCCGTGCGCGCCGCCAGGAAGATGAGGGTCGCACCGATGGTGGCGCCGATCACCGCGGCCGAGGCGCCGACCGCCAGCCCGAACAGAAAGCCGCCGGTGACCGTGAGGAACGTGGCCCCCGGAACCGAAAAGGCGACCGCCACGACATAAAGGCCGATATAGGCCAGCACCGCAGCCATCCGATGCGCGGTCACAAATTCATTGATGGCGGCGCGATGACGGATCAGTGACGCCAGTGAGATTTCGCCCTGCCCGATTGCATAATAAGCGACGGCCCCAATGACCACCACCACGGCCAGCAGCGCCAGCCGGCGTGGCAGACTGGGCATCTTCTCGGCCGGCGGGGCGGCGTCGGACATGGCGCGCTTATACACGAGCCGCGGCGCGGGCGGGCTGGCATCACCGGTTTTTGAGGCTTATGTGAGCGTTCGGACGTGCCGCGAAGCCCGGCAGCGGGTCGCATTGACGGGTTAAGGGGCCTCCCTTATAAGCCGCGCAAATCGCGTGCCGATCCGACGAAATGCGGGTTTTCATGGCGGTCGCGGGGTCGGAACCGGCTTCGCCGCCACGGCGCGACCAGCGGAGATAAGCGAAGTGAAGCGGACCTATCAACCGAGCAAGCTGGTACGCAAGCGGCGCCATGGTTTTCGTGCGCGCATGTCGACCAAGGGCGGCCGCAGGGTGGTGGCCGCACGGCGCTCGCGCGGACGCAAGCGGCTCAGCGCCTGACGGCGGCGGCAGCGCCACGCGCATTGCTTCCATGGAACGAATGAAGCAACGGGCGGATTTCTTGGCTGCAGCGACAGGAGCCAAGGCGCCGGTTGTGGCTTTCGTTTTACAGGCGCGCAAGCGAAGCGATGACGGACCGGTACGTGTCGGCTTTACGGTGACGAAGAAAGTCGGCAATGCCGTTGAGCGTAACCGAGTGCGCCGCCGCCTGCGAGAGGTGGTGCGGCTGTCGAATGCGAGCCGAATGCGGACCGGACACGATTATGTGCTGATCGGTAGGCGCGCGGCGCTCAAGCTGCCGTTTGCTCGCATGATGCAAGACTTCGAGGGGGCGCTAGGGCGCGTGCATGACGGGCGACTGATGGCAAAGCGGAATCGCGATGGATAACAAGAATACCATTCTCGCCATTGTTCTGTCGGCTGTCGTGCTCATCGCCTGGCAATATTTTGTCGGCATGCCGCAGCTGCAGAAGGAGCGCCAGCAACAGCAGCAGGCGCAACAGCAGGCGGCGGCGAAGAAGGCCGGCCAGCCGACCGCCGCGCCGACCTCCGCGCCGACCGCACCTGGCGCCGCGCCAACCGCACCCGGCACCCCGGCCAGCCGGCAGCACCGGGTGGGCCAGCAACTCGGCCAGCCGCCCGCACCGGTGCGCCGAACCCGGCCAACCGGCCGCGCCGGCAGCGCGCCGCCGACGCCCGGCGAGAGCGGCCACCTGACGCCGGCGCAGGCCGCCTCACGCGCGGCCGCGCTCAAACTATCGGCGCGCGTCCCAATCGAAACGCCAAGCCTGCTGGGATCGATCGACCTCAAAGGCGGCCGCATCGACGACCTGGCGCTGTCGAAATACCGCGAGACCGTCGATCCCAAGTCGCCGCCGATCGTGCTGCTGTCGCCGTCCGGCAGCCCGGATCCGTTCTATGCCGAGTTCGGCTGGTCCGGCACCGCCGGCCACAAGCTCAAGCTGCCGACCACGGATACGGTGTGGAAACAATCGGGCGCCGGCGCGCTCAGCGTCGGCCACCCGGTGACGCTGATCTATGACAACGGCGAAGGTCTCGCGTTCCGCCGTACCATCGCCGTCGACGACAAGTATCTGTTCACGATCAAGGATGAGGTGGTGAACAAGAGCGCCAATCCGGTGACGCTCTATCCTTACGGGCTGATCTCGCGCCACGGCACGCCGCCGACGCTCGGCTACTACATCCTGCACGAAGGCCTGATCGGCGTGCTCGGCAACGACGGCCTGCAGGAAATCACCTACAAGAAGATCGAAGAAAAGAAGGTGATCAATTTCGACGTCACCAATGGCTGGCTCGGCATCACCGATAAATATTGGGCGGCGGCCCTGCTGCCGGACACCAACGCGCATCTCAAGGCGCGCTTCTCGACCGGAAAGCTCGGCGAGCAGCCGACCTACCAGACCGATTACCTGCTCGATGCGCGCACCATCGCGCCGGGCGCCAGCACGACGGCCGACGCGCGCCTGTTCGCCGGCGCCAAGGAAGTGCACGTCGTCAACGACTACGAGAAGCAGCTCAATATCAACCGCTTCGACCTGCTGATCGACTGGGGCTGGTTCTATTTCATCACCAAGCCGCTGTTCACGGTCATCGACTGGTTCTACCGGCTGGTCGGCAATTTCGGCATCGCCATCCTGATCGTCACCGTGCTGATCAAGATCGCCTTCTTCCCGCTCGCCAACAAATCCTACGCCTCGATGGCGAAGATGAAGGCGGTGCAGCCGCAGATGACCGCCTTGCGCGAGCGCTATCCCGACGACAAGGCCAAGCAGCAGCAGGAATTGATGGCGCTCTACAAGAAGGAGAAGATCAATCCGCTGGCCGGTTGTTTGCCGGTGGTCATCCAGATTCCGGTGTTCTTCTCGCTCTACAAGGTGCTGTTCGTCACCATCGAGATGCGGCACGCGCCGTTTTTCGGCTGGATTCACGACCTGTCGGCGCCCGACCCGACCAACGTCTTCACGCTGTTCGGGCTACTTCCGTTCGATCCGACGATCGTCCCGGTGGTCGGCCATTTCCTGCATCTCGGCCTGTGGCCGCTGATCATGGGCGTGACCATGTGGGCGCAGATGAAGCTCAACCCGGCGCCGCCCGACCCGACGCAGGCGATGATCTTCAACTGGATGCCGATCATCTTCACCTTCATGCTGGCGAGCTTCCCGGCCGGCCTGGTGATCTACTGGGCCTGGAACAACTCGCTGTCGGTGACGCAGCAGAGCATCATCATGCGCAAGCACGGGGCGAAGATTGAGTTGTTCGATAATATCAAGGCGTTGTTTGGGAAGAAGAAGAAGGCGTAGCGGTAAGGCTCTTCGCACACCCTCTCCGCGTCATGGCCGGGCTTGTCCCGGCCATTTTCGTTTAGGATGGCAAGCGCGGCTCAGTTGATGTCGGCTTCGATCCGAAAGCGACCGCATTGCCGCGGCATCGCAGAAGGACGCGATGTGCCAATAAGCGACATCGCTCACTTGTCTTGAAATGGAAGAAGCGGCCAGCTGAGGCGGCCTCTACCGTTCGATCACTTAGTGCGAATTCTATCAGCAGATAGCGCCAAGCTTTCCCTGAGCGACTCGGCGGCTCCCGGCACACCTTCGGCGTTGTCTTGGACTGTCCAAGCCTTGGCCAAGCGTTCCGCGTGAGAAGTGGTCAATCCATGGACAACAAGTAGACCGTAAAACAATAGCCAAACAACCAAAAGTGCTCCGAGTTCAGGGAGGACCAAGCCTTCGCCCTTTGACCGCTCGCGCATCTTTGCCTGCCTTCTTGGTTGCCGTCGATCGACGATTAAGCGTGCCGGAACCACTTTAGATGGTCGGTTCGGGAGCTTAGAGCCGCCGTCGGAAGCTTTTCGCCGTGATCTAATCTAGTGTGGCTATTTAGCCGGCGCGTTATCGGCGTCTAGGTCAGGATCGGCCTCGGAAAGGATGTTCTGTGCAGGCAACGCTTTGATATCAATCGCTGCCTCCAGCGCGCGTATGTCCGCCGCCGGCGTGTCCGCGACAGCGTGTAGGTTCGCTTCTGCTTGCTTAGGCGGGAACAAAAACTGCTTCGCTCCAAAGCCAACAACGAGAACTGCGACGACGGCGATGACGTGATGTGCACGCATGAACGCCTCCATTCTTCTGGGTTGATGTGAGACCGAGGGTACGGCTGAGTATTTCTCAGCTTTGCGCTTGGCCTCTGCTGTGGATCGGTCGATCTGCACAAGATCAGGACGCACGAGAATTCCGAGGTCGGTCAGTCGGGTGTTCCTGCGGTTCCGGTGGAATAATGATCCGCCGAGTTCCGCTTCCAACCGTTTGATTGCGTTCGTAAGTGAGGGCTGCGATACCCCGCAGCGCTTAGCCGCACGGGTAAAGTTCTGATCCTCGCAGAGTGCGAGGAAATAGCGCACCTGTGGCATTTCCATGAGTGCACCAACGGCAAATAGGAGACACACCAATTGCTTCTGCGAGCTGACCTGCTTTCGGTGACGGGGCGGCGACGAACTCGTGACGCATGGAACCCCTCAGGGCAATTTCGGATCGCGAGGCACCGACTAATGAAGGCCAGATAGATTGACTGCAGTAGTCAACGACCTAGAGTCGCTTGATAAAGCTGCCACGATCAGCAGACAAAAAAAGGCAAGCCAAATCGCTCCGGCGAGAATTTCCCCCGAAGTAACGTCAATCGGCGCTTTCCGTTTGGGTTGTGAGGTTGGCATGGGACCCTCTTTTGCTGCGATATCATTGCGCGTGTTTTAATATCGCTCGCGTCCCTCCTTTGTGAGCCGGTTCACAGAGACCAAATTTTTTGTGAGGTGGCACCAACGGTTTGCTTCGGGTCAAAAGTGCCACGAAAACCGGACTTGTTCTTCCGAGGTCAGAAATGGGGCATTCGCTGCAGAGCTATTCAGCCTCCGGCCGGACCTTTGTTCGTTGTTAGTCGGATAGCGACCATTCAACGGCTGAGGTCGTTTGTCCGCTAAGTGCGGTGGTCTCAACCGGTCGACGCAACACTCATCATGAACAGAAAAGATAGTGAAAGTGTGCTGATGAGCGAAAAATGTCGTCCAGGGCTCACTGCGACCCGAGAAACCGGGAGCTTTGGCATTGCTGGCAGCCGGGGATCTTGAAAGCGATTAAGCGAGCATTTGGTAAGCGTTACGCAAGTGTTGCATCGACCGGTTGAGCCGGCAGCAATAGCGGACATTGGCTCAAATTTAGCACTATCTCGCCGGCGCAGATGCGGGCGTTACAGCAAAGAGATCGACAGGCTCGGCTAGTCCTTTGAGTTCGCGTTTGCCGCATTCGGTGAAGCGAATGTCCGCGCCGGCCACCAAGTCCTTCACCGTTCGGGTCACAAGGCATTCGCTTGCCGTGGCTTCCGATGCCACCCGGGCAGCAACGTGCACTGCGATACCGCGCACGTCGTTTTTGCTAACCTCAACCTCGCCGGTGTGAAGTCCCACGCGGATTTCGATTCCAAGCGATCGCATCGCGGGGATAAGTGAAAGTGAACAATGAATAGCTCGTCCCGGCCCGTCGAACCTCGCCAGAAATCCGTCGCCAGTCATCTTTACCTCGGTACCCCGAAAGCGGGCCAACTCGCGGCGGAATATCGTGTTGTGAGAATCGAGAAGCTCACGCCAGCGTCTGTCACCAATGGCCTCCGCACGTTTGGTCGAATCGACAATGTCGGTGAGGAGAACCGTCGCGAGGATGCGCTCGCCACCGACCGCAGGCTTTACGCCCGTGAGAAATTCGGCGACCTCGTCGGTAAGCTGATCGGTGTCGTGGCCGAGATAGGGCAGGTGATCGATCCCCGGTACCTCCAGAAGTCGAGCGTTGGGTATTCTTGTCGCCAATTGGCGGCCGCCTTCGACGTTCACAACGGGGTCTTGCGTGCGATGGATCACGAGGGTCGGAACATGCACGTATGGCAGGATTTCGGAGATGTCGATCATGCTGTTCATGCGCATCAACGCGATGGCGGCGGCCGGGCTCGCGGCGGTGCGCTCTCTTCGCGCAAACCATTCCCGAAATACAGGATCATCCTTTTTGGATGGCGCCCAGGCGTCGAGATTTGCGCCGGTTCCCCAATCCTTCTCTACATACTCAAAGAATTTCTCGAGCTTTTCAGGCGTGGAAAACCAAGAGCTAAATTTGGCAAAGGCGCCCCAGAGAACTAGCGCCCTGCACCGCTTCGGATAATGCGCGGCAAATAATGTTGCAAGCGATCCACCCTCCGATAAGCCGAACACAGCCGCTTTCTGTGAGCCTGCTGCGTCCATCACCGCCCGCACGTCGTCCATACGCTCGTCCATGGTCGGAAGGCTTTCGATGCGGTCGGACAGGCCGGTGCCGCGTTTGTCGAAGGTGACGACGCGGGCGAAACTGGCGAGTTTGTTGAGCCAGTGGGCAAATGACGGCTCCTCCCAATAAGTCTCAATATTCGAAACAAAGCCGGGAAAGAAAACGAGGTCGATCTCACCTTCGCCAAAGACCTGATACGCGACGTGGACGTTGCCGCTCTTGGCGTATCGAGTTCTCGGTAATGCGGAGGATCCTTGCATATTCCAATATTATCAGATCCATGCGCCGCTGTATGTGGTTCGCTGAGATTCCATATCCGCTATGGGTCGTTCGCGACCGGGACGTGACCAGCAGTGTGTCCGGTCATGTCGGCTGCGCCCCAAAAGCGGAAGTGAGACCACCGGCGGCAATCCGTGGCGCTCTTTCCGTCATGGCCGTGCTTGTCCCGGCCATCCCCGTCTTTGAAACTTGTGAGGTCTTAAAACATGGATGCCCGCGACAAGCGCGGGCATGACGCGGGAACTCGCAAGGGCTCAATCACCCAACAGGCTTTCAATCGCTTCGGCATTCGCCGCCGCTCAAGCCGCCCTAACCTTCGGAATGCTTGCGATCTCCCGCGCCATGGCGCGGCCAAGCGTTGCGAGATCGTAATTCGACTGCATGTTGAGCCACAGCTCGGGGCCGTTGCCGAAGAAGCGGCCGAGCCGCAGCGCCATCGGCGCGGTCACCGGCGCCCGCTCGCTCGGAATCGCATAGAGCTGCGCCCGCGAAATGCCGAGCGCGCGCGCAACCTTCGCCTTCGGCATATCGACCGACGGCAGAATGTCCTCGCGCAGCAGCGCACCGGGATGCACCGGTGCAAGCCCCGCCGTCATGCTCTTTCGCTTGCGCGGGAGCAGAATATATTCGCATTTATATACTTGACAATTGCGGACATAAGTCCTAATTCGGCTTCTGCCGTGACGGGGCTTCGCTTTTGAAAGGTATGTGGATGCGTTCTCCAACTAACAGGAGAACGCACAATGAGTGCGAATATAAGCGACGAAAAAGAGATCGAGATTACGGATCAAATGATACAGGCTGGGAAAAATCAATTGTGCGAGTTGCTGGAGGCGGGGACGGGTTCAGCATTCGTGGTTTCTGAGGTTTACCGGGCAATGGTCCGGGCCAAGGCTGGCTCCGAAAAGGCTCATCCATAAGTTCGCGTAGCCTTTTAGATAACGGGTTCGCACGACGCAAAAGCCAAAATACTAAGTCTATGCCGAACCTGAAAGTCTCTCCGATTTGATCGCCAAATTGACGAAGATCGGTAAGCGACACGTCAAAATGAATTTCGCGCGATGGGTCATTCGATGCCTGTTTAACAAGCTTCATAAGCTGAGCATCGGAGCTTGTCTTTCTGACATGCGCTAGGATGTTTCTGTTTGCGTTGCAAATATCATAACAGAGCAAAAAATAGAGCACGGCATCTTTGACTTCCGGTTCCTTTTCGTTATCCGAGACGATAGCGGATAGTAAATCCACCAGTTCGCGGTTTGGTAATTTGCCAAAGAGAGCTTTTGAAAATTCGTGTTTAGTTGGCATATACTGCACGAATAATTGACCAAAGGTACTTTCGAGATAATTGTACGAAAGAGAAATATGGCCTAGCGCATGTAGCTGCGCTATGGTTGCCAAGCGCGCTCGTTCTGGGGGCCAACCTTCGATGTTGTCCTGATCTGCCATGGAAAACAGTCTTGCAAAAACCAAACGTTTAATGGCCGCTCTCGGGCGCATGCCGCCCAAGCCGCATGAGAAAATGAAACTAGGGAAGCGTACTGCCAAAAAGGCTACGAGTCCCGCGCAGAAACGCGCTTCCGCCAAGCTAAAAACCGCCTAGCAAACTGTTTTTTTCTTGTGATTTTAGTGAGTCGGCCGGTACGTCAGGCGCTTGCCCTCTGCACCCTTGAGAGCATTGGCCGTCCGTTCCCCGTCAGTGACGCCAAGGGCGGAACGATTGTTGTGGCGAAATTCAAACTCTGCAATGTAACGCGATAAATGTTGCTCGCTGCAAAAGCGGTAAGTTCCTTTCATGCTGCGCTTGAAATTGCCGAAGAAATTTTCAACGGCGTTAGTGGTCTGACCGTCTTTACCGACATAGAAGCCACTTCTGATTCCAACCGTGCTTTACAGTCCTGTGCGCAGCGAACTCTTTACCAACCTCAGTGTACAGGCGGCTTTCATCAGTGTGCAGTTCTGATTTGCGGCTTACATTGCGAACCAGAACGTCCCGCACTGTCTCAGCGGTGGCCTTATTTAGTTGCACGGCGCGGACGCGACCTGAAGGCTTTTCGATCAGCGCGACCACACTCGCTTTGTGCGAGTGGCCTTTGCGATAATGCTTCGCGCGCTTGGACGTGTTTCCGTAATAAGTTTCGTCGGATTGAACGATCTTGCCCTTGCCGCCCATGGGAGTGGGCTTCAAATCGGCCATGGCTTCGCGCAAGCGATGCATCATGAACCAGGCCGTCTTGTAGGTGACGCCGATGGTGCGGTGAATCTCGTGGGCGCTCACGCCGTTCTTTCCTGAATTGAGCATGTGTGCCGCCATCCACCACTTAGTCAGAGGCACCTTGCTACGCTCGAAAACGGTGCCGACCGTCACTGTGAACTCGCGCTTGCACTCATTGCAGTAGTGCAGCCCGGGACGCGCTGACTTGCCCTGCATCTTGGCGATCTTGTCAGGGTCGGAATTGCCACAATGGCGGCAGAAAGGCCCCTCAGGCCACAACACGGCCTCTAGGGCTTCGCGGGCCTTAGTTTCGTCCTGAAAGATGGGGTTCTGAAACGCTGCAAACTTGGCCATGGGTAGCTCCTATGACCATAAACCTACCCCCAACACCGTACAATTGTCAAGTATATAAATACGAATATATTCCTTGACAGCGTGACGCTGCCCGGCTAGCAAAGGCACATTCTCCACAATTGGCCCTGCGACAGACGTGGCCGCCCGCCCGGCGACGCGCGGCGCTTTGGCGCGCGCGGGTTTTTGCGTTGGCGCGTCCGCCTTTGGTCCCCCACCCGCGTAGAGGCGATCGCTCAAGGGGCGTGTCCCGGGCGCGGCGCAGCACGAAGTGGTGCGCCGCAGACCCGGGATCCCTGTTCGTACGCATAAACAAAGTAACCGGGGTCCCGGATCAGCGGTGCACCGTTCCGCTGCGCTCCACGCTGCACCGCATCCGGGACACGGACATCATCTGTGGGGCGCCGCCATCCCATTCGACGACAGCAAAGGAACGATCACCATGCCCGACCTCACGCCCGAAACCTGGGCGCAAATCCGTCACGACTACGAGCACACCGACCGGCCGGTCGAGGACATCTGCGCCGAGCACGGCATTTCATCCGGCACGCTGCGCGACCGCATGCGGCGCTGGCGTTGGACGCGGCGGCGTCCGCCGATCCCGCGCGAAGGGCCGCCTGCGCTTGCCGCCCCACAGCGATGCCGTCCTTCGCGCCGCCCGTTCGCGCCGAATCCCCGCCACCGGCTTCGGGGGTGGGGGGCCGTTGCGCGGCATAGATCATGAACCGCCGCCCCGCCGCCCCGCTTCGTCTTGCTGACGCAAGCCGAAACGGCCCTCCCCGCAGTTTCGGGGGAGAGAATGGAGCGGCCGCGCCGCAGCTCGCACCCGGCGAAGGCGCGACTGCACCGGCGCCAAGCGATCCGGCGTCGATCGCGGCAAGCCTGCAAAGCGCGGTCGCCCGCGTGCTGCCCGCCATCGAGGCGACGCTCGCCAAGCTCGCGGCCGGACCGCAAGCGCCGCGCGAGATGGAGCAAACCGCCCGCGCGCTCGGCACGCTGACACGCACCTTGCGCGAGCTCAACGCGCTGCTCGCCCAGCATCAAGCGCGCAGCGCCTACGACGATGACGACATGCCCGAAGACATCGACGCCTTCCGCGATGAGCTGGCGCGGAAGATCGACGCCTTCGTTGCCTCACGCGCCGACGAGGAATTCGACGAGAATCCGCCGTCCGAGCGCAACGCCGGTTGAGTCGTGACGCCGGTTGAGACCTTTCATTGCTGCGGCATGGCCGGGACTGTCCGGGCGATCTCGCTTGGAAAGGCACTGCGTCCCCAAGCGGAACCCGCGGGACAAGCCCGCGGGTGACGGAGTAAAATGCGCCATGAAGACACAGCCCTTCACCCGCCACGAGATCGAAGCCGGCCGGCGCCTGTTCGCCGGCGACTGGCGCTTTGTCGCCGCCGCGGGCTCTGCCGCCTCGCTGCCGCCCGCGCGCGGCAGCGAGATCGCGCTCGCCGGCCGCTCCAATGTCGGCAAGTCGAGCCTGCTCAATGCGCTGACCGGGCGCAAAAGTCTGGCGCGCACGTCGCGCACGCCCGGGCGCACCCAGGAGCTGATCTTCTTTACCGGCGGCGCCGGTCTCAATCTGGTGGACATGCCCGGCTACGGCTATGCGGCGGCCGCCAAAAGCAAGATCGCGGCCTGGACCGACATGATCCACGCCTATTTGCGCGGGCGGGCCAATCTTGCCCGCGTCTATGTGCTGGTGGATGCCCGCCATGGGCTGAAGGCCACCGACGATCCGACATTCGACGCGCTCGGCCAGTCGGCGGTGAGCTATCAGGTCGTGCTCACCAAATGCGATGCGCTCAAGCCGGCTGAGCTTGCCCGCCGCATGGCCGAGGTTGAAGCGGCGCTCGTCAAACGCGCGGCCGCCTTTCCCGGCGTGCTGGCGACGTCGGCGCACAACGGAAGCGGCGTGCCCGAGCTGCGCGCCGCGGTCGCGCGGCTGTTGTCGGAGCGGCGCGCCGGATAAGCGCCCGCGCGCTCAGGTTTCCGGCAGCGCCTTCTCGATGCGGCGGTCCGGTACGAGCCACATGACGGCGACCAGCACATAGATCGCGATTGAGGCCCACGGCACGACGAAGGCCAGCCCGATCGCCGCAAGATAGAGCAGCGGCGAGATCTTGCCCTTGAAATCGCTGCCGAGCGCGTGCGCCAGCACGGAATGCCGGCCTTGCTTGTGCAGGATCGCCCGTTGCAGCAGGTAATAGGCGATCGCCGGCATCAGCAAAGTGACGCCGTAGGTAGCGGTCGGGACAGGCGCCAGCGGGTTTTCACCGAGCCAGGCGGTGGCCACCGGCACTAGCGAGAGCCAGAACAGCAGATGGGAATTGGCCGATTTTGTTGCAGAAGTGATTTGAAGGTTTTGGCGAACGGTGATTCCGTCTTCTGACGACATTTTGTGCCGGAGGCGGGCGATGATGGGACGCCAGAACAACGACCAGGGTCATCTGTTCTACGAGTTCTGCCTCGATGAGGTGGTTCCTGATGATCATCTGGTGCGCAAGATCGACGCCGTTCTCGATCTATCATGGGTCCACGCGGAACTCGCACCGCGCTATCCAACCCTCGGTCGGCCCTCGGTCGATCCGGTTCTAATGATCCGGATGCTGATCATCGGTTATGTCTTTGGCCTGCGTTCCGAGCGGTTGCTGTGTCGCGAGGTGCAGGTGAACTTCGCCTATCGCTGGTTTTGCAAGCTCGGCATTGAGCACAAGATTCCTGATCATTCAGCGTTTTCGCGTGCACGCAATGAGCGCTTCCGCGACAGCGACATCTTTCGTCGTGTATTTGAGCGTGTCGTCGAGGCGTGTATCGCAGCCGATCTCGTTGGCGGAGAAGGATTTGCCGTGGATGCCAGCCTGATTGCGGCCGACGCCAACAAGCAGCGCTCGATCCCGGGCTCAGAATGGCAAAAGACACGCGATCCCGAGACGGCGAGCCGGGCCATGCAGGAGTATCTGGCGACCCTCGATGATGCGGCTTTTGGTGCAGCCAGCGACGTCACACCGAAGTTCGTCTCGCCGTCCGACCCGGCCGCGCAATGGACCGGCGCGATGCGAGGCCCGGCGTTCTTCGCCTACGCCGACAACTATCTGATCGATGTGAAGTTCGGCGTCATTATGGACGTCAAAGCCTCGCGCGCTATCCGCCAGGCCGAAGTTGGCGCGGCGAAGACCATGGTTGAGCGCACCGAGGCGCGCTTCGATATCAAACCCAAGTGGCTCGCCGGCGACACCGCCTACGGATCAGGCCCGAACCTCAACTGGCTCGTCAACGACAAGGACATCGCGCCGCACATCCCGGTGATCGACAGGTCGAAGCGCGAGGATGGCTCATTGAGCCGTGAGGATTTCACGTTCGACAAGGATCGCAATGTCTATGTCTGCCCGCAGGGTAAGCTCCTGCACACAACGGGCAAAATCAATGATGGCGAGATGATCCTCTATCGGGCGAGCACCTACGACTGCGGACCTTGTCCGCTCAAACGCAAATGCTGCCCAAAATCGTCGGAGCGCAGAATCCCGCGTAGCATCTATGAGGAGGCTCGTGACGTAGCCCGAGCACTGGCCAAGACTGAAGCCTTCGAGCAATCACGCCGCGATCGCAAACGCATCGAGATGCTATTCGCCCATCTCAAGCGCATCCTGAAGCTTGGTCGCCTTCGGCTTCGTGGCCCGCGCGGCGCCCAAGACGAGTTCACGCTTGCCGCCATCGCACAGAACCTACGCAGGCTCGCCAAACTGGTCGTTCGACCACCACCGATGGCCGCTGCTTGTGCTGCGTAAGCGTTGCTATTGTCAGTGCCGCTGCCGCAAAGGCCCCGCCGCCAAATGGAGCGGGTGCAGCAGACCGCTTAAAGACATCGAGGCAACTGCCTCACTCTTCCCATTGCCAACTTTTGCAACAAAATCTGCCCATAGAATGCGCCCGTCGACGCGTGTGACGGTGTGCAACAGGTGATGGTGGTTGTTCCAGTAGATCGCGAGATAGATGAAGCTCAGCACATAGCTCACGAAATTGGGCGCCTGGCCGGAGAGCGCCGCCCAATCGGCGCCGTGCGGCACCTTCAATTCCAGCACCATGATCGTGATGATGATCGCGATGACGCCGTCGCTGAAGGCCGCCAGCCGGTCTTTTCCCATGTCCTTGCCTCATATCGGTTCTTTCAAGGAGACCGATTCTAGCACAGGGCTGCGATCGCTTTCGGCTTCTGCGCCGGCCGGAGCTGGGCTACGATTTCGGCATGGACCCGATCCTCATCGCCCTCGCCGGACTCATGGGCGCCGCCGGGGTCATGCTGGCGGCGGCCGGCGCGCACGGTAAGCCGGGCGTCGGCCTCGACAGCGCCGGCTATCTTCTGCTGATCCATGCGGTCGCCGTCATTGCCGGCGCGGCCGCCATCCGCTCCGGGCTGATGCTGCGCCCGCTCGGGCTGATCGTGCTGTGCGGCTTCGTGTTCGGGGCAAGCCTGTTTGCCGCCGACGTCGCCGCGCGCGCCTATTTGGGCGGCCGGTTGTTTCCGTTCGCCGCGCCGAGCGGCGGGATCGTCATGATCGTCAGCTGGCTCGCTTTGGTCGCGGCGGCGCTTGCCGCTTTGCGCGGTCATTAGCCTTGCGCATGATCATTTCCGAAAACCGGACCCCACTTTTCGGGATCATGCGCTAGCCTCTTTCGCCCAAAGCCATCGGCCGCTAAAAGACGGCACCCACCATCGAGGCCGCGGCGATGAGCAAAGCACCCAAATCTGATCTGCAAAAGATCGATCCGCAAACGCAGGCGCGTATCCTGTCGGAAGCGCTGCCGCACATGCAGCGCTACGACGAGGAGACCGTCGTGGTCAAATACGGCGGCCACGCCATGGGCGAGGAGCAGATGGCGCGCGATTTCGCCCGCGACATCGTGCTGCTCGAGCAGACCGCGATCAATCCGGTGGTGGTGCATGGCGGCGGCCCGCAGATCGCGGCCATGCTCAAGAAGCTCGGCATCAGGTCGGAATTCGCCGCCGGCCTGCGCATCACCGACGAAAAGACCATTGAGATCGTCGAGATGGTGCTGGCCGGCTCGATCAACAAGCAGATCGTCGGCTACATCAACGCCGCCGGCGGCAAGGCGATCGGCCTGTGCGGCAAAGACGGCAACATGGTGCAGGCGCGCAAGGTGACCCGCACCGTGGTCGATCCGGATTCCAACATCGAGAAGGTCGTCGATCTCGGTTTTGTCGGCGAGCCCGACAAGGTCGATCTCACCGTGCTCAATCACGTGCTCGGCAAGGAGATGATCCCGGTGCTGGCGCCGGTGGCGGCCGCAGCCGATGGCGGCACCTTCAACGTCAATGCCGACACCTTCGCCGGCGCCATTGCCGGCGCGCTCAAGGCGAAAAGATTGTTGTTGTTGACCGACGTCGAGGGCGTGCTCGACAAGGACAAGAACCTGATCACCGACCTGTCGGTGGCCGACGCCCGCAAGCTGATCGCCGACGGCACCATCGCCGGCGGCATGATCCCCAAGGTCGAGACCTGCATCTACGCGCTCGACCAGGGCGTCGAGGGCGTCGTGATCATGGACGGCAAGGTGCCGCACGCCGTGCTGCTCGAACTGCTCACCGACCACGGTGTCGGCACGCTGATGCATCGCTGAGCGCGGGCGGTGGGCGGGACGCCCCAGCGCCTATTCCCTCAATTCCCGTGGCGAATCGCCGCTGATCGCCTGCCCTGGCTGGCGCTGTTCTAAATTGCGGACTCCGTGTAGTCTCGGCGCCAACGCATAAAAACCTCAGGGAGGACCGAATGACCATTCACCGTAAGGCCATTCTCACCGTCGGCGCCATGGCGGCCGCGCTCGCATTCGCGACGCCGGCTTCCGCGCAGATCTACAGCCTCGGCACCGGCAAGCAGGGCTTCTTCACCTATTCGGCCGGCGCCGCCATTGCCAAGGTGGCGGCCGACGGCGGCCTGAACCTGCGCGTCAAGCCGTTCGGCGGCACCAGCGCCTATGTGCCGGGCGTCAATGCCGGCGAACAACAGTTCGGTCTCGCCAACGAGTTGGAGACGCACTACGCCGTCACCGGCCAGGTCATCTACAAGGACAAGCCGCAACCGAACCTGCGCGTGGTGGCCATTATCACGCCGCTTTATTCGGAATTCTTCGTCGCCAAGGATTCCCCGATCAAGACCATCGCCGATCTCAAAGGCAAGCGGGTGCCGAGCGGCTATGCCAGCCAACGCGTGCTCGACGTGCTCACCAAGGGCACGCTCGCCAATGGCGGCTTGAGCTATGCCGATGTGCAGCAGGTGCCGGTGCCGAACGTGATCGGCGGCGCCAGCGAATTCGAACAGGGCAAGGCCGACGTGTTCATGTTCGCGCTCGGCGCGGGCAAGGTCGCGGAGGTCAATTCCAAGGTGCCCGTGCGCGTGCTGCCGATCGATCATTCCAAGGAAGCGATGGATCGCCTGCGCAAGTTCATCCCGGTCGCCTATGCGACGCAGGCCAAGCCCGGCAAGGGCCGCGCCGGTCTCGACGAGACCACCTGGGTCTATGCCTACGATTATCTGGTGCTGGCCAACGACAAGGTGGCGGACGACGTGGTCTACAAGCTCACCAAGCTCCTGCATGATCACAAGAAGGAGCTGGCCGCCAATTTCGGCGCGCTCAACGGCTTCGATCCCAAGCGCATGAACAAAGACATGGGCGCGGTGAAATTCCACCCGGGCGCGATCAAGTACTACAAGGAAATCGGCGAGTGGCCGCCGAAGAGCGGCAGCTGATCGCGGCTCTGAAGGCCGGATCAACGCGTGTCCGACGAAACGTATGAACAACCGGCGGGCCCCCAAGCAATGGGCGCCCGCCGGCTGATTTTTGCCGGCGCGAGCCTGCTCACGCTGGGCTCGATCGGATTCGCGCTGCAATTCTATCGCAATGTGCTCGGGCTGCTCTTGTACAACGAGCAGTTCCTGGCCGGCATGATCGCGATCGGGATGGCGCTGGTCTATTTGACGCAAGGCGCCCGGCGCGGTGCGCCGCGGCCCGCGATCCCCTGGTACGACTGGCTGCTCGCGGCCGCGAGCTTCGGCATCGGCACCTACATGGCCGTTCGCTTCCCGGCGCTGTCCGAGGATATGACGGCGCGGCCGATCGATGGCCTGATCGTCGCGTTCATCACGATCCCGCTGGTAATCGAGGCATTGCGCCGCGCGGTCGGATTGGCGCTCACCGTCATCGTCATCGTGTTCCTCATCTACGCGCCCCTCGGCCAATATGTGCCGGGAGCGCTCGCCGGCCTGCCGGTCAGTGTCCCACAGCTCGCCTTCTATCTGGTCTGGGATCCGGGCAGCATGCTCGGCCTGCCGGTGCTGGTGGCGGCGACCATCGTCATTGCCTTCGTGTTCTTCGGCAATCTGCTGTTCGCCTCCGGCGGCTCCGCCTTCTTCACCGATATCGCGCTGTCCTTGATGGGCCGCTATCGCGGCGGCTCGGCCAAGATCGCGGTCACCGCCTCGTGCCTGTTCGGCATGATCTCCGGCAGCGCGGTGAGCAACGTCGCTTCGGTCGGCGTGCTGACGATCCCGTTGATGCGGCGCGGTGGCTATCCCGCGCATGTCGCCGCGGCTATCGAATCGGTCGCCTCGACCGGCGGCCAGCTGATGCCGCCGGTGATGGGCGCCGCCGCCTTCCTGATGGCCGAGTTCCTGCAGATCCCCTACAAGGACGTCGCCATCGCCGCGGCGCTGCCGTCGCTGCTCTATTACTACGCGCTATTTATCCAGGCCGATCTGCTCGCCGCCCGCGCCGGCTTGCAGAGCATCGATATGCACGAAGTCCCGCCGCTGCGGCAGGTGCTCAGGCAAGGCTGGCACTTCCTGTTGCCGTTCGCGATGCTGATCTATGGCTTGTTCTGGCTCAACTGGTCGCCCGAATCGGCGGCGTTGGCGGCATCCGCCGTATTGATCGTCACTGGCCCCACGCTCGGCTATGGCGACAAGAAGCTAAAATCGGCGACGCCTTCCGCGCATTGCATACGACCGGTCTCGTCTCGCTCGATCTTTTGATGATCACCGCGGCGGCCGGCTTTATCATCGGCGTGCTCAATATCACCGGCTTGAGCTTCGCGCTCACTTTGATGCTGGTGCAGATCGGTTCGAACAGCCTGTGGCTGCTGCTGGTGCTGGCGGCGCTGGTGTCCATCGTGCTGGGCATGGGGATGCCGACGGTCGGCGTCTACGTGTTGTTGGCGGCGTTGGTGGCACCGGCGATGGTGAAAATCGGGCTATCCCCGATGGCCTCGCACATGTTCGTGCTCTATTTCGGCATGATGTCGATGATCACGCCGCCGGTGGCGCTTGCCGCCTATGCCGCCGCCTCGCTGGCGCACACCGATCCGATGAAGACCGGCTGGACCGCGGTGCGTTTCGGCTGGATCGCCTACATCATTCCCTTCCTGTTCGTGCGCGCACCCTCGCTGCTGCTGGAGGGCACGCTGATGTCGGTCATAACCGCCTTGTTCACCGCCCTTATCGGGGTCTGGCTGATTTGCGCGGCCTTTGCCGGCTACGCCGTGCGCCCGCTGGCGATGCCGATGCGGGTCGGCTTCGGCGTCGCCGGGTTGCTGCTGTTCATTCCGGCCGACGCCTTGCCGCACGGCGAATGGACCGATTTCATCGGGCTGGGGTTGGGCGCGATCCTGCTGGCACGTGAAATGTTGGCCGTCAGGTTGCACCGGCAAACCGCCTGAACCGCCCGCCGCGAAGCGCCTTCGATTCCGACCAGCCGCGCTCTAGCATGGCGCATGATTCGCACAGCCCACAGCAAGGCATGGCTAGCCGGCCTCATGATCCTGCTTGCCGGCATGCCGGCGCATGCCGAACTCACGCTGTGCAATCGCACCAGCTATCTGATGGACACGGCGATCGGTCTGGAAAAAGGCGCCACGGTGGCGACGCGCGGCTGGTTCCGCGTCGCGCCCGGGCAATGCAAGCAGGTTCTGGACGGGCCGCTCGATGCCGACCTGGTCTATGTGCATGGACGCACGCCGCCGCTGTATGGCAATGCGCCGCTGCCGCAAAGCGGCCGGGCCGAGCTCTGCATCCGCGCCGACAACTTTACGATTGCCGATGCACGCGGCTGTCCGGCGAGCCAGCAGGCGCGCTTCAGCGCGGCCAAGCCGTCCGATTCAGCCAATGGGCCCGTGGTCAACCTCGCCGAGCAAGCCGACTACGACGACGCGCAGGCGCGCTTTGCCGGCATCCAGCGGCTGTTGGCGATCGCCGGCTATGACCCCTATCCGATCGATGGCGTGCAAAGCGAAAAGAGCCGCGCCGCGATCAATCAGTTCATCAAGGATCATCATTTGCCGGCCGATGCGGCGGCAAGCTCCGGCTTTTTCGACACGCTGTTGGCGGCCGCGCGTAATCCGCAGGGCATCGGCTTTTCCTGGTGCAACGATACCAAAAACGCGGTCATGGCCTCGCTCGGCATCGTCGAGATGGGCGCCATCGTCACCCGCGGTTGGTACCGCGTCGAGCCCGGCCATTGCCTGCGCCCGGACGTGCGCGGCGATCCGCATCGCCTTTACAGCTATGGCGAGGCGGTGGAGCCCGACGGCCGCGTCGTCAAGCATGACGGCGTACCGCTTTCCTGGGGCGGCAATGTTCGGTTATGTACCCGCGACGGCAAGTTCGAGCTGGCCGACCACAAGGACTGCGCGGCGCGCGGTCTCAATTCCGTCGGCTTTGCCGCCATCGATGTCGGCGGCAAGCCGTCGACCACCGTACGCTTCAAGGAACCGTGACCGTTGCAATCAGCGTCCCGTCTAAAGCCGCGCGGCTTCGCGCATGTCGAGACCTGGGTGTTCGATCTCGACAACACGCTTTATCCCTTTCATCTCAATCTCTGGCAGCAGGTGGACGAGCGCATCCGCGGCTATGTCGCGGAATTCCTGCAAGTATCGAAAGACGAGGCGTTCCGCGTGCAGAAGGATTATTACAAGCGTTACGGCACCACCATGCGCGGCTTGATGACCGAGCACGGATTGAACCCGGACGATTATCTCGACTACGTGCACCGGATCGACCATTCGCCGCTCGAACCCAATCCGGCGCTCGGCGCCGCGCTGGAAAAGCTGCCGGGGCGCAAGCTCATCCTTACCAACGGCACGCGCAGGCACGCCGACGCGGTGATGAAGCGGCTCGAGGTGCACGGGCATTTCGAGGACGTGTTCGACATCGTCGCGGCCGAGCTCGAGCCAAAGCCGTCACCGAAGACCTATGAGCGCTTCCTCAAGCTGCACGACGTCGATCCCGCATCGCGCCGCCATGTTCGAAGACCTCGCGCGCAATCTGGAAGCACCGCACGCACTCGGCATGACAACGGTGCTGGTGGTGCCGGAGGGCACCCGCGAGGTCTTTCGCGAGGACTGGGAGCTGGAAGGCCGCAACGATCCACACGTCGACCACGTCACGGACAGTCTGACCGCGTTCCTCCGCGGTATCACGGACAGGCAACCGTACTGAAATCAAGCGCACGGCACGGGTCGCATTCAAGCGGCCTTGCCCGCCAAACTCGCCGGCGCGTCCTTGATGTGCAAATCGCGCTGGGGAAACGGGATCGACAGGCCGGCCGCTTCCAGCGCCGTCTTGCCGCGCTCGGTCAGCGCGCGCCGCACCGACCAATAGTCGGCGTTGGCCGCCCATACGCGCAGGCGCAGCACCACGGCGCTATCGCCGAGTTCGTCGACGAAAGTCTGCGGCGCAGGGTCCGACGCCACGCGCTCGTCGCTGCCGGCAAGCTCGCGCAACACCTCCTGCCCTTTGGCGAGATCGTCCTCGTAGCTGACGCCGAAGGCGAGATCGACCAGCCGGGTCGACAGCCGCGAGTAGTTGATGATGCGCTTGTTCCACAGTTCGGAGTTCGGCACGAACTGATAGATGCCGTCCCAGGAATGCAGCTCGCTGGCAAACAGCCCGACCGACTTGACGGTGCCGGCGACGGCGCCGTTGTCGATATAGTCGCCGACGCGGAACGGCCGTAGCCACAGCAGCATCATGCCGGCGGCGATATTGGACAGCGTGCCCTGCAGGGCAAGACCGATGGCGAGGCCGACGGCTCCAAGCGCGGCGAGGATGCTGGTGGTCTGGACGCCGAGCTGGCCGAGCACTGCCACCAGCACGACGATCAGAATGCTGTAACGCGCCAGCGACGTGATCACCCCGCAAAGTGTCGCGTCGATGTGCCTCTGCCGGTCGAGCAGGTGGCTGAGGCCGCGGTAAACGCGTCCCGCGATCCACCAGCCGACAATCAGCAGCAGCAACGCCCCGATGAAGCGCGGCACGGCCGCGGCCGCCCATGCCGCCAACCCTGCCAGGAAGGTGCCGACGTCTCCGCTCAAGTGTGCTGCCGTTGTATCCATCAGTGGCTCCTTTGAATGCGATTTGCTGACGCGCCCGCAGGGTCATAGCGCATCGGTGCCGATGCCGAACTGCGACCCGCTGTCCGATGGGGATACCCCGCCTTGGAGCGGCAACAGCTTGACACCGCAGCGGGTTCCCCTGACAACCCGCTCCCGAACCTGCCGGAAAAAGCCGATGCCCAGCGACAAATCCACCAGCAAGTCTGCCAAGAACCTTGAAAAAACCATCGACGACGCCTTCGAAGGCCGTGACAAGATCGGTCCCAAGACCAAGGGCGCCGTGCGCAAGGCGGTGCAAACCGCGCTTGAATTGCTCGACAGCGGCCAGGCCCGCGTCGCCGAGCGGCAGGCCGACGGCCAATGGCACGTCAATCAATGGCTGAAGAAGGCCGTGCTGCTGTCGTTCCGCCTCAACGACATGAGCGTGATCCCGGGCGGCCCGGGCAAGGCGGTGTGGTGGGACAAAGTCGATTCCAAGTTCAAGGGCTGGACGCCGGCGCGCTTCCGCAAGAGCGGCTTCCGCGCGGTGCCCGGCTGCGTGGTGCGCCGCTCGGCCTATATCGCGCCCGGCGTGGTGCTGATGCCGTCCTTCGTCAATCTCGGCGCCTATGTCGATTCCGGCACCATGGTGGACACCTGGGCGACGGTCGGCTCTTGCGCGCAGATCGGCAAGAACTGCCACATCTCCGGCGGCGCCGGCATCGGCGGCGTGCTGGAGCCGCTGCAGGCCGGCCCGGTGATCATCGAGGACAATTGCTTCATCGGCGCCCGCTCGGAAGTGGCGGAAGGCGTCGTCGTGCGCACCGGCTCGGTGCTGTCGATGGGCGTCTATCTCGGCGCTTCCACCCGCATCGTCGACCGCGCCAGCGGGCAAGTGACGCAGGGTGAAGTGCCGCCCTACTCGGTGGTCGTGCCGGGCAGCATGCCGGGCAAGGACGGCGGCCCGAGCCTTATATTGCGCGGTCATCGTCAAGCATGTCGATGAGAAGACGCGGTCCAAGACCAGTATCAATGAGTTGTTGAGAGATTGAACCTTTCCGGCTCCAGCGGCGACTTACTGGGGCTATGAGCCGATTTCTTCAGGATGCCCCGTTCAGTTTCAAGGGCCGCGCCAGCCGCAAGCGTTACTGGCTGCTGACGCTCGCCTATCTCCTAACCTACATGCTGGGCTGTGCACTGTTCGTCACGTTGGCCATCATAGTCGATGCCAAGGCGAGCGATGTCATCACGCCCGTTATTGCGGGCGTTGTCGTCGTATTTATTATAATTCTTGCCTGGGCGAGCGCCGCGATCGCGGTACGCCGCCTGCACGACCGCGGCAAAACCGGCTATTGGCTGCTGCTCTATTACGCGGCACCGGCTGTGATCTCGACAAACGCCGGACTGGACGCGGCCGGCTTGATCTTCCTTGCGATCAGCCTGGCCGTTGCGATTTGGGCGCTCATCGATCTCGGCATCCTGCGCGGCGACGCCGGCAGCAACGTGTTCGGTCCCGATCCGTTGTTGCCTGAATCTGTGCCGGCACTGGCCGCAACGGCTTGAGCGTGAATTGGGAGCGATCGCGCGCCGGAGCCGCTCCAACTGCCGCATTGACGGCACTATGAAGCGCCCGCTAAAGCCTCCAAATGTCCGCCGATCCTGTCACCATCGCCCGCGATCTATTGCGCTGCCCGTCGGTCACTCCGGCAGAAGGCGGCGCGCTCAAGTTTCTCGAAGCGACCTTGAAAGCCGCCGGTTTCACCGTGCATCGCATGACCTTCAGCGAGCCGGGCACGGACGACGTCGAAAATCTCTATGCCCGCATTGGCAGCGCGAACGCCGAACCTCATGTTCGCCGGCCACACCGATGTGGTGCCGCCCGGCGACGAGCAAGCCTGGCAGCACCCGCCGTTTTCCGGCGCGGTCGATGACGGCGAACTGTACGGGCGCGGCGCCGGCGCCGAACCTCATGTTCGCCGGCCACACCGATGTGGTGCCGCCCGGCGACGAGCAAGCCTGGCAGCACCCACCGTTTTCGGGCGCGGTCGACGACGGCGAGCTTTACGGGCGCGGCGCCGTCGATATGAAAGGCGGTATCGCCTGCGCGGTCGCCGCCGTGCTCGATCATCTCAGTCACCACGGCGGCAAGCCGAAGGGCTCGATCTCGTTCCTGATCACCGGCGACGAGGAAGGCATCGCGGTCAACGGTACGCCGAAACTGCTAAAGTGGGCGGCCGATCACGGCGAGAAATTCGATCACTGCATTCTGGGCGAGCCGAGTAATGTCGAGGGGCTTGGCGACACCATCAAGATCGGCCGGCGCGGCTCGCTCAACGGCCATCTGATCGTGACCGGCCGCCAAGGCCACGTCGCCTATCCGGAACGCGCCGAAAATCCGATTCGCGGTCTGGTCACGATCATCGCCGCGCTGCAGGCCGAGCCGCTCGATGCCGGCAGTACGCATTTTCCGCCGTCGCACCTGGAATTCACCTCGGTCGACGTCGGCAACAAGACGGTCAACCTCATTCCCGGCGAGGCACGGGCGCGCTTCAACGTCCGCTTCAATGACAAGCACACGCTCAACTCGCTGAAAACACTGATCGAGCAGCGTGCCGCCAAGGCCGCTGGCGGCATCGAATTCGCATTCCGGTGGGAATCGTCAAACGCCGGCGTGTTCGTCACCGCGCCGAGTTCATTCACCGAGCTGGTGTCCGACGCGGTCGCCAAAGTCACCGGCCGTAAGCCGAAATTGTCGACGAATGGCGGCACCTCGGATGCGCGTTTCATCACGCATTACTGCCCGGTGGTGGAATTCGGGCTGGTGGGTCAGACCATGCATCAAGTGAACGAGCGGGTACCGATCGCCGACCTGCGCGCGCTCACCACGATCTATCGGACCATTCTCGATCGCTATTTCGGCTGACGCGGCGCAAAGAGCCTCGATTGCAAACCGGCCTAGAAGCCAATGCCGATCATCGCCGGATGCGCACGGCCGCCGGACTTCGCTTGTTGGCGGGCGCGCGGCTTTTGTCGCCGGCTTTCCTTGGATTTCGATGACTTGGATCGCTTTGCCTCTTTTTTCGTCGCCTTGCGATGATGTTCGGGCTCCGGCCGGTCGACAACCACGGCCGGGCAGACGCGAAGCTTCTCCTTGCCGAGTTCCTTGACGAAATCCTCCGTCACCGCGATATCGGCCACCGGCTGTTCTTTCCGCGTCTTGTATTTCTTGATCGCGATCTTGGTCTTCGGCCCCATGATGCCGTCCTGAACGCCGGAGAAGCATCCGAGCCGCGCCAGTTCCTTCTGCGCCGATTCCACCAGCTCAGGCGTATTTTCCGGCGGCGGCGGAGTTTCTTTTTTGGCTTCTTCTTTGAGAATCCCCTCGGTCACCTTGTCGAGCGCGGCAACGACCTGCGGGCGCAGGCGCTCGCAAGTCAAGTCTTGCGACAGACGTTCCAAGTCAGCGCGTACGGCGGCGTCACTGCCGGCATCCTTCAGATCGTCCAGACGAGCCTGCTCGCGGGCGCACGCCAGCCGCGCTTTTGTCTTCTGTGTTTCGGCAAGCGCCTTGGAGCGGCGATCGATCTCGGCCTGCAGCGTGGCGATGTGGGCTGCTTGTTGCTTCTTTTGCTTGTCGGATTCGCCGCCTTTCTTCGCCCGCTCTTCGTTTTCGGCCTTGAGCGCGGCGATACGGGCAGCATCTTTCCTGCTCTTTTCCTCCTCAGCCCGTTCCTTCGCCGCGATACGTTCGGCCCGCTTGGCGAGGCGCTCGCGCGCTGCGCGGAGGGCGGCTTCGCGCTCGGCACGCGCTTTTGCCTCACGCTCTTTCGCAGCTTGGTCGAGAATGTCGAGACGGTGTTGCGCGTTCACAGCCAAAGGCGAATTCGGGTAGCGCTCGATGAATTTTTCCAGCGCATCCCTGTTGCTGGAGCCCTTGATCCTGTTCCAGGCTCTTTTTTCGTCACTTGTCGGTTTGGCCGGGCCTTTGTCCGGAGGCGGTTCAAGTTTTGCCATAACCGTCGGCGGCGGATTGACCCGTTTCAGCTTTGCGATCTGCGCCTTGGCCAGTTCTGCGTAAAATCCCTCCGGATAGGTGGCGAGAAACACTTCCCAGGCCTTCTGGGTGCCGATCTTCGCGACCAGTGCATAGTCGTTCTTGACCTTGCTGACGTCCGGCGGCTTCGGTTTTTTCGGCGCCGGGACGAGCGGGATATTGCCGCCGCCAAGCGAGCCATAAACGAACGGCTCCTGTCGCCTTCCGGTGATCTTCAACACCTCATCGCGCACACGGCCAAACGCCAAGCGGATATCAAGACCGGGAGCGGTCAAATTGTCCAACAGCGCGGTCGTGAAGGGGCTGTGCTTGGTTTCGCCGTCTTCCGCCGTCGAGCCGGCCTTCGCGGCATAGGCAATCAGCGTGTTGGTGCCGGTGGGCTCGATTTGGCCAAGACCGCCGCTGATCGAGCGAAGAGCGGTGCGGCGGCGAAATCGCTTCATGGTGGTGACGAATGGATTGTCCCGGCATGCGTCGAGAATGACAAGCCGCAGCCGTTTGGCGGCATCGACCGATTCGACCACGCGATTGAGCGTGATCGCTTCGTCCTGGGCGTCGCGGTCGCTGGCGAGCTTGGCGTTGACCGGTACGAGATAATTGGTTCCGTTCACCTCGATACCGTGTCCCGCGTAGAAGACGACGGCGATATCGGAGCCCAGCGTCGCATCTTCGAATTTGCGGATCGCGCGCTTGAAATCCAGATTGCCGACATTGTCGGCCTCGATCACAACGTCAAAGCCGGCGTCCCGGAACAGCTTGGCCATCGAGGCCGCATCCTTTTCGGGATTGGGCAGCCGCGGAGCATGTTTATAGTTGGAATTGCCAACGACGAGGGCTACGCGCTTTTCGGCCGACGCGCTATTAGGCGCGAAAGCAAAAAGCAGGGCCGCGGCAATGCCGGCAGCGAGTAGTTGCAGTCTCCTGGTCACCCCGAACCTCACCGCATCAACAAAGATTTCCGGTGCGGGCCTGCCCTCATTCGCGCTTCCTCGGAGTCGGAAGGCAAAAATGGCCACAGGCATCAAACGCAGCCCCTTCCCGCAGGGACAAGCCTTGCGGCTGGCCGGGCGCCGCGTTCGGCCACGTCCCGCAGATTAAGACATGACTCGCGCGTGTCCAGATTTTGCGCCGCGACGAGGAGTCGCGGTTGAAAAAAATAGGCGGCTGAACACGGGGATTTCGTCAGGCACGGGCGCATATTGTTGAAAAAATCGCCGAAGCGGCCGGCATCGATGCACACTGCATGGATGAGCGCGCGCCTATCGGCGACCTTCGCGTGCCGACCATGGCCTATCGACCAATTCTTGGTTCGATTGGCCAGGACGAAGATCCATACCTAATTGTCGAATTTAATGTCCGGAAATTGCAGATGGCCGGCATACGCGCCCGCGCGTCGCGAGCGCGCACCGGCGTCAATTCGATTTTCGCGTCGTCGGCTTTACGGCAGCTCCGACACCAGCTTCTGGAATTCGTCCATGGTCCAGGCACGCGACGTGCGGGTTCGCGCATTGCCCTGCATGCCGAGCGCCAGAGCAGAATTTGGCCATTGCGTCGCCGTCCGGCGCTTCGATCATGACCAAAAGATCGGATTCGCCGCTGGTCAAATAGACCTGCCTGATTTCGACGCCCACTTTCTTGGCGATGTCACGCGCCGCTTGCGCACGCTTGGGCGCTTCCTTGATTCCGCGAATGCCCTGATCGGTGAAGTTCATCGATAGAATGAACAGCATGACGTTCTCCCCTTGGAGGCGGTTGTCGCCCGCGCGAGATCATCCGGCAACGCGCGCGGACGGGCAAGGTGGGGTTCGCGCCGATTTTGTCTTGTCACTTTTCTTCAGTAATCCACGCGCATCAAATAGAGCCCGTCGGGCGGCGCCACCGGCCCGCAGGCTGCGCGGTCGCGCGCCTGCAGCGCCCTTTCGAGGTCTTGAGCGCTCCATTTGCCTTCGCCGACCATGACCAGCGAGCCCACCATGGAGCGTACTTGATGGTGCAGGAACGAGCGCGCCGACGCCGTCACCGTCACCTCCTCGCCGGCGCGTTCGACCTCCAGCCGGTCGAGCGTCTTCACCGGCGATTTGGCCTGGCATTCCGCCGCCCGGAAAGTAGTGAAGTCGTGCTTGCCGACGAGCCGCTGGGCGGCCTCTTGCATTGCCGCGGCGTCGAGCGGCCGCGGCACCCGCCAGGCATGGCCCGCATCGAGCGTGAGATCGGCGCGCCGATTGATGATGCGGTAGAGGTAGTGACGCTTGACCGCGGAGGTGCGCGCGTTGAAGTCCGCGGCCACCGGTTCGGCGGCAAGGATCGCCAAAGGATGCGGCCTCAAATGGGCGTTCAGCCCGTCGCGGATCGTATCGGTGTCCCAGTCCTTGGCCAGATCGACGTGCGCGACCTGGCCGCGCGCGTGCACGCCGGCATCCGTGCGGCCGGCTCCTTGGACCGGGACTTTCTCGCCCGTAAGCGCTTCGACCGCCGCCGTCAACGCGCCTTGCGCGGTGATGAGGTCCGCCTGGATCTGCCAGCCCGCGAACGGCGCACCGTCATATTCGATGGTTAACTTGTAGCGGGGCACGTTTGATCCACCTCAAAAATCCGGCAATAGGCCCCATTATACATGGGGACGGAAACCGGAGGTTTGCCCATGAAGCGCGAATTCAAGCGCCAAATCGTCGATTTACTCGACGAACACCGGATCATGACCGTGGCCACCAACCGTACCGGACGGCTGGCCGCAGGCCACCGTCGTCGGCTACGCCAATGACGGGCTGATCATCTATTGCTTCGTCGCCCGCGACAGCCAGAAATTCGCAATATCATGCGCGATCCGCGCGTCTCGCTGGCCATCGCCAGGGATTATCCGCAGCCGCTGCAGATCAAGGGCCTGTCGATCGCCGCGCAGGCGGTCGTGATCGAGGACAAAGGCGAGATCGACCACGCCAACGAAATCCTGCTGCGGCGCTATCCGGAGTACAAGGTGATGCCGCGACCCGACCCCGCCGCCGTGCCGATGCTGCGCATCACGCCGGAGGTCGTCTCGATTCTCGATTATTCCAAGGGCTTTGGCCACACCGACCTGGTGCGCGTCAATGACAACGACCTCGCCGAATTCATCGAAGCGCGCCGGCATCACTGGGCGGGATTCCACGCCGCCTAGGTCGCGCGCATCCCCGGCTTGACCGGCGTGCCGCGCAGGAATTCCTCCGCACTCATCGGCTGCCTACCGGCCCGCTGCACCTGCACGAGCCGCACCGCGCCATCGCCACACGCAATCGTGAGTTTGTCGTCGAGTACCGTGCCGGGCGCTCCATTGCCCTCGCCTCTGGTCGAACGCAGGACCTTGACGCGCACGCCGTCGATTTCGAACCAGGCACCGGGAAACGGCGACAGCCCACGAATGTGGTTGTGCACTACCTGCCAGGGTTTCGCCCAGTCGATGCGCGTCTCGTCCTTGGAAATTTTCGTGGCGTAAGTAACGCCTTGCTCCGGCTGCGGCGTGAGTGCAAGCGAGCCGCGCTCCAAGGCCGCCAGCGCGCGCGGCATCAGATCGGCGCCGAGCCGCGCCAGCACGTCGTGCAAATCGCCGGCGGTCATGTCCGCACCGATCGGCGTCCGCTCGGCCATGGCCATGGCGCCGGTATCGAGCCCCTCGTCCATCTTCATGATGGTGACGCCGGTCTCCTTGTCGCCGGCCATGATGGCGCGGTTGATGGGCGCGGCGCCGCGCCAGCGCGGCAGCAGCGAGGCATGCACGTTGAAGCAGCCGAGACGCGGGACATCAAGAATAGCTTTCGGCAAGATCAGTCCGTACGCCACCACGACCGCAGCGTCGGCATTGTGTGCACGGAACTGCGGCTTGCGCCTCGACATCTTTCAGTGTCTTCGGCGTCAACACCGGCAGCCCAAGCCGCCGCGCCTCGCGCTCGACCGGGCTTGGCTGCAAATCCATGCCGCGGCCGGCGGGCTTGGGCGCGCGGGTATAGACCGCGGCGATCTCAAACCCGCGCGCCGCGAGCTCGACCAGCGTCGGCACCGCGAATTCGGGCGTGCCCATGAAGATGAGGCGGAGCGCCATCAAAGCACCGTCACAAGTCGCGGCGCGCGGGCGCCAAAATCAGCCGATATGATGCGAAGGCTCTTTGTCCTCGGAGAGCGGCTTGACCGGCTCGCCGCGCTTTTGCGCCTTCTTGAATTTCTTCATCACCATGTCGCGCTTGAGCTTGGAGATATGGTCGATGAACAAGACGCCGTTGATGTGGTCGATCTCGTGCTGCAGGCAGGTGGCAAGCAGGCCGGTGGCCTCGATCTCCTGCGGCTTGCCGTCGCGATCGAGGTATTTCACGCGCACCGCCTTCGGCCGCTCGACTTCCTCGTAGTATTCGGGAATCGACAGGCAGCCTTCCTCGTAGGTCGCCTTCTCGTCCGAGGCCCATACCACTTCCGGGTTGATGAAGACCTGCGGCTGCGCCGGGTCGTCCTTCTTGGCGAGGTCCATGGCGATGACGCGCTTGGGCACGCCGATCTGGATAGCGGCAAGCCCGATGCCGGGGGCGTCGTACATGGTCTCGAACATGTCGGCGATCAACGCCTTCACCGGCTTGTCGACGGCTTTCACCGGCTCGGATTTCAGCCGCAGCCGCGTGTCCGGAATGATGAGAATCTCGCGCTTCGCCATGGCGGCGATGTAAGGGGTCGCGGATAACTGGTCAATGGAACTCGCGGCATCCCCTTGAGGCCGCTGCCGGATGGCCCTACCGTTCGCCCTTCGTTCGCACCGGCACGCGAATCGGGGTAGAAGCGCCGAATGCCCGACCTGCAAAACCTCGCCAATATCCTCATGGCGCATGCTCCGGCGCTGGCGCTCGCCGGCGGCGCGATCATTGTGCTCGGCGTCATCGTCATCATCGCGCTGCTGCTGCGAAAGCCGCCGCACGACCACGCCGCCGACCAGCGCATGGCCGATCTGAATGCCCGCGTTCAGACCATGGGCGAGCTGCTCGCCCGGGCGCAGTCGCAATTGCAGCAGACGGTGCACGAGCGGCTCGACGCGGTGACGCAGAATCTCGACCAGTCGATGCAAAGCTCGACCAAGCACACCAGCGAGAATCTCCAGCAACTGCACGCACGGCTCGCGGTGATCGACAGCGCGCAGAAGAACATCACGGAGCTGGCGACGCAGGTCTCATCCTTGCAGGGCATCTTGTCCAATAAGCAGTCGCGCGGCGCCTTCGGCCAGGGGCAACTGGAGGCGATCATCACCGACGTGCTGCCGAAGGGCGCCTACGAATTCCAATATACACTGTCGAACCGCACGCGCCCGGACTGCGCGATCTTCATGCCGGACTCTGTCCCGCTTATCATCGACGCCAAATTCCCGCTCGAAGCGATGACGGCCTTGCGTGACGCGCAAACCGACGAGGAGCGCAAGCTGGCGGTCGCCCGGGTCAAGCAGGACATCGCCAAACACATCTCGGATATCGCGGAGAAGTATCTGATCCCGGGCGAGACCCAGGATGTTGCGCTCATGTTCATTCCGTCTGAATCGCTCTACGCCGACTTGTATGAGCGATTCGACGATTTGGTGCAGCGGGCGCGCCGCGCTCGCGTGATGATCGTGTCGCCAAATATGGCGTTTCTGGCCATTCAGCTCGTCCGGCAAATTCGCAAAGACGCCGAAATGCAGGAGGCCGCTCATAAGATTCGCAGCGAAGTCGGCCACATGATGAAGGACGTGGGATTGCTCGGCGAGCGGGTGCGCAAGCTGCAAGGTCACTTTGGCCAGACGACCAAGGACATCGACGATATTCTCATTTCGACCGGCAAGATCGAGAAGCGCGCCGCCAAGATCGAGGACCTCGAATTTGACAGCGAGCCGCCGAGCGCCGAGGTGATCCCGGTGCCGATCCGCAAGCTCGAGGCGGGCGAGTGATCCACTTGTCATTGCGGGACGCGAGTGAAGCGAGCGCACCCGAAATCAAGAGCAGCATCGAAAGCTTTGCTATATTGCTCTGGATCCCGGGTTCACGCGCTGCGCGCACGCCCCGGAATGACCGGGAATTTCCATGACCGCCCCCGACGCCGCGCCAGCCCGCCCCTCGTTCCTCGACGCGGCGGCGGTGTATCTAAAGCCGCGCGTGTTGATCGTGCTGTTTCTCGGCTTCTCCTCCGGGCTGCCGCTGGCGCTGTCGGGCACCACGCTGCTGGTGTGGATGCGCGAATCCGGCGTCGACCTCGGCACCATCGGCCTGTTCGCACTGGTCGGCACGCCCTACACCATCAAGTTCCTGTGGGCGCCGCTCACCGACGCGCTCGATGTGCCGCTGCTCTCGCGTTGGCTCGGCCGCCGCCGCGGCTGGCTCGTGCTGACGCAAATTCTGCTGATGGCGGCGATCGTGTTTCTGGCCTCCTGCAATCCGGCGGTGGCGCCCGGTCTGGTCGCTTTGGGCGCGCTGCTGGTCGCCACGGCATCGGCAACGCAGGACATCGTGGTCGATGCCTTCCGCGTCGAAAGTCTGCCGGAGAACGAGCAGGCCGCCGGCATGGCTTCCTACGTCGCGGCCTATCGCATCGGCATGCTGGTCTCGACCGCCGGCGCGCTGTTCATGGTCAGCGGCTTCCAGGCGTCCGGCCTCGACCGGCAAGCGGCCTGGCACTGGGGCTATGTGGTGATGGCGGCGATGGTGCTGATCGGCACCGCCACGGCACTGATCGCCACCGAGCCGGAGCGCTCGGTCGCGGCGGAAGCGACCCATGCCGGGCAAAAGCGGTTTGCACGCGTGGCCGAGGCCGCCGTCGGCGCCTTCAAGGATTTCCTCGGCTACGAGATGGCCTTTGCCATGCTGGCCTTCGTGGTGCTGTTCAAGTTCACCGATGCGCTGTCCGGCGCCATGACCGCGCCCTTCGTGATCGATCTCGGATTTACCCGCAACGAATACGCGGCGATCGTCAAAGGCGTCGGACTGGCAGCGTTGCTGCTCGGCGGCTTTGCCGGCGGCTACATCGCGCGCGCACTGCCGCTCGCCACCAGCCTGTGGATCGGCGCGATCCTGCAATCGCTGGCGAACCTCGCGTTCAGCTGGCTCGCGGTGGTCGGCACCAATCCGACCGCGTTGGCGGTCGCGATCACGGCGGAGAACTTCACCAGCGCCATCGGCACGGTGATGTTCGTCGCCTATCTGTCGGCGCTGTGCAAGAACCCGCTGCACACGGCCACGCAATACGCGCTGCTTACCGCGCTGGCCGCGGTCGGGCGCACCTATCTCTCGTCGGGCGCGGGCTACATCGCGGAGAATACCGGCTGGTTCTGGTTTTTTGTGATCTGCGCGCTCGCCGGGTTGCCGAGCCTCGTGTTGCTGGCCTGGCTGCAGCGCAAAGGGCATTTCAAGCAACTGAAAAAGCCGGCGGTGGTCGGCTAGCGTTTTTCCGGCTCGGCAAAGTGCCATTGGAACACGACCGCGTCACCGACGTGCCAGGCTGTCTGCGAGCACATGTAGTCGTCGCCGACCACGACGACGTGCTTGCCGAGCAGTTGCTTGAGGCGTGCGAGCCTGGCTTTGTCGTCCATGACGACGAGATGGAAGGTCCGCGGCGGCTTGTCCGGATCGCAGAACTCGTCCGCGCCGGCCAACTTCTTGGGGCGATCGACGACGAGCTGGTAGACGTTCATCCAGGTGCCGTTGGGATGCTGGATTTGCAGGAAGCGCAACTTACCGCTGATCGCATCGCCGGGCTTCAGCGTGTCCTCGGCCTGCGCCGCACCGGCCCACGCCGACAAGACGAGAGCGACGATAGCGAGCGCGCGAATTATCAAGTCTTTCAAAACAACGTCCGCTGCTTGATCGCCGCCGACAGCGTGCCCTCGTCGAGATAATCGAGTTCGCCGCCGACGGGCACGCCGTGGGCGAGCCGCGTCACCTTCACGCCGGCCTCGTGCAGGAGCTCGGTGATGTAATGCGCCGTGGTCTGGCCGTCGACCGTGGCATTGAGCGCCAGGATCAGCTCCTTCACTTCGGGCGCGTGCGCGCGGGAAATCAAGGAGTCGATGGCGAGGTCCTGCGGGCCGACGCCGTCGAGCGGGGACAGCGTGCCGCCGAGCACGTGGTAGCGGGCGTTGACCGCATGCGCGCGCTCGAGCGCCCACAAATCGGCGACGTCGGCGACCACCACGATGATGGACGGATCGCGCCGCGCGTCGGTGCAGACGGTGCACGGGTTCTGCGTGTCGATATTGCCGCAGATTTTGCAGATCTCGATCTTCTCCATCGCCGTCTGCAAGGCGGCGGAGAGCGGCGCCATCAGCAATTCGCGCTTCTTGATGAGATGCAGCGCCGCGCGCCGTGCCGAGCGCGGGCCCAAACCGGGCAGCCGCGCCAACAGCTGGATCAGGCGCTCGATTTCGGGTCCGGCGACGGCGGTGGGCATTTAGGTGAGATTTAAGCCCGGCGGCAGCGGCAGGCCGCCGGTGACGGCCTTCATCTTTTCCTGCATCACCGCCTCGGCCTTGCGCCGCGCATCGGCATGGGCGGCCACCAGCAGGTCCTCGACAATCTCTTTTTCCGACGGCTTGAGCAGCGAGTTGTCGATCTTGAGGCCCTTGAGATCGCCCTTGGCCGAGAGCTTCACCGTCACCATGCCGCCGCCGGCGGTGCCCTCGACCTCGATGGTGTCGAGCTCGGCCTGCAGCTCCTGCATTTTGGTTTGCAGTTGCGCGGCCTGTTTCATCAGGCCCATGAAATCCGCCATGCTATTCTTCTCGCTCCATGTCGGGGTCCGGCTCGAACGGCACGTCGCCCGGCTCGCTTCCGGTTCCGCGCCTCTTTGGGTGACGCCGGCAATGGTGGCGCCGGGAAACCGTTTCATCACCGCCTGCACCAGCGGATCGCTCTGACGCTACGCTCGACTCGGCCTTCTGTTCGTCGGCCTGCGCCCGCACCGTCGCGTCGCCCTGCTCTTTCGAGACCACCACCATCCAGCGCTTGCCGGTCCAGGCGCCGAGCTTGCGCTGCAGGTCGTGCACCAGCGTCTTGGGCGCGCGCGCCTCGAGCGCGATCTCGAGCTGGCCGTCCTCGCAACGCACCAAGCGCACGTCGCGTTCCAGCGCCATCTTCATGGTGATGTCGCGCTTGTCTTGCGCCAGCGCGATCAAGTCCGCGAATGAGCCGATGGACAAGGTCGCGGCGGGCGTATCGGTCTCGGCAATCGGCTCGTCGGCCGGCCGCGGCGACAGCGCGGCGGACGAGCGCGGGCTTCCGCGCGGCGCCTCGTAGCGCGGCGCGAAATTCTGCGCCGCTGCGCTCGCCGAACCGCCATTGCCTTGCGGGCGCGTGGACGTTGAGCCTTCCTCGCCGAGCGAGCGGATCGACTTCATCCGGCGTCGGCAGATCGGCGGCATAGGCGATGCGCACCAGCACCATCTCGGCGGCGGCGAGCGGGCGGCCGGACACCTGAACCTCGGTCATGCCCTTGAGCAGCATCTGCCAGACGCGCGATAGCACGCGCATGGAGAGCTGCGCGGCGAAGGCGCGGCCGCGCACCCGCTCGGCCTCCGACAACGAAATGTCGTCGGCCACCGTCGGCACGATTTTCACGCGGGTGACGAAATGGGTGAACTCGGCGAGATCGGATAGCACCACCGCCGGGTCGGCGCCGATATCGTATTGCTCACGCAATTCCTTGAGCGCGGCGGCGACGTCACCCTTCATCAACGCTTCGAACAGGTCGACGATACGCACGCGGTCGGCAAGCCCGAGCATCTGCCGCACGTCTTCCGCGCGCACTGCGCCAGCGGCATGCGCGATGGCCTGATCGAGCAGCGACAGCGAATCGCGCACCGAACCTTCCGCCGCGCGCGCGATCAGCGCCAGCGCAGCCGGCTCGACTTCGATTTGTTCCTTACCGGCGATGCCTTCCAGATGCTTGACCAGCAGCGCGGCGTCGACACGATGCAAGTCGAAACGCTGGCAGCGCGACAGCACCGTCACCGGCACCTTGCGGATTTCGGTGGTGGCGAAGATGAACTTGGCGTGCGGCGGCGGCTCTTCCAGCGTCTTGAGCAGCGCGTTGAACGCCGACGGCGACAGCATGTGCACTTCGTCGAGGATGTAGACCTTGTAGCGCGCCGATACCGGCGCGTAGCGGATCGCGTCGTTGATCTGCCGCACATCCTCGACGCTGTTGTGCGAGGCCGCGTCCATCTCCAAGACGTCGATGTGCCGGCTCTCGATGATCGCCTGGCAGTGCAGCCCCAGCGCCGGCATATCGATGGTCGGCGCAGTCACCGAACCGTCCGGCAATTGGTAATTGAGCGCGCGCGCGAGGATGCGCGCGGTCGTGGTCTTGCCGACGCCGCGCACGCCGGTGAGGATCCAGGCTTGCGGAATGCGGCCGGTCTCGAAGGCGTTCGAGATGGTGCGCACCATGGCGTCCTGGCCGATCAGGTCGGCAAAGCTCGCCGGGCGGTATTTGCGCGCCAGCACGCGATAGCCGGTTCCCTCCGCCGGAGCGGCAACGTCTTGGGCTTGTTCGGCGGATTTCGCGGGCTTGCTCATCGTGCCATCCGATCGGCACCCGCAAAATCACGGGCGATTGCGGTTGGATCGAGGAAATGGTGGGAGGCTGACGAGCGACCCGAACCGCGCTCGTTAGGGCTGCTTCCTTCCGGATCTGACCCGGTTGGCGAGTGGCTCGTCCACCGCCAACCTCCCGGGCTCCTATATCGGGCGTATGCGAACGGAAAGCAAGCTGGCGCCCCACCGCCGTCAGCGCGGGCTTGACCCGCGCATCCATGAGGCGCTTCTGCCTGTGGACAGCCCAAATGGATGGCCGGCTCGAAGCTCGGCCACGATGCCGATATGGAATTGGTCTGGACCCTCCACCCGCAGCTCGCTGCCGATACCGTCGCTATCGGCGACTCTACCGCTGTCGCGGGTGCTGCTGATGAACGATGCCAACTATCCATGGCTGATCCTGGTGCCGCGCAGAGCCGGCTCTCGTTGAGATCATCGACTTGGAGGAAGACGAGCAAGTCCAGTTGCTCGGCGAGATCGCCAACACCGCCCGCGCGCTCAAAGCCACCACCGCCTGTGCCAAGCTCAATATCGCCGCGCTCGGCAACATGGTCGACGCAACTGCATGTGCACGTGATCGCCCGCAATCCGGGCGACGCAGCTTGGCCGAAACCGGTGTGGGGAACTGCTCCACCGGCCAGCTATGAGCGCGCCGCGCGCGAGCGCCTCATTGACGACATTAGGCGCGGTCTCCAGATCGCACCGTCTCGCTGATTGCGCGCATTGCGCAAATCGAACGGCCATGCCAGTTTCCGCGCCAATGTCGTCCCGCTCCGATCTAGGACCCAAACCGCGCCTTGGATATACCGACAGCCGCATCGAACGCGCCGCTGAGCTGCGCACCGACGCGGCGGCGCTGGCGCGGCTCGCCGCCGACCCCAAGGCCGGCGCCTATGTGATCGCAATCGATCTGATTGTGATGAAAAAGGGCGCCAGCCTCGACGAACCTTTTTTCGCGATGGATGAAGCACGCGCGCTCGGCACCACGACCGAAGCGATCTTCCTCGGCCACATCGACGGCGCTCCGCGCTTCGGCATCGGCTTGGAACCAGCGGCGGCGGAGACGCTGAAGGCGCGCGAGGATTTCCACGTCACCGACCTGCGCTCGATCGCGGTGCGCGGCCTGGTTCAGCCCGAGCACCTGCCGCCGATCGCGGAAGCCAAGGCGGTCTTGCACTGGCACGCGCGCCACCGCTTCTGCCCGAATTGCGGGGCACCGACGCAACCTGTCTGCGGCGGCTGGCGGCGCGACTGCGCCGTTTGCGAGGCGCAGCATTTCCCGCGCACCGACCCCGTGGTGATCATGCTGGCCATCGACGGTGAGAACTGCTTGCTCGGCCGCAGCCCGCGTTTCGTGCCGACCATGTGGTCGTGCCTTGCCGGCTTCGTCGAGCCGGGCGAATTGATCGAGGATGCGGTGCATCGGGAAACGCGCGAAGAAGCGGGAATTGCCTGCGGCCGTGTCACCTATTTCCGCTCGCAGCCGTGGCCGTTTCCGGCCTCGCTGATGATCGGTTGTCACGCCGAGGCGATAACGCGCGAGATCGTTGTCGATCGCACGGAACTCGAGGACGCCCGCTGGTTTAGTAGGGACGAGGTAATGGCGATGCTGATGCGCAAGCACCCTGACGGCTTGACCACGCCGCCGCCGGTAGCGATCGCGCACCACATCATCCGCGCCTGGCTGGAGGACGAGATCCGCTTTGACTGAAAACGCAGCGCAAACCCACGCCCCACGAATCCTGTGCGCCGGCGGCGCCGTGCAGGACATCATCATGCGGGTGGACCATTTTCCGACTGCCGGCAACAAGGAAATGGCGTCGGAATTCCTCATCACCAGTGGCGGCCAGTCCGGCAATGCAGCCATCGCCGTCGCCCGGCTCGGCGGCGCGGTGAGCTTCGTCGGGCCGCTTGGCGGTCCGAGCGACGAATTTGCCAACCGCATTCTCGCAAGTCTCACGCGCGAGAACATCGATTGCTCCGGCGCAATGCGCATAGCGGATGCGATCTCATCGGTTTCACTAATCCTGGTCGACGCCGAAGGTGAAAAAATTATCGCGACGCGCCGCGACCAGGGCCTGGGCGCGGTGACGCCGGAGAATCCGGCACAGACGGTTGCCGCGGCCGACGCGGTATTGCTCGACAACCGCTACCCGAATTTCGCCACGCCGATCGGAAACGCGGCCAAGGCGCGCGGCATTCCGCGGGTGCTCGATCTCGACAAGGGTTCGGCACCGGACGATCCCCTGCTGATGGCGTGCAGCCACGTGATCGCATCGGCCGAGGGTTTGCGCGGCACGACCGGATTAGACGATTTGCGCGCCGCGCTCTTGAAGATGGACGAATCCTTCGAGGGCTTTCTCGCTTATACCGACGGCGCTGACGGCGTCTATTGGCTCGACGGCGGCAAGATCCGCCACATGGACGCGTTCAAGGTGAAAGCTGTCGACACGCTCGGCGCCGGCGATGTGTTTCACGGCGGCTTCACGTTCCGCCTGGTCGAAACCGGCGACATTGTTGAATCGCTGCGCTTTGCCGCGGCCGCGGCCGCGATCAAGTGCACCCGCTTCGGCGGATTGATGGGCGCGGCGACGCGGGCGGAAGTCGATGCCTTCCTGAAGCAGCACCCCGCCTGACGCGGCTATTTCTTCGAAGGACAAGGCGCGCCGCAAGGCGCGCAGGCCCCGGCGAAATCCTCCGGCGACACCGCCCGCCCGCTCGACGGGCTGGTGAGGTGCTGGGTGACCACAGCCGCGAGCCCGAGCACGACGACAATCATGTAGACGGTGCGCATCGAGATTATCCTTGGCGCATGATCTGATCCGAAAGCCGGTTCCCACTTTTCGGGATCATGCGCTACTCCCGCGATAGGCCGAACAGCGGGCGCAGCCCGATGCCGATCAGGCATCCGGGCAGCGCGGCGGCGAACCAGATCCAGCCGTGCAGCGAGCCGGAGGCGACGCCGCCGACAAAGGCGCCGATATTGCAGCCGAAACCGAGGCGCGCACCCCAGCCCATCAACAAACCGCCGAGCGCCGCGGCCACGAGCGATTTGATCGGCGGCCAGGCCGCGCTCGCGAACGGCTTGGTGGCGGCGGCCGCCGCCATCGCGCCCAACAGCATGCCGAAGTCGGTCAGGCTCGATGTGTCGGAGAGCACCGAGCCGGCGAGCGCGTGCTTGGGTCCCGGCCATTGCCAGAACGCCGCATGGGAAAAATCGAAGCCGAGGCTGCTCGCAGCCTTGGCGCCCCACACCGTGAAACCGAAGGTCACGCTCCACGGATGGCCGCCGGCCAGGAATACCGCGATCGCCAAAAGTGCCGATGGCGATGCCACCGATCACGTAAGTGCGCGACGGCACGAAGTTCGCGCCCCGCTTTCTGGCGACCGCGACGATGACTGCCGCCGCCAACGCCAGGCTTGCGAGCGTCGCGGCCAGGCCGCCCCATGGACCGAGGTAATCCGACGCCAGGATCGGATCGATGCCGCCGAGTTCAAGGAACGCCGGCAACGACAGGCTGCCGACGACGCTGCCGATAATGAAGAACAGCAGTGCGATCAGCATGCGCCCCGAGCCGCCGCCGGCGGTGTAGAGCGTGCCGGAGCCGCAGCCGTTGGCAAGCTGCATGCCGATGCCGAAGGTAAAGGCGCCGATGACAAGCGACGGCCCCAGCGGGGCGATGGCGCCGCCGAACTTCGGCGATAACGCGGCCACGGGTACGATCACCAGCGCGGCAATCGCAATGACGATCAGCCCGCCGAGCAGGCCGCCGGCTTCGCCGCGCGTGAGGAAACGCCGCCACGATGCCGTATAGCTGAACTCGGCCTTCAGGAAAGCGACACCGAGACCGAAGCCGCCAAGGATCAGTCCCGCCGAGGCGAGCTGGCCGTCGAGCAACACCAGCGCGATCAGGATCGCGGTGGCGGCCAGCGCGAGAGCGAGGAACAGACGGTCAGTGCGCAATGCGGCGCCGGCTTGCGGCGCCGCCATGGTTGCCGTGGACATGGGAATTGCCTCTATGCGCAGCTCAAGAGCCGAGCCCGAGCGCCTTTTTCAGGTCGTCCCACTTGGTGCGCGCGGATTCGAGCGGCCGATGCGGATCGGCGGTCCACTGCACCATCGAGCCGTCATAGACTTTGACGTCGCTGCCGGCCGAGCAATTCGTGCAGCACGAACCAATCGGTCGCCGACCAATGCCCGGTATTGCAGTAGGTCACCAGCGGGCCGTCAGGCAGGCGCGCAGCGATGGCGGCGAGCTCGGCCTTCGGCTTCAGGCGATTGGTCTTGGCATCGTAGAACTCGGCGCTGTCGAGATCGATGGCGCCGGGGATGTGGCCGTAGGCGGCGACCTTCGGTGCCTTTTCCTTGCCGGTGAAGAACGACGCCGGGCGGGCGTCGATCAGCGTGGCGCCGCCGGACTTCTCGATCTTCTCCACGTCGGCAAGCGTCGCAAACGGCGTCTTGATCGCCGTCGACAAAGAGCGTTTTCTGACACCGGCTTGTTGATCACCGCTTTCGGTGGGCAGCCCAGCCGCCTTCCAGGCGGCGACGCCGCCATCGAGAATCGAGACATCCGGAACGCCGGCCACCTTGAGCGTCCAATAGACGCGCGCGGCCGAACCGAAATCGGTGTAACTCACGCCGGCCGGCACCACCACGACATGGCTGTGCTCGTCGATGCCGAGATCGCCGATCAGGTTCTGAATTTCCAACAGCGTCGGCAGCATGAACGGCACGTTGTGCACGGTGACGCGCCAGCCGCCTTGGTCATAGTCGCTGTGCACGCTGCCGGGTATGTGGGCGGCGAGATAGGCCTTGGTGCCGCCGCCGTCGATCGCCGAGCGCACGTCGAGCACAACGAGGTTGGGCTCGGCGCGATGCGCATTGAGCCATTGCACCGACACCAATGGCGCGGCCTGCGCGGCAGCGGCGCTCACCGCAAGCGCGGCGCCAAACAGCCCCGCAATGCCCAGGCTACGGAGCGGACGCGCGATGCAGGTTTGGAAGGATATTCTCATGGCAGTCCCCTGAGAGGCTCGTCAGGCCGCGCGGCGCGGCAAAAGATTGTTGTTGAAATAGAATATTTTTCTATATAAAGACAGATGCGGCGCACAAATAAGAAAATTGTTCTAATTTATCCGTAGGAAGCAGTGCATTGCTTCCAAGATTTTGAGGACTCAGAGAATGGACGCCATCGATCGCAAGATCCTCGCCGTGGTCCAGCAGGACGCCTCGCTGTCCGTCGCCGAAATCGGCCAACGGGTCGGCCTGTCGTCCACGCCCTGCTGGAAGCGGCTGCAGCGGCTGGAGGCCGACGGCGTGATCACCCGCCGCGTGGCGCTGATCGACCCGGAGAAAATCGGGCTCGGCATCACCGTATTCGTGTCGATCGAGACCGGCGACCATTCGCAGGAATGGCTTAACCACTTCGCCGAAGTGGTCGGCGCCATGCCGGAGGTGATGGAATTCTACCGGATGGCCGGCGACGTCGATTACATGCTGCGCGTGGTGGTGCCCGATATTCAGGGCTATGACGGCTTCTACAAGAAGCTGATCGCGACCGTGCCGCTGAAGAACGTCACCTCGCGCTTCGCCATGGAGCGGATCAAATCGACGACGGCGTTGCCGATCCTCGAGGGCCGGCCAGCCGCATAGCCGTCAGCCACACGCTTTATCGGTGGACCCATCGTTGTAGGTGGGAGCCGAAATGCGCGGAGCCATATACATCTGGTCGCTCAGATTGAGCGTGCCGGTGATGGTGTAGCCGACGATCGGCTTGTAGGCGTAGGAGACCTGGCTGAACAGCAGCTGCGTATTCGCCACCACCAGCGCTCGCCGGAAGCGAAACGTCGGATGACGTCAGCAGCACGTGCCGTTCCTTGTCACGCTCCATTTCACCGTCGCGTTTTTGCTTGCGTCGATCGCGATGCACGACAGCGTCATCTTCATGTTGCTGGCCGAATAGGGATAGATGATCGCGCTCGACGCATCGAGAATGTTGGTCATGTCGGTCGAGCTGATGCTGGTCACCTCCGCCGCCAGGTTGGCAAGCGCGGCGGCGGTCAAGCTGACCTTGCGGTCGGCGCTTACGCCGTCGGAGATCTCGGCGCATCCCAGATAAAGCCCGATCATCACCGGCGCTAAAAGCGCAAATTCCACCGCCGAGACACCGCGCCGGTCGCGGGCGATGCGGCGAAGAATTCCCGGCGTGTGCTGGGTCATCGCTTTCATGGCATGGCTCATTGGTAAGGCTCGTTGCGGAAGACCGCAGTCGCCACCAGCAGACGGTTGTTGCCGCTGAGATTGGACAAGTTGTTGCTGAGCAGCGACACGTAGATCGGCCATTGGTAATAGAGCGTGACGACGACGATGTCGCCGGGGCCGCCGGGCGTGTAGCCCATCTGGTCCGTTTGGAGCTTGCCGTTGCTGACCGGCGGCGCGTTATCGACCGCGCCGAAGCTGGTGTAAGTCTTGACGTTGACATAGACGCCGCCATTGCAGTCGAACAAGCCGTAGATGCGCGCGCAGACCGCGTCTTTGAAATCCTGCTGGCTGAAGCTGGCAGTCTGCGCCTGACCGGTCATGATCAAACGCCCGGCATCGGCGGTCGCCGCTTCCAGCGTCTGCCCGGCGAAAAATACCAGTGCCGTTTCCAAGATCGCGAAAGTCAGCGCCAGAAACGGCAGCGCGACGAAGGCAAATTCGACCGCCGCAGCGCCGTCCTGGTGTCGGACGAATTGGCGAACGACGCGGCTCGGCAAGAGCCGAATCAGCGGCGCCATAAATCTGGTTCGCATAGTCTTGAGCATACCGGCGTCTTCAATTGCTGACGGTGCTTAAGCACCGTGACAATCCATAGCAAATCCAGGTTGTTGAATTGTTGCGCGGATTGCGGAGAACGAAGGGGATTGCGTTAACCGCGCCCTAACCATGCTGCGCCGACGGCCGCAACGAGCGTTCGAAACGCTCAGTGCGCCGTGTTGGCCTGGGCCTGGTTGTTCCGGACTCCGGATTGCGCCAGCGTGGCGTTGAAAAACGGCGGTGCATCGCCCAGCGTGATGCGCGGCTCGCATTTTGGATTGCAGCTGTAGGTTTCGCGGTCGATGCCCTTGTAGACCACGACCAGATTGTCGCCGGTCACCCCCAGCACATGCACGGTCTCGTTGACCACCACCTTGCCGGAGCGATCGAGCGCTAGCAAGTTGGTGGCGCCATAGCCTTTGCCGGTAAGCACGAGAATGCCGTCGTGCTGCAACGTGGCATCGGCGATCAGCGGATTTCCGATCACGATGGTAGCCACCTTCTCAGGCAGCCTGATCACCTTCGCCTGATCGACATGGACGGTGACGACTTCGGCATGGGCGAGGCCGGCGCCGATCGTAGTGGCGCAAAGCGTGGCGGTCAGAAGACCCAAAAGACGCCGACAGCGACGTTCGATCACGCTTACCATCAAAATCTCCAAACACTTACGCGAATCACATCGGCTGCATCGCAACCATTGGACCGCTTTTATCAATTTGACTGCAAAATGGTGAATGAAGTGCAAATGGCGCAGGTTTTACCACTCGCCAGACCAGATCACTGGCGAAACGGATAGATCATCTGGGCGCCGAACGTATGCGGGAAATTGGCGTCATCGATGCCGTAGGCGTCCGGCAGCTCGTTCTCAGGCATATAGAAGGTTCCGAACAGCAGATCCCAGAGCGGAAACGTTCCGGCAAAATTTCGATTGCCGCCGCGATTCAATGCCGTGTGGTGCCAGCGATGGAACACCGGCCCGGCGATTACGTATTTGAACGGACCAAGGGTCCACTTCAGATTGGCGTGTACAAAGGCGGACGACGCGATCGTGAACGGGCCGACCCACAACATGACGTTCGGCGAAATGCCGGCGAGCAGCAGCACCACGTCGATCGCAACGCTGCCGAGGAACAGATTGACCGGGTGAAAGCGCGCCGCCGAGATCCAATCCAGGTCCTCGGACGAGTGATGGACGGCGTGGTATTTCCACAGATGCGTTCCATGAAACGCGCGATGATTCCAATACATCAGGAAATCCGACACCACCACGAAGGTGATGGCCTGGAACCAGAGCGGAAGCTCCGATAGCGGCCCGTGGCCGTTCTCATAGAATTTGATGAGCGCGTCGGTGCCGTGGATGCCGAAAACCAACGCGGCGCCCATGACCAGAAGGCCGATGCGCACGAACCGGGCGCCGAGTGGAATGAAGAACCAATAGCAGAGATCGGTCACGATTTCGCGCTTGCGCCACCAGGGATCGCCTGGATTACACGCCGACCAATGGGTGAGAACGGCAAAAACGATGCCAAGGGCGATGGTGACCGGAACGACCTTGAGCAAAGTTTCGCCGGCAACGTCGAGGACGGACAGCAGTTCCATTAACATTTTCTTAAGCCTGAGCTGGTGCCCGGCTGAGCAGCCTGTCGGCTCGTCTGGTATCGGCCCATCGCCGTTAAGATGGCGTGAAAATGTGCGGTTGAGCGCCCTGCCCGGCCAGCCTCTGGCCGTAAAGGCGACATTGTCGGCCCGACGCGCCGGCGGCGGTCAGTATTGACGCCGGACATCCAAAGCAACAACGTCCTGGTCAATCCATGAAGTATCGAGCGCCTGACTCACATTTTCTTGGTATATTAAAGACTAGTGCAAATATTATCATTGTATTGTTCGGATAAATATATTTTTAACCATACTGTTCTTCCATCTACAACTTGTTAACTACGATGTATATACGCGCAAATACCCAATGTTTCTGCGGTTATATTAACCGGCATGCAAGACCTGACTGCTATTTTGCCCGCATGGTCCAGGCCAGCCGGAGCGATAATTCCGGTCCCCGGATCAGCTCAGACAGCCACGTGTGGATCATGGAGCTACCAATGAAGAACCTCTTCGTGCGTTTCGTGAAGGACGACTCGGGCGCAACCGCCATCGAGTACGGCCTCATTGCCGCTGGCATTTCGGTCGCGATCATCGCGGTCGTGAACGGCCTCGGCACCAAGCTGAATGCCACCTTCTCGAGCATTTCGAGCCAGCTCAAGTAATTGAGCGCTTTGGCATCACAAGAAAGGCTCCGGCCACCGGCCGGAGCCTTATTCTTTTGCGCTCCGCTGTCCGGCGAGTTGTTCGAAATGTTTTGGGAAAGCTTAAAAGTTGACGGTTTCATATTACCCCGCGTTGGAACTTCTCCCCTACCAAAGCATCGTTCGCAGCAACGCCACGCCTAGAGGGAGAACCGCAATGGCGAAGATTCGATATTTCTTACGTGATGAAAGCGGTGCAACGGCCATCGAATACGGCCTGATCGCCGCCGGCATCTCGGTCGCGATCATCGCGGTCGTGAACGGCCTCGGCACCAAGCTGAATGCCACCTTCTCGAGCATTTCGAGCCAGCTCAAGTAGCCGATTTACGTAATGATGGCTCACACGGCTCCGGCCGCGGCCGGGGCCGTTTTCTTTGCCGCCTGATTTACCGGCGAGCAAGATTTCGCGGCGCTAACCGATCCGCAAGCAAAACCTGACGTACTTTTCCGGCTGTCGGGGCAGCCGTAGAAGCGCTCGCGCGCAAAAGGACGGGACATGGTCACGGATGCAATCAGGCTGCTGCTGTTCCCTGCCCTGATGGCGTTTGCCGCCTGCAGCGACCTTTTGACAATGACCATCTCCAACCGCATTTCGCTGGCGCTGGCGGGCGGATTCCTGCTGCTGGCGCTGGTGACCGGCATGAGTCTCGGAGCGGTCGGCATGCATCTTGCCGCTGCCGCCGTGGTGCTGGCGGTCGCCTTCATCTGCTTTGCCCAGGGCTGGATTGGCGGCGGCGACGCTAAGTTGGCGGCCGCCACCGCGCTGTGGTTCGGTTTCGATTATCTACTCAATTATCTCATCTATGCATCATTGTTCGGCGGCGTGCTCACGCTGCTGCTGATTCAATTCCGGCTGTTGCCGCTGCCGGTCGTGCTGGCCCGGCAAAAATGGATCCTGCGTCTTCATGAGAAGGGCGCCGGCGTTCCCTACGGCATCGCGCTCGCCGCCGCGGCGCTTGCGGTTTATCCGAGTACCGGCTGGATGGCCTCGCTCGGCATCTGAGCCGGATGATATTGGACGTGCAGAGGTATTTTTGGCGCAACCCAATATTAACTCGATTTAGACACCGGTCCTTAACCATACCTTGACCATTAGCTGGTGAAATCCGGTGCAGGCGGCCGCACCGGCAGCCATGTGGTTTAGGCGACCGAGCCGGTCGTCATGTCACGGTGAGAGTGAGCGTATGAAAACCGCGCAACTAGTTGTTCTGATCGTTGCCGTCGGCGCAGGCGGCGTTGCCGCCATGCTGGCCAGCCGTTCGCAGAAGCCTGTCGAAGTCAAACAGGCGCCCAAGGTGGCCACGGTGGATGTCCTGGTTGCCAAATCCGACATTCCAATGGGTAACAAGCTCAAGCCTGACGAACTGAAATGGCAGGCCTGGCCGGCCGGCGCGGGTGCTGGAAACTTCATTCGCAGAAGCGACCGGCCCAACGCCGCCGAGCAATTGTCCGGTTCAATCGTGCGCGTCCCATTCGTCGCCGGCGAGCCGATTCGCGACGCCAAGGTCGTCAACGCCAAGGGCTCCGGCTACATGGCGGCGATCCTTCCGAAGGGCATGCGGGCTGTTTCGACGCAGATTTCGGCGGAGACCGGCGCTGGCGGCTTCATCCTGCCAAACGATCATGTCGACGTGATTCTGACGCGCCGCGACCGCGACGCGGAAAAAGCGACCGGCACCGAAGTTCACACCAGCCAGACCATCTTGAGCAATGTCCGCGTGCTGGCGATCGACCAAAACATCCAGGAAAAGAACGGCCAGAAGGTCGTGGTCGGCAAGACCGCGACGCTCGAACTCGCGCCGCACCAGGTGGAGACCCTGGCGCTGTCGCAGCAGCTCGGCTCGTTGTCGCTGGCGCTGCGCAGCATGACCGATGCCAAAAACGAAATTCCGAAATCCATGGATGGCCCGAGCTCGCGCCGCGACGGCGTCAATATGGTGCGGTTTGGCATCAGCACGATGGCGACAACGAAATGATCGCTCAAGAGGGATCGGGGACATGCCGATAACGACTTTGATCCGCGCCGCTTCGCTTGCGGCACTCGTCGCAACCACCGGCCTCACGCCGGCGCTTGCGGCCGATGCGCAGGCGCCGCTGCTCAAGGTGGCGGCAAGCGAGGGTACCTCGCGGTTCATTCCGCTTGGAATCGGCAAATCGGCCGCCATCGACCTGCCGCGCGACATCAAAGACGTGCTGGTCGCCAATCCCAAGGTTGCCAACGCGGTGATTCGTTCTTCGCGCCGCGTCTACATTATCGGGGTCGAAGTCGGCCAGACCAACATGTTCTTCTTCGACGCCCAAGGCCACCAAATCGCCGGCTTCGATATTGCGGTCAAGCGCGATCTGAACGGCGTGCGCGCGGCGTTTAGGCAGAGCATGCCGGATGCCGACATCCACATCGAAGGCGTCGGCAAAGACGGCGTCATGCTGAGCGGCACGGCCGCCAGCCCGGCCGAATCACAACAGGCTTACGATATTGCCTCGCGGCTGGTCGGCGACGGCACCAAGGTGGTCAACGGTATCACCGTACGCGGGCGCGACCAGGTCATGCTCAAAGTGACCGTCGCCGAAGTACAGCGCGACCTCGTCAAGCAGCTCGGCATCAATATCAACGCCAGCGTGGGCTACGGCACGCTCGTGTTCAAGACCAACAATGCCTTCGGCGCCTCCGGCCAGGCGCCGCCCAACACGATTACCGGCGCAGTGCCGCTGAGCGCAGGCGGCAACACGGTCGGCGCGACGCTACAGGCCATGGACCAGGCCGGGGTTATCCGCACCCTCGCCGAGCCCACCTTGGACGCGATCTCCGGCGAAACGGCGAATTTCCTGGTCGGCGGTGAATTTCCATTCGTCAAAGGAACAAGCGGCCCGCCGGATTTTACGCCGACGATCGACTTCAAGAAATTCGGCGTCAGCTTGGTGTTCACGCCTGTGGTGCTCTCCGAAGGCCGCATCAGCCTCAAGGTGCTGACGGAAGTCTCCGAACTGTCCACCGAGGGCGCCCTGACCATATCGGGCCTCTCGGTTCCGTCGCTCAAGACTCGCCGCGCCGAGACCACGGTGGAAATTCCCTCCGGCGGATCGCTGGCGCTCGCCGGCATGATCAAACAACAGACCAAACAGTCCATCAGCGGCCTGCCGGGCCTGATGCAGGTGCCGATCCTCGGCACCCTGTTTAAGAGCCGCGATTACGTCAACAACCAAACCGAGCTGATGATCATCGTCACGCCCTACATCGTGCACGCGGTGGCGCAGAAACAACTGTCGCGTCCCGACGACGGCTTTGCCGATCCGAACGATCCGTCGGCCATCTTGCTCGGGCGCCTGAATCAAATCTACGGCCGCGTCGGAAAGTTCGATCCGCCGCCGCACGAGTATCACGGTAAGTATGGATTCTTTCTCGATTGAGCGAGAGCGGAGACGACCGATGACAGTTCATAACGCGGTGATCGCCAAACGCCGAAGCGCCCCGGCGCTGCGTCTGGTGGCCGCCCTCACTCTCGCCACCTCGCTCGCCGGGTGTTATCCGCACGGCGTCATGGATACGGTCGAAACGTATCCCCGCGACTACCGCGCCCGCCATCCGATCTCGCTGCATGAAGGCACGCACACGGTTCAAGTCTTTGTCGGCCGCAATCGCGGCGGACTGACGCCGAATCAACGCGCCGACGTGCTGTCGTTTGCGCAAGTATGGCGGCGCAACGCGACCAGCGGAATTTCCATCGAAGTGCCGGGCCGCGGCCCAAGCGTCCGCGCCGCCCGCGACACGCTGCGCGAAATCGAGTCGATCTTTGCCGCTTCGGGTATCCCGCGGCGGGCGGTTTACGTGCGCCGCTACCGACCGGTGGGCAATGAGCTCGCCGCCATCCGGCTCGACTATTCCAAAGTTGTCGCCGACGCCGGCCCCTGCGGCGTCTGGCCCGACGACCTCGGCCCGACCTCGGACATCCGTTACGTCGAGAACCGGCCATATTGGAATTTTGGCTGCGCCACCCAGCGCAACCTCGCGGCCATGGTCGACAATCCGTCCGACCTCGTGCAGCCGCGCGGTGAAACGCCGGCTTACGCCGCCCGACGCTCTGTCGCGATCGACAAGTACCGCAAGGGTGAAGATCCTTCCGGCAAGTATACCGGCTACGACACTGGCAAAATCAGCGAAGTTGGAAAATGATCACGCACGCACAGCAAACCGCCATTGCCGAACACGAGCCGATGCCGACGGCATCGCCTGAGGTCGTCGACGAGCACATCGCGCCGGCGCCGCGGGTTTCGATCCAGGCCTTTTGCGAGACGGTTGAGACCGCCGCCGCGGTGCAGGCCGCCGGCGAAGACCGCCGCATGGCCAAGACCCACGTCAAGATTCAGATGGGCGGGATCAAGGCAGCGGCCGAAGCCTACCGCGGTTCGCCGACGCCCAATATCATCATCATCGAATCCGACGATCGCGCCGACGAAATCATCGAGGGTCTCGACCGCTTGGCCGAGGTCTGCAACTCCGGGACGCGTGTCTTGGTGGTCGGTCGCGTCAACGACGTCACGCTCTACCGCGAGCTGACGCGGCGCGGCGTCAGCGATTACCTGATCGCACCGGTCGGCACGATCGACATCGTCCGCTCCGTCTGTGGCATGTTTGCCACCCCGCACGCCAAGCCGGTCGGCCGTATCATTGCCGTCGTCGGCGCAAAGGGCGGCGTCGGCGCCTCGACGGTGGCGCACAATATCGCCTTTTCCATCGCGCGCGACCTCACGCTCGATTCGGTTGTGACCGATCTCGACCTGGCTTTCGGCACCGCCGGCCTCGATTACAATCAGGATCCGCCGCAGGGCATCGCCGACGCTGTGTTTTCGCCCGACCGCATCGATACCAATTTCGTCGACCGGCTGCTGTCAAAATGCACCGACCATCTGAGCCTGCTGGCAGCGCCAGCGACGCTCGATCGGGTCTACGATTTCGGTTCCGAAGCCTTCGACGCCATCCTCGACACCTTGCGCAGCACCATACCCTGCGTCGTGCTCGACATGCCGCACCAATGGGCGGGCTGGACCAAGCATCTGCTGGTGAGCGCCGACGACATCCTGATCGTCGCGGGACCCGACCTCGCCAACCTGCGCAATGCCAAGAATCTGGTGGACCTGCTGCGCGCCGCGCGGCCGAACGACCACCGCCCGTACTACTGCCTCAACCAAGTCGGCGTGCCCAAGCGGCCGGAGATTACGCCGGCGGATTTTGCCAAGGCGCTGGAAGACCAGCCGATCGCGGTGATCCCGTTCGAGCCGCAGATCTTCGGTACCGCCGCCAATAACGGGCAGATGGTTGCCGAAGTTTCCTCCGGGCATAAGACGGCGGAAATGTTCCGGCAGCTCGCTCAAACGCTTACCGGGCGCTCCGAAGTGAAGCGCTCGCGTGGCAGCTTGCTCAGCCCGCTGCTGTCCAAGCTGAAGATGTGGCAAGCCTAGTCCAGGTCGGAGAGAGTAACCGTGTTCGGTAAGCGTAGCTCCTCATCAGCCGAAGCTCCCGCCCCGGCGGCCGCACCCCAACTGGCGCCGGCGCCGGCTGCTGCACCGGCTGTCCAGCCGACGCCAGCGGCCAATCCGGACGCACATGCGCCGATGGAAAGCGGCCGAGCACCGTTTCCCTCGGACGGTCTCGGCGCGCCGCTCGTTTCCGCTCCGTCTCCGGCGCGCCCGTCCTCGTCCCACACCACGATTCCCTCCTCGGTCGATTCGCGCCATTCGGACAATTATTACACGGTCAAAGGCACCGTCTTCGGCGCGCTGATCGAGGCGATCGATCTGGCGCAGCTTGCGCGACTCGATGCCGATTCCGCGCGCGAGGAAATCCGCGACATCGTCAATGAGATTATCTCAATCAAGAACATCGTGATGTCGATCTCCGAGCAGGAGGAACTGCTCGACGACATCTGCAACGACGTGCTCGGCTTCGGTCCGCTCGAGCCGCTGCTTTCGCGCGACGACATCGCCGACATCATGGTCAACGGCTCCGGCACGGTCTACATCGAAGTCAAGGGCAAGATTCAGAAGACCGGAATCCGCTTCCGCGACAACCAGCAACTGCTCAATATCTGCCAGCGCATCGTCAGCCAGATCGGCCGCCGCGTCGATGAATCCTCGCCGATCTGCGACGCACGCTTGCCGGACGGCTCACGCGTCAATGCCATCGTGCCGCCGCTCGCGATTGACGGGCCGGCGCTCACCATCCGCAAATTCAAGAAGGACAAGCTGACCCTCGACCAGTTGGTCAAATTCGGCACCATCACGCCGCAGGGCGCGGAAATCCTGCGCATTATCGGCCGCAGCCGCGTCAACACCATCGTGTCGGGCGGCACCGGTTCCGGTAAGACCACGCTGCTCAACTGCCTCACCGAGTTCATCGCAGACGATGAGCGCATCATCACCTGCGAAGACGCCGCCGAATTGCAGCTGCAGCAGCCGCACGTGGTGCGCCTGGAAACGCGGCCGCCGAACCTGGAGGGCGAAGGCCAGGTCACTATGCGCGACCTGGTGCGCAACTGCCTGCGTATGCGACCGGAACGCATCATCGTCGGCGAAGTGCGCGGACCGGAAGCCTTCGACCTGTTGCAGGCGATGAACACCGGTCACGACGGCTCGATGGGCACGCTGCACGCCAACAATCCGCGCGAGGGGCTCTCCCGCCTCGAATCGATGATCACCATGGGCGGATTCGCCCTGCCTTCACGCACCATCCGCGAGATGATCGTGGCCTCGGTCGACGTGGTGATCCAGGCCGCCCGCCTGCGCGACGGCTCGCGCAAGATCACCCACATCACCGAAGTGATGGGGATGGAAGGCGACGTCATCATCACGCAGGACCTGTTCGTCTACGACATGTTGGGCGAGGACGCGAACGGCAACATCCTCGGTCGTCATCGCTCGACCGGCATCGGCCATCCGCGCTTCTGGGATCGCGCCCGCTACTACGGCGAGGAACAGCGCCTGGCCGCCGCGCTCGACGCCGCGGAAGCCGCCAACGAAGCCATGCGGGCCTGAGCGGGAGAGGACGATGCAAACGATCGCCGTGTTCTTCCTGGCGTCGCTCGCGGTGGGCGGCCTGTTCTGGGTATTTATCTACCCGATCATGTCCGGCGAACGTAAAGCCGAGCAGCGCATGGCCAATCTCGCCAAGTCGGAGCCGACCGTCCGCGCCGCGCGCTCAAATCAGAAATCCCGCCGCGACATGGTGGAGCAGACGCTCAAGGAGATCGAGGACCGCAACAAAAAGCACCGTCGGATGCCGCTTGCGATGCGCATCCAGCAAGCCGGGTTGGGCATTTCGAAGCAGCAGTTTTTCATGGTCTGCGCCGGCGTCGGGGTTATCTTTTTCCTCGGGGGATTGCTGACTGGCTTCGGCCTCGCCGTCGCCGCGGCAATGGGCTTCGCCGGCGCCTTCGGCCTACCGTTCTGGACGTTGTCATTTCTCAAGAAGCGCCGCGAATCGAAATTTCTCGATGCCTTCCCTGACGCCGTCGACGTGATCGTGCGCGGCATCAAGGCCGGCCTGCCGCTGCTCGACTGCCTCAAGATGGTCGCGATGGACGCGGTAGAACCGGTGAAATCCGAATTCCGCGTGCTGGTAGAGACTCAGGCGATCGGCATGCCGCTAGGCGAAGCCTGCGGCAAGCTTTACGAACACATGCGGGTCCCCGAAGCCAATTTCTTTGGCATTGTGATCGCAATTCAACAAAAGGCCGGCGGCAACTTGTCCGAGACGCTCGGCAACCTGTCACGCGTGCTGCGCGACCGCAAAAAGATGAAAGCCAAGATCCAGGCGATGTCGCAGGAAGCGAAAGCTTCGGCCGGCATCATCGGCGCGCTGCCGATAGCGGTGATGATTCTCGTCTATATCAGCAGCCCCGACTACATCTCGCTGCTGTGGAAGGAGCCGGCCGGCCGCCTGATGCTGGCGGCCTCCGTCGTCTGGATGTCGGCCGGCATCTTCGTGATGAAGAAAATGATCAATTTCGACTTCTGAGTGGCGAACCAATGCTCGATCTGTTGATGGATTCAATCAACGTCCAGACGCTGACGATGGTGTTCGCCGCCATCGCGGCGACGGCGACGGTTATCACGCTCGCCATACCGCTGGTGTTCGCCGATACGCTCGGCAAGCGGATGCGTGCGGTTTCGGTCGAGCGCGAAAGGATTCGTCAGCGCGAACGCGAGCGGCTGGCCCAATCGCAGCAAAAGGTCAGTCTCCGCCAATCGCCCAAACAATCGATCCAGGCCATCGTCAACCAGTTCAACCTGAAAAAATGGGTCGGCCAGGAAGAAGCCCGCTCCAAGCTGGTGCAGGCCGGCTATCGCGGACAGGCGCCTTACGTCACCTATCTGTTTTTCCGCATGGTGACGCCGGCGCTGATGCTTTTGTTTGCGATGTTCTACGTATTCGTGCTGGTCAAGCTCAATCAGCCGACCATCGTCAAAATCGGCATCTGCATCGCCGCCGCCTATGTCGGCATGCAGCTACCGCTGCTGTTCCTCAAGAATCGAATTGCGCGCCGGCAGCTTTCGATCAAACGTGCTTTTCCCGACACGCTCGATTTGCTGCTGATCTGCGTCGAATCCGGTATGTCGATCGAGGCGGCCTTCCGCAAGGTCAGCGAGGAAGTCGGCACGCAATCGGTCGGGCTGGCCGAGGAGCTCACGCTCACGACCGCCGAATTGTCCTATCTGCCGGACCGCCGCCAGGCCTACGAAAACTTGGCCAAGCGCACCGACCTCGAAGGCGTGAAATCGGTCTGCATGGCGTTGCAGCAGGCGGAGCGCTATGGCACGCCGCTCGCGACCAGCTTGCGCGTGATGGCGCAGGAAAATCGCGACATGCGCATGTCGGAGGCTGAAAAGAAGGCCGCCGGTCTGCCGCCGAAACTGACCGTGCCGATGATCCTGTTCTTTCTGCCGGTGCTGTTCATCGTCATTCTCGGCCCGGCCGCGATCAAGGTCATCCACATCATGCATTGATGCGCGGCGCCGTTTCGGCGCCGGCCGCTTCGATGACCCGGTGAAATTTCGATCAGGAGCTGGCGGCGGGCGCCGGAAGGTGCATGCGGCCGCGCTTCTTGGCCTGTGCCTGCTGCGCCAGCACTTGCCGCAGATAGGCGACATTGGCGGCGGCCTCTTTCGGCGGCAGGTCCGCACTGGCGATTTTTTCGGCTTCCGCGAAGCGGCCCTGCAACCCGACCACCAACGCGAGATTTTGCCGCACTTTCGGACCGGCATGCGGCTGCGCCGCCGCCAGCCGCAGCGTTTTCTCGGCCCGGCGCAGGTCTTTTGACAGAGCATAGGAAAGACCGAGATTGGACAGGACCGACGGCTCGTTCGGCACGATCTTGAGCGCCGACGAATAGTGCTGCTGCGCCTCCGCGTGGCGGCCCATCTGGTCGAGCACCGCGCCTTGCGCGTTGAGGACGCGCCAATCCGGGTTGTCCGGCGTATGCGCGCGCTCGAGCACCGTGAGCGCCTGGGTGTAGTCGCCGGCGTCGCCAAGGGCGCGGCCATATTCGCCGAGCAGCGGCAGGTCATGCGGATTGCGGAACGACGCCTGTTGCAGCACCGCCACCGCCTGGGCGCGCTGACCGGTGGCGCGCAGCGCCTGCGCGTAATACATCGCCGCCTTGGGATCGGCATTGTCGGCGCGGTAGCGCGGGCCCCACTCGGCAAGCTGGGCGCGCCACTCGGCGTCGCTGCGCGGGGTGGATGCGCTGCTGACCGAGCCGGTGGTGTCGGGGCTGTGTGAGGCGCAACCGGCCGCCGAGAGCGCCAACACGGCCGTGAGCGCGACCGAAGCGAGAAGACGGGCGGTTGGCAGGCGGCTATGAATACGCATGGGCATCCCGCGGTTGGGCATTTGTCCGAGCAATAAAACGTTAACCCTAACGAGTGGTTAACTTGTAAACTCCGCCCCTGTCTGGCCGTAAGATGACACCCATGAACCTCGGACTTTCCCCGGACGAGACCGCGCTTCAGGATCGCGCCCGCGCCTTTGCGGAGGCGGTCGTGCGCCCGCGTGCGGCCCAAATCGACCGCGACGAGCAGTACCCCTGGGATATCGTCGCGGCGCTGACCAAAGCCGGCTTCGTCGGGATGACCATCCCGAATGCGCTCGGCGGCCAGGGCCGCTCCTTCCTCGACGCCGTGCTGGTGATCGAGGAAATGGCCAAGGCCTGCACGGTCACCGCGCGCATCGTGGTCGAGACCAATATGGGCGCTATCTCGACCGTGATGGCCTATGGCAGCGAGGCGCAGAAGACGCTGGCCGCCCGCCTGGTGCTGGACGGCGACAAGCCGGCGATCTGCATCACCGAGCCGGATGCCGGCAGCGATGCGCTTGCCATGACGACGCGCGCCGACAAGCGTGGCGACATTTATGTCATCAACGGCCGCAAGCACTGGATCACCGGCGCCGGCGTGTCGCGCCTGCATCTGATCTTCGCGCGCGTTTATGACGAGCGCGGCGAGGAACTCGGCATCGGCGGCTTTCTCGCGGTGCGCGATGAGGCCAAAGGGCTGCGTCTGGTGCGGCGCGAGCAGACCATGGGCCTGCGCGGCATGCCGGAAGGCGAGCTTGCCTTCGAGGATCTGGAAGTGCCGGCGAGCATGGCGGTGTTGCCGCCGTCCGGTTTTCGCCGCGGTTTCGCCGATCTGATGAACGCCTATAACAGCCAGCGGGTCGGCGCCGGCACGGTGGCCTTAGGAATTGCCGCCGGCGCGCTCGATCACGCGCTGGAATGGGTCAAGACGCGCGAGCAATTCGGCCGCCCGATCGGCGAGTTCCAGGGACTGCAATGGATGCTCGCCGACATGCAGACGCAACTCACCGCCGCGCGCCTCATGCTCTATGCGGCGGCGCGCTCGCGCGGCCCCGGAGGCAGCGCCTTCCCCGATCCCATGCTCGCGGCGCAGGCCAAAATCTTCGCCGCCGAGGCCGCCATCCGAATCGTCAACGACGCGCTGCAATTGTTCGGCGCGCGCGGCTATTCGCGCGACCTGCCGCTCGAGCGCATGGCGCGCGACGTGCGCATGTTCACCATCGGCGGCGGCACCGCGCAGGTGCTGCGCACGCTGGTCGCCTCCAAAATGCTCGGCTGGAAGCTGCCGCAGACACGCGACGGCTACCGTCCGAAGCCAACCATGCGTGACGCCGCGGAGTAACCATGCATCCGATTTTTTCCAAGGCCGGCGAGGCTTTGTCGGTCCCAATCCTGTTCGTCAATGTCGCTACCTTCAACAAAACGATCGATATTATCGACGACCGCGAGCGCACGTTCGTGGGCGCCTCCGGCTTTGAGCCGAAACCGGGACGTCACCTCATTGTGCCGGCGGAGGACGGCGAGCTCGCGGGCGTATTGTTCGGCGTCGAGCAACCTGACGAGCCGGTGAAGGACCCATTCCGTCCCGGGCAGCTCGTCAACCTGCTGCCGCCGGGCGTCTACCGCTTTGCCAATATGCCGCATGACGCCGGCCTCGCCGCCTTGGCTTTTGCGCTCGGCGCCTACCAATTCGACCGTTACCGCAAAAGCGAAGCGCGTCAGGTCCGGCTGGTGCTGCCCGATGGCGTCGACGGCGATGATCTCACCCGCATTGCGGAGGGCGTGACGCTTTGCCGCGACCTGATCAACACGCCATCCAACGACATGGGGCCGGCCGAGCTCGAGGAGGCCGCGCGCAAGCTTGCAGGACAGCATGGCGCGGCAGTGAAGACCATTACCGGCAGTGCGCTAGCCCGGGAATTCCCGCTTGTGCATGCGGTCGGCGCCGGTTCGGTGCGCGAGCCGCGCCTGATCGATCTCACCTGGGGCAAGGACACCGATCCAAAGATCACTTTGGTCGGCAAGGGCGTCTGCTTCGACACCGGCGGGCTCGACATCAAGCCCTCGAGCGGCATGCTCAATATGAAGAAAGACATGGCCGGCGCCGCCACGGCACTCGGGCTCGCGCACATAATCATGTCGCGCTGGCTGAAAGTCAGACTGCGCGTCATCATCCCAGCGGTGGAGAACTCGATCTCGGGCACCAGCTTCCGCCCGCGCGATATCTACCGATCGCGCAAGGGCATCAGCGTCGAGATCGGCAATACCGACGCCGAGGGACGCCTCGTCCTCGCCGACGCTTTGGCGCTGGCCGACGAAGACAACCCGGCGCTGGTGGTCGATTTCGCCACGCTCACCGGCGCGGCGCGCGTGGCGCTCGGGCCAGAGTTACCCGCGTTCTTTACCGACGATGAAATGCTCGCCGGCGAATTCGAAAGCGTGGCCATGGCGGAGAACGATCCGGTCTGGCGGCTGCCGCTGTGGAAGCCTTACGAGCAGATGCTCGATTCCAAAGTGGCCGACACCAACAATGTCAGCAGCGGCCCGCACGGCGGCGCCATCACCGCGGCGCTGTTTTTGCGCAAGTTCATCGCGGCGAGGTCTTGGTTGCACCTCGACATCTTCGCCTGGACACCGTCGGCCAAGCCCGGCCGTCCGGAAGGCGCCGAATGCCAGACCGCCCGCGCGCTCTATGCGATGTTGAGCGCGCGCTATTCCTAAGATGGTCGCGCTCGATCCCCGCATCCATCCGTTCCGCCCCGAGTTGGCGGCAAAGCATCTGCAAGGCGAGGTCGAGGCCGCTCGGTTCGTCGAGGGCGCGCGTTATCAGGTTATCGAGCCGATTGCCGGCTTGCGCCAGGCGCCGTCGCACGACGCGCGGCTGGTCACCGAAGCGCTGCTGGGTGAGCGCATCATGATCTATGAGACGACCGAGGAAGGCTGGGCCTGGGGCCAACTCGAGAGCGACGGCTATGTCGGCTGGCTTTCGGCAAACGCGCTGGCAGGAGCCGGGCCGCCGCCGACCCACAAAGTGACGGCGCTGCGTACGCTTGGTTTTCCCGGACCGGACATCAAATTGGCGCCGCTGATGGCGCTTCCGATGGGCGCAAGAGTTGCGATCACGCGCCAGGACGAGCGCTTTGCGGTGACCGCAACAGGCTTGCATCTGCCGTCGGTCCATCTCGCCCAGATGAAAGCACGACAGCCGGATTTCGTCGCGGTGGCTGAGAAATTCCTCGGCACGCCTTATCTGTGGGGCGGCAAGACCTCGCTCGGCATCGACTGCTCGGGCCTGGTGCAGGTGGCGCTGCAAGCGGCCGGCGTCACCTGCCCGCGCGACAGCGATATGCAGGAACTTGCGCTTGGTAAGCCGTCGTCACTCGCAAGTCTGCGGCGCGGCGATCTGGTGTTCTGGAAGGGCCACGTCGCCATCGCCTGCGATGCCGAGACTTTGCTGCACGCCAACGCCCATCACATGGCGGTGGCAATCGAGCCGGCGGAAGACGCGATCGCGCGCATCAAGGCGAGCGGACAGCGAGGTGACGAGCGTGAAGCGGCTCTAGCGCTTTACCCCATCGCAAATCACCTTGCCGCAGCGCTCGACCGACTTGACGATCTCCGCCAGCGCCTTGGGCCCGGGATAGCCGACAATGGCGACGCCCTTGATGACGAAACCCGGCGTCGCTTCGATCTTGAGCGCATCGCCGACATGCAGATGCGCGATCATCACCTTGGCAAGCGAATCCTCGTTGGCGATCTTCTCCACCTTCTTGAGGTCGAGGCCGATGGCCTTGGCCGCCGCGAAGGCGCGATTGCCGTCGATCACGCCGCGTTCGGCGTAAACCTTGCGATGAAACTCGTAGAATTTCTGCGGCGTCGCCAGCCGCGCCACCGCAAGCTCGACGCGGCCCGCCTGGATCGACGGGATGCCCAGCACCGGAAACGGCACCAGCACCAGACGCAGTTCCGGATCGGCACGCACAAGCTCGGCGATATCGGCCGAGGCTTTACGGCAATAGGGGCAGTTGAGATCGTAGAATTCGGCGAGGGTCACCTTGCCGCGCGGATTGCCGACGACGACCACCCCCGGCAACTTCTCGATCCGGCGCTCGGTGTCCGCCGACACCCGATGATTGGCGATGATGGCGCCGTCATCGGCCTTGATCGGATAAAAGCCCTCGTCGCCGTGGGCTGCGAGCGGGGCGATGACGATGAGTACGGCGATCAGACGACTGATGAAGGACATCGTTGTTCTTGTTGGCTGGACGTGCCGGCGCGGGGAAACTCGGTCTTGCCCGACAGGCCGATCACATAGCGAATCACGACTGCGTGACGTCAGCGGTCCGATCCGCTCGCGCGCAGCAGCGTACCGACGCGGCCGCGATTAAGCGCCAGCCATTGCAGCGCGATCACCAGCGGCCCGCTGTGCATTACGCCGTGGTTTAAAGCCTCGAGTGCCGCGTCGATCGGCACCCGCAGCACGCTGATATATTCGCCGTCCGTCGGCTGCGTGCGCTCCGGCACGCCCGCAGCATCGACAGCCGCGAGAAAAAACGTCACGGTCTCGTCGGTCATGCCCGGCGTCGGCAGATAGCTGAACAGCTCGACCAGCGCCAAGGGCTCAACGCCGATCTCCTCGCTGCATTCGCGTTGCGCGGCAAGCGCTGCCGTCTCGCCGGGCTCGATGCGTCCCGCGACGATTTCGAGCAGTTCGCCCTTGTCATTAGCGAGATGTGCCGCCAGTCGGAACTGACGGATCATCACGATCTCGTCGCGTTCGACATCGATCGGCAGCACCGCCGCAACCTTGCCGGCGCGCACAACGTCGCGCGTTTGCTCGCCCCGTGGCAGCGTCACCCGGAAGCGGAGATATTCGAAGAAACTTTTGGCCAGACGCTCGGGCGGCGACAGCGTGACATCGGCGGGGCGATCGGCAAGCTCGGAGCGCTCGCGCATGCGCGTCACTGCGACACCACGCCCTCGGGCGCGGTTTCCAGATTAAACGCAGCGGCAAACAGCGCACGCGTGTAGTCGCTTTTCGGCGCCTTGAACAATTCCGCCGCCGCGCCCGATTCCACGATCTTGCCGTGCCGCAGCACCACCAGCCGGCTCGCCAAGGCCGCCACCACGCGCAGGTCGTGCGAAATGAACATGTAGGTCAAATCGCGCCGCTTCTGCAGGTCGCGCAGCAGATCGACCATCTGCGCCTGGATCAGCATGTCGAGCGCGCTGGTCGGCTCGTCGAGCACGATGAAGGTCGGCTCCAGCACCAGCGCGCGGGCGAGCGCGATGCGCTGACGCTGGCCGCCGGAGAACTCGTGCGGATAGCGGTCGCGGGTACCGGCATCGAGTCCGACATCGTTGAGCGCGGCGATCACGCGGCGCGCGCACTCGTCGGGCTTCAAGTGCGGATGATGCACCCACAAGCCTTCCTCGATGATGTCGGAAACCGACATGCGTGGGCTGAGCGAGCCGTAAGGATCCTGGAACACGATCTGCATGTTGCGGCGGAACGGCCGCATCTGCTTGAACTTGAGGCCCTGGATGGAGTGGCCCATGAACACCACCGGACCATCGGAGGATATCAACCGCAGGATTGCGAGCCCGAGCGTGGTCTTGCCGGAGCCCGACTCGCCGACGACGCCGAGCGTCTCGCCTTTGCGCACTTCGACGCTGATGCCGTCGACCGCCTTGATGTGGCCGACCACCTTGCGCAGCACGCCGCGCTTGATCGGGAACCAGACTTTCAGATCCTTCGTCTCGACAACGATGGGGGCTTGCGGCCGCGGCGGCGCCGGATCGGGCTTCGGCTCGGCGGCAAGCAATTCACGCGTATAGGGATGCTCCGGCGCGGTGAACACGCGCTCGACCGGACCGTGCTCGACGATCTTGCCGGCATTCATCACGCAGACTCGGTCGGCGAGCTTGCGCACGATGCCGAGGTCATGGGTGATGAACAACATCGACATGCCGAGCCGCTTCTGCGTCTCTTTCAAGAGCTGCAGAATCTGCGCCTGCACGGTGACATCGAGCGCGGTGGTCGGCTCGTCGGCGATTAGCAGGTCGGGCTCGTTCGCCAGTGCCATGGCGATCATCACGCGCTGACGCTGCCCGCCGGAGAGCTGATGCGGATAGCTGGCGAGCCGGCCGGCCGGATCTTGAATGCCGACCTGGCCGAGCAATTCGACGATGCGGCGGCGCGCGGCCTCCCCGGTAATGCTTTGGTGCAACAAAAGAATTTCGGCGACCTGCTTCTCGATCGTGTGCAACGGATTGAGCGACGTCATCGGCTCCTGGAAGATGATGGTGATGTCGTTGCCGCGAACCTTGCGGATTTCATCCTCCGGGAGGTTGAGCAATTCCTGGCCGCGAAAGCGGATCGAGCCGGACGGATGATGCGCAGTCGGATAAGGCAATAGCTTCATCACCGACAGCGCGGTGACCGACTTGCCGGAGCCGCTCTCGCCGACCAGCGCCACCGTCTCGCTCTTGCCGATATCGAACGACACGCGGTCGACGGCCAGGACCTCGCGCGCGCCGACGCCGAAGGTGACCGAAAGATCGCGGATGGAAAGCAGTTTGTCGGCGGATGCGTCCATCACGTCACCTGAAGTTCTTGCGCGGATCGAAGGCGTCGCGCACCGCCTCGCCGATGAAGATCAATAGGGACAGCATGATCGCCAACGAGAAGAAGCCGGTGAGGCCGAGCCACGGCGCCTGCACATTGGATTTGCCTTGGCTCAACAATTCGCCGAGCGACGGCGAGCCCGGCGGCAGGCCAAAGCCGAGGAAGTCGAGCGCGGTCAGCGTCATCACCGAGGACGACAGGATGAACGGCAGGAAGGTCATGGTCGCCACCATGGCGTTCGGCAGCAGATGGCGGAAGATGATGACCCTATTCGATACGCCGAGCGCGCGCGCGGCCATGATGTATTCGAAATTGCGCCCGCGCAGGAATTCCGCGCGCACCAAGCCGACCAGCGACACCCAGGAAAACAACAGCAGAATACCGAGCAGCACGAAGAAGCCGGGTACCAGCACCGAGGAGATGATCAGCAACAGATAAAGTGAGGGGATCGAGGTCCAGATTTCGATGAAGCGCTGGAACAACAGATCGGTCCAGCCGCCGAAATAGCCCTGCACCGCGCCGGCCGCCACGCCGATGACCGAAGACACCAGCGTCAGCGTCAGCCCGAACAGCACCGAGATGCGGAAGCCGTAGATCAGGCGGGCGAGCACGTCGCGGCCGCCATCGTCGGTACCAAGCCAGTTGTATTCGAGATTTCCGCATTTGGCGAAACCGTGGGTGGCGGCGAATTCGCAATCCTTCTGCGTCAGCATCCAGGTCGGCTTCGACGGAAACGGCGACGGCGGACGGCTTACTTGGGTGTTGTAGGAGAAACGGATCGGCGGCCAGATTACGGTAGCGCCTTCCTTCTTGATCAGGCCCATCAAGTAGTCGTCACGATAATCGGCGGCGGTGCCGAACAGATTGGGATCCTTCGTCTTGACGAAGGCGGTGTCCGGATAGGTCATCACTGCCGGGAAAAACAGCTTGCCGTTGACGTCGATGAAGATCGGCTTGTCGTTGGCGATGAACTCGGCGAAAAGCGTGAGGATAAACAGCGCCAGGAAAATCCACAGCGACCAGTAGCCGCGCCGGTTGGCCTTGAAGTTCTGCCAGCGCCGCTTGTTGAGCGGCGACAGCGTGAAACGGCGCGAGATGACCGGCTGCAGGCTGCCGACCGGCGTGTCGGCCGCCACTTCCGAATAATCCTGACGGGCCGGAGCGTCCATCTCAGACCTCACGCGTCTCGAAGTCGATGCGCGGATCGATCCAGGTGTAGGTCAGATCCGAGATCAGGTTCACCACCAGGCCGAGCAGCGAGAAGATATAGAGCGTCGCGAACACCACCGGATAATCGCGGTTGAGCACGCTCTCGAAGCCGAGCAGGCCGAGCCCGTCGAGCGAGAAGATAGTCTCGATCAGCAGCGCACCGGTGAAGAAGGCGTGCACGAAGGCGCCGGGAAAGCCGGCAATCACGATCAGCATGGCGTTGCGGAAGACATGGCCGTAAAGCACCTGGTTGCGGGCGCAGCCCTTGGCGCGGGCGGTCAGCACATATTGCTTGCGGATTTCGTCGAGGAACGAGTTCTTGGTGAGCAGCGTCATGGTGGCGAAGGCCGACAGCGCCATCGAAATGATCGGCAGCGTCAAATGCCAGAAATAATCGCCGATCTTGGCGTACCACGGCAGTTGCCAGAAGTTCTCCGAGATCAGACCGCGCAACGGGAACCAGTTGAAGAATGAGCCGCCGGCGAACAGCACGATCAGCAGGATGGCGAACAGGAAGCCGGGAATGGCGTAGCCGATGATGATGACGCCGGAGGTCCACACGTCGAAATGCGAACCGTCGTCGACGGCTTTCTTGATGCCGAGCGGGATCGAGATCAAGTAGGTGAGCAGCGTCATCCAGATGCCGAGCGAAATCGACACCGGCAGCTTTTCTTTGACCAGTTGCAACACGCCGATGTCGCGGAAATAGCTGTTGCCGAAATCGAAGCGCGCGTAGTTCCAGATCATCAGGAAGAAACGCTCATAAGCCGGCTTGTCGAAGCCGAACTGCTTCTCCAGGCTCTTGATGAAGGCGGGGTCGAGCCCCTGCGCGCCGCGGTACTTGGAGTTGATCGCGTCGATCTGCGAGCCGCCCTGCGCCATTCCGCGGTTACCGAAATCGCCGCCGGGCGAGCCGGAAATGCGCGAGGTGGCGCCAGTGTCGGCGCCGGTCAATTTGGCGATCACCTGCTCGACCGGCCCGCCGGGCGCGAATTGCACCACGACAAAGGCCACCAACATGATGCCTAAAATGGTCGGCACCATCAGCAAAAGGCGGCGGATGATATAGGCGGTCATAACAACCTGTTAGCGCGTTCTTGCTGGCTGGTCACGTTACGCCGTTACCCGGCTTTGCCGATTTGCTCGGCCTTTTCACGGTCATACCACCAAGTTTCCGGAATACCGCGGATATAGCGCGGTCTTGTCGCAGGCCAGCTGAATACGTCCCAATAGGCGATCCGGTGCGCCGGCAAGTACCAGTGCGGAATCCAATAGCGGCCGGCGCGGATGACGCGGTCGAGCGCGCGGCAGGCGGTATTGAGCTCCGCGCGGGTCTTGGCGGCAATGATGACGTCAATCAGCGTGTCGATTGCGGGATCAGCGATACCGGCAAGGTTCTGCGAGCCCTTGGTCGCCGCCGACTGCGACGAGAAATAGGTGCGCAGCGAATTGCCCGGCGTCGACGAGAAGCTGAAGCGCTCGACCGTGATATCGAAATCGAAATCGTCGAGCCGCCGGCGGTACTGGGCCGGATCGACAATGCGCAGGCTGGCGGTAAATCCGATGATTTTCAGGTTTTTGATGTAAGCCAGGTGGTGCGGTTTGAAGGTCGGCTCGTCGATCAGGAACTCGATGGCGATCGGTTCGCCGTTCGGCATCGTGCGCTTGCCATTCACAAGCTTGTACCCCGCCGCTTCGAGGAGCTGGACGCCGCGGCGCAACCAGCGCCGGTCTTGGCCCGAACCGTCGGTCACCGGCGGCACATAGGGCTCGCCGAAGATCTCGTCCGGTTCTTTACCGCGAAACGGATCGAGCAGCTTGAGTTCGGCAGCGTCCGGCACGCCTTTCGCCTTCATCGGCGAATTTTCGAAAACCGACTGCGTGCGGAGGTAGGCGCCATACATCAGATTTTTGTTGGTCCACTCAAAATCGAAGGCGTCGATCAGCGCCTCGCGCAGCCGCCGGTCCGTGAATTTCGCGCGCCGCGTATTGATGAACCAGCCTTGCGCGCCGGATGGCGTTTCGTCGGGCAGCACAGCGCGCTTGACGCGGTCTTTCTTGAGAGCCGGAAAATCGTAGCGCGTCGCCCAGGTACGTGAGGTGAACTCCTCGCGGAAAAGGTAGTTCCCCGCGGTGAAGCCCTCGAACGCGACCTCGCGGTCGCGGTAATATTCAAAGCGTACACGGTCAAAATTGTTCTGGCCTTTCATCGCCGGCAGGTCGGCGCCCCACCAATCCTGCACGCGCTCGAATTCGATGAAATGGCCGGCGCCGAACTTGCCGACCTTGTAGCCGCCGCTGCCGAGAGGAATCTCGAGCGTCGACTGATCGAACGGCTGTTTCGTGTAATAGGCGCGCGAAAAGATCGGCAGCCCGGCAACAAACAGCGGCACATCGCGCGCGCGTTTCGGCGCAAAGCTGACCATGACGGTGCGATCGTCGGTGGCTTCGACGCCTTTTACGTCGCGCATGAGCGAAGTGATGATCGGATGGCCCTTGGTCTTCAGCGTCGTCAGCGACCAAGCAACATCATGCGCCGTCAACGGCGTGCCGTCATGGAACTTGGCCTCAGGCCTGAGCAGAAAGCGATAGATCAAGCCATCATCGGAGATGCGCACGGCGCGCGCGGCGAGCCCATACACGGCGTCGGGCTCGTCGCCGGAGCGCGCCATCAATGTTGCAAACGTAAGTCCCATCCCGACCGCGCCATTGCCTTTGAGAATAAAGGCATTGAGCGAATCGAAGGTAAGGAATGACCCGTTGAAACCACGGCTGGTCGTCCATTCCGAATACACTCCACCTTTGGGCGCGTCCGGATTGACGTATTTGAAGTGCTTGAAATCGGGCGGATAGGCGAGATCGCCGAAGGCGGACATGCCGTGGCGCTCGCTCTCCTGCGCGGTGGCTGGAACCACCAGCCGGCCGCCGGAACCGGCGGTCACCGCACCCGCGATCAGTCCCAGCGCGCGGCGACGGCTCAAACGCATTGTCAGCGCGACCGCCGCGGCACCTTGGCCGCCTTCTCCGCGTCCCACCACCAGATGGTCGGAAACGCCGAGGCGCCGTATTTCGGCATCGTGTCCGGATGGCTGAAGCGATCCCAGCGCGCCGTGCGCTCAAAGGGATAATTCCATTGCGGCACCACGTAGAAATTCCACAGCAATACGCGATCGAGCGCGCGGGTGGCGGCGACCAGTTCGTCGCGATCCTTGGCGAAGATCACGCGATCGATCAGCGTGTCGACCGCCGGATTCTTGATGCCGATCAGATTGCGCGAGCCGGGAATATCGGCGGCCCGCGAGCCCCAATAGCCGCGCTGCTCATTGCCCGGCGACAGCGACTCGGCCCAGGAGGCAATGATGATGTCGAAGTCCCATTGCCGCAGCCGGTTCTCGTATTGCGCGCTGTCGACCATGCGCACCGACACCGTGATACCCAACCGCTCGAGCGACGGCTTGTAGAACAGCATCACGCGCTGGAATGACGGATCCTCGACCAAGAGCTCGACGGTTAGTCGCTCGTTCGTCTTGGTGCTCACCAATTTCGTGTTCTGCACGGTGTAACCGGCCTCGCGCAACAGGCGCAGGCCCTCGCGCAAATTATTGCGTACCGCCTGCGGGTTACCACCGGTTGGGTTGGTGTAGGGCTGGGTGAACAGTTCGGCCGGCACCTTGTCCTTCACGGTCTGCAGGATTTCCAATTCCTTGCCTTGCGGAATTCCCGAGCAAGCCAGTTCTGTGCCGTCGAAATAGCTGGTAACCCGCTTGTACTGACCAAAGAACAATTGCTTGTTCATTTCGTCGAAGTCGAAAGCAAAGTTGAAAGCGCGGCGCAGGCGCGGATCCATGAACTTCTCACGCCGGATGTTGAAGGCGAAGGACTGCATCACGCCGCGGCTGCGGACCGGGAATTTCTCCAGCACCACTTTCTTGTCGCGCACCGCGGGGAAGTCGTAAGCGGTCGCCCAGTTCTTGGCGCTGTTCTCGCTGCGCCAGTCGACCTGATCGCCCTTGAACGCCTCCAGCGCAACCGTGGAGTTGCGGTAATATTCGTAGCGCATCTCCTGGAAATTATTGCTGCCGACATTGACGCTGAGGCCCTTGCCCCAATAGTTCGGGGCCTTCTCGTAGACGATGGTGCGCCCCGGCGCGAACTCCTTGATTTGATAGGGGCCCGAGCCGAGCGGCGGCTCGAGCGTGGTCTGCTTGACGTCGCGCTTCTTGCCGTTCTTGTCGGCGCCTTCCCACCAATGCTTCGGCAGGATCGGCAACTGGCCGACGATCTGCGGCAGCTCGCGGTTACCGGGGCCGTCGAAGCTGAAGGTGATGTCGCGCTCGCCGGTTTTCTCCGCCTTCTTCACATGCCGGTAATAGGCGGCGTATTGCGGCGCGTTCTTGGTGAAGGTCTCGAACGAATAGACCACGTCCTCCGGCGTCACCGGCTTGTCGTCATGCCAGCGCGCATTGGCGCGCAGCCGATAGGTGACCGAGGTACGGTCCTCCGGATAGCTGACCGCCTCCGCCAGCAGCCCGTAGTCGGTCGACACCTCGTCGAGCGCCGGCGTCGTGAGGCTTTCGGTGATCAGCTCAAGCCCGCTGGCGAGCGTGCCTTTGATGCCGGCGATCACCTGGTTGAAATTGTCGAAGGTCCCGAACGCGATCCGCCGCACCGTGCCGCCCTGCGGGGCCGCCGGATTGACGTAGTTGAAATGCTTGAAGCCGGCCGCATATTGCGGCTCGCCGAACAGCGAAAGCCCGTGCTTCCAGACGCGCTCTTCTGCGGCCGCGGTACGCGCAAGCGAGCCGGCGCCGAGCGTGCCCAAGGCGGGCGCAACAAGCGCGGCGGCGCTGCTGCGCAGAACGGAACGGCGGGTCAGCTTCATGAGACGATGCTCCGGTGCCTGTTTGGCGCGTCGTGATGCCATTACCGGCGCGATTATGTCGGTTTTTCGGTCCCCGGCCAGCGGTGGGCCGTCGTGTCGCGGTCATTGCGGTCAATTTTCCGTGGCTAAACACGACAAACGCGCGCCAATAACGAAACGGCCGGGCGAGGGCCCGGCCGCGTCGCAACATTAACAATCGCTCACTTCGCTGGCGCCGGAGCAGGCTTCGCCGCAGGCGCCGCGCCTGCTTTAGGCGCCTCGGCCGGCTTGCCCGCTTCCGCCGGCTTGGCGGAAGCCGATGCGGCCGGCGCCGGCGCTTTGGCCTCCTCCTTCGGCAGCGGCACCGGCTTGTCGGCCAACGTCCGCAGATAAGCGATCACATCGGCGCGCTGCTGGTCGTTCTTGATGCCGGCGAAGGTCATCGCCGTGCCGGGAATGTATGCGCGCGGGGCCTCGAGGAATTTATTGAGCTCCTCATAGGTCCATTCTCCGCCCTTCGTCTTCATCGCGGAGGAGAAGTTGAAGTTGCCGCGGTCCTTGCCGCGTTCATCGCCGACTATGTTCCAAAGATTGGGCCCGACCCGGTTGGGGCCGCCCTTTTCGAAGGTGTGGCAGGCCTGGCATTGGCGGGCGGTGGACTTGCCTTTGTCGATCGAGGCCTTGGCGAGCAGTGTCGGCAGCGGCACTTCGGGCGCCTTGGCCGCGGGCTTCCCGCCGCCTTCGGTCTTCACCGCGATGGCGTAGCCGGGCTTGGCCGGCGTCTCGGGCGCAAAAATCGCGCCGGCGGCGATATTGAGCGCGAGCGTAATCAGACAGGTGCCGAGGATAGCGCCAAGGATCTTGTTGAGCTCGAAGGAATTCATCGAAATAGGGCTCCCGAGAGGGGCACTAGCCTGTTTGCCGGCGGAGTGCCGCCAAGGCCCTGGCGGCGGCGGACAGATACCGGTTTGCCTCAAGTCTGGCAACCCGTATAAGCCGGTCGGCGCTTACGCATTTCATGATGCCCGGCTGGGCCAAGCCGCCCCAATCGATGCCCGACACCATCACCCTGATCCCGGCCCGCATGGCCTCGAACCGCCTGCCCGGCAAGCCTTTGGCGGACATCCATGGACTGCCGATGATCGTGCACGTGCTGCGCCGAGCCGAGGCCGCCGGTATCGGCGAGGCCGTGGTGGCGACCGATTCGGAAGCCGTGGCGACGGCGGTTGAAAAAGCCGGCGGCCGCGCCGTGATGACCCGCAGCGACCATGTCTCCGGCTCCGACCGCATCTATGAGGCGCTGGAGGCGCTCGACCCCGAGCACCGCATCGACATCGTGGTCAATGTGCAAGGCGACCTGCCGACCATCGAACCGGCCGCAATCCGCGCGGCGCTCAGCCCCCTTGCCGATCCCGCCGTCGATATCGCCACCCTCGCCGCGGTCATCACCGATCCGGCGGAACTGCGCAATCCGAACGTCGTCAAGGCGATCGGTTCGGTCGTTTCGCCCAACCGCTTGCGCGCCACCACGTTCACGCGCGCCGATGCCAGCGGGCCGGGGCCGCACTATCACCACATCGGCCTCTACGCCTTTCGGCGCGACGCGCTCGAGCGCTTCGTCAAGCTGCCGCCGTCGGCCAACGAGCAACGCGAGAAGCTCGAGCAATTGCGCGCGCTCGACGCCGGCATGCGCATCGATATCGCGGTGGTCGACAGCGTGCCGCTCGGCGTCGACACGCCGCGGGAACTGGCCAAGGCGCGCCAGATGCTGGCTTGATCCTCGCCGTTGAACTCATAGCGCAGGGTTTGCGACCCACTCGCCAGCACAAGGACAGGGATATGCCGAAGAAAAAGATCATCTTCCAAGGCGAGCCGGGCGCGAATTCGCATCTCGCCTGCCGCGAAGCCTATCCCGAGCACGAGCCGGTCCCCTGCCCGACTTTTGAGGATTGCTTTTCCGCGCTTACCAACGGCGACGTCGATCTCGGCATGATCCCGATCGAGAACTCGGTCGCCGGCCGCGTCGCCGACATCCACCATCTGATGCCGACCGCGCATCTGCACATCATCGCCGAGTGGTTTCTGCCGATCCACAATCAATTGATGGCGCCGAAGGGCGCCAGCCTGAAAACCATCAAGACGGTCGAAAGCCACGTTATGGCGCTCGGGCAATGCCGCAAGATCATGCGCGAATTGAAACTGAAACCGATCGTCGCCGCCGACACCGCCGGCTCGGCGCGCGAAGTGGCCGAGAGCAAGGACGTCACGCGCGCGGCCATCGCCTCACGGCTGGCGGCGGAAATCTACGGCCTCGACATATTGCGTGAGAACGTCGAGGACGAGATCAATTCGACCACCCGCTTCATCGTGCTGTCGCGCGAGAAGAAATGGGCCGAGCCGGGCAACGGCAAGGTGGTCACCACTTTCGTGTTCCGGGTGCGCAACGTGCCGGCCGCGCTCTACAAGGCGCTCGGCGGCTTCGCCACCAACGGCGTCAACATGACGAAGCTCGAAAGCTACATGGTCGGCGGCAATTTCTTCGCCACGCAATTCTATGCCGACGTCGAGGGCCACCCGGACGACCGCGCCCTGGTGTTCGCGCTGGAGGAGCTCGCCTTCTTCTCCAAGGAGCTGACCATCCTCGGCGTCTATCCGGCGCATGCCTTCCGCGACACGTTCAAGGAAGAGAAGGATTAGGCCGTCGCCGATCACGGCGCTATTTCTTGTCTGCCTTCGGCTTCTTCAACTCTGTGAGCTCACGCTGCAGCTTCGTCAGCTCCGATTTTAGAGCGGCAATTTCCGCTTTTTCCGCCGCCGCTTCGCGGCTCGCAGCGTTGAGTTTGGCTTGGATGTCCCGCGTTTGCTTGTCCAGCGCCTGTTGCAGGAACTCGACGTTGCTTTGCAGGCAGCTGGTACGGCGCTCCATCGACTTTTCGGCGGTGCAGACTTCGAGGCCGCGCACGTCCTGAGCCGCCGCCTGGGCAACGGCGGTAAGCACGAACATCAGGGTCAATGAAAAGCGTCTCATTGGCCGATACTAGCTAAGTCGCGGTATTCCGGCGCCTTGCGCGGTCTTGTGCCAGGCATCCACGTCTTTTAGACAGCAAGCAAAATCGTGGATGGCCGGGCCAAGCTCGGCCTCGCGACAACGGGGCAAACGAATGGCTGCCGCACTACAAAAAGTTGCGCTTGTGACCGGCGCCGCGCGCGGTATCGGGCTCGCCACCGCCAAGCGCTTCCTTGCCGACGGCTGGCGCATGGCGCTGCTCGATATCGACAAGGACAATCTCGAGCGCACGCATGCAAGCCTGGCCAAGCCGGATGTGACAATCGCCATTCACTGCGACGTGGCCGATCCGGCCGGCGTCAAGCGCGCGCTCGCTACCGTCGCCGAGCGCTTCGGCCGGCTCGACGCGCTGGTCAACAACGCCGGCATCGCCATTTTCAAGCCGATCCTCGATGTCTCCTACGAGGACTGGTCGCGCGTACTGGCGGTCAATCTCACCGGACCGTTTCTGTGCACGCAAGCCGCAGCGCCCTTGATGCGCGATTCGGGCGGCGGCGCGATCGTCAACATTACCTCGATCTCCGGCTTGCGCGCCTCCACGCTGCGCACCGCCTACGGCACCAGCAAAGCGGGCCTCGCGCAACTGACCCAACAGCAGGCGATCGAGCTCGCCGCGCTCGGTATCCGCGTCAACGCGGTGGCGCCCGGACCGGTCGACACGGCCATGGCGAAAGCTGTGCATACGCCCGACATCCGCGCCGCCTATCACGACGCCATCCCGCTCAACCGCTACGGGCTGGAGGAGGAACTGGCCGAGGCGATCTTCTTTTTGTGCAGTGAGCGCGCGAGCTACATCACCGGCCAGACGCTGGCGGTCGACGGCGGCTTCGAGGCGACCGGCATCGGCCTGCCGTCGCTGCGCGCGATGGGGAAGAATGGGTAATTCGGTTTACGGCACGGCCGTGCCAATCAAAAAGGAGAGGAAATCAAAATGCGCATCGTCGACCTGAGCCGCGAGCTCTATCACCGCACCCCATCCTATCCGGGCCAGCCTCCCATCATCCACGGCGTGTGGAAGACGCACGAAGAGGCTTTCGTCGATTCCGGCAACGTGCACGGTAACAGCGTGATGTACTTCTCCATGCCCGACCACGGCGGCACGCATATCGATGCGCCGCGCCACTTCGGCAAGGACGCCACCCCGATCAACGAATACCCGCTGGAGAACTGCATCGTGCAGGGCATCTGCATCGACCTGCGCCACATCGCGCCGAAGGCGGAGATCACGCCTGCCGATCTGGAGGCGGCGGTCAAGAAAGCCGGCGTACCGATCCCAAAGAAAGGCACGGTGCTGCTCTGCACCGGCCATCACGCGCGCACGTTTCCGGGCAAGGCCTATTCGACCGACAATCCGGGCGTGAACGTCGCAGCGACCGAGTGGCTGGCCAAACAGGGCATCGTGCATTTCGGCATCGATTCGATGCGGCCGGGACCGGAAGGCGACGTGAATTCGCTGGTGCACAAGGCCTGTCTCGAACTCGACATCACGCACATCGAGAGCCTGTGCAACCTCGAAAGCCTGCTCGGCACAGGGCGAATTCCAGTTCATCGGCTTGCCGCTGAAATGGCGCGGCGGCACCGGCTCGCCGATCCGGGCGGTGGCGGTGTTTGAGGACTAGCCTCTGTCGTTCCGGACGCGCTATCGCCGCGTCAGAGATCGACCAGGACCTTGAATCCGCCGTAGATCAGCCGCTTGGCATCGAACGGCATGGCCTTTGGGTTCATCATCTTGGCGAGGCGCTTGTCCTTCATCACCTTGGCAACAACGCGGTCGCGCTGCGCGCGCGACTTGTAGACGATGTAGGAGAACATCACCGTCTCGTTGGACTTGAGTTTCACGCTGCGCGGAAACGACGTTCGTTTTCCTACTTTGACGTCGTCGGCGACGGACTCGCGGAATGCCAGCGCGCCGTGATCGCGCCAGACCTTGCCGGCCTTCTTCGCCATGCTGCGATAGGCCTTGAGGCTCTTCTTCGGCACGGGGACAACAAATCCATCGACGTAAGCCATGAAATTTCTCCCTTTGCGGAAATTCAGTGATTCAGCCGGCGCTTATGCGGCCCGCACGACAAGCTCCGCCAGCTTCTCCAGGCTCTGGCTCCAGCCCGCTTCCATGCCGGCCAGCATCTGCGGCGCGATGGGGACGAGGCCCTTGGCGTAGGTGTGCAATGTGAGCTTGGTTTTGCCGCCCTCTTCTTCCAGGATGACCGTGGTTTCGCCTTCCAGCAGGTGATGATCGTCCTTGTCGACGGCGATGTTGGTGAACACCAGCCGCTCGCGGCGGCACGATCTCGCGGAACACGCCCTTCATCGGATAGTCGTTGCCGTCGCAGCCGTGCATCACGATGCGGAAGGCGCCGCCGACGCGCAGGTCCAGCTCGCAGTCCGCCGTGAAGCCGCGCGGGCCGAACCATTGTCCCATGTGTTTCGGATCGGTCCAGGCGCGCCAGACCAGCGCGCGCGGTGCGTCGAGGACGCGCGTCAGCGTGACGGTTGCCTCGCCGTAGGGCGTGCGCGCGCTCATGCCGCCTCGCCCGCATAGGCGCGTTCGAGCGCCGCGACGTCGAGCTTTTTCATTGTCATGAAGGCGTTCATCACGCGCGCGGACTTCCTGGCGTCCGGGTCGGTCATCATGGTCGGGATCGCCGCCGGCACCACTTGCCACGACAGGCCGAACTTGTCCTTCAGCCAGCCGCAGGGGCCTTCCTGTCCGCCTTCGGTCAGCCTGCTCCAGAAATAGTCGATCTCGTCCTGCGTTTCGCACATCACCTGGAACGACACCGCCTCGGTGAAACTGAAGTCCGGCCCGCCGTTCAGCGCGGTGAACGGCTGCCCGTCCAGTTCGAACGGCACCACCATCACCGAGCCGGCCGGCTTCTTGTGAACTTCCTGACCCGCTTCCGGGAAGCGGCTGATCTTGCCGATCTTGGAATTCTTGAAGATCGAGCAATAGAAATTGGCCGCCTCTTCGGCTTGGGTGTCGAACCAAAGGCAAGGCGTGATCTTGTGCTTGGCGATCGGCATTGCTTTTCCTCTCAACCGCAGTCGAACTCAGGCGCGACACGTTTATTTCGCTGTCTTCAGATAGGCCTCGAGCTGCTCCATGGTGCCGGACCAGCCTTGCGTCATGCTGGCGTGCATGGTGTCGAAGGTCTCTTGCTCTTCAGGCGTGGCGTCGAGCGTCTGCCAGCGCACGGTGAACTTGGTCTTGCCGCCGGGCGCATCCTCGAAAGTGAAGGTCGAGAGCATGTACAACGGCCAGGTCGCGCTGCCGGGATGGCGCGTGACGCCGCCCTTCTCGTCGGAGAACGAGTTGACGAAGACCAGCTTCTCTTGCGGCACGATCTCGCGATAGGTGAACAGGCCCCACATCGGGGCGCCGTTCGGCGCCGTCATGCCGTAGTGATAGGTGCCGCCGACGCGCAGATCCATTTTCGAGGCGATGACGGTGAAGCCCTTGGGGCCCCACCAGTGCTTCATGCGCTCCGGATCGGTGAAGCATTGCCAGAACAGGATCGCGCGGCGCGTCGAATACGCGGGAGATGACGAATTCTTTCGACGCCTGGTCGGCCATAGCATTCCTCCACCTTGTTGTTGGACAGCGCTTCGCTTCATTTTGCCTTGATCACCATCCAGTGGACGCCGAAGCGATCGCGCAGCATGCCGAAGCTGGTGGCGAAAAAGGTCGGGCCCAGAGGCATGGCGACCTCGCCGCCGTCCGACAGCGCGCCAAACATTTTCTTGGCGTCGTCGTCGCTCTTGGCGTCGAGCGAGAGCGCGAAGCCGTCGAATTTCGGCTGGCCGGTGTTGCGGCCATCGGAACCCATGATCGCGGTATCGCCGATCTTGAAGGAGCAGTGCATCACCTTCTCCACGTTATCGGGCGTGCACATTGGGTTCTTCTCCGGGCTGTCCTTGAAGCGCATCATCATCTCGACTGTGGCGCCGAGCGTTTTCTTGTAGAAGTCGAGGGCCTCCTCGCAGCGGCCGTCGAAGAACAAATAAGGCTGGACTTGCATAACTGTTGCTCCTTGGAACTCGGTCATTGACAAATACGTTGATATCAACGTAAATGGCGCATGTCAAACGCCGATTTGTTGCCGTTCGAGATGACCCCGGTGGTGCGCGATTGTTGCCTGTGCCTGCACGCCCAGCGGGCCGCGCGCGCGTTGGCGCGGCGCTTCGACGAGGCGCTGCGGCCGCTCGACCTCACCAACGGGCAGTTCTCGCTGCTGATGTCGCTCAACCGGCCGGAACCGCCGACGCTGGGCAGCGTCGCCAATTTGCTCGCCATGGACCGCACCACGCTGACTGCCGCGCTCAAAGTGCTGGCGCGCCGCAAGCTGGTGAAGGTCGCGGTCGACAGGCAAGACAAACGCAGCCGGCGTCTCGCCATCACGCCGGCCGGCCGCACTCTGCTGGCCAAGGCGTTTCCGATCTGGAAGCGCGAACACGCCGCGGCCGAGAAGGACGTTGCGGGCGCCAGCGCCGATGCCTTGCGCACGGCACTGCGGGCGCTGTCGTGAGTGTCGTCTGAGAACCAGCTTATCCGTTCGTCCCCGCGCAAGCGGGGACCCAGAACTACTGTTCGCCGACTCTGCGATCGTGGCTCTGGATTCCCGCTTACGCGGGAATGAACGGAGTGCATGCCGCAAGCCGGACATGACTAGCGCGCCATCGCCACGACGTAGTCGGCGAGCCGCGCCATGGTCTGCACCAGGCCCTTGTCGGCGCCGTATTCCTTGATCACGCGTGCGCGCTCATCGGCCGACGGGAACGTGCCGTGCCAGGTGAGGCGCGTCTTGCCGTTGCCGAGATCCTCGAAGGTCAAAGTCTGGCTGAACTGCACCGGCTCGACGTCGTCACCACCGCCGTGGTGGTAGACCAACCGCTCGGGCGGCACGATCTCGTCATAGGTGACGCGGTTCTGGTAATCGCGGCCGTCCGGCCCATGCATGACGAAGCGCCAGACGCCGCCGGGCCGGAAGTCGAACGCATGCGTCGTCGTGGTGAAGCCGTTCGGACCCCACCATTGCGCCAAGTGCTGCGGATCGGTGAAGGCGGAGAATACCAATGCGCGCGGCGCATCGAACACGCGCGACCCGATGATCGAGCGCGGATCGGTTTCGAGATCGAGATCATTTTTTTCGGACACGTTTACGCTCCTTCTTCGGCTTTGCTTGCAGCGTTTTCAGATAATCCTCGAGCCGGTCGAGCCGCTGTTCCCAGAGCCGGCGGTACTCCTCCAGCCAGTCATCGACCGGCTTGAGTGCCTGCGGCTCGAGCCGGCAGGGACGCCACTGCGCCTCGCGGCCGCGCGCGATCAGGCCGGCGTGCTCCAGCACCTTCAGATGCTTGGTGACGGCGGGCCCGCTCATCTTGAACGGCTTGGCGAGCTCGCTGACCGTGGTTTCGCCGAGCGCCAGCCGCGCCAGGATGGCGCGCCGGGTCGGGTCGGCGAGAGCCGAGAAGGTGGCGCTGAGGCGGTCGGACGACATTTGTATTTCACCGTTTAGTTAATTAACTTATCAGGTTAATTACAGGAGACCAAAACGACTGTCAAGCGTCATTGGTCCGCTCATTCCCGCCCCCGCCTGCGCGGGGGCGGGCTCCAGCGGGAATCCAGTGCTAAATCGCAAGTCGGCATTATTCCGCCCCTGGGTCCCCGCGGGAGCCTGTGCTCGGGCCAGCCGAAGGCTGGACCCGAGTACGGGGACGAGCGGGTGTAGGGCGCCCTACCCGTGCTCTTGCCGGTAGCGCGCGACAAAGCGCGGCGACAATTTGGCCAGCCGGTCGAGGTCGATGCGGCCGGAGCGCATGATGTAGCTCATGGCGAAGTCGAGCGGCGGCAACTGCATGTGCTCGGCGAAACGCTCGTACCAGGCCGCGCTCATGGTGGCGCCGGTGACAAGCTTCTCGACAATCGGCCGGCGCGCCGCCTCGAAGGCCGGCAATGCGGCGGCGACGTCGTCGCCATGCTCGGCCAAAGCGCGCTCGAGCGCGATGGCGTCCTCCATCGCGAGCCGCGTGCCGGAACCGATGGAGAAATGCGCGGTATGCAACGCGTCGCCGATCAGCACATGTTTGCCGTGATGCCAGCGCGCATTGCGCACCACCGGAAAGCGCCGCCAGATCGAATTGTTGGAAATCAGCGGGTGGCCGTCGAGCGTCGAAGCAAACACCTTTTCACATAGCGTGCGCGCTTCCGCGTCCATCATCCTTTCGAAGCCGGCGCGCGCGAAAGTCGCCTCATCGATCTCGACGATGAAGGTGCTGCGCCTGGGCGCGTAGCGGTAGTGATGCGCGTTGAAATCGCCGATCGGCGTATGGCGGAAGGTCTGCGTCAAAGTGGCGAAGCTCTGGCTGGTGCCGAACCAGGCGAATCGATTGGCGAGATGGATGACGCTGGCGCCGAACGCATCGGCCAAGGTGTTGCGCACCAGCGAATTGACGCCGTCGGCGCCGACGATCAGGTCGGCGTCGGCGAATTCGTCGAGCGCGGCTGACGGCGCGGCCGAACTGCGGCTCGACGCCGACCGAACGCACGCGCTCTTGCAGCAACTGCAATAGCTTCAGGCGTCCGATGGCGGCAAAGCCGATACCGTCGATCGTGACGCGCTCGTTGCGGTGCACCAGCGTCATGTCGTCCCAGGATTCCATCTGCGGCGTGATCGCCGTAAAGGTGTCGGGATCGTCCTCGTGCAGGAATTCGAGCGCGCGGTCGGAGAACACCACGCCGAAGCCGAAGGTGGCATTGGGCGGGTTCTGCTCGACGACCGTTATCTCAGCGTCGGCACGCCGGCGCTTCAGCAGATATCCGAGATAAAGCCCGGCCGGCCCGGCACCGATGATGACAATGCGCATGTCGCCGGAATACTACAGACACGCGCCTTGCACCAATCTCCGTTCATTCCCGCGCAAGCGGGAATCCAGTTCTTACGACCCGTGCGTGTCGCCCTGGGTCCCCGCTTGCGCGGGGACGAGCGTGGTGGTGAGCCGACGCCATGTGCTAACGTGCGCCCATGTTGCACACCACCCTCGCCCTCACGCTCCACATCCTCGGCGCCGTGGTCTGGGTCGGCGGCATGTTCGCGGCCTATATGTGCCTGCGTCCGGCCGTCGGCGCGCTGGAGCCGCCGCAGCGGCTGGCGCTGTGGCGGCGATTCTTCGCCAAATTCTTTCCGTGGGTCTGGGTCTCGATCCTGCTGCTGCTCGCCAGCGGCTATTGGATGCTGCTGACCACCTTCGGCGGCTTTGCCGGCGCGCCGTCCTACATCAACCTGATGCAGGCGATCGGCTGGGTGATGATCGCGCTTTACCTGTGGCTGTTCCACGGACCGTGGCTGAAGTTCAAGCGCGCCGTCGACGCGCAGGACTGGCCGGCGGCGGGCGCGCAGATCGAGCGCATCCGCCAGATCATCATGATCAATATGCCGCTCGGGCTGATCGTGGTCGTCATCGGCGGCACCGGGCGGTTTTGGGGGTTTTAGCCTCAAGCTGTCATGCCCCACGCCAGCGGGGCATCCAGTAATCACCGACATTATTGGGTAACAACAAACTCTGCATCTACTGGATCGCCCGATTTCGCGAGCGATGACAGCAAGCGCTAGATCGTCTGATTATACTCGCCGACTTCCGGATGCGTGCGCAGCACGCCGTCGACCGCCTTGAACATGTCGCGCATGCGCTGCTCCGACACCGGGCTTTCCACCACGACCACCAGCTCGGGCTTGTTCGATGACGCGCGCACCAGGCCCCAGGTGCCGTCCTCGACGGTGACGCGCACACCGTTGACCGTGACCAGATCGCGGATCGGCTCGCCGGCGACCTTCGCGCCCTTCGTCTGGGCGTCCTGGAAATGCTTCACCACCGCGTCGACCACGCGCGTATTTCTTCTCGTCGTCGCAATGCGGCGACATGGTGGGCGAGCCCCAGGTTTTCGGCAGCGCGCGTGCGCAGGTCGGCCATGCTCTTGTCCGGATTGCGGTCGAGCATGTCGCAGACCGCGAGCCCGAAGATCATGCCGTCGTCATAGCCGCGGCCATAGGGCTTGTTGAAGAAGAAGTGGCCGGACTTCTCGAAGCCGGCGAGCGCGTTCAATTCGTTGACGCGGCGCTTGATGTAGGAATGGCCGGTCTTCCAGTAGTCGGCCTTGACGCCGTTGGCTTTCAGCACCGGATCGGTGAGGAACAGGCCGGTCGATTTGACGTCGACCACGAAGGTGGCGCCCTTGTGCGCTCTCCGACATCCAGCGCGCCAGCATGACGCCGACCTTGTCGGCGAAGATTTCCTCGCCTTCGTTGTCGACCACGCCGCAGCGGTCGCCGTCGCCGTCGAAGCCCAAGGCCACATCGGCCTTATGCTCCAGCACCGCGTCGCGCATGGCATGCAGCATCTTCATGTCTTCGGTGTTGGGATTGTAGTGCGGGAAGGTGTGGTCGAGATCGCAGTCGAGCGGCACCACCTCGCAGCCGATCGCCTCCAGGACGCGCGGCGCGAAGGCGCCGGCGGTGCCGTTGCCGCAGGCCGCCACCACCTTCAGCTTGCGTTTGATCTTGGGACGGTTGGTCACATCGGCGATGTAGCGGTCGGGGAAATTCTCCACGAAGACGTAAGCGCCGCCGCCGGGCAGCTTGAACTGGGCGTTCAGCACGATCTCCTTCAGCCGCGTCATCTCGTCGGGGCCGAAGGTAAGCGGCCGGTTGGCGCCCATCTTCACGCCGGTCCAGCCATTGTCGTTGTGCGAGGCGGTGACCATGGCAACGCAAGGCACATCGAGGGCGAACTGCGCGAAATAGGCCATCGGCGTGATGGCGAGCCCGATGTCGTGCACCTTGCAGCCGGCGGCCATCAGGCCGGTGACCAGCGCCAGTTTGACCGAGGCGGAATAGCTGCGGAAGTCGTGCCCGGTGACGATCTCCGGCTTGACGCCCATTTCGCGGATCAGCGTGCCGAGCCCCATGCCGAGCGCCTGCACGCCCATCAGGTTGATCTCCTTCTCCAGCAGCCAGCGCGCGTCGTATTCGCGGAAGCCGGTCGGCTTCACCAGCGGCGAGGACTCATAGGCATAGGTATTGGGCGTGAGCGAAGGCTTCGGCGTCGGAAACATCAGATCCTCAAAACGGGAGTGGCGATTGGTGGGACTGCATACTCCAACGCCGAAAGGGCGCAAGCGGTCCATCGTCATTCCGAGACGGCGCCCCGGAATGACCGAAAAGCTCGCGGAATGGCGGCTGTTATTGCTCCAGCACCATGCGGCCGTTGGCGTATTCGTAGCGCCTGAGCTTCGACAGGAAGGTGACGCCGAGCAGGTTCACCTCCAGCGCCTCGTCGGGCAGCACCAGTGCCGGCACGTCATAGACGGTAATCTCGCCGAGCTCGACGCGGTCGAGCTTGGTGCGCGCGGCCTTGATCTTGCCGTTGGCGGTGGTGACGACGGCCGTGTAGTCGCTCGGCATCGGATGGATGCCGATCATGCCGGCGTCGGATCGGCGCAAAGCGACCAGCGAGGCGCCGGTGTCGACGATGAAGTCGATGCGGCGGCCGTCGATGCGCGCCTCGGTGCGGAAGTGGCCCTGGCGGTCGGCGTCGAGCGTCAGGCTGCGGCCGGAGGTGTCGACCTGCGGCGGCGGCGACGGTGGCACCACGGTCGCGACCGCCGAAGTTTGCGGCGGCGTGTGTTTGGACACTTCGTAATCGGCGAAGCGGGCGGCAAAGGCGCCTCCCACCAGCACGACCGCGGCGAAGATGAGGATGGAACGCATGGCAAAACCTGATGGCTAGGCGCGACGATGGCATGCGTGCTGACAAGCCGGGCTTAACGCGCGCGACGGACTTCACGCGTGGTGAGCAGGCGGTTAAATCGACTGCGAGAATTTGAACTGTTACTTCTCGGCCTGCTTTTTCCCTCCCCCGCTTGCGGGGGAGGGTGGCGAGCGAAGCGAGCCGGGTGGGGGCTCGTTTAATATGACCCCACCCGGCTGCTCGCTGATGCTCGCAGCCACCCTCCCCTTTCAGGGGAGGGATTGACCGTCACCTGCGCGCGCTTGGCGCGCCGCGTCGCCGGCGCCGACAGCGGATCGTCCGGCCAGGGATGCTTGGGATAGCGGCCGCGCATCTCGGTCTTCACATCGGCATAGCTGCCGCGCCAGAAGCCGGGCAGATCGCGCGTGACCTGCACCGGCCGGTGCGCGGGCGAGAGCAGCTCGATCGTGAGCGGCACGCGGCCGCCGGCGATGGTCGGATGTCGCGCCAGCCCGAACAGTTCCTGCACCCGGATCGACACCGTCGGCCCCTGCTCGGCGTCGTAATCGATCGGCACCTGCTGAGCCGGTCGGCGCGGTGAAATGCGTCGGCGCCTCGGCGTCGAGGCGCTTGCGCAGGTTCCACGGGACCAGCGCATCGAGCGCGCCAGCAAGATCGTCGGCGCCGATCTGACTGAGCGCCGTTTTCCCGCTGAGGAAAGGCGCCAGCCAGTCGGCTGCGCTGCGCGCCAGCGCCTCGTCCGACAAATCCGGCCACGCCTCGCCCCCACCCAAGTCGGCTACAGCCGACTTGGGCATCGTAATTTTCCGATCTCGGGTAAACCCGAGATCGGTGCGGCGCAGGAACCCGACGCGGTCGCGCAATTGCCGTTGCGCCTTGCTCCACGGCAGCTTGCCAATGCCGAGCGCGGCGATGCCTTCGGCCAGCATCCGCGCGCTGTCGCCATCGGGCGCGACCGGTTTGATCTGCTCGGCCAGCACCAGCGCGCCGAGCCGGCGGGTGCGGCGCGCGCGCAGCGAGGCGGAGGTGGCGTCGAAGATGACCGTGTCACGCTCCTCGATCTTATCGGCGAAGCGCGTCTCGATTTCGGCGAGCGCAATCGGCGCCGCCAGCACGATGCGGCCAGACGCCGCCGCACCGCTCAGTTCGGCTACCGCCAGGAATGGCTCGCGCGCCAGCGATGACGCGGGATCGACATTGCCGCCGCGGCCATTGGCCAACAGGAAGGCGCCGGTCCCGCCGCCGCGGCTCTTGGCGACGCGATCGGGATAGGCCAGCGCGAGCAATGAGCCAGGCGAATGATCGCCGCCATGCTTTTTCCCGCCGGCCGTTTCGCTCCAGCGCTTCACCATCGCCCGCGCATCCTCCGCACGGCGCGAGCGGTCGCGGCGGAACTGATCGAGGCGATGGCGCAGATCGGCATCGTCGCCGCCGAGGCCGCGCTCGGTGAGCACGGCGGCGATTTCCGCGGCGAGCTGACCGGAACCTTCCGCCGCCGCATCGACCACCATGCGCGCCAGCCGTGGCGGCAGCGGCAGCGCGCGCAAGCGGCGGCCCTCGTCGCTGATACGGCCCTGCGCGTCGATGGCGCCGAGCTCGGTGAGCAGGGCGCGCGCCTCGCTGAGCGCGGCCGGCGGCGGGGAATCGAGGAAGCAAAGCGTTGCGGGATCGTTCGTGCCCCATTGCGCCAGATCGAGCACGAAGGACGACAGGTCGGCCGAGAGAATTTCCGGCCGCGTGTAAGGCTCCAGCGAGCCGGTCTGCGGCTCGTCCCACAGCCGATAGCAGACGCCGGACTCGGTGCGGCCGGCGCGGCCGCGGCGCTGATCGGCGGCGGCGCGCGAAACGCGCACCGTCTCCAGCCGCGTCAGACCGACGTCGGGCTCGTAGCGCGGCACGCGCGACAGACCGCTGTCGATGACCACGCGCACGCCCTCGATGGTGAGCGAGGTCTCAGCAATGGACGTGGCCAGCACGATCTTGCGCCGGCCCGGCGGCGCCGGGGAAATGGCGCGGTCCTGCTCGCGGGCATCGAGCGCGCCATAGAGCGCGACGATGTCGGCGTTTTTATCCTCGATGCGCTCCTTGAGCAGCGTTTCGGTGCGGCGGATTTCGCCGGCGCCCGGCAGGAACACCAGCAGCGAGCCTTGTTCGGCGCGCAGCGCGCGCTGCACGGCGTCGCCGACTTGCCGCTCGATAGGCGCGCGGGCATCGCGGCCGAGATAGCGTGTTTCGACCGGAAAGCTTCGTCCTTGGCTTTCGATCACCGGCGCGTCGCCAAGCAAAGCGGCGACACGAGCACCGTCGAGCGTCGCCGACATGACGAGCAGTTTCAAATCCTCGCGCAGGCCCTGCTGCACGTCGCGCGCCAGCGCCAAGCCGAGATCGGCATCCAAAGACCGCTCATGAAATTCGTCGAACAGCACGGCGGCGACGCCGTCGAGCGAAGGATCGTCCAGCACCAGCCGCGTAAACACGCCTTCGGTGATGACCTCGATGCGTGTGCGCCTGGAAATCTTGGAGCCGAAGCGCACGCGCAAGCCCACGGTGTCGCCGACCTGCTCGCCAAGCGTTGCGGCCATGCGCGCGGCGGCGGCGCGGGCGGCGAGCCGCCGCGGCTCCAGCACGAGGACTTTCTTGTTCGCCGCCCACGCCTCATCGAGCAGCACCAGCGGCACGCGCGTGGTCTTGCCGGCGCCCGGCGGCGCCACCAACACGGCGGCGTTGTTCTTCGCCAGCGCCGCGGTCAAATCCGGCAGCGCGGCGTCGATGGGGAGGGGTGTCGGAAGATGTCGCATTGACGTCCTCTTTCGGCCTCTCACCCTCATTGAGCGCGTGGACGCGAGCCCAGCGAGTGGCCGGGTGAGCAGGAACCGACGTTACAAAGCCCATCACCGCGATGCTCGGCGCTTACGCTGCTCGCCCCGCTTTCCCACAAGGGGAGACGATAACTGCTAAGAGGCCGGCGCGCTCAAACTCATTTCCGCGCCCGTCCGACGCTCTCATACGTGAACCCGTACCGCGTCACCTCGGCCGGCCGGTAGACATTGCGCAGGTCGACCAGCACCGGCTCCGCCATCGCCTGCTTCAGCCGTTCGAAGTCGAGCGCGCGGAATTCTTCCCATTCGGTGACGATGACCAGCGCGGAAGCGCCCTTGGCACAATCATAGGCGTCGGCGCAGAAGGCGACATGGGCGACCACCGCCCTCGCCTGCTCCATGCCGATCGGATCGTAGGCGCGCACCTTGGCGCCCATATCCTGCAGCGCGGTGATCAGCGGGATCGACGGCGCCTCGCGCATGTCATCGGTGTTCGGCTTAAAGGTGAGGCCGAGCACGGCAATGGTCTTGCCGCGCAACTCGCCGCCGAGCGCGGAGGCGACCTTGCGCGCCATCGCGCGCTTGCGCTGGTCGTTGACGGCGGTGACCGCCTCGATGATGCGCAGCGGCGCGCCATTGTCCTGCCCGGTCTTGAGCAGCGCGACGGTATCCTTCGGGAAAGCAGGAGCCGCCGAAGCCCGGCCCGGCATGCAAAAATTTCGAACCGATGCGGTTGTCGAGCCCGATGCCGCGCGCAACCTCCTGCACGTCGGCGCCGACTTTTTCGGCCAGATCGGCGATCTCGTTGATGAAGGTGATCTTGGTGGCGAGGAAAGCGTTGGCCGCGTATTTGATGAGCTCGGCGGTGCGCCGGTCGGTGAACAAAATCGGCGCGCGGTTGAGGTAGAGCGGGCGGTAAAGCTCGGTCATCACGCTCGCGCGCGCGGGCGTCCTCGGAGCCGACCACGATGCGGTCGGGATGCTTGAAGTCACGGATGGCGGCGCCCTCGCGCAGGAACTCAGGGTTCGACACCACCGCGCAATCGGCCTCGGCGCCGCGTCTCGCGGATGATGCGCTCGACTTCGTCGCCGGTGCCGACCGGCACGGTGGACTTGGTGATGATCACGGTGAAGCCGTCGAGCGCGGCGGCGATTTCGCGCGCGGCGTCGTAAACGAACGACAGATCGGCGTGGCCGTCGCCGCGCCGCGACGGCGTGCCGACCGCGATGAACACCGCATCGGCGGCTTTGACCGCGGCGGCAAGATCGCCTCGGTGAATTTCAAGCCGCCCGGCTTTCGCATTGGCGGCGACCAGATCGTCGAGCCCCGGCTCATAGATCGGCATCTCGCCGCGCGTGAGCGCGGCGACTTTGCCGGTGTCCTTGTCGACGCAGGTCACTTCGTGGCCGAAATCGGCAAAACAGGCCCCGGAAACGAGCCCGACATAGCCGGTGCCGATCATGGCAACGCGCATTCGGAATATCTTTCGTCATGAATTGACCGCTTCCAGCCGCCGAGGCCGGCGGCGTTTCCATAGCAGAGGCCGTCCGAAGTGGCGAGTATCAGACCCTCACGCATTTCCTGTGGCCTAGTTTTGCGACACGATTGATTAAGCGCAGCCGACGGCCCACATTGCCGCCATGCCAGCAACCGCCAAATCCAAGAGCAAGGCCAAACCTGCGGCCAAAGCCGCGCCGAAAGCCGCGGCCAAGCCGACCGCCAAGCCTGCGAGCAAAAGCGCAGCCGCATCTGCGAACCCGGCCGCGCGGCCGCTGAAAAAAGGTGACCACCTCTTTTTGGTGGACGGCTCCTCCTACATTTTCCGCGCCTATCACGCGCTGCCGCCGCTCACCCGCAAGTCGGACGGCTTGCAGGTCAATGCCGTGCTCGGCTTCTGCAACATGTTGTGGAAGCTGCTGGCCGAGATGAAGCCGGATGAAAAGCCGACCCATCTGGCGGTGGTGTTCGACAAATCGGAAAAGACCTTCCGCAGCGATTTCTATCCCGACTACAAGGCGCACCGGCCGGAGGCGCCCGCCGATCTCATTCCGCAATTCCCGCTGATCCGCGAGGCGGTGCACGCCTTCCAGATCCCCTGCCTGGAGCAGCAAGGCTACGAGGCCGACGACCTGATCGCGACCTATGCGCGGCTTGCCTGCGAGGCCAAAGCGACCACCACCATCGTGTCGTCCGACAAGGACCTGATGCAGCTCGTCGGCAACGGCGTCATCATGTACGACACCATGAAAGACCGCCGCATCGGCCGCGATGAGGTGATCGAGAAATTCGGCGTCGGCCCCGAGAAGGTGATCGAGGTGCAGGCGCTGATCGGCGATTCCACCGACAACGTGCCGGGCGTGCCCGGCATCGGCGTCAAAACCGCGGCGCAATTGATCGGCGAATATGGCGATCTCGAAACGCTGCTCAAGCGCGCGAGCGAAATCAAGCAGGACAAGCGCCGGCAGTCGCTGATCGACAATGCCGAGATCGCACGCCTGTCCAAACGATTGGTCACGCTCGACCAAAACGTCCCGCTCGACGTCGCGGTCGATCAGCTTGCGGTGCACGAGCCCGACTACAAGCACCTGATCGCTTTCCTCAAGGCGATGGAATTCTCGACCATCACACGGCGCATTGCCGAGAAGAGCGGCATCGACGCCTCAGCCGGTCGAGGCCGATGCGAAGCTAGTGTCGATTCCCGCTATCCCTCCCCTGCAAGGGGAGGGTGGCGCCGCGCCAGCGGCGGCCACCCTCCCCCTTTCAGGGGGAGGGAAAAAAGAAACGGCCGGCGCCCTCACCCCCATCTCGCTCGCCGCCGCGCGGGCGGAGAAGGCGCGCGCCGCCAAGATCGACCGCAGCAAATACGAATGCGTGCGCACGCTCGAGCGGCTGCAGCAATGGATCGCGCGCGCGCACGAGACGGGCGTGGTGGCGGTCGACACCGAGACCACCAGCCTCGATGCCATGCAGGCGGGCCTGTGCGGCTTCTCGCTGGCGGTGGCGCCTAACGAAGCCTGCTATGTGCCGCTCGGCCACCGCGACGGCGGGTCGGCGGGCGGCTCCGACCTTTTCGCGCCGGAGGCCAAGCTCTGCGCGGACCAGATTCCGGAAGCGGACGCGCTTCGCCTGCTCAAGCCATTGCTGGAAGACAAGGCGGTGCTCAAGGTCGCACAGAACATGAAATACGACTGGCTGGTGTTCGCTCAGCGCGGCATCGACGTCCGCGGCTACGACGACACCATGCTGATCTCCTACGTGCTCGACGCCGGCAAAGGCGGCCACGGCATGGACGATCTTGCCAAGCGCTGGCTCGACCACGACACCATCCATTTCCAGCACGTCGCCGGCACCGGCAAATCGCAAGTGAGCTTCGATTGCGTGACCATCGAGAAGGCGACCGAATACGCCGCCGAGGACGCCGACGTGACGCTACGCTTGTGGGACGCGCTGAAGCCGCGGCTGCCGGCCGAGCATGTCACCACCGTCTACGAGACTCTGGAGCGCGCGATGCCGACGGTGCTGGCGCGCATGGAGCGGCGCGGCATCACCATCGACCGCCAGGTGCTGTCGCGGCTGTCCGGCGATTTCGCGCAGGAACAGGGCCGGCTGGAGGACGAGATCAAGACGCTGGCCGGCGAGCCGCTCAATCCGGGCTCACCGAAGCAGATCGGCGACATTTTGTTCGGCAAGATGAATCTGCCGGGCGGTACCAAGACCAAGACCGGGCAATGGTCGACCGGCGCGCGCGCGCTGGAAGACCTGGCCGAGCAGGGCCACGAATTGCCGCGCAAGATCCTCGACTGGCGGCAGGTGTCGAAGCTGCGCTCGACCTACACCGAAGCGCTGCCGACTTACGTGAACCCAACCACGCACCGCGTGCATACGAGCTACGCGCTGGCCTCGACCTCGACCGGGCGCCTGTCGTCGTCGGAGCCGAATTTGCAGAATATCCCGGTGCGCACCGAGGACGGCCGCAAGATCAGGAAGGCCTTCGTCGCCTCGCCCGGCATGAAGCTGGTGTCGGCCGACTACTCACAAATCGAACTGCGCCTGCTGTCGGAAGTCGCCGAGGTGCCGGCGCTGCGCAAGGCGTTCCAGGATGGCGTCGACATCCACGCCATGACGGCGTCGGAAATGTTCGGGGTGCCGGTGAAAGACATGCCGAGCGAAGTGCGCCGGCGCGCCAAGGCGATCAATTTCGGCATCATCTACGGCATCTCGGCGTTCGGTCTCGCCGCGCAACTCGGCATCGATAAGAACGAGGCTGGCGCCTATATCCGCAAATACTTCGAACGCTTTCCCGGCATCCGCGACTACATGGACGAGACGCGCGAGTTCTGCCGCGCGCCCGCTCAAAAAAGGTGACCACCTCTTTCTAGTGGACGGCTCCTCCTACATTTTCCGCGCCTATCACGCGCTGCCGCCGCTCACCCGCAAGTCGGACGGCTTGCAGGTCAATGCCGTGCTCGGCTTCTGCAACATGCTGTGGAAGCTGCTGGCCGAGATGAAGCCGGATGAAAAGCCGACCCATCTCGCCGTGGTGTTCGACAAGTCGGAAAAGACCTTCCGCAGCGATTTCTATCCCGACTACAAGGCGCACCGGCCGGAGGCGCCCGCCGATCTCATTCCGCAATTCCCGCTCATCCGCGAGGCGGTGCACGCCTTCGAAATCCCTTGCCTAGAACAGGCAAGGCTTCGAGGCCGACGACCTGATCGCCACTTATGCGCGGCTTGCCTGCGAGGCCAAAGCGACCACCACCATCGTGTCGTCCGACAAGGACCTGATGCAGCTCGTCGGCAACGGCGTCATCATGTACGACACCATGAAAGACCGCCGCATCGGCCGCGATGAGGTGATCGAGAAATTCGGCGTCGGCCCCGAGAAGGTGATCGAGGTGCAGGCGCTGATCGGCGATTCCACCGACAACGTGCCGGGCGTGCCCGGCATCGGCGTCAAAACCGCGGCGCAATTGATCGGCGAATATGGCGATCTCGAAACGCTGCTCAAGCGCGCGAGCGAGATCAAGCAGGACAAGCGCCGGCAGTCGCTGATCGACAATGCCGAGATCGCACGCCTGTCCAAACGATTGGTCACGCTCGACCAGAACGTGCCGCTCGACGTCGCGGTCGATCGAGCTTGCGGTGCACGAGCCCGACTACAAGCACCTGATCGCTTTCCTCAAGGCGATGGAATTCTCGACCATCACACGGCGCATTGCCGAGAAGAGCGGCATCGACGCCTCAGCCGGTCGAGGCCGATGCGAAGCTAGTGTCGATTCCCGCTATCCCTCCCCTGCAAGGGGAGGGTGAGCGCCGCGCCAGCGGCGGCCACCCTCCCCCTTTCAGGGGGAGGGAAAAAGAAACGGCCGGCGCCCTCACCCCCATCTCGCTCGCCGCCGCGCGGGCGGAGAAGGCGCGCGCCGCCAAGATTGACCGCAGCAAATACGAATGCGTGCGCACGCTCGAGCGCCTGCAGCAATGGATCGCGCGCGCGCACGAGACGGGCGTGGTGGCGGTCGACACCGAGACCACCAGCCTCGATGCCATGCAGGCGGGCCTGTGCGGCTTCTCGCTGGCGGTGGCGCCCAACGAAGCCTGCTATGTGCCGCTCGGCCACCGCGACGGCGGCGGCGAAGGCGGCTCCGACCTGTTCGCGCCGGAGGCCAAGCTGTGCGCGGACCAGATTCCGGAAGACCGAGGCGCTTCGCCTCGCTCAAGCCACTGCTCGAAGACAAGCGTGCTCAAGGTCGCGCAGAACATGAAATACGACTGGCTGGTGTTCGCCCAGCGCGGCATCGAAGTCCGCGGCTACGACGACACCATGCTGATCTCCTACGTGCTCGACGCCGGCAAGGGCGGCCACGGCATGGACGATCTCGCCAAGCGCTGGCTCGACCACGACACCATCCATTTCCAGCACGTCGCCGGCACCGGCAAATCGCAAGTGAGCTTCGATTGCGTGACCATCGAGAAGGCGACCGAATACGCCGCCGAGGACGCCGACGTGACGCTACGCTTGTGGGACGCGCTGAAGCCGCGGCTGCCGGCCGAGCATGTCACCACCGTCTACGAGACGCTGGAGCGCGCGATGCCGACGGTGCTGGCGCGCATGGAGCGGCGCGGCATCACCATCGACCGCCAGGTGCTGTCGCGGCTGTCCGGCGATTTCGCGCAGGAACAGGGCCGGCTGGAGGACGAGATCAAGACGCTGGCCGGCGAGCCGCTCAATCCGGGCTCACCGAAGCAGATCGGCGACATTCTATTCGGCAAGATGAATCTGCCGGGCGGTACCAAGACCAAGACCGGGCAATGGTCGACCGGCGCGCGCGCGCTGGAAGACCTGGCCGAGCAAGGCCACGAATTGCCGCGCAAGATCCTCGACTGGCGGCAGGTGTCGAAGCTGCGCTCGACCTACACGGAAGCGCTGCCGACTTACGTGAACCCGACCACGCACCGCGTGCATACGTGCTTACGCGCTGGCCTCGACCTCGACCGGGCGGCTGTCGTCGTCGGAGCCGAATTTGCAGAACATCCCGGTGCGCACCGAGGACGGCCGCAAGATCAGGAAGGCCTTCGTCGCCTCGCCCGGCATGAAGCTGGTGTCGGCCGACTACTCACAAATCGAACTGCGGCTGCTGTCGGAAGTCGCCGAGGTGCCGGCGCTGCGCAAGGCGTTCCAGGACGGCGTCGACATCCACGCCATGACGGCGTCGGAAATGTTCGGGGTGCCGGTGAAGGACATGCCGAGCGAAGTGCGCCGGCGCGCCAAGGCGATCAATTTCGGCATCATCTACGGCATCTCGGCGTTCGGGCTGGCGGCGCAACTCGGCATCGATAAGAACGAGGCCGGCGCCTATATCCGCAAATATTTCGAGCGCTTCCCCGGCATCCGCGACTACATGGACGAGACGCGCGAGTTCTGCCGCGCAGCACGGCTATGTGGACACGCTGTTCGGGCGCAAGTGCCACTACCCGGAGATCAAGAACTCAAACCCTCGATCCGCGCCTTCAACGAGCGCGCGGCCATCAATGCGCGCCTGCAAGGCTCGGCCGCCGACATCATCCGCCGCGCCATGATCCGCATCGAGCCGGAGCTGGAGAAGGCCAAGCTGCGCGCGCAGATGCTCTTGCAGGTGCACGACGAACTGATCTTCGAAGTGCCGGTCGAGGAAGTCGAGGCGACGATCCCCGTGGTGAAGAGCGTGATGCAGGAGGCGCCGCACCCGGCGGTGGCGCTGAATGTGCCGCTGCAGGTCGACGCCCGCGCCGCCGACAATTGGGACGAGGCGCACTGAACCCGCTCGCGTTTTCCCGCCGGCGCTGCAGGCGGGGAAATCGCGGTAGCGGGCGAAGCGCACGTTCTGCGCCAGCGAATTGACGCCGAAGTGGAAGCCCTCAGTCGGCTCGCTACGCTCGGCGACCTGACCGAAGGCGCGATCGAGTTGCGCCATATCCTGAAACTCGATCGTCACGTGGAATTCGCCGAAGCCTGTCGGCGCGAAACCCAGCTTACGGCGGGTCAGCCGCCAACTCTCGATTAGGCCCTGCGCGCGCAGATGCTGCATGTATTGGGCAACGCCGTCGCTGAAATCGGTGTCGCGCACCCCCGGCTTCAGGTCACACCACGCGTGATAGATGTTCATGCCCCTGCTCCGCCGCGGTCCCTGCCGCTACATCTCCCGCAAGAACTTCTGATATTCGGGATTGGTCTTCAACGCGTCGCCGCCGGCGCGGACGATTTCATCGATCGTCGCGGGCGGCAGCGTGAAAGATGTCGGCACCTCGTTCAGCGCCTTGGCGCGCGCCGCATCCAATTGTTCGAAGGAAACCCGGCCGATAATGATTTTCAGGTCGCGGCAATTCCAGCGCCCGCCGGGGCCGCGCAGGCGCGCCACTTCCGCTGACTTGAGGCCGCAGCGCCAGCGGATCATCGCCTCGCGCCAATTGCGCATGGTCGCCTCGAAAGGCGGCGTAGCTCGATCGGGTATTGGCATCGACAATGGTATCGATCACCGCGTCGATGAGATCCTTCGCCGGTCGGCCCTTCCAGCGTCTGCGCCCAATCGCCTTGTGGGCCGCGCCCGGCATCCACGACCAGGAAAAGCAGTCGCCGCAGCTTGACGGCTTCCTCCGGCAGCAACGGGCCGTAGGGCGTACCGGCCGCCGCACGCGCGATGGTGATGCCGCTCAGCCCGTAATTGTCGACCAGGCCGCCGTCGAGCAGCTTGACGTATTTCACCTTGCCGGTGCGCGCGCGCTCGAGCGCCATGGCGTAGGCATGCAGCAGCGGCGACGCGCCCGGACTGTTCGCTCGCCCTCTCGACCCACTCGGGCAGCGGCGTCCGGCAAGACTTCGGAAAGGACTTGGATGATGACCGGCGCGAAAGCACCGGGCACCGCCGCCGAGGCGGCGACCGCGCCGGCAACCGGGTATTGGCTGAGGTCGCTGCACATGGCCGCGAAGGTCGCCGGGACGAACATGAAACGGCGTGCGGCTGTAAATGTCGGTGGCATTGATCAGCACGATGGGGCGGCGCGCAATCAATCGTCCAAACGTCGCGTCGTGGTAGAGGTGGGCGTTGAGCCAATCGCGCAATCGATTGTCGGTGTTGACGCCGCCGCCGAGCGCGCGGCCGACATTGCTCAGGGTGATGTTGGTGTCGAGCGCCGCCATCAGATCTTGATCGAGGAATTCCTGGCGGAAATCGCCCAACGCGGCCGGGCCCTTCAGCCCGAAATATGCGGCGATGATCGAGCCTCCCGACACGCCGGAGACGATATTGACGCGACCGAGCAGATTGCCGCCCGGCTCCAGGCGTTGCGCCGGGCGTGCGCCGCAATTGCTCCAGCACGCCGTAGGCGAATGCCGCGGCACGCGTGCCACCGCCGGAAAAAGCGAGCCCGACCACGGTGCTGTCATTGCCGGCCCGGCGCGGTTGTTCGCGTTCGGCCGCCGCGGCCGCCTGGACAAGGGTGCCGGCGAAGGGATTTGCGCTCGGCCGGTTGAGCGGCAGATTGTGAATGGTCGCGCAAGCTGAAAGCGCAAACGCGGCACCGATGACCAGCAAGATGCGGCACAACAGCATTCGCACCCCTCGCTCGAAACTGGACTTCCTGCGAATTTGAAACTATTGCCGTTGTCATTCCGGCCTTTCCGCTCATCGCGCAGTCTACGTGCTTGGAGTAAGGCCGTCACCCCGGGCCCGCCGATGCATGGGGCGGACGATTGCTTGTCTCTCAAGTTTCTGTGAGGAATCGATGAACAGACGATGGGCCATTGCCCTGCTCGCGGCGGTTTCCGCTCTCGCACCGCAGGCGGCGCATGCAGCTCCTGCGCTCGACGGCGCGCAGATGGGCTGGCCCTGGGCGCTGCCGTTCGCCGGCATTCTGTTGAGCATCGCCAGCGGGCCGCTGCTGTTTCCGAAATTCTGGCACGCGCATTACGGCAAGATCGCCGCCCTCTGGGCGCTGATCGCGCTCATCGCCATTGGTGCGCGCTTTGGCGTCTCCGCCGCGCTCGCCGGCTTCGTGCACGCGCTGTTCGCCGAATATATGAGCTTCATTATCTTGCTGTTCGCGCTCTACACCGTCGCCGGCGGGCTGTTGATCACCGGCAATCTCGGCGGCAGGCCGGCAAGCAACGCGCTGGTGCTGGCCTTCGGCACGGCCATCGCCAGCATCGTCGGCACCACCGGCGCCGCCATGATCCTGGTGCGCCCGCTGATCCGCGCCAATGCCGCGCGCGCGCACAATGTCCATGTCGTGGTGTTCTTCATCTTCTTGGTCGCCAATATCGGCGGCGCGCTATCGCCGCTCGGCGATCCGCCGTTGTTCGTCGGCTTCCTGCGCGGCGTCGACTTCTTCTGGCCGGCCCAACATCTCTGGGCCGAGACGCTGGTCGCGGGCGCGCTGGTCTTGGGTATTTTCATCCTGCTCGATCTGCGGCTGGCGCGGAACGAGCCGCCAACGACGGTGAGCGTCGCCGCCATCCGGCTGCATGGTCTCGCCAACCTGCCGCTGATCGCCGCCATTATCGGCGCCATCCTGCTGTCGGCGGCCTGGAAACCCGGCATCGAGCTGACGATCTACGGCACGCACGTCGCCTTGCAGAACCTGGTGCGCGACGGCGCGCTCATCGTCATCGCGTTGCTGTCGTTGTGGCTGACGCCCGACGAGCATCGCGTTGCCAATGATTTCACCTGGGAGCCGATCGCCGAAGTAGCCAAGCTGTTCGCCGGCATCTTCGTCTGCATCATTCCGGTGCTGGCGATGCTGGAAGCCGGCCGCGAAGGCTCGTTCGGCTGGCTGCTCGATGCGGTGACGCGGCCGAGCGGCGAGCACCATGAAGTCGCCTTTTTCTGGCTTACCGGTATTCTGTCCGCCTTCCTCGACAATGCGCCGACTTATCTGGTGTTCTTCCAGCTCGCCGGCGGCGACGCCACCGAATTGATGAGCCATCTCAGCGACACGCTCGCCGCCATTTCCATGGGCGCGGTCTACATGGGCGCGCTGACGTACATCGGCAACGCGCCCAATTTCATGGTGGCGGCCATCGCCAACGAGCGCGGCGTCAAGATGCCGAGCTTCTTCGGCTACATGCTCTGGTCGGTCGCCGTGATGCTGCCGGTGCTCGGCGTCATCACCTTCTTTTTCGTCGGCGCGCCTTGACCTTGGCTTTTCGCTTGGGCCGGCCGCGTACCGCGGCGGGCTTGGCTGCCGTCTTCGGCGGCAGCACCGCGACCGCCTCGATCTCGAACAGCGCGCCCGGGCGCGCCAGCGCCGAGATCGCCACCGCGGTCGAAGCCGGCGGCGCCTTGGTGTTGAGGAAGGCGTCGCGCACCTCGCGGAAAATACCGATATGCGCGATGTCGACGAAATAGCTGTTGATCTTCACCACGTCGTCGAAGGTCGCACCGATGCCGGCGAGCGCAAAGCCCAAGTTCTCGAATGCCTTGGCGCATTGAGCGCGGAAATCGCCCGGCCCGCCGACAAGCTTGTTGTCGAGATCGAGCCCGAGCTGGCCGGCGATATAGGCGGTGCGGCCGGGGCCGGAAGTCTCCACGACATAGGTGTAACCCGGCGGCTTGGCCATGGTCCTCGGATTGATGAAGCGGTTTGCCACGTTCCCTCTCCTTGATTGTTCGCCCTTGCTGCCGGGCGGTGCGAATTTACGCCGCGGACGCAATACGTTGACAGGGCCTGCCGGTTGCTTAAGCGTGCGCCCTCACTTGGGGGCAAGCCGGGTATGACCGCGCACGCGGTATCTCACGTCTATTTTGGGCTCAACGCGATGTGGGTGTCCACCTGCATCCTGGCGATCACCTATGCCGTCATCATGACGGAGAAGGTCAATCGCGCGATCGTGGCGTTGATCGGCGCCAGCGTCATGATCGTGGTCGGCGTGCTGGAGCAGGAAGAAGCGATCAAGGGCGTCGACTGGAACACGCTCGGCCTGCTCACCGGCATGATGATCCTGGTCTCGATCTCGCGCCGCTCCGGCATGTTCGGCTATGTCGCGATCTGGTCGGCGCGGGCGGCCAAGGCACATCCGGCCGGCATCATGCTGTTGTTGCAGCTCGCCACCGCGGTGTTGTCGGCCTTGCTCGACAACGTCACGACCGTGCTGCTGATCGTGCCGGTGACGCTCGCCATCACCAATACGCTCAAGGTTCCAGCCTACCCGTATTTGTTCGCCGAGATCATGGCCTCCAATATCGGCGGCACCGCCACGTTGATCGGCGATCCGCCCAACATCATCATCGGCTCGCAGGTCGGACTCGATTTCAACCAGTTCATCTATCACCTGGCACCGATCATCCTGGTCATTCTGGCGGTGCAGACCGTCATGATCCATTTCCTGTGGGGCCGCGCACTCAAGGCAACGCCGGAGGCGGAAGCCGCCGTCATGGCGATGAATCCGGCCGACTCGATCGAGGACCCACGGCTGCTCAAGCAGTCTCTGGCGGTGCTGACCGCGGTGATGGTGATTTTCGTGCTGGCGCGGCCGCTGCATCTCGAGCCGGCCACCATCGCGCTGTTGGGCGCCGGCTTTCTGATGCTGCTCGACAACTGGGCGCATCATTCCGAGAAGGCCTCGCACAATATCCACTCCACCTTCGGCGACGTGGAATGGATCACCATCTTCTTCTTCCTCGGCCTGTTTATCGTGGTGCACGGCGTCGAAGTCGGCGGGCTGCTGCACCTGCTCGCCAACGAGCTGGTGAAAGCGACCGGCGGCAACCTGGCAGCGACGGGCTACGCGGTGCTGTGGGCCTCGGCGTTTCTGTCGGCCATCGTCGACAATATCCCGTTCGTCGCCACCATGATTCCGCTGATCAAGAACATGGCGCCGTCGCTCGGCGGGCCCGAGCAGATCGATGCCGCTGTGGTGGTGCCTGTCGCTCGGCGCCTGCCTGGGCGGCAACGGCACGCTGGTCGGCGCCTCGGCCAATCTGACGGTCGCCGGCATTTCCGAGCGCAACGGTGTGCCGTTCCGTTTCTTGACCTACACGCTCTACGCCGCGCCGATGACGGTTGTCTCCATCGCCATCTGCAATGTCTATGTCTGGTGGCGGTATTTCTAGTTCTGTCATTCCGGGGTGCGAGCAAAGCGAGCGAACCCGGAATCCAGAAACAAGCACCAAATGGAAATCTGGATTCCGGGTTCGGCGCTAACGCGCCGTCCCCGAATGACCGTTCAACATCTTGACTCCCCAACGCCGTTGCCTGAGCCTCCTGCCCGCTAAAATAGGGGCGCAAGGGGTGCGAAAGGCCGGCGAAGGCTGAGCGCCCAGGTAACTTGGGGGAAGCTCGGCCATGACCGCGCACGCGGCATCGCACGTCTATTTCGGCCTTAGTCCGATGTGGGTGTCCACCTGCATCCTGGCCATCACCTACGCCACCATCATGTCGGAAAAGGTCAACCGCGCGATCGTCGCGCTGGTCGGCGCCGGCGTGATGATCCTGGTCGGCGTGCTCGACCAGGAAGAGGCGATCCACGGCGTCGACTTCAACACCATCGGCCTGCTCACCGGCATGATGATCCTGGTGTCGATCTCGCGCCGCTCCGGCATGTTCCAGTTTCTGGCCATCTGGTCGGCGAAAGCGGCCAAGGCGCATCCCGCCGGCATCTTGTTCATCCTGCAGATCACCACAGCGGTGCTGTCGGCCTTTCTCGACAATGTCACCACCGTGCTGCTGATCGTTCCGGTGACGCTGGCGATCTGCAGCACGTTGAAAGTGCCGGCTTACCCCTATCTGTTCGCGGAAATACTGGCCTCCAATATCGGCGGCACCGCCACTTTGATCGGCGATCCGCCCAACATCCTGATCGGCTCGCAGGTCGGGCTCGCCTTCAACGACTTCGTCTATAACCTCACGCCGGTGATCCTGATCGTCATGGCGGTGCAGGCGCTGATCATCCACATTTTGTGGGGCAAGGATCTGCGCGCCTCGCACGATGCCGAGGCGCGCGTGATGGCGATGAATCCGAGCCGAGTCCATCGAGGACTGGCGGCTGCTCAAGCAGGCGCTCGCTATTCTCACGCTGGTGATGATCACCTTCGTGCTGGCGCGGCCGCTGCACCTGGAGCCGGCCACCATCGCGCTCTCCGGCGCCGCCGTGCTGATGCTGCTCGATAACTGGTCGCATCACGCCGAAAAAGCCGCGCACAATATCCACCAGACCTTCGGCGACGTGGAGTGGATCACCATCTTCTTCTTCATCGGCCTGTTCGTGGTGGTGCACGGCGTCGACGTCGGCGGCTTGCTCACGCTGCTCGCCAACAAGCTGGTGGCGGCGACCGGCGGCAACTTGGCGACGGCCGGCTATGCCATCCTGTGGTCCTCGGCGTTCCTGTCGGCGATCGTCGACAACATCCCGTTCGTCGCCACCATGATTCCGCTGATCAAGAGCATGGCGCCGTCGTTCGGCGGCGAGGCGCATATCCTGCCGCTGTGGTGGTGCCTGTCGCTCGGCGCCTGCCTCGGCGGCAACGGCACGCTGATCGGCGCCTCGGCCAATCTGACCGTGGCCGGCATCGCCGACCGCAACGGCGTGCCGTTTCGTTTCGTCACCTACACGCTTTATGCGGCACCGATGATGGTGGTGTCGGTGGCGATCAGCCAAGTCTATGTCTGGTGGCGGTATTTTTAGGCAAAAGATTGCCACTCCCGCACTGAACCAAATGCCCCCTCACCGCGACCAACGGGCCGGTGCAACCTTCCGGCTGCCGATGCGTTATCTCAACGCATTCAGAGGAACGGCAATGGGCGCCAGGGATCGGCGGGTATCGGCATGGCTAGCGGGGACACCAGATTTGCGCTGCGCGCGATGGCCGCGATTGTCACGGCCGGTGCGTTGACGTTTGGCCTCGCAACGCCCGCTTCTGCCGGCATTTTCGAGCAATTGTTCGGCGGCCTGATGCGCCCGATGGAAAGGCCGTCCCCGCTTCCCGACAATGTGCAACCTTACGCCGAGCCGTCCGCGCCCGAGCGCGCCATGACGCGCGTTGCGCCGATACGTCGCGCCGGGGCCGCGCCCTACTCGGCGCAATGCGTGCGCACCTGCGACGGTTATCACTTTCCGGTGCACGCTCACGGCAACATCAGCGCCGCGGACATGTGCCACGCCTTCTGTCCGGGCAGCCAGACCAAGCTTTATTCCGGCGGCGGCATCGCCCACGCGGTGGCGTCCGACGGCAGCCGCTATTCCAATCTCGACACCGCCTTCCTTTATCGCAAGCGCGTGGTCGCCGGCTGCACCTGCAACGGCCACGACCCGTTCGGCCTGGCGCATATCGACGTCAACACCGATCCGACCTTGCGGCCGGGCGACGTGGTGGCGACCAAACACGGCTTTGTCGCCGTCGCCGGCAAGAACGGCAACGTCGCCGATTTCACGCCGGTGCAATCCGACCGCCGTCTGTCCAAGAGCTATCGCGACAAACTGTCGGAGCTGAAAATCACGCCGCCGCAATTGCGCGGGCCTGCGTCCAGCGAGACGCCCGCAACGTTGCCGCTCGCCGCCAATGCGCGTCACGACGAACGCCGCGCTCAGCTCGACAGATAGCCGGCAACCTCTTCCGCCAGCGACAGCGAGCTCGTCAATCCCGGCGATTCAATCCCGAACATCTGCACCAGCCCGGGCAATCCGTGCTGCGGCGGGGCATCGACCATGAAATCCGCCGCCGGCTCGCCCGGGCCGGTCAGCTTGGGACGGATGCCGGAATAGTCGGGCGAAAGCGTTGCGTCCGGCAGCCCGGGCCAATAGGTGCGGATGCGTTCGTAGAAGATGTCGGCGCGCTTGGGATCGACCTCGTAGTGCTCGTGCTCGATCCATTCGACGTCCGGCCCGAAACGCATGCGGCCCGCCAAGATCGAGCGTGACATGCACGCCGAGACCGGCGACCACCGGGATCGGATAGATCAGCCGCTTGAACAGCCGGCCGCCCGAGATAAGTGAAATAATTGCCCTTGGCCAAGACCCGGCGCGGCACGCGCGCTCCCGGATAATCCTCGATCGACGCGCGCCACGCTTTGCGCGCCCAAGCCGGCGCAATTGACGACGGCATCAAACGCGAACTCGCCGCCATCCTTACCGCCGAAGCGCACCGCCCACCGCCCGCTTTTGCGTGCGGCGCCGATCACCGGCGTGTTGAAGGCGATGGCGCCGCCGGCGTCTTCCAGATCGCCGCGCAGCGCCAGCATGAAAGCGTGGGCGTCGAGGATGCCGGTTTCCGGCGAATGGAGCGCGCCGATGCACGACAGCTCCGGCTCGAGCGCGCGCGCGGCATTGCCACCGATCAGTTCGAGCCCCTCGACGCCGTTGTTGCGGCCTTGGGTAACCAGCGTCTGGATCTTCTCAAGCTCGGGGCCGTTGCAGGCCACGATCAGCTTGCCGATTTTCCGATGCGGCACGCCGTGGCTGGCGCACAATTCATAGAGCATGCGCCGGCCGCGCACGCAGTGGCGCGCCCGCACCGAGCCGGTCGGGTAGTACATGCCGCCGTGGATCACCTCGCTGTTGCGCGAGGAAATCCCGGTTCCGATCGCGGATTGCGCCTCCGCGATCACCACCTCGTGGCCTTTGCGCGCGGCGGCGCGGGCAACCGCAAGCCCGACCACACCGGCTCCGATCACCAGGACTTGCATGCGACTTACTGTCTCGACTGCGGCTTGCGGCGGGGGAATTGATCAGGCGGCCGCGAAGCTGCGATGAAAATCGCGATTTGCGCAAGAATTGGTTGCAGCCTTGCGGCATAATCGTCCTTGACCGGGGCCCGCCCTTGGGCAGATTCGGCGCTCGATTCATCGCGAACAGGCGGACCTGACGATGGGAAAATTGGCACTGAAATTCGCCGCGGTCATGCTCGGCTGCATGCTGGCGGGGCAGGCGCTTGCCGCCGCCCGTTGCCACAATACCGGCAGCTTCGAAAGCTGGCTGGCTGCCTTCAAGAAGGAGGCCCTCGCGCAAGGCATCTCGCAACGGGTCATCGCCGAAGCTTCCCCCGCCATGACCTTCGATCCAGTCATCATCCGCCGCGACCACGGCCAAGCCGTGTTCCAGCAAACTTTCATGAAATTCGCCGACCGCATGGTGGGCGGCGGCCGCATCCCCAACGGTCTCGCCAGGATCAAGAAGTACCACGCGCTGTTCGCCGAAGTGGAAAAGAAATACGGCGTGCCGGCGCCGGTGCTCACCGCCTTCTGGGGACTGGAGAGCGACTTCGGCGCCAATTTCGGCAACTACAAAATCCTGACCGCGCTCACTACGCTGGCCTATGACTGCCGGCGCCCGGATTTCTTCCGCGCGCAATTGCTCGCCGCCTTGCGCATTATCCAGCGCGGCGACCTGCGCGCGAGCGAGATGATCGGCGACTGGGCGGGCGAATTCGGCGGCCTGCAGTTCACCGCCGGCGATTACTACAAGAACGCGGTCGACTTCGACGGCAACGGCCGCCGCGACCTGATCCACAGCATTCCCGACACCATGGCCTCCGGCGCCAACTTCCTGGTCAACCTGGGCTGGCATCGCGGCGAACCGTGGCTGCAGGAAGTGCGCGTGCCGCGCCAACCTGCCGTGGCAGGAGGCCGACCTGACCATCCAACACCCGCGCTCGCAGTGGGTGGCCTGGGGCGTGCGCGCCGCGCATGGCAAGCTGCCGGCCGATGAGATGCAAGCCTCGATGATCCTGCCGATGGGACGGCACGGACCGGCCTTCCTCGCCTATCGCAATTTCCAGGCCTTCCTCGGCTGGAATTCGGCCTATGTCTATTCCACCACCGTCGCCTATTTCGCGACGCGGCTGGCCGGCGCACCGGCCTACGATCACGCGGGCGCCAAGACTGTGGTGGCGCTGACCACGCCGCAGGTGATGGAGTTGCAGACGCTGTTGAATAAGCACGGCTACAAGGCCGGCGACGTCGACGGCAAGGTCGGCGCCGGCACCCGTGCCGCGATACGATTGGCGCAGATTAAGACCGGGCTGCCGGCGGATTCCTATCCGACGGTGGAGCTGATCGAGCGCCTGCGCGGGCGCTAGCGCCCGCGGCTCAAGCCGATAGCTCGCTGTCGAGATGCTTCATCGCCGCCGGACCGTAGCGGGCTCCGGCCGCGGCATCCTTCGGCGCCGCCTGCTCGATGGCGGCCAGTTCGTCTTCGGTCAGCTTGAGAGCTGAGACCGGCCAGCGCCTCGGCCAGTTGATCGCGCCGGCGCGCGCCGATCAGCGGCACGATGTCGTGCCCACGCGAGGCGAGCCAAGCAAAGGCAAGCTGCGCCACGCTCACGCCGCGCGCCTTGGCGATCTTGGCAAGCGCTTCGATCAGCGCCCGGTTGCGCGGAAAATTCTGCGCGGAAAAGCGCGGCATGCGCGAGCGGATTTCGCCCGAGCCGGCACCGTCGTTGAGCGTTGCGTCGCTGATCAGCCCGCGCGAGAGCACGCCATAGGCGACCAACGGAATTTTCAATTCGCGCAGCGCCGGCAGGATGGCGCTTTCGACGCCGCGGCTCAGCAGCGAATATTCGATCTGCAGCGCATCAATGCTGTGCAGCGCGGCAGCGCGGCGCAAGGTCCTGGCATTGACCTCCGACTGGCCGATATGGCGCACGTAGCCCGCCTTCACCAGGTCGGCGATGGCGCCGAGCGTATCTTCCAACGGCACCATGTGGTCGTAGCGCGCGGGCTGATAAAGATCGACGTAATCGGTCTGCAGCCGGCGCAACGTGTAGGACAGGAAATTCTTCACCGCCGCCGGACGCAGGTCGTAGCCGGTATAGGCGCCGTCGGGTGAACGCATGGCGCCGAATTTCACCGACAGGAAGGCGCGCTGACGCTTGCCGCCTTTGAGCGCCTCGCCCAGCAGCATCTCGTTGTGGCCGATGCCGTAGAAGTCGCCGGTGTCGAGGAAGGTCACACCGGCGTCGAGCGCGGCGTGAATGGTGGCGATGCTTTCGGCGTCGTCGGCCGGACCGTAGCCGCCCGACATGCCCATGCAGCCGAGCCCGGCCGCGGAGATTTCGTCGCCGTTCTGCCCGATCTTCAATTTACGCATTGTGACAACCCGCCTCGTGCGCCCGGCGAACAAATATCAGAGAAAGTACGACAGGGGCACTGTCCTGATATGCAATTGTGCGCCACGACAACCAAGCGCCAATGCCGTCAATCTCAACACCTCCCGATCGAACATCTACCGCGACACGACTTCGGGCGGAACGAGCCCATCCACGAAAAAGACAAAAAATCTCAACACCTCCAGATCGAATATTTACCGTGACGGGACGTCGGGCGGGACAAACCCATCCACGAACAATGCCATCAATCTCAATTCCTCCAGGTCGAACAATCAATGATTGTCCCGCGCTGAGAGCGAATGGCAACCGGCGCGCAAACAGTTAGGCAAAATATAAAAGGCGGCCGCAAGGGCCGCCTTTTTCAATTCTCCGACCGCAAATCTACTCCGCCGCGATGCGCACTTCCGGCGCCGCCGCCTTGATGTCGGGCGTGACGTGGCCTTCGTACTTGGCGAAGTTTTTTCTGGAACATGCCGACCAGTTCGCGCGCGGTCTTGTCGAACTCGGCCTTGTCCTTCCAGGTCTTGAACGGGTTCAAGAGATGCGGCTCGACGCCGACAAACGACAAATACCGGCGTCATTCCGCCGCATAGCGCGTCTACATCTTGCAGTTGTCATATATGATTGGCACACTACTCCATGTGGGAGGATCGTGCCGTGAAAACGTTCGTGTTATCGGCCGGGCTCGCCTGCGCTTTTGTCGGACAGGCGCCGGCTTGCGCCTGGCACTGTTTCTGAATCAGGCGTTCGGCTCGAACGTGTGTCCCGTCAAATAGTTTTTTGCGCCACGTTGCTGGCGAACAGCGTTGGGGGGGATCATGAAAAACGGGCGGAGACTTAGCGGTTTAGTCACAGCACTGTTTGCGCTCCTGAGCGTGCCGTCTTTCCTGGCGTGTGTCCCGACAACGGCCGCCGCCGAAGCCCTACCGAAGCCCAAGCATGTGTTCATCATCTTATTTGAGAACGAAGGATACGACATTACCTTCGGTACAAAATCGCCCGCGCTTTATTTGAATGCGCTCGCTCGCAATGGGGCTTTGCTCAAGAACTATTATGGGATCGGACATAATAGCCTGGACAACTATATCGCACTGATCAGCGGCCAGGCACCCAACCCCGTCACGCAAGCTGACTGCCACAACGACGACAAGAAGTTTGCAGATTTTCTGCCCAAGGATCGGCAAGGCCGCGGCGAAATTGGCGAACACGGCCAAGCCCGCGGAAAAGGCTGCGTCTATCCCAAAAATGTGCCTACCATCGTCAATCAGCTGGAAGCCGAAGGACTGACCTGGAAGGGATACATGGAAGACATGGGTAATGATCCAAGCCGCGACGGTGGTACGGCCTGCGCCCATCCAGAGATCGGCGAGAAAGACAAGGCGCAAAGCGCGGCCAAGGGCGATCAATATGCCACCCGTCACAACCCATTCATGTATTTCCATAAGATCATCGACGACGCCGCCAATTGTTCCGCCCATGTGGTCAATCTCTCGGCCTTGGCGACGGACCTGCAAAACGTCGTTACGACGCCGAACTACGCCTTCATCACTCCCAATCTCTGACACGATGGCCACGACGAGCCATGCGTCGACGGTCAGCCGGGCGGCCTCCTCTCGGCCGACAGGTTCTCGCAGAAATACGTGCCGAAAATTTTGACCTCTCCCGCCTTTAAGCGTGACGGCCTGTTGATCGTCACCTTTGACGAAGCCGATATCTACCTCCTCAAGAATAAGCTTGTAAGCGGCGACGTCAGCTCCTGCTGCGACGAACAAATTGGGCTGAACATAAATCCCGAGGAACACACGGTCTTTGACAACATTGACAAGGGTCCGGGCGTCGCCGGGCCGGGCGGCGGCCGCGTCGGGGCGGTCCTGGTGTCGCGCTACATCAGAGAGGGCACGATGTCGGAGGTGCCATACAATCACTATTCACTGCTGAGAAGCATCGAAGATTTCTTCGATCTGGAACATCTGGGCTACGCCGGACAAGAGGGGCTCAAGAGCCTCGGCGACGACGTCTTCACTCAGCCCAGCGGAAATAAGTACTGACTGCTTCTAGCCGGCCGCGTAAGGCAAAAACAAAAAGGCGGCCGCAAGGGCCGCCTTTTTCAATTCTCCGACCGCAAATCTACTCCGCCGCGATGCGCACTTCCGGCGCCGCCGCCTTGATGTCGGGCGTGACGTGGCTTTCGTATTTGGCGAAGTTCTTCTGGAACATGCCGACCAGCTCGCGCGCGGTCTTGTCGAACTCGGCCTTGTCCTTCCAGGTCTTGAACGGATTGAGCAGATGCGGCTCGACGCCGGAAACCGAGGTCGGCACCGAGAAGCCGAAATAAGGATCGGTGCGGAAATCGGCGTCCTTGAGCGAGCCGTCGAGCGCGGCGGTGAGCAGCGTGCGCGTCGCCTTGATCGGCATGCGGCGGCCGACGCCGTATATGCCGCCGGTCCAGCCGGAATTGACCAGCCAGCAGTCGACCTTGTGCTTGTTGATGTAGTCGCGCAGCAGGTCGGCATAGACGGAAGGGTGGCGCGGCAGGAACGGCGCGCCGAAGCAGGTGGAGAAGTCCGGCTGCACGCCGACCAATCCCTTCTCGGTGCCGGCGACCTTGGCGGTGTAGCCGGAGAGGAAGTGATACATCGCCTGCGTGGCCGAGAGCTTGGCGATCGGCGGCATCACGCCGAAAGCGTCGGCGGTCAGGAAGATGATGTTCTTCGGATGCCCGGCGCAGCCGGTGCGCGAGGCGTTCGGAATGAAGTCGAGCGGATAGGCCGAGCGCGTATTCTCGGTCTTGGAGCCGTCGTCGTAATCGGGAATGCGCGTCTCCGGATCGAACACCACGTTTTCCAGCACGGCGCCGAAGCGGTTGGTGGCGTCCCAGATCATCGGCTCGGCTTCCTGGCTGAGCTTGATGCACTTGGCGTAGCAGCCGCCTTCGAAGTTGAAGATGCCGTCCGGGCCCCAGCCGTGCTCGTCGTCGCCGAGCAGCGTGCGGCTCGGGTCGGCGGACAGCGTGGTCTTGCCGGTGCCGGAGAGGCCGAAGAACAGCGCGGAATCGCCGTTCGGGCCGACATTGGCCGAGCAGTGCATCGGCATGACGTTCTTCGCCGGCAGATAGAAGTTGAGCGTGGTGAACACCGACTTCTTCATCTCGCCGGCGTAGGACGAGCCGCAGATCAGCACGATCTTACGGGTGAAGTCGATCGCCACCATGGTGTCGGAGCCCTCGCGCCCGCCGTGACGCTTGGCGTCCGGGCGGAACGACGGCAGATCGACGATGGTGAGTTCGGGAACGAATTTGGCGAGGTCGGCGCGCTCGGGCCGGATCAGCAATTGCCGGATGAACAGCGAATGCCAGGCATATTCGGTGAAGACGCGGGTCTTGATGCGGTATTTCGGGTCGGCGCCGCCGTAGAGATCCTGCGCGAATAGCTTCTTGCCCTTGGCGTGCGCGAGAAAATCGGCCAGCAGATTGTCGAAGTTCTCCTTCGACATCTTGCGATTGCCGTCCCACCAGACCGAATTCTCGGTGAGTTCGTCGACGACGGTATGCTTGTCCTTGGGCGAGCGGCCGGTGTGATGGCCGGTCTCCGCGCAGAGCGCGCCGCCGACCACCAGCGAGGCTTCGCCGGCCGCGATCGCATGCTCATAGAGCGTTGGTTCGAATTGATTCCAGTGGATCGCGGCGAGCTCTTTGAAACCGAATTTGTCGGCGCCATAAGCGCCGTTCCGCACACCCGTTTCTTGCACGCGAAGTCCTCCCAAACGGGCGGGCCGTTTCTCGCCTCACCCCTCAAAGACCCTCGGGGGCCATTCCACCATAAACCTTAGTATAGCCCCTCGTTCCAAGGCGCGCGACCATAGTCAGGAACTGTTTGATTGCCAAGATGAAATGGCATGCAGCCGCGGAATGCGGCGTTGCATTGCGTCAAAATGGTAAGCAGCGGCGGTGCGTGATGTTTGAGCAATCAGCCGGGCGGGGAATTCAACCGACCAGGCCTTTATCGACCAGCCATTGCTGGATGAAATCGGCGATCGCGCCGTTGTTCTTGGCCATCATCAGCATATGCGAATTCCCCGAGATGCCGATGTCGGGCAGGTTAACCACGTCGACCGAACCGCCGGCTGCACGCATGGCCGCGGCATAGTCGAGGCCGAACTGGCGCATGGTCGGCCAGCGCGCATCGCCGTCGATGAAGTCGCCGTAGACGATGAGCGTCGCCACGTCCTTGAGCTTGCCGGCTCGGTCGGGGTCGCCGGCCACGGCCGGCTCAATCGCGACCAGCGCCTTGAACAGTTCGGGGCGCGCTTGCGCCACCCGGAAGCCAAAGCCGCAGCTCTGGCGGTGGCAAAGCACGAGCGCACGGGCAGAGCTCGTTAGCAGGCTCGAAAACAGGATTTTACCGGCTGTGCATGCTCGCTTAACATTCCCACGGAAAAGTGCCGGCATAAATGCAAGCTTGGCACGTTGCGCGAAGCTGGAATAATATTTGTGGCGGGCGCAGCGGACAGGACGGGACGTGCTTTGGCAAGAAAAGCAAAAAAGCGGAAATTTGACCCCAACTTGTTTCTGGCCACCGTGGATGGTGGCCGGACCCTGGCGAACTATCGGAAGGACAAGCTCGTCTTCGCGCAAGGCGATCCCGCGGACGCGGTCTTTTACATCCTGAGCGGCAAGGTCAAGCTTGCCGTCGCATCCCAGCAAGGAAAGCAGGCGGTTGTCGCGATCCTTGGGGCTGGTGAGTTCTTTGGGGAGGGATGCTTGATCGGGCAGCCGATGCGCTTGGCAACGGCCAGAACCATGACCGACAGCGAAGTCATGCGGGTAAAAAAAGCCGAGATGGTTCGCGTCCTCCATCGCGAGCCGGTGTTTGCCGAGATGTTCATGGCCCATCTCTTGACCCGCAACAGCCGCGTCGAAGAAGATTTGGTCGATCAGTTGTTCAACTCAAGCGAAAAGCGTCTGGCGCGGACGCTTCTCATCTTGGCGAACTTCGGCAAAGAGGGCGCGTCGCAACCGATCCCGGCAAAGATCAGCCAAGACACGCTCGCAGACATCGTCGGCACGACCCGGCCACGTGTCAGTTTCTTCATGAACAAATTCAGGAAATTGGGTTTCATCGATTACAATGGCACCCTCAAGGTCAACAACTCATTGCTGAGTGTTGTTCTGCGCGACTAGACCGCAAGGGAAATTCGGCGCGCTTCTGCAGTGTTCAATTTTGAACACACTGCATCCGCCGCTGTGGTCAATTCTGCACAGACTGCATTTATAGACGAGTGCATACTTTAACCATTGAGGAACCGGCTTAACGCGCCGGCGCCTGTAAGAGTGTTTGGCAGGAACCGATGCCAGCGCGCTTGTCTATTCGCTCCGAAATATGTCGAGGCGGATACCCAATCCGCCTCCAGGTAGGAATTATCTCTGGCGCGTACTTGGATGCCCACAAGCTCCTCCCGCTCGCGGCACCCGAGAGTTCAGAGCCCCGGCAGACAAAGCCGGGTTTTTTTTGCATTTTGCGATCCATGGGAGATGCCGCGGGAGATCCGTTGATGACTCGTTTCGGACACTCGGCGGGGTGGCCGTGATGCCGGCATTCGGGCTGCACGGAAACACAAGCGTCATGAAACCAAACGTCATAAAACGACCTCCAAAATCGACATCTCCTAACGGTTCGGGCAAGCCAGCCGCCGCGACCTCGCAGCCGGGTGACGGGTTATTTGGCTCGACGGCCGCCGCGGTATCTTTTTCAGCCAACGAGAAGATCTTCAAAAAAGGCGAACCGGCAAAATACCTTTACAAGGTAGAGTCAGGATGTATCCGCACATGCAGCTATTTCGCTGACGGCCGTCGCCGCATCCATGCATTCTATTATGCGGACGATTACCTTGGGCCGGAGGCGCACGAGGTCCACAGCGTCTGGGCCGAAGCCGTCACACCGTGTCGTGTTCGTCTGGTCAAGAGAACAGCCCTGTTATCTCGAGCCGCTCGCGACATCGCCGCCTTAAAGCTTCTCCTGCATATCACTTCCATGGAATTGCAACGAACCCGGAACCATAACCGGCGTCTGCGCAATGGAGCGTATGAACGTATCGTCGACTTTCTGCTCGATATGAGAGAACGCAGAAAAAACGGAGGCGAGGTGGATCTGCCTATGTCCCGTCGCGACATTGCGGATTATCTCGGCCTCACCATAGAAACGGTTTCGCGCACGCTAACGCGACTCAAAGAGACGTCGAGTATTTCCGTATTGGCGTCCCGGCGCTTAATTTTGCACGACCCATTGTCGCTCGACTCGTTCAATGAGGCGGCGGAATAACGGCGTAACCCCTATTCGCTCGCGCCTTTGCGGCATACAGGCGCGAGGCCGCAGGACGCCGCCGTCGCGGCTGGCGCTGCCGCAGATCGCCGCCAAGCAGGCTTAGTTCGTCCAACGTCTATTTCGCCCGCGCCGCGTCGGCGAGCTGCTTCAGCATGGTGCGCAGCGGCCCCGGCCCGGTGACACGCTGCGGGAAGAACAGCCGCAGCGCGGTCTGGTTCTGCTGCAATTCGATGCCGTCCGGATCGATGCCGACGCAAGCCCAGTTGCCGTCGGAAGCGCCGACGAGCTTGGTGGCGTAGAGCCGGCAGGCCTCGGCATGGTCGGCATTCATGTGCGCGATGGCACCCTCTTCCGCTTCGATCAACGCGCCGGCGTCCGACACATCGGTCAGCACGTCGGCTGCGGCAAGGTCGGCGGCGCGCGCGAAGCCGCCGTTGAGATGCGCCGACACGACGCCCATGCGCCAGAAGCCGAAATCGCCGAAGCCGGCATAGAGCTCGGACTTGGGATGGCGCGCGAGGAAGCGCCGGCGGATGCGCGCATCGTCTTCGCCCTCGCGATCGACCGGCGCAAAGGTGCCGAGCACCGTGAGCCGTGGATGCGCCAGCGCGTCGCCTTTGCCGGTTTCGGCCAGCAGCAGCGAAGCGCGGCCGTCGACCTCCAGATTGGCTGTGTGGGTGGCGAGCCGCGACACCAGGATCAGCGGCGAGCCATCGACGTCGGTCGCGACATTGACCAGCGAGGCGAACGGGTAGCCGCTGTTGCGGTCGAGCGTCGCCAGCGTGCCGGCGCGGGTCGCGCGCAGCAGCGACTTCGCCACCTCGAGCGGCTTGAAGTCGGCCGGCGGCGAGGCGTTCTCCGGCGTGCGGCCTGGCATCGTGCCCGGCAAGAGCGGTTTGGCAGTGGCTTTGTCAGGCGTCATGGCTGGCTTCCGGCGTTAACGCTGTTCGACGACGATCTTCCGCCAAATGACCTTGAAATCGCAACCGAATCACATAGTTGTTGCAAAGAGGTCACATTTCAGCCCCCGTTTATGGGCTCAAACGACGCGGGACCGTCACGGAAGAGGGGCTCATGCCGACAATCGCTCTCGTCGACGACGACCGCAATATCCTAACCTCGGTTTCGATTGCGCTCGAATCCGAAGGCTATCGCATTATGACTTACACCGACGGCGCCTCCGCGCTCGACGGTTTCAAGACGTCGCCGCCCGATCTCGCCATCCTCGACATCAAGATGCCGCGCATGGACGGCATGGAGACGCTGCGCCGGCTGCGGCAGAAGACCGACATACCGGTGATCTTCCTGACCTCCAAGGACGAGGAGATCGACGAATTGTTCGGCCTCAAGATGGGGGCCGACGACTTCATCCGCAAACCGTTTTCGCAGCGGCTGCTGGTCGAGCGCGTCAAGGCGGTGCTGCGCCGCGCCTCCCCCAAGGACGGGACGCCGCCCAAGGAAACCGACGCCAAGGCGCTGGAGCGCGGGCAATTGCGCATGGATCCGGAGCGCCATACCTGCACCTGGAAGGGCGAACCGGTGACGCTCACCGTCACCGAATTCCTCATCCTGCAGGCGCTCGCCACCCGTCCGGGCGTGGTCAAAAGCCGCAACGCGCTGATGGACGCCGCTTATGACGACCAGGTTTACGTCGACGACCGCACCATCGACAGCCACATCAAGCGGCTGCGCAAGAAGTTCAAGGTGGTCGACGACGATTTCGAGATGATCGAGACGCTCTACGGCGTCGGCTACCGCTTCAAGGAATCGTGACGCAGCCTTAGCGTTGCGGCCAAAGGCGGCCTGACACAGCGTCCCGGCTTGCGGTAAAATCACGGGGGCGGACCCCGCATGATCCCGAAAAGCCTGTCCCCGGCTAGAACGGGGATGAGGTACCGGTTTTCGGATAAGATCATGCGCCAATAAAACGGCCCACGATCAACCCGGCTGGTTTACGTGCTCGATCGAACCGTGGAAATCATCGCGCCGACTGCCGACGCCGAAAAGCCCGGCGAGGAGACGCCGCGCGTCGCGCCGAGCCGCTTCGCCGCCGTCCGCGGGCGCATCCGCGCGGTCTGGCAGTTTTTCGTCTCACAAAGCATTTCCAGCCTTACCCGGCGCATCGTCCTCCTCAATCTCGCCGGCCTGGTCGCGCTGGTCACCGGCGTGCTCTATCTGTCTCAGTTCCGCGCCGGCCTGATCGACGCGCGCGTGCAAAGCCTGCTGGTGCAGAGCGAGATCATCGCCGGCGCCATTGCCGCCTCGGCGACCGTCGAAAGCGACGCCGTCACCATCGATCCCGAGCGGCTGCTCGAATTGCAGGCCGGGCAGAGCTACGGCCCGCCCGAAGAAGCGCAGTCGAACATCGAGTTTCCCATCAATCCGGAGCGGGTTGCGCCGGTGCTGCGCCGGCTCGTTTCGCCGACCAAGACGCGCGCGCGCATCTATGACCGCGACGGCGTCCTCATTCTCGACAGCCGCAATCTGTACGGCCGCGGCGACGTGCTGCGCTTCGATCTGCCGCCGCCGAACGCGGAGAAGCCCGGGCTGATGGAGCGCGCCTTCATCGCAATACGCCGCTGGCTCGGACGCGGCGACCTGCCGCTCTACAAGGAGCTCGGGCCCGAAAACGGCAAGGGCTATCCGGAAGTCGCACAAGCGCTCGAAGGGCTGCATGCCAGCAGGGTGCGGGTCAACGACCGTGGCGAAGTGATCGTCTCGGTCGCCGTGCCGGTACAGCGCTTCCGCGCCGTGCGCGGCGCGCTGATGCTGTCGACGCAAGGCGCCGACATCGACCAGATGGTGGAGGCCGAACGGCTTGCCATCGTCAAGGTGTTCCTGGTCGCCGCCGGCGTGATGGTGGTGTTGTCGATCCTGCTTGCCGGCACCATCGCCGGGCCGGTGCGCCGGCTCGCCGACGGCGCCGAGCGCGTGCGCCGGCGCATCCGCACGCGCGTGGAAATCCCCGACTTCACCCGCCGCCGCGACGAGATCGGGCATTTGTCCGGCACGTTGCGTGAGATGACCAATGCGCTCTACACCCGCATCGAAGCGATCGAAAGCTTCGCCGCCGACGTGGCGCACGAATTGCGCAATCCGCTCACCTCGCTGCGCTCGGCGGTGGAGACGCTGCCGTTGGCGAAATCCGAGGACAGCCGGCGCCGTCTGCTCGACGTGATCGAGCACGACGTCAAGCGGCTCGACCGGCTGATCTCGGATATTTCCGACGCCAGCCGGCTCGATGCCGAATTGCAGCGTCAGGAAGTCGGCACCGTCGACCTTGCCAATCAGCTTGAATCGCTGGTGACCGCCGCCAACGAAGTGTGGCCGGATGCGGCGACGGTTTCGCTTACCTTCGAAGGCGGGCCGCCGGCGAGCTTCCAGATTCCCGGCCACGACTCACGGGTCGGCCAAGTGGTGAGCAACCTGATCGACAATGCGCGCTCGTTCTCGCCGCCGAACGGCAAAGTGCGCGTGACCTGCCGGCGGCTGAAGGGCGAAGTCGAGGTCATCGTCGACGATGACGGCCCCGGCGTTCGTCCCGATGCGCTGGAGAAAATCTTCGAGCGCTTCTACACCGACCGGCCCAATCAAAGCTTCGGACAAAACTCCGGGCTGGGACTGTCGATCTCCAAGCAGATCGTGGAAGCGCATGGCGGTCGCATGTGGGCGGAAAACCGCACCGGCGTCGCCATCGCCGGCGAGGAGCCGAAGGTGCTCGGCGCGCGCTTTGTGGTGCGCCTGCCGGCGACGTGATTTCCCTGTCGAACAATAGTCCGCTCGTCCCCGCGAAAGCGGGGACCCAGAATGAGTCACCGCACTGGATTCCCGCTTACGCGGGAATGAGCGGAGTTGTGCGGTCGCGGATTTCCAGATGAACGGGACCATCCACGCTTCCGCCGTCCTCGTCGGCGCCAAGGCCGCGCTGATCCGCGGCCCGGCCGGCAGCGGCAAGTCGCGCTTGGCCTTCGATCTCATCGACGCCGCGGCGCAAGGCGCCCTGCCCTTCGCGCGCCTCGTCGGCGATGACCGTGTGCATGTGGAAGCTTGTGCCGGCCGCTTACTGGTGCGGCCGGCGGCTACGCTTGCCGGGCTGATCGAAATCCGCGGCCTCGGAATTCGGAGATTGGCGTTCGAGCCGGTGGCGACCGTTGGGCTAGTGGTCGATCTGGCGGCGGCGGACGCCGAACGTCACCCCGCCGCGGCGGCCCAGCGGGCCACGGTCGAAGGAGTCGATCTGCCGCGACTAGCGGTCGCAGCCGACCTGGCGCCCCTGCCGCTGGTCCTGGCCTTCCTAAAGACCCTCCCCGCGCCCATTTGACCTCGGCCGGCCGTTGCGCTACCTGCGCCGCCCGCCACAGGTTGAAGAAAATTAACCATAACGTGCCTAGGATCGCCGACGCCGAAAACGGACCCTTCGAGGCTTCCTTTGGCCCCTACTTTCCGCAGTGCAGCAGAGCGCCTATATAGCAGGGAAGCCCCTTGCAATGGGGCTTCGAATGGGACTGAATGTGCGCCCTTTCGTGCGGCGCAGCGTAGCGCCCGCGAGGAGTTCGGGATGATCGGCCTCGTACTTGTGACCCATGGGCGACTCGCCGTCGAGTTTCGCTCGGCGTTGGAACATGTGGTGGGGCCCCAGCGCCAGATCGAGGCGGTGACCATCGGCCCCGACGACGACGTCGACCAGTGCCGCAAGCACATTCTCGATGCCGTCAAGCGCGTGGACTCGGGCGACGGCGTCGCCATCCTCACCGACATGTTCGGCGGCACGCCCTCCAACCTCGCCATTTCGGTGATGAGCCAGCCCAAGGTCGAGGTGCTGGCCGGTATCAATTTGCCGATGCTGATCAAGCTCGCCAAGGTGCGCGAGACCTGTCCGCTCGAACAGGCCGTTGCCGCCGCGCAGGAAGCGGGCCGCAAGTACTGCACCATCGCCAGCCGCGTGCTCAACGGTAAATGAGCGCTCCCGCGGCAGCGGACGGCAATCCCAACCAGGACCCATCGGCGCCGGTGGCGCGCGATGTCGAGATCGTCAACAAGAAAGGCCTGCACGCGCGCGCCTCGGCCAAATTCGTGCAGTGCGCCGAACAGTTCGATGCCGAGGTCACCGTGATCCGCGGCAGCGAGAGCATCGGCGGGACCTCGATCATGGGGTTGATGATGCTGGCGGCGGGACCCGGCATCAGCATCACCATCAAAGCCACCGGCAAGGAAGCCGTCGAGGCGGTCGATGCGCTGTGCGCGCTGGTGGCGAGCCGGTTCGGGGAAGAGGATTAGGCGGGCTCAATCCCTGCCCCGGTTATTCGCGCAGCACGTAGCGGAGCGAATGTGCACCGCTAATCCGCGGCCGTTCCGAACTCAGTTCGCTGAGTCCCGGGCCTGCGGCGCCCGTTTCGCAGCGGGCGAGCGGCATTGAAGCGCACACGGTCGACATAAAGAAATCTTTATATATGCGTTGCGGGCCCGGCGGCGGCCTGTTATAGGCACGGCCGAGCCATCCATTCCCGTCAGTTGCATAGGATCGTCATGACCGCTTCCGCCAAGCCGAAGGCCAAAGCCGCCGACTACGTCGTCAAGGACATCTCGCTCGCGCCCTGGGGCCGCAACGAGATCAGCCTCGCCGAAACCGAAATGCCCGGCCTGATGGCCACGCGCGAGGAATACGGGCCGCAGCAGCCGCTGCGCGGCGCCCGCGTCGCCGGCTCGCTGCACATGACCATCCAGACCGCCGTGCTGATCGAGACGCTGACCGCGCTCGGCGCCGATGTGCGCTGGGCCTCCTGCAACATCTATTCGACGCAGGACCACGCCGCCGCGGCGATCGCGGCCGCCGGCGTGCCGGTATTCGCGGTCAAGGGCGAGAGCCTGGTCGACTACTGGGACTACTCGCACCGCATCTTCGACTGGTCCGACGGCGGCACCCCCAACATGATCCTCGACGATGGCGGCGACGCCACGCTGCTGCTGCATCTCGGCATGCAGGCGGAGAGCAATGCCGACGTGCTCAAGCATCCCGGCAACGAGGAAGAGGAAGTGCTGTTCGCCGCCATCCAAAAGCGGCTGAAGGAACAGCCGGGCTGGTACACCAAGACGGCCAAGGCGATCAAAGGCGTCACCGAGGAGACCACCACCGGCGTGCACCGGCTCTATCAGATGGCCAAGGAAGGCCGCCTGATGTTCCCGGCCATCAACGTCAACGACAGCGTGACCAAATCGAAATTCGACAACCTCTACGGCTGCCGTGAATCGCTGGTCGACGGCATCCGCCGCGGCACCGACGTGATGATGTCGGGCAAGGTGGCGATGGTCGCGGGCTTCGGCGACGTCGGCAAGGGCTCGGCCGCAAGCTTGCGCCAGGCCGGCTGCCGCGTGCTGGTGTCGGAGGTCGATCCGATCTGCGCGCTGCAGGCGGCGATGGAAGGCTATGAGGTCACCACCATGGAAGACGCGGCGCCGCGCGCCGACATCTTCGTCACCTGCACCGGCAATGTCGACGTGATCACCATCGAGCACATGCGCAAGATGAAGGACCGCGCCGTGGTCTGCAACATCGGCCACTTCGACAGCGAGATCCAGGTGCACGCGCTGAAGAACCTGAAGTGGAACAACATCAAGCCGCAGGTCGACGAGATCGGCTTCCCCGACGGCCACCGCATCATCCTGCTGTCGGAAGGCCGGCTGGTGAACCTCGGCAACGCCATGGGCCATCCGAGCTTCGTGATGTCGTCGTCCTTCACCAATCAGACGCTGGCGCAGATCGAGATCTGGACCAATCCCGGCAAGTACGAGAACAAGGTCTACACCCTGCCCAAGCATCTCGACGAGAAGGTCGCGCGCCTGCATCTCGACAAGATCGGCGTGAAGCTGTCCAAGCTATCGGACAAGCAGGCCACTTACATCGGCGTGCCGCAGGAAGGCCCGTTCAAGGCGGATCATTACCGCTACTGAGCGGCGGCGCATCGCAAATAAAAAATGGCCGGGCTAACACCCGGCCATTTTTTTCGCAGCGGGCAACGGCGTGCCGCAGGAAGACCTCTACACAGCGGATCAATATCGCCATTGCATGCCCCACACACTTACCGTGCAGGGATCACCCTACTTTCACTGAAAATGGCTTCGAGCTTGCTGCCTTAGGCTCCGGGTTCTGGACAACGATTTGCAGGTCGCCCGCCGCCTTCACGTCGTCCGGCACCAAGGTGAGTTTGATCTGCGTGGCACTCACGCGTTCAAGGTTGCGCGGGCTACCGTTGACGGTCGCCTTGCAGTTGGGTTTGAAACCGCTTCCGGTGATCGTCAGCACTTTGGTCTGATCGTTGACCGTAAGCTTCGCTGGCTCCACGGCGGAGATGGTCGGGCCCACATGAGCCAACGGATCAGCACGATCAACCGGCTGCGTCGTGTGAAAAAGAGTATCGAATAACTCCCGCAGCTTGTCGGTCGCCTGCTTTGAAAACATGCCGGCCATCGCGGCAACCGCCGCGAAGCCGTACGGGTTGAGACCATTATTCACGCCGGCCCCAGCCCCGTTGCTCGGCAGCGAGAAGAGCCCGCCGCGCAGGACCAGATAGAGCATTAGCGCCAGCGCTATGCCGATCGGCGTGCGCAGCAACAGCCACCAAACCCAGCTCAATGCCAGCCGGCGGTTGCCGACATAGTCAACGAAGGAGGTCAGTGTGTGAATCAGGCTGCCGAGCGCACCAGCCGCGGCGACCATGATGAAAAGCCGGCCATCGGGCGAAAACGTAGTGAGGTGGCGGCCAAGCCAATTGGCCGGCTCATAACCGCCGCCCTTGCTCGCTGGCACCGGCCAAGTGGCGACGAGCGTGTAAAAGATGAAAAGCGCGGCAAGAAAAAACAGAAAACCAAGGACACAAATTACACGAAACGGCACCGGATCCGCCACCGGGCTGTCTCCCAAGACTCCTGGGCCGTCGACATCATGTGTGTTGGCCATGGTTCCCCCCTATCCATTTAGAACCTCGCTCGCGGCCGCGCGCCGGGCTGGCGTTTGATAATCCAACCTTAAGTTGGATCGTGCCGCGCTGCAACTCCTGCCGTGAAGCAGAGGTGTCACGCTGCATCTCGATAAGATCGGGGTGAAGCCGTCCAAGCTATCGGACAAGCAGGCCACTTACATCGGCGTGCCGCAGGAAGGCCGCTACAAGGCCGACCACGACCGCTCCTAAGCGCTGCTGCCCAAGAGCGCAAATTGATCGGCCCGCGTCACGCCGGCCGTTTCGTTTTGGGCCAAGGAAGACGTGGCTACCCGGCTCAGGCATGCAACGCGCTTCTCCTTATCACTTCACGCGCATATGGGTTCAGATTCGGCGCCGCGCGCGCTAGCCTTGCGGCATGAAACACCGCCGGACACCGCTCGACTGGCTCGGCGATTTGATCGCGCGCCAAATCACCAAGCCAACCAGCGGTTATGAGCCCTACGCCGCTGCGCGGCCCGAACTGACCGCCATGACCCTGCGGCCCTGCGACGTTCTGCTGATCGAAGGCAGCGCGACAAAAATTTCCTCGACGATCCGCTTTCTGACCCAGTCGACCTGGTCGCATGCCGCACTCTATGTCGGCCTCTCCGCCAAGCTCGGCGAGAGCGACGGCGAGCCGCTGGTGCTGGTTGAGGTCGAACTCGGACAGGGCGTCATCGCCTCGCCGATGTCCAAATACGCAAGCTACAATACGCGCATCTGCCGGCCGGTCGGACTGACACCGGAAGACCGCGCCGCGGTGATCCGCTTCGCGGTCGAGCACATCGGCCATGCCTACGATCTGAAGAACATCGTCGATCTCATGCGCTATTTTCTGCCGCAGCCGCCGGTGCCGACGCGCTGGCGCCGGCGCATGCTCGCACTCGGATCGGGAGAACCGACGCGCGCGATCTGCTCGACCTTAATCGCGGAAGCATTCCAATCGGTGCGCTATCCAATTCTGCCGCGGGTGGAGCGCGTCGATGACGAAAGCCGCCGCGAAATCCTGCACATCCGCCATCATTCGTTGTTCACGCCGCGCGATTTCGACGTTTCGCCGTTCTTCGCCATCGTCAAGCCAACCATCGAAAGCGGCTTCGACTACAAGCACCTCGCTTGGGCGGATCAGGCGCAGCAGACGACGTCCGGCGAGAGCCGTCAGCGCCGGGGCTAACCGGGCCAAAGTATTGAACGTGTCGGCGACCGGCGTCACGCCGGCCGTTTCGTTTGGGAATGCGGTGAAAAAGGTTCAGCGAGCCGCCGCCCGCACCGGCTGGCGCGGCGGCACGATCACTATCGCATAGCGCTGCGGGCGACCGGCAAAGCCGAGAAAATCGCGCGTGATCGTCGTCTCGATGCCGCGGCTCGGCCCGATTCGTGCCGCGCCTGCGACAGCGTCGCGCCGGCAGCCGGCATCCTCGGCGAAACAGACCCACACCAAACCGTGCTGCGCGAGCTCGGCCCGGCTCGGCTGCGGCAGATCGGGCAGCGCGCGCGGCCGGTCCGCCGCATAGGCGGCGACGGCAAAGGCGAGGTCGGCAGGCCCGCCGACAAAGCGTAGCGGTTGTGGCGTTATCGCGTGCCAGGCGCCCTCGATCTGAATGGCCAGCAGGCGCGCCTGCGCGGAGGCCGGCAGCGGGCCCTGGCGCTGCGCCACAATGGCGATGCCCGGCGCCGCAATCAGCATGACCAGCGGCAAAACGAGGGCGCCGACCAAAATGCGGCCGGTATCGATGCGCGCGATTCTTATCGCCGGCGGCGACAGCAGCAGCAGCGGCAGCAGCGCCCAGCACGACATCGACCACAGCGACGTAATCGCAATGCCGCTGGCCGGCGCGGCGACGGCCGGCAACAAAAGCGGCGCCCAGAACGCGGCCGCCGCCAGCCGGCGATTGCCATCCGCCGGCCAGGCCATGTCGGCAAGGGTTGCCGCGCGCGGCCGCGCCAGGGCCAAGACGATGATCACGGGGACCGCGACGTAGCCGAACGATCCGGCCAGGTAGCCGATGACGCTGACGGCGGCGCGGCCGAAGGAATTGTCGCCATGCGCCGCCGCGGCGTAGCGGAACGGCTCGAAGTCGTTCCCGAACAGCCAGACGATATGGGGCGCGAGCAAGAGCGCGCCGGAGATCGCCGTGATCCAGGGCGCCGCCGAGCGGAAATAGGCGGCGCGGCGTCTGTCGATCAGCGCGGCGACAACCAAGCCGGCAATCAGAAACACCGACCAGTATTTGCCCAGCATGGCAGCCGGCCGCGGCGACGCCGGCAAGCAATGCATAGAGCGCGCTGCGGCGCGTATAGGAGCGCAAGAACCAGAACGCGGTCACCGCCCACAGCGGCAGCAATATCGTATTCGCGTTGAACTTGAGCGCGTGGAAATTGAAGAACGGAACGAAAGTGAGCAGCGCAACGCCGGCGATGCGCTTTTCGACGTCGAGATAGTCGGCCGAACCGCGCCACACGATCCAAAGCGTCAGCCCCGGCATCAGCATCGCGAGCAGATAGTACGACCACTCGGCCACGGGAAAAACGTAGAACCAGAGCCAGACCAAAGCCGCGGTCATCGGCGGATGCTTGTAGCCCCAGGCCAGATCGCGCGACCAGGCGAGATCTCGACCATGTCGGTATGCAGGCCCTGGCTCGCCTTGGCGATGGTGCCGTAGAGCGTCCACAGCAGCGTATAGACGATGAGCGCCAGCACGACGTTGCGCTCGCACCGCGCCGGATCGACGAGCGCGTCGCGCAGGCGGCCGGCCGACCGCTCGGCGGCGTGCAATGGTGCAGATCAGGCGCATCGGCAGCTCGTATTGGCTCCGCGCAACCCCGCGGTTGCGGGGACACCTAAAAGCACCGGGCTCGGGTCAGCAAGCTTCGTCTGGATTGCCGCTTGCCCGGGAATAAGCGGTATGGGGCGCCAGCCCGCGTCCGAGCGCGCTTGAAGCGCCCGATACCCGGTGTTATCTGCCGCGCCATGACGTCGGTCCCGATCCAGAATATCCGCAATTTCTCCATCGTCGCGCATATCGACCACGGCAAGTCGACGCTCGCCGACCGGCTGATCCAGCTCACCGGCGGGCTGGCCGACCGCGAGATGAAGGAGCAGGTGCTCGATTCCATGGAGATCGAGCGCGAGCGCGGCATCACCATCAAGGCGCAGACCGTGCGGCTCAACTACAAGGCGCGCGACGGCAAGGACTACATCCTCAACCTGATCGACACCCCCGGCCATGTCGACTTCGCCTACGAGGTCAACCGCTCGCTCGCCGCCTGCGAGGGCTCGCTTCTTGTGGTCGACGCCAGCCAGGGCGTCGAGGCGCAGACGCTGGCGAACGTCTACCAGGCGATCGACAACAATCACGAGATCGTGCCGGTGCTCAACAAAGTCGATCTGCCGGCGGCCGAGCCCGCCAAGGTGCGCCAGCAGATCGAGGACGTGATCGGCATCGATGCCAGTAACGCCATCGAGATTTCCGCCAAGACCGGCTTGAACGTGCCGGAGGTGCTGGAGGCGATCGTCACCAGGCTGCCGCCGCCGAAAGGCGACCGCGACGCGACGCTCAAGGCGCTGCTGGTCGATAGTTGGTACGACCTCTATCTCGGCGTGGTGGTGCTGGTGCGCGTGGTCGACGGCGTGCTGAAGAAAGGCCAGCGCATCCGCATGATCGGCATCGACGCATCTTACGAGGTCGACCGCGTCGGCGTGTTCACGCCCAAGCTCACGCCGCTCGACGAGCTCGGCCCCGGCGAGATCGGCATGCTCACCGCCTCGATCAAGGAAGTCGCCGACACGCGCGTCGGCGACACCATCACCGACGAGCGCAATCCGGTGGACGAGCCGCTGCCCGGTTTCCGCCCCGCCATTCCGGTGGTGTTCTGCGGCCTGTTCCCGGTCGATGCCGCCGATTTCGAAGACCTGCGCGCGGCCATGGGGCGGCTGCGCCTCAACGACGCCAGCTTCACCTATGAGATGGAGACGAGCGCCGCGCTCGGCTTCGGCTTCCGCTGCGGCTTTCTCGGCCTGTTGCACCTGGAGATCATCCAGGAGCGGCTGTCGCGCGAGTTCAATCTCGACCTGATCGCGACCGCGCCGTCGGTCATCTACAAGATCAAGCTGCGCGACGGCGGCACGCTCGAGATCCACAATCCGGTCGACATGCCGGAGCCGACGCAGATCGCCGAGATGGAGGAGCCGTGGATCGAGGCGACCATCCTGACGCCCGACGAATATCTGGGCAGCGTGCTCAAGCTCTGCCAGGACCGGCGCGGCGCGCAGAAAGAGCTCACTTATGTCGGCAGCCGCGCCATGGTGAAATACGATCTGCCGCTCAACGAGGTGGTGTTCGACTTCTACGATCGGCTCAAATCGGTGTCGCGCGGCTATGCCTCGTTCGACTATCACCTGACCGACTACAAGCCGGCCGACCTCGTCAAATTGCAGATGCTGGTCAACGGCGATCCGGTCGACGCGCTCGCCATGCTGGTGCATCGCACGCGCGCGGAGTCACGCGGCCGCGCCATGGCGGAGAAGCTGAAGGAGCTGATCCCGCCGCACATGTTCCAGGTGCCGATCCAGGCGGCGATCGGCGGCAAGATCATCGCGCGCGAGACCGTGCGCGCCTTCCGCAAGGACGTCACCGCCAAGTGCTACGGCGGCGACGCCACGCGCAAGCGCAAGCTGCTCGACAAGCAGAAGGAAGGCAAAAAGAAGATGCGGCAATTCGGCAAGGTCGACATTCCGCAGGAGGCGTTTATCGCGGCGTTGAAGGTGGATGTGTGAGGCGCGATCAGGCGGCTGCCCGCCCGGCACCAAATCCCGATAACGCTTGAGCATTGCCGGATCGGCGATCGATCCGTGGTGGTGCAAATGCCACCAGCTCAGCCCATCCTTGTCAGTCCTCCCGTTTCGCGGCAAGCTACTCGGAATAAGCCACTAAAAAACCGGCCAATTGGGAGGAATACCATGCGTGCACGCATCACTGCGCTTGCGGCACTTTTGCTGGCCGCGCTGACGACCACGGCCTTCGCCGAAAAGCTGAAAATCGCCATTCCGCAAAAAGGATTCTGGGACAGCGAGTTCGTCGAATTCGCCCAGAAGAAAGGCTGGTTCAAGAAGGAAGGGCTCGAGATCGAGGTCTTCTGGACCCATGGCGGATCGGAGACGCTGCAGGCGGCGATCTCCGGCTCAGCCGACATCGCCATGTCGAACGGCACGCTGGGCGTCGTCGGCGCCTACTTCAAGGGCGCACCGGTGCGCATCATCGGCGCCGAAATGACCGGCGTGCATGAGGTCTACTGGTACGTGAAGGCGGACAGCCCGATCAAGACGGTCAAGGACCTCGCCGGCAAGACCGTGGCCTTCTCGCGGCCCGGCTCCTCGACCAACCTGATGCTGCTCAATCTGCTGGCCGAGAACAACGTCAAGGCCAAACCGGTCTCGACCGGCGGCCCTCCGGCCACGCACACCCAGGTCATGTCCGGCCAGATCGACGCCGGCTGGTCGGTGGCGCCGTTCGGCCTCAAGGAAGCCAGCGAGGGTAAGACGCGCATCATTGTGAAGGCCGGCGACATCAAGGGCATGCAGGGCCAGACCATCCGCGTCGATGTCGCCAACGCCAATGCGCTGAAGACCAAGCGCGAGGCGATCACCAAGTTCATGAAGGTGGTCTCGCAGGCGATCGACTGGGCCTATTCCGGCGACCCGGAGGTCTACAAGATGTACGGCGAGATCGCCAAGATTTCGCCGGCGGTCGCCAAGCAGACGGTCGAGGACTTCTACCCGAAGTCGGCACTGCAGCTCACCAAGATCGAGGACCTGCAGAAGACCCTCGACGAGGCGCTGAAGTATAAGCGCATCACCGAGAAGAAGACGGTGAAGGACGCCGAAGGCATGATCGACATCGTCTTCAAGCCAGGCTCGTAAACCGTCTTAATCTGCGCGGTCCCCGCCGCTGGCGTGCGGCGGGGAACCGTGTTTATCGGGCGGGCTGCGGCTCTGACATTGTTGCCGCGTCCGGCCGCCTTGGCGCAAAGGAGGAGCGACGTGGACGCGACGGCCGCAACGGCTTCAGCAGCACATAGCGGCACGCGACAACCGTCTACGGCGGACGCCATTCTTGTCGTCGACAACCTGGTCAAGCGGTTCCAGACGTCGGAGGGCGTCATCACCGCGGTCGACGGCATGTCGCTCACCGTGGCGCCGGGGGAGTTCGTCAGCGTGATCGGGCCCTCGGGCTGCGGCAAGACCACGTTGTTCAACGTGATCGGTGGCCTGCTCGAAGCCGACGAAGGCAGCGTCACGGTCGACGGCGAGATCGTCAGCGGCCCGCACCCATCGATCGGCATGATCTTCCAGGACGAGTCGACGTTTCCCTGGCGCACCGTGATCGACAACGTGGCGTTTCCGCTGGAGATCGCCAGGGTGCCGAAATCGGAGCGCCAGGACCGGGCGCGGCGCTTCGTCAAGCTGGTGGGGCTCGACGGTTTCGAGAAGCGCTACCCGTCCGAGCTTTCCGGGGGCATGCGCCAGCGCGTGTCGATGGCGCGTACGCTCGCCGCCCAGCCTGAAATCATGCTGATGGACGAGCCATTCGCCTCCCTCGACGAGCAGACGCGGCTGCTCCTCGGGGACAAGGTGCTGCAGATTCAGCAGGACCTGAAGCAGACGACGCTGCTGATCACCCACAACATCACCGAAGCGGTGCAGTTGTCCGACCGCATCCTGGTGATGACCTACCGGCCGGGCACGCTGAAGCGCGTCGTCGAGATCAAGCTGCCGCGGCCGCGCAGCTCCGCGATCGTGTCCAGCGACGCGTTCGGCCACTACGTGGCGCGCATCTGGAGCGACCTGCGCGACGAAGCGACCAAAGGGATGCGCGACGACGAGGCGCATCTGCTGCAGGGCGATCACCGATGAAAGCTTCTTCGGCAATCGCCCGATCGGCGGCGTTTCCAGCCGTCCTCGGTCTCGGAACACTGGTCGGCTTTTTCGTCGTGCTGCAAGGGGTGATTTTCGCCGGCCTGCTCAACCGCTTCGTCGTGCCGCTGCCGACCGACGTGCTCGCCGCCCTGCCGCGTATCGTCCTCGAAGAAGGCGCGCTCCCGCGCTTCCTGTTCACGGGAGGCGAGGCTTTGGCGGCGGGCGTCATGGTCGCCATCGTCGGCATCGCGCTCGGCACCCTGCTCTACCGTTTCGACCTGCTGCGGCAGGCGACGGAAACTTGGGTCGCCGCGATGGCCTCGGCGCCGACCGTCCTGCTCTATCCCCTGTTCTTGGTGATCTTCGGCCGCAACAGCGCGACCATCATTGCGATGGGGTTCGTCGCCGGCCTGCCGCCGGTCATCTTGAAGACATTGGAAGGGCTTTCCGCCACGCGCGCCGTGCTCATCAACGTCGGGCGCAGCTTCAACCTGACCTCGTCCCAGCAGTTCTGGAAGATCCTGTTTCCGGCGGCGCTGCCGACCATCTTCGTGGGCCTGCGCATTGGCCTGATCTTCACGATGCTCAACATCGTCGGTGTTGAGTTCCTGGTGAATTTCGGTGGGCTCGGGCAACTCATCAACGAGATGGCCGACCGCTACGACGTGCCGGGAACCTATGCCGCCATCCTGTTCGTCGTCCTAATCAGCGTGCTGGTGTTCATTGTGATCGAGAGGCTGGAGCGATGGCTAAGGCCGTAGCCGTCAACGCCCGCGCGGACGCCTCGGCCAAGCCGTTGCTGCGGCCGGTGACGCTGCTGCGCATCGCGCTGATCGTCGGCATTCTGGCGCTCTGGCAGGCCATCGCGGAATCGGGGTTGCTGTACCGCGACGTGGTGCCGTCGCTGCTGGCCATCGGCGGGGCCTTGGTCGAAACGCTGGCGAACCCGACATTCTATTTCCACCTCTACACGACCTCTTACGAAATCGCGCTGGCCATGCTGTTCGGGGGCGTCAGCGGCCTCATCGTCGGGCTGCTGCTCGGCGGCAGCCCGATGCTGTCGAAGGCATACGAAGTCTATCTCTATTATCTCGGACCCTGCCCCAAGATCATCTTCTTCCCGCTGATGATCCTGTGGTTCGGCATCGGCCCCGGGTCGAAGACAGCCATGGGCGCCATTTCGTGCTTCTTTCCGATCGCGCTCAATGCCGCCGGCGGCATGCGCGAAATCGACGCCGTGTTGATCCGCGTGGGTAAGAGCTTCCGCGCCAACACCTGGCAGATGGTGACCAAGATCTATCTGCCCGCCATGCGCTACCCGATCGTCAACGGCATCCGCCTCGGGCTCGGGGTCGCGCTCATCGGCACGCTCTTGGCCGAGACCAAGCTGTCGAACCGCGGCATGGGCTTCCTGGTGATCCAGGCCTACGATTTCTTCCGGATGCCAGAAATGTACGCCCTGCTCATCATCTTGTTCGTCATCGCCATCGGCGCCAATGCGCTGATCGGACGGCTGGGCGGCATCGCCAACGTCAAGCGCGGGTGAGCGAACGCGAGGAGCGTCCCGCTAGTCCTTGTCACCCGGCTCAAGCTCGCCGTCGCGCATGACCACCAAGATCAGCACGGCCAGGATTACCATTACGAAGCGAAACGCGCTGGGCACGCCGTTCCATTGCTGCGATTGCCACATGCCGAACCATTCGCCGCCAATCGACATGAAACCGACCTGCCACAGCAGAAAGCCGAGCACGAGGCCGAACACCGCGTAGGTCTTGCCCCGGTGGAAGGTCTCGGCATCGGCACGCAGCCGGCGCAGCAGCATGGCCGCACCGATCCAGCACAACACGGCGGTCGCGACTTCCGCCGCGATGATGGCCGCATAGGCCAGGTGATGCAGCGCCGGTGAGGTGATCGCGCGATAGCCGATTTTCGAATCCGGAAATATCGTATCCATCGACAGCACGTGCTGGACGAAGGCGAAGTTGGTTCCGTAGTCGGTCAGGTTGCCGAAGGCGGCGAGAGTGGCGAACAAGGCGATGGCCGCGACCAGAGCAATCTTGGCGGCGCGGATGGCGATCATCTGAGGCTCCCGGGCTGCGGCGCGACACGCGTTTGCCCGACCAGCATCGACGCTCAAGCCGCCTTCGACAAGTGGATGGCAAGCGCTCACGCCTTGTGTGCGCCGCGACACAGGCGGCAGACCTTCAAACAAAAACTTATCCCCGCTCGCCAAACCGCCTTTATAGTCATCCCGCCTGGCTCGGCCTCGCGCGTCATCTCGAGTGGCGCGCGATGAAGAGCAAGGCGCGGTGCGCCGACAATGCGCACCGCGCAGTCAAGCTTGCGCGAGACGCGCGCCAGCTTGATTGCGGATGGAGCGCCAGGGGGGCGCAGCCCGCTTTGCCAAGCGGGCGCGCGCCTCGCCAAGGCGCGCGGCGGGTTGCGCCAAACCCGCCAAAGGGGGCTTCGCCAGCCCCTGGCGCCCTCCCGGCGCTCCATTCCCCGTTTTGGGGAAACGGAAAAAGGGACACCGGCGTACCCCGCGCCGCAAAGAATAGGGGCGATGGTGTTTGTCTTCGCGCAGCCGGCGCGCACGCCGAAATGCGCGCGGGCTCTAGGCTGACGCGCTATCGATTTTCCCAATGCTTGCGCGCGAGCGCATCATTGGCGGCGGCATCGGCCGGCGACCCTTGATAATTCGGTTGATAGCTCGGCGACGGGTAGAAGCCGCGTGGCTGGTTGAAGCCGTTTTGGTAGGCCGGCTGCGCGGGCCGCGCGCGGGCGCTTCCTTCCGTCGTGTGCGCGTTGCGCTCGGCGATCACGCGGCCGGCCGGCCGCTCGCCGGTGACCACGATGCGCGTGTCGCCCACGTCCTTCTTCACCAGCGCAAACAGAATGGCGGCGTGCTCGGGGTGCAGCCGGATGCAGCCGTGCGATGCCGGCGCGCCGAGATGCGAGATCTCGTAAGAGCCGTGGATGGCGTAGCCATCGTGGAAGAAGATCGAATAGGGCATCGGCGACCAGTCGTATTTGCGCGAGAACCATTTGCGCTCGAGCCGCTGCGGGCGATAGGTGCCGTTGGGGGTGAGATAACCGCGCCGCGCGGTGGACACCGGCCACTCATAGCGCTCGGTGCCGTTGACCATGACCGACAGGCGCTGCGCCGACTTGTCGACGGTGATGACGATTGACGCTTCGGCGCGCGCAAGCCCGCACGTCAAGAATGCGATGGCGGCAATAGCGGTGACGAGGCGTGGCATTGCTGATTTCCCTTTCGACACGCCGGCAAGCTCGCACGATTTCATTACATTACAATAAATTTGCAAAGGCGTGGTTACCAGCGTTCGAATCCGTGTTCTTGCGTAATGCCGTTCAGCCATTCTTCGCGCTGTCGCTGCATCTCGGCCGCCTCGCCATGCAATCGCGTCGGCGGCTCTTGCGCTTCAGTCTCGGGCGGCTTTGACGCGGCCGCTTCGCGCGGCGGCGCAGCCGGCTCGCTCTGCTGCTGCGTTTTCGGTTTTTCCGCTTCGATTTCCGGCGTTTTTGGCGCCGTCACTTGCGGCGGGGGCGCGGTCTCACGGCGAACGAATTCGTGTTGCGGCTCGCCCTCATGCTCACCTTTAGTGCTGCGGCGTTTTGGCGCTGCCCGGCGAACGTCGTGATGGCGGTGCGGCTTGTTGACGCGCGGGCGCGGGGTCCTTTGCGGCGGCGGCGCGTAGCGCAGGACCGGCTCGTGCATGGATTCGTCGATGAGAGTATTCACCAGTCCGCGCCCGGGCGCCGCCGAAGTGGCGCGCCCGCGCTCCAGCGCGTAAGGGGCGACATAGCGTTCGCGCGCGCCGTCGCTCCATTGGTGCCAGCGGCCGTGCTGGCGCCACGCCTGCGCCGGCTGTGGCAGCCAAACCAATGCGACCAGGGCGACGACGCCGATCCAACGCATGGAACTCACTCGCCACAATCCACGCAGTACGTGAGCATGGCGTGCCGGCGACCCGGTTGTAAAGCTTTGGCTAACCATAAAAGTCCTTGGTCCAGCTTAGGTTTTCGCCGTCCTCGAGGGCCGGCTCGCCTGGTTCGGGGCCGCAGGGCTTCAACCATCGGCGATATTTTGATCTGACAGGCCGAGCCAGAATCGCTACACCACTATCATCATGATCGAAAGAATCGTGCTCGTCTCCGCCCTGTCACTGTCGCTGGTCGCCGGCGCTTTTGCCGCTCGCGTCCACGCGCGCAGTTCGGTGCCGCTGCCGGAGAGCCGGCCGGTCATCGTCGACGGCAAGCGAGTCCTGAACGAGAAAACCGACCCGGCAAAGAAGCTGTTCGCGGCAAAGAAGCTGCCGAGCGTCGGCAAGTCGAAGGCGATCGGCTACTACCCGCGCGGCTGTCTCGCCGGCGGCGTCGAGCTGCCGGTCGACGGGCCGACGTGGCAGGTGATGCGCGTCAAGCGCAACCGCAATTGGGGCCATCCGGAACTGGTGAAATTCCTCGAGCGGTTTCGCGCCGCTTGCCGCCAAGGCAACCGGCTGGCCCGGCATTCTGGTCGGCGACATGGCGCAACCACGCGGCGGCCCGCTGCCCTACGGCCATACCAGCCATCAGGTCGGGCTCGACGTCGACATCTGGCTGACGCCGATGCCCGATCACCGATTGACCGACCAGCAGCGCAACGACATGCCGCCGCTCTTCCTGGTCGCGCCCGACCGCAAGCACGTCGATCCGAAAACCTGGACGTCGGCCTATCCCGCTTTCGTCCGCACCGCGGCCGAGCAGCCCGAGGTCGAGCGCATTTTCATCAATGCGGCGATCAAGAAGGAACTGTGCCGCGCTCGAAGGCAAGCATCATTACGCCTGGATGTCGAAGGTGCGGCCCTGGTACGGGCACGACGACCACATCCATGTGCGGCTGAAGTGCCCCTCGGGTTCGCCGCAATGCCGCCATCAGGATCCGGTGCCGAGCGGCGACGGCTGCGGCGCCAAGGAACTCGCCTTTTGGTTCTCCGACCGCGTGCTGCATCCGAAGATCGAGCCGCACAAAGGGCCGCCAGGCAAACAGGTGATGCTCAAGGACCTGCCGAAGGCCTGCAAGGCCGTTCTTGAAGCGCCGGCCAAATCCCAAGCCGAAGTCACCGGCTCGAAATAGCGCAACCGGCACCGCTCCGATCAACGCCGGTCATCGGTGCATCTATTTCGCGAATTGGCGCTTCGCTCGACAACAGCCTATCAATAGGCCTGCCGCCGATGTTCCGGCGCGCGCTTGATCGCGCTAGGATGATTGCATGAGCGACGACATCACCGTCCTGCGCGAGCTGGAAAGGAAGGTGCTCTGGCTGGCGAGCTGGATGATCCACAACGCCAACCACCTGCGCGAGAACGATGACGGGCTGAAGGTCGGCGGCCATCAGGCCTCGAGCGCTTCGCTCTCCACCATCATGACCGCGCTCTATTTCGCGGTGCTGCGGCCGCAGGATCGCGTGGCGGTGAAGCCGCATGCCTCGCCGATTTTCCACGCCATCCAATATCTGCTCGGCAAGCAGACGCGCGAGCGGATGGAGGCCTTCCGCGGCTACAAGGGCGCGCAGAGTTACCCCTCGCGCACCAAGGATGCAGACGACGTCGACTTCTCGACCGGATCGGTCGGCTTGGGCGTCGCGCAGACTTTGTTCTCCTCGCTGACGCAAGATTATGTGCGCGCTCACGGCTGGGGGCTTGAGCGGCCTGAGGGCCGCATGGTGGCGCTGGTCGGCGACGCCGAGCTCGACGAAGGCAATATCTTCGAGGCGATCCTGGAAGGCTGGAAGCAGGGCCTGCGCAATTGCTGGTGGATCGTCGACTATAACCGGCAGAGCCTCGACGCAGTGGTGCGCGAAGGGCTTGTGGCAGCGCTACGAGCAGCTATTCAGGAATTTCGGCTGGGACGTGGTGATCCTGAAATACGGCTCGCTGCAACAGGCTGCGTTCAAGGAGCCGGGCGGCGACAGGCTGCGGCAATGGATCGACAATTGTCCGAACCAGCTCTATTCGGCGCTGGTGTTCGCCGGCGGCGCCGCCTGGCGCAAGCGGCTCAATGACGAGATCGGCGATCAGGGCGACGTTTCGCGCCTGATTGATAAACGCTCCGACGACGAACTCGCCGCTTTGATGAACAATCTCGGCGGGCACGATTTGCCGTCACTGCTCGAAGCGTTCCATGCCGCCGACAATGATAAGCCGACCTGCTTCATCGCCTATACCGTCAAGGGCTTTGGCCTGCCTTTCGCCGGCCACAAGGACAACCATGCCGGCCTGATGACGCCGGCACAGATGGAGACCTTCCGCCAGGCGATGAGCGTGCGTCCCGGTCATGAATGGGACAAGTTCGAGGGGCTCACGCTGCCCGCCGATCGCTTGCGGTCGTTTCTCGATCAGGTGCCGTTTGCCGCGGCCGGCGAACGGCGGCTGAAGGCGCCGGCGCTCGAGGTGCCGGCCGAATTGCCGGCAAGCTTCCAAGCCGTGACCTCGACGCAGACCGGCTTCGGCGCCATCCTCAACGAGCTTGGTCGCGCCGACAACGACTTTACGCGCCACATCGTCACGACGTCGCCCGACGTCACCGTCTCCACCAATCTCGGGCCGTGGGTCAACCGGCGCGGGCTGTTCGCGCGCGAGGCCATGGCCGACACCTTCAAGAGCGAACGCATCCCCTCGACGTTCAATTGGGAGTTCTCGCCCAAGGGCCAGCACATCGAGCTCGGCATCGCCGAGATGAACCTGTTCATCCTGCTGTCGGCGCTCGGCCTCTCGCACACCATCAACGGCGAGCGGCTGCTGCCGATCGGAACGCTCTACGATCCCTTCATCGCGCGCGGGCTCGATGCGCTCAATTACGCCTGCTACCAGGACGCCCGCTTCATCCTGGCGGCGACGCCGTCCGGCATCACGCTGGCCGGCGAAGGCGGCGCGCACCAATCGATCGCCGAGCCGCTGATTGGGCTGGCGCAAGATGGGCTCGCGGCGTTCGAGCCGGCCTATGTCGACGAGCTTGCCGTCATTCTCGGCTGGGCCTTCGCCTATATCCAAAAGGATGGCGACGCGGCGGAAGATTCTTCGTTTGTCGCGCGGTCGGACGCAAAACCGGTACCCACTTTTGCTGACCGCGCTCCCGAGCGAACCTGGCTGCGCGACGAGACCGGCGGCTCGGTTTATCTCAGGCTATCGACGCGGCCGATCGAGCAGATCGAGCGCCCGATGACAGGCGAACTGCGCCAGCAAATCGTTGACGGCGCCTATTGGCAGCGCAAGCCGGGGCCGAACGCGCAAGTGGTCGTGGCCTATACCGGCGCCATCGCGCCGGAAGCGATCGAAGCCGTCGGCCTGATGGCGGAGGACCGGCGCGACGTCGGCTTGCTCGCGGTCACGTCGGCCGACCGGCTCAATGCCGGCTGGACCGCCGCGCAGCGCGCGCGCGAGCGCGGGCTGGTGCATGCGCGCTCGCACATCGAGCGGCTGCTTGCCGACGTGCCGGCCCATTGCGGCATCGTCAGCGTGCTCGACGGGCATCCGGCGACGCTGGGCTGGCTCGGCGCGGTCGCCGGCCATCGCACGCGCCCGCTCGGCGTCGAGCATTTCGGTCAGACCGGATCGCTTGCCGAGCTCTATCGGCACTACGGCATCGACGCCAACGCCATTGTCGCCGCGGCGCAGGCGATCGCGCCCGGCCGGCCGATCCGGCATTTGAAGGCGCTGCCTTAAACAACCGGCAACGCGTGTCTAAAGCCCGATTAAGCTTACCTGGATGAAGCCGATGATCAGGCTGATGACAATGCCGACCACCAAAACGGCGACGGCATAGAGCAGCGTCTTCTCTTTCGGCGACTTCATCAACACCGGCAGCCCGACATAGAACAGATAGAGCGAATAGAGGCCGAGGATGGCGAGGAAGCCGAGCGCGGGAATCAGCGAGAAAACGCCGCATAACCACGACGGCGTGGCGGAATAGGCCACGAGCTTGAGCGCGTTGTCCATGCCCTTGCTGCCGCCGAAGCTCGGCGCCAGCGCGTCGACGATCAGCGCCAGCACAAAGACGCCGACAAAGGCCAGGACGTAGCCGACGATCGCCGACACCAGCGCGGCGCCGATGCCGACCCGGAAAGTGTCGACGCCCGTCATCGAGATGCCGACCAGCGCGGTGCCGATAAAACCGCAAACCGCCGGGATGGCGGCAAGGATCGCCACATAGTTCACGAACAGATCGCGCGCGTCGTTCGGCTCGTTGGCGATAACCGGCCATTCGGTGCCGGGACTGAGAATGATCGCCTTGGCGCGCTCGACGAGGTTCATGCTCCCCTCCATCGCGGCAAGCGCTCAAAAGAGCCGTTACCGCGGTTGGAATCCTTGAGACGCCGTCAACTCGCTGGCCAGACGACGAACTCCCCTTGCCGTGGAAATGTCTCACGCTGCCTGAGTCGGATCAACGGGCCTGATCCTCGCGGATCATCGCAGCGCCCTTCTCGGCGATCATCATGGTCGGCGAGTTGGTGTTGCCGGACGATGGTCGCACCCGGCCGGCCGATCCGGTATTTGAAAGCGCTGCCGTAGCCGCGGTTACAGCGCCGGTGTCCCGGACAGCCACAGCAAGCCAGGCGCGAACATGAGCGCCTCGATCGCCATCACACAGCCGACGACGACAAACGTGTAGATCACTGCCCTTTCCGGCGTCGGCTTCATCAGTGCGGCAAGCCCCGTGTGCAGCAGATACAGGCTGTAGAAGCCCGCCAGCATCGCAAGGAAGGACAAGTAGGGAATGAGGCCGAAGACGCCGGCGACCCAAATCGCCGTCAACGCATAAGACGCGACCTTCATCGCATTTGCGATGCTCTTGGTGCCGCCGAAGAACCCCGCCAGAAAATTGATGATATAGGCAAAGACCACGACGCTGATCAGGGCCAGGACGTAGCTGGTGACGGCATTGATCAGCCCGATGACGAAGCTTTCCCGGACCGGCCCATAACCGATCGTCGTGACCCTGATGAACCAGCACACTGGCGCAATCGCGGCCATGATCGCCACATAGCGGGTGAACAGGTAGCGAATGTTGCCCGGTTCACGTTCAATGGCCGGCCATTCATTCTTCGGCTCGAGCAGGATGCCTTTGACCCGCGCTGCGATGTTCATGAGATGCCCCCTGATTGACCCAGTTTGATCAGCGTCGTCCATCCTCGCGGATCATCGCAGCGCCCTTCTCGGCGATCATCATGGTCGGCGAGTTGGTATTGCCGGAGGTGATCGACGGCATCACGGAGGCGTCCACGACGCGCAACGCCTCAATGCCGATCACGCGCAGACGCGCATCGACCACCGCGCGCGCATCGTCGTCGCGGCCCATGCGGGCGGTGCCGACGGGATGGAAAATCGTGGTGCCGATATCGCCGGCGGCCTGCTCCAGCGCGGCCTCGTCATCGTCGCGCGCCGAGGCGCCCGGCAGGAATTCGACCGGCGCATATTTCCGCAGCGCCGGCTGCGCCACGATCCTGCGCGTGACGCGGATCGAGTTCGGCGGCGACGCGGCGGTCTTCCGGCGTCGACAGATAATTCGGCGCAATCGCCGGCGGCTGCGCGGGATCGGCGGATTTGAGGGTGAGCGCGCCGCGGCTGGTCGGCCGGATATTGGCGACGCTTGCCGTAAACGCCGGGAACGGGTGCAACGGCTCGCCGAACTTGTCGAGCGAAAGCGGCTGCACGTGATACTGGATATTGGCGCGGTCCATCGTCGGGTCGGAGCGCGTGAAGGCGCCGAGCTGCGAGGGCGCCATGGTCATCGGCCCGCGCCGGCGGAAAACATAGTCGAGCCCCATGCCGAGGCGGCCGATCATCGACGCATATTGCATGTTCAACGTCTTCACGCCGGACACTTTGTAGATCATGCGCAGTTGCAGATGGTCGTGCAGGTTGGCGCCGACGCCGGGCTTGTCGAGCAGCACCGGGATGCCGAACTGCGAGAGCTGCGCCGCCGGGCCGATGCCCGACAACAACAACAGATGCGGCGAGCCGATGGAGCCGGCGGCGAGGATCACTTCGCCGCGGCAGCGCGCGCTGCGCGATGCGCCGTTTTGCCGCCAGCGCACGCCACTGGCGCGCTTGCCGTCGAAGGTGAGGCCCTCGACCAGGCAGTTTGTTTCGAGCCGAAGATTCTGCCGATGCAAGACCGGCTTGAGAAAACCGCGCGCCGCCGACCAGCGCCGCCCAAACTTCTGATTGACGTGGAAATAGCAGATGCCTTCGTTGTCGCCGGTATTGAAATCATTGACCGCCGGAATGCCGTATTGGATCGCCGCCGCGCGGAAGGCGTCGAGGATTTCCCACGACAGCCGCGGATATTCGACCCGCCATTCGCCGCCGCTACCATGCTCCTCGCTGCGCAGAAAATGATCGAGGTGCTTGCGAAAATAGGGTCGCACGTCGTCCCACGACCAGCCGGGCAGATCCGAGTTGCCGCCATTGGTCGTAGTCGGTGGCCTGACCGCGCATGTAGATCATGCCGTTGATGGCGGAGGAGCCGCCGATCACCTTGCCGCGCGGATAATTGAGGCTGCGGCCGTTGAGGCCCTGTTCCGGTTCTGTCTTCAGCATCCAGTCGGCGCGCGGATTGCCGATCGCAAACAGATAGCCGACGGGAATGTGGAACCAGATCCAGTTGTCGCGGCCGCCGGCTTCCAACAGCAGCACGCGTTTCGATGCATCGGCCGACAGCCGGTTGGCGAGCACGCAACCTGCCGAGCCCGCGCCCACCACGATGTAGTCGAATTCGCCTTCCATCGGCGTTGGCTGTGACATGCATCATTTGATATCTGATGCCGCCAAAAATCGCGAATCGGACGATCCCGCGGACAATGCAAAGATGATACATTCGCGCAGTCCAGACATGCGCCCGTCGCTTTGATCTCAGTCAATACGCGCCGGGCGGAATTGTGGACAGTGCCGCGCAATTCACTGATCGATTTTGCTGGGGAACATCTGATGAAAAAGCGTAGCCGGGCGCGTGCCCGTTCGTCTGCCCGTTCAACCGCCGCTAAACCGTCGCGTGGCATCGCATTGCTGCGCGATCCGATGCTCAATCACGGAACCGGCTTCACCGAGAAGGAGCGCGACGCCCTCGGCTTGCGTGGGCTGTTGCCCGCGACCCAGCTTTCGATCCAGGCGCAAGGGAATCGCGTAATGACCAATCTGCGCCGCCTACCCAACGACCTCGAAAGATACGTGGCGCTCAACGCGCTGCACGACCGCAACGAGACGCTGTTTTTCCGGCTTGTCGTCGACAATATCGATGAGATTCAGCCGCTGATCTACACGCCGACCGTGGGGCTCGCCTGCCAACGGTTCGGCTACATTTTCCAGCGGCCGCGCGGGCTCTTCATCAGCGCCAAAGATCGCGGCCGTATTCCCGAGATACTGGCCAATTGGCCCTACCCAGCCAAGCTGATTGTCGTCACCGACGGCGAGCGCATTCTGGGGCTCGGCGATCTCGGCGCCAACGGCATGGGCATTCCGGTCGGCAAGCTGTCGCTTTATTCCGCCTGCTCCGGCGTGCATCCGAACTTGTGCCTGCCGGTGATGCTCGACGTCGGCACCAACAATGAAGAGCTCCTGAAGGATCCGTATTATGTCGGTCTGCGCCGCAAGCGCTTGGCCGGCGCCGCCTACGACAATCTGGTCGACGAGTTCATCACCGCCGCGCGCAAGGCGTTTCCCGGCGTGCTGATCCAGTTCGAGGATTTCGCCAATCACTCGGCGTTCCGGCTGCTGCACAAGTATCGCGACCGCTATTGCGTGTTCAACGACGACATCCAGGGCACGGCGGCGGTGGCGCTGGCCGGCTTGTTCTCGGCGTTGCGCATAACCGGCGGCAAGCTATCCGAGCAAACCATCCTCTTCCTCGGTGCCGGCGAAGCGGCAACCGGCATTGCCGACCTGGTGGTCTCCGCTATGATGGCGGAGGGGCTCACCGAGGCGGAAGCGCGCCGCCGCAACTGGCTGGTCGATTCCCACGGCCTGGTGGTGAAGAGTCGCGAAGGCTTGACCGAACATAAGCTGCCCTATGCGCATGAGCACGCGCAGATCAGCGACTTCCTGAGCGCGATCCAAGCGTTGAAGCCGACGGCCCTCATCGGCGTCGCCGCGGTCGGCGGCACCTTTACGCAGGACGTGCTGCGCACGATGGCTGAGATCAACGAACAGCCGATCGTGTTCGCGCTCTCCAATCCGACATCGAAGGCGGAATGCTCGGCTGAGGAGGCCTATCGCCACACCAACGGCCGCGCGCTGTTTGCCTGCGGCAGTCCCTTACGATCCGGTGACGCTCGACGGCAAGACCTTCGTGCCGCGCCAGGGCAACAACTCCTATATTTTCCCCGGCGTCGGGCTCGGCGCCATCGCAAGCGGCGCACGGCTGGTCACCAACGAAATGTTCATGGCGGCGGCGCGTACGCTGGCAAAATTGGTAACCGACGCCGATCTGAAGCAAGGCAGCCTCTACCCGGCGCTGCCCCGCATCCGCGAAGTATCGGCGCATATCGGAGCGGCGGTCGCCAAGGTCGCCTATCAACGCGGCTTGGCGAGCGGGCGAGCGCCGAAGAACATTCTGGCGTACGTCAAATCGCAGGTGTACGACCCGCGCTATTGAAGGTGCGTCACGTTTAATCGGCGGTCTTGCCAGATCGAATAATTTCGCCGATGATACATCCAAGACCCGCGGCGCCCCGTGCGTGCGCCGCGATGACGGAACGGCGGTTCCGGCGCGGTCGATCCCGAAATCGATGAGACGCCAGCACGGCGCCCTTACGGCGCCCGCGGAGAACCGCCATGTTTGCAAGGCTTATTGCCGTTTTCAGCCTGTTGCTTGTCTTTGCTAGCGCGCCGCAGCCCGCCGCCGCGCAGGATTCGCTCACCGTCTTTGCCGCCGCCTCGATGCGCAATGCGCTCAATGACGTCGATACCGCCTTCACCAAGGCGACCGGCGTGAAGGTCACCGCCAGCTATGCCGCAAGCTCGGCGCTCGCCAAGCAGATCGCGCAAGGCGCGCCGGCCGACGTCTATGTCTCGGCCAACATCAAGTGGATGGACTTTCTCGACCAGAAAAAGCTGATCGCGCCCGACACCCGCGTCAACCTGCTCGGCAACCAGCTCGTGCTGATCGCGCCCAAGGCTTCCAAGCTCGATCATGTGGCGATCGGCAAGGGCTTCGATATCGTCAAGCTCGCCGGAGATGGCCGCATCGCGGTCGCCAACACCAAGGCGGTGCCGGCCGGCCTCTACGCCAAGGCGGCGTTGACCTCGCTCGGCGTCTGGGCGGCGGCAGAGCCGAAATTGGCGCAAGCCGAGAACGTGCGCGCGACGCTTGCCTATGTGGCGCGCGGCGAGACACCGCTCGGCATCGTCTACTCGACCGACGCCAAGATCGAGCCGAAGGTGAAGATTGTCGGCGCGTTCCCGGTCGGCTCGCATCCCGCGATAACTTATCCAGTTGGTGCCATCGCGGGCAGCAAGTACGCCCACGTCAAACGCTATCTGAAGTTCCTGCAGACCCAGGCCGCCAAAGACATCTTCGAGAAATACGGCTTCAGCTTCCTGGTGCCGCCACAGGCATCCTAGACGTGCTCGCACTGACGCCTGAGGACTGGACCGCCGTTGCGTTGTCGCTGCGCATCGCGGTGGTGGCGACGGCGGTGGCGCTGCCATTCGGCATCGCCATTGCCTATCTGCTGGCGCGCAAGGAGTTCTGGGGCAAGTCGCTGGTCGACGCGATTGTCTATCTGCCGCTGGTGCTGCCGCCCGTGGTCACCGGCTATCTCCTGCTCATTACGCTCGGACGGCGCGCGCCGGTCGGCGCTTTTCTTGCCGATCATTTCGGCATCGTGTTCGCGTTCCGTTGGACCGGCGCGGTGATCTCCTGCGGGGTGATGTCGTTTCCGCTGATGGTGCGCGCGATCCGGCTGTCGATCGAGGCGATCGACCGGCGGCTGGAAGACGCCGCGGCGACGCTCGGCGCCCGCCCGGCTTGGGTGTTCCTGACGGTGACCCTGCCGCTGACGCTTGCCGGGAATCATCGCCGGCATGATGCTGGCGTTTGCGCGTGCGCTCGGCGAATTCGGTGCCACCATCACCTTCGTTTCCAACATTCCGGGCGAGACGCAGACGATTTCGGCGGCAATCTACACGTTGACTCAAATTCCGGATGGCGACCGCGCCGCGCTCGCGCTGGTCGTTGTCGCCGTCGCCATTTCGCTGGCCGCGCTGGTCGCGTCGGAATGGTTCGCCCGCCGCGCTACCGCCCGACTACACGGTGGCTGAAATGCTGACGGTCAACATCGAAAAGCGGTTGGGCGATTTCGCTGTGACGGCGCAGTTCGAAAGCGAAAGCGGCGCTACCGGGCTGTTCGGCCCTTCCGGCGCCGGCAAGACCACGATCGTCAACATGATCGCCGGCCTGTTGCGGCCCGACCGCGGCCGCATCGTGCTCGACGGCGAGGTGTTGTTCGACGAGGCCGCGCGGATTGCGGTGCCGGCTTGGCGCCGGCGCATCGGCTACGTGTTCCAGGAAGGCCGGCTGTTTCCCCATCTGTCGGTCCGGCACAATCTTGACTATGGCCGCTGGATAGGCGGCCATGCCGCCGATCCGGCCGCGTTCACACATGTGGTGGAGTTGCTCGACATCGGCCCCCTGCTCGAGCGCCGGCCGGGCAAGCTGTCGGGCGGCGAGCGCCAGCGCGTCGCCGTCGGGCGCGCGCTTTTGATGCGGCCACGCCTGTTGCTGCTGGACGAGCCGCTGGCCTCGCTCGATGCCGGGCGCAAGGCGGAAATCCTGCCCTATCTGCAGCGCCTGCGCGACGAGGCGAAAGTGCCGATGGTCTACGTCAGCCACGACGCCGACGAGGTAAAACGCATCGCCGGCCGCGTGGTGCGGCTCGATGGCGGCCAAGTGGTGGCGGCGGGCGGGATCGAATTGTTGGACTCTTAGGTGCCGCAGCGTTTGCGCTATGATGCGCCATGTTCCCTGCCTCACGCATCGTCTGCCTGACCGAGGAAACCGTGGAGACGCTCTATCTCCTCGGCGAGGAGGCGCGCATTGTCGGCGTCTCCGGTTACGCGGTGCGCCCGGCGCGCGTGCGCAAGGAGAAGCCGCGCGTCTCCGCCTTCATCTCCGCCGACGTGCCGAAGATCCTGGCGCTCAAGCCCGATCTGGTGCTGGCCTTCTCCGACCTGCAGGCCGATATCGTCGCCGAACTAATCCGCGCCAATGTCGCCGTGCATGCCTTCAACCAGCGCGACGTTGCCGGCATCTTCGACATGATCCGTACGCTCGGCGCGCTGGTTGGCGCGGCGGACAAAGCGGACGCGCTGGCAGCGTCGCTCGCCGCGCGCGTCGATGCCGTGCATGAGTGTAGCTTGCGGCTACCGCGCCGCCCGCGCGTCTATTTCGAGGAATGGGACGAACCGATGATCTCCGGCCTCGGCTGGGTGTCCGAGCTGATCGAGGCGGCGGGCGGCATCGAGGTGTTCCCGCAGCTTGCCGCGCGCAAAAACGCCAAGGACCGCATCGTCTCGGCCGACGACGTGATTGCCGCCCAGCCGGACATCGTCATCGGCTCCTGGTGCGGCAAGAAATTCGTGCCCGCCAAGGTGGCGGCGCGGCCGGGCTTTGCGAAAGTTCCCGCGGTCGCTACCGGCTGGCTGCGCGAGGTCAAATCGGCGCTGATCCTGCAACCGGGGCCGGCTGCGCTCACCGACGGCCTCGACGCCTTGGCCGCTATTATCGCGGAATGGGCCGAAAGCCTTGCTCCGGCCACCCACAGCGAACGATCGGAACGGACGTGATTTCGGCCGCTACCCATGTTAAACACGCTGACCGCAAAGCAAGGACCTCATTTCGATGCAGCCGAACAAAGCCCGCGCCGACCTGTGGATGGACTTGGGTCTGGTCGCCTTCCTGATCGCCCTTGACGTGGCCTCACGCCTGCTGCCGCACGCGCCCGGCGTCTGGCCGGTGGCGGCAAGCGCGTTGTTCGCGGGCCGGATTTTGCGGGTGCCGGCTTTGGCGCTCGTCGTGCCGATTGCCGCGGTGGCGCTCAGCGATGTTGCGCTGGCCGGCGACGATTGGCGGGTCACCTTGGTGGTCTGCGCCGCGGTCACTCTACCGGCGCTGGCCGGAATGCTGTCGCGCCGCTGGCGCGGGGCACTGCCCGTCATCGCGGCTATGCTGTCCTGCTCGCTGATCTTCTTCGTCACCACGAATTTCGCCGTGTGGGCCTTCAACGACCTTTATCCGCACACGCTGCAAGGCCTGACGCAATGCTACGTCGCGGCGCTGCCGTTCCTGGACAGGACCGTGATGGGCGATCTGTTGTGGTGCGCGGCGCTATTCGGCAGCGCCTGGCTGGTGCAGCAACTGCCGGCGTTGGTGCGGCGGGCGAATTAACCCAGGCGTTTCCGCAATTTTGCCCAAAGCGTCTTAAGCTGGCCGGCCAGATCGGCCGCCTCTTCGGGCTCGGCCAACCGCAAGCCAACCGTGGCGACTCGGCCATCCTCGACCTTGTGCGCGAGCAGCGCGATTGGGCCGAGCTGAACGACATCCCCCGTCTTGGCCGGACGGCGGAGCAGTTCGGTGAAGTAATCGGCGAGTGCCACCTCGCTGTGATCGGCGGCGATCTGTAGTCCGTAGATTTCGGCGAGCGCACCGAGGCTGGCGTCGCCCTGCACGAAGAAGTCGCCGAGCAGGCGCGGATCGGGCGCCGCCGGCGGCGGCATGTCGACAAAGAAGCGGTCGAGCGCCTGCGCCTTTTCCGGCGGCGCCAGCAGGTAAACGTAATCGCCTTCGCGCACCGGATCGGCTTCGGCGGGCGTCAAGATTTCCTCATCGCGCACCACCATGGTCGGGCGCGCCCAGTTCGGAATGAGCCCACGGCGCAGGAACGGGCTGTTGGCCGGCACCGGATAGCCGACGATTTCCCGCGCCAACTGACCGGGCAAGTCGAGTTCGACACGCAGCGGCTGCGGATCGTTGCGCGCGAAGGAAATGTCGAGCCTGCGTGCGGCGTAGGCGACGGTCCAGCCCTGGATCAGCAGCGAGAACAGCACCACCACAAAGGCGACGTCGAAATAGAGATAGGCCGCCGGCAACCCAACCAGCAGCGGGATCGAGGCAAGAAAAATCCCGACCGCGCCGCGCAGGCCCACCCAGGACAGGAACAGCTTCTCGCGCCATTGGAAGCCGAACGGGGCGAGGCACAGGAACACGGCGGCCGGCCGCGCAATCAGCATCAGCACCAGCGCCACCACGATGGCGCCGCCAATGCTGTCCTCGATCCGCTGCGGCCAAACCAGCAATCCGAGCAGCACGAACATCACGATTTGCGCGAGCCAGGTGGCCGCGTCGAGAAACACCACCACCGAATTCTGCGCGCGGGTCTGGCGGTTGCCGACCACCAGGCCGGCGAGATAGACCGCGAGGAATCCGGAGGCGTGGACGGCATTGGCGAAGGCAAAAACGACCGTCGCACTCACCGCCACGAACGGCGCATGCAGGCCTTGCGCCAGCGCAAGTCGATTGAGCACCAAAGTGATGATGCGGCCGCCGCCATAGCCGATGAGGCAGCCGAGCACGCTGTCGCGCAGCAGGATCATCAGCCCGTGCGACCAGCTCTGGTCGCCGACCGCCAACACCTCCACCAGCAGCAGCGTGAGGAACACGGCGAAGGGATCGTTGGTCCCGGACTCCACCTCCAGCGTCGCGCGCACGCGCGGCCGCAGGCGCAAGCCGCGCGCATTGATCAGGAAGAACACCGCCGCCGCGTCGGTGGAAGCGACCACCGCGCCGACCAGCAGCGCCTGGGTCCAATTGAGGCCGAGCACGATCTTTGCGACCGGCGCGGTCAGCAAAGTGGTGATCAGCACGCCCGCCGTCGCCAGCGTCACCGCCGGCGCCAGCACGCTGCGGAACGTGGCAAAGCGGGTGCGTAAGCCGCCGTCGAACAGGATCAGCGCCAGCGCGATCGAGCCGACGGTGTAGGCGGTGTGCACATTATTGAATTTCAGGCCGCCCGGGCCGCCCTCGCCGGCCAGCACGCCGACCAGCAGGAACACCAGCAGCAGGGGGGCGCCAAAACGCAGCGCAATCAGGCTCGAGAGGATGCCGGCCAGCACCAGCAGGCTGCCGAGCAGGATAGCGATGCTGATCGAGTCGAGTGAAGCCATGGCCGATATCGAATCCTCCGTGTCTATTGGAGGCATTCGGCGTGCCAAGGGCAACGGGTATTGCGTCGCACGGCGCCGGCAGCCGAGACCGTTCGCCGCATGCTTAATCAATTCGGCTTAAATCGGGGCGCGCCTGATACGCCAAGCCAGGTAGCCAGGTGGCGATCTGGGGAACAAAGCCGGCGGCGCCCTCCAATCAGCACCGCCAAGGGGGGCGCCTTTGAATATCGCCCGAACCGCGACGCCGTCATCGGCGCCGCCTTGACGGGATTGACGATCAGGCCGAGGGGCCGCCGTCGCTCAGCCTAGCTCCCTGGGTTCATCGCCGCCCAGGCGTTGGTCGTGTTTTCACCGGACAGGTAGTCGTGATGATAGCTCAGGCATGACCGGAGGTCGGACATCACGCCGGTGCGCAAGGTCTCGCGGCAGTCTTCGACCGCATGCTTCAGGAATTTTTGCGTTTCGTCGGTAACATCCTTGCGCACGGTTTGCCGCCAAAGCGAGCCCACTTCTTCGATTCCAGCAGTGCTCTTTTCGGGCAAGCGGTTGACCATTTGGTTGAGGATGCGCGTGGCATTCACGCGGGCGCCGTCGCGTTCGAACGCCCTTTCGGCCAGGGTGCGCAGCGGGCCGGTATAGCGCGCTATTTCGCCAGCGCTCTGCGGTTCCGGGTCGCCTTCTTTGGCGACGGGAACAACCGACGCCTTCGGGCCGACGGATAGCCACGCTGCGCCATCGCCCAACCGGCGAACCGTCGCTTCGGGCAGACTGACTTTGACCGCGCTAAACTGCCGAAGCGATTTGATAGTGAGCGCCGCAGCAACCGGCACTTGGCGGTTCACGCCGTTCGGTCCCGTGATCGTCAAAGTGATATGTGTGCCCTTGGCGGGCCGGTAGACCGTTCCCGTGGACGGCGTCGGGCGGTGCTGCTGCAGACAGACGGACGAAAGCTCCGCCGTACATGTCCCGCCCGCGCAGGTCATCGGCACCGGCGCGGCGGACGCAATTAAACCCAGAATCTGCGGCGCGGCCTGTGCGGGCGCGAGCGACAGAGCGATGGCGGTCAGCGGAAACGTTGCGAAAAAAGCGAGGGTTTTGAAGCGCATGGGTCTTTCCTTCGTTTCAACACCGGCGAAAAACGCAACGGCGCAAGCGACCACATGGACTCAAACATCCTACAACCAATGGATATTCCGCGGAAGCGTAATCTCACCCCCCGAAAAGCTTGCTGGGCAGGTAAGTGGCGATTTGCGGGAAGTTGATAATAAATATCATGGCGATCAGCATGATGATCCAATACGGCGTCGAACTCTTGAATATCGTCATCACGTTCATGTCCGGTTCGATCTCTTGGATCGACGCCTTGACGGTATAAACCAGCAGGCCAAAGGGCGGCGTATATAGACCGGCCTCGATGGCGATAATTCCGATGATGGCGAAGGCGATCGGGTCGTAGCCGAGCTTGACCGCGATAGGCGCAAAGATGGCAGCCGTCAGCAACATGATCGAGATCGAATCGATGATCATCCCCAGCAGGAACCAGACCAGGACCATGACGGAGACGATCATCCAGGGCTCCATGCCGGAATTCGTAAACAGGCTTTCGATGGCGTTAGCCATGCCGGTCATGGCAAGCGTCCGCGAATAGAGCGCCGCGGTGACCAGCAGCAAGAGGATCGGCGCGGAAGTCTTTCCCACCGATAAAATGGAATCGATCACATCGCGTAGCCGCATGCCCTTGATGATGCCGAGCGCCAGCCCGATCAGGGCGCCGGCGCCGGCGCCTTCCGTCGGCGTGAAAATGCCGAACCAGATGCCACCCAGGACAGCCACGATGACAAGGGTTATCCCTGCGAGGCTGATCAAGAACTGGACGGTTGAGACGTTCGACACGTCCTCCGGCGCCTCGGTACCGCCGGTCTGCCCGGTTCTGATGCCGACATCCTCCGGCCGCAGCAGCGAGAAAACGACGACGTAAACGATGAAGAAGGCCGCCAGGAGCAGGCCTGGGAGGACACCGGCGGCAAAAAGCTGACCGATGGACTGTTCGGTCAGAATTCCCCATACGATCATCAGCACCGACGGCGGAATGAGCATGCCGAGGCAGCTCGAGCCCGCGACCGCGCCCAGTGCGAATCCTTTGTGGTAGCCGTGGCGTTTCATTTCCGGATAGGCGATCCGCGAAAAGGCGGCGGCGGAGGCGATGCTGACGCCGGTGACAAAGGAAAAAAGTGCGTTTCCGATCACCGTGGCGATCGCCAGACGGCCGGGTATTCCAGGCAGCAACCGGTTGATGCCGCGGTAAACGTCGGTAACGACTCCCGACTTGCCGATGAATTCACCCATCAGCATGAAAAGCGGGATGACGGCAAAGACATAAGCGCGAATGGCTTCGTAAGCCGTGTCCGCCAGCATGGCCTGCACGGTGTGGAAAGCGTTGGCGTCGGCGCCGGTGACCAGAAAAATGCCAAGTGCGCTGGTTATGCCGAGCGCGACGGCGATATGAACGCCGATCACGACCAGGCCAATGAGGCTGACAACCAGCAGGATTGCAGTACTTGCTTCGAACACAGGACTAATCCTGCGTGCTATCGAACGTGGTCAAGGGATTGTCCGGATCGGCTTCGGAATTCAGCGCTTCGGGCTTGAAGACGTCGAGATAGGCCATGACCAGATAGTTGACCACGGCCAATCCGCTGCCGACGAGCACTGTCCAGCGCGCCGGCCATGAGGGTACACGCAAGGCGCCTTCGCCTTCGTACTCGCCGTTAACGAATGACTGGATGCTAACGTCCCAGCCGCCAGTGATGATCATGAGAAAGAAGGCGGCGCCCAAGAGATAACCGATCGCCAGCAATACGCGCTGCACCTTGTCCGGCAAAAGGACAACCAGGAAATCCGCCCTGAGCATGGAGCGCGAGCGAATGGCGTAACCGGCCTGCAAAAACACGATAATGACAATGGACGCGGCGACCATTTCAGCGGTGCCGTAAACCGGCCGACTGAAAAAGGTCCGCCCGATAATGTTCGCCATGACCAGAAACGCCAGACCGAAGGTCCACGTAGCCGCGGCAACCATCAAAAACTTGGACAATCGATCACTCAGCGTGACGATCGACATCGCATTTCCCCCCATGACCGGAGTCTGAAAGCGAATTCATAATTACCGGCTGAGAACCATGAATTTGATTCCCAGCCGGTAAGTCATGAACGCCGTTTAGGCCTGTTACTTGATGACGTAACGCACCGGCCACTTGTAGCCGTGTTTTTCAGCCGCAGCCAAGGTGGCATTGAGGATCGCCTTAGCCGGATAGCCTTTCGCCTCAAGCTCGTCGGCGACTTTTTGCGGCCAATGCGAAAGCTTTTGTGCCCATTCAAGGCGAACGTCAGCGGGCAAATCGTTCACCGTAATGTGCGAGCGCAGCCAGTCCATGTCCTTCTTGTAGCCCTTTTTGTTGAAGACGCCGGTCTGGATCTCGTAGCGGTGCGCGACTTCCAGGACGATCGGCCGCACTTCCGGCGGCAGGCTCTTCCAGAAGCGGTTGTTGACCGTCAGGCCGTGCCAGGTGATCGAGCCGAAGCCGATGGTGGTGTAGTATTTGCCGACTTCATAAAGCTTGAACACCGGGCCCCAGGCACTGGGAAACATGATGCCACCCTCGGCAACGCCGGTTTTGATCTTCTGGTACCAGCCCGGCAAGCCGTCGGTAACGGGGATGATGCCGATATTGGCTTCCTTCATCCAATTCAGGTTAAGCCCGGCGCCCAGAATTTTGTGGCCCTTGAGGTCGGACACCTTTTTCCAGTTGAAGTTGGTACCGAGGTTATATCCGCCGTCGCCGATATGCGCGATCAAGGTCTGGTTGTACTTTTGGAGCACGTCCTCAAGGATTGGGAACTGCTTGTAGACGTCGGTGGCGATGGCGACGCTCATCTCCGGGTCCATGGTACCGAATGGCAGCATGATCTGGAAAGCGTTCATGGGCAGCTTGGAGGCTTCAAAGCAGAAGCAGTAGCCGCCGATATCGAGAACGCCGTTCTGAACGCCTTCAAGAGTATCGAACACCTTCACGATGGAGCCCGAGTACCCTTCGATGAATTTGACCGTATGTTTGGTCTTGGATTCGATTGCCTTCTTGAGTTCGGGCTCGAAGAAGTTTTTCATCAGGCCGGCATAAACGACGGTCGGCGGATGGCCCGAGCCGATCCTGATGACAATCTCCTTGGCACCGGCTTGGCCGACGCTGCCAAACATGAAAGCGACTGCAAGTCCAAGGACCGCCATCCCGGAGACGGCAGCAGCTGTTATGCCTGATTTCCTTTTTAGCATTTTTCCTCCCTTTCTATGCTTTCACTCCCGCTCTTACACCATGCCTGAGTATCGGCGCTTCGACGCGCTTCTTCAGTTCAGGCTCGAAGAAGTTTTTCACCAGGCTGGCATAGACGACGCGCGGCGGAAGACCCGTCGCTACATGCAATGCGCCGTCCATGCACCTTGTTTGCGTTCCCCCTCCCCATTGCGATGTCCTTGATGGACATTTCTAATGGCGAAATCTCACAATTCAGCCATGCAAAGTCTCTCACACTTCTGCCGAAGTGCCTAGGCCAGCGGGCAGCGCGGAGAAATCCTAGAAATTGACCTTATCACCGCCCTTGAGCGAGAGGATTTCGCGCGCCTCGTCGGGCGAGGCGATATCAAGGCCCATGCCTTCGAGAATCCCGCGCACCTTGCTGACCTGCTGCGCGTTCGAACTCGGCCAGCTTGCCGGCGCCGATCCACAGCGAGTCCTCCATGCCGACGCGCACATTGCCGCCCATTGAGGCCGCCATGGCGGCAACCCGCATCTGATTGCCGCCGGCGCCGAGCACCGACCAACGATAATTGTCGCCGAGCAGCCGGTCGGCGGTGCGCTTCATCATGATAACATCTTCGGGATGCGTGCCGATGCCGCCGAGGATGCCGAACACCGACTGCACGAACAGCGGCGGCTTGACCACGCCGCGGTCGAGGAAGTGGCGCAGCGTGTAGAGATGGCCGATGTCGTAGCACTCGATCTCGAAACGGGTGTTGTTCTCGGCGCAGGTGGTGAGGATGTACTCGATGTCGGCAAAGGTGTTCTTGAACATGCCCTTGCGCGAGCCTTCCAGATACGGCTCCTCCCAGTCGTATTTGAATTTGCCCTTGTAGCGCGGGATCATCGGGTAGAGCCCGAAATTCATCGTGCCCATATTGAGCGAGGCGACCTCCGGCTTGAAGGTCGCCGCCGGCCGCACGCGTTCTTCGATGGCCATGGTAGGCGCACCGCCAGTGGTGATGTTCACCACCACGTTCGAGCGCTGCTTGATCACTTTGAGGAACGGGGCGAAGGCCTCGGGCGTCTGGTCGGGCCGGCCGTCTTGCGGATTGCGCGCGTGCAAGTGGACGACCGCGGCGCCTGCTTCGGCCGCGCCAATTGCGGCGTCGGCGATCTCCTGCGACGTCACCGGCAGATGCGGCGACATCGAGGGCGTGTGGATCGAGCCGGTTACGGCACAGGTGATGATGACTTTGCGCGGCTTCGCCATGAGCTTTCCATCCCGGTAAAGTGAGGCTTGTTTAATCGCGATTGGACTTGGGCGACGATCCTAGATTATCTCACGGGTCCAAGTCACCTGCGCAGATATCTTCATTTGCGCATGGTCCATTCCGAAAACCGGTCCCTGCTTTTCGGGATCGTGCGCCGGAGCCACGCCTTGGACGTCAAAGCGCAACCTGCGGCAGCACGCTCCTCCGGCATCCTGATCGGCGTGTTGTGCGGCATCGGCTCGGCGCTCGGCTGGGCCGCCGGCTTCGTCGCCGCCAAGCACGGCATCAATGTCGGTTTCTCGCCGGCCGATCTCGCCTTTCATCGCTTCTTCTGGTCAGGGCTGCTGCTGATGCCGCTGGTGCTGCGCGACGGCATCAAGGACCTTGGCGGCCTCGGCTGGAGCCGCGGCCTCCTGATGAGCGTGCTGGCCGGTCCGCCGCAAGCCATGATCGCCTATAGCGGCTTCATTCTGGTGCCGCTCGGTCACGGCACAACCATCCAACCCGCCTGCGCCGCGCTGTTCGGGCTGATCCTCGCCACGGCGATGCTGCACGAAAAGGCGACCGTCACGCGCGTGATCGGCGGCGTCACCATCATCGCCGGGCTGATAGTGTTCGGCGTCGAATCGCTCGCCACCATCGGCCGCGAAGGCGTTGGCGGCGACCTGCTGTTCGCCACCGCGGGTTTCTTCTGGGCAATGTTCGGCACCTTGCTGCGCTATTACCGCATGTCAGGTACGCGCGCGATCGCAGTCGTCGGCGCGCTGTCGGTGGTCTTCTATGCGCCGCTCTATGTGATTTTCGTCGGCTTTGAAAACATGTTGCGCTTGAGCCTGACCGAGAACCTGATCCAGGTCGTGGTGCAGGGTCTGCTCGCCGGCGTGCTGCCGATCTATCTGTTCGCGCGCGCAGTGATCCTGATCGGCGCTGGCCGCGCGGCGACCTTTCCGGCGCTGGTGCCCGGCTTGTCGCTCATCATCGGCTTCCTGGCGCTCGGTGTGATCCCCAGCATCCCGCAGCTTGTCGGCCTGGTGATCGTGGTGATCGGGTTCCGGTTCACGATGCGGTAATGCGCTGCATGAATCCGCTCGTCCCCGCGGAAGCGGGGACCCAGCCTTTGCTAAAACGCGTCACCAATGAACTGGATTCCCGCTTACGCGGGAATGAGCGGAGCTTAATTTTCCGGCCCGGCGTATTTGCCCGCCGTGTCCGGGAACATGCTCTTGACGATCTTGAACTTGGAGATGTCCACGGTCGCATCCATGTGCAGGAACACCACCGCGTCGCGCAGCACCTTCTCGATGCCGAAGTCGAGCATGACGCCGTTGCCGCCGTGCAATTCGACGGCGTGCTGGGCGACCTTCATGATCTCCTCGGACGCGAACATCTTGGCCATGTTGACCAGCGTGTCCGCCTCCGGCGCATTGTCGTCGACCGCTTGCGCGGCGCGTTCGGTGAGCGCGCGCACCGCCTCGATCTTGGTCGCCATCTCGGCGAGCCGCAGCGCCACCGCCTGATGCTTGATCAGAATGCGGCCGCCCTGCACGTAGTTCTGCGCGTAATCGGCGGCGGCTTCGAAAGCGCGCACACCGACGCCGAGATTCTTCGCCGCCTGGATGATCTTGCCGGGACGGAAATAGACGCCGGCGGACCCCATCGCGCTGTCGTGCACCAGCAGGTGATCGTCGGGCAGGAACATGTCCTCGAACACCATCTCGCCGTTGTTCATGAAGCGGCAGCCGAGCGTTTCGTTGCAGCGCGCCACCGTAAATCCCTTGGTCTCGCGCGGCACCAGGAATGACGAAGTGCCTTGCAACATGCCGACCTTGGGATTGGTATTGGCGTAGACGACGTAAAGGCTGGCGTCGTAACCGTTCGAGATGAACTGCTTGCGGCCGTTGATCACCCAGCCGCCATCGGTCTTGACCGCCTTGGTCTGCATCGCCGCTTCCGGCACGTTGTAGGGCAGCCAGCGGTCTGAGGCGCCGCGCGGCTCGGTCAGGCAGTGCGCCATCAGGAATTGCGGATTCTTCACCAGCTCCGGAAACCATTTCTCCTGCAGGTGGCGCGGCGCGAACTGCCGCAGCAGCACCGAGACTTTCCAGTTCTGCACCAACTTGTCGGCGAGCCCGGAGTCACCGCGCGCGATCTCCTCCGCGATGACGGCGAACGTCTTCACCTCGGTGCCCTTTTCGAGCTCGACGCCGCCGAACTCCTCCGGCACGCCCAAAGTGCGGATGCCGATCTTCTCGGCCTCTTCCAGAATACGCGGCGGCAACCGGTCGGCCGGCACCATCGACCATTCGCGCTGCCAGTTCTCGCGGATGAAGGGCAGCACCACTTCATCGACGAAATCGCGGCAGGATTGCCGCATCATTCGTAGTTCCTCGGACAAACCCCGGTCGTTCATGTGCAAAACCTCTCCCTACCGGCCGCGGCGGATGCCGGGCACCGGCCCGATTTGATATTGGTCCGTTTTCCGCGCTAATTCCAAGGGGGGCGCGAGCGGGAACGCCGAATGGACAATATCGAGCAGTTGACCGGGACGATCAGCAACGCGCTGCACAACCTTGGGCAAGAGGTCACCTCGCTCTGGCTGTTCATCCAAATCGGCCTGATTCTGCTCGCCGCCGTCGCCGGATATTTGACCGCGGCGCTGATCCGCCACCGCGTTCATCTCACGTCGGTGACCATGGGCTGGCCGCCGCTGCTGCGCCAGTTCACCCGTCACGTGCTGGCCAATCTCGCCACCCTCGTCTTCGTGGTGGTGGTGGCGCTGATGCATGCGGCGATGGAATCGCTGACCTGGCCGAGCCGCTCTTACTTGCTCGGCGTCGCCGCCAGCCTTGCCACCGCCTGGGTGGTGATCGCTCTAGTCGCCGGCCTCATCCGCAACCAATTCGCCTACCGGCTGGTGGCGATATCGGCCTGGGCGATCGCGGCGCTCAGCATCGTCGGTTTGCTGCATCCGGTGGAGGCAGCGCTCGACGCGGTGGGCGTGGTGATCGGCGGCTTGCGGGTGACGCCGCTCCTGGTCATCAAGACCACCGCCCTGTTGTTGTTCACGCTGTGGGCGGCGAACGCGGCAAGCGACTTCCTCGAGCGGCGCGTACGCGCCGCAGCCGATCTCACGCCGTCCATCCAGGTGCTGATCGGCAAGCTCATCCGCCTGCTGCTGATCACTTTCGCCATTGTGATTGCCCTGTCGACCGTTGGGATCGATTTTTCCGCGCTCGCCTTCTTCTCCGGCGCGGTCGGCGTCGGCCTCGGCTTCGGCTTGCAGAAGATCGTGTCCAATCTGGTGAGCGGCATCATCCTGCTCGCCGACAAGTCGATCAAGCCGGGTGACGTCATCACGGTCGGCAACTCATTCGGCTGGGTCGGCTCCATGGGCGCGCGCTATACCTCGGTGGTCACGCGCGACGGCCGCGAATTCCTCATTCCGAACGAGGACTTCGTCACCCAGCGCGTGATCAACTGGTCCTATTCCAACGAGGAGGTGCGACTCGATGTCGAGTTCGGCGTCGCCTATGCTTCCGACCCGCACAAGGTGATCGCGCTGGCGCTGGAGGCGGTCAAATCCGTGACGCGCATCCTGCCGGCGCCGCATCCCGTTTGCCACCTCAAAGGCTTTGGCAATTCCTCGCTTGATTTCGTCCTGCGTTTCTGGATCCGCGATCCGGTCGACGGCCTCACCAATGTGCGCGGCCAGGTGCTGCTGGCGCTGTGGGACGTGTTCAAGCGCGAGGGCATCGAAATCCCCTTCCCGCAGCGCGACCTCAATCCGCGCGGGCCGTTTCACGTATTGATTGAGAATGAAGGAAAAAGTCACGCGATCATGAGCGTGGGCTGAGGTGGGCTAGACAGCCAGACCTGCCTTTTCGTCGATTACAAAAGGCTAGATGACGATTGATCAGCGTGTAGAATTTCCCGTGGGAGTTACGACGTACGGACCGTCCCTCATGAGCCCGCTAGGGAATTGAGCGAACAAAGCGTACGCTGATGGATATGGGGGGATTTAATGTGATGGCCAAGCGTTGCGAACGGGCGCTGTCCATCTGTGTTGGGCTGGCGTGCGCGACGACGATCAGTCTGCTTGCGCCCGCGCGGGCGATCGAGGGCAGTACCACAGCCGGGCCGATCGGCGGCAACGATATCCGTTCGGCGCTGCTGCCGCCGCCGGGCCTTTATGGCGGCATTGTCGGCCTCATCGTCCCGGTGCACGAAATCCACGACGGCAACGGTAATCCCGCGCCCGGTCTGGACGCCGTCGATCTCATCGGCAGGATCGGCGGGCCGTTCCTCTTTTTCGTTCCGGATATCACTGTGCTGGGCGGCTCGTTCGGCCTGCTTGGCTCGTTTTCCTACGGGCAGGAATGCGGGCGGGTCGTTTCCTACCTGCCGTCGCGTTGTTCAACCGGTTTTGGCGATCCCTATTTTGAAGTCGAGTGGTCGCGCGCCTTCGGTCAATGGCGGCCGTCGCGCTATCCCGGCGCTCTTCCGATCATGGAGGGACTGGCCGTCAAGCTGGGCCTGGGCGCCGTGCTTCCCATCGGCAAATACGACCGCATGCTGCAGGCAACCAACGGCGTCAGCATCGGCAACAACACTTTCGATCTCGCGCCCTCGATCGCCTTCACTTACACAACACCGCCGCTGCTCGCCGAAGGCACGGAATTCAGCGCCAAGCTCTACTGGAACAATTACAGCACCAATCCCGAGACGCAGTACAAGGCCGGCTCGCTGATCGATCTCAATTTCGCGGTGTCCGAACACATCGGACGGTTTCAGGTCGGCGCCGCCGGCTTTTACGCAGTTCAGGTGCAGGACGACACGAAATTCGGCGTGCGGGTTCCGCCCGACGGCCGCCGCGTCGAGCTCCTCGAACTGGGCGGCGTGCTCAATTACGACATGCCCGAATTCGGCGCCACGCTGCGCGTGAAGGCCCTGACGGCGGTTTACGCCCGCAATGTCATTGTCTCGAAGTCGATCGCCGTCGGCATCGCCAAGAAGCTGTACTAGCCGATCCGTATCGCCGACGTTCACACCGCCTTGCGTTTGCTGAGGAAATCGCCCATGCACGCGAGTGCCTGCTCAGGAGAATAGCAATGCAAGTCGGAGTGATCGGCGTCGGGCGCATGGGCAGCGCCATGGCGCGCAATCTCATCAAGGCCGGGCACAAGCTGCGTATCTACGACACGAATGCCGTGCCGTTGCAGGAGCTGGAAAAGGAAGGCGCCGCGATTGCAGCCAACGCCAAAGACGCGTTCGCCGGCGACGCCGTGATCTCCATGTTGCCGAACGACGACGCCATGCGCGCGGTGTTCGTCGCGGGCGGCGTGCTGCCGGACGGCGGTTCGCAGACCATCCATGTCAACATGGCGACCGCCTCGGTTGCCTGCGCGGAGGAACTGACGGCGTTACACAAGGCACGCGGCGTGCCTTACGTGGCCGCGACGGTTTGGGGCCGCCCGGACGCCGCGGCAGCGGCGGAATTGTCGATCGCGGTCGCCGGCGACGGCAAGGCAATCGACAAAGTGCAGCCGCTATTCGATGTGCTCGGCCGGCGCACCACCCGCGTCGGCGCCGAGCCGCGCATGGCCAATGTCGCCAAGATCGCCGGCAATTTGCTGGTCGCCTCGGCCATCGAGGCCATGGGCGAAGCAGCCGCTTTGGTGCGCGGCTACAAGATGGAGGCGGCGGCGTTTCCTCGATCTCATCGTCACCGCGCTGTTCGACGTGCCGGTCTATCGCGGCTACAGCGAGCAGATTGCGAGCGGCCGTCTACGAGCCGCCGGGATTCGACATGCTGCTCGGATTCAAGGACGTGCGGCTGGCGCTCGCCGCCGGCGAGAAGGTCGAACGTGCCGCTGCCGTTCGCCAACGTAATGCGCGACGCCTTCCTCGATGCGCTGGCACATGGCGACGCCAACAAGGACTGGGCAGCCATCGCCAAGGTCGCGGCCAGGCGCGCGGGATTGGAAGACTAGGCCGCCTTACGGCTGGCCAGGAAATCGCCCATGCGGTCGAGCGCCTTGAGAATGTTCTCGGTCGAATTGGCGTATGAGAGCCGCACATAGCCCTCGCCGAGAATGCCGAAGTCCGGCCCGCCGATGATGGCGACGCCGGTATTGTCGAGCAACGCGGTGGCCAGTTCCTTGGCCTTCCAGCCGGTGCGCGTGATGTTGGGGAAGGCATAGAAGGCGCCCTTCGGTGTCGCGCAGGAGACGCCCGGCAATTTGTTCAAGCCCTCGACCACGACTTTGCGCCGCTTGTCGAACTCGGCGACCATTTTCCACACGTCGTCCTGCGGGCCTTTCAGCGCCGCCAGCCCTGCATATTGCGCCGAGGCGTTGACGCAGGAATGCAGATTGACCGCGAGCTTGCGCGCATAGTCGTAGAGCTTGCCCGGCCACACCGCATAACCGAGCCGCCAGCCGGTCATGGCATAGGTCTTCGACCAGCCATTGAGCAGGATCAGCCGGTCGCGGATCGACGGATAGGTGAGCAGGCAGACGTGCACCTCGCCGTCGTAGACCATGTGGTCGTATATCTCGTCCGACATGACCGCGACGTCCGGCCACTTTTCCAAACCGGCGACCAGCTTGTCGACTTCCGCCTTGCCGGTGACGCCGCCGGTCGGATTGGCCGGCGAATTGACGATCAGCAGCCGCGTCTTCCGCGTGATCAGCTTCAACGTCTCTTCCGCGGAGAAGGCAAAGCCGTTCTCCTCACGGATCGGTACCGGCACCGGCGTCGCGCCGGTGAACTCGATCATCGAGCGATAGATCGGGAAGCCAGGATCGGGGTACATGATCTCGACGCCCGGCTCGCCGAACATCAGGATCGACATGAACATGGTCGGCTTGCCGCCGGGCATAATCATCACCTCGTCGGGCGAAACCTCGACCCTGAAACGCTTGTGCAGGTCGGCGGCGACCGCCTCGCGCAGCGGCGGGATACCGGTCGCCGGCGTATAGCCGTGATGGCCCTCGCGCAGCGCCTTGACTGCCGCCTCGACGATGAAGTCCGGGGTGCGGAAGTCGGGCTGCCCGATGCCGAGATTGATGATGTCGCGCCCCTGCGCGGCCAGTGCATTGGCGCGGGCCAGCACGGCGAAGGCGTTTTCCTCGCCGATACGGTCGAAGGCCGCGATGGTTTTCAGCATGGCAATGATCCCTCGGCGCTGTCGATTTTGCCCGGCAGTTCACCCGATTAGTCCGGGAAAATCAATTCGGCGCCACCAAATCCCGGGTGATGTCCGCAAGGTTTGCCGTTCCGGACAACTGCATGGCGCGCACCAATTCAACGCGCAGATGGTCGACCACGGCGGCAACGCCGTCGGCGCCCTGCACCGCCAGGCCCCATATCGCCGGCCGGCCAATCAGCACGGCGCGGGCGCCGAGCGCCAGCGCCTTGAGGATATCGGTGCCGCGCCTGATGCCCCCATCGACATAGACTTCGGCTTTGCCGGTAAGCGCAGCGGCCACCTCCCCGATCGCCGCCGCCGTCGTCACCGTGGTGTCGAGATGGCGACCGCCGTGATTGGAGACGATGACGCCCCGGACGCCACAGTCGACGCAGCGCAAAGCGTCGTCCGCGCGCAGCACGCCCTTGGTGAGCAGCGGGATAGGCGAGCGCTTCGCCATCCATTCCAGTTCGCGCCAGGTCGCGGGATAGAGCACTTTGCCCGCGATATCCGGATGGTAAAACGTGCGCGCCATCGGCGACCCGGGCATATTGATGTTGAGAATCTCCGGCGACGGCTCGTACTGCTCGCGCGCGGCGCGCGGGCTCCAGCCGCCGGTCGGCGCATCGACCGTGAGCACGAGGGCGGTGAATCCGGCGGCAGCGGCGCGCTCGATGAGCGCTTCGACCTCACCGCGGCTCGGCCAGAAATAGAGCTGGAACCATTGCGGCGCGCTCCGCCGCTCGGCGGCAACGTCCTCGATGGTCACATTGGCGTTATTCGCCATCACGTAGATCGCATTCGCGGCTGTCGCACCGCGTGCGGTCGCTTGTTCGCCTTGCGGATGAAACAGCTTGTGGCGGCCGGTCGGCGCAATCATGATCGGATGCGGCTGGCGGCTGCCCAACATCGTCAGGCTGGTGTCGATCGCGGCGACGTCATTGAGCACATGCGGGCGCAGGCGCAGCGCGCGCCACGCCGTGATGTTTTCCACCGCGCTGATCTCGTCATCGGCACCGGTGGCGCAAAACGCAAACGAGGCGGGCGGCATTTTCTCGCGCGCTTGCCCCTCCAGCGCATCGAAATCGACACTATCCACGGCATTCCTCCGGCGTTTGGCGGCGTGGAGTTTGGCTTAAGCCGCGCCCGACCGCCAGCATAGAGCGGTTGTCACAATTGGCGGCTTCGCCGGACGCCCGATTGCAAATACGGCTTCATTCGGCGCATCCTCGCGGGCCCCGAAAGAGACCACAGTATGAATGCCTCCGATAAACGCCGCATCTTTCGCGCGCTGCACCAAAGCGGCTGCTTCGTCATTCCCAATCCGTGGAATGTCGGCACAGCGCGCTATCTGCAAGGGCTCGGCTTCAAGGCGCTGGCGACCACCTCGTCGGGCTACGCCCATTCGCGAGGGCTCGCCGACGGCGACGTTACGCGCGACCACGTGCTCGCACATTGTCGCGAGATCGCGGCCGCGACGGACCTGCCGGTGAATGCCGATTTCGAGGGCGGCTATGCGGACGATCCTGACGGCGTTGCCGAGAGCGTGCGGCTGTGCGTCGAAACCGGCGTGGCCGGGCTGTCGATCGAGGACTTCACCGGCAACGATGCCGACCCGCTCTACGGCTTCGAGCTTGCGGTCAAACGTGTTCGGGCGGCCCGCGAGGCGATCGACCAGGCCGGCGGCGGCGAGCTGGTGTTCACCGCCCGCACGGAAGGTTTCATCAGAGGACGGCCCGACATGACCGAAACGGTCCGCCGTCTCAAGGCCTTCGCCGATGCCGGCGCCGATTGCCTCTATGCACCGGGCCTCAAGACGCGCGAACAGATCGAAACCGTGGTGCAGGCGGTGGCGCCGACGCCGGTCAATCTGCTGATGTCGGCGCCGATCGGCTTCACGGTCGCCGACGTCGCGGCCATGGGCGTGCGCCGCATCAGCGTGGGCGGCACGCTGGCGCGTGTCGCCATGCAGGCTTTCATCAAATCGGCGACTGAAATTGCCCAGGACGGAACATTTGACAGTTTCGCCGGCGTGGTGTCGAACGCCGAGCTCAATAAGTCCTTCAGCCGCCCTGGCACCGAACGCTCATGACCAACTCGGAACCCCATCCCCAAACCGGCCAGCCGGTCGGTTTACCGGTCGATACCACGCCGGCGCAGCGTCCCGGCCCGGTGACGCTGCAAGGCCGCTACGGCCGGGTCGAAAAGCTCGAGGCGCGGCACGCTGGCGATTTGTGGACGGTGTTCGGCGGCCACGATGAAGTCTGGACCTATATTACCTCTGACGGACCGTTCGCGACGGCAGAGGAGTTTGCCGCCTTTATTGCCAAGCGCGCCGCGGCTCCCGACCCTTACGCCTACGCAATCATCGACACATCCGGACATGCGGTCGGCTATTTCACGCTTATGGAAATCCGCCCGGCTATGCGGGTGGTTGAAGTCGGCCATGTTCTTTACTCCCCGGCACTGCAACGGAAGCCGCTCGGCACCGAGGCGCAATATTTGCTGGCCCGTTATGCATTCGAGACGCTTGGCTACCGCCGCTATGAATGGAAATGCAACGCCCTCAACGCGGCGTCGCGGCGTGCTGCTCTACGCTACGGCTTCACCTACGAAGGCACGTTCCGCCAGCACGTGATCGCCAAAGGCCGCAACCGCGACAACGCCTGGTTCTCGATGCTCGACAGCGAATGGCCGGCGCGCAAAGCGAGTTTCGAGCGCTGGCTCGCGCCTGACAATTTCACCGCCGACGGACGACAGAAGATAAGCCTCGCCGCGCTCAACGGCGCTACGGCATGAGCTTTCCAACCCAGTCGCTGCCGGGGCTGACGCAGCATCGGCCCTTCGTGCTGTTCTGGCTGTCGCGAATTTGCTCCACGCTCGGCTATCAGATGCTGGCGCTGACAATCGGCTGGCAGATCTACGCCCTCACCGGCAGCGCTTTCGACCTCGGCCTGGTTGGGCTGATCCAGTTCGTTCCGATGGTCGTGCTGACGCTCCTGGTCGGCCACGCCACCGACCGTTACGACCGGCGGCTGATCATACGCGGCGCACAGACCTTGCAGGCCAGCGCCGCCGCACTGGTGACCGTGGCATTGCTTACCGGCACGCTCAGCCGCGATCTGTTGTTTGCCGCCGTGTTCTTGATCGGCAGCGGCCGCGCCTTCGAGATGCCGGCATCCAGCTCGCTGGTGGCGACCTTGGTGCCTACGCTATTGATTTCGCGCGCGGTGGCGGCTTGGGCCGCGGCCAATCAGGTGGCGGTGATCTGCGGCCCGGCTGCCGGCGGCTTGATCTATACGGTCAGCCCAATCCTGGTGACCACGCTGTGCGTTGCGTTTTTCACGGCCTCAATCACACTGCTTACGCTGGTCAAAACCAAGGGCCCGGCGCCGCTTCGTGAGCCGCTAACGCTGGCGTCGGTGCTCGCGGGCTTCGAGTTCATTCGCAGCCGGCGCCGGCTGCTCGGCGTGATCACGCTCGATCTGTTCGTGGTGGTGCTCGGCGGCGCCACCGCGCTGCTGCCGATCTACGCCCGCGACATTCTGATGACCGGACCGATCGGACTCGGCCTGCTGCGCTCGGCGCCGGCGGTCGGCGCGCTGATCACAACGATCACGCTGTCGCGCCGCCCGGTCGAGCGGCATATCGGGCGCAAGATGTTCATGGTGGTCGCGCTCTTTGGCGTGGCGACAATGGTCTTTGCGGTTTCGAAGATTTTCCCGCTGTCGTTGTTCGCTCTTGCCGTGCTCGGCGCGTCCGATGCGTTGAGCGTGGTCATCCGCTTTTCTTTGGTGCAGATCGAGACCCCCGACGAAAAGCGCGGCCGCGTCAGCGCCATCAATTATCTGCTGGTCGGCTCGTCGAATACGCTCGGCGAATTCGAATCCGGCACCGTCGCCGCCTGGCTGGGCGCGGTGCCGTCAGCCTTTATCGGCGGGCTCGGCTCCCTGCTGGTCGCAGGCATCTGGATGATGCTATTTCCGGACCTGCGCCGCATCGACCGCTACCAGCCGGCGGATGAAAGCCAAGCGAGGACGTAGATGCACATTCTCATCACCGGTGCGGCCGGAATGATCGGCCGCAAGCTGACGACGCGGCTGGTCATCGATCGGGCGCTCGGCGACCAGCCCATCGAAAAGCTGACATTGATCGACATCGTCGCGCCGACGAGACCTGCGGGCTTTTCCGATCACGTCAAAACCCGGGCCGCCGATCTCGCCGCGCCCGGCGTTGCGCAAAAAGCGATCTCGGAGCGGCCGGACGTCATCTTCCATCTCGCCGGCGTGGTGTCGGGCGAGGCCGAGACCGATCTCGAGAAGGGCTATCGCGTCAATCTCGACGGCAGCCGTGCTCTCTTGGACGCGGTGCGCCTCGCCGGCGACGGCTACCACCCGAAATTCGTCTTCACCTCGTCGCTGGCGGTGTTCGGCGCACCGTTCCCGGAGGCCATTCCCGACGATTTCCATCTCACGCCGCTGACCTCCTACGGCACGCAGAAGGCGATGGTGGAGCTGATGCTTGCCGACTATTCGCGGCGCGGTTTTCTCGACGGTGTCGGCATCCGGCTGCCGTCGATCGTGGTGCGGCCGGGCAAGCCCAACAAGGCGGCCTCCGGCTTCTTCTCCGGCATCATCCGCGAGCCGCTCGCCGGCCAGGAGGCGATCTTGCCGGTCGCCGACAGCGTGCTGCATTGGCACGCCAGCCCGCGCTCGGCGGTCGGCTTTCTCATCCACGGCGCCGGCCTGACCCGCGAGCAGCTTGGGCCGCGCATCAATCTCATCATGCCGGGCGTGTGCTGCACGGTGGCCGAACAGATCGAAGCGCTCAGGCGCGTCGCCGGCGACAAGGTCGCCGCCCGCATCCGCCGCGAGCCGGACGAACTGGTGGCGCGCATCGTCGCCGGCTGGCCGCAGCGCTTCGATCCCAAGCGCGCGCTGGCGCTCGGCTTCAAGGTGGAGAAGACGTTCGACGATATCATTCGCGCGCATATCGAAGACGAGCTGGGCGGCAAGATCGCGTAGGTCCCCCTTCACGCTACCAACAGATATGTGAACCGCGCGCTTGCGCCCCGCACGCCAGGCCTTAGATTAGCTGCCATGACCTACGTCGACGCTGCCGTCGCTCCCCTCCGCAAGACCGGCCAGATCAAGATCCACGGACCCGCCGCCTTCGAAGGCATGCGCAAGGCCGGCCAGCTGGTCGCGCGCTGCCTCGACATGCTCACCGAGCATGTCCACGCCGGCGTGCCGACCGAAACGATCGACCGGCTGGTGCTGGAATACGCGCTCGATCACGACGCCCTGCCGGCGACCTTGATGTATCGCGGCTACAAGAAGTCGACCTGCACCTCGCTCAACCATGTGGTCTGCCACGGCATTCCCGGCGACAAGCCGCTCAAGGAAGGCGACATCGTCAATATCGACGTGACGCTGATCCTCGACGGCTGGCACGGCGATTCGAGCCGCATGTATCCGATCGGGGCGATCCCGCGCCGCGCCGAGCGGCTGATCGAGGTGACGCACGAGGCCATGATGCGCGGCATTAGCGTCATCCGGCCCGGTGCGACCAGCGGCGACATCGGTGCCGCCATCCAGACTTTTGTCGAAGCCCAGCACATGAGCGTGGTGCGCGATTTCTGCGGCCACGGGCTCGGCCGGCTGTTCCATGACGAGCCCAATATCGTGCACGTCGGCCGGCCCGGCGAAGGCATCGTGCTCAAGCCGGGCATGTTCTTCACGGTCGAGCCGATGATCAATCTCGGTCGCCCGCACGTGAAAGTGCTGTCCGACGGCTGGACCGCGGTGACCCGCGACCGCTCGCTGTCGGCCCAATTCGAGCACACCGTGGGCGTGACCGACAAAGGCGTCGAGATCTTCACGCTGTCACCGGCCGGTCTCGACAAGCCGCCCTACCGGCGCTGATCTCTCTCGTCGATTGCACTTTCCTGCACTACAATCCCTCCGTTTGGGGGCGTGGGTGCGTAGTTCCATGGCGGGCAAGGACAACAAGACGGCGCGCGAGACAGGGCTTTCCGAAGCGCCGCCGCATTATCACGGCCACCGCGAGCGGCTGCGTGCGCGCTTCCGCGAGGCCGGCAGCGAGGCGGTGAGCGACTACGAATTGCTTGAGCTGGTGCTGTTCCGCGCTATCCCGCAGCGCGATGTCAAACCACTGGCCAAGGACCTGATCGCCAAGTTCGGCTCCTTTGCCGAAGTCGTGGCGGCGCCGCCGGCCCGCCTCGCCGAGGTGAAGGGTTTGGGCGATGCCGCCATCACCGAACTGAAGGTCGTGCACGCGGCGGCCAGCCGGCTTGCCCGCGGGCTGCTGCAGAAGCGGCCGGTGCTGTCGTCCTGGTCGACCGTGCTCGACTATTGCCGCACGGCGCAGGCCTTCGCCGACAAAGAGCAGTTCCGCGTTTTATTCCTCGACAAGCGCAATCAGCTCATCGCCGATGAATTGCAGCAGGTCGGCACCGTCGATCACACGCCGGTCTATCCGCGCGAGGTGGTCAAGCGCGCGCTCGAATTGTCCGCCACCGCGCTGATCCTGGTGCACAATCATCCGTCCGGCGATCCGACGCCGAGCCGCGCCGACATCCAGATGACGCAGGCGATCGTCGATGTCGCGAAGCCCTTAGGCATCGCCGTGCACGACCACATCATCGTCGGCAAGGAAGGGCATGCGAGTTTCAAGGGGCTGCGGTTGATTTGAGCCCGCGCGCGAGCGCGCCTCGCCCGCGCTCTGCAAGACTACAGTCTGCGTAGCCATTGAACCAACCCAAGCCAATCGTCGCCTGGCTCGAAGCGGCGAATGACGGCAAGCTCATTCGAGGTGAGAAGTCTGCTGTCAGTGAGTTTCACGTACCAAGGAGCGACCAATTCAGCAGCAAACCCCTTGGTATAACTCCCGCGCGCATGGGCTAGTTCGCCTTTGAGCACGGCCGCCCGTTGAGCGTAATAAGGCGAGACACCGCTCTTTAACGTACGACATTGTGCAGGATTGAAAACGTGGTCGTGGAGAACAAGTTGAGAGGAGGATCGGCAGGCCAATGCATAAAGCGCATCGCCCTCCTTGCGCGGATCATAAGCGCTTGTAATGAGAACGTGGCTTGGAAGGGAACCGCTATTGCCGTCTCGCGTGCTTTCCCAACCATTCCAGATTTGGGCTGACAAATCGCTTGTGTAAGTCTTAGGTTGCCGAGCAGAAAAGACGACGGGCAACAATCCGTTGTTGGCCATCGCTACAGACGCTACGTCCCCTAGCGCAGTGCCCAAGCCCCACCAAAACTCACCGTTTCCGGCCAGGCGTTCTGCTTCTTTGCGGATCAGAATGTGGGACAGGGGCTCACTAGCATCCTCTCCGATCACATTCCAGACAAACTGCGGCATCTGTTCCCCGCGAACTGTAGATTAAGTACTTAGCAGAAACTCCGAACTGCCGTCGATCTACCAACGGCAGAGCATGAAGTGATACCGGTGCACAGCCTCTTCGCAAATAGAAAACAGAAGCTTGCAAAACGCTGCCTCTGGTGCGTGTGTAGCGTTTCCGCTGCAGTACCCCATTCAACAGCTCACAACTCAATTTTGGGCCCACAACCGTGTCGAGAGTCCGCCTGCATTGCCGAAATACAATCGCGTGGACCGTTGGCTGTAATTCAGACCGACATGTCTAACTCGCGACGACGGGCCGCAATCTGTCGCCCCCCAGCCCATTGCGGTCCTTCGCTGTAAAGCCCCTGCGCTTCCCCAAGTGCGGGGACTTTTCATTGCGCACGCTGCGCCTATGCCGAGCCTAGCTCGGCACGCCTACCTTCAAGAGCCTGATTTTGCCACTTAATTTTTCGTTTGCTAACAGTTCCGCGTGCTGTTCCTCGACAAGCGCAACCAGCTCATCGCCGACGAATTGCAGCAGGTCGGCACCGTCGACCACACGCCGGTCTATCCGCGCGAGGTGGTCAAGCGCGCGCTCGAACTGTCCGCCACCGCCCTGATCCTGGTGCACAATCATCCGTCCGGCGATCCGACGCCGAGCCGCGCCGACATCCAGATGACGCAGGCGATCGTTGATGTCGCCAAGCCGCTCGGCATCGCCGTGCACGACCACATCATCGTCGGCAAGGAAGGCCACGCGAGCTTCAAGGGACTGCGCCTCATCTAGGCGCGGTTCAGGCGGCCGCAGGTGTCACGCTTTCGCATCGGCGTCGATCAGCCAGCGCGCGATGCGCGGCCAGTATTCGCGCAAGATCGTTCGTCCCATGAACAAGCCGCCGTGGCCGCAGGGCGCCAGCGCCTTGTGCACGGCGTGCGCCGGCGTGCCGACCAGATCGGCGGTCGCGAACAGTTGCGCCGGCGCGATCAGCTCGTCATCGCGCGCCGCCAGCAGGTAAAGCGGCGTTTGCATGCGCGCGAGATCGATCGGCTCGCCCAAAGCGACAAACTCACCGGCCGCGATCTCGTTGCGCCGGTAGAGCTTCTCGATCACCTCGAGATAATAGGTGCCGGGCAGATCGACCGTCCACGCATGCCAGTCGCGGAATGTCGCCTCGAGCTCGGCAAAGGCGGGCGAGTCGATCGCTTCCGGTGTTTGCAGCAATTGCCGAATTTCTTCCGTTCCGATCGTCTCCGGTCCCCAGAACTTCAGCACCTTGCGGCCGATGACGCGGCCATCGCCCAGCTTCACCAGCTCATGAAACAGCGCGAGAGGACTGGCGTCGACCAGCGCGGACAGGCCGGATTGCCCGGCGGCGATGTCGACCGGCGCGCCGACCAGAACCAGCTTGCGCACCTTGGCGGGAAACCGCGCGGCATAGACGCAGCGACAGCCAGCCGCCCTGACAAAGTCCGACCAGATCGACCGTGCCGCCGAGCTGGTCGACCAGCACGTTGAGGTCGGCCAGATAGTCGTCGATCCCCAGAAAGCGCATCTCCAGAGTTGCCGAACGCCAATCGGTCACGAACAGCCGCTTCATGCCGGCCTCGCGCAAGGCCGCGACCAGGCTGTGGTCGGGCGCCAAATCGGCAACCACCGCGCCATGCAATGCGAAGGGCGCGCACAGCAAGACAGGAACACCGTCTTCGGCCGTGCTGAAATCGCGCAGACGCACGCTGTTCAATTCGAGCGCAATCGTGTTCGGCGTGGCCCAAGTCGGCTCGCGCGCCGCAGCGCCGTCCACGTCACCCATGGCAAGGCTGACGAAACGCTTGGCGACCAAGGCGGCAAGCTCACTGGTCGAGGCCGCGGCAAGCGCCGGCCACATGAAGGCGAATTGCGAATACTGCCGCCCGGCGGGCTGATACATATGAAAAATAAATGACAAATTTGTCCGGACCGCGTTGCGCTAGGTCAAACGCGCACGCGAAATGACTTTTCGCCTTGAAATTCAGAAGCTTCGCCGTTCAGCCAAGACGATCGCGGCGTCCTTATTGTTGCAGCACATAGGTTCCGGGCGCGTCGACGAGCGGTTCACGATCCGCCACGGAGCCCCCCAAGGCGGGCGGCGCGACCGGCTCGCCCGAACGCTCGTTGAGCCAAGCGACCCATTCCGGCCACCAGGATCCTTCCTTTTTCGGCGTTTGCGCGAGGAAAGTGTCCGGATCGATGTAGCGATCGTCCGCTTTGCGGGTCATCACCTGGAAGCTGCGGTGATCGTGGCCGGGCTCCGACACGATGCCGGCATTGTGGCCGCCGGTCGCCAGCAGATAGGTCACGTCGGTGTCGGTCATAATATTGATCTTGTAGGTCGACCGCCACGGCGAGACGTGGTCGCGCAACGTTCCGACGGTGAAGATCGGCGCCCGGATATCCGCAAGCGCGATCGGCTTTTCGCCGATGACGTAACGGCCCTCGGCCAGATCGTTGTTCATGAACAGACGACGCAGATATTGCGAATGCATGTGGTAAGGCATGCGGGTCGCATCGGCGTTCCACGCCATCAGGTCGATCATGGGCGCGCGCTCGCCCATCAGATAGTCGCGCACCATGCGCGACCAGATGAGATCGCTGGAGCGCAGCATCTGGAAAGCGCCGGCCATCTGCGAGGCGTCGAGGAAGCCCTGCTCCCACATCATGTCTTCGAGGAACGCGACCTGGCTCTCGTTGATGAACAGCATCAGCTCGCCGGCGTCGGTGAAGTCGGTCTGCGCCGCCAGCAAGGTGACCGTTTTCAGGCGGTCATCGCCGTCGCGCGCCATGCCCGAGGCGGCAATCGACAACAGCGTGCCGCCCAGGCAATAGCCGACGGCATGGACCTTTTGCTCCGGCACGATGGCGCCGACGGCGTCGAGCGCCGACATGACCCCGAGCGTGCGATAGTCGTCGAGCCCGAGATCGCGATCGTCCGGGCTTGGATTCTTCCACGAGATCATGAACACCGTGAAACCCTGCTCGGTCAGGTATTTCACCAGCGAATTATGCGGCGAAAGATCGAGGATGTAATATTTCATGATCCATGCCGGCACGATGAGCACGGGTTCCGGCCGTACTTTGTCGGTCGCGGGCGCGTATTGGATCAGCTCGATCAGCCGATTTCGATAAACCACCTTGCCGGGCGTGACCGCGACATCGCGGCCGACCACAAATTCCTCGGTGCCCACCGGCTTCTTTCCGCTGACCGCGCGCTCCCAGTCTTCCATGAGATTGCGCCATCCGTTCACCAGGTTCATGCCGCCTTTGCTGACGGTCTGCCGAAGCACCTCGGGATTGGTCGCCGGAAAATTCGCGGGCGACACCATGTCGAGCAGTTGGCGCGCGGTGAACTCCACCATCTCTTCATGGTGCTTGGTGACGCCGCGGATGCCGGTGGTCGCGTTGTGCCACCATTGCTGCTGCAGCAGGAACGACTGGTAGATGAGATTGAACGGCGGCTTCTGCCAATCCTCGCCGGCGAAGCGGCGGTCTTGCGGCAGCGGCTCGATGCAGTGGGCGGCTTTGCCGCCTTCCGACGCGCACCGAAACGCGTAATTGGCGAAGCGAACCGATTTGCGCGCGGCCTTGTCGACAAGCTGTATCCGCTTGCCGGGCGAAAACGTAATATGCGTCGCCCAATCGAAATAGGCTTTGGCGAGCGCCGCCGGCGACAGGCCCAGCGTGAAGCGCGCGAACGCGGCATGCAGCGAGCGGTCGACGATATCGGCGAAGGCGGTGACCGCATAAGAATCGCGGCCGTCGACCTCCTCACGTGGTGTAACAGCGCCAGCTTTCGGAACGAGATGCAGCGACGCGCTGCCTGCCGGCTTTGCGTCAGCCACCTTCATGGGTACGACAGTCATCGCGCCACCATTCTTTCTGGAGCGACTATCCAAGCCGAAAATTTTGACAGGACTGTAGCGGCTTTATTGCGGCGCGGAATGATTTGGATCAATCGGCATGGTTGCCGAACCGTTTACTGGCGAACCAGCATGATCTGGGCGGCGCTTTCCGGTATCCGCCGCCAGGTAACGTCGTCCTGCTCCTCGAAGCGCCAGGGCATCCCCTTCGCCGGGACCAGCACCAATTCGCCTTTATCTTTATCCAATTGCCATTTTTTGAAATTGAGCTGCTCGATCGATTTGGCGCAGCCCGGCTGCACTTTGAGCGCGAAGCCGTCTTCCATCGCAGTCGCCGCCAGCGTCACCTTGCACAAGGGCCCGCCGTTGCCGAGCGCAATCATCCAGTCGCCGGCGAGCTTTTCCGGCTGATGCGCCTGGGGCGCCGCAGCGGCGGCGGCAGGATTCTGTAGGAACAGCACGCCGACGCCCGGCGTCGGCGCCTCGAAAATATTGTCCTCGACCTCGCTGAACTCGACCACCGACTTGCCCTGGGCGTCGAGCAGATAAAGCAGATCGTTGTCGGGATATTTCCAGCCGACGATATCCTTCACCAGCGGAAAAAGATTGACGCAGTTCGCATCGAACTCGACCGCGAAGCCGACCGGCGACGGATCGCTCTTGAAGATCGCCGTGCAGATCTTGTCGCGCTCGGCGTTGGAGAATTCCCAGGTGCCGATCACGCCTTTGGCGGCCTCGTTGAGCGCCGGCGGCTTCTGGGCCGACGCAGGCGTTGCCATCATCAGCGCAAGACCGATCAGCAACACGCGAACCATGTTTTTACCTGCGCGCCCCGCTCACGACCGTTTGGGCGGATAAGGCGTCTCCGGCACCGGCGTGAGCGGCGGCTTGCCGGCCGTCCACGCCAAAATGTTGTCGACCACGAGCTGGTCCATGGCCGCGCGCGTCTCCTCGGTCGAGGAGCCGAGATGCGGGAACAGGCAGACGTGATCCATCTCCAGCAGTTCCTTCGGCACGTGCGGCTCCTTGGCGAAGACGTCGAGCCCGGCCGAATAGATGGTGCGGCTTTTCAGTGCCGCGATCAATGCCGGTTCGTCGACCACCGAGCCGCGCGCCATGTTGATGAGAATGCCGTTGGGACCAAGCGCCTTGAGCACCTCGGCGTTGATCATGTTCGCCGTCGTCGGACCGCCCGGCACGATCACCATCAACGTGTCGACGTCGCGCGCCATATCGACGAGCTTGGGATAATATTTATAGGCGACGCCGGGCTGCGGATTACGGCTGTGATAGACCACCGGCATGCCGAAGGCTTCCAGCCGGCGCGCGATCGCCTTGCCGATGCGGCCCATGCCGACCATGCCGACCGTGCGATTGCGCAGCGTCGCCTTGGTGAGCGGATATTGCGCGCTCGGCCATTTGCCGGCGCGTAGGTAACGCTCGGCCTGCGGGAACTCGCGCACCGTGCAGAGCAGAAGCCCGAGCGCGGTATCGGCGACCTCTTCGTTCAGCACTTCCGGCGTGTTGGTGACGATGATGCCATGCGCGCCCGCCCATTTGGCGTCGACGTGATCGTAGCCGACGCCGAAGCTGGAGATTTGTTCGAGCTTGGGGAAGCGCCCCATGAATTGGCGGCGATCCACCTTGTCGGCGGTATAGGCCACCACGATGGCGCGCACTTTGTCGGCGATCGATTTCAGAAAGGCGTCTTTGTCGGACGCGTCGATCAACGGGTGCAGCGTCACCTTGCCGTCGAGGCCCTTCATAATGACCGGCTTCTTGTTTCCGACCAGCAATATGTCCGGCTTTTCACCAGCCATCGTTACGTCTCCTTCTTACACCAAGGCGGTGACCGGCTGTTCGACAAATCCTTTGAACGCGGCAAGCAATTGCGCGCCCAGCGCGCCGTCGACCACGCGATGGTCGCAGGACAGCGTGACCGTCATCTGACTGATGAATTTGACGCCACCGTCTGCGGTCTCGACCGGTGCGCGCCGGGTGGCGCCGACCGCCAGCAGCGTCGCATGCGGCGGATTGATGATGGCGGCGAATTCGCGCACGCCATACATGCCGAGATTGGAGATGGCACTGGCGCCACCTTGATATTCGTTGGGCTTGAGCTTTTTGGCGCGGGCGCGCGCGGCAAGGTCGCGCATTTCCGCCGAGATGGCGGTGAGCGATTTCGTCTCCGCGTTGCGGATTACCGGCGTGATCAGACCGCCTTCGAGCGCCACGGCAACGCCGATATCGGCATGTGCAAAGCGCAAGATGCGGTCGCCCGCCCAGACCGCATTGGCGGCGGCAATGCGCTGCAACGCCGCGGCCCAGGCCTTGATGATGAAATCATTGAGCGACAGCTTGAAGGCCGGCTCGCCATCGACCTCGGGCGCGGCGGCATTGGCCTCCTCGCGCATCGCCATCAACCGGCCGACGTCGAGATCGGCGGTCAGATAGAAATGCGGGATGGTCTGCTTGGCCTCGACCAGCCGCTTGGCGATGGTCGCGCGCATCGAATCGAGCGGCAGTTCCTCGTAGGCGACGCCTTCGTACAGCGCCTTCACCTGCGCGGCGCTGGCGCCGGTCGCCATTGTCGCGGCGGCCGCGGCTGGCGCCGCCGTTTCCACGTCGCGCGCGACGATGCGGCCATGCGGGCCCGAACCGGAAATGCGCGACAGATCGATGCCGCGCTCGCCGGCAAGCCGCCGCGCCAGCGGTGTGGTGAAGGCGCCGCCCGGCAGCTCGGCCGGCCCATAATTGCGCTCGGGCGTGCGCACCTCATGGAAGGGATCGAGCGGTTCGCTGCGCGGTTGCGGCGCCTGCGTCGATTGCGCCACTTGCCGCAGCGCCGCCGCGATCGGCGCCAGCGACACCTGTGGTGGCGTCGCCGGCGCAGAACTCGGCTTCGTCGCTGTTGCGTTGGGCGTCGCGCCAGCGCCTGAAATCACCGCCACGACGGCCCCGACCTTGGCCACGTCACCGACCTGGAAGCGAATGTCGGTGAGCGTGCCGGCCTCGGTCGCCGGCACCTCCATCGAGGTCTTGTCGGTCTCGATCTCGAACAGGTTCTCGCCCGGCTTCACCGCATCGCCGGCCGACTTGAACCATTTGACGATCTTGCCCTCGGCGACGGTCTCGCCGAGCTGCGGCATCAGGACGTCCATTCACTTCCCTCGCGTCACTTGATCCGTTCCCAAGTGACTTCCATTGTCGAATTGGGCGGCCGCAGCACCAAGCGATCGCCGACGAATTCGTATCGGCGGACTAAATCACCGGAGTCGCCCGGCTGGATGCTGGCTTGGCGATGGTGTGTCACGGTCCCGGCCTGCTCGTCGATAGAATAGGTGCCGAAATATGCGATGTAGTCGGTGAGCGCAATCTTGGCCTCCTCCGGAGTCATGACCGCTCCAGCACGCTTTCTCTCGACGTCGGGCGCTATCTGCACCGCAATTTCCCCGTGCGGGCCGTAATAGATCATGCCCTTGGGATTCGGGCCGCGATCCCAGTTTCCGCCATTGATTCGCGTGCCGATGTAGCGCCAGGCGCCGATCAGCTTCTTGGCAACTTCGCCCTGCGTCCCTGCGCTCATGCGTCGCTACTTGGCCCGCCTACCAGCTCACCGACACGTATTGCGTTTCGAGAAATTCTTTCATCCCCTCCGCCGCGCCTTCGCGGCCGAGGCCGGACTGCTTGGTGCCGCCGAACGGCGCCGCCGGATCGGACACCAGGCCGCGGTTCAAGCCGATCATGCCGTAGTCGAGCTTCTCGGAGACACGCATGCCGCGGCTCAGATCCTTGGTGTAGAGATAGGCGATCAGACCGTATTCGGTGTCGTTGGCGCGCTTGATCGCCTCGTCCTCGGTCTTGAAGGTCTGGATCGAAGCCACCGGCCCGAAGATTTCCTCGTTCAGCATTTTGGAATCATTGGAGACGTTGGTGAGCACGGTCGCCGGATAGAAGAAGCCGGGTCCGTCCGGCGTCTTGCCGCCGACCAGAACCTTGGCGCCCTTCTTGACCGCATCGTCGACCAACTCGATCACCTTGTCGCGGCCATCTTTGTTGACCAGCGGCCCGAGATTGATGCCCTCGTCGAGGCCATTGCCCATCTTGAGCGAGCCCATCTTGGCGGTGAGCTTCTTGGCGAATTCATCGTGCACCGTCTCGTGCACGTAGAAGCGATTGGCCGCCGTGCAGGCCTCGCCCATGTTGCGCATCTTCGCGATCATGGCGCCGTCGATTGCCGCATCGATATCGGCATCCTCGAACACCAGGAACGGCGCGTTGCCGCCGAGCTCCATCGACGGCTTGAGCACTTGGTCGGCGGCCTCGTGCAGCAGCTTGCGGCCGACCTCGGTGGAACCGGTGAAGGAGACCACGCGCACTCGGCGGTCGTGCAGCATGGCACTGACCACCGGGCCGGAGCGGCGCGAGGGCACCACGTTGACCACGCCGGCGGGAACGCCCGCTTCCTCGAGCACCGGCATCAACGCCAACATGGTGAGCGGCGTGTCGGAGGCGGGCTTGAGCACCACCGGACAGCCGGCGGCGAGCGCCGGGCCGATCTTGCGGGTCGCCATCGCGGCCGGGAAATTCCACGGCGTCACCAGCACGGCGACGCCGGCCGGCTTGTGCTGCGCGACGATGCGCGCACCGGAGGCCGGCGCCATCGAGATCTGCCCGATGTTGCGCACGGCTTCTTCCGCATACCAACGGAAGAATTCCGCCGCGTAAGCGACCTCGCCGCGCGAATCGGGCAGCGCCTTGCCGTTCTCCAGGGTGATCAGTTTGGCGAAGCGCTCGGCGTCGCGCATGATCAGCTCGTGGCACTTGCGCAGGATCTCCGCGCGCTCGCGCGGCTTGCGCTTCGCCCAGCCTTCGAAGGCGTCCTGCGCGGCATCGACCGCGGCGATGGCGTCGTCGACGCTGGCGCTGGCCACCGACGCGATCTTGCGCTCGGTCGCCGGATCGACCACGTCGAAGCGGGCGTTATCGGAGGACTTGCGCCATTTGCCGCCGATCCAGAGATCGGTCGGGACATTGGCGAGGAGATTGTCGTACATGATGATTGTCCTTCACTTTCAATTGTCATGGCCGGGCTTGTCCCGGCCATCCCGCTAAGGAGCGCACTGCCTTCCTGAGCGGGATCACCGGGTCACGCCGCGTCGCGGCGGCCCGGTGATGACGGATGCTAACTATTCAACGACCGCTTCACCGTCTCCGCGATCCGCTGTGGTGTCGGCAGCACGATATCTTCCAGCGTGTCGGCGGCCGGCAGCGGAATATGCGGCGTGGTGATGCGCACCGGCGGACCGTCGAGGTCGTAGAAGCTTTCGTCGGCCGCGATCGAGACGATCTCGGCGCCCCAGCCGCACAGCCGCGGATTCTCCTCGACGGTGAACAGCCGGTGCGTGCGCGCCAGCGAGCCCAGGATCGTCTGGGTATCGAGCGGCACCAGCGAGCGCACATCGACAACTTCGCAGTCGATGCCGTGTTCCGCCTTCAGCGTCTCGGCCGCCTCCAGCGCGCGCGGCACCATCAGCGCCAGCGCGCAGATCGTCGCGTCCTTGCCGGGTCGGACGATCTTGGCGGTGCCGAGCGTGTCGACGATCTCGCCGTCCGGCACCTCGCCCTTCGTGGCATAGAGCGACTTGTGCTCGCAGAAAATGACCGGGTCGGGATCGCGAACCGAGGCCGCCAGCAGGCCGATGACGTCGCGCGGAGTGGACGGCGCCACCACCTTTAGCCCCGGAATCATCATGCACCAGTTCTCGACGCTCTGCGAATGCTGCGCGCCGAAGCGCGAGCCGGCGCCGTTGCCGGTGCGAACCACCAGCGGGCATTTGACCTGGCCGTTCGACATGTAACGGCTCTTGGGAAACTCGTTGGCGATGTAGTCGAAGCAGACCGCGAAGAAGTCGGAAAACATGATTTCGGCGATCGGCTTCAAGCCGGTCATCGCCGCGCCCATGGCGGCGCCGAGAATGGCCTGCTCCGAGATCGGCGTATCGCGCACACGCAAAGGCCCGAACTGCTCGTAGAGCCCAACCGTCGCTTTGAACACGCCGCCGGGCTTCGCCACATCCTCGCCGAGGAAGACGACGTCAGGGTCGCGGGTCATCTCCTGAGCAATGCCGCGGATGACGGCGTCGCGATAGGTCAGTTCCGCCATGCCCAGCCTCCATCGGCGTAGACGTCGGTGGTGATGATGTCGAGCGGCGGCGGCGGTGCGGCCTTGCAGGCCTCGGTCGCGTCGTCGACAATCTTGCGCACGCTGGCGTCGATGTCGGTGATCGTGCTTTCGGGAACGCCGAATTGCAGAAGCCGCTCGCGATAGATCTTGATCGGGTCGCGCAGCTTCCAGCGCTCCAGCTCGCCCTCGGGCCGGTATTTCGCCGGGTCGGCGCGCGAATGGCCGCTGTGGCGATAGGTGAGGCATTCGATCAGCGACGGCCCGCCGCCGGCGCGCGCCTTGTCGTAAGCCGCGCGCGCGGTGCGATAGACCACGTCGGCGTCGTTGCCGTCGATGACGATGCGCTCGAGTCCATAGGACGCGGCGCGGTCGGCGGCCGGCTGCGGCACCGCGGTCACGTCGGCGATCGGCGTATATTCCATGTAGAGATTGTTCTCGCAGCAGAAGATCACCGGCAGCTTCCACACGGCGGCGAAATTGAGCGCCTCGTGGAAGGCGCCGATATTGGTGGTGCCGTCGCCGAAGAAGCAGACCGAGACGTCCTTGTCGCCTTTGTATTGCGCGCGCCAGGCGGCGCCACAGGCGATCGGCAGATGCGCGCCGATGATGGCGTAGGAGCCCATGACGCCGTGATCGACCGAGGTCAGATGCATGGAACCGCCTTTGCCGCGCATCAGACCATTGTCGCGCTGCATCAGTTCGCCCAGCACTTTCTCGACGCTGACGCCACGGGCGAGCGTATGGGCATGGCCGCGATAGGTGCAGAAGGAGAGATCACTCTTCTGCATGGCGCCGGCAAAGCCCGCCGCCACCGCCTCCTGGCCGAGCGAGAGATGGCTGGTGCCCTTGACCAGGTTCTGCAGGAACAGGTCATAGGCGCGCTGCTCCGCCTCCCGGATCACAACTTGCGTCCGGTACATTTCCAGGCGCTTTTGCTCGCCGATATCGTCGTTCAAACCGGCCGATGCCGGCGCCCGGTCTTCTGCTGTGGCCATGGAAAATCCTTCGTGTTGCGGGCCGGAACTTAGCGCCGATGAACGCAAGGCCGCAACTCTCCTATATCAATGCTGTCATTCCAGTGGGCCCTCGACCACGCCTTGGCTGGCCGCGGTCTGACCGCGCTTTCGCTCGCGGTACAACAGATATAGGCCGGAACCGACGACGATGGCGGCCCCCGCCATGGTCCAGGTGGTGGGCACATGGTCGAACACGACATAGCCGAGTATCACCACCCAAATGAGCTGGGTATAGACGAAGGGTGACAGCACCGAGGCCGGCGCGAGTTTATGACCGGAAATCAGCAGAAAGTGCCCGAAGCTGCCGAGCACGCCGGTACCGAGCATCAGCAGCGCAATCCCCGAGGTCGCAGGCGTCTGCCAGACGAACGGAATGACCGGCAGCATCACCACTGCGCCGACGAAGTTCGCATAGAACAGCGAGGTCTGGTTGGCGTCGGTGCGCGAGACAATGCGGGTGATCACCGCATAGAAGCCGTAGCAAATGGTGGCGGCGAGCGAGAAAAAAGCCGCCGGATGCATGGTCCCGAAGCCGGGCCGGATGATCAGCAGCACGCCGCCGAAGCCGACGCAAATCGCCAGCCAGCGGCGCCAGCCGATCCATTCGCCCAACAACGGGCCGGAGGCGATGGAGACGATGAAGGGAAAGGTGAAAATAATCGACAAGACCTCGTCGAGTTGCAGCCAGCGCAGCGCCAGGAAATTGAACGCGGTCGAACCGACCAACAATAAAGAGCGCGTGATCTGCAACTTGAATTGTTTGGTGCGCAGCAATCCGGGCTGGGTCAGCGGATTGGAGACGATCAATGTCAGCAGGAAGGCGCTGGTGTAGCGCGCCCAGGCGATCTGCAATGAGTCCATCTGCGTATTGAGATATTTCGCCGTGGTGTCGAGGCAGGCAAACAGCGCCACCGCGCCGCACATCAGGGCGATGCCGGTGAGCCGTTGGCGGCGCTGCTGGGCGAGATCGATCATGGTTTCCTAACGCTCGCGCTCAACCGCGCTTTCGTGCCAGCGGCGCAGCGCAAGATGCGAGAGCGCCGACAACACGAAGAAGATGGCAATGCCGGCAACCGACAGCAGCAGCAGCGCCGCGAACATGCGCGGGATATTGAGGCGGTAACCCGATTCGGCGATGCGATAGGCAAGCCCCGAGCCGGCGCCGGCCGAGCCGGCGGCGATTTCGGCCACCACCGCACCGATCAGCGACAGCCCGCCGGCGATGCGCAAGCCCGCCAGAATCTGCGGCAGCGCCGCCGGCAATTTCAGGTCCCATAGCGTCTGCCAACGCGAGGCCTTGTACAGATCGAACAACGCAATGAGATTGTGATCGACCGAGCGCAGGCCGAGCGTGGTGTTGGCCAAGACCGGGAAGAACGCCACGATCCAGGCGCAGGCCAGCACCGCCAGCGGCTGCGGCAGGTAGATCAGCAAAATTGGTGCGATGGCGACAACCGGCGTCACCTGCAGGATCACGGCATAAGGGTAGAGCGAATATTCGAGCAGCCGCGACTGGTTGAACAGAACCGCCAGGCCGATGCCACCAACGGCGGCGAGCAAGAAGCCCTCGAAGGTGGTGCGCAAGGTCACCAGCAGCGAATTCCACAACAGCGCGCCGTCGCCGATCAGCGTGCCGAATACCAGGCCCGGGCCCGGCAATACGTAGGGCGGAATGGCGAAAGCGCGCACCACCCAGTGCCAAAGCAGCACGCCAAGCGCCAGCACCAGGATGGGCAGGCCGATGCGGAGGATGCGCTCGGTCATGACGCGCCTGCCATCGCTTTGCCCAAAGCTTCCGACACCAGCCGGCAATAGCCGGTATAGTCCGCCGAGGTGCGGAAACTTTCGTCGCGCGGATACGGCGCGTCGATCGTCACCTCCGCCGCGACGCGGCCCGGCCGCGGCGTCATCACCACAATGCGCTGCGAGAGATAGACGGATTCGAACACCGAATGCGTCACGAAGATCACCGTGCGGCGCAGTTCCTGCCACAGCGCCAACAGCTCGTTGTTGAGCTTGAAGCGGTTGATCTCGTCGAGCGCGGCGAACGGCTCGTCCATCAAGATCAGGCGCGGCTCGGTCACCAGCGCGCGGGCGATCGAGGTGCGCATGCGCATGCCGCCGGACAGCTCGCGCGGAAAGGCGTTTGCGAAATCCGCTAAGCCGACGCGCGCGAGCGCCGCCGCCACCGCCTTTTGCGAAATTATCGCGTCGGAACGTTCGAGCTTGAGCGGCAGCCGCACATTGGCCGCCACATTGGCCCAGGGCATCAGCGTCGGCTCCTGGAACACAAAGCCGATGTCGCCGACGCCGGCCGCTGCCCCACCCGGCCATCCAACGCTGCCCGACGTGGGCACGCTCAAGCCGGCAATGATCCGCAGCGCCGTCGATTTGCCGCAGCCGGACGGCCCCAACAGCGAGACGAATTCGCCGTCGGCGACGGTGAGGTCGAAGCCGTCGAGCGCAACCGTACCGCGCTCGAACGTCTTGCCGACGTCGCGCAGCGAGACGATGGCATTGCTGGTTTGGGAAGGCGGCGCCATTTACTCCGTCATGCCCGGCCTTGTGCCGGGTATCCACGTCTTTTTTTCGGACGCTCCAAAGTAAAGACGTGGTTGGCCGGGACAAGCCCGGCCATGACGAGAATTACTTCGGCCGCAAGTCGGCGCCGACGCCCTTGTTGATGAACTTCAGCGTGTAGCCGCGCTTGTAGTCGAGCCCGGCCTTGACCACGCCGGCATGCACCATCTTGTCGTAGAAGCTTTTCCAGCGCGCGTCGGTCATGGCGCCGATGCCGAGCTTCACGGTGTCGCCGGAATCGACGATGCCGTCCTCTTTCATCTTGGCGATGGAATAGGCGAGCTGATCGTCGGTCATCTCCGGGTTCTGCTTCTTGATCGCCTCGTTGCCCAGCTTCGGATCGCCGTAGAGATAGTGATACCAGCCGATGGCCGAGGCATCGACGAAGCGCTGCACCAGGTCGGGGTTCTTTTCCACCAGATCGCGGCGGGTCTCGATCAAGGTCGAGTAGCTGTTGAAGCCGTGGTCGGCGAGCAGGAACACCGACGGCTTGAAATGCGCCTGCTTCTCGATGGCGAAGGGCTCGGAGGTGACGTAGCCCTCCATGGCCGAATTCTTGTCGGCGAGAAACGGCTGCGCATTGAAGGTGTAGGGCTTCACCTTCGACTCGTCGAAGCCGTAGGCTTCCTTGAGCCACTTGAAATAGGTGACGATGCCTTCCTTGGAGACGAACAGCGTGAGCTTCTTGAGGTCTTGCAACGTCTTCACGTCCGGGCGCGCGATCAGCACCTGCGGGTCCTTCTGGAAGCTCGCCGCCACCGCGATGGTGGGGATGTTGTGCTCGACCGCGTCGAAGGTCTGCAGCGAATTGGCGCTCATGAAGAAGTCGAGCTTGCCGACCGGCAGCAGGATGCGGTTGTTCACGTTCGGGCCGCCCGACACGATGGTGACGTCGAGCCCGTATTTCTTGTAGGTGCCGTCGGCGAGCGCCTGGTAGTAGCCGCCGTGCTCGGCCTCGGCGACCCAATTGGTGCCGAAACGGACCTTATCGAGCGCCTGCGCCGGCGCCAAACCCGCGGCCAGAACCAATAAAATTGCAGCCAGTCGTAACATTTTACCACTTTGTCATTGTCACCGGGGGATCGGCAAGCCGGCGCCTTAACCGGCTTTGAACCTTTTCCACGGCCGGCGCGACTTATGAGCACGCGGCCATTACGGCCGCCACGAGTTCGAACGCGATCGGCGCCAGCCCCCCGTCCATCCCCGCGCCGATTCGTCAGACCCGCCCGGCTAGTCCCCATCCGGGCGGGTCCCCCTTTTTCGCGAGCGCGACCCTTGGCTCCTTGCCTTGGCCGCCCCGATTTGCATTGATAATCAACACAAAAATCACCGCCGGACCTTTAGTCCGGTGGACCTTAATAATCATTGGGAGGAACTCATGTCGCTCGTCAAAGGCCTGCTTTCGCTTGCTTTCGCGACGCTGCTCGCCGGAACGGCCACGGCGCAGACCGAGATCAAGTTTGGCCATGTCGGCGCGCCCGGCTCGCTGCTCGAAAGGAACGCTTTGGAATTTGCCAAACGCGCCAATGCCAAGCTTGGCGACAAGGCCAAGGTTGTCGTTTACGGGTCGAGCCAACTCGGCAGCGACTCCGAAATGATGAAAAAACTGAAGCTTGGCACAATCGATCTAGCGCTGCCATCGACGGTGATGTCGTCCTACGTGCCTAGCTTCGGTCTGTTCGAAATGCCGTATCTGGTGAAGGACCGCGCTCACATGGCGCGCATCCGCGACCAGATCGTCTATCCGATCATGGTGCCGCAGGCCGAGAAGGTCGGCTACCACATCATCGGCGTGTGGGAGAACGGCTTCCGCCAGATCACCAACAACAAGCGCCCGATCGTCAAGCCGGAGGATCTGCAAGGCATCAAGCTGCGCACGCCGAAGGGCGTATGGCGCGTGAAGATGTTCAAGGCCTACGGCGCCAACCCGACGCCGCTCGCCTTCTCCGAGGTTTTCGTCGCGCTCAAGACCGGCGCCATGGACGGCCAGGAAAACCCGCTGGCGCAGATCTATACCGGCCACTTCCAGGAAGTGCAGAAGTACCTGTCGATGAGCGGGCACGTCTACTCGCCGACCTATGCCGTTGCCGGCGCGAGCTGGAAGCGGCTGCCAGCCGACGTGCAGAAAATCCTGGAGGACACGGCGAAAGAGGTGCAGCCGGTCGCGCTGAAGACGGGCGCCGACTTGGACAATGAGCTGCTCGACAAGATCAAGAAGTCGGGCATCAAGGTCAACGAGGTCGACAAGGACGCCTTCATCAAGGCCAGCAAGTCGATCTACGAGGAGTTCGGCAAGGAAGTTCCGGGCGGTCAGGAGCTGATCGACAAGGCGCTCGCGCTCGGCAAATCTTCTTAAGCCGCACGCGCCGATCAAGGGCCGGCCTCAACAAAGGGCCGGCCGTCGCTGCGGCCTTAAGGTCCGGGGGACATTCCGTTGCAGTTGGAGTGGAATTCGCGCGGGCTTTGAGCGCTTGCTCGAAGCCATCGTCCTCGTGCTGATGGCGGCGCTGACGATCCTCGTGATCACCGGCGCGGCATTCCGCTATCTCGGACACGCCCTGTCCTGGTACGACGAACTCGCCTCGATCGGCCTCGTTTGGCTCACTTATTACGGCTCGGCTTTGGCGGCGCTGCGCGGCGCGCATATCGGCGTGCCCAGCCTGGTCAATGCCATGCCGGTGCGCGCGCGCATCATCGCGACGCTGTTCGCCGAAGCGGTCGTGCTCGTATTTTTCATTCTGCTGGTGATCTACGGCACCAAGGTGCTGATCGTTCTGCAGGGCGAGCATATGATTTCCTTGCCATCGGTGCCGACCCCGCTCACCCAATCGGTCATTCCGATCGCGGCCGGCCTGTTCGTGATCGCCGAATTGCTCGGGCTGCCGGACAAGCTGCGCGCCGCCCGCACGCGGCGGATTCGTGGACATCGAGCTGCAGGAAGCGCTCGAGCTCATCAAAGAAGCCGAGCGGCCTGCCGAAACCCGCGACACAAGGCCCGCGCCATGACCATAACCCTCATGCTCATCGGCATGGTGGCGCTGGCGTTGCTCAACGTGCCGATTGCCGTCGCGCTCGGCGCCGTCGCCGCGGCGGCCATTTTTCTGATCCAGGGACCGGACATGTTGCCGAATATGGCGCTGGTGATGTTCGACGGCGCCTCAAGTTTCCCGCTGTTGGCTATCCCGCTGTTCATTCTGGCTGGCGCCATCATGAACGCGTCCTCGATATCGCGCCGGTTGATCGCGTTAGCCTCGGCGCTGGTCGGCTTTTTCCGCGGCGGATTGTCGATGGTGTCGATCGGCACCTCGATGTTTTTCGCCGAGATTTCCGGCTCCGCTGTTGCCGACGTGGCGGCGCTCGGCACGATCCTCATCCCGGCCATGAAGCGGCGCGGCTATTCCAAGGAAGTCGCCGCCGCCGTGGTCTCCTCCTCGGCGAGCCTTGCCATCATCATTCCCCCGTCGATCCCGATGATCCTCTACGCGGTGATGGCGCAGACCTCGACGGTGAAATTGTTTGTCGCCGGCATCCTGCCAGGTCTCATCGGCGCCCTCGGCCTCGCCATCGCGGCTTATTGGCAGGCGGTGCGTTATGACTTCCCGATTGAGGAGCGCTTCAGCATCGGCCGCGTCTGGCAGACCTTCAAGGAGGCGATCTGGGCTTTGGTGCTGCCGGTCGTCATTCTCGGCTCCATCTTCGCCGGCATTGTCACTGCCACCGAAGGCGCCGGCTCCGCCGTGCTCGCCGCCCTCGTCGTCGGCGGACTGATCTATCGCGATCTCGACATGCGCACCTTGCGCAAGGCCTGCATCGACGGCGGCGTGCAGACCGCGGTCGTCATGCTGCTGGTGGCAGCCTCGGCCTTGATCGGCACCTTCCTCACCGAAGCGCAAATGCCGCAGGCGCTCGGCCACGCCATCACCCAGGTGACGACCAATAAATACGTCGTGTTGCTGCTGCTAAACGTCGCCTTCCTGATCCTCGGTATGTTCCTGCACTCGGCGGCGGCGATCATCCTGGTCGTGCCCATCGTAATGCCGCTGGTGCAGGCGGTCGGCATCGACCCGATTCACTTCGGGTTGGTTGTGACGCTCAACCTCGCCATCGGTCAGCAGACGCCGCCGGTCGCCAGCGTCTTGATGACCGCTTGCGCCATCGCCAAGTCCGATATTTGGGCGACGACACGGGCCAATCTACCATTTATCGCGGCGTTGGCACTCGTGCTGCTGCTTTGCACCTATGTGCCGTGGATTTCGCTCGCTCTGGTGAACCTGTTCTACGGCGGCAGCTAAAGCGCGCCGCGCACGATGGCAGTGCCCTCGACCATCGCCTGCATTTTGCCGAACGCCACATCGCGCGGCAGATATTTCATGCCGCAATCGGGCGCCACGACCAGGCGTTCGGCCGGCACAAAAGGCAGCGCTTTGCGGATTCGCGCGGCGACGACCTCCGGCGTCTCGATCGTCATATCGGACAAATCGATCACGCCGAGGATGATGGTCTTCGACGGCAGCTTTTCCAGCACCTTGAGATCGAGCTTGGGCTGCGCCGCCTCGATCGAGATTTGCGCGGCTTTGGATGCCTCCAGCTCCGGCAGAAAGGAATAACCGGTCGGCTTTTCATGCACGACCGCGGCGTAGCCGAAGCACAGATGCACCACGACCGTGCCGCTGACGCCATCGAGCGCGCGGTTTAGGGCCTTGAGACCGTATTCGCGCGCCTTGTCCGGGTGCTGCTGCATCCACGGCTCGTCGATCTGCACGATATCGGCGCCGGCGGCGAACAGATCCTTGATCTCGTCGTTCACCGCGGCGGCGTAATCGAGCGCCATCTCCTCATCGCTCGCATAAAATTCATTCTGCGCCTGCTTCGACATGGTGAACGGGCCGGGCACCGTCATCTTCACCGGCTTTTGCGTATTGGCGCGCAGGAACTGCATGTCGCGCAACTGCACCGGATATTTGCGCTTGATCTTGCCGGTGACGCGCGGCACCGGGATCGGCTTGCCGCTGCGGTTCAAGGTCGCTGCCCGGATTGTCGGTGTCGACGCCTTCGAGCGCGGTGGCGAAGCGGTTGGAATAGCTTTCGCGCCGCTGCTCGCCGTCGCTGATGATGTCGAGACCGGCGCGCTCCTGGTCGCGGATCGCAAGCAGCGTCGCCTCGTCCTGCTTGGCCTCGAGCTCTTTTGGATCGACCAGCCAGAGGTCGTCCATGCGCACGCGCGGCACCATTTTCGACAACCGCGCGCGGTCGATCAGCCAATCCGGCTGCGGATAGGAGCCGACGAGGGTCGTGGGAAACAACACCGGCATGATGGTTTTCCGTTGTCATGGCCGGCCTTGTGCCGGCCATCCCGCTTAGGCTGGCACATTGCTCACCTAAGCGGGGTGCGCGGGTCAAGCCCGCGCATGACGGGTCATTGGCGCGCGGCTTGCAGGCTCATTTCCAGCACGCGCGCCACATGCAGCGCGTCACGCTGGGCGCCGTCGTGGATCTGATGCCGGCAGGAGGTGCCGTCGGCCACGATCAGCGTATCGTTATCCGCCTTGCGCACCGCCGGCAGCAGCGACAGCTCGCCCATCTTGAGCGAGACGTCGATAGTCGCGGCATCGAAGCCGAAAGCGCCGGCCATGCCGCAACAGCTTGAATCGACGGTCTCCACGCCGAGCTCCGGCACCATCCGCAGCACGCTCTCCACCGCGCTCATGGCATCGAACGCCTTCTGGTGGCAGTGGCCGTGCAGCAAGGCCTTCTGGCGCAACGGGCCGAGCGGCAGATTGAGCCGGCCGTGGGCCTGCTCGCGCGAGATGAATTCCTCCAGCAGCATCGCCTGCTTCGCCAGCGCTTCGGCCGCCGGGCTCTTGACCAGCCCCGGCATCTCGTCACGGAAGGTGAACAGGCAGCTCGGCTCCAAGCCCGATCACCGGCGTGCCGCGCTCGACGTAGCGCGCAAGCGCGGCCGCGGTGCGCTCCATCTCCTGCCGCGCCAGATCGACCTGCCCGACCGCCAGGAAGGTGCGGCCGCAGCAGAGCGGACGTTCCTCGCCGGCCGCCGGCAGCGCCGGAAGGACGCGGTAATCGCCGGACGCGAGCACGGCCGAGGCGGCATCAAGATTTTCACGCTCGAAATAGCGATTGAAAGTATCGGCGAACAGCACGACGTCGCGCGTTAGATCGCCGGCGGTGGGCGACTTCACTTTCCAATTGGGGCGATCGCGATAAGGATCGCTGCGCCACTTCGGCAGGCTGCGCCGCCTGGAGAAGCCGGCGAAATGCTCGGACGCATGGCGCAGCAGTGCGCTGCGGTCGCGCAGATTGAACAGCCACGGCCGGCGCACAGCCTTCGGCGCGTAATGCGGCAAGGAGCCGACCAGCCGGTCGTGCACTGAGACACCGCGGTTGGCGACGCGCGCGGCCAGCACCTCGATCTTCATGCGCGCCATGTCGACGCCGGTCGGGCATTCGCGCCGGCACGCCTTGCAGGAGACGCAAAGCTTCAGCGTCTCCGCCATCTCATCGGAGCTGAGCGCGCCCGGTCCGAGCTGCCCGGTGATCGCCAGTCGCAGCGTATTGGCGCGGCCGCGCGTCACGTCGCGCTCGTCGCGGGTGACGCGATAGCTCGGACACATCACACCGCCCGCGAGCTTGCGGCAGGCGCCGTTGTTGTTGCACATCTCGACGGCGCCCTGGAAGCCGCCGCTCGATCCCGCATAGGCCGACCAGTCGAATTGCGTCTTGGTCTCCAGGCCCTTGTAATCGGGCGAGTAGCGGAACAGCGAGCGGTCGTCGAACCGCGGCGGCCGCACCACCTTGCCGGGATTGTAGAGCCCGTCCGGGTCGAAACGGTCCTTCACCTCCTCAAAGGCGCGCGCCAGGCGCGAGCCGAACATCGGCTCGTTGAATTCCGAGCGCACCAGGCCGTCGCCGTGCTCGCCGGAATGCGAGCCCTTGTATTCGCGCACCATGGCGAACGCCTCTTCGGCGATTTCGCGCATGGCATGCACGTCTTTTTCCAGCCGGAGATTGAGCACCGGCCGCACGTGCAGGCAGCCGGCGCCGGCATGCGCGTACCAAGTGCCGCGCGTGCCGTGCTTTTCGAAAATCTGCGTCAGCCGGCTGGTGTAATCGGCGAGATGGTTGAGCGGCACGGCGCAGTCTTCGACGAAGGAGACCGGTTTACCCTGCTCCTTCATCGACATCATGATGTTGAGGCCGGAGGTGCGCAGGTCGGCGATCGCGGCTTGCAGCTCCGGACTGAGCACCTCGACGACGCCGCCCCATTTGGCGCCTTCCTTGCTCCAATCGAAGCCGAGATCGCCGATCAAATGCTTCAGCCGCCGCAGCCGGCGCAAATTTTCCTCATGGTTATCCTCGCCGAACTCGACCAGAAGGATCGCCTCCGGCGTCTCGCGCACGAATTTGTCGAGCGTCGGCCGGAAGATCGGGATTTCGCGCGCGAGCTCGATCATGGTGCGGTCGATCAGCTCGACCGCGATCGGCAGCAGATGCACGATGTGCTGCGCCGTCTCCATCGCGTGGTAGAAGCTGGCAAAATGCACCGCGCCGACCGCGCGGCGGCCGAGCACGGGCGAGAGCTTCAATTCGATGCGGGTGGAAAAGCCGAGCGTGCCTTCCGAGCCGACCAGCACATGGGCGAGGTTGATGTCGTTCTTGCCAAACGGCACCAGCGCGTCGAGATTGTAGCCGCCGACCCGGCGCTGCACCTTGGGAAAGCGTTCGGCGATTTCGTCCTTCTCGCGCTCGCCGATCGCCAGCAGGTCCTTGACCAGCGGTCGCAACGGCGCCGGCACGTCATTGATATTGCCGCCGAGCGGCCCGAAGTGCGCGAGCGAGCCGTCGGCCAACAGCGCGTCGAGCGAGAGCACGTTGTCGCGCGTGGTGCCGTAGCGCATCGAGCGCCCGCCGCAGGAATTGTTACCGACCATGCCGCCAATCGTGGCGCGCGAGGCGGTGGAGATATCGACCGGGAACCACAGTCCGTGCGGTTTAAGTTGCCGGTTCAAGTCGTCGAGCACGATGCCGGGTTCGACCGTGCAACGCTGGCGCTTCACGTCGAGATCGAGGATGCGCGTGAGATATTTCGAGCAATCGATGACCAGCGCATCGCCGACCGTCTGTCCGGCCTGCGAGGTGCCGCCGCCGCGCGCCAGCACCTTCACGCCTTCGGCGCGCGCGATCTTGATTGCCTTTTCGGCTACCTCGACGGTTTTCGGCGCGACCACACCGGCCGGCACGATCTGATAGTGCGATGCATCGGTCGCGTAGCGGCCGCGGGTGAAGGGATCGAACCAGATATCCCCGCTCAGCTCGGCCTTGAGCCGCCTTTCCAGACCGGGCCTTAGTACCAGCACGCCGTCAGTCCTCGTTGTGCCCGCCCGTTCGTATGCATGAAGGGCTTGTTTGCCGTGCACAAAACCGCTTGACCGGACTGTTGCATTCATAGTTCAACGCCACAAGCGCCGCGCCCTGGCCGGGTCGGTCCGTGGTAAACCACGAAAATCCTTTTAAAAGCCGCGCTTTAGGAGCGAATCCAAATGGCTAAGAATTCGTCGCGTCCGGTTGGGCGCCATTTTCTGCATATTCCCGGGCCGACCGTGCTGCCCGACCGCGTGCTGCGGGCGATGGATACGCCCATCATCGATCACCGCGGCCCGGAATTCGCCCGGCTGACCAAGAAGGTGCTTGAAGGCATCAAGACCATCTTCAAGACCACCAACCCGGTGATCATTTACACCGCCACCGGCACCGGTGCCTGGGAAGCCGCACTGGTGAACACCCTATCGCCCGGCGACAAGGTGCTGATGGTGGAGACCGGCCAGTTCGCCACCTTGTGGAAAGTGATGGCCGAGAAGCTCGGCCTCAAGACCGAATTCATCACCACCGACTGGCGCACCGGCGTCGATGCCGCCGCGGTCGAAGCGCGCCTGCGCGAAGACAAGGCCAAGGAGATCAAGGCGGTCTGCTTCCTGCACAACGAAACTTCGACCGGCTGTCTGTCGCCGGTCGCCGAGGTGCGCAAGGCGATCGACAAGGCCAACCATCCGGCGCTGCTGTTCGTCGACACCATCTCCTCGCTCGCTTCCACCGACTACCGGCATGACGAATGGGGCGTCGACGTCACCGTCGGCGGCGCGCAGAAGGGCCTGATGCTGCCGCCCGGCATGTCGTTCAACGCCATCAGCGACAAGGCGCTGGCCGCGAGCAAGACCTCGAAGCTGCCGAAGTCGTTCTGGTCGTGGGACGACATGCTAACCATGAACAAAGTCGGCTTCTTCCCCTACACGCCGGCGACGCAGATGATACAGGGCCTGAACGTCTCGATCGAGATGCTGCACGAGGAAGGGCTCGACAACGTGTTCGCCCGCCACGCCCGGCTGGCGGAAGCCACGCGCCGCGCCGTCAAGGCTTGGGGCCTCGATACCATCTGCAAGGACGCGAAGTACTATTCGCCGACTATTACGGCGGTGCTGACGCCGGAAGGCGTCGATGCCGACGCGTTCCGCGCGCTGGCGCTCGACCAGTTCAACATCTCCTACGGCTCGAGCTTCGGCCGCTTCGCCGGCAAGATGTTCCGCATCGGCCATCTCGGCGACATCAACGACGCCATGCTGATGGGCGCGCTGTCGGTGACCGAGATGGCGTTCTCGCTCGCCAATATCCCGCACAAGAAAGGCGGCGCGCAGGCGGCGATGGATTATCTGGTGTCGCAGCACGGCAGCGCGACCAAGCAGGCGGCGGAGTAAGCGCCTTCGCAAGACAACCGCGCGTCCCCGCGAAAGCGGGGACGTCAGTTTTGGATTCCCGCTTGCGCGGGAATGAGCGGTCGATTCTAGGCCGCCTTCACCCATTCATTCGCCTGCAAGGCGCGGGCGACAAACTCGGCGATCGCATTCAGCGTCGCCTCCGGCGCATCGCGCTGCGGCGAATGCTTGGCGCCCGGCAGCAGCGTCACCTCGACCGGGCAATAACATTCCTGTTGCGCGGCCTCGATCTGCTTGGCGGTGCCGTATTGATCGTCCTCGCCCTGCACGATCAGCACCGGCACGCGGATATAGGCGAGATATTCGGTGATATCCCAATTGCCGAAGTCGCCCAGCCAGACGTCGCTCCAGCCGCGGACCGTCGCATCCACATCGGAATGCCAGCGCGCCATTCGCGTCCGTAGATCGCCGGCCTCGTAAGTTGCGCGCATTTCGGCGATCGATGCGGTCGTTACGTCCTCGACGAAAAAATGCGGCGCGATCAGCACCAGCGCGCCGACACGGTGATCCTGATGACTGCCGGCATAGATCGCCGCGATGGAAGCGCCGTCGCTATGGCCGACCAGCAGGCCGCGCTTGAAGCCGATCGCGTCGAGCAGGCGCGGCAGCGTCTCGCGCGCCTCGTCGTGCATGTAACTGAGCGGGCGCGGCAGCTTGACCGGGCTCGATTTGCCGTAGCCGGCGCGCGAATAGACGAAGACGCCGCAACCGGTCGCCGCGCTCAGCTTGTCCGGGAAGTCGCCCCACAAGGCCGCGCTGCCGAGGCCTTCGTGCAGCAGCACAAGTGTCGGCGCAGCGTCCGGCCGCGGGCCGATCATGCGGTATTCGAGGCGCTGGGAGTCGATGGAGAGGAAGCCGGAGTCGTCCAAGAGCCACGTCGTCACTACTCCGCGAACTAGAAGTGCACAGCGTGTCATTGCCCCGCGGAAGCAGCGCGGCATCCAGTGAATCACAAAACAGATGAGGGGAAATTTCGCAAGCGCTCGCGATTACTGGATCGCTCCGCTTTCGCGGACGACTGACAGCCAGAGGAATTGTTGCGCGGACATGACAGCTATGGGTTCCCCTCCGCGCGCAGCTTGAAGCGCTGGATCTTGCCGGTCGCCGTCTTCGGCAGCTCGATGCGGAACTCGATCCAGCGCGGATATTTGAACGGCGCCAGCTTCTGCTTGACGTGCTCCTGCAATTTCTCGATCAGGTCGTCGGTCGCCTTTTCGGGAACCTTGAGCACGACAAAAGCCTTCGGCTTCACCAGCTTCTGCTCGTCGAACCAGCCGACCACGGCGGCCTCCAGCACGTCGGGATGCGAGGACAGCGCGGACTCCACCTCGAACGGCGAGACATACATGCCCGAGACTTTCAGCATGTCGTCGGCGCGCCCGCAGCAGACATAGTAGCCGTCGTCGTCCTCGACATATTTGTCGCCCGAGCGCGTCCATTCGCCCTGGAAGGTGGAGCGCGACTTCTCGCGGTTGTTCCAATACATGATCGCGCTGGTCGGACCGCGCACGTAGAGCTCGCCCATCTCGCCTTGCCCGACCTCCTCGCCGTCATCGCCGATCAGCTTGATGGCGTAGCCGGGCACCGGCTTTCCGGTGGTGCCGTATTTGGTCGCGCCCGGCTCGTTGGTCAGGTAAATGTGCAGCATCTCGGTGGTGCCGAGACCGTCGGAAATATCGAGGCCGTAGCGCTCGCGCCATTTGCGCGCGATCTCCTCCGGCAGCGCCTCGCCGGCGGAAATGCAGCGGCGGATCTTCACCTCGGAGCGCTCGGGCGCGCTCGCGCTCGCCAGAAACGCGGCATAGAAAGTCGGCACCGCGTAGAACACCGTGATCGGATGCTTGCGCAAGAGCGCGGCAACGCCGTCCGGCGTCGGCCGCTCGGGATTGAGCACCGTGGTGGCGCCGACGCTGAGCGGAAAGGTCAGCGCATTGCCGAGACCATAGGCGAAGAACAGCTTCGCCACCGAATAGCAGACGTCGTATTCCTTGATGCCCGCGATCGGCGTGCCGTAGAGATCGGCGGTGAGCTTGAGGCTGGCGTGCACGTGCACCGCGCCCTTCGGCTTGCCGGTCGAGCCCGAGGTGTAGAGCCAGAACGCGATGTCGTCGCACGTTGTCGGCGCGGTGTAAGGCTCGGCCTCGTCGGCGCCGATCATATCGTCGAACAGGCGATAGCCGTGCGGATTGCTGCCGGAGACGATGACGTGCTCGAGGTCCGGGCAGTCCTTGATCAGCTTCTCGAATTTGGGAAACAGCGCTTCCGACACCACCAGGCATTTCGCGCGGCTGTCGGCCAGCATGAAGCGGTAGTCGTCCTCGGTGAGCAGCGTGTTGACCGGCACGGCGATGATGCCGGCCTTCAGACAACCGAGGAACGCGGTCGGCCAGTCGACGGTGTCGAGCAGCGCCAGCAGCACGCGCTCTTCGCGATGCACGCCGAGCCCGCGCAGCGCGGCGCCGAAGCGCGCCACCCGATCGGCGAGTTGGCCATAGGTCAAAACGCCGCGCGCATCGATATAGGCCGGCTTGTCGGCGCGCCCGGCGTCGAGATTGCGTTGCAATACGTCGGCGGCGAAATTGTAATCACGTGGGACTGCGCCCACGGCGTCGGCCGCAGGCACCTCAGCGACCATTGTCATTTTGTTTCCTCCCGAGATGAGGCGTATTATGCAATCGTGGTCATCGGGCCGCAATGTCGCCCTGCCCGCCGTCATGCCCGGCTAAAAAGCCGGGCATCCACGTCTCATGATGGAATTCATGGCCGGCCACGACCGGACCGGCCATGACGAAAATCAAGTTCGGAGTTTTTCATGATCTTCAGCCGGGACCGCATTCTGACCACCCATGTCGGCAGCCTGCCGCGCAACGAGAAGCTGTCCGATTTGCTGGTGCGGCGCGAAGCCGGCGAGCCATTCGATGCCGCCGAAATGGCGGCCGAAATGGACAAGGCCGTGCGCCACGTCGTGGAGAAGCAGGCTTCCGCCGGCATCGACATCGGCAATGACGGCGAGCAGCAGCGGGTCGGCTTCCAGACCTATGTGCCGCAGCGCATGAGCGGCTTTGGCGGCGTGTCGAAGCGCCGGCGCGGGCGCGAATTCGAGGAATTTCCCGAGCTGGTGGCAAGTCTGACGCGGCGCTTCCCGCATGTCAGCCGCCAGCAGAACGCGCCGGAATGCCAGGCGGAGCTTAAATATCTCGACAGCAAGCCGATCGAAGGCGAGATCGCGCGCTTCAAAAAGATCGCCGACGGAAAATTCGCCGAGATGTTCATGACGGTGCCGTCGCCCGGCATCATTTCGTCGACCATGCTCGATGCCTTCTATGGCTCGCACGACAAATATCTCAGCGCGCTCTCGCGCGAGATGAAGAACGAGTGCCAAGCGATCTACAAGGCCGGACTGATTTTGCAGATCGACGCGCCCGATCTCGCCATGGACCGCACCATGATGTACCGCGATCTTGACGACGACGGCTTCGTCAAGGCGGTCGAGCGCCATATTCAAGCGATCAACGAGATGATCGAGGGCATTCCGCGCGACCGCGCGCGCTTGCACGTCTGTTACGGAAACTGGGAAGGTCCGCACATCCACGACATCCCGCTGGAGAAGATCCTGCCGGCGCTTTACCAAGCGCAGGTCGGCGCGCTGTCGATCGAGTTCTCCAATCCGCGCCATGCCCACGAATACGACGCACTCAAGAAGCATCCGCTGCCGAAGGACATGCTGTTGATCCCGGGCGTGGTGGAGACCACCAGCAATTTCGTCGAGCATCCCGAAGTGGTGGCGCGCCGCATCGAGGAAGCGGTGCGCGCGGTCGGCGAGCGCGAGCGCGTCATCGCTTCGACCGACTGCGGCTTCGGCACCTTCACCAATCGCGAATGGGTGATCGAGCCGGTGGTCTGGCTCAAGCTGCGCGCCATCCGCGAGGGCGCCGACATTGCCTCGGCCAGGCTTTGGGGCAAGAAGAGCGCGGCGTAAACTACTGCCCGCTCATGCTCGCTAAGCGAGCATCCAGCCGACAAAAACTGGGTCCCCGCTTTCGCGGGGACGAGCGTAGGACAGCATTTTGATCTGCCAGATAACGATGATCATCCTCTACGACTTCGGCAATTCGGTCTGCTGCCAGAAGGTGCGCATTACGCTCACCGAGAAGAACCTCGACTGGCAGGCAATCCCGGTCAATTTGTTCAAGGCCGAGCAGTACGAGCCGAAATATCTCAAGCTCAATCCCAAGGGTCTGGTGCCGACGCTGGTGCACAACGGACATGCGATCACCGAATCGACGCTGATCTGCGAATATCTCGACGAGACGTTTCCCGATCCGCCGCTTAGCCCGAAAGAGCCCGCGCAGCGCGCGCGCATGCGGCTGTGGAGCAAGTTCGTCGACGAAGGCCTGTTCGAGGGCGTCACCGAGATCAGCTTCTCGGCCATGTTCCGCGAGCGCATGAGGACCATGCCGGAGGAAGTCCGCGAGGTGCGCTTCCGCAATATCGGCGATCCGCGCCGGCGCGACCGCTTCATGTCGACTTACGAGTTCGGCGCGCAATCGCCTTACGTGGTGCACGCGGTCGGCGCCTATGAGCGCGCCTTCAAGCTGATGGAGGAGATGCTGGCCGAAGGCGGTCCGTGGATTCTCGGCAAGCAAGTCACGCTCGCCGACATCGCCATGATGCCGTTCGTCGCGCGGCTGTCTTATCTCGGGTTGCTCGATCTGTGGACCGACAAGCGCCCGCACATCAATGCCTGGTGGCAGCGCGTGCAGCAATGGCCGAGCTTCAAGCGCGGCTTAAGCGATCTCATTACCGAGACCGAATTCGCCGAGATGCAGACGCACGGGCCGAAAATCCGCGACGATCTCGCCGTACACTTGGCCGGCTTGCGGCTCGAGATGGCGCCGGCCTAACAAGCCAACGCTCCGCCGCCCCTATTCTTGGCGGCGCGGGGTACGCCGGCTTCCCTTTTTCCGTTTCCCCAAAAGGGGAATGGAGCGCCGGGAGGGCGCCAGGGGCTGGCGAAGCCCCTTTGGCGGGTTTGGCGAAACCCGCCGCGCGCCTTGGCGAGGCGCGCGAGCCCGCTTGGCGCAAGGGCCTGCGCCCCCCTGGCGCTCCATCCAACGGCACGCATTGTCGGCGCACCGGCTCCGGCCGCCTTAAGGGCGCGCCATGACAAGCGCCCGTCAGCGAACCGAAGCGATAGGATTATATACCACAGCAGGATTAAAGTCAAGAGGCGTCGCTCGGTAGTGTCGTGCAGCCCTAACTACGGCTTTGCTCATCATTGTGTTCGCTGTAAGCAATCCACCTATCGTCTTTGGACGAACTCAAAAACCGTTTGGGATCATGGGAAAAGGCGAAGCGATAACGCCATTTGTTCTCGAAGGCGTCGGTGTAGTCAACAAATCCATAGATGAAGAACTGATCGCTAGCTATCTTGTCCCCGACGATTTTTCCAAAATTCTGCCCTGGGTGAATAATTTGGGGGCCGGCAATTTTTTCACACAAGTCGTCATTAATGACTTCGGAGAGAGGCCACTCCACTATTTTGACATGCATAGTTGCGTCATGGGCCGGAGTCTTTCCGTAGTTCACAGTAAAAATTTTGACTTTGCCTCTAATTTCCCATTGCTGATTGGCGGAATTAAATTCTGGCTCGAATGTAGTGCCATTATTTTGCATTCCGATATAAGCACGCAATTCCCTCTTCAGAGTGTTTTTCTCCGGCCTGACCTGCCACTGAGTTTTTCCTCCACGCGGAGTTAGAGTTCGGCCTCAATAAGGGGACGGACGATGAGGCGGATCAGGTTCACCGAAGAGCAGATCATTGCGGTTCTGCGCGAGCACGAAGCTGGGGCGAAGACGGCCGATCTGGCGCGCAAGCACGGCATCTCGGAAGCCACGCTGTACAACTGGAAGGCCAAGTACGGCGGCATGGATGTATCGGACGCCAAGCGTCTGCGCGCGCTGGAAGAGGAGAACCGCAAGCTCAAGAAGCTGCTGGCGGAGTCGATGCTCGACTAGGCGGCGCTAAAGGAGCTTCTGACAAAAAAATGGTAGGGCCCGCCGCCAAGCGCGAAGCTGTCGCCCATCTGCGTAACGTCCTGCAGATGAGCGAGCGTCGGGCCTGCACCATCGTAGCAGCCGATCGCAAGATGATCCGGTATCACTCATGCCGGCCGCCCGATGTCGAACTGCGCACCCGTCTGCGCGATCTCGCCAACCAGCGTCGCCGTTTGGCTACCGACGGCTGTTCATCCTGCTGCGTGAACAGGGCGAGCCATCAGGGATCAACCGCATCTATCGGCTCTACCGCGAGGAAGGGCTGACAGTCCGCAAGCGCAAGGCTCGGCGTAGAGCCGTCGGAACGCGTACGCCGATCCTGGTCGAGGCCAAGGTCAACGCGCGCTGGTCGCTTGACTTCGTCCACGATCAGCTCGCCACTGGCCGCCGCTTTCGCATTCTCAACATCGTGGATGACGTGACGCGTGAATGTCTGGCGGCGATCCCTGAGACCTCGATTTCGGGCAAACAAGTCGCACGCGAGTTGACTATGCTCATCGGTGCGCGCGGCAAGCCTCGGATGATCGTTTCCGACAACGTCCTACATCACGAGCGATGGTGCTCAGAAGGGCAACAGATCTCCGTTCACTGACAGTTGCCAGTGTTCTGTTATCAAAGTTATCCAAGCGGCTTCCGCCGTCAAGGAAGAAGCTCTCTGCCATAGCGAACATAGGGTCCTGAACTCGCAACGATTGGCCCTTACCGTCCTCAACACGAGATGCAAATCCAAGCGGAAGACCCGAGCATTATCTACAGGGTCGCGGATGCGCCCTCACGGCACTTGCTGAGAGAGGTTCTTCCGCTTGGCATCGGCCCTTCGAAGAAGGGACGATAATCGGAACCGGTCTTGATGACGGCATGTGCGGTGCGCGCCACCTTGGCGGTAATCGCTGTCAGCGCTTTGCGCCTGAGATCGGCATTGTCGCGATCACGGGCGATATAGCGCTCATATTTGGATCGAAAGCTGTTGTCGCGCTGACGGATGGCGACCTGGGCGGCAATCCAAAATGCGCGCCGTAGACGTGCATTGCCAAACTTCGAGAGCTTCGTCTGGCCGCGAAACTGACCTGATTGATGGGTCGCCAAGTCGAGACCGCAGAACTTCAGGAACTGGCGGTGGTGGCGGAAGCGGCGCAGATCGCCGGCCTCAGCCAGAATTGTCATGGCGTTGATCGGTCCGATGCCGGGAATCTGGCGCAGCCGCTGGTAATCGGCATTATCGGCCAGAGCGGCATGGGCGTGCTCCTCGATTGTGTCGCGTTGGTGGATCAAGCTTCGCCCCTGCGCGATAACGAGGCGGAACATTGCGATCGCAGAGCTATCCATTGCCACAGGCAAGCCGATGGATGAGCAAGCCGTTTCGTAAATATCGCCCAAAAGGCGGGCTTTTGCGACCTTCCGGCCGACAACGTCCCAGGCCTCATCGGTAAAATACTCTTTCGAGTGCATCGTGATACTGGCCGGTGTCGGAAACCGCTCAAGGAAGGCAAGAAACCAGTCGCTGCGCGAATTGCTAGCAAAGCGAACGATCTCAGGGAAATAGAGCGGCAGGTAGTGTGTCAGCAGTCGATGCCAGAGTTCTGTCTTGGCCATCGAAATGATCTCGTGGGTCTTCGACAGTTCCTGGATGTCGTTGATGCCCGAGCAGATGGGATCGCTGTAGGTCTGCGTCGCGCCGATCTTGAGCATGTGCAGGATGACCTGCGCATCCTTTGGATCGTTCTTGTCCCAGCTATTATGCAGGGCCTCACGTGTGCGTGCGAGCGCGACCGAGGAAATAAGTCGAAGGGTAAAGCCGGCCTGGAGGAGTCGCCAAGCAAGCGGTCGGTGATAGTTGCCAGTAGCCTCGAAACCGACGATCACCGGCCGACCAAGGTCGAGTAGCCCATCGATAAAGCGATCATGTTCAGTTCGAGTGTTCAAAACGACCAGCCGCCGCCGGCGGCTGCCGCCGGGCATCTCGATCAATACGTCATTACGCATCTTCGACACATCGATGGCTACCAGAACAGCGTCTGCCGGTGTAACCTTCAGATTGGTCATGGTCGGGCTTCTCCAAAGTGTTGATTCGACACCTTCACTTTAGAGATCTGTTGCCCGGCCCTGACCGCCTGCCTGCATGAGGCGCCGCAGGCGGTCAGGGCCTCCCTCAAACCAGCTCCTGATGTGCTACGGCACCGAGTTCACCTCGAACGCCATTCTGAGTTGGGCAAACGATCACCGGGTGGAATGGCATTACATCGCGCCGGGGAAGCCGATGCAGAACGGCTACATCGAGTCCTTCAACGGACGGATGCGCGACGAGCTTCTCAACGAGAGCCTGTTCCTCGATCTCGATCAGGCGCGCCAGCTCATCGGAGCCTGGGTCACCGACTATAACACCGCGAGGCCGCACTCCTCGCTCGGGTACAAAACTCCAGCGGCGTATGCCGGTACACTCACCGCGCCCAAGGGCGTAACATTGGCTGAGGCTCTAACCGCCGCTGGATGAAAGTTCAGTGGCAGGTCAGGCCTTCCACAATCTTTCGGTTGCTTGCCAAAGAGTAAAAGTGAAACCAGAAACTATAAATGCGGCCGACCATTGCAAAGAAGCCGGCGTGCGTATCAATAAGCCTTAAACTGCAAATAGACTGCGTCTTGATGGCAATGACGATGAATTGAAGTTTGTACTTCGGGACTATTGGAAATTTGCTTAATGGATTCCTGGCTTATGCAGGATTTAAACGACGGAGCGAAATTGTTTTCGGACCAGACAAATAAAGTCAAAGCTACGAAGAAGAAGCCTACAAATGGAATATATTTTCTCAACATCCTTCAGTCGCCATTCCGGAAATATCGCCCTTGCACCGACTATTATAGCTGGATTGATATTCAGCGTGGACAATCAATTCGCCTTTGCGCTCGACTGCGCCAAGCACGGAGACCTTAGCAAAGTTCGTACCACCGCGTCTGCCGCGGCTACGTTGACTATGCCTATTGTAGGCTTTGCCGCTCGTCCATGTTTTGTCAATTTCGACAATGCTGCCAAGTTTGGCTTCAGGTTCAATCAGCGCGGCGCAAATCTTGCTGAGACGTTGGAGTGGGCAGGCTCATACCGGCCGGCGCGGCACGATCAGGTTGCCGGTGAAGACCTGCACCGGCTCGTTGTCCTGATTGAAGGTCGTGGTCCGAACCTTGACCATGCCCTGCTGCGGCCGCGATTTCGACGGCCGCACCTCCAGCACCTCGCTTTCGATATGCAGGCGGTCGCCGGGGCGAACCGGGCGCGGCCAGCGCAGCTCGTCCACGCCGCCGCCGACGATGCCGCCGGCGAGCGGAATGCCGTGATGCACCAGCAATTGCATGGTGAGCGAGGCCGTGTGCCAGCCGCTGGCGGCAAGGCCGCCGAACAGCGTGTTGCGGGCCGCATCGTCGTCGAGATGAAACGGCTGCGGATCGAATTCGCGGGCATAGGCCTTGATCGCCTCCGCCGTGACCACCGTCTCGCCGTTGGCGCGATGGACGTAGCCCGCCGTCAGATCCTCAAGATAAAGCGGCACACGATCGGACGCAGGCGCCATGGCGCGATTTCCCGTTTTCTACGCAAACATGGCCCCTGTATTGCGGCCAGCCTAAGAGCTATAACCCGCTCAACCCCAGGCCAAAAGTCAGTAGGGAGAGAAACCCATGGACGAGAGAACGCGCGATCCGGTGAAGATCACCGCCGAGGACATCAACCCGCGCTACAATTGGGGCCGTCACCTGCCGGTGCTCGGCACCATGGGCGTCGATTTCGAGGAGCGCGTCGACTACCGGCGCATGCATCGCTACCGCCTGGCGCGCGCGCAAGCGGCGCTGGAGGCTTCCGACCTCGGCGCGCTGATCCTGTTCGACGACAACAATGTCCGCTACGTCACCTCGACCAAGATCGGCGAATGGGCGCGCGACAAGCTCTCGCGCTGGTGCCTGCTGACGCGCGGCGGCGATCCGATCCTGTGGGATTTCGGTTCGGCCGCGGTGCACCACCGGCTCTATTCGCCGTGGCTCAAGCCGGAGAACTGCAAGGCCGGTTTGGTCGGCTTGCGCGGCACCGTCGATCCCGCCTTCGGCCTGATGAAGCACCACGCCGAGGAAATGGCTTCGATCCTTAAAGCAGCCGGCGTCGCCAAGATGCCGGTCGGCGTCGACATCATCGAACCACCGATGATGTTCGAACTGCAAAAGGCCGGGATCACGGTGAAAGACGGCCAGCAGGTGATGCTGGAAGCGCGCGAGGTGAAGTCGGCCGACGAGATCGCGCTGCTCAACCGCGCCGCCGCCATGGTCGACGGCGCCTACGACCTGATCGATCGAGAAGCTGCGCCCCGGCGTGCGCGAGAACGACATCGTCGGCATGGTCAACGAGTTCCTCTATCGTCACGGCTCCGACGACGTGGAGGCGATCAACGCCATCTCGGGCGAGCGCTGCAATCCGCACCCGCACAATTTCACCGACCGCATGGTGCGGCCCGGCGACCAGGTGTTCTTCGACATATTGCAGGCGTTCATGGGCTATCGCACCTGCTACTACCGCACCTTCAACGTCGGGCGCGCGACGCCCTCGCAGCACGACGCCTACAAGAAGTGCCGCGAATGGCTCGACATGGCGATCGACCTGATCAAGCCCGGCGTCTCCACCGCCGAGGTGGCGAGCGTGTGGCCGAAGGCGCAGGATTTCGGCTTCCCCGACGAATTGTCAGCCTTCGGCCTGCAGTTCGGCCACGGGCTCGGGCTGAACCTGCACGAGCGGCCGATCATCTCGCGCGTGGTGTCGATGGACCACCCGACTATCATCAAGGAAGGCATGGTGTTCGCGCTCGAGACCTATTGCCCGGCGAGCGACGGCTATTCGGCCGCGCGCATCGAGGAAGAGATCGTGGTCACCGACAAGGGCCACACCGTGATCTCGCTGTTCCCGGCGGAGGAGTTGCCGATCAGCGCGAAGTATTGAGCGGACACTTCGCCACACCGTCATTGCCGGGCATGACGACGAAGAGGTGATGTAGCCATGCTCGCGGCGCTTGCGACGCTTCTCGTCTGTCAACTCGCCGGCGAGATCATCGTGCAGACGGCCGGGCTACCGCTGCCCGGCCCGGTCGTTGGCATGGCGCTGCTGTTCTTCGTCTTGCTGGCGCGCGCACCCATCGCCAAGGACATCGGCGCCACCGCCGACACGCTGCTTAAGCACCTGTCGCTGCTGTTCGTGCCGGCCGGCGTCGGCGTGGTGCAGAACCTGCAAACGCTCGGCCATCAAGGCCTGCGGCTGATCGCCGTGGTGCTGATCGGCACCGTGATCACGCTGGCGGTGACCGCGCTCACCTTCGAATATCTCGCCCGCTTCATGCAGGTCGACGAATCCACCGGCGATCACGACGGGGCGTCCGAGCCATGAGCGATTTCGTCAAGCTGTGGGTCTATCTTTCCGGCTCGCCGCTACTGTGGCTGACTGCGACGCTGGTGGCCTATGTCATCGCCGACGCTGCCGCTGCCGCCGCCAAGCGCCATCCGCTGGTCAATCCCGTCCTGATCGCGGTGATCCTGGTGGCGAGTATTCTGCTGATCACCGGCACCGCCTACCCGACCTACTTCGCCGGCGCGCAATTCGTGCATTTTCTGCTCGGACCGGCGACCGTGGCCTTGGCGGTGCCCTTGGTGCGCCATCTGCCGCAGGTCAAGCGCACGCTCGTGCCGATGGCGGTGGCGCTGGTGACGGGATCGTTCACGGCCATTGTCTCGGCGGTGCTGCTGGCAAAGGCCTTCGGCCTCGACCATGCCTCCACGCTGGCGCTGGCGCCGAAATCCTCCACCGCGGCCATCGCGATGGGCATCGCCGACAAGATCGGCGCCGATCCAGCGCTCACCGCCGTACTGGTCATCCTCACCGGCATCACCGGCGCCATCGTGGTGACGCCGCTGATGAACCTCCTGCGGCTAAAGAACTACGCCGCGCGCGGCTTCGCGGCCGGGCTTGCCTCGCACGGCATCGGCACCGCGCGCGCCTTCCAGGTCTCGCCGCTCGCCGGCACCTTCGCCGGCATCGCGCTCGGCCTCAACGGCCTGTTGACCGCGCTGCTAGTGCCGATCGTGATCCACTGGCTGGTGAAGTGATGGCGCGCAAAAATTCGCCCGAAAAACCGCCGGCCAAACCGCTCGCGAACCCTTACGTCCCACGCTACGTGTCGCCGAAGGAAAAGGCAGAGAACCGCGCGCGCTGGCGCCGCTTCTTCTATTGGATGGCGGTGGCGCTACCCGTCCTGGTGACGCTGATGTTGTTTGGCTATAGCGACCAGGCGCCGGCCTGGCTGCGCAGCCTCGCCTCGCAACTCGACGCGGTGTTCGGTTTTCCGGTGCTGCGGCTGATCGCGCTGGTGGCCGGGTCGTAACGCGGCTCACGCGACTTGATCTCCCATGACATGCTCATTTTGCTGAAGACGCGCTTACGCGCTTTTCGCTTTGCTTTCGCGCAGATGCGGGAAGCGCTCGCTCAGCAGCGAGCCCTGATAATAGGTCGGCTTGAAGGCCGGGTGCGCGCGGATATTGTCGAACCAGGTCTTGACGCGCGGCAGGTCCTGCCAATCCGCCATGTTGAGATCGTGCATGCGCACCAGCGCCGGCATCACCGCCACGTCGGCGAGCGAGATGTCCTTGCCGAGCAGCCACGGTCCGCCGCTCTTTGCGATCTCGGCGTCCATGCGCTCATAGGTGCGGCGCAGGCGCGACAGCGCGGCGTCCATCTCGGCCTTTGGGAAGCCGGTCTGGCCCATGGTCATCATGAATTCGCGGCGCAGCGGCTTCGACTCGGCCAAGGCGACAAACTCGTCGCGCGCCATGGCGACAAAGCGCGGCAGGAAGGCGAGATTGTAGGTCGGCACCCGCACCGCCGCCGCCGGCATTTCGTCGGAGAAATGCATCAGCCCGCGCATGCGGGCGCGCTTGACCGGGTCCTCCGGCGTGAAGCTTAGCCGCGGCTCGACCTCGTCGAGATATTCGGTGATGACGTTGGAATCGGTGACGATCTGCCCGTCATGGTCGAGCGTGGGCACCACCCCGTTGGGATTGAGCTTGAGGTAGTCGGGCTTGAGCTGGTCGCCGTCCAGCAGATTGAGTTTCACCTCGTCAAACGGCAGTCCTTTTGCGTTCAACACGAAACGGACGCGCTGGCTGCAGGTCGATTGCGGCGCGTTGTAGAGCTTGTAGGCCATTGCCGATTTCCTCCCGGTCATTGCAGACCAATCTGTCATTATCGGGCGCGTTTCGGCAACGCCGTTCACGCGCTTGTGCGCGGCGCATCTCCCGCGTCCTTGGCCAGCGCCTGGCGCAACTTGCGCCAGCTGCGCCTGGTAGCCTTCGCCGTCGCCGTAATCGTCAAACAGCGCGTAGCGCGCATGCGTGCCGATGACGCGGCGCGCGTGCTTGATCGGGCACCAGTATTGCTCGGTGCGCGCCGCGATCTCGCGCGTATAGGCGATCAACCCGTTGGCATAGGAGCAGTAGGCGCAGTTGAGCTTTTCCAGCGCGTTGAGATAGGCGAGATGGTGGCGGTCGAACACCAGATAATCGGCGCGCTTGATCTTGGCGATGCCGTAAATCGGGAAAGCACACCGCCTGATACAGGCTGACGAAAAAATCGAGCAGGATAAACGGCAGGATGCCGGCATAGATCACCGGCGCGGTCATGACCACCAGCGGGTTGGCGCCGAGCAGATAGGGCAAGAGCTTGCGGCGCAACTCGCGATGCCGGCGCAGCAGCTCTTCTTCGAACGCGATGCGGCCGTGCTCGAGCCCGATGCGCAATTCGGCGCGGCGCTTGGCGAGTTCGGCGTCGAGCTCGCTTTCGAGCTCGCGGATCTTCTCGATCAATGCGGCAATTTGCGGGGTCATAGGCGTTACTCCCTCGCGGCGGGCAGCATCATGGCATAGCAGCGCCGGCCTGGTCGCATGGGGCCGACGGGAGCCTGCGCCCATCGGAAATTTATGGCCATTTTACTTGTGATTTCGGCGCGCGGCCGATTGAGTGGCGCCCGTGCGCAGCCGCCGCTACACCTCCCTTAAGGAATAAACGGCGGCGTGAAATCCTCCACCTTATGCACACAGGGCCCCGCAAGGGGCCCGTTTTTTTGCGCGGTCATTTCGGCGTCATGCGCGGGCTTGACCCGCGCATCCATGATGAGCCGCCGCAATCGCAAAGCTTGCGCAAGCCTTTCGTTGCCGAACGTCGGCATGGATTGCCGGGTCAAGCCCGGCAATGACAAGTCACTCCAACCCCGTCGGCACGTTCTTGTTTTCGGAAGCGAGCTTCATGCCGGCGGCGAGCGCCATGGTTTCGGCGAGCGCGGCGAAATCTTTCTGGATGTACTCTTCCGGATTCTTCTGCAGCATGGCGGCGCCGAAATGGCCTTGCAGCACCTCGCGCGTCGCCGCCGTCACCGGCATCGGCACATCCATCTCGCGGCCGAGCTCGAGGCCGAGATCGAGATCCTTGCGCAGCAGCTCGGGCGTGAACGTCGTGGTCCAATCGAGATTGACCAGCGCCGGCGATTTGTAGGCGGTGAACATCGAGCCCATCACCGAATTGTTCAGGAACGCCAGGAAAGCGTGGCGCGGCACGCCCATCTTGTTGGTGAGCAGCGTGATCTCGATCAGGTTCTCGATCACCACGCCGAGCATGACGTTATGCGCGATCTTGCACACGCGCGCGAGCTCGCCTTCGCCGGCGTAAGCGACGCCGCGCGGCGCGATCGCTTCCATCAGCGGCATCATGACTTTGCAGGCGGCTTCCGGGCCGGAGACGATGGCCGATAATTTGCCGGCCTTGATCACCTTGGCATTGCCGGAGACTGGCGCGGCCACGTAATCGGAGCCGCGCTCCTTCAGTTGCTTGCGGATGGCGGCGGAGTCATCGACCGAAATGGTCGAGCAGTCGACCAGCACCGGCGGCAGCTTGCCGGCCGACGCAACGCCGTCCTTGCCGAAGATCACCTGCTCGAGATCCTTGCCGGTGGAGACGATGGAGAACACCACGTCGCATGCGGCGAGATCGCTGAGCTTGTCGACGATCTTGCCGCCTTTAGCGGCCAGCGGCTCGGCCTTGGCGCGGGTGCGGTTCCAGATCGACACGTCGTGGCCGGCCTTGAGCAGGCGCTCCGCCATCGGCGTGCCCATGCGGCCGGCCCCGATCCAGCCGATCTTCTGTGCATTGTTCGGCATCGCAAAACACTCCTCTTGACGATCGCCCGCGCCCGCGCGCCAGCCCGGGGCCTTTACCCGTTCCGGGCACAAATCGCCAGCGGCAAAAGCCGCCCGAGACTTATGTCAAGCGGCGGCAAAACATAATGTCGCGCCTGCTTGTGGGGACGGTTGAAGGCGCACTATCCTGCCCGGAACGCGACAATAAGGCCGCCGCGACCGGCCCGTAGCCCGGCGCGGCGTCAATGATAAGGACGGGAGGACGTCCGCCGCTTCATGCACGATACCGTCACCATAGCTGCGCCCGGCGTGCCGGCGCCGCCGCAGAGCCGCGGAGCTGAGCGTCTGCGCGTGATTTGCGCGCAATGCCTTTCCGTTTCTGGTGGTGGGCGCGATGTGGGAGATTTTCGCGCGCTCCGGCATCTTTCCGCGCAAACTGTTTCCGACGCTGGAGGAGATCGCGCGCTCCTTCGTCGACCTGACCATCTCCGGCATCCTGCCGCATCACGCCATGGATACGGTGATCCGCCTGCTGGCGGGCTTCGGCTTGGCCGCCGCCGTCGGCCTCACCATCGGCGTGTTGATGGGACGCTCGCGGCTGGCGGAAGACATCTGCCTGCCGCTGGTCAGCGTGCTTGGCGCCGATTCCCGGCCTCGCCTATACGCCGCTGTTCCTGCTCTGGTTCGGCCCCGGCCAATTCTCCGCCATGTTGCTGGTCGCCTTCGTCTCGATGTTTCCGGTCATCTACAACAGCTGGACCGGCGTGAAGGCGGTGAAGGAGATCTGGGTGCGCTCGGCGCAATCCATGGGCGCCGACAATAAGCGCATGTTCCGCTACGTGATCCTGCCGGGCGCGCTGCCCTACATTCTCACCGGCTTAAGGCTCGGCCTGGCGCAAGCCTGGCGCATTCTGGTGGCGGTTGAAATGCTCGCCGCCGTGCCCTGGGGCCTCGGCTGGCTGATCTTCGGCGCGCGCGAATTCCTCAACACCGACGCCATGATGGCCGGCGTCGTGGTGATCGCGTTGATCGGGCTGGCGCTGGAAAAATTCGTGTTCCAGAAGCTCGAGAACTTCACCGTGGTGCGCTGGGGCATGGTGGAGGCCATGGAATGACCGAGCAAGGACGCAGCCGCCGCTCGATCATCCGCGCCGTCATCACGCTGGCGGTGGCGGCGGGGCTTTACCAGGCCGTTTCGCTCAGCGGCCATTTTCCGCGCGTGCTGATGCCGACGATCCCGACCATCGTCGACACGCTGGGCGAGATGCTGGCCGACGGCACCATGCTGGAGCACACCAGCGCCACGCTTTACCGCGTGATGTTCGGCTTCTGCCTGGCGGTCGGCGTCGGCCTGCCGCTCGGCATCCTGATGGCGCGCTTTAAGCCGGTAGAGAATTTCTTTCTGCCGCTGGTGAGCGCGCTGATGCCGATCCCGTCGTTCTCGCTGGTGCCGCTGTTCATGCTGTGGTTCGGCATCGGCAACCTCACCACCATTTTGGTGGTGTTCTACGCCGCCACCTTCCCGATGCTGTTCAACACCTGGTCGGGCGTGCGCTCGGTCAATCCGCTGTGGCTGCGCGCGGCCGGCGCGATGGGCGCCGACGAGAAGAAAATGTTCCGCAAGGTGATCATTCCGGCCGCCTTCCCCTTCATCATCACCGGCATGCGGCAGGCCTTCCTGCGCTGCTGGATCGCGGTGGTCGGCGCCGAGATGATCGCCGCGTCCGATTACGGGCTCGGCTGGGTGATCTTCGACGCCAAGGAGTTCCTGCAGACCAACGTGATGATGGCCGCGATCGTGGTGATCGGCGTGATCGGCTTCGTGTTCGAGCGCCTGGTATTCGGCTCGATCGAGAAGGCTACCGTGCAGCGCTGGGGCATGGTGCGGATGGCGAAGGGCTAGCGCATATGAGCGAGGCAGCGGCGAACGATCCCGTTCTGTGCAGCGTCGATGCGCGCGGCGTCGCGCGCGTCACGCTCAACCGCCCCGAAGTCTACAATGCCTATAACGGCGAGCTGATCGCGGCGCTGCTGGCAATCTACGACTCGCTTGCCGGCAAGGCTTTGCGGGCGGTGGTGATCACCGGCAAAGGCACGAATTTCCAGGCCGGCGCCGACATCAATTGGCTCGACTCGGTGCGCCGCTCCTCGCCGGAGGAGAATGTACGCGCCTCGCGCATGACCGCGGAAGCGGTGCAGCGGCTCAATTTGCTGCCGGTGCCGACGGTGGCGCTGGTGCAAGGCGCCTGCTTCGGCGGCGGCACCGGCATCGTGTCGGCCTGCGACATCGTGATCGCCGCCGACAACGCCATGTTCTCGATCGCCGAGGTGCGCATCGGCGTTGCCGGCACCATCATCATCCCGCAGCTCAACGACGCCATCGGGCTGCGCCAGGTGCGGCGCTATGCGCTGACCGGCGAGCGCTTCAATGCGCAGGAGGCGCACCGCATCGGTCTGGTGCATGAGATCGTGCCGCTCGCCGAGCTGGAAGCCGCCGGCGAGCGCATCGTCAACGAGCTCCTGACCAACGGGCCGGACGCCGTCGCGCAAACCAAGATCTGCGCGCTGCGCTCGGCCTGGAGCCATCTTGACGAGGCCACATTCAATGGGCTGATCGAAAGCCACGCCGCCAAACGGCAATCGGACGAAGCGGCCGAAGGATTTGCCGCGTTCCGCGAGAAACGTCCGGCGCGCTGGAATGCGGCGCAAAAAACCAAGGCTTGAAAGCGGACACACCGAATGCCCCACATCGAAGTCGCCGACGTTTCGCTGGCCTACGACACGCCGTCCGGCCTGGTGCAGGGCGTCAAGGACGCGCGCTTCTCAATCGAGCAATCCGAATTCCTATGCCTGGTCGGCCCGTCCGGCTGCGGCAAATCAACGCTGCTCAATATCATCGCCGGCTTCCTCACCCCGACCGCCGGGCACATCAGGATCGGCGGCCAAGAAGTCACCGGCTACGGCACGGACCGCGGCGTGGTGTTTCAGGATTTCGCCCAGCTTTTTCCCTGGCGCACCGCCCTCGGCAACGTCACCTTCGGGCTCGAAATGAAAGGCATTCCCAAAGTCGAGCGGGAAGAGATCGCGCGCGAACAATTGCGTCTGGTGAAATTGGAGAAATTCGCCGACTCCTACCCGCATCATTTGTCCGGCGGCATGCAACAACGGGTCGCCATCGCCCGCGCGCTGGCCTACAATCCCGCGGTGCTGCTGATGGACGAGCCGTTCGCGGCGCTCGATGCGCTCACGCGCGACGACATGCAGCGGCTGCTCGCCGACGTGTGGCGGGAAACCCGCAAGACGGTGATCTACGTGACGCACAATGTCGCCGAGGCGGCTTATCTGGCGGATCGCGTGGTGGTGATGACGCCGCATCCCGGCACGGTGAAAGTCGACATCAAGGTTCCGCTTGCCCGCCCGCGCGACCCGCTGAGCGTGGAATTCGTCGAATTCCAGAAGGAGTTGCTGCGGCACCTCGGCAACGAAACGACGCAAGACGAGACGATGAAATCGGCGACCAACGGACAATCCAAATCATAAGGGAGGATGACAATGACGAGCTTTATAAAGGGAATCACCCGCCGCCAGGCATTGCTGACGACCGGTGCCGGCGTGCTGGCGGCCGGCTTTGGCGCGCGTTCGGCATCGGCGGCGATGGCGACCGTTCGCCAGGGCTATCAGACCAACATGTGGGGCATGCCGACTTACTATCTGCTGCACTCGGGCATCCTGGAGAAGCACGGCATCAAGGCCGAGGAGTTCGCGGTGCCGTCGGGCAACCTCACCATGCAGCAGATGGTGGCGCGCCAAGTCGACATGGGCACCTTCGCCGGCCCGTCCTTCGCCATCGGCCATGACCGCGGCGGATTGATCGCCGTCGCCATGGTCGAATATGTCGGCAAGACCGCGCGCGTGATGGCGCGCAAGGAGCTCGGGCTGACCAAGGTCGAGCAACTCAAAGGCAAGAAGATCGCCAGCCAGACCGGCTCCTCGATCGGCAACATCCTGGTCGACCAGATCCTGCCCAAGGCCGGCCTGCACAAGGGCGACTACCAGGAAGTGCGCATGAATGTGAACGACATGGTGGCCGCCATGGCCGCCAAGACCGTCGACGCCATGGCCAATGTCGAGCCCTATAACTCGATCGCGGAAGCCGAGGGCATCGCCAATACGCTGGTCGACTACTACGAGTTCGACAAGCTGCCGGTGTTCATGGCGGCGACGCCGGACTTCGTCGACAAGAACAGCGACGCCATCGTGCCCTATCTGAAGGCCTGGCTCGAAGTGGCCAAGGACTTCAAGGACGAGCCGAAGAAGGTCGCCGACACGATCTACTCGTTCTACACCTCCAAGGGCTACAAGATGTCGAAGGAGACCTTCGCCAATGCGCTCGGCCGCGTCGTGGTCAGCCCCGGCTGGCCGGCCGATCTCGACGCCTACATGACGCATCACGCCGAGGTGCTGATGAAGGCGAAGAAGATCAAGAAGATGCCGGACTGGAGCCAGTGCTTCCGCAAGGACTTCATGAAGAAGGCGGAATCCTAAAGCAGCGCATTGTCTCGCCGGCCGGGACCCCGTTTCGGCGGCAGACCCATGCATTCACGTATGATGACGGCGTAAGCCGTATGCAGTAAAACCCGGGCCGGCGCATTCCGCGCCGGCCTTTCCGCGACAACAGTCAAGCACCGGAGACGCAAATGTCCGCCGACAAAAGCCCGCTCACCCAGACCGCAGAGCCAATCTGCTGGAATTTCAAGCTGCTCGCCCAGCACACGCTGGACGGCTTCGGCGGCATGGGCGAAGGCATGTCGATCGCGATGGCCAAAGACGGCCGCCGCATCATCTGGCTGGCGCATGAAAGCGCGCCGAAGAATTTCACCGGCGTCGACGTCTCCGATCCGCGCAATCCGAAGGTGGTGGTGCAGACCGACTTGCCGCAGAGCCATATGCGCTCGAACTCGCTGGAGTGCGCCGGCAACATCATGGCGGTCGCCTATCAGACGCAGAAGAAAGGCCTAAAGCCGGCCGGCTTCGAACTGTTCGACGTGTCGGTGCCGGAAAATCCGAAATCGATCTCGTTCTTCGATTGCTCGGGCGACACCTCGCGCGGCGTGCATCAGCTCTGGTTCTGCGACGGCGAATATGTGCACATCGCCTCAGGCTCGCCCGACTTCGAGGCCGCGCATCCCAATGACGATCAATTCTACCGCTGCATCGACGTGCGCGATCCGACCAAGCCGAGGGAAGTCGGCCGCTGGTGGCTGAGCGGCACGCGGCGCGGCGACAACGTGGCGCCGCCGCCGCGTCACACCCTCGACAAGGGCTATCGCGCGCACAATTGCAACGTCTACAAGCAGCGGCCCGACCGGCTCTATCTCTGCTACCTCGACGGCGGCATGTACGTGATGGACATTGCCGACAAGTCGCAACCGAAGGTGATCTCGCACTGGACCAATTCGCCGCCTTATACCGGCTTCACCCATACCGCGGTGCCGCTGTTCGACCGCGGCCTGATCCTGGTCACCGAGGAATCGACCGAGAACAATGCCAAGGATTGGCCGAAGCTGGTGTGGCTGCTGGACGCGCGCGACGAAGCGCATCCGGTGTCGTTCGCGACTTTGCCGATGCCGCCGGTCGACGCCTACAAGAATCGCGGCGGCCGCTTCGGCGCGCACAACATCCATGAGAACCCGCCGCTGCCGACGTCGTTTCAATCCGACCAGATCGTGTTCGGCACCTTCTTCAACGGCGGCATGCGCGCCTTCGACATCTCCAACGCCTATCAGCCGAAGGAAGTCGCCGTCTTTGTGCCGCCGGCACCGGCCGGATCGCCGGCGGGCGCGGTGCAGCTCAACGACGTGTTCGTCGACGAGCGCCAAATCGTCTACACGGTCGATCGCCTGACCGGCGGCTTGTATATTCTGGAGATGGATTTTTAGGTCGCTTTCCCTCTCCCCGCTTGCGGGGAGAGAGTGGCGAGCAGCGAAGCCGCGAGCCGGGTGAGGGGCAATTTTGGCGCTCAGAATCGTGGTGAAGCCCCCTCACCCGATTTTCTCGCCATAGCGCGTCAAAGACGCGCGTAAACGCGCTTAAGGCTCGAAAATCGACCTCTCGCCGCACGGCGGGACGAGGTAAAGTGAGCGCCATGAACGAAATGTTCCCCTCCCCGGCGGCCGGGCGCTTCGGGCGCCGGCAGAAACGCGAGCGCGGCGCGCGCATGCCGGTGATCGTGCTCACCGGCTTTCTCGGCGCCGGCAAGACCACGCTGCTGCGCCGTTTCCTGACGACGCCGGAGGGCGCCGGCACCGCCGTGGTGGTCAACGAATTCGGCTCCGTCGGCATCGACGACGCGCTGCTGCGCGCGAGCGCCGACGAAACCGTGCTGCTCGGCAATGGCTGCGTCTGCTGCAACACCCGCTCCGACCTGCAGATCGCGCTGCGGCGGCTGGTGGCCGAACGCGAGCGCGGTGCGATCCCCGATTTCCGCCGCATCGTGATCGAGACCTCGGGACTCGCCGATCCGAGCCCGATCCTGCAGACCTTCTCCACCGACCGCGCGCTCGGCGAGGAATTCCATATCGACGTCGTCGTCACCGTGGTCGACGCCGAGACCGGCAAAGCGACGCTCGACTGGTCGGCGGAAGCGCGCAAGCAGGCGATCCTCGCCGACCTTCTGGTGGTGACCAAGGGCGATATCGCCGGCGAGCAAGCGACAGCGGCGCTCACCGCGCAACTGCGCGCGCTCAATCCGCATGCCGAGGTCGCGACCGCGGTCAACGGCGTGCTCGAGCCGCGGGCGCTGGTCGAGCCGCGCGCGATCGAGCGCAGCGGCTTCATCGCCGAAGCGAACCACAGCGACGGCATCGTGAGCTTCGTGCTGACCGAGCAGCAGCCGATCGCCTGGAGCACCTTCGCCCGCGCCATGGATACGCTGATCTCGCTGCGTGGCGCCGACCTGTTGCGGGTGAAAGGCATCTTGAACGTGGACGGCTGCCGCGGGCCGGTGGTGGTGCAATTCGTGCAGCACCTCGCGCACCCGCCGGTCGAGCTGGAAGCCTGGCCGGAGGGCGAGCGGCAAAGCCGCGTGGTGTTCATCACGCGCAATATTTCGGAAGCGCAAGTGCGCGATTTGTTTGCGGCGGTGAAAAATCTCGCGGCTGCCGTCCCCGCGCAGGCGGGGACCCAGTAAGCACCGACGGAGATTTGCACCGAAACGCTGCGGCGTACTGGATGCCCGCTTTCGCGGGCATGACAATCGAGTGCGCCGCGCGGCCACCTCAGGATGACGGATCAGCTCACTCCCGGTCGCGCCCGGAAATTTCCGCCTGCCAGGGCGCGACGCGGCGCTCGATCACGCCGATCAAGCCGTTCAGGCTGATCGCCATCACCATCAGGATGATGATCGGCACGAACATGGTGGCGGTGTCGAAATTATTGGCGGAATTGATGATCACCGCGCCGAGCCCGGAAATGGTGGTGAAGAATTCCGCGATCACCATGGCCACCACCGCGCGGCCGACCGCCAGCCTTATGCCGGCCATGATGTAGGGCAGCGTGGCCGGCAGGATGATGCGGCGCAGGATGACGAAATCCGGCGCCACGAACGACTTGCCGACTTCGATCAGCGTCTTCGGCACGGCGGTGACGCCGAGCCAGGTGTTGATGCAGATCGGGAACAGCGACATCAGGAACACCACCGCCACCTTGACCGCGAAGCCGAGGCCCAACCACAGCATCAAGAGCGGTACCAGGGCGACCAGCGGCATGGCGTAGCCGGCGGTGATGTAGATGCCGAGCGCGGCTTCGGCCACGCGGAAGCGGCCGATGATCAGGCCGAGCGGCACGCCGACGACGATGGCGAGCGCATAGCCGGCGGCGAACGGGACGCAGGCTGGAATAGAGCGCCTCGCCCAATTGCCCGCTGATCAGCAGCTCCCAGAACGCCACCGCGATGGCGCTCGGATAGGAGCCGAAGATCGGGTTGATGTTGCGGCCGAAGATCTCCCACAGGATCAGCGCGCAGCAGATCGAGATCAGCGTGATCACCCAGCGCGGTACTGGCCGCCGCTCGGCGTTCTCGTCTTGCGCGGGCGCGGCAGCTTGATTCTGAGTTTGCGAGATTTCGACCATCTGCCGAACCCTATCTGGTCGCCCCCGTGAAGGCGGGGACCCAGTAAACGCCGGCGCCGCGAATAACATTAAATACGCTGCGGCTTACTGGATGCCCGCTTTGGCGGGCATGACGGCGGAAGATGGTGCGCGCGGTGCCCATGGCTCAATGCACCGTCTGCTCGCCGTGCAGCGCACGCCAGACCTTGTAACGGGTCTCGGAAAATTCCGGCATGCCGCGCACCAGGCCGAGATCGGGGCGCGGACGCGCGAGCGGCACCGCCATCACCTCCTGCACGCGGCCGTTCTGCATCACCACGATGCGGTCGGCGATCAGCACCGCCTCGTCGAGATCGTGGGTGACGAACAAAATCGTCTTCTTGGTGCGGGCGTGGATTTCGAGCAGCTCGGCCTGCATGCCCTCGCGCGTCTGCGCGTCGAGCGCGCCGAACGGCTCGTCCATCAGCAGCACGGACGGGTCGATGGCGAGCGCGCGCGCGATGCCGACGCGCTGCTTCATGCCGCCGGAGAGCTGGTGCGGCCGGCGGTTGCGCGAATCCGTCAAGCCCACCAGCTCGAGATATTTCATCGCGGTGTCGTTGAGCACGGCGCCGCGCAGGCCCTTCATCTCCAGGCCGAACATCACGTTCTGCAAGGCCGAGAGCCAGGGCAGCAATTCGGCGTGCTGGAACACCATGCCGCGGTCGTAGCCGCAGCCTTTGACCTCGCGGCCGTCGACGGTGACGCGGCCGCCGCTCGCCGGATCGAGCCCCATGGCGACGCGCAAGGCCGTGGTCTTGCCGCAGCCGGACGGGCCGATCAGCGCCACGATCTCGCCGTCGCGCACGGTGAAGCTCACCCGCTCGAGCGCCTGCACGTGATGCACTTCGCCATCGACGCGCAACGCAAAGCGCTTGGAGACGTCGACGAAGCTGACTTCACCCATCAGGGTCCCCGATCATCGGTCATTCCGGGGCGCACGCGCGAGCGTGCGAACCCGGAATCCAGATGCGCTTGTCCGAGCCTGCCTCTGGATTCCGGGTTCGCGCCTCCGGCGCGCCCCGGAATGACAGAGAACAATTGCCCGGTCGCGTTCGCCATCAACTACCGCGCCAGCTTGAGCGCCTTCTCGCGGTATTCCGGCGCTGTGACGGTCTTCAGATCCACCGGCTTCTTCAGCTTGCCGGCCTTGATCAGCTGCTGCTGGATCCAATCGAACTTGTCCATCGGCAGCGGCAGCGTCGGATCGACCGCGTGATGGGCGACCGCGTCGTCATAGACGAAAGCCGGGCGCGGATCGTTCGGCTTGGCGTGGATGATCTTGGCGGTGAGCGCCACCGTCTCGGCCTTGTGGGTGAGCGCGTAATGCAGCGCGCTCATCTCGGCGGCCAGGAATTTGACCGCGTCGTCGCCTTTTTCCTTCAGCACCTTCTCGCTGGTCATGATGCACACGCGCAGGAATTTCGGCACCGCGTCGCGGCCGGCCACCAGCAGATGGATATCCTTGGGCGCCACCGGCTCGTATTCGTTGGAAACCACCGCGGCCTCCACCACGCCGCCGACCAACGCGTTGTAGCGGTCCTTGTCGCCGCCGACCGCGGCCAGCTTCACGTCCTTCGCGCTGATGCCGTATTTCTCCAGCGCAAAGCGCGCCAGCATGTCGGGCATCGAGTTCGGCGCCGACACCGCGATCTGCTTGCCCTTGAGGTCGGCGACCGTCTTGATCGAGTCCTTGGCGTAGATGCCGTGCGGCACCACCACCCAATGGCAGCCCAGAATACGGATGTCGGCGCCCTTGGCGTCGGCCGCGAACACGCCTTGCGGTCCGCCTTCGTAGCTGTCGAGCTCGCCGGCGATCAGCGCCTTGAGCGCGATCTGGTCGTTGCGGAATTCCGAGGTCTTGAGCGTGATGCCCTGTTTCTTGGCGAAGTCACCCGAAGTGACCATCAGGAAGATGCCGGCATCGGCCTTGGCCTTGATCAGGCCGTGGCGCCAGACATGCTCCTGCGCGGCCGCTGCGTGCGACAACAAGCCGGCCGTTGCGGCGGCAACGATTGCAAAGCCTATTCGTTTGATCGTCATCTGCGGTTTCCTCCCTCGCTGCCGACGCCTTGATGGCGGCTTTTCCGGCGTTGTTCCCGAAGCCATGTTAACATCAAATTTATCGTCGAGCATGTTCCCAAGCGCACTGGGCGGGACTAGCCTTTTGGCTGCAAGCGCCGGTTAGGGCGCTCGGCCCGCGCGGTTCCGCGTCAGGAGCAGGCCACCATGAGCCAAAAGTTCACCCTCACCGTCAACGGCAAGACCCATAGCGTCGCGGCCGATCCCGACATGCCGCTGCTCTATGCCTTGCGCGACGACCTTGGGCTCAACAATCCGCATTTCGGCTGCGGGCTGGCGCAATGCGGCGCCTGCACCGTGCATCTCGACGGCGCGCCGACCCGCTCCTGCATCACGCCCGTTTCCGCCGTCGGCAAAGCCAAGATCGTGACGCTCGCCGGCCTCGGCACGCCGGACAAGCCGCATCCGCTGCAGACCGCTTACATCGAGGAGCAGGTGCCGCAATGCGGCTACTGCATCAACGGCTGGATCATGACCGCCGCCGCTTTCTTGGCGAGCAAGAAAAAGCCGACCGACGCCGAAATCAAAGACGCGCTCTCGGGCCTCAAATGCCGCTGCGGCACCCACGTCAGCATCCTCAAGGCGGTCAAGCGCGCCGCCGCGATGATGGGCTGAGGAGGCGGCGATGACAAAATTCGAAAAGCAGTCGTCCATGACGCGCCGCGCCGTCCTGCTCAGCGGCGGCGCGCTGGTGGTCTCGGTCGGCGCGGCGGTGTCGCTCGACACCGTGCTGTCGATGCAGACCGCGCAGGCGCAGGGCACGGCGAAGCCGCCGCTGATGCCGGATGAACTGTCGTCTTTTATCGCGGTCAAGGCCGACGGCAGCGTCACGGCCTATTTCGGCAAGATGGACATGGGCCATGGGCTGCACGTCGCCATCGGCCAGATGGTGGCGGAAGAGCTCGACGTCGACTTCAAGCGCGTCACCGTGATCATGGGCGACACCGCCACCTCGGTGAACCAAGGCGGCGCCTCCGGCTCCACCGGCGTTCAGCTCGGCGGCCGGCAGATGCGCATGGCGGCGGCGGAAGCGCGCCGCGTGCTGGTCGAGATGGCGGCCGGCCTGTTGACCACGCCGGCCGACAAGCTGGTCGTCGACGACGGCATTGTCAGCGTCGCGCACGACGCCACCAAGCGCATCACCTATGGCGAGATGATCGGCGGCCGCTATTTCAACGTGAAGCTCGCCTGGAACAAGCGCTACGGCAACGCGCTCTACGCACCCGGCAAGGCGCAACCGAAAAAGCCGAGCGAGTACAAAATCGTCGGCCGTCCGATCAAGCGCTCGGACGTGGCGCCCAAGGTGTTCGCGCAAGAGAACTTCGTCACCGACGTCAAAGTGCCCGGCATGGTGCACGGCCGCATGATCCGCCCGCCGGTTGCCGGCAGCGTGCCGGTCAAAGTGGACAAGCGCTCGATCAGGGATATTCGCGGCGCGCAGGTGGTCTGGCAGCAAGGCTTCCTCGGCGTGGTCGCCGGCAAGGAATGGGATGCGATCAAAGCGGCGGAAAAGCTGAAAGTGCAATGGTCGGCCGCGCAGCCGCCGTTCCCCGACCAAGCCGGCCTCTACAATCACATCCGCCAAGCGCCCGTGCGCAAGCGCGAGGTGGCCAGGCAAACCGGCGACGTCGACAAGGCTTTCGGCTCGGCGGTGAAGCTGATCGCGGCCGAGTACGAATGGCCGTTCCAGTCGCATGCCAGCATGGGGCCGGCCTGCGCGCTGGTCGAGATCAAAGACGGCCACGTGACCTGCTGGAGCGGGACGCAGAAGTCGCACTACGTGCAGCAAGGATTGGCGGCCACGCTCAACGTGCCGCTCGATCAGGTGCGGGTGATCTGGACATTGGGCCCCGGCTCCTACGGCCGCAACGATGCCGACGATTGCGCCATGGACGCCGCGGTGCTGGCCAAGGCGGTCGGCAAACCGGTGCGGCTGCAGTATTCGCGCGCGCAAGGCACGGCGTGGGATCCCAAGGGCCCGGCCTCGGTGCACAAGGCGCGCGCGGGGGTCGATGCCGCCGGCAAGGTCGTCGCCTACGAGTTCGCCAGCAAGGGCTTCTCGCGCGTCGACGTCAACACCAATGGCGGCAAGCCGTGGGACACGCTGGCCGGGCAGTTGCGCGGCGTCGCCTTGCATTCCGGCGACGGCTTCGGCGTGCCTTCGGAATCCTACGCCTTCGAGAACAAGCGCCTGTCGTGGGAAACGATCGGGCCGCTGCTCGACCGCGCCTCGCCGCTGCGCAGCGCGCATCTGCGCGATCCGGTCGGGCCGCAAATCCATTTCGCCAGCGAGTCGTTCATCGACGAGGTGGCGGCGGCGGTCAACGCCGATCCGATCGAGTTCCGCCTGCGCTACGTCAAGGACAAGCGCGACATCGCCGTGATCGTCGCCGCGGCCGAGAAGGCCAATTGGGAGACGCGGCCCTCGCCCCGTCCCGGCCAGACCGGCAGCAAGGTGTCGGGACGCGGCATCGCCTACGCCCAGCGCAACGGCACGCGCGTGGCGGTCATCGCGGAGGTCGACGTCGACCGCGCGAGCGGCAAGATCTGGGCGCGCAAGTTCACGGTGGCGCATGACTGCGGACAGATCATCAATCCGGACGGTTTAAGGAAATGCATCGAGGGCAATATCGTGCAGGGCGTGAGCCGCACGCTGTGGGAAGAAGTGCATTTCGACAGCAAGGCGGTGACCAGCGTCGATTGGCTGACCTATCCGATCCTCGACATCACCGAGACGCCGGCGGCCATCGACGTGGTGCTGATCGATCACCCGGACATCGCGCCCTCGGGCGCCGGCGAGCCGTCGATCCGCCCGGTGGCCGCGGCAATCGCCAACGCGATCTACGACGCCACCGGCGTGCGCATCCGCCGCGTGCCGTTCTCG
>CAVXGN010000042.1:0-33644 GCA_963761245.1 uncultured Alphaproteobacteria bacterium | reverse complement strand
GCGAAATAAATTGGGCGCGCTAAAGTCCCGCCCTCGGGAGTGAGCAAAACAAGGAAGGAACGCGCGATGCCGAAGGCCTATTGGGTGGTGACCTATCGCTCGGTGAAAAATCCTGAAAAATGGCAAGCCTACGCCAAGCAGGCCGTGCCGGCGCTCACCGCCGCCGGCGGACGCTTTCTGATCCGCAGCAAGCCGGCCAAGACCTACGAGGCCGGCATGAACGAGCGCGTGGTGCTGATCGAGTTCGACAGCCTGGACCAGGCGCTCGCCGCCCATGACACGCCCGCCTACGCGGAAGCGCTCAACACGCTCGGCGCCGACAGCGTGGTGCGCGACATGCGCATCGTGGAAGGCGGCTGAAGCAATCGCTTTACCAGTCCATGAACGGATAGCGTCGTTGCGCTTCGGCGGGCTGCCGCTGCGCCTCGGCGAAAACATCGAGCACCGTCGCTATCAGGGCGACGAAGCGCGCGATGCTGGGAAACGACCAGCTTGGTGCAAGATGGGAAGCGCAAATCGGTAACGTGGACATCAGTTTCAATCTCCTGTTGTTCTTGCTTGTTCGGTTGCTTTCACCAGTGCGTGCGGGAGCCGAGGATGCGCTCTTCGATCTCACGCTCGGCCCGATCGGTGAATTTGCCGCCACAGGCGCGGAGATAGCGGGCGATCTCGCGGTCGACCTGGCGCTGGCGCGCTTCGATCATGGCGTTGAACAGGCGGCGCCAAAAACCGGGGGTGACGCGTTCGGTTTGCGTTTTGGGAAACGCGAAGTCGCGCAGCAAATGCGCGGAGCGGGCGAAAGCCATGGTGTCGATCTCCATTGCAGAGCCACCAAGGCGTTTCCGGTGCATTTTCTTATTGTTGTTGCAGTGCAATATACGCGGATTCGGCGCGATCAGTAGGCCGCTTCCAGCATGTGCTCCATGCGCGCGACTCATGCGGGATGTCGTTCGCCTGTCGCAAATAGGGGCAAGTGTTTCCAAATGCAGCGTCGATCGCTCAAGCCGCGGGCAATGACGCAGCCTCAATGCTTCTGTGACGCATTTCCGACACACATGTTGCAAGCAAAAATTAACGCTGATGGCAGCGCCAACGGATACGGCTGCCGCTCTTGGCCGGCCCGACGCCGCTGGCCATAATCGTCGCCGGGGATTCGGACGCTCAGAAAGGTTTGCGCCATGCGACCATCGATTGCCGCGCTTGCTGTCATCTTTGCCATCGTCACGTCTCTATCCGCGCAGGCGCAAACGCGCGACGTCAAGGGATCGCGCGATTATCCCGGCATTGGCCGTTTCGGTAGCAGCGTGATCACCGGCTATCAGGTGAAGGATTTCGATGCCGCGCGCCTGCAGGCAGCGGCGTTCAAGGCCGGCAAGCCGACCGATGCGCGCCGGCTCGAGGGCAAGATCACACGCATCGCCTACCGCACCGGCGCCGGCCCCTCGATCCTCGAAGTCTCGCATAATTTCGAGACGCAGTTCGCCAAGGCCGGCTTTGAGACCTTGCTCGCCTGCGAGACCGACCAATGCGGCGGAATTCCCTTTACCGAGCAAGTCGACGTGCTGCCGATCCCGCAAATGTGGGTCGACGGCTTCAACTACCGCTATTACGCCGGCCACAAGAACGACAACGGGCGCGAGATCTACGCCTCCGTCATCACCAGCAAGAACAACGACCGAATCACGACGCAATTGGTGATCGCGGTGGTCGGCGCGATCAAGAACAAGATGGTCGATGCCGCCGCCATGGCCAAGGGCCTGGGCGAGAAGGGCCACATCGCGCTCTACGGCATTTATTTCGATACCGATAAGGCGACCATCAAGCCGGAGAGCGCGCCGACGCTTACCGAAATGGCCAAGCTCCTGCGCGGCGAGCCGGCGCTCAAGGTGTTCATCGTCGGCCACACCGACAGCCAGGGCACCTACCAGCACAACATGACGCTGTCGCGCCAGCGCACCGAAGCGGTGGCGAGCGCGCTCATCCGCTCGTATCAGATTTCGCGCGGCCGGCTGTTCACCGCCGGCATCGGCTATCTGGCTCCGGTCGGCTCCAACGCCACCGAGGACGGCCGCGCGCTCAACCGGCGGGTGGAACTGGTGGTGCCCTAAAATCCGGCCTAACAAAAACGGGCCATGGCCGGCACGCCTTCGCCGATTTCGGCGGCGGGGCTTGCCCGTTGCCCTGCTCGCTCAGATTGCTCTTGATCTCGCCAATGCGATCGCAATTCGCGCACTGGAAATAATGCACGATATCGTCCGAGTCAGCGGACGCGCGGATCGAGCGATACCAAACCATTTTCACATCGCAATGCGGGCAAATCGGCGGCTCCAATCCGGCAACGGAACGCTTGAGCAATTCGACCATGGGCCCGACTCCACCGATGGCGAAATATTGCGATGCCTTCGCGCGCCTGTCGACTAAAAAAACATAGCGTCGATTCGCAAGCGCGATGCCGTTGCACAAATTTCCCGTTCTTCCTGCGGCAATTCCGAAAGCGGCGTAACGGCGCGGCGGATAACCGTAAACCGCCAGCGGCATGTGGATTGCGGCCGCGCGCGGCCGCCGGCGCGAAGCGATCAATGCGCGTGCGGTTCGGCTCGGTGCATGCGCGCCGGATTCGTTGGCTTCGTGCCCGCTTGGCTCGGCCTTGCTTTCGTGCGCCGCGCCCCGCCTCACCGCGCCAGGCCTTATAGTCGGCCGGCGAAATCTTGCTCATGTGCTTGATGAAGACGACCGCGCGCCAGATTTCGTCATCGCTGGCATGGCCGCCAAAGGCCGGCATGCCGGTCATGCGGATGCCGTTCTTGACCACCCAGAAAATATCCCCGGCTCATCGTCCTCGCCGACCTCTTTGAGATCCGGCGGGCGCGGGTTTATGCCTTGCGCGAACTTGTGCGGGCTTGACGCCGGGCGCGCCGTAGCAGCTCACGCAGCCCTCCTCGGTAAATTCACGCGCGCCGGCCTGGCACGGTCTTAGGCTTGTGAACCAAGCCGGCAGCGGCGGCGCTTGAGCATGTTTGTCCATGGACGCCTCGCGCACCTGCGTCAGCGACCACTCGATGACCGGATTGCCGCCATTGGCGGCCGACACGTCGAAAAAGCCGCCGAAGAAATAAACGCCGCCGGCAATCGCCACGGCGATGACCAGCACGGCAACACCGGTAATGAAACGCATGATGTCCCCTTGTTGCAGAGAAATGCTTCGAGCCCAACGCCGGATGCACCGATGGGTTCCGCGCCCGGTTCTCGCATTGCTTGCACGGCGCGGCCGCGATACATAGCGCGCCATGACCCTGCTGCGCCAGCCGCTCATTCGCTTGCTCGCCGTCAATCTCGCGGCCGGCGCCAGCGTCGCCGTGCTGATGCTGGGCGGGCTCATGGCACTCAACCCGGCGAATTTGCGCGGCTTGATCCTCGCCGACCGCACGCCGGCCGCGGCGCTGGCGCTGTTGCTATTCGGCTTTCTCATCACCTTCGGCAGCGCGGCGATGGGCACGGCGATCATGATGCTCGGTGCGCGCGATCGCGACGGCAGGCACGGCCGCAAAGAGTCGCTATCGATGACAGTGCGCGCGGCAAATGCTCTTCACCTCTCCCCTGCTGGGAGAGGGAAAGAGAGTGCCGCCTTTGCGCATCATCTCAATCAAACAACGCCACCGCGCGCGTCCAGCCGCCGGACGCCGATTTGATCTTGGCCGGGAAGCAGGCGACGGTAAACCCGAACGGCGGCAGCTGCTCGAGGTTGCAGAGCTTTTCCATGTGGCAATAGGGGATCTCGCGCCCGGCCTTGTGGCCCTCCCAGATGATGGAGGGGTCGTGCGTTTCTTCCCAGCGCTTAAGCGTATGCGAGAAGGGCGCGTCCCAGCCCCAGGCGTCGATGCCGCAGACGCGCACGCCGCGTGACGTGAGATAAAGCGTCGCCTCGCGTCCCATGCCGCAGCCGGCCGTGAGGTATTCGTCGGTGCCGATGCACTCGCTGGCGCGCGTATTGACCAGCACGATGTCGAACGGTTTGAGCTCATGACCGATGCGCTTGAGCTCGGCTTCGACTTCGGCCGCGCTCACCACATGGCCGTCGGGCTTCTTGCGGAAGTCGAGCTTGACGCCGGGGCGGAAGAACCAGTCGAGCGGCACCTCGTCGATGGTGATCATGCGGTTGCCGTGGATGTCCTTCGACTGGAAGTGATAAGGCGCATCCATGTGGGTGCCGTTGTGGGTGGCGAGCGAGACGAACTCCACCGCCCAGGCTTCGCCGTCCGGCAATTGCTCGGCCTTGAGACCGGGGAAGGCCTCGAGCAGCGTCCAGGCGTTTTCCTTGCCGGTCTTGTAGTCGATCTTCGGCCGCATGAAGGGCGGATCGAGCACCGTCTCGTTGTCGAGCGCGATCGAGATGTCGAGCATGCGGCTGGGCAGTTTCATGGGCGTCCTCCTTTTCGTTGGCGCGAATGGTAGATGAGAACGCGCACGCGGCAAACTCGGCTGTCATCGTTCGCGAATGCGGACGATCCAGTAAACACGGCCGTCTCGGTGAATACTGGATGCCCGCCTGCGCGGGCATGACAGGCAAAATTTGACCGCCCTGCTCCGCGCGCTACGATCAGCCTCCCGCCTATCCTTCCCCGCCAACATGGGAGACCTTCGATGCCCAAAGGCTATTGGATCACCGTCTATCGCTCGATCAGCGATCCCGACAAGCTCGCGGCCTATGCCAAGCTGGCGGGACCCGCGACCGCGCCGTTCGGGGCACACTATCTCTGCCGCGGCACTGCAGCGGTCGCTTACGAAGCCGGGCAGAAGGACCGCGTGGTGGTGGCCGAATTTCCCAGCCTCGCGCAGGCGATCGCCGCGCATGACTCGCCCGGCTATCAGGCCGCGGTGAAAGTGCTCGGCGACGGCGCCGTGCGCGACGTGCGCCTGATCGAAGGCATGGAATAAGCTGATCGCGCCGCCGTCGCGTGCGTCTCCGTTCATTCCCGCGCACCCGTCTTCACCAGGGCTTCGACGGGCAATGCCTAAGCCCGCCGAAGCGCAAGCGAAGGTGGGAGCGGGAATCCAGATTATGTCAGGGGCCCTGGGTCCCCGCTTTCCGCCTACGCGTTCCGCGCTTCGGCGGACTCGTACCCGCCGAAGCTCGCGCAGTGAGCGGAGGCTGGGTCGCGGGGACGAACGGGGAAATTGCGTCACGGCCTTCCGCCCAGCCGCTCGGCAAACAGCACCAGCGCGCGGCGATAGATTTCCGAACGGTTCCACTCGCGCATCACCTGGAAATTCTCGCTGCCCATGGCGTAAGGCGCGCCGGCCTTCCAGCCGTTGACCTTCAAGAGATTGGCGGTCGAAGCCAGCACATCCGGCACCGAATGGCGCAGGTCGACGCGGCCGTTGCGGTCGTAGTCGACGCCGTATTTGATGTAGGACGACGGCAGGAACTGGGTCTGCCCGATCTCGCCGGCGTAAGCGCCGATCAGTTCGCTCAGCGGCAGGTCGCCGCGCTGTAAAATTTTGAGCGCGGCGATCAATTCGCGCTGGAACAATTCGCTGCGGCGGCAGTCCCAGGCGAGCGTCGCCTGCGTATGGATGACCGGGCGCTTGCCCATGTCGCCGGAGCCGTTGTCGCTTTCCATGGTCCAGATCGCCATCAACAATTCCTTCGGCACGCCGTATTGCCGCTCGATGCGCGCCAGCAGCGCCGCGTGCCGGTGCATCAGCTTGGCGGCGCGGTTGACGCGCGAAGCGCCGACGCGCGTCTTGATGAAGACCTCGAAGTTGCCTTCGCGGCGGAAGGCGTGCGCCTGGCGGCGATCGAAGCGCAACACGGCCTGGTCGGGCGTCAGCCCGGCGAAGGCCTGGTCGATGACGGCGCGCGAGATGCCGGCTTTCTGCGCCTCGCGCGCCATCTGGCCGAGAAAGCCGTTGAAATCGCCGCCGCATTTCGCCGCGTGCGCGGGAACGGCAAACAGGATTGTGAGCGAGAGAACTGCCAGCAGGCGCGCGATCATTCGGGACCTCGTTTTGATTCGCGTGATCATGGCATGCGGGTTTGGGCGGGAGAAAGGCGCGGAAAGTCGCACGACCATTGAAACCCGCTCATTCCCGCGCAAGCGGGAATCCAGCAATACGAAAAAGCGCTGGGTCCCCGCTTGCGCGGGGACGAGCGGATTTTATGGCTCATCGCCCGCCGCTCCTCACTCATCCTCCATCCCGAGCTCGGCCAGTTTCTCGTCGATCGCCTGGCGGATGTCGTAGCGCGCGGCGTCCCATTCCGCGTCGGTCATCGGCTCCTCCTTGATGTTGATGCAGTCGCCGCTCGGCGCCATGCAGCCGCGGTTGCGCTTGCAGAGCGGCTCCGGGCAGCCGTCCCATTGGTTGAGGAACATGACGATGCGGTGCGCGAGGTCGTAGCGGAATTCATCCATGTCCTCCGGACCCTCGTCGTTCTCGTCGTCGCTGAGGCCGGCCGCTTTGATGCGGCGCCGATAGGACTCCGAGCGTTCCTTTTCCTCGTCCGTCATCGGCTTTTGCGGGCGTGCTTGCACGGGTGAATCGTTGCTCTGTGACATTGTGACGTCTCCAATTTTGGGTGATGGGCATGGGGCATCGTTTCCGCGCGCCGGTGGCGCCGGACTTTGCGAGCCCGCACTTCTCAAATGAGAAGTGCGAGGGGGTGGAGCGCCGCACGGCGCAACCACTAGCCTCCGCCTTGCGGCGGGCGCATCCGGTGCTAACGGATGCGTCGCCGTGCGGCGCTCCACCTGTGCGGCGATTTCAGTCCCCGGCGCCGTGCTTCCCGGCGGCGACCCGGCGGGTATTTCGGCCCGCCGATCCGGGCGGCTTCCGCCGCCCTTCGTCGCCACCACGTCCAGCCATTGAAGGCAGGCCCTCATAGTGGGGCCGGACGGCTGGCCGGGGCCTCCCGGGAGTGGGGTTACAAGCCCCGCCCGCGGGCGCCGCCACCCCACGTTCGACAGTGTCCTGCAGAACGCCCCTCGCGCGGGGTGGTTATTCCTAGGATTATATACTTTGCGAATTTAGTCAAGACACTTTTTGTGACGATTTCGGCGATTTTTCAGCGAGATATTTCGACCCGGCAGCGCACATTCGCGAAAAGTCACATCGCCCGCAGGATTTTTCGGCTGGCTTTGCTGGGAATTCCTTTTTTCGTAGCGCCTCTGCGGTCGCCTTAATTTGGGTCTTGACGTTCTCTATGTCCTCATCATGTACGGATCGAGAAACACGCTCCTGTTTGTCCAATTGATAGGTTTCGAGAAAATGAGCATCCCGGCCTGTTAGTTCTCTGTATCCCAAGGCGTAAATGTTCAATTGATTGTCGGTTAGTTCCGGGGCCTGAGCATCTTTGTTTGACTTCAAGTCAACAATCGCAATCTCGTTGGTATCCCGCCGTCTAACAAGGTCAATACGTCCGCTAACCGATACACCATCCCCGATCGAAACTTCGATGGCTTTCTCGGAAAACTCAATCTTATCAAAATCGGCTTTTCGCGCTTTGATGTAGTCGCGGACGACGCCCCTCGCAGACTCGCGCATGATGTCTCGCAGGGACGGATAAGCAAATGGTACTCGCAGATGGCACTGGACTAGCTCGTCAGCAAGCTTGTCTGTGATGGTTTGACCGTTGATTGCTCTTCCGTGTAGCTCTGCCAGCATATCATGGAGAGATTTTCCATAGCCTAAAGCCTCATCCAATGGCGCATTAAATCCACATAAGATACGAAGCTTAAATTGGTATGGACACTCAAAATAGTATTTGAGATCTGAAAATGACAGACTTGGCCTGCACCCGGTTCCGAAGACACCGAGTTAGGTGTTTTGATGGAACCGGAGGTGCGTCATGGAGAGGCGGAAGTTTACACGAGAGTTCAAGCTTGAGGCGGTGCGGCTGATCAAGGATCGTGGCGTCTCGTTTGCGCAGGCGTCGGAAGACTTGAAGGTGCATCCGACGCAGCTGCGCAATTGGGTGAAGGCGTTTGCGGACGATCCGCAACATGCCTTCCCCGGGCAAGGTCAGATGAAGCCCGAGCAGTTGGAGATCGCGCGTCTGAAGCGCGAGGTGACCAAGCTGAAGGCCGAACGAGACATCCTAAAAAAAGCCGCGGCCTACTTCGCGAAGGAATCGACGTGAAGTTCGGTTTTGTTGCGAAGCTACCCAAGGGATCTGGCCGGCTGACTGGTTGTGCGGGGCGCTCGGTGTCTCGCGGGGTGGGTTCTACGCTTGGCTGACGCGGCCACGCAGTGAGCGTAGCCGGAGCGATGAAGAGCTCGGTGCGAAGATCCGTACCAGCTTCCTCGCGAGCGACCGGACCTATGGCGCCATGCGGGTGTGGCACGACCTGCTCGCCGAAGGTGTGTCGTGCGGGCTGCATCGGATCGAGCGATTGATGCGGCTACAGGCTCTCAGAGCGCGTCCGCGACGGCGTCGCCTGCCGCCCGATCTCGGTGAGCGGCAGACTTCCGCCGTCGCTCCCAATGTACTCGACCGCAGCTTCGAAGCGCCCGCTCCCAACCGCAAATGGATTGCCGACTTCACCTACGTGTGGACGGCGGAGGGCTGGCTCTATGTGGCGGCCGTCGTCGATCTGTTCTCTCGGCGCGTGGTCGGCTGGTCGATGAGTGCTGCAATGACGGCCCAGCTGGTCACCGATGCTCTGGTGATGGCGATCTGGCGACGGGGTAAGCCCGATGCGCTGCTGCATCACTCCGATCGCGGCAGCCAATACACCAGCGAGCAGTTCCAACGGCTGATGACCGACCACGGCGTCGTCTGCTCGATGAGCCGCTCAGGCAACGTATGGGATAATGCGGCGATGGAAAGCTTCTTCTCATCGCTGAAGACCGAACGCACGGCGCGCAAAATGTACCGATCGAGGGATGAGGCCAAGGCCGACGTGTTCGACTACATCGAGCGCTTCTACAATCCGAAACGCCGGCACTCGACGATCGGTTATATGAGCCCTATGGAGTTCGAGCGGCAGGCTGGATTAGCTTAGGCGGGTGTCAACCGAACCGGGTGCAGGCCAAACCTCTGTTTTCCCGGAGCCAGCGCATGCAATTAATTGCAGGTCGCCCGAAATATGAGCAACCGCTGCAATTTGCTCTTTTGTAAGCTCCATAATCCCAACCTCTCAAGAAATAGTAGCGCGGGTGCGACAACAACTGCAACGCATAGTTGCGTTGGCATCTTGAAGAAAGACGACGAGACCTGTGGCACGCCGTTTTGATTTCGATTGATTAGATGAGCTGGATCCCCGCTTGCGCGGGGACGAACGGCGGCGACCCGTCTCATGCTGAAAATCGCTGCAAACACCCCTATTTGCATCCCCCTCGCCGTTTCCCTATATACCCCGCAACCGAACACACCCCCGCACCGCCCGCGGGGTTTTCATTAAGGATGACGGACATGGCCAAAAAACCGGGAACCAACCCCAAAAGCGAATTCGCCTTCTTCGACGTGGTCTATGAGGACGGCTCGCAGCGCTCCAACCGGCGCGTGCCGGCCGAGCTGCTCGGCGGCCTGGAGAAGGACGCGCCCGCCCGCGGCTTCATCATCGAACAGGACCGCGAGATCGCGCAGAAGTCCGGCCGCGCGCCGCTGGAAATCAGGAGCCTGGCCCGCGTCGGCGCCAAGCCGGAAAAGATGATGAAGGCGCGCTAGCGGCGGCTTCGACCGGACGGCAAAACGGCGGGCTCATGGCCCGCCGTTTGCGTTTTCTAGCCGCAGTCGCGCATCACAACGGCCAAGTCACTTGCTCCAATAGCGGCCGAGCCAAACCGGCTTGGCGACATCCCCGCCTTCGAACGCGACCCACACCGGCGTGCCGGCCGCAGGCGCCTTCTTACGTTGGCGGACGCCGCTATAGGGAACGCAGGGCATCGCCCATGCGGCTTGGCTGGCAGGCATGACCGAGGGAACGGAGACTTTGACGCGCCCGAGCTTCAGCGGGTCGGTCTTGTCGACCACCGTCCCGCGATAAAGGCCCGAGTGCGCCGGCATCAGTTATCCAGGAAGCTGCGCAATTTGCGCGACCGGCTCGGATGCTTCAGCTTGCGCAGCGCCTTCGCCTCGATCTGACGGATACGTTCGCGCGTCACCGAGAACTGCTGGCCGACTTCTTCGAGCGTGTGGTCGGTGTTCATGCCGATGCCGAAGCGCATGCGCAGCACGCGCTCCTCGCGCGGAGTGAGCGAGGCGAGCACGCGCGTCGTGGTCTCGCGCAGGTTGGACTGGATCGCCGCGTCGATCGGCAGGATGGCGTTCTTGTCCTCGATGAAATCGCCGAGGTGCGAGTCCTCCTCGTCGCCGATGGGCGTCTCCAGCGACAGCGGCTCCTTGGCGATCTTGAGGACCTTGCGCACCTTCTCCAGCGGCATGCCCAGTTTTTCGGCCAGCTCCTCCGGCGTCGGCTCGCGGCCGATCTCGTTGAGCATCTGCCGCGAGGTGCGCACGATCTTGTTGATGGTCTCGATCATGTGCACCGGAATGCGGATGGTGCGCGCCTGGTCGGCGATCGAGCGCGTGATGGCCTGCCGGATCCACCAGGTGGCGTAGGTCGAGAACTTGTAACCGCGGCGGTACTCGAACTTGTCGACCGCCTTCATCAGGCCGATGTTGCCTTCCTGGATCAGGTCGAGGAACTGCAGGCCGCGGTTGGTGTATTTCTTGGCGATGGAGATGACCAGGCGCAGGTTCGCCTCCACCATCTCTTTCTTCGCCTGGCGCGCCTCGCGCTCGCCCTTCTGCACCATGTGCACGATCTTGCGGAACTCGTCGATGCCGACGCCGGTTTGCGCTGCCAGGTCGTGCACCTGGGCGCGGATTTCCTTGATGCGGTCCTTGTCGCGGGCGACGAAATTCTTCCAGCCCTTGGCGGACAGTTTCGAGATGCGGTTGAGCCAGCGCGGGTCGAGCTCGTTGCCGATATATTGCTTGATGAAGTCCTCGCGCGCGACGCCGTAGGATTCGCCGAGCCGCATCAGGCGGCCCTCATTGGAGACGAGGCGCTTATTGATGTCGTAGAGCTGCTCGACCAGTGAGTTGATGCGCGCCTGGTTCAGCCGCAGCGACTTCACCTCGAAGATGATCTCTTCCTTCAGCTTCTTATATTTGCGCTCCTGCGCCGGCGACAGCGAGGTGTTCTTCAACCGGAACTCGATGTCCTGCTCCTGCAGGCGGCGCAGGCGCTTGAAACTGTCGGCGATGGTGTCGAAGGTCTCGACGACTTTCGGTTTCAGCTCCGCTTCGATCGCGGCGAGCGAGAGCGAGGACTCCATGTCATCTTCGTCGTAATCGCTCTCGGCGGCGGTTTCGGCCGGATCCTTCTCCTCGCCGCCCTCGGCGGTGCGCTCGCCGTCGGCCTTGAAGGGCGTGGCGGCCGGCGGCGCCGACGGCGGCGCTGCCACCGGCGGCTGCACCACGGTCAGATGCGGAGCGCCCGGCACCGGCGTGCCGACGGCGGCGGGGATCGGCTTGCCGTCCGGACCGATGGTCGGCGGCTGGATGTTCTTGGCGTCCGGCCCGGCGTAGGTCGCTTCGAGATCGATGATGTCGCGCAGGAACACCTTGCCGTCGTTCAATTCGTCGCGCCAGATGATGACGGCCTGGAAGGTAAGCGGCGACTCGCACAGACCCGCAATCATGGCCTCGCGGCCGGCCTCGATACGCTTGGCGATGGCGATCTCGCCCTCGCGCGACAAGAGTTCCACCGAGCCCATCTCGCGCAAGTACATGCGCACCGGATCGTCGGTGCGCTCGGTCGGCTCTTTCTTTTCGGTGGTGGCGAGCGACTTGGCCTTGGTCTCGACGACCTCCTGGCCGGTATCGTCGTCGTCGTCGTCGTGCTCGTCGGTGGCCTTTTCCTCGTTGTCGTCGCTGTCGGCATCGTCGTTCTCGACGACGTTGATGCCCATCTCGCTGATCATGGCGAAGACGTCTTCGATCTGGTCGGAGGTGACTTCCTCCGACGGCAGCACGGCGTTGATCTGGTCGTGGGTGACGTAGCCGCGCTTCTTGGCGGCCTTGATCATCTTCTTGACGCCGGCGTCCGACAAATCGAGCAGCGGCAGCGGGGATTCAGGCGTGCCTTCGGCTTCCTTTTCCGGGGCTTCGTCTTTGGTCTGGACCGCTTTCGCCTTGCTCACCATCTGTCTCTCCTGGACCTTCCTGGCCGCGGCTCAAATCCGCCTGACGGCCAAAAAGGGCCGCGCCGGCTCAGGCGCCGCCCCGAATCAGGTCGGTATTCTTCCCGGAACCCGCTTAAGCTCCGATTAACCCTCTAAATACCTCAGGAATTGACCCTTTATTCCTTGCCGGCCCGGCCGTCCACCGCTCGCGGACATGCTCATAAGCTACGGGCGCCACGACCGGAAGAGGCCCCAAACCCCTCAATCAGCGCCTCGGTTCCATCCATGCTGGACAGGCGGGCCTTGACGTCGCGGAGCCTCAAATAATTGGCCTCGCTATTGTCGCGGCCGAGCGCCTGCTCGGCGTCCTTCAGCTCCTTAGTTAGTGAATGCCACTGCCGATGCAAGGCGAGAAGTTGCTGCCAGGTCACCAGAACGTCGTCGGGGGCGGCCTCGGGGCCCGCCCCCCAGACCGACACGGTGGTGATCGAAGCCGCGATGCGATCCATGGCCTCGGCGAGGTTGCGCTGGGCGAGTTCCGCCCGGATGGCATCGGCATCGACCGCCGCGGCATGGGCGGCGATGTCGATGAGCGCGCCTTTGAGCCGCTCGGCGTCGGAATGGCGGAACTCGAGCGAGGCGAACTCCTCCAGGTGGTCGTGCAGCAGCCAAGGGTGGTTGAGCGCGGCCTGCAAGATCAGCGCCTCGCGTTTTGACACCGCCGTGCGGTGGCCGCGATGCACCGGGCTTGTCGCCATCTGCTGGCTGACCACCACATAAGGCCCGGCTTTGCCGCCCGCCGCGGGGCGCTGCGCGTTGCGCTGGCGCCAGTCGCCTTGGCCACGGTTGCGCCAGTCTTGTTGGCGCCAATCTTGGCTCCGCCAATTTTGCCCGCGCCCGCGCTCGCCGCCCGCGCCTTGCGCCGGCGCAAACAGCGCGGCAATGCGGGCGTTGAAATCCTGCCGGTAATATTTGCGCACGGAGTTGTCACCGATCTGCCCGGTGACCGCGTTGACGCGCGCCTCCAGCGCCGCGCGCCGCTCCGGCGTGTCGAACGAATGGCCTTCGGTCTCGCGCGCCCACAACATGGCGGCGAGCGAACGCGCGGCGCCGATCACGTCGGCGATGGCATCGCGCCCGCCCGAGCGCACCAGATCGTCGGGATCCTGGCCCGGCGGCAGCATCGCAAAGCTCACGCTCTTGCCGGGCGCGAGCCGCGGCAGTGCCAGATCGACCGCGCGGAACGCGGCACGCTGGCCCGCGGCATCGCCGTCGAAGCACAGCACCGGCTCGTCCGCCATTTTCCAGAGCAATGTGAGCTGGTCTTCGGTCAATGCGGTGCCGAGCGGCGCGACGGTCGCCGGAAAACCGGCCGTGACCATGGCGATGACGTCGACATAGCCTTCGACCGCGATGACGGGCGCGCCGGCATTTTCATGCGCGGCTTGGCGCGCGGCGGCGATGTTGTAGAGCGTCGCGCCTTTGTGGAAGAGCGGCGTCTCCGGCGAGTTCAAGTATTTTGCCGGCGCATCCTTTTCCAGCGCACGCCCGCCGAAGGCGATTGTGCGGCCGCGCAAGTCCGTGATCGGGAACATCACGCGATCGCGGAAGCGGTCGAACGGCACCGGGATATCGTCGCCCGATACCAACAAGCCCGCTTCCACCATGTCCTCGACCGGCACGCCGTGCGAACCGAGATGCTCCTTGAGCGCAAAGCGCTCACCCGCCGCGTAGCCGAGGCGGAACGTGAGCTGGGTCGCGGCATCGATGCCGCGGTCGGCGAGATAGCCGCGCGCCTTGGCGCCGGCACGCGAGGCCAGCGTGTCCTGGAAGAACTTCGCCGCCAGCTCCATGACGTCGTGCAGCGTCTTGCGCTTTTGCTCGCGCGCCTCGTCTTGCGCCGAGACCTTCGGCAGCGGCACGCCGGCCATCTGCGCCAAGCGCTCGACCGCTTCCGGGAAAGCGACGCCGTCGGTCAGCATCACGAAATCGAAGATGCTGCCGTTCTTGCCGGAGGAGAAATCGAACCAGGCCTGCTTCTGGTCGTTGACGAAGAAGGACGGCGTCTTTTCCTTGTTGAAGGGCGACAGCCCCTTCCACTCGCGCCCGGCGCGCATGAGCTTGACGCGCTTGCCGACGACTTCCGAAACCGGAAGCCGGGCGCGTAGCTCGTCGAGGAATTGGGGCGTGAAGCGCATGGGGTTTGGGCGGCGAATCAGCGGTGAACCGCGGACTTTCGCCCATATCCCCCGATTGAGGCGCGGCCAAGGGAGGAGTTGTCCCCGTTAGACACAGGGGACAACGCGTTGGCTCTGCTCTTGCCGCCGCGACTTCGCCCTCAGAATTGGCTGGCCTTTAAGGCGAAGAACAGAACCCGGAGGCCGTTTCTTGTATAATGGTCGGTGAATTTTCCGATCGTATAGTTCTGCATAAATTTCGCCTTGCTGGAGCTGTTTGAAAAGACCGGCGTGTCCCTGACGTTGGCTGCGATCGGACCGATCACGCCGACATGACCATGGTTGTCGCCCTCGGTCGGTGCGATGATCAGCGCGCCGGCGATGGCGTCATTGGCAGACGCCAGTGGCGTGTGATGCTGCAAGGCACTGAACAGGCCAACGGTACTCAACCCGTTCTTCCCCCCGTTCTGGGTCGAAATCGGCTTACCACAGGCGCGGCGTGCCACTTCGTTGACTGCCCAGGCGCAGGCAAAATTGCCGTTGTCGGTCTCGGGAATGTCGCGTGTGTTCGTTCCAACGAATTGCTGCGCGGCCGCCAACATTTTCGCGGCGGCATCGGCGTCGGATGTCGGCTTGCTTCCAACCGGTCCGCTGGGCGCCGGGCCTGCCTCTGGCATCGCCTTGTTGAGCTCGTCGGCAACCTCCGCCGGTATGTCATTGCTCGGCTTGATGGGAAAGACGGTCGTATCGCTGAGCAGCACTTCGGTCTTGTCGCCGGCGTGACGCAGCACGGATTGGCCACCCTCTTCCTGGCCAACGAGATTCAAGACCCAAAACGTCGCTTTGTCCGTGACGGTCAGCACGACAAGCGTGCGCGTCATGTCCTGCGGAAAGACCGTGCTGTCGAATGCGAGCGGGACGACGGTCGGCTCAACGGGCTCGCTTGCGGCCGGCATCTGAGCGCCGCCGGGCGTCGGCACCTCGACCGTGCATTCGGCATCGGTCTTCAGGCCCAGGGCTTTTTCCAATCCCGGGGAAAGATCGGCGACGCGCCCCGTTTTGGCATTGGGGCCCCAATCCACGGGCGTGGCGTCGAACGATTTGTTGTTCGCACTCACTCTCACCTTGATGGTTTTCAGAAAATTCTTTGGTGTGATTTTATAGTCCCATCGGCAGGCGATGTACTTGGCGTCCGCGATGAGGCGGCGCGCTGTCCCACTCGTACCCGGAGGCTGCGCGGCAAGAAACAGGTCCGGACGGGCGGCCACATCGGCCGCGTCCATGATGGCGAGACCTTCGTCGGGCGTGACACCGTGGTCTTCGGGGCCGCCGAAATGCGACATCTTGCCTTGAAAGGTAATCGATGGTCCGCCCGCGCCACCTCCTGCGTCGTCGTCGGTGATGAAGGTCGCCTCGACCGAGAACGCGCCTTCGCGATCATTGATGGCGGTAACGAAATTCGGGCTGTCGTCACTCGCTTTTTTGATGGTGTCGACCAGCTCGCCCTCGGACACCTTATCTAAAGCGAAGATTTGTATTGCCATGGCATCCCTCGCTATTAGCCGGGTTTACGGAATGGCACCTTTCGCCTTGAGCTGGCGCAGAAGTTCGGCCCGCTGCGTTTTATACGTGGCTGAATTGAGGAAGAAAAAGACCGGGGCCCTGATTTTCAGGTCCTTCATGATCTTCTTGACTTCCGCCTCGTGATCTTTGTCGCGCGCGTTGCGCACGCCGTTCGGATAGACGTAATCGGTCAAGATCTTGCGAGCATCGTCAGTGCCGAGTGTCGACCGAGTGACAACTCCACCCCGCGGATTGGATCTGGAAACAGTGCGAACAATCGTGCTTTGCGTCTGGGCCGCCGTTGCGCCGTGCTGCACCAGCGTCGTACTGACATTGACTGCGGCTTCAATCGTCGTCGGCATGCAAAGCCGCAGATAATTGCGCAACAGATAGATGGCGTTCGGCTCGTCATTGACGGGAAAGGTCGCGATCTTTTTGCGGAACTCTCCCTGGCTCGTGTACACCACCTCCTGCACGGTCGACTGGTTGACCGCGAACAGCAGTCGCGAATTCCAGTTGTTGTAGGTTGCCGAAGCGAGACCGAACGCCGCTACGACGATGTCGAGCGATGCCGGGCTTGCGCCGGTGACAGTCATAATCGCATGGACGGCCGTATTGATGGCGTTGATCTCGGCAAGCACCGGCTCCCTGTCACGACGGCGCGCATCGAGCCACGTGAGAAACCCATCGCACCGCTGGTCGATGTCGTTCATTCCCGCTTGCACAAACAACGCCCAGTTGCCGCCGCAACCTCCGGCCTGCGTGCAAATGAAGTCGACGTATTGTTTTTGAAGTTCGATCTGATTGGCGCGATCAGCAGTGTAAAGATCGACACCGGCGCCTTCGGTGATATAGCGCCGCTCCGTGACGGGATCGCACCCCGCCACCGTCATCGCAATGGCGACGTACGCGAGCAACGCAGCAATGAACCGCATGACCCCGCCCCGAATCAGAATGACCACTACCAAAAGACCACCAAACGATAGGGGCCATTTCAATGACGGTTACGTTTTCAGGTGTTGACAACCTTTGGTTCTCCACCGGCGTGATTTATCGTCACTGAATGCGCGCGAACGATTGCGCGCAGCGAATCGCTACAGTTGCGGCGGCGACAAACACCGTCGCGGCGCGCGGCAAGTGCCTCTGTCACTTCATTGAATCGGGAATGCGCCGGCTCACGCGGCGGGCGTCGATACGCGCACCAAGTCCGCGATCTTGCCCGCAAACGCATCGACCGCCGGCCATGAGGTGTATTCGACCACCGCATTGCGCTCGGTCGGCCCGCCGGTCAGCAACATGATGAAGCGAATGATCTGCCGGTCGAGAAAACCGTAGCGCGGATAGTCGAGCCGGCCGGCAAAGGCGGTCGCCAGCGCGGGCGTAAGGCTGTTGCGCGCGATCAGCTTGCGCAAATAGGCGCTGCCCTCGGCGGTGTCCTTGCCGGGTTTGCGCGCCGTCAGATTGACCGAGGCAAGCACCAGCGGCGGCGGCTTGGCGAGCGCGCGGTAGGCGGCCATCAGACGCTCGGCCTGCGGCAAATGCCGGCCGTAGCGCACCGCCATCACCGCAACGACCAGCGGCTGGCGCGCAAGCGTCGCCGCATCCGGCTGCGCGGCGCCGAGATCGAAGGGCTCGGCCGCAACCCCTGCCTCCGCCAGCTGCTCGGCGATGCGGGCGGCGATGCGGCGGCTGTGGCCGTCATGGGTGGCGTAATAAAGATGCATCAAGCAAGCCGCGTTATGTGCCCAAGCTCACCGGCTCCAGAGCCGCTCGTTATAGGGCGCAAATCCCTGCCGCCGGAAGAAAGCGCGCGCGCTTTCGTTGAAGGTCCAGACATCGAGCGCCACCGTCGTGATGCCGAGACGTTCGGCTTCGGCGCGGATCGCGGCCAACAAGGCCGTGCCGATGCCTTGCCGGCGCTGCTCCGCCCGCACGCCGATCTGGTGAACATAGACAATCGCCTGCGCGTGGCGCCATGCCGTTTCGGGCTGCGATACGACCTCGGCATAGGCGTAGCCGACCGCCATCGCATCGCGCTTGGCGAGAAAGACGATGCTGCTCGGCATGGCAAGGAGGGCCGCGGCTTGCTCGGGCGGAAAGGTCTGCGGCCCGGCCGGCTTGAACCACAACGGCAGCGCGCTCGCATGCAGGTCCTGCACCTCGGCATTCAGCGCCGCGATCACGTCCGCGTCGGAACTGATGGCGCGCCGGACCTCGACAGTCATGATTGCTCGCAAAGCGGCGTTTGTCTCATTGCAGCATAGCCTTCACCATTCCGCTCGTCTTGACCATGCCCCCCATCGCGCGGCCAGTGTGCCTCGCCATCGCTCGTCCACACGCCGGAAATCATGTAAGACGAACGGCGTCGCATTTCGCGGCCCGGTGTCGACGCCATGATGTTCCTGACCATCCAGCCGTTGTGGCTGACAGCCTTTATCCTGATCGTCCCGACGACCCTGATCGCGGTCGCGGGTCCTTTCGTCGTCCGGCGTTTCATCAAGCTGGATCGGCTGCGCACCAACAACGAAGTCGCCGGCTTCAAGTTCGCAACGGTCGGCGTGCTATACGCGGTGCTGCTCGCTTTCGCGGTCGTCGTCGTGTGGGAAAAATTCAACCAGGCCGACAGCGAAGTGGCCAAGGAGGCCGGTGCGGCCGCCACCGTCTTTCTGCTGACATCGGGAATCGACGACACGCACGGCGCCGCCATCCGCAAGTCGACGGCCGACTACCTGACCGCCGCGATCGAAAAGGACTGGCCGGCGATGGAGCGAGAAACCGACAGCCCCGAGGTCACCGATGCGCTGAGCGGAATATATTGGACGGTTCTCAAATATCACTCGATCGGACCCGGCGAAAGCATCGTCATTGCCGAAATTCTTCGGCAGGTCGACAGCATCAGCGATGCACGGCGCGAGCGCCTGGTCATGGCCGACGGCATCGTCCCCGACATCATCTGGGTGGTGCTGTTCGGCGGCGCCTGCCTGACCATCGGCTTCACGTTTTTCTTCGGCGCGGAGAACCTGCGCGCGCAGGCGTTGATGACGGGCGTCTTGTCGGTCCTGATCTTCGCCGGGCTTTTGACGATCATCGCCATCGATCACCCGTTCGCCGGCACGGTCAAAGTCGGGCCGGAGGCGCTTGTCACCGTCATTACAGATTTCACCGGCGCACGCGTGCATCGCTAAACGGATTGCCGCCGGCGTGGTTGCCGCTACGCCAGCTTCGCCTTCACCAATCCGCTCGCTTTGGCCATATCCATCTGCCCGGCATATTTGCCGCGCAGGATGCCGATGACCTTGCCCATATCTTTCATGCTTGATGCGGCGGGGTCCTTGATGGCGGCGTCGATTGCAGCAGTCGAGATAGCTGCGCGCATCGGCGCTGGTGCCAGCGCCCAATCAGCGGCCGCGCGCGATGCCGAATTCTAGGTTTGGACGACGACTTCGTCACTAAAAATCTTGAATCCGCTGAGCTCCGTGCGCCCGAAGCTGGTGGAGAGCGGCACATCGGCGGCGTCGCGGCCACGCCCCATCAGGATACGCCCGATGCGCGGCTTATTGTGGCGGGCATCGAAGGTAAACCAGCGGCCGGACAGATAGACCTCGAACCAGGCGCTGAAATCCATCGGCGTGCCGTCCGGCGGAACGCCGATGTCACCAAGATAGCCGGTGCAATAGCGCGCCGGAATGTTCATGCAGCGGCACAGCGTCACCGCCAGATGCGCGAAATCGCGGCACACGCCGCGGCGTTCGGCGAGCACGTCATGTGCACTCTTGGTCGGGGCCGCGAATTGATAACCGAAGGTCACGTGACCATGCACATAGTTGCAAATCGCCTGCACGCGCCCCCATCCGAGCGGGGTATCCTTGAACAGGCTCCACGCCAGATCCACCATGCGATCGGTTTCGCAGTAGCGGCTCGCCAGCAGGAATAAAATGACGTCGTCCGGCAGGTTCTCGACCGGAATCTGCTGCGCGTCCGGCACCACGGCGTCGGGCAATCCGCTGTCGCGGACCGTCGCACGGTTGCTCAGCACCAGCCGGCCTTTCGGTATAACCAGCCGTCCGCAAAAATTACCGAAACTGTCGTGGTAATAATGGATCGGCGCCGGCGGATCGCAGGCGATAAATTCGGGCTCGACCAGATCCGCCACCCGCGACGGATGAACGCTGAGCATCACCACGATCGGCGTCGGCTGCGGTGCGGTAAAGGCGATGTCGAAGCCGATTTTGATCAGCATTGCTGCGCCGACCCCGCCGAATCGTCAGGTATGCGCGACGACATCGATATCGACCTTCATGCCAATCGAATCCGAACGCAGCCCGGTGAATGTTCCGTGCAGCGGCACCGCTTGCCGCGGCTCGCGCGCGACCGCGACGCGGATAAGGTCATGGTTGCCGACGATGCCGTTGGTCGGATCAAATTCGACCCAGCCAGCGCTCGGCAGATAGACCTGCACCCAGGCGTGGGTCGAGCCGCCGCCGACGCGCCCTGAGCGCGCCGGCACGTGCAGGTAGCCGGAGACGAAACGCGCGGCGAAGCCGAGCGTGCGCACGACTTCGATCATGAACAGCGCGAAATCCCGACAGGTACCGGTGCCGAGCTCCAAGGTTTGCAGCGGCGTCTGTACGCCGGGATCAAACCGGCGCCGGTAGGTGAACCGCTGTCTGATCGCGTGGGTGATATCGATCAGCAGGTCGCGGGTATTGGTCGGCGCGCCGGATTTGACGAACTGGCGGCTCCAGGCCTCGATCTTGCCGTCGGGATCGGGGTAATGGCGTTTGATCGAGCGCGCCAGGTCCGGCATCTCCTCCGGCTCGTATTGAAACGGGTAGAAGAACGCCTCGTCGTCATGCGGCAGATCGACCCCGTGCTTGGGCTCGTGATCGATCGTCACTTCGCTTTCGAACAGAAGACGATCGGAGCGGCCATCGAATTTCGCGATGCCGACGCTGTTGCCGAAGACGTCGTGAATCCAGCGCAACGAGATCGGCTCCGGATCGATGGTCATGTGCAACGCGATGACGCGCAGATCGTGGCCGTCGCGCGGCCGCAGCATCACGCGATGCTCGCCGAAGGATACCGGATTGGCATAGCTATATTCGGTCTTGTGGCGGATCGTCAGCACTGGCATGTCAGGTTTTCGTCGCTCCGCGGATCGGCATGATCGATGCAGCCTCAATTCTATCCTAGCTTAAGAGGAAATTGGCCGGACCGCTGCAGAAAACATGGGCAGCGAGTGCCGCTCGGAGAGGCAGGATGAGGCCAGCGACAGGCGCACTTTTGGCGCCGGACGAACCGCCGGCTGTCGTCGAATATCGGGCTACCGGCGCCTCGCCGTTCCTGCTGGTCTGCGACCACGCCGGCCAGCGCATTCCACGCCGGCTGCAAAATCTTGGACTGGCGGACGCCGACCTCGCGCGGCACATCGCCTGGGACATCGGCATCGCCGGGCTCGCGCGTCACCTCGCCGACCGGCTCGATGCCTGCCTCGTCATGCAGCCTTATTCACGCCTGGTAATCGACTGCAACCGGCCGCCCGGCAGCCCTGAGTTCGATCGCGCCCACGAGCGACGGGACGCGCGATCGCCGGCAACGAAAATGTTTCGGCGCGCGAGGCGCGAGCAGCGCGTGCGCGAAATTTTCGAGCCGTATCACGGCGCGATCGCCAGGCATCTCGACGCACGGAAGAATGCGCGGCGGCCAGCGACGTTGATTTCGCTGCACAGCTTCACGCCGGTCTATGCCGGCTTCACGCGGCCGTGGCAGGCCGGCGTCCTGTACAATCGCCACGACGCACTCGCCGACGCGCTGCTGGCGCTGTTGCGCGGCGAAGGCGATCTGGTGGTCGGCGACAACGAGCCCTACACGGTGGACGACGAGACCGACTATACGATCCCCGTACACGGCGAGCAGCGCGACATCCCGCATGTCGCGATCGAAGTTCGGCAGGATTTGATCGGCGAGGAGCCCGGCCAGCGGCAATGGGCCGAACGGCTGGCGAAGCTGCTGCCGCAAGCGGCGGCGGGAATATGATTTCCGCGCGTCCCCGCGACCCAGCCTCCGCTCACTTCGCGAGCTTCGGCGGGCACGAGTTTGCCGAAGCGCGGAGCGCGTAGGCGGAAAGCGGGAACCCAGCACTTGCCGACTCGATGATCTTGGTTCTGGATTCCCGCTTGCGCGGGAACGAGCGGGGTGAAACGCAAATCGCCTATTGCAGCTTCCCCTTCACCAAGGCGCTCGCCTTGGCCATGTCCATCTGCCCGGCATATTTGCCGCGCAGGACGCCGATCACCTTGCCCATGTCCTTCATGCTCGCCGCGCCGGTCTCGGCGACAGCGGCGTCGATTGCCGAGGCCATCTCGGCCTCCGACATCTGCTTGGGCAGGTAGCCGGCGATGATGGCGATCTCCTCCTGCTCCTGCTTGACCAGATCGGCACGCCCGCCTTTTTTGTAGAGCAAGACCGATTCCTGGCGCTGCTTGATCATCTTCTGCAGCAGCGGCAGCAGCTCGGCGTCACCGAGCGGCGGCTTGCCGGCCCCGCGCGCCTCGATGTCGGCGTTCTTGAGCGTGGAATTGACCATGCGCAGGGTGGACACCGCCCGCTCGTTCTTGGCCTTCATCGCCTCTTTCAAGGCGTTATTGATGTCGTCGCGCAGCACGGGGAGCCCCTTTCCGATGGCTTAACCGCGTCTGGGGGCGGCGCCCGGCGGCCCCCGTAGTTGGCCATCATGATACGCAACTAAGCTGAACGAGTGAAGATTAGATAATACAATCAGATATTTATTAGGCCTGCCGTACAAGCCTGTACGCCAACTTGTACGGCAGCCGCGACGCGAGTAATCGCTTGATCCATGCGCAATAGGCAGCCACTGGCCCCCATGACGCTCGGGAACATGCGCGCCAATGGCGTGCGCTCACTCGATGTCTATTGCCTCGGGCGCGACTGCCATCATCGTGACGTGATCGATGTGAGCGGCTACAGCGACGATGTGCCAGTGCCATCGTTCGGTCCCCGTATGCGGTGCGAGCAGTGCGGACATCGTGGCGCTGACGTGCGGCCCAATTGGAATGAGCGAAGGAAGCGTGGATGAAGTGGAGCGAGCACGCTGAGGCGGGATTTCCTGCGGAGCAGTAGAGCGCGTAGCTTCAAGCTCGGCGCCTTCGCCGACCGGTGCTTTTACTTTTCCCGGACAGGCAAGTCGTCGGATTATCAACAAACTCGATTTTGTCTTTTAGTTTGGAGAGGATGCATCTTGTAAACGAATTTCGTTTCGGTCCCCCGATCGCAATTATATTCTTCGCAACAACGTCATTCATGTGGTCCGGATCACGTATCTTTGGTTTGATTCCCAACTCTGTCAGCAACGCGAAGACATTTCTCAACGCGTAGACATCTTCTACCGCGACGTAAGGCAGGCTACGACCATTCTCGATCTTATGGAGTGGTAAAATTACAATTACATCGTCATCGCCGAATTGGAAAACCTGCCGAATGGGGATGTTGCGAACCCAAACATTGAATTGCCTAGCGAACGGGCTGGCTATGATATTGGCTATGAAGCCAAGAACGAATCCGATCAGATATGGTAAAATTTCCCGCGCGAAAGACATGCGTTCTGTACTTTGGTTTTAGAACGACAGATTTTCACGTTTAATAATCTTTTGCAACATCAAAACGAGCATAACGAGGCTTTGCAACCAGTCAGCACGTCGATGGTCGGCGCTAGGTCAATCGCGTCGTTGCCGCTTTGCGCCAAAAGCGACATCAACTGCGGATGCCCTAAGCGAGGCCGCGCGGATTGCCCAAAGACTTGACGATGAATGCCGAGATATCGTCCTGCGCGCCTTTCAACATTCGCCCTAAATGGCTATCGCGAATGTAGCGCGCGGTGACCGAACGTCCGCCTTGGTTCAAGAGCCGCCCGACAGTAGGCTCGTCGACACCAGCGAGCGTGGCGGCGGTGGCGTAAGCTCGGCGCAACGCGTGGTTTGCGTGCGGCCCATATTTAGTCAGTGACGCGCCGGTGAGGCGTCCGGCTTCGCCGGGGAATACCCAGCGCTTCGCGTGCTCAGGAAATAGCATGCGGCCGGCACGGCGCACGCGCCACAAGCAGCGCAACATCGGGCGCGTCAGGATGAGATCAAATACCCGCGACTTGCCGCCCTTGACTGTGGTGATCAGAAAACACCCGCGTTTCAGATCGAGGTCTTCCATTCCAACGCCTCAAGCGAGCCGCGGCGCAGCCCTGTCAAGAGCGTGAAAAGCAATGCCTCCCGCACGATCGGGTTCTTGAGCTTTTTAACTTGCGCCCACCAGTCCGGCATATCGTTCACGGCCAAGATCGGCAGGTCATCGCGTTGCGGTACCGTCGTTTGGCACGCGCTCACCGGATCGCCGATCAGTGAAGGATCACGGTCACGCATGAACCCAAACAGCGCAGACACGAAAACAGCCGACTGAGCCGCCGCACTCAGACCGCCACGGCCGTAGTTTGCAAGCCGGGCGCGGATGCGCTTGCACTCGTCAGCCATGATCGTCCGGTCATTCAAAAAGTCGCACAGTGGCCGATTCTTCACCGCCTCACTGAGGCGATCGTAGGAATGGCTGTAGGCCGCCACCGTGGCCGGCGACCGATTCTCGTCGATCAACCGGGCCCGGAACAGCGGCCATGTGCTTGCAACGGTCTGATCGCTGGGCGCAGCATCATCAAGCGGGGCGCCGATTCTGGCGCGCTCTCGTATCTCTCTGGCGCGCTCAACCGCAGCCTTGACCGAAAGTTGGGGAAATTCGCCAAGCACGCGACGGGCGCGCTTACGGCCTTCAACGCGCAATTCCCAGGTCGCCTTGCGGGCGCCTTTGCGTAGTAGTAAACCCGGCACCTGAAAGTCGCGATATCCGCCGGTATGCGGAGGGCGCATGGCAACGGCGGCGTCGCTCGGTAAGTCTTTGTTTCTACTCATGTCGGGCTCCAACTATCAGCCGTACAAGTTGTACGGAAAATCGGAGCAAAGGGCAAGAAAACTATGTGGCTATGGTTTACGGAGGACTGCTATCACCTTATGGCACAAGAGAAACTGGCGGATTTGAAAAATCTTGCGCCTCTGTGCGGCCGTACAAATTCCACGAAATCGCGATACGCAACTAAGAGGCCATGACCCAGACGAAAGCCGACCCCGCCGCCGGGCCTTCCGGCGAGGCTTGGGCTGAGCCCAAGCCCACGGCCGTTTTGGTGCTGGCCGACGGGACCGTGCTGGAGGGTTTCGGGCTCGGCGCCACCGGTACCGCGGTCGGCGAGGTCTGCTTCAATACCGCCATGACCGGCTATGAGGAGATCCTCACCGATCCCTCCTACGCCGGGCAGATCATCACCTTCACCTTCCCGCATATCGGCAATGTCGGCACCAACGAAGAAGATATCGAGACCGTCAACATGGCGGCGGCAACCGGCGCGCGCGGCGTCATTCTGCACAGCGCCATCACGCCGGCATCGAACTACCGCGCCACGCGCAACCTCAACGACTGGCTCAAAAGCCGCGGCATCATCGGACTTTGCGGCATCGACACCCGCGCGCTGACCGCGCTGATCCGCGTCAAGGGCATGCCCAACGCCGTGCTCGCGCACGCCCCGGACGGCCAGTTCGATCTCGACGCGCTGAAAAAAGAAGCGCGCGAATGGCCGGGCCTGGTCGGCATGGACCTGGTGCCGATGGTGACGAGCGCCCAGCGCTTTTCCTGGGACGAGACGCAATGGGTCTGGGGCAAGGGCTTCGGCCGCCAGAGCAATCCGGAATTCCACGTGGTCGCCATCGACTACGGCATCAAGCGCAACATATTGCGGCTGCTCGCCGGCACCGGCTGCAAGGTCACGGTGGTACCGGCCAAGACCGCGGCCGAGGACATCCTCGCGCTCAAGCCCGACGGCGTGTTCCTGTCGAACGGGCCGGGCGATCCGGCGGCGACCGGCGAATACGCGGTGCCGGTGATCAAGAAGCTGATCGACACCGGCATTCCGACCTTCGGCATTTGCCTCGGCCACCAGATGCTCGGCATCGCGGTCGGCGGCAAGACCGTGAAAATGCACCAGGGCCACCACGGCGCCAATCATCCAGTGAAGGATCTCACCACCGGCAAGGTCGAGATCACCTCGATGAACCACGGCTTCGCGCTCGACAAGGACACGCTGCCGAAGTCGGTCGAGCAGACGCATGTCTCGCTGTTCGACGGCTCCAATTGCGGCATCGCGCTGAAAGACAAGCCGGTGTTCTCGGTGCAGTACCATCCGGAGGCCTCGCCCGGCCCGCGCGACAGTCATTATCTGTTCGGGCGCTTCGTCGAGATGATGCGGCAGGCCAAACGCAAGATTGCCTGAGCGGCCGCCGGCACGACCGCGGGAGAGCAGGTCATGTTGGTCAGGACAATGATCGGCGTCGCGCTGGGCGCGGCGATCGCCGCGTCCGCGCAGGCGCAGCGCCTCGATGGCACCTATGCCGGGACGCGGACGATCACTCTCTCGCAGTCCGCTCAGGGCGGTCCCGCGAAAGACTGCCCCGGCGTCGGCGGCAAACGGACTTCGATCGAATTCAAGGTCACGGGCAGCGCCATCAAACTCCAGTATCTGCTGCGCCGGGATGTGACGTTCGCGGGAACGATCCAGCCCGACGGCGCATTTTCCATAACGAGCCCTTGGGCCGGAGGGAGGTGACGTGGTCGGGCCGCATCGAAGGCCGGCGCCTTCGGGGTTCGCTTGTTGGCACGGGTCCGGGGGGCGGATTGTGCCGTGGCACGCTCACGGCGCGAAAGCGTTCCTGACGGCGCCGGCAGACCAAGCGCAAGGTTGTGTAAGCTTTCGTGGGTGCGTTGACACCCGAAGGGTTACAGGGCTGAAATCATACCGATGCTCGATCCATCTCATCCCGGCGAAGGCTTGAAAGAAGACGTGCTGGTCCCGCTCGGCCTGACCGTGACAGAGACCGCCAAGGCGCTCGGCATCAGCCGCAAGACCTTGTCGGAGATCGTCAACGGCAAGTCCCCGATCACGCCCGACGTCGCGGTGCGTCTAGAGCGCGCCTTCACCAATCCGCCCGCCGATATGTGGCTGCGCCTGCAAGCGGCCTACGATCTGCGGCGCGCCGAGCGGCGGCTGAAAAAGACGGCGGCACGCAAACTCTGGAAACCCGGCCCGGAGCGCGGCCGGCGCGTGGTGTGACAAAAGAATTCGCCCTCCCAACGCGCGCGCGCTTGCTGGCGCCGACCGAGCGCCTGATCGACGCCGGGTTTCGTGACGATCGCGAGAGCGGCACGCTGGTTGTGATGGCGCTGTTCGTCGTCCTGTGGACGACGTTTCATTGCATCGTCTATTCCTCGATCGGGCTGCATCCCGATCTCACCGAAGTCTATGCCTGGGGACGGCACCCGGCGTGGGGTTACTACAAGAACCCGGGCCTGGGCGCGTGGGTGACGGGAGCCTGGTTTGCGCTGTTTCCGGCCGCCGACTGGGCGTTCAACCTCTTGGCCATGGTCAACGCGGCGGCCGCGCTCTATTTCACCGACCTGATCGCGCGCCGTTTCATGACCGGCGACAAGCGGCTGGTCGTGCTGCTGCTGCTGCTGTGCACGCCGTTCCTGCAATTCCACGGCCAGCGTTTCGGCGCCAATCAGATCCTGCTCGCGACCTGGCCGCTCGCCACTTATCTGTTCCTGCGCGCCTTCGAGACGCGCGCCGTTAGCTGGTCGATCGCTGCGGGAGCGGCGGCCGCTGCAGCGATGCTCGGCAAATATTATTCGATCTATCTCGTCGGCGGCTTGATCCTGGCGGCGCTCAGCCATCCGGCGCGCTGGCGCTATCTCAAATCGGCCTCGCCCTGGCTGACGGCGGCGGCCGGGCTCATCGTCCTGGCGCCGCACATCCATTGGCTGATGACCACCGGCTATCAGCCTTTCGCCTATGCCTACATGACGCACGCCAGTCCCTCGCTGGCGGAAGAATTCATCAACGTGCCGGTGTTTCTCGCCGGCTGCCTCGGCTACGCGGCGCTGCCGCTGCTGATCTATTGGATTGTCGTGCGGCCCGACCGCGCGACGTTGAAAGAAACATTCTGGCCGTCCGATCCCGCGCGCCGCATGTTGGCGGTCGCGCTCGCCGGATTTTTCCTGCTGCCCGTCGTTCTGGAATTCCCCCTCGGCGTGCTGCTCACCTCGCTGTGGGCGATGCCGGCTTATTTCCTGCTGCCGATCGTCCTGTTGTCGCCGCCCTCCGCCGGAATCTCGCGCCGCGCCACCGCGACCTTCGCGCTGGCCATGCTGGCCTTTACGCTTGTCGCAATCACGGTGGTCGCGCCGATCCAGGCCTGGCGCAATTTTCAAGACTCGGGCGGCGGCGACCGCGCCTATATCAAGCAATTGAGCAGAATCGTCACCCGCGACTGGCACAATTCCGTTCGCCAGCCGCTGACAATCATTCTCGGCGATGCCGCGCTGGCCGAAGCCGTGACCTTCTACAGTCCGGATCATCCCGATACGGCCCCCGACTCCAATATAGCGGCGGCGCCTTGGATCACGCGCGCGCGGCTTGCCGGCGAAGGCTATGCCGCCGTATGCCGCGCCGAAGATACCGGCTGCATTCATGCGGCCGAAAGCGCCGGCGGATTGCAACATCGCGCCAAGCGCGGAACGATCGATATCGTGCCGCATTTTCTCGGGCAAAGCGGCGTCCCGGCGCGCTTCACCATCATCATCGTTGCGCCGGTCAAAGCCGTCCGCCACGGTGACGCAGGAGACGCTTCGTAATGGCGAAACCGCTGACCTTCCTGTTCAAAGACGACGGCGCGGTGCCGAACAATCGGTTGCCCGCGCTCGTCTATAAGGCTGCGCTCGATCTTTCCGGCCAGAGCGATCCGGAAGGTGCGCTCGAGCGGCTGTTCGCGGCGAACGGCTGGGGCCACGGGCAATGGCGCGACGGCATCTATCCGTTCACGCATTATCATTCGATGATCCATGAGGCGCTCGGCATCGCGCGCGGCCGCGCCAGCGTGCGGCTCGGCGGCGACCAAGGCGAGACGCTTGAGCTCGCCGCCGGCGACGTGGCGGTGCTGCCGGCCGGCACCGGCCATCAGCGGCTGTCGGACGGCGGCGGCCTCCTCGTCATCGGCGCCTATCCGCCCGAAGGCAGCTACAATCTCTGCCGCGCCGACCACCCAGCCGACCGCGACCAGGCGCTGACGACGATTCCGCAGGTGCCGGTGCCGACAAGCGATCCGGTGCATGGCGCGCGCGGGCCGCTGGTCGCTCTCTGGCGCTGAGGGGCGCGCAAGGACAACATATGACGGACGCGCGCGACTGGATTGCGTTCTGGGACAATCCGCACTCGATCTATGTCAACGCCCGGCACTTCGACGTCCACTATCGCGACGTTGCCGACGGCATTTGCCGGCTGCTGCCGCGCGAAGGGTTGCGCGTGCTCGATTACGGCTGCGGCGAGGCGCTGCACGCGGACCGCGTCGCCGCCAAGGCGGCCAAGCTTTATCTGTGCGAGTCGGCGGGAAACGTGCGCCAACATCTGGCGCAACGCTTCGCCGACAACGAGAGAATCGCGATCGTGGCGCCTGCCGAGGTCGAGACAATGGCGGACGGCGCGCTCGACATGGTGGTCGCCAATTCGGTGGTGCAATATTTGTCGTCCGCCGAGCTCGACCGCTTCTTGGCTTTGATGCGCCGGCTGATCGCGCCCGGCGGCACGCTCATTGTCGCCGACGTGATCCCGCCGGACGCGAGCCCCGTCGGCGACGCGCTGGCGCTGTTGCGCTATGCCGCGCGCAACGGGTTCCTGATCGCCGCCGTTCTCGGGCTGGCGCGCACGGTGTTTTCCGATTATCGCGCGGTGCGCGCGCGGCTCGGCATCGCCAGCTACACCGAGGCGCAAATCATGGCGCGCCTGGCGGCCGCCGGATTTACCCCGCAGCGGCTCGCCGACAACCTCGAGCACAACCCGACGCGCATGAGCTTTCGCGGGCAGTGAGCCGGCTCTGACCGTGTTCGTTAGGCCGCCGTGCGCGTCTGCTTATATTTCATGTCGCGATAGGCGCCCGAGGTCACCGGCGGATATTTCGCTTCGCCCGGCGGGCACTGGCATTCGATCACCGCGTCGTAATTGGGCTGCTGGAAGAACGCGATCGACAGCCGGCTGTTGCCGGCGGTCTCGGTGATCGGCGGATTGACGACGCGATGCACGTTCGACACCCAGCGGTCGTTGGTCCAGCGCATCAAGAGATCGCCGATATTGACGACGAAGGTGTCAGGATCGGTTTCGACGTCGATCCATTCGCCGCTGCGCGATTTCGCCTGCAGCCCGCCCGGCACGTTCTCGCCGTTGAGGATGGTGAGCAGGCCGTAATCGGTGTGGTCGCCGGCGCGCAGTTGTCCGGGGATCGGCGGCGTTGCCTGCTCCGGGTAAAAGTTCAGCCGCATCGCGGTGATGTGGCGGTCGATCTTGTCGTCGAAGAATTTTTCATCCAACCCGAGTCCGAGAGCGGCGAGCCGCATCATGTCGCCGGTGAGCCTTTCCATCTCGCCGTAATAGCGTTCCGCCGCCTCGGCGAAGCCTTGCGGGCGTGCCGGCCAGACGTTGGGGATGAAATAGCGCGGGCCTTCGCCTTGCGTGAAATAAGGCTCGTCGGGCCAGCGCTCACGGCCGAAGTGATAGTACTCCTTGATGTCGGGCGGGATCGCGTTCGGATCGTTGCCGCGGGCAAGCGATTCAAAGCCCAGCCCGCGATAGCCGCGCGGCGTGGCCGGATCGGCGGCCACCGCGCGGCGCTTCTCCTCGAGCGGCAGCGCGAAGAATTCCCGCGCCGTGCGGCGCAGATCCTGTCGGACCGCCGCCGGCACGCCATGGCCCTTGATGGTCAAGAACCCGATCTCGGTGCAGGTCCGGTCGATCTCGCGCCCCGTGGCGAGCCGCGCGGCGGGATCGCCGGCAAGCGCGGCCGACAGGTCGATAACGGGGATCGTGGGCATTGCGCGGACTCCTTGCTGCTAGTGATAATAGGCGCCGCCGTCGACGACGAGCGTCTGTCCGGTGATGAAGGCGGCGTCGGGACCGCAAAAGAACGCGACGGCGCCGACGATATCCGACGGCATCATGTCGCGGGCGAGCACCCGGTTGCGAACCGACGGTCCTTTCACGCCGGCGATCAGATGGGGATTGCGCTCGACGCCGTCGCTGAGCGTGAAGCCGGGCGCCACGCTGTTGACCGTGATGCCGTCGCGGCCGAGCTCGGTCGCCAGCGAGCGGGTGAGCGAGACCACCGCGCCTTTGCTCGCGACATAATGCGCCATCAGCGGATTGCCCTTGAAGGCGACGCCCGAGGAGATGTTGACGATGCGGCCGCCGCCGGCGCGCCGCAACGCGGGCACCGCGGCTTGGCAGCACAGCATGACGCCCAGCACATTGACATCCATCACGCGGCGGAATTCGGCGGCATCGATCTCTTCGAACGGCGTGGGCGTCAGGGTCGAATAGATGCCGGCATTGTTGACCAGCGCATCCACGCGCCCGAATTCTGCTTCGGCCTGGGCGACCATGGCTTTGGTCTCGCTCTCGGAGGAAACGTCGGCGTCGACACCGAGCGCTTGCATCCCCTCTTCGGTGAGCTGCAATGCTGCGGCTGCGGCATTGGCGCGATCGGCAATCACGATGCGCGCGCCGCGCCGGCCCAGTTCCTGTGCGATGGCATAGCCGATGCCCATCGCCCCACCGGTCACAATGGCAACGGCGGCTTGCACCTTTTGGTCGCCCGCAAACTCTCGGCTCATATCGATCAGTATAAAGACGAATGCCGGCGAGCAAAATCCATCGCAGGACATAGTTGCCCTGCTCGCAGAGGCGCGAGCCTAAAACCGGGAGTTTCAGCTTCCGCCGATCTGCTCTTTCTGCGTGCCCGGATGGCTAGAACCTATCTCAAAATTGCTGAGCGGGCTTGATCGGCTATAAATGTTGGATGATTCGACTGAGCGATGAGCAATGGGAGCGGATCCGGAATCATTTTCCGGAGGAGCACATTGCCGATGGTCGTCCCGGACGCAAACCAATTCCGACACGGCGCGTGCTCGAAGCGGTCCTGTGGATTCTCAACACAGGCGCGCAGTGGCACATGTTGCCGCAGAGCTATCCGAACTACAAAACCGTGCATCGTCGGTTTCAAGCGTGGTGCCACAGCGACGTTTTGCGTCAAGTTCTAACGGATGTTGCCAACGAACTTCGCGACAAAGGGATGCTGGACGAAGAAGAGAGCTTCATTGACGCGACCTTTGCGATGGCCAAGGGCGGCGGCGCGGAGATCGGTCCGACCAAGCGTGGAAAAGGCATGAAAATCATGGCGATAGTGGATCGCCACGGTTTGCCATTGTCGGTGAGTACGCACGCCGCCAATCATCATGAAGTGCGCTTGGTCCAATTGTGCTTTGACTTTTACATGATTGAAGCCAAGCCCGAGATCCTCATTGGTGATCGCGCCTATGATAGTGATCCGCTCGATGACGACTTACGTAAAGATGGTATCGAGATGATCGCGCCGCACCGATCTAATCGCCGCAAGTGCCCCACGCAAGATGGACGCCGACTTCGGCGATATGCCCGGCGCTGGTTGGTCGAACGGTTCTTCGCTTGGCTTCAATGGCAGCGCCGCATTCTCGTCCGCTGGGAGTTTTATCCGAAGAACTTCCTTGGCTTCGTGCAACTCGCCTGCCTCGTCATCCTCTTCAAACGATTTTGAGATAGGTTCTAGTCCCAGCCGCCGGGCACCTGCCTGGCCGGATTGGCTACGCGGCCATCGGGGCGCTTGAGCGCGGAAATGCGGCTCATGTCCTCGTCGCTCAGCGTGAAATCGAACACATTGAAATTGTCGACGATGCGCTGCGGCTTGGAGGAGAACGGAATGGCGGCGACGCCTTGTTGCAGCAGCCAGCGCAGCGCGATCTGCGCGATGCTGCGCCCGCGCGCTTGCGCGATATCGGCGATTACCGGGTCGCCGAACAGCCGCCCGCGCCCGAGCGGGCAATAGGAAATGTAGACCAAGTTGTGCTTGCGCACCGCGGCCAAGAGTTTCGACTGGTCGAGAAACGGATGGTATTCGGCTTGCAGCGCGACCAGCGGCTCGGGGCAGAGCTTGATCGCCTCATCGAGCAGCGTGGTGGTGAAATTGGCAACGCCGATTTGGCGCGCGAGCCCCTGCCGCTTGGCCTTGGCCAGCGCCGGCATGGCCTCGCTCAGCGAATCTTCGATTGGGCCAGTGAATTATCAGCAGGTCGACGTAATCGACCTGCAGCGCGGCAAGGCTTCCTCCACCGACTTGGCGAAATCGGCCGGGCGCAGGTTCTCGTGGCTGACCTTGGTGGTGAGGAAGATGTCCGCACGGGGCAGGCCAGAGGCGCGCATGGCCTCGCCGACCGCATTTTCAGTGCCGTATTTGCGGGCGGTGTCGATATGGCGGTAACCGGCCTGAGCGCGGCGAGCACCGTGTCGGCTGGAAAGCCCGCCGGTGATCGGCGAGGTGCCGAAGCCGAGCGTGGGAATGGCTCCGGTTTCTTGAGAAAACGGCAGGGTGGTGGAAACGGTCATGACAGGGATCTGTTGCTGTTGGGCTGGCATGGGCAGGACAGGCACGGCGGCGACAATACTATACTTTTGCCAGCTTTTAGGGGCTTTGTTCGTCCACCGGTTATGCCAGCGCCGCCCTTCCCTGCCCGTCGAATTGGTCTAAATACCGCTCG
>CAVXGN010000041.1:0-80723 GCA_963761245.1 uncultured Alphaproteobacteria bacterium | reverse complement strand
CGCGCGAGGGCCACAACCTCGGCGCCGTCCGGGGGACGCGCGACAAGCGCGTTCTTTTTTTGTGCCTATTTACCGGTAGTCAATGCCCAAGCGAACCGACATCAAATCGATCCTGATCATCGGCGCCGGGCCGATCGTCATCGGCCAGGCCTGCGAATTCGACTATTCCGGCACGCAGGCCTGCAAGGCGCTCAAAGCCGAGGGCTACCGGATCGTGCTGGTGAACTCCAACCCGGCGACGATCATGACCGATCCCGATCTCGCCGACGCCACCTACGTCGAGCCGATCACGCCGGAGATCGTCGCCAAGATCATCGAGAAGGAACGCCCGGACGCGCTTCTGCCCACCATGGGCGGGCAGACCGCGCTCAACTGCGCGCTCTCGCTGCGCAAGATGGGCGTGCTGGAGAAGTTCAACGTGAAGATGATCGGCGCCACCGCCGACGCCATCGACAAGGCGGAAGACCGCGAGCTGTTCCGCGAAGCGATGAAAAGAATCGGCCTGGAGACGCCGCGCTCGCACCAGATCAAGACGCTGCCGCAGGCGCTGGAAGCGCTGGAGGACATCGGGCTGCCGGCGATCATCCGCCCCTCCTTCACGCTCGGCGGCACCGGCGGCGGCATCGCCTACAACAAGGCCGAGTTCATCGAAATCGTCGAAGGCGGCATCGACGCCTCGCCCACCAGCGAAGTGCTGATCGAGGAATCGGTGCTGGGCTGGAAGGAATTCGAGATGGAGGTCGTGCGCGACAAGACGCGACAATTGCATCATCATCTGCTCGATCGAGAACGTCGATCCGATGGGCGTGCACACCGGCGATTCCATCACCATCGCGCCGGCGCTCACGCTCACCGACAAGGAATACCAGATCATGCGCGACGCCTCGATCGCGCGTGCTGCGCGAGATCGGGGTGGAGACCGGCGGCTCCAATGTGCAGTTCGCGGTCAATCCGGCGGACGGGCGGCTGGTGATCATCGAGATGAATCCGCGCGTGTCGCGCTCGTCTGCTCTCGCGTCGAAGGCAACCGGCTTCCCGATCGCCAAGGTCGCGGCCAAGCTCGCGGTCGGCTACACGCTCGACGAGATCGCCAACGACATCACCGGCGGCGCAACGCCCGCCTCGTTCGAGCCGACCATCGATTACGTGGTCACCAAGGTGCCGCGCTTCGCCTTCGAGAAATTTCCCGGCGCCTCGCCGGTGCTCACCACCTCGATGAAATCGGTGGGCGAAGCCATGGCGATCGGCCGCACCTTCCAGGAGAGCCTGCAGAAGGCGCTGCGCTCGCTGGAGACCGGCCTCACCGGCCTCGACGAGATCGACGATCGAGGGCTTCGATCTCGCCAAGAGCATCGACGACGCCGACAACAAGGCCGCGATCCGCGCCGCGCTCGGCACGCCGACGCCGGACCGGCTGCTCAAGCTGGCGCAGGCCATACGGCTCGGCGCCAGCGACGAGCTGATCTTCAATGCCTGCCGCGTCGATCCCTGGTTCCTCGGCGAGATCCGCGCACTGGTCGAGACCGAAGCCGAGATCAAAGCCAAGGGCTTGCCCGACGACGCCGAACGCCTTCCGCAGGCTGAAGGCGCATGGGCTTTTCCGACACACGCCTCGGCAAGCTCACCGGCACGCCGGCCGAGACGGTGACGCAGAAGCGCCGCGCGCTTGGCGTGCGGCCGGTGTTCAAGCGCATCGACACCTGCGCCGCCGAATTCGCTTCGCCCACGGCCTATATGTATTCGACCTACGAAGCGCCCTTCGCCGGCACCGTCGCCGACGAGGCGGCGCCGTCCGACAAGAAGAAGGTCATCATCCTCGGCGGCGGCCCGAACCGCATCGGCCAGGGCATCGAGTTCGACTACTGCTGCTGCCACGCCGCCTTCGCGCTGAAGGAAGTCGGCTACGAAACCATCATGATCAACTGCAATCCGGAGACGGTGTCGACCGATTACGACACCTCCGACCGGCTCTACTTCGAGCCGCTGACGCCGGAAGACGTGCTGGAGATCATCGACACCGAACGCAGCAAAGGCACGCTGCACGGCGTGATCGTGCAGTTCGGCGGCCAGACTCCGCTCAAGCTCGCCGAGCCCTTGGAGAAGGCCAAGGTGCCGATCCTCGGCACCTCGCCCGACATGATCGACCTCGCCGAGGACCGCGACCGCTTCAAGAAGCTGCTCGACAAGCTGCACGTGCGCCAGCCGAAGAACGGCATCGCCACCTCGCTCAACGCGGCGCGCGCCATCGCCGACGAGATCGGCTATCCGGTGGTGATCCGGCCATCCAATGTGCTGGGCGGACGCGCCATGGAGATCGTGCGCGACGCCGCCCAGTTCGACCGCTACGTGGCGCGGCCTGACGAGCGATCTCGACCGGCCGGGCGAATTGGTAGTCTCCAAGCGAAGCCCGCTGCTGATCGACCGCTATCTGTCCGACGCCACCGAAGTCGACGTCGACTGCCTCGCCGACGGCAAGGATACCTTCATCGCCGGCATCATGGAGCACATCGAGGAGGCCGGCATCCACTCCGGCGATTCCGCCTGCGCGCTGCCGCCGCATTCGCTGAGCAAGAAGACCATCGCCGAGCTCGAACGGCAGACCCGCGCGCTGGCGCTGGCGCTCAATGTCGGCGGCCTGATGAACGTGCAATACGCCATCAAGGACGGCGAGATCTATGTGCTGGAGGTCAACCCGCGCGCCTCGCGCACGGTGCCGTTCGTGGCCAAGGTGATCGGGCTGCCGGTCGCCAAGATCGCGGCCCGCATCATGGCCGGCGAATCCTTAAAGAGCTTCAAGCTCACGCCGGTCAAATTCGGCCACCGGGCGGTCAAGGAGGCGGTGTTCCCGTTCGCGCGCTTCCCCGGCGTCGACACCGTGCTCGGCCCGGAGATGAAGTCGACCGGCGAGGTAATGGGCATCGACCGCTCGTTCGAGATCGCCTTCGCCAAGAGCCAGATCGGCGGCGGCACCAGCCTGCCGCGCAGCGGCACCGTGTTCGTCTCGGTCAAGGACGACGACAAGGCGCGTATTCTACCGGCGATCCGCCTGCTCGCTTCGCTCGGCTTCAAGTGCATCGCCACCTCGGGAACCCAGCGCTACCTCGCCGAACATGGCGTGGAAGCCAGCAAGGTCTTCAAGGTGCTGGAAGGCCGCCCGCATGTCGTGGATGTCATCAAAAACGGGGGTGTTCAGCTGGTTTTCAACACCACCGAGGGGTCGGCGGCGCTGTCCGACAGCCGCTCCCTGCGCCACGCCGCCCTCTTGCATAAAGTGCCGTACTACACCACTCTTTCAGGTGCCGTCGCGGCGGCGCAGGGCATAAAAGCCTATCTGGGGGGTGACCTCGAGGTGCGTGCGCTGCAGAGCTATTTCAGCGGCCGGACCTGAAGGGCGGTTCCCTAACGGTCGGCCCGGGGCTCTCGACGGCGGAGCGAGTGAGGCCGGGAATGTTGCCGCGGCGCAGGTCAAGCTGGCCGCGGATACAGCGTTTTGGACTGGCCCTCGGTTCAGTTGGCTCCGGCCTCGCGGGAAACCGCGTCCGGAGTCGTATTACGAGTCGAAGGACGGGATTGAAGGGTGGAAGGGGCTTGGCGGCGCGCTTTGCGCGTTCAAGTTGTTTCGGGCGCCCGCCAGGAGGAGATGAGACGATGGAAAAGATTCCGATGACGGCCGCGGGCTATGCCACGCTCGAAGCCGAGCTCAAGCAATGCCAGCAGGTCGAGCGGCCGCGCATCATCCAGCAGATCACCGATGCGCGCACGCACGGCGATCTGTCGGAGAACGCCGAATATCACGCCGCCAAGGAAGCGCAGTCGCATAACGAGGGCCGCATCGCGGAGCTCGAAGACAAGCTCGCGCGCGCCGACGTCATCGACGTCTCCAAGCTGTCGGGCGACACCATCACGTTCGGCGCCACGGTGACGCTGGTGGACGAGGACACCGACGAGAAGAAGGTCTGGCAGATCGTCGGCGAGCCGGAAGCCAACGCCAAGGCCGGCAGGATCTCCATCACCTCCCCGCTCGCGCGCGCTTTGATCGGCAAGACCAAGGGCAACTCGATCGAGGTCAATACGCCGGGCGGCGCCAAGGCCTACGAGATCAAGAAGGTGGAGTGGCGGTAGGCGCCGGCATCCGGATTGATTGACCAAGCAAAATCGCCGGGCCCCGCCCGGCGATTTCGTTTCAGGCGGCCGATAACCTATGCTGCGGCGAGGTTGGCGCCAGCGAGGAGCGACCCATGAGCATGCAATCAATCCCGGCTGCGGACATCATCAAGGCCTGCGAAGGCATGTTGCGCAAGCAGCTCTATGTGGTCTTCACCAAACCGACCAAGGGCATGGAGCCGGTCATGGCGGTGATCAAGGAGCACTTGGATTTCCAGATCGACCTGGAGCGCCGCGGCATCATGTTCGGCGCCGGCCCGTTCTGGAACGACGCGGAAGACGCCTGGGAAGGCGAAGGCATGGTCATCATTCGCGCCGGCTCGCTCGCCGAGGCCAAGGCGATCGCCGCGTCAGATCCGATGCACAAGAGCGGCGCGCGCAGCTACACCGTCAGGCCTTGGCTGCTGAACGAAGGCACCATGACCGTCAAGATGACCTATTCGGACGGCAAACGCGAAATCATCTGAAGCCGCCCGCGACTGCTCCTGCGGAGCTATTGCGCCAGATGCAATTTGACGATCTTGAAGCTGATATCGTCGAACGTCGAGATGATCTGGCTTGCCGACGTCAGCAGATAGAACTTGGTCGGATCGCTGGCGCAATTCTTGAGCAGCGTCGACGTCGGATCGCTGCCGGTGTTCACCTGGATGGTCCAGAGCGTTATTCCGGCGGCCTTGATGTTGTCGCAGAGCATTTGCTCGCGCGCATCGATCGAAGCCTGGTCGGAGTACCAGCGATCTTCGGTATTGAGGCCGTCGGTCAGAAGAACAATGTGCTCTGCGTAATTGACGCCCGAATGCTTTCGCGGGAGCATTGAAAACGCCACCCGGCATTAACGTCATCCAGCCCACCTGCATTCCAATGGCTTGATTGGTGTTGCCGGCGGGCGACATGTTTTGGACGAGCGTGGTCATTGCCGACCAATTGTAGCTCAGCCCCATGGCCGCCTGCGGACAGGACGAATAGTTCTCAGGGACATAGAGCGTGGCGTCGATGGTCGGATCCGGCAATACAACGTTGGCGTCGTAATCGCCGGAATTTGGACCGCTGGTATCGCCGCGATCGACGACGCAACCGGTCCAGGTGCTGTGATCGGTGGGCGTCCAAGTCGCCGACGTCCAGGTGGCGCCGGTGCCGTTGGTCCACACACCGCTCGTCCAAGTCCCGCGATTGCGAGTACAACTGCGCCACGACGTATACCAACGCTTTGAACAGACCCCCGCCGATGTGCAGGTGCTTTGGGTCGTGTAGCCGGAAATCGAGCAGGTGCCGGTCGAAGCGGCCGTGCAGCTTGCCTGTGTGGTGTAACCGGAAACCGAGCAGGTGCCTTGCGCCTGACACTGGCTGCGCGTGTTGTAGCCCGAGATGCTGCAAGCACCTTTCGAGCCGTCCCATGACGCGTCGGTGCCGTCATCCCACAGCAACCAAGACTGGCCACTATTGGTCGGTCCGAGATTGACGTCCTTCACGAACGGAACGATCGACACATAGACGTCGCCCGCGCTCGTTGAGGCCCCTTGCAGCTTCGCAAGCATATTGTTTGTGGCCGTCTTGAGCGCGGTCATCTTGCCGGATTGCGACATCGAACCGGTATTGTCGAGCACCAGCGCGACGCGCAGCGAAGACTGCGCCGCGTAGGCCGTGGTCGACGTTGCATTGACTTGAATGCTCCTGACTCCCACCACATTCAAAAAGGTGGTGTCGAGCGAGGTGCTGCCATCGGCCTTGATTGTTGAACCGGACGGATTGGCCGTCACGACAATTGCCGGATTTATGGCCTCGGGGCGCGTGAACAGCGCGGCAAAAATTTCGGCCCCTTTATCTTGCAACTGGGTGCCTGTCAGCGTCGAATATTGCCGCCCCAATTTCAGCGTGGTGGCATCGAGCGCCCCCTGCATCGCGGCCTTGAGCGAATTGGCGCGGCTGTAATCGACCGCGGCACCGACGAAGCCGATGAGCGCAATGCTGCCGAACGCAAAGACGATGGCGACATTGCCGCCGCGCGCAGAACAGAAGCTGCGCAGCACCGGGCTCAAGCGCGACCACATATTTGCTATCCGCATGAAGCGACCACAATTGAAATTAATTCGTGCGAAAATCCTAAGTGGTCAGGGTGAAAAGGTGGTAATTACCCATAGTAAATCTGGGAATAATACGGAACAAAACGACCGAAACGCTTAATGCTTTGCCAACAGCATCGCGCGCTTTTTATCGAACGGATCGCGCAAACTGCGGCTACTTCGCCGGAATGACCGGCAACAGCAGATAGGATTCGCGCTCGCCGCCGGCGTAGAGGGTATTGGTGCCGGTGTTGTAGTCGGCGTGATAGTGCAAGTAGCCCTGGCTGCCGACGCCGTCGCGCGGCTGCAGGTCGAGCCTGATCCGGTGGCCTTTCTTGAACACCATCGAAGTCGGCCAAATCTCCACATCGACTTTGACGATCTCCCCCGGCTTCAGGAAAAGCCGGCGCTGATGCTTGTGATACGGCCGATAGGGCAAGGTCAGCTCGGGATCGAGCTCGCGGTGCGACACGCGCAACCAGCCCTTCGCCACCGGCACCGGCGTGCCCTGCTGGCCGGTCTCCAGCACCTCGTTGCCGTCGGCGTCGAAATTCCGCAGCGTCAGAAACAGGTCCATGTCCTCGCTCGAGCTCGACACCCAGAACGTCGCGGCGAGCGGCCCGGTGATCTCAAGGTCTTGCGCGAGCGGCGGCGTCTCCAGCGCGATTCCCATGCCCGGCTTGATGCCGCCGCCCATCACCTGCGATGACGCGGCCGACGTCGAGCCCATGGAGCCGAGGCTCGAGGCGGCGTAGGTGCGCGAACTCATCTCTTTCGGATTTTCCTCAACGAGCCGAGCGGAATTTTCCGCCGCGCCTTCGGCGGGCGGCGCGAGATCGAAATAGAGCTTGGTCCATTGCGTGCGCGCCAGCGGCCATTCGTGCTCGGTGCGCCACTCGACCTTGTCGGCGCCATGACGGATCGCGAGCTTGATCGGCGGCTCGTTCATCACGCCGTTGTCGATGCCCTTCAGCCAATAATCGAAGAAGCGCATCTGATCCTGGCGCGCCTCTTCGCGGTAGAACGGATGCACGTGGCTGCCGGTGTGGATGCGCAGCTTCTTGTGCTTGGAAGCAGCGCGCATGAAGGCCTCGGTGTTGCCGCGCAGGTGCAACCCGAAGCCGGTCCAGTTGCCGACCGAATACATCGGCACGGTGATCTTGTCCCATTGCGCCTGCGCGCCGTGCAGGGCGCCGGAATCGAGGTTGTTGCTCAACCAGAAATGCAGCGTGTTGGAAGCCCAGGCATTCGGAATCTGCTGGGAGGCGCGCCCGACGGTGTGATGCATCAGATGGGCGGTGAACCAATTGGTCATGAACACGCTCAGCAGTCCGCCGTGGAACAGCGCGTCGCGGTAGATGTCGGCAAAGCCCTCCCACGGAATGATCGCCTTCAGCGACGGCGGCTGGCGATTGGCGACGAACCATTGGTTGATGGCGTAGTATGAAATGCCGAGCAGACCCGACATTGCCGTTGCACCAGGGCTGCGCCGCCGCCCATTCGATCGCGTCATGGAAGTCGATCGACTCGGCGAGCGACCACGGCTCGCACTGGCCTTGGCTCTTGCCGCTGCCGCGCCCGTCGACGCGCACGGCGGCGTAGCCGTGCGGCACCCACCAGGCCGGATTGATGGTTTCCCAGTTCATCCATTCGTTCGGCTTTTCCTCCAGCGTGTCCGGCACCACCCACAGCTTGTCCTTCTGGTAGGGCCCGAGATTGAGGATCGCCGGCACGCGCACGTCGCCGCTCGGGCGAAACACATCGGCCATCAGCCGCGCGCCATCGCGCATCGGCACTTCGACGTCCTTCTCGATCACCATGGCATCGCTGGTCTGGCCGGTACGAACGTTCATCGACTCATTCCTCTTCCTTTTCCATCGGCACCATGGCCGCGTCCTTGGAATTGCGCAGTGTCAGCGAGGTCTTCACGTTGCGCACATGCGGCGCTGAGGTGAGCTTCTCGACGAAGGCCTGGAAGGTCTTGAGATCGGGCGCCACGCATTTGAGCACGAAGTCGATCTCGCCGGACAGCATCCAACATTCGCGCACCAAGGGCTGCGCGCGCACGAAGTCCTCGAAGGCGACGAGATCGGCTTCCGCCTGGCTCGCCAGATGCACCATGGCGAAGACGGTCACCTCGTAGCCGAGCTTCTTCTCGTCGAGCAGCGCGCGATAGCCCGTGATGTAGCCGGCCTCCTCCAGCGCCCGCACCCGGCGCAGGCAGGGCGGCGCCGAGATGCCGACCCGGCGCGCAAGCTCCACGTTGGTGATGCGGCCGTCGTCCTGCAGCTCCTTGAGGATCTTGCGGTCGATGGCGTCGAGGCGGGCGGGCAAGGTCGTCCCTCTCCAAAGACGGTAAACGCGGCTGGAATATCCATATCGCGAAATAAAGTTTCGCGAAAGAATATTGCGCGGAGCGGCGCGACACGGCGCCTCAGGGACTTAAGATTGTGATCGCAGGGGGTTGCGTATCTTGCATGGCTCCGTCGAAAGCCATACATCGGCCCTAGGCCAAAGAGTCGGCAACCCGACCGCCGCGCGGGCCGAAGGCCCGTCGACGCCCGCCAGGGGGGCGCATTTCATGGCAATGACTATCCACGCCAAGGTGATCATTATTGGCTCGGGCCCGGCCGGCTACACGGCCGCGATCTATGCTGCGCGCGCCATGCTGGAGCCGGTCATGATCCAGGGCATCCAGCCCGGCGGCCAGCTCACCATCACCACCGACGTGGAGAACTATCCGGGCTTCGCCGACGTCATCCAGGGCCCCTGGCTGATGGAGCAGATGCAGAAGCAGGCCGAGCACGTCGGCACCAAGATCGTCACCGACCATGTCAATGCCGTCGATCTCAAGCAGCGGCCGTTCCGCCTGACCTGCGACTCCGGCGACGTCTATCTCGCGGATGCGCTGATCATCGCCACCGGCGCGCAGGCGCGCTGGCTCGATTTGCCGTCCGAGCAGAAGTTCAAGGGCTATGGCGTATCCGCCTGCGCCACCTGCGACGGATTCTTCTATCGCAACAAGGAAGTGATCGTGATCGGCGGCGGCAATACCGCGGTCGAGGAAGCGCTGTTCCTGACCAATTTTGCCTCCAAGGTCACGGTCGTGCACCGGCGCGACGCCTTCCGCTCGGAGAAGATCCTGCAGGACCGGCTGTTCAAGAACCCCAAGATCGACGTCGTCTGGGACTCCGTGCTCGACGACGTGATGGGCTCGGACAATCCGCTCAAGGTCAACCGGGTACGCCTGAAAAATGTAAAGACCGGCGCGGTGACCGAACGCACGGTCGACGGCGTGTTCATCGCCATCGGCCACACGCCGGCATCGGAACTGTTCGCCGGCCAAATAGAGATGAAGTCGGCCGGCTACATCGTGACCGCCGACCATTCCACCGCCACTTCGGTGCCCGGCGTGTTCGCCGCCGGCGACGTCACCGACGACATCTACCGGCAGGCGGTGACCGCGGCCGGACAAGGCTGCATGGCGGCGCTGGAAGCGGAGAAATTCCTGGCGGCCAACGAACACCAGCGCGCGGCAGCAGAATAGAATCATGGCCAATACCAGCATGGATTGGGACAAGCTCAAGGTATTCCACGCGGCAGCGGAAGCCGGCTCCTTCACCCACGCCGGCGAGCGGCTCGGTCTGTCGCAGTCGGCGGTGTCGCGCCAGGTCTCGGCGCTCGAGTCGGAGCTGTCGGTCTCGCTCTTCCACCGCCATGCGCGCGGCCTGATCCTCACCGAGCAGGGCGAACTGCTCTATCGCACGGCGCATGAAGTGTTCATGAAGCTGGAGGCTGCGCGCACCAAGCTCACCGACAGCCGCGAGCGGCCGAACGGCGAGCTCAAAGTGTCGACCACGCCAGGCATCGGCGTGCATTGGCTGACGCCGCGGCTCGGCGAGTTCCTCGATCTTTATCCCGACATCCACGTCACGCTGATCACCACCGACGAAGAGCTCGATCTCGCCATGCGCGAGGCCGATGTCGCCATTCGTCTGCGGCAGCCGACCCAGCCGGATCTGATCCAGCGCAAGCTGTTCTCCGTGCATTTCCACGCCTATGCCTCGCCGGATTATCTCAAGCGCTTCGGCACGCCGCGCACGCATGAGGACCTCGACAAGCACCGCATCGTGATACTGAGCGGCACCGTACCGGCGCATTTCGCCAACCGCCGCTGGCTGCTCGAAGTCACCCGCGACGGCAAAGGTCCGCGCACGCCGGTCCTCACCATCAACAACGTGCTCGGCCTGTTGCGCGCCTGTCAGCGCGGCTTAGGCATTGCCATGCTGCCCGACTATCTGGTGGAGGAGAACGGCGGCCTGGTGCAGCTGTTCGGCGATGCCGACACGCTCGCGCTCGATGCCTTCTTCGTCTATCCGGAAGAGCTCAAGTCGGTGGCGCGCATTCAAGTGTTCCGCGACTTCCTGGTCGCCAATGCGCAGCGCTGGAATTTCTAATTAGCTGCCCACTATATGGACTCACGCGCAGGCCGCACGATGTGCATGGCAGACATGCGAAGAGCCTCGGCATGGCTGACATGCGGCCCACCGTGTTGCTGCACGGCGAGTCGCCTCGCATAGTGCGGCAGCTGTCGCGCCGGATGTATATCCTCCCAGAGTCGCCGGCGTGCAGCATGTTCCCCTCTGGAAGAAGTTGCCGGCCCCCACGCCGGCGCACTTGAAGCCGGGCCCCTCACGGGGCCCGGTTTTTTATGTGCGGTTTGTTCAAGCAACGACAGCACGTGCGACGTGCATGGAATCGCACACGCGCGTAAATCCGATCTTGGCGTAGCAGCGGTTGGAATACGGGTTTCTGAGATCGACATAGAGGCAAGCGATCGACCTGCCCTCGGCGAAGATTTGTTCGGCGACCGCAGCGGTCACAGATCCCGCGTAGCCGCGGGCGCGCAATTCGGGTGGCGTGTAGACCCCATTAATGGCGGCAGCGTTGCGCGTCCGGCGCGCAATGGTCGCCATTGAAACCGGCCGCTCATCGACGATCCACAAAAGATGCCGGCCTTCGCTCGCCAAATTCAAAAGACGCTCGCGCGAAGGGATGGAATCGTGCGGCGTCGCCTCGCGCATGAAGGCGGCGATCCAATCGGCCAGCAATTCGGCATCGTCGGCGCTCACGCGCCGGGAATGTCCCGGGCAACCCGGATAGGTCGGTTTGCCGGTGAGACCGAGAATGCCTTGCGGGATCGGGGCAAGAAATTTCACGCCCAGCTCGCTCGCCCGATCAGCAAACCATGCCGCGGTCCGGTCGGGACCGACGACGCCCGTGTAGGCAATCCGCGTCGTCAGCTCCGCGAGCGCATGGCATTGCGCCTCGTCGAGGTCGGCCAGCAGGATGGGCTTGCCCGCACTCATGGTCGCGCACTGGCCCGGCGCCCCCATGGACCAGGTCATGACATCGGATATCCGCCCCGCGGCCACCGCACCGAGCACCGCCAGCATGACATTATGTCGCGCTTCGTTTCGCTCCAGGGCGGGAGCGTGAAGGCGGCAGAATTCCACGAGCGATAGGTGTGAGTCGTTTGGAGGCATGGACCAAAATAGCGCTTTCGACCGGGCCGAATTTTGAACCGTCGCGACGAATTTGCCGACTAAAGCAGAGATGGGGGTTCGACGCCGGTCCCGCCGGTCGACGATCGCCCAGCCGGGGTGGGCAAACCAATATGGACCAAAACGACACAGCCGCGTGCCGCCTTTTTGTGCGCCGGTCATTCCGAGCCGGCGGCCGGCGACGGGATCACGAAGAAGTCATCGGTGAGCGGGCATGCGCTGCATATATTTCCGATGGTGACTGCGTTGTAATCCTATGATGCACCGCCGCAAATCGGGCGGAGTCGCCGGAGTCCGACCGCGAACCAGACGCCTTGTGCAAAATAGCCACAGTGCGGATTTGTTCGGGATGGGACGTTGTTAAAAGCGTAACTAACGCTGGACTATAGGTTAAACTACGTTGACTGAACGAGACCCCCGAGTCGGGCAGAAATTTGGGAGACCCCCGGTGAAACGTGTCCGTTTTGACCGTCTTATGGCTTCAAGCGCGCTTGGTCTGGCCCTGCTGGTGATGGGCGTTCCGAGCCACGCCCAAGTCGGCGATCAGAAGATTCAGGCGGCCATCCCGATGCCTGACACCACCACTCTGCCGCCGCTGACCGCGAAAGATATCGGCATTGCGCCCAGCAAGGCCGCGCCGGTAGCGACAGGCTCGGTTGGCGAGCGGAAGATTGAGGCCGCCGTTCCCATGCCGGAGATCCGCCGACCTGCCGCCACTGACGGCGAAGGATGTCGGCGTGGCCGCCGGCAAGACCGTCGCTACTCGCTCGATCAGCGAAAAGAAGATCGAGGCGGCGGTTCCGATGCCTAATACCGCTACTCTGCCGCCGCCGACCGCGAAGGATGTGGCCTCGAGCCAGCCCGCGGGCGTCAGACAAAGCGAAGGACGCGGTGAGCGGTCAGGAAATCCAGGCTTCGATCCCGATGCCTGACACCACCACTCTGCCGCCGCTGACGGTGCGCGATTTGGGCTCGGCCTACCAGACCGCGATCGCCGATCAATTGCGTACGCTGATCTCCAAGAAGCTCGACCGCTTCGTCGACCGCAAGACCGAGCGCGCCGGCGTCGTGGGCTACTACAAGGCACACGACTATGCGCCGGTATGGACCACCGACGGCGTCGCCAACGAGCGCGCCAAGGCAGCCATCGCCTATCTCGCGCAAGTGGAAACCGACGGCCTCAACCCGAGCGACTATCCGACACCCAATTTCGCGTCGGCAAAGGACGCCGTTGCCTTGGCCAACGCCGAGCTGGAGTTGACCAACGCGGTGCTCACTTATGCGCGCCATGCGCAGATCGGGCAGATCAATTACACGCGGGTCGGCGCCGATATTAAGTTCAATCTCGATGTGCCCGATCCGGCCGATGTGCTGGCCAAGCTCGCCAAGACGAAGGACGTCACCGCGGCGCTCGACAGCTACAACCCGCCGCAAGAGGGCTTCAAGGCGCTCAAAGCCAAACTCGCCGAACTGCGCGGTGGCGGCAAAGTCGACAACAAACCCACGGCCGAAAAGAAGTTGCCGCACGTGCGCATCCCCGAGGGCAAGATCTTGAGCCTCGGCATGAAGGACCCGCGCGTGCCGTTGCTGCGCAAGCGGCTCGACATCACGGGCGACAAGTCCAGCACGCTCTATGACCAAGCGGTGGTCGAAGCGGTGAAGACCTTCCAGACCGAAGCCGACATCGGCGTCGACGGCGACGTCGGTCCCAACACCACCCGCGCGCTGAACGGCGAAAAACAGTTAGCGCGCGGTCCTTCCGCCAACGCGATCGACACCGTCATCGTCAACATGGATCGCTGGCGCTGGCTGCCGCGCAAGCTCGGCAATTCCGAGGGCGACTATGTCGTGGTGAACGTGCCGGACTACACGCTGTCTTTGATGCATAACAACAAGCTGTACTGGAAGACCAAGATCGTGGTCGGCAAGCCTGGCAAGGCGACGCCGATGACCACGGCGGAGATGAAGTTCATCACGGTCAACCCGACCTGGAACGTGCCGCCCTCGATCATCCAGAATGAGTACCTGCCCGCGCTGGAAGCGGACCCGACTGCGCTCGACCGCATCGGACTCAAGGTCAAGCAGGATCCGGACGGCACCGTTCACATCTATCAGCCGCCCGGCGCCGGCAATGCGCTCGGCCGCATCCGCTTCAACTTCCCCAACAAGTTCCTGGTGTATCAGCACGACACGCCGGACAAGTACCTGTTCAAGCGCGCCAAGCGCGCCTACAGCCACGGCTGCATGCGGGTGCAGGACCCGGTCGAATACGCCACCAAGCTGTTGGCGCTCGAATTGCCGCAGCAGCACTACACGCCGCGGCGGATCGAGGGCATGTACGGCGACAGCGAAATCAATATCGACTTCCCCAGGCCGATCCCGGTGCATCTGACCTATCAGACGGCTTTCGTCGACCAAGACGGCAAGCTGCAACTGCGCGACGACGTCTATGGCCGGGATGCCAAGATGATCTCCATCCTGAAGAGCAAGAGCGAGCGCAGGGTGGCGGATATCGCGATCGAACACCGCCCCGATCCGTCGTCGCGGCCGGTGCGCATGCCGGTCGGCATGTATGGCGGTGAATTGAGCTATGGCAGCTATGGCAACAGCGGGCCGGGCTTCTTCGACTGGCTGTTCAACGGCCGGCAATCGGCGCCGTCGCAGCAGCCGAGCTACCGTCCGCGCAACTCCATCGGCCCGCACGCCACTGGTACGGGACAGTATTATTCGCGCGATGGACGCTCTGCGCGGCGCTGATCGCGTATCGCCTCAAATCACAAAACGCCGGCGAAACCCTCGCCGGCGTTTTTGTTTGATCGAATGTGGCGCCGACCGGGTCAAAGCGACTGGCGCGAAAAAAGAAGATGGTACAGGCGGGTGGACTTGAACCACCGACCTCTGGTTCCACAGACCAGCGCTCTAACCAACTGAGCTACGCCTGCACGGACCGCGGTGGGTTTTGCGGCGGGCGGAAAGTAGGAGCAGGCTCGCGCTTTGGCAAGCGGCTTGGCCGGATGCCGCAGGGCTCGAAAAATACAAAAGAAAATGCCCGGGCCGCTTTGCCCGGGCAACGATGGCCGCGACGCAGGGTCGCGGCCGTTGGCAACCTGAGAGCGACGATTTACGCCGCCTTGTTGAAGGCGCTGGTGACGCTTTCCTTGATCGGATCCGACGTCTCCTTGGCCACCTTCTGCGCCAGTTCCGACAGCTCCTTGCTCTGCGCCGTCAACGTATCGAACTGCGCGCGCATATAGCGCGTGGAGAGCTCGACCACCTCGGAATAGGACTTGGCGGTGAGCAGCTCGCCGAACAGGTCGAAGGCCGCGTTGCTGTTGGCGCGGGCGGTCTCGACCACCTTGAGGCCGTAGCCGCAGGCGCCCTTGGACGCGGTGGCGTAGGTTTCCTCGAGCAGGTCGGTCGCCTCTTCGGCGGCGCCTTTGACCTTCTCATAGTTATCCTTGCACTGGGCGATGCCCTTCTCAGCCAGCTCGCGGAAAGCGGCCGGCACTTCCATGTTGGGCATGTCGAATTTCGGCATTTCGAACTTGGGCATCTCGAATTTGGGCATCTCGAAGATGGAGGCAGGCATGCCCCACTTCGGCGTGGTCACATTGCTTTCGGTCATGGCGGATATCCTCCGGTTCTGGCGAGGGCGGCTTCCTTGTCACATACGAGCCGCCGCCCCCGGCAAATCGACCCGTGCCTCTGTCGAACCCGCCGCTGGTGAGAAGGCCCCGCTACGCAACGACAAGGGGCATTCGGCCGCGGCAGCTAATCGTGATTGCCATATAGCACAGTTTTTGGTGCATTGCAATAAAAATATTGCACTGCACAAAAAATATTATTCTTCTCGTGCCGGCCACGGCACCAGCCGGGCTGGTAATATAGTAGGGGCTGCGGTCCGAGCGCGGCCTTGGTTGGGCCGGGCTGCAGCCAACCTGGGGGCGCGATCGCCCGGGCAGCGTCAATTCGATCCCGGCTGTCCCGCCATCTTGCTGGCCTGCTTGCCCAACTCCTTCGCCTGCTCGGTCAGCACATTCATCTGGCTGGACACGTATTCGCGATGCAGCGCCATCACCTCCTGGGCGTCCTTGGCCTGCACCAGCTTCTGGGCGAATTCGAATGAGCTTGCCACGTTTTGCTCGGCATAGCGCACGGCGAGCTCGCCCACCTCCTTGGCGCCGCTGCGCGCGCTCGACGCCTGATTTTCCATCGTGTTCACCGCGTGCTGGGCGGCGGCGATAAAGCTGTCGAAGGCCTGCTTGGCCTGTTCAACGCTTTTCTCGGCGAAAGCGCGCATTTCTTCCGGGATTTGGAAATTTGGTCCGCTCTTGCTGTCCATAGGAACCTCTCATGCCTTGACACCCGCTAGCGGCGGCTCGTTAACCCTAGCTAGGATCGCGTCACGCTCCCGCCAGAGGCTTGCGACCGGCAAATTAACGTTAGCTTTGGTTTGCGCGGCCGACCAGACCCCGCGTCGTGGACGGGGCCAACGGCCGGCCCTATTAAGAGTTCATTAGCCGTAAGAGCGGCGCGCGACACGGCCACGACACCACCATGACTGCGACCGGCTACCAGTTCGCCTGCCTCAGCGATCCCCGGCTCGCGACGCACGCCCTGAGCCCGACACCGGCGTGGCTCTGGAGCGCGGACGCCTCGCGCATTCTCTGGGCCAACCCGACCGCGGCCGCGATCTTCGATGCCGCATCGCCCGGCGCCCTGGCGGCGATCGAATTCGATGCCAAGCATCCGGCGGCCGCACAGATTGCGCGGCTTGCCCCCACGCTGCCGCGCGTCGGCACGCCGCGGCTCGAGCGGCTGCGCGGTTTCGGCGCCAGTCTCGGCGGCACGATGATCTGCCGGTGCTCGCGTTTCACGCTCTCGGACAACACCACTGCCGTGCTGGTGCTGGCGAGCGAACGCGCCGGACCCGATCTGTCTTTGCCCGAGCGCGCGCGGCGCCTGCTCGCCGATGCGAACCGTCCGGCGGCGATATTCGGCGCCGACGGCGAATTGATCGATTGCGCGCCGGCAGCCCGCGAGCGCATCGGCGCGGCGCGCGACCTCATTGCGCTCGGCGCCGAGAAGCTGGCGAAAGAGGCAAGCATCAACGGCGAGGCTGAAGGCAAGATCGACGCGGGCCATATCGCCGTGCAACGGCTGGGCGCCGGCGCGACGGTCGCGCTGCTCGTCACCTTTGACGTAGCGGCCGCCCGGCCGACCGCTGTTGCGGTCGAAGCGCCGCCGGTTGTTGTTGAGCCTCGGATTGAGCAACCGCTGCCGGCACCGGTTGAGCCTCCGATTGAACAACCGCTACCGCCACCGGCGGCTGCCGTCCCGCCAACGCCGGCTGCTACGATCCCGCCAACACCAACGCCCCGACCGAGCGTAACGAATGGGAGCTCGCGCCGCTTCCCGTTGCGTTTCGTCTGGCAGATCGATGCCGCCAATTGCTTCACCATCGACTCCGAAGACTTCATTCGCTTGATCGGGCCGACGGCGGCCGGCCTGCTCGACCGCCCTTGGGCGGACATTGCCGGCGCCCTCACGCTCGATCCGCAAGGCGAGGTCGCGCGCGCACTCGCTGCGCGCGAGACCTTCAGCGGCATCATCCTGCCCTGGCCGGCCGGCGATACCGGCGAGCGACTGCCGGTCGAAATGTCCGGCCTGCCGATCTTCGATGACCAACGATGCTTCGAAGGCTTCCGCGGCTTTGGGGTTTGCCGCGACGTCGATCGCATCGCCGCCATAGAGCTGACGCCGAAGACGGCGCCGCCGCCCGCTGAACCGGTTGACGAACCTGTCGCCGAACAAGACGAGCCTATTGCCGAGCCAGCGCCGGAACCGCCAGTTGAGCCCGTTAATGTGCTGCCGTTCCGTTCAACGCCCGCTCCGGCTGAGCCGGCGCCGACGCTGAGCCCGGGCGAGCAAAACGCCTTCCAGGAGTTGGCCCGCGAGCTGACCGACCGCCTGAAGAAGACCCGCGACGCGCTGCCGCAGCGCCCGCTTAGCATACCGCCCGAGCCGGCCGCCGATGTGCCGCCGCCGGCGCAGCCCAAGCCGCAGCGCAACGACAACAAGGCACGCGACAGCCAGGAAAGCCGGCCGATACTCGACCGCCTGCCGAGCGGCGTCCTGATCTATCGACTCGACAAATTGGTCTACGCCAACCACGCGTTCCTCGACTGGACCGGATATCAAAGCCTCGATGAACTGGCGGACGCCGGCGGTCTCGATGCCTTGTTCATCGAAACCGCGGCTACGCCGGCGGACGGCGGCAAAAACGGCGGTACGGCGCTCACCATCGCAACGCCCCATGGCGACCGTCCGGTCGAGGGCCGGCTGCTCAGCATCATCTGGAACGGCGATCCGGCTTTGGCATTGGTGGTCAACACCGCACCGCCGATCGAGGTCAAGATCGAAGCCGAGCCGGCGTCGCAACATCTCGAGGTTGAGAACCGCGAGCTCAAGGCGATCCTCGACACCGCAACCGATGGCGTCCTGGTGCTCGACCGCGCCGGGCGCGTGCTCTCGGCCAATCGTAGCGCCGAGGCGCTCTTCGGCTACAACGCCGACGAATTGGAAGTGCTGGCGTTCAGCGACCTGTTCGCGCCGGAAAGCCGCCAGCCGGCTTACGAATATATCGACCGGCTGGTGCGCGAGCGCACGCCCATGCTGATCAACGAGGGCCAAGAGGTGATCGGCATGGTGCGCGAGGGCGGGCTGGTCCCGCTTTACATGACCATGGGCCGTATTGAAGGCAGCGAGAAGCTGTGCGCGGTGTTCCGCGACATCACCGCCTGGAAACGCACCGAGGAAGAACTGATCAACGCCCGGCAACAGGCAGAGAAGGCCTCCTCCGCCAAATCCGAGTTCCTCGCCAGGATCAGCCATGAGATCCGCACGCCGCTCAATTCCATCATCGGCTTTTCCGAGGTGATGATGAACGAGCGCTTCGGACCGATCGGCAACGATCGTTACCGGCAATATTTGCGGGACATCCACGCCTCCGGCGGTCATCTGATTTCGCTGATCAACGATCTGCTCGATCTGTCCAAGATCGAGGCCGGCAAGCTCGAATTGACCTTCGTCAACGTCGACCTGAACGATCTCGTGCAGCAAAGCGTCGCCATCATGCAGCAGCAAGCCAATGAGGAGCGCGTGATCATCCGCACCTCGCTTGGCGCCAGCCTGCCGCCGATCGTCGCCGACGCCCGTTCGGTGCGCCAGATTGCGCTCAATCTGCTGTCGAACTCGATCAAGTTCACCGGCGCCGGCGGGCAGGTGATCGTCTCTACCGCGCTTACCGGCGATGACGTCATCCTGCGCGTGCGCGACACCGGCTCCGGCATGAGCGAGAAGGATTTGGAGACTGCGCTCGAGCCGTTCCAGCAGGTCGCCACGTCAAGTCGCGGCACCGGCCTCGGCCTGCCGATCAGCAAGGCACTCGCCGAGGCCAATCACGCGCGTTTCCGCATCACCAGCCAGGTGTCCAGCGGAACCCTGGTCGAGATCATCTTCCCGGCCACTCAGGCGGCCGCCTCCTAGGCAGCGCCCCTCCGATACGCAATTCCGTCGCAATCGGCTAACATCGTTCCACGTGGGGGAACGAGGCTGTCATGATGCGTCTTACGCGGGTGGCAACGGCTCTTTGGCTGTTGCTTGGCCTCGGGCTCATCGCCGCGCGGGCGGCCGAGCCGGTCGACCTGCTGCTGGTGCTGGCGGCGGATGTCTCGCGCAGTGTCGATGAGGAAAAATTCGAGCTGCAGCGCCAGGGCTATGCCGCGGCGATCTCCAATCCGCAGGTGCTGGATGCCATCCGCTCCGGGCTTAACGGCCGCATCGCGGTCATGTTCGTGGAGTGGTCGGGCTTCGGCAACCAGAACGTCGTCATCGACTGGACGCTGATCGACGGGGCAAAAGCGGCCGCGCAATTCGGCGACCGGCTGCTTGAATTGCCGCGCTCCTTCGCCGACCGCACCTCGATCAGCGGCGGCATCGACTTCGCGGCGAGCCAATTCGCACGCGCGCCGTTTACGTCCAATCGCCACACCATCGACGTCTCCGGCGACGGCACCAACAATGCCGGACGCGGCGTGACGCAAGCGCGCGACGAGGCGCTTGCGCAAGGGACCACCATCAACGGCCTCGTGATCCTGAGCGAGCGCCCGTTGCCCTGGAATCCTCAGCACACCAACCCGCCCGGGGGCCTGGCCAATTACTACCGCGGCAACGTGGTGGGCGGGCCTGGCGCTTTCGTGATGCAGGCCAAGGACTTCAATTCGTTCGGCCAAGCGATCATCAACAAGATGATCGCCGAGATTGCCGAGGTGGAACCGACCACAACCGCGATTCCGTCGCTTCGGTAGCAGCATTTGGGCCGGCGGCCCGGCCATGAAAGGGTCACAGACCGCGCGCACGGTTGGCGGATATACAGCCGGTGGTATAGTCCTTCGGCGTCCGACGCACACCGACATAGTTGGAAGCTTCCTTTGACAGCCACCGCTGGCTTCAAACGCCTGGGATTCGCTCTTGTCGCCGCGCTGCTGGTCGGCGCCGGCCTGATCGTGACCGAAAACGCCATGATCTCGCGCGACGCGGTGCGGCAGGAGGCGATCAACGAAATCCGCGCGGTGACCGGCCTCAATCCGATGCTGCGCGGCAAGACCACGGTATCGCTCTTTCCCAGCGGCATTGTCAGCTTCGCCGACGTGGTGCTCGGCGACGCCAAGCATCCCGCGCTCACCGCCGAGCGGCTGACCGCACGGCTGCGCTTCTTCCCGCTGCTGATCGGCCGCGTCGAAATCGCCGACGTCGCGCTGGAGAAGCCGACGATCGCGGTCGACATGGAGCCGAGCGGCCAATCCAACTGGTCCGGGCTGGTCCAGGCGCTGGCACGCAGCCAAAAGGCGAGCACGCAGCGTATCGCCGCGTTCTCCGAAATCAGGATCAACCAGGGCACCGTGGTGGTGCACGAGCGCTCGCGCAAGATCTCCGAAACCTTGAACGACGTGGAATTGTCGCTGGCCTGGCCGTCAATTTCCAAGAGCTTCGGCGCTACCGGGCGCTTCGTCTGGCATGCCGAGCCGGTGGACGCCAGCATCACGCTGGGCGATTTCCCGGCAGCGCTCGCCGGCAACCGTTCCGGAATCAAGCTGCGCCTTGCCTCCGCGCCGATGAAAGTCGCCTTCGACGGTGCCATCAGCGTCACGCCGACGCTCAAGCTTGAAGGCACGCTTGCCGCCGATTCCTCTTCGCTGCGCGACGCGCTGGTCTGGGCCGGGCAGAAGCCGCTGCCGGGCGGCGGCTTCGGCCGCTTCTCGCTCAAGGCATTGACCGACGTGATTGCCGGCACCGTGTCGTTGTCGAACGTCAATGTCGAACTCGACGGCAACACCGCCGAGGGCGTGTTCACCTTCGCCACCGACGGGCGGCAAGCCTTGCAAGGCACCCTCGCCGCCGACAAGCTCGATCTCACGCCTTATATCTCCACCGTGCGTTTGCTCGCCGCTAATGAGCGCGAATGGAACAACGGTCGGATCAATCTCAATGGCTTGTCCGACCTCGATCTCGACCTGCGGCTGTCGGCGGGAACGGTGGTGGTGTCCAACGCCAAGCTCGGTCGCACCGCCATCGGCGCCAATCTGCGCGGCGGCCATCTCACGGTCACGATCGGCGAAGCGCAGGCCTATGGCGGGGTGATCAAAGGCTCGCTGGCGCTCGCCAAGTTCGACGCCGGCGTGGATGCCAAGGGGCAACTGCATTTCACCGACGTGGATCTCGAGAGCTGTCTCGGTCAGCTGTTCGGGCTGCATCGGCTAGAAGGCAAAGGCAACTTATCCTTCTCGGTCGAAGGCTCCGGCGAAAGCGTGTTGGGCGTTACCCGTACAATGAGCGGCACAGCCATGTTGACCGGCCGTAACGGCGCACTTGCCGGCCTCAATGTCGAGCAATTGCTGCGCCGGCTGGAGCGGCGACCCTTGTCCGGCGGCGGCGAATTCCGCACCGGGCGCACGCCTTATGACAAGCTCTCGGTCGCGTTGAAGATTGCCCAAGGCACCGTCACGGTCGAAGACATGAAGATCGTCGGTCCGGCGGTGCGGCTGGCGCTGGCCGGCTCCGCCTCGGTGCCGGCGCGCGAGCTCGACCTCAAAGGCACCGCCGCGCTGATCGAGACCAAGAAGACCAGCGCGGCACCATTCGAATTGCCGTTCATCGTGCAGGGCACCTGGGACGACCCGATCATGCTGCCGGACGCTGAGGCGTTGATTCGCCGCTCGGGGGCGGCGGCCCCGCTGCTCGACGCGGTACGCGAGCACAATGCGGGCAATTCCGTGCGTTCGGTTATCGAGCGTCTGACGGGCCACGCCCCCGCCATCCCGGCGGCCGAGCAGGCCGGCGCGCCGGCACAGGCGCAAAACCCGAAATAGACCCCCGCCGCGCGCTTGCCCCGGCGTGCCGTCAAGCGGTCCTTCGACTATCATTGCGTTGAAAACGAATCACCCGCCGGCTCGAGCGCCGGTGCGATAGGTTCTGGATGCTCTTCGCAACCCTCCGGACGCTGGTCAAGATCGCCGTCGCCTCGCTGGTGGTGGGAACGATCCTTGCCCATTTCGGCATCACCGCCGACCAGTTGATGAAGGGATTCGGGCTGTCGACCGACCGGATCGAGGATTATGCCAAGCAGGGCTTCGCCTGGGCCTGGCCCAATGTGCTGCTCGGCTCGCTGGTGATCGTGCCGATCTGGTTCCTGGTCTACCTGTTCCGGCCGCCCGGCCAGAGCAGCAGCGACAACTAAACCTGCGCGCCCAGCGCGGCGCGCTCACGGCGCAGAGCGCCGCGCTTGGCCATCAGCGAGGCGGCGATGGTGCCGAGCGCGACGATCGCAATCATGATGGTGCAGACCGCATTGATCTCCGGCTTCACGCCCAGACGCACCTCCGAATAGATACGGATCGGCAGCGTGGTCGCGCCCGGCCCGGTGGTGAAGCTGGCGATCACCAGGTCGTCGAGCGACAGCGAGAAGGCGAGCATCCAGCCGGCCGCGATCGCCGGCAGGATCAGCGGCAAAGTCACCACCAAGAAGGTCTTGAGCGGCGGACAGCCGAGGTCCATCGCCGCCTCCTCCAGGCTGCGGTCGAAGCTCGCCAGCCGTGACTGCACAATCACCGTGACGAAGCACAAAGTCAGCGTGGTGTGGGCGATCGCGATGGTCCAGAAGCCGCGGTCGACATTGAAGGCAACGAACAGCAGCAGCAGCGACAGCCCAGTAATCACTTCCGGCATCACCAGCGGCGCATAGACCATGGCGGAAAATGAAAGCCGTCCGCGGAACGATCCGAAACGCGTCAACGCCACCGCGGCGAGCGTGCCGAGCACGGTCGCGGCGCTGGCCGACAGCGCCGCCAGCCGCAGGCTGATCCAGGCCGCCTGCTGCATGGCCTCGTCGTGCAGCAGCGTTCGGTACCAGTCGAGCGACCAGCCGCCCCACACCGTCACCAGGCGCGAGGCGTTGAACGAATAGATCACCAGGATGGCGATCGGCAGATAGAGGAAGGCAAGGCCGAGCGCCACGGATATGACATTGAAGGCCGATGCTCCGCGCCGCATCACCGCGCCTCCTCTAACTGACGCCGCTGCAGCCGCTCATAGAGCAGGATCGGCAAGATCAGCAGGACGAGCAGCAGCACCGCGATGCCCGAGGCCACCGGCCAGTCGCGATTGGAAAAAAACTCCAGCCACAGCGCTTGCCCGATCATCAGCGTATTGGAGCCGCCGAGTAGGTCGGGAATGACGAATTCGCCGACGATCGGGATGAAGCAAAGCAGCACACCGGCGGCGACCCCGCGCAGCGACAGCGGCGCCGTCACCCGCCAGAACGCAGCGCCGCGTGAGCAGCCAAGATCTGCCGCGGCTTCCAGCAGCGTCTCGTCCATCTTTTCCAGCGCGGCGTAGATCGGCAGCACCATGAACGGCAGATAGGAGTAGACCATGCCGATATAGATCGCGGTGTCGGAGGCAAGCCACTCGGGCCGCGTCTGCACGATGCCGAGCGCCATCAGCGCGTCGTTCAACAGGCCGTCGCGTTGCAGGATATTGATCCAGGCATAGACGCGGATCAGGAACGAGGTCCAGAACGGCAGAATCACCAGCATCACCAAGATCGGCTGCAGCCCGCGCCGCGAGCGCGCGATGCCGTAAGCGATCGGATAACCGATGACGAGCAGGATCGCGGTGGAAACGGCCGCGATTTCAAGGCTCTTGAGATAGGAAAACAGATAGAGCGGATCCGAGCCGATGAGCTGATAGGTGTCGAGCGAGAGACCGGCGATGAATTGGGTGACGCCCTGCCAGCCGGCGGCCAAATCCAGCACCGGCTTGTATGGTGGCAGCGCCAGCACGGTTTGCGACAGGCTGATCTTGAGCACGATCAGGAACGGCGCGAGGAAAAACAACAATAGCCACAAATAGGGAAGGAACAGCACCGCTCGCGCGCGCCAGGAAGTCCGTTCGTTTTCGCGAACCGGCGCCCATCGGCTATTCCTTCAGCACCACGCCGGCATCGGCCGGCCACGACAGCCAGGCGAGATCGTTGACGGCGAATGCCGGCTGGCCGGCGCCAATATTGGCGCGCGCCACCTTCATCTCGGTGCGGTCGGCGAGCCGCACTTTGTAGATCGACATGTCGCCGCGATAGCCGACATCGAGCACGATGCCGGACACCACGTTGAGCCCCTCGCCGGACGGGCGCTCCGAGTCGATCCGCAGCTTTTCTGGACGCAAGCCGAGCGCAACCTTGTCGCCCGCCTTGGCGCCGCCATCGTCGGCAATCTGCAACATGCCGAGCGCGGATGCGACGTTGCGGCCGCCTTCGGCGATCCAACCCTCGATCAAGGTGATCTCGCCAATGAAATCGGCCACCCAACGCGAATTCGGCCGTTCGTAGATGTCGCGCGGCGGCGCCACCTGCACCAGTTGGCCATGGTTCATCACCGCCATGCGGTCGGCGACGATCATCGCCTCGTCCTGGTCGTGGGTGACGATGACGAAGGTGGTGCCGAGCTTGCGCTGCAGCTCCATCAATTCGAATTGGGTCTCGGCGCGCAGCTTCTTGTCGAGGGCGGCGAGCGGCTCGTCGAGCAGCAGCACGCGCGGGCCCTTGATCAGCGAGCGCGCGAGCGCCACGCGCTGTCGTTGGCCGCCGGAGAGCTGATCGACACGGCGCCGCTCGAAGCCTTGCAGCTTCACCAGCGCCAGCATGTCCGCGATCCGGTCGGCGATATCGCGGCGGCTCGCACGTTCCTGGCGCAGGCCGAAGCCGACATTGCCGGCCACCGTCAAATGCGGAAACAGGGCGTAGCTCTGGAACATCATGTTGACCGGCCGCTGGTGCGGCGGCACCGCGCCGATGTCCTCGCCGGCGATTAGGATACGGCCTTCGCTCGGCGCCTCGAAGCCGGCGAGCATGCGCAACAACGTGGTCTTGCCGCAGCCGGAGGGGCCGAGCAGCGCGAAAAACTCGCCTTGTCGGATGTCGAGCGTGAGCGCGTCGACTGCCACCACCGGGCCGAAGTGCTTGCTGACCGCCTCGAATTGCACCAGCGCGGGCGCCGTGTCGTCTTCCGCCATCCCCGTCCTCACCACCGACGAGAATCAACGCTAGCGGGGCGCGAAGACCCGCTCAATATGCAATTCGAAGACGTGGTTTACGCGGCGGGCGGCGGATTGTCGGGCTCGAGGGCCGCCACCGGCAGCCGCGGCTCGGGGCCGTAATATTTGCCGAGCTGCACGCTCGCCCGCGGCTTGAGCAGAATCGAGACCAAACGCTCGAACAGCGCCTTGGCCGACACCGGTTTGCAGAGAAATTCGTTCACGCCGAGCTTGGCCGATTCGAGAATGCGCCAATGCTCGACATGGGCGGTGAGCATGATGATGGGGAGATCCGGCGTCGGGAATACGCCGGGCGAGCGCACGATGCGCACCAGCTCGGGGCCATTGAGGTGCGGCATCTCCCAGTCGAGGATGATGACGTCGGGCGGATCGGTGCGGATCAGCTCGAGCGCCGCCACGCCGTCATTGGCTTCGACGATCCGCTTGACGCCGATCGTGCCGAGCAGGCTGCGCACGATGGTGCGCGCAAACTGATTGTCGTCCACCACCAGCACGCGCAGTTGCTGGATCAGGACTTCCGCTTGCTTGACGTTAATCGGCATGGCTTGTGCTTTTCAGCCAATATGCGGCGCGAAGTCTCAATTGCCCGTTAACGTGCGCCGCACGGCGTCCTTCCAGCCGGCATATTTTCGCGCGCGCAGGTTTGCGTCCATGCATGGCTGAAACCGGCGGTCGAGCCGCCATTCGCCCGCAAAGCCGTCGAGATCGGGGCAAACGCCGGCGGCGCGACCGGCGAGATAAGCCGCGCCCAACGCTGTGGTTTCCATCACCACCGGCCGGTCCACCGGGCAGGCCAGAATATCGGCGAGGAACTGCATGGTTAATTCGCTGGCGGTCATGCCGCCGTCGACCCGCAGCACGCCGGCGGCGCCGGCCGCCTGCGGCCAGTCGGCGCGCATGGCCTCGAGCAGGTCGCGGGTCTGGTAGCCGACCGCTTCCAGCGCAGCGCGGGCAAGCTCGGCATCGCCGCAATTGCGCGTCAGGCCGAAGATCGCACCGCGCGCCTGCGCGTCCCAATAGGGCGCGCCCAGGCCGACAAAGGCCGGCACCAGATAGACCTGCTCGGCCGGATCGGCGAGCGCCGCAAGCGCGTCGACCTGCGGCGCCTCGCTGATGATCTTGAGGCCGTCGCGTAGCCATTGCACCGCGGCGCCGGCGATGAAAATCGCACCTTCCAGCGCATAGGTGCGCTTGCCGTCGAGCTGGTAGGCGATGGTGGTCAGCAGGCGGTTGCGCGAGGCGACGCGCTCGGCGCCGGTGTTGAGCACCATGAAGCAGCCGGTGCCATAGGTCGATTTCATCATGCCGGGCGTGAAACACCCCTGCCCGACGGTCGCGGCCTGCTGATCGCCGGCCATGCCGAGAATCCGGATGGGCGCGCCGAACAGCTCCGGCAACGTGGCACCGAACTCGCCGGCGCAATCCTTGACCCGTGGCAGCAGCGAGGCCGGCACCCCGAACAGCTCGCAAAAGCCGGCATCCCATTCGCCGCGGCCGATATCGAGCAGCAACGTGCGCGCGGCATTGCTGGCATCGGTCGCATGCACTTTGCCGCCGGTCAGCCGCCACAGCAGAAAACTGTCGATGGTGCCGAAGGCGAGCTTGCCCGCCACGGCGGCTACGCGCGCGCCGGGCACATTGTCCAGCAGCCAGGCGATTTTGCTGGCGGAAAAATAGGGATCGAGCACAAGCCCGGTCTTGGCGGCGATCTCCGGCTCGTGGCCGGACTTCCGCAAACGGTCGCAAAAATCGGCGGTGCGCCGGTCCTGCCAGACGATGGCATTGTGGATGGGTTTGCCGCTGGCGCGATCCCAGATGACCGTAGTTTCGCGCTGATTGGTGATGCCGATGCCGGCGATGTCCTTTGCCGTGAGCCCGGATTTGGCGATGGCATTGCGCACGCAGGCGACTGCCGCCGTCCAGATTTCCTCCGGGTCGTGCTCGACCTCGCCCGGCGCCGGATAGATCTGGTGCAGTTCCAGCTGGTCACTGGCCAGCGGCTTGAGCGTGGCATCGAAGACGATGGCGCGCGTCGAGGTCGTGCCCTGGTCGATGGCGATGAGTGCGGTCGGCAACGAAAGTCCCCGGGCTCGCGCGCTCAACGGCGCCGCGCCGGCGGAGATTAGTTCATCAACGTGAGATTCGCGACCGCGGCGTCGCCGTCGGCATTGATGGCGGCCATCTTGCGCGGCGTCGGCCCGTAATAGCTGCCGTGCTGCATCACCGGACGCGGATTGGTCAGCACCGCCAGCAGGCGGTCCTGCAAGGCCTTGGTCGACACCGGCTTGAGCAGGAATTCGTTGACGCCGATCTGCACCGCCTCGACCACGCGCGAGCGCTCGGCATGGCCGGTGAGCATGATGATCGGCACGTTCGGATACGGGAAGGTGCCGGGCGAGCGCACCATGCGCACGAAGCTCGGGCCGTCGAGCCCGGGCATCTTCCAATCGAGCAGCACGACATCCGGCGCCTTGCAGCGGATCAATTCAAGCCCGTCCTCACCGTTCGACGCCTCGTAGATCTCGATGACGCCAATGCTCGTAAGCAAGGCGCGCAGCACTTTGCGCATGAAATGCTCGTCGTCCACCACCAAGACCTTGGCGGCGGCGAAGCGCTGGGCAGGAGTCGGCATGTCGATCGGCATCGGCGGTCCGTTATCGGCATAGCGTGCATAGAACCGTTCAATTAAAGCAAAAAACCGTGGCAGCCCGATAAAATGGCTAAACTCAATTGCACCGATCGCGGCAAGGTTTTGTAAACCATAATGAGCCCACCTAAGGCGTCGCCGGCTGCGCTGCCTGCAAAGTCATTATGAAGCGATCGAGCGCGCTGCGTTCCAATTCCGTGCCGATGAGACCGAGCTTGCTGCGCCGCCACAGCACGTCCTCGGCATTCTGCGCCCACTCAAACTCGACCAAGTAGCACACCTCGGCGGCGGTGAGATCGCCGGCGAAGCGCTGCCCCAGGCCGTCCATATCTTGCGCGGTCCCGAGAATGCGCTCGGCGCGTTTGCCATAGGCGCGCACCAGACGCTGCGCATGCCGCTCGGCGAGAAACGGCCATCGTCTTCTCGTCTCCGTCACAAGGGCGTCGATATCGTCGACCGGAAAGTCGCCGCCGGGGAGCGGTGACTGCGCAGTCCAGGCCGGACGGGCGCCGAAAAAATGCCCGATGCGCGCCATCGCCGCCTCCGCCAGCCGCCGATGGGTGGTGATCTTGCCGCCGTAAACGGTCAGCAGCGGGGCCTCGCGGAATGAATAGTCGAGCGCCAGCACATAATCGCGGGTGATGTCTTTGGCTTTTTTGGCGCCGTCGTCATAGAGCGAGCGGATGCCGGCGAACGACCAGACCACTTCGTCCGGCGTGATCTGCTCGCGGAAATACCGATTGACCGCCGCGCACAGGTACATGACCTCCTCGGCCTGCGGGGTCGGCGCATTGACGTCACCGACAAAGTCCTCGTCGGTCGTGCCGATCAAGGTGAAATCCTGCGCGAAAGGCAATGCGAAGACCACGCGCCGATCGCCGGTCTGCAGCAGATAACCCTGATCGTGCGCGAAACGGCGGCGCACCACGATATGGCTGCCCTTGATCAGGCGGACGGGAATTTGCAACGGCAGCCGCAACGCCAGCGCGGCCACTTGCGCAATCCACGGTCCGCTGGCGTTGACCAGCACGCGCGCCGTCGCAACATCGCGCCGGCCGTGCATGTTGAGCACCAGCTCCCATTCCTGACGGCGCTCGGCACGCATCAGGCGCGTGCGGGTGCGGATGTCGGCGCCTCGCTCGGCCGCATCGAGCGCGTTGAGCACGACAAGCCGCGAGTCGTCGACCTGACAATCGGAATATTCGAAGCCGTAAGTGAACTCGCGCTTGAGCACCTGGCCGACCGGATGGTGCGTGAGATCGATGGTGCGGCTTGCCGGCAATAGCTTGCGGCCCGCCAACCGGTCGTAGATGAAAAGGCCAATCCGCGGCAACAGCGCCGAGCGCAACCCCGGCAGCGGCGGCAGCACAAAGCGCATCGGCCGGATCACATGCGGCGCCATGCGCAGCAGGACTTCGCGCTCGGTCAGCGCCTCACGCACCAGACGGAAAGCGCCGTGCTCGAGGTAGCGCAAACCGCCATGGATCAGCTTGGAGGAGGCCGAGGAGGTGCCGGAGGCGAGATCGTTTTGCTCGACCAGCAGCACCCGCAGACCGCGTCCGGCGGCATCGCGGGCGATGCCCGTTCCGTTGATGCCGCCGCCGATAATGGCGAGATCGAAATCGGCCATGAGTGCGCTGATTCGCAGTGTTTAGCGCACAATGGGCGGCTTGAGCGGCGACCACAAGCAGCACGCGCGCTAATCCCATGTCAGCCCGGCATTTATCCGCCGCCGTTGCCAAATTGCCTTGGCTTGGCCATACCAGTCGCATCTGATGCTCGCGAAATTCCGTGCAACAGGCACGGGATCAGCCATTCGACACCCGATGCCCTCCCCGCGCCTGCTTGTCATCGAAGGCAACTCACCGCAAACCACGGCGGAACATGTGGCCGCCGGCGGCGTGCCGGCGAGCAAGGGCTATTCCGACCTGCTGCGCGAGCTGCTGCCGGGCGCGGAGGTCGACATCTGCTATCCCGGCGATGCGGCTGCGGTGCTGCCGGAAGGCGAATCGCTCGCCGGCTATGACGGCATCACCATCACCGGCTCGGCGCTGCACGTCTATGCCGGCGGGCCGGAGGTGATGCGGCAGGTCGATCTGGTGCGGACGGCGCTCGCGACCGGAACGCCGGTATTTGGCTCCTGCTGGGGCTTGCAGGTGATCGTCGCGGCGGCCGGCGGCAGCGTGCGCAAGAATCCGAAGGGCCGCGAGATCGGCTTCGGCCGCGGCATCCGTCTGACCGAGGCCGGGCGTAAACATCCGATGTATGTCGGCAAGCTCGATGTATTCAACGCGCCGACCGTGCATCTCGACGAGGTCGAGATGCTACCGCCCGGCGCCACGGTGCTCGCCGCCAATGCCGTGTCCGACGTGCAAAGCACGGAAATCCACACCAATGGCTCGACCGCCTGGGCGGTGCAGTATCACCCCGAATATCCGCTGCGCGAGCTCGCGGCCATCGTGCGCCGCATCGGCACGCGGCTGATCGGCGAAGGCTTCTTCGCCGATGAAGTCGGCATGAGATCATTCGCGCAGGACCTCGACGCGCTCGACCGCGATCCCGGCTGCAAGCGGCTGTCATGGCTGCACGGGGTGAGCAAGAACGTGCTCGACAAGAAGCTGCGCGTCAGCGAGGTGGCGAACTGGATCGAATTCCAGGTGCTGCCGATGCGGGTGAAACGCGGACGAGGATAACGTTGGACTTTTCCGGCAAACACGTCGTGGTCACTGGCGGCACCGGCGCGCTCGGCACCGCGGTGGTTGCAATGCTGCTGGCGGCGGGCGCGACTTGCACCGTCCCCTATCAGCACGAAGCCGAGGCGCAGCGCTTTCCCCATGGCGGCGATCCGAACGTGAAGCTGATCGCGGTCTCCGATCTCGCCGACGAGGCCATGGTGGCGAAGGTCTATGAGGGTCTCACGCCGTGGGCCTCGATTCACATCGCCGGAGGCTTCGCCCCGGGCAAGGTGGCGGAGACCGATCAAGCTGCATTAATGGCGCAGATCGACAGCAACCTGGTGTCGTGTTTCTTGTGCTGCCGTGCGGCCGTCAATGCCATGAAAGACGGCGGGCGTATCGTTAATGTGGCGGCGCGGCCGGCGCTTGAGCCGCGCTTGGGTGCCGGCATGACCGCCTATACTGTTGCCAAGTCCGGCGTCGCCGCGCTCACCGCAGCGCTGGCTGAGGAAGTGGCCAAGGACGCCATTCTGGTCAACGCCGTGGCGCCATCGATCATGGATACGGCCGCCAACCGCGCGGCGATGCCGAAGGCCGACTTTGCTTTGTGGCCGAAGGTCGAGGAAGTGGCGGCGACGATCCTGTTCCTCGCCTCGCCGGACAATAAGGTCACGCGCGGCGCCGTCGTGCCAGTGTATGGGAAATCCTGACTCCGCTCATTCCCGCGCAAGCGGGAATCCAGAGTTGAAATTGCCGAGCCAAGAAATACTGGGTCCCCGCTTTCGCGCGGACGAGCGGCTACCAAACCTTTACCCCGCGATCGGAACCAGCTCGAGCGGCGGGCGCAACAGGCGCTGCACCGCGCTGGAGGCGACCACCGTGCGGGTTTCCGCATAGGCTTCGTGGTTCTTCTCGATGTCGTCGAGATCGTAGAGATAATTGACCATCAAGCCGCAGGCCTGGGCCATCGCCCGGTCGGAGGTGTCGCCGAGCCAGTTGATGCGCTCGAGCCGCGCACCATTGCCGAGATGGAAGCGCGCGACGGCGTCGAGCGGCAGTCCGCGCTGCGTGCGGGCGCGCAGGAAATACCAAGCCGCCGCCCGCATCAGCGGAAGCTGCAAGGCTTCCGCCTTCTGCGCATCTTGCCACCAGCCCGGCTCGTCGAGCGCGGCCATCACGGATTTGTCGGCTTCGCTCAGCGCCGCTGAACTTTCCGCGTCGCGCTCGCGCTTGAGCCAGGCCGCGAAGCTCGTCACCGGCGAGAGCGTGACGAAGGTCGACAGCTTCGGCATCTCGCGGCTGATTTCCTCGACCACCTGCTTGATCAGGAAATTGCCGAACGATACGCCGGACAGTCCGCGCTGACAGTTGGAGATCGAATAGAATACCGCGGTACGCATCTTGTCGGGCTCGACCACCTCGCGCTCGGTCGCCAGGATCGGTGCGATTGCCGCCGGGATGTCGCGCGACAACGCGACCTCGACGAAGATCAACGGCTCATCCACCAGCGCCGGATGGAAGAAGGCGTAGCAGCGCCGATCGAGCGGATCGATGCGCCGGCGCAAGTCGTCCCAATCGTGGATCGTGTGTACCGCCTCGTAGCGGATGATCTTTTCCAGCACGATCGCCGGCGTCGACCAGTCGATATGACGCAGCACCAGGAAGCCGCGGTTGAACCAGGACGAGAACAAATGCACGAAGTCGGCGTCCACCGCGGCGAGATCGTCGCGGTGATCGAGCGCGTCCATCAACTGCTCGCGCATATGGACCAGCGCGGCGGTCCCGCCGGGCGCAAGGTTGAGCCGGCGGAACATTTCCTGCCGGCGCGGCTCGGAGGCGGCGTGCAGGTCGGCGGCAGTCGCGTCGTTCGGGTTCTCGCGCCAGGCCGTGATGGCCGTTTCCATGCGTACCGGATCGGGCCCGAAACGTTGCGCCAGTGCCTCGAAAAAGGCGATGCGCGGCCCCGTCGTGAGCTCGCCGTAGCGCCCGAGGATTTCCCGCGCCAGCGCCACGCCGGAGGCTTCGCCGCGGCCGGAGAGAAGCTCCTCGCACAGTTCGATCAGGCTTTCGGAGCGCGTCGAATCGACGCCGCGCCGATCGCGCGCACGGTCGAGCAGCGCGCGTCCGCGCTCGGAAATGGATTGCAACAGCTCCCCGAAAAACGAGGCGTTCATTGAGGTCCTAACCCGCGCCCATCAAATAGTCCGGCAACCATGTGGCGATAGCGGGGAATATAGACAAGATGATGATTCCGACAATCATCATAATAACATAAGGCACTGACCCCCATAGTACCTTCTTGGTCGGAACGTCCGGCACGATGGCGTTAACGACAAACAAATTGAGGCCGACCGGCGGGGTAATCAGGCCGACCTCCATGTTGATGGTCACGATGACGCCGAACCAGACCGGGTCGAAACCGGCTGCCGTAATAATGGGCAGCAGGATCGGCGCGGTCATCAGGATGATGCCGGCCGGCGGAATGAAGCAGCCGCAGACCAATAGGAAAACATTGATCATCCCCATCAGCACCCAGCGATTGAAATTGGCGTCGGCGATCGCCTGCGCCAGTGTCTGGGTGATGTAGAGCGATGTCAGCATGTAGCCGAACAGCGCGGCCGCCGCGATGATCATGAGGATCATCACCGACTCGCGCGTGGTGGAGCGCAGGATCTCCCACCATGCACTCGGCTTCCACATCCGGTAGATGACAATCGCGAGCAGCGCGCAGAAGGCGGCGCCCACGCCGGCCGCCTCCGACGGCGTGGCGACGCCACCATAGAGCACGTACATCACGCCGATCACGACCGCCAGGAACGGCGCGACCTTGGGAACGGATTCAAATTTCTGCCGCCAAGTGAAGCGGAACTCCGGCGCATAGGCGCGAAAGCCCTTGAACCAGATATAGACCAGCGTCCACGCCATGAAGAGCACGGTCAGCAGCAATCCGGGAAACACGCCGGCAAGGAACAGGCGTCCGATCGAGGTCTCGGTGGCAATGCCGTAGAGGATGAAGGTGATCGACGGCGGAATCAGAATGCCGAGCGTACCGCCAGCGCAAATCGAGCCGGTCGCGACCTCGTCCGGATAGCCGCGGCTACGCATCTCCGGAATGCCCATCTTGCCGATGGCGGCGCAGGTCGCGGGCGAGGAACCGGTCAAGGCGGCAAAGATCGCGCAGGCGCCGAGATTGGACATCACCAGCCCGCCGGGGACACGGTAAAGCCAGCGGTCGAGCGCCTCGTAAAGGTCCTTGCCGGCCGGCGAGGAACCGATGGCCGCGCCCATCATGATGAACATGGGGATGGCGACCAATGTGAATTCATCAAGGCTGGAGTAGAAGGTCTCGGCCACCACCTGAATGCTGTCGATGCCCTGAAACAGCACCAGAAAGATCACCGCGACCGCGCCGAGCCCGAAAGCCACCGGTATGCCGGTCAGCAACGTCGCGATGGTGGCGACCAGGACAATCGCTCCTTCGACCGGCGGGCTCATGCCACGTGCTCTTCGTGGGTCATCTGGAACGGCGGGGTTCGCCCGGTCGCGACCGAAATCAGTTCCGCGATGTATTGCAGCACGAGCAATCCGAGGCCGACAGGCATCGACAGATAAGGAACCCACAGTCGCGCGCGCCAGACTGTGTCCGAGTGCCAATCGCTCGACCATGCCTGGTACCAGAATTTCGTACAGAGAATGAAAAGCACGAGGGCAAAGGCCAGCGCCAAGAGATTGGCGAATATAGCGAGCCAGTAGCGCGCGCGGGGGCCGAGATAGATCGGCAGCACGTCGACGTTGACGTGGCCGCGCGTCATCAGGACATAGGCGCTGCCGATGAAGGTAGTGGCGATAATGCTGTAGGTGACGACGTCAAGCTGCCAGATTGTGGTCAGATTGAAGATGTAGCGCTCGATGACCATGTCGCAAATCACGATCACGGCGAGCGCGACGAAGAAGCCGGCCACCACCCCGGCGATGCGCGAAAGCCATTGCACGACCCAGATGAAGGTATCCATGGGGCGGGGTTTCCGGCTTGTTGCGGCGGGCTGATCAGTGCGCGGCGCGAGCCCGCGCCTTGCGGCCGGCCGGCGGGAGATCCGCCGGCCGGCGCAAGCGTCTGGACGCTATTTGACCGCGAGCGCCTCGTCGATCAACTTTTGACCGTTCGGCACTTTCTTGGCGAAATCCGCGTAAGAGCTCTTTCGCGCGACATCGAGCCAAGCCTTGTATTCGGCGTCGCTCAGGCTCACGACCTTCACTTTGTGGTCTTTGAAGGCCTTGATCGCGGCGTCGTTAACTTCGTCGGCCTTGCCCTCATAGAACGCCTGGGCTTTCTTGCCGGCGGCGAGGATTGCGTCCTGCTGTTTCTTGTTGAGCTTGTCGAAGCTCTTCTTCGACATCAACACCGGCTCATACATGAACCACAGCGCGTTGTCGCCGGGCGCCGTGAGGCAATCCGTCACTTCGTAAAGCCGCATCGACTGGAACGAGCCGAGGCTGGTGTCGGTGCCGTTGATGACGCCGCTCTGGAACGCATTGTAAATTTCGTTCGAAGGCGGGCTGACGATTGAGGCACCGGCGGTCTTCCACATGTCGGCAAAGGTGATGCCGGCGGAGCGGAACTTGCGGCCCTTCATGTCTTCCGGCTTGGTGATGCAGCCGTTCTTGGAAGCCATGGCGCCCGCAAACCAGGCGTCGGACAGTACCATCACGCCGTGCTTTTCGATCTCGGCGCGCATCTGCTTCATGAACGCCGAGTTGTTAATGCGCTTGGCGCGATCCTGGCTGCGGATCAGGCCGGGCATCAGTGTCGCGCCGAAGGCCGGCACCTTGCCGCTGGCGTAGTCGAGCGGGAACAGCGCCATGTCGAGCTGACCGTTGACCATCGCGTTCCACTGTTCTTTCGGCTTGATCAGCGAGGCGCCGGGATAGACCTGAATGTTGAGGCCGACATTGGCGTCCTTGGCCTCCTTGGCGATCATCAGCACCATATCGTCGCGCACGTCGTGCTTGCCGCCCGGAAACTGGTGCGAGGCCTTGAGCGTCATTTGCGCCTGCGCCGACGCCGTCAGCAGCAGAGCCGCCGCGGCGGCGGCAAGTACTGTCTTGATTGTCCTCATGGGTATTCCTCCAGATTGATCTTTTCTGCGCGGCGGATTGGTCCGTCGCGGTTGATGGCTGCCAATGCAAAAGCGGAAAACGCCACCCATCGTGCCCTCGCGGGCACCTTAGCCGCAGCCTGCCCACAGCGCCATAGGCGGAAAGTGGAATTCGACCGCAACCTTCTGCCGGCGTTAACGATTTCCGCAGTCTGGCCAGAGCGAAACGATGCATCTATAACCCGCGCCGTCGCCTTCTACCTTTAAGCCCAAGTCCGGGAGTTTTACTCATGCCGAAGCCGTTGGCGGGTCTGCGCGTCCTTGAACTTGCCCGCATCCTGGCCGGGCCCTGGGCCGGCCAAATCCTCGCCGACCTCGGCGCCGACGTGGTCAAAGTCGAACGCAAAGGCGCCGGCGACGACACCCGCGGCTGGGGCCCGCCCTTCGTGCAAGGCGCCGACGGCAAGCACATCGGCTCGGCTTATTTCCACGGCGCCAACCGCGGCAAGCGCTCGATCGAGATCGACTTTGATAGCGACGATGGACGCCGCATCGTGCGCAAGCTGGCGGCGCGCTCCGACGTGCTGATCGAGAATTTCAAGGTCGGCGGGCTCGCCAAGTTCGGGCTCGATTACAAAAGCCTGGCGCCGGACAGCCCGCGGCTGATCTATTGCTCGGTGACCGGCTTCGGCCAGGATGGCCCCTACGCCACACGCGCCGGCTACGACCTGATGGCGCAAGGCATGGCCGGCATCATGGACCTGACCGGCACCGCCGACGGCGAGCCGACGCGCATCGGCATCCCGGTTTCCGATATTTTCACCGGCGTCTATTCGGTGGTCGGCATTCTCGCGGCGCTGGCAGAGCGCGAGAAGACCGGCAAAGGCGCCTATATCGATACGGCGCTGGTCGACTCGACCGTCGGCGTGCTGTCCAACCAGGCGCTCAACTATCTCGTCTCCGGCAACGTGCCGAAACGCATCGGCAACGCCCACGCCAATATCGTGCCCTATCAGGTGTTTCCGGTGGCCGACGGCTACGCCATCGTCGCGACCGGCAACGACATGCAATACGTCAAGTTCTGCAATGCGCTGGGCGCGCCCGAGCTCGCGCAGAACCCGGCCTACAAGGACAATGTGGGACGGCTAAAGCATCGCGAGGAACTGATCGGCAAATTGTCGGCACTTACGGCGACGATGAAGCGCGACGAACTGCTCGAAAAGCTTGAAGCGCAAGGCGTGCCCGCCGGCCCGATCAACGATCTCGAGCAGGTGTTCAACGATCCGCAGGTCGTTCACCGCGGCATGCGACTGTCGCTGCCGAGCAAGGCCGCCAAAGACGGCGTCATCCCGGGCGTGCGCACACCGATCGTTATCGACGGTTGGAAAGCGGCTTCCGAACATCCCGCGCCGCTGCTCGGCGAGCATACGGCGGAGATTTTGAAGGAAATCGGGAAGCCTAAGCGATCGCTTCCGCGACGCTTAGATCTGCTTCCGCAACCCTTGATCAGTTGAATGAACGCCAGATTGCGGCTGTCCAAGCAAAGAAACCCCGGGGACGGGCGCCGGATTTCCATAGTCAACAGCTCTGTAGCCTTCGCGATCCCGAAAAATCGTTACCTGAATTAGCGTGGGCATAATCGGTTGGCGGTTTTGTTGGCGGATATTGCCGTGACCATAGTGGCCTTTGGCGATAGGTTCAACGAACAGAATTTTTTGGCTCAGACTGCGCATGACAAAACAGCGAATTGTCTTCACGCAGCATGCAAAAGCAATGCTGATCGAACGTGACATTGATCGCAGTTGGGTCGAGCGCGCCGCTAAATCGCCCGACGAAATCGAACTAGACCCGAGTCGGGCCAATACGATTCGCGCCTTTTTATCAATTGCTGAGCGCGATAGCCGCGTACTTCGCGTTGTCTACTCAAAGGACGAAGACGAAATCCGCGTCATGACCGCCTTCTTCGACCGCGCCCGCCGCCGCTAGTCGACCGGGATCACTGCGGCGAGGAATTCGTCGTCGCCCGTCACCTGGGTGCGGTGGCCCTTGCCCCCGACGTCCTCCATCAGCACGCTGTCGCCGGGACCGAACTTACGCTTTTCCCCATCGTCGGCGGTCACTTCGATTTGGCCCTTCAGGCAGATCAGGAACTGCTTTTTGGGCGGATGGATGGAATCGGCGACCCAGCCGGAGGGCAACCGGATGAATTGAAGCCCGTCGGTCATAAAGGCGTGCGACACGTACATCATCGGCGCCGGCGGTCGGTAATCGGCTTCGTCGAGCTTGAGCGTGGCTTCCGCAAAATGGCTCTGGCCGTTCGGGTCGGGGTGCAAACGAACATATTTCATTGCTGCGCTCCATTTCGCTAACGCAAATCACGAAAATCGTTGCCCCTTTTATCCTCGGTTAAATTGGCGTTGTCGTTGAGGTGAATCAAAGAACCGCAGCATCGCTCGGTTCGATTGGATCCGCTGATTTTTGCGGCTGCCGCAATTTTACCGCCGCGGCATGTCGCCCGCGCGAGCGCGCGGCGTCGATCGCTTCGCGGATATTCCGCCCCCCGCGCGTTGCCGATCTTACGCCGCGATCACGTGACGGCAGTCGGCGCCAACGCATCGATGTCACTGACGACGTCGATCACCACCGGCCGATCGGCGGCAAGCGCGCGCGCGAGCGCCGGCGCGATGCCGTCGGGCGTTTCCACGCGGATGCCGAGCGCGCCCATGTCCTCGGCGATCTTGGCGAAATTCGTCGGACGATACGTCCACAAACTGCGCCCGCCTTCGGTTTGCGTGCCGCCATAGGCGCGGTCGAAGCCGCGCTTACTCTGGTTGCCGCCGCCGTTGTTGTTGACCAGCGTCACCGCGTTGAGCTTCCAGCGCACCGCGGTTTCAACCTCGCCGATGTGGTACCAGAAGCCGGCATCGCCGGTGAACGTCACCACCGGACGGTCGGGACAGGCCGCTTTGGCGCCGAGCCCGGCGGGAAACGCCCAGCCGAGATGGCCGGCGCTGCGTATGTAGCTCTGGGTCGACTTGCGCAGATCATACATGCCACCCATCCACATGCCGGCGTGACCGGTATCCACCACCACGATGCCGTCGTCGGGCACATGCAGAGAAAGCTCATGGCAGATGCGCGCCGGATGGATCGGCGTTGCGTTCGATTCCAGCAATGATTTGTATTTCGCATACCATTCATCGCGTAGGCTGCCGATTTCCTTGATCCAAGCCGCGCGCTTTTTCGCGCTTGTCTTGTCGGCTTGCGCCAGCATGGCCGCCAGCACCGTCTTGGCGTCGCCCAGCACACTCGCAGCCAGCGGATAATTGCGGCCAAGCGATTCCGGATTGATGTCGATCTGGATCGCCGGCGTGCCGATCTTGGGCACCGCCCAGAAATGCGTAGTCATGCCGCCGGTCTCGGTGCCGACAAAGCAGACGAGATCGGCGCGGTTGACCGCCTTGTTGGCGCTTTCGCGCGAATAGCTGCCGACGACGCCGACAGAGAGCGGATGCGTTCCGGGAATCGAGTCCTTGCCGTTGAGCGAGGTGGCGACCGGGATCTGCAACGCTTCCGCCAGCGCCACCAAGTCGCGCCCGGCGCCGGACGCGCGCACGCCACCGCCCACGACGAAGATCGGCCGCTCGGCCTTCTGCAAAATATCGAGCGCGGCTTTCACGTGCTCGGGCTGCGGCAGCGGCCGAAACGGCGGCACATGCGCAAACTGCGGCTCGACCAGCGGCTCGAGCTCGGCCTCCTCCAGGTCGACCTGGCCTTCGTTGCCGCGGAACTGCAGATGTACCGGCCCCGGAGCGCCCGAGGTGGCGACGCGGAAGGCCTGCCGCACCATGTCGGGAAAGCGCGCCACGTCGTCGACGGTGGCGTTGAACTTGGTCACCGGCTCGAACGCCGGCACGTCGTCGATTTCCTGATAGACTTTGCGGAACTTGGTCTTGGGATCGCGTCCGCCGGTCATGGCAATCACCGGCGAATGCGCGAGACAGGCATCACGCAAGCCGGCGGCGAGATTGAGCGCGCCGATCACCTGCGCCATGCAGATGCCGGGCCTGCCGGAAGCGCGCGCATAGCCGTCGGCCATATAGGCGGCGGATTTCTCGCCGTGGCAATGGATGCGCGCGATGCCGGTGTTGCGCTTCTCCATCTCGACGAAAGAGCGCCGCAACACCGCCGGCACCATGAACACATGGGTGACGCCGTAGCCGGCGAGCATGTCGGCGAGGCATTCCGCGCCGAGCATTTTGCGGTTGTGGCCGATGGTGGTCATTGACGCCTCCCTTAACTGTCATCGCCCGCGGACGGCGGGCGATCCAGTCACCTGTAAATTCTCGTTGCAGCTATTGTCGTTTGTGCTTGGTGGGTGCCCCGCTTGGTGCGAGGCATGACAGTTCCTCGATTACTTGATCGCCAGCGGATTGACCGGCGAGCCGACCGCGCCGGTGATCGGGATGGCCGGCGCCACGAACAGGAACTCGTAAGTCTTGTCGGCGGCGCAGTCGTCGGCCAGCTCCTTCAACTCGAAAATCTCGCCCATGGTCATGCCCATGATGGGAATCGTGATCCAGTGCCAGGGCTGGTTGATGTTCTCGCCTTCGGCCACCGGGTTTGGCCGCACCTCGCAGCCCCAGGTGTCGCTGGCGAGCGCGGCAAGCTCGGTGTCCTTGACGAAGTCGAGCGTCTCGAATGAGAAGCCCGGTGCGTCGCCGCCGGGGTAGCCGTCCCAGCTGCCGGCCTTCTGGCAACGCTCCATCATGCCGGTGCGCACGATCACGTAATCGCCGCGCTTGAGCGCGACGTTCTGCTTCTTGGCGGTGCCGTAGAGGTCGTCGTTGGTGATGCCGTAGCCGTCGTCGAGCGACTCGACGCCTTTGTAGCGCGCAACGTCCAGCAACACGCCGCGACCCACCATCTTGTTCTTGGTCTTTTCGATGCCGCATTTCTGCGCGCCCGCGCTCGTTACTTCCCGGCAGTCGTAGCCGTTCCACATATTGTTTTCATAGAAGACGTGGCCGAGCCCGTCCCATTGCGTGCCGCACTGCAGCGGCATGGTCACGATATCGTCGGCGGCGCGGATGCCGCGCTTGTCGAGCACGCCGGAATAGGCGTCGGTGCCGGTACGAATCATGGTGTGGATCGGGTTGGTGCGGCCCATCGCCGGATATTTGCTTTTGGCGCCCTGCGGACCGGTGTGATCGAAATTGAGCGCGAGCGAGATCACCTTGCCCTTTTTCACCAGTTGCGCCGCAGCAATGATGTCTTCGGAGCTTGTGTAATTGAGCGTGCCGATTTCGTCGGCCGGTCCCCATTTGCCCCAATTCTTGTACTTCTCGGCAGCCTCCCGCATGTCCTGGCGGGTGATTTTACGATCCGGCATCGGATTTCCTTTACTGAGATGGGTCGCGGGGGGTGGGCGGGAGGAATACAGCCTCCCGCAGGCAGCGAAAGCAAGGCCCGATGGAACAGCGCACGCGTGCAGTGCACGCATAGCAGTGCGGCCTCATCGGGAACTCGCATCGGTTGAATGTTCCAAGCCGGCAAAACCTAGCCGTTCAGGCAGCGTTCACGTCGCCCACCCAATAATTTGAACCAGTGAGCGTCTTTCCGCGACTAACAAGGCCAGCAATCTGAATGCACGTTTCGGAATTCACAACGCTCTATCACCCCGAAGGAGGGCGAACTCGATGTTGAAGAAGCTTTCAATCGCACTTTCCGTCATTGCCGCGCTTGGGCTTGCCGTGGCCACGGCGCCGGCGGACGCGAAACCGCAGGGCAACAAGCACAAATCGGTTCAAGTCAAGCAAGTTACTGTGAATAAGAACTTCCGCGTCAAGTGAAATGAAGAAGAATATCATCGTCGTGCCGGTTGTAAGAATCAAGAAAGTCTATGTCATCGGCAAGACCTACAATGGCCATCTCTGGTCGGCGAGAAGCGCTATCGCTGGCGTGGCATCTGGTACGACTATGGGGTCGGCCGGTGTTGGATCAGAATCAACGGCGTTTGGTTCTGGAACCCGCGGCCTGCCCGATCTAACACGCTTGTAGTCGGGTTACGCCGCAAGACCATGAGCGCCCAAGCCGGTAATCGCCGGCTTGGGCTTTCGCATGCATGGATGCCGCGCGTGGCGAGCATGCCGCAACGATTGTCGTGCTGCTACCATTCAAGCGGCCGATCCCGTCAAGAACGCCGTCATTGCCGGGCTTGACCCGGCAATCCATGATGGCGTGCCACGCGGGGATCGTCTGTCAGATTTCCCGAGCGGAATCGCATCATGGATGCGCGGGTCACGCTCGCGCATGACAATCGAAATTCATTTGGAAGGCATCCATGCGCATCGTCGATATCCGCGAAACCGCAATCCCACTCAATTCGACGATCTCCAATTCGAGCTTCGACTTCACCGAGATGACGACCTCGGTGGTCGCGGTGATCACCGATGTCGTGCGCGCCGGCAAACCGGTCTGCGGCTTTGCCTTCAACTCCACCGGCCGCTATGCCTGCGGGGCGCAGATGCGCGCGCGCTTTATCCCGCGCATACTTAGCGCCGACCCGGCATCGCTGCTCGACGAGACCGGCAGCAATCTCGATCCGGCGAAAATCCTTGCCGCGATGATGAAGCGCGAGAAAGCCGGCGGCCATTCCGAGCGCTCGATCGCCATCGGCACCATCGAAGTCGCGGTGTGGGACGCGGTCGCCAAGATCGCCGGGAAGCCGCTCTATCGTCTCCTTGCCGAGCGTTTCAGCGGCGGCAAGGTGCCCGACAAAGTGTTCTGCTATGTCGGCGGCGGCTGGTACTGGCCGGGCCAGACCATCAAGGATCTGCAGGACGAAATGCGCCGCCATCTCGATGCCGGCTACACCATGGTCAAGATGAAGGTCGGCGGCCTGCCGCTCGAAGAAGACCTGCGCCGGCTGGAAGCGGTGCTGCAAGTCGTCGGCTCCGGCGAGCATCTCGCCGTCGACGCCAATTGCAAGTTCGAGCGCGAGGAAGCGTTGGCCTACGCCAAGGGGCTCGCGCCGTTCAAGCTGCACTGGTTCGAGGAGCCGTGCGATCCGCTCGACTTCGCGCTGTTCGCCGAGTTGGCAAGCGTCTACGCGCCGCCGCTGGCGACCGGCGAAAATCTGTTCTCGACGCCGGACGTGGAGAACCTGGTGCGTTTCGGCGGCTTGCGCGCCGGCCATGATTTCATCCAGATCGACCCGCCGCAGGCCTACGGCATCACGCAATATGCGCGCACGGTGGCGATGCTGGAGAAGCACGGCTGGCCGCGCCGCTCGCTGTTTCCGCACGGCGGCAACCAGATGTCGCTCGCCATCGCCGCCGGCTTCGGCCTCGGCGGCGCTGAATCTTATCCCGGCGTGTTCGGCGATTTCGGCGGCTTTGCCGACGATGCGCGCATCGAGAACGGCACGATCTCGCTCTCCGACCGCCCCGGCATCGGCTTTGAGGGGCAGGCGGCGCTCTATCGCATCATGAAAGAATTGGCGGGACTATAGGCACTCGCCTATCCGGTGTCATGCGCGGGCTTGACCCGCGCATCCCGCTTAGGGACGCTCTTGGCCCTCCTAAGCGAGATGGCCGGGTCAAGCCCGGCCATGACAGACTTTGTGCCGGGGAGCCAGCCATGATCGACGAAATCAAAACCATCACCGTGCGCGACGGCACCTCCATCGCCGCACGCATCTATCGGCCCGACGGCTCAGGCCCCTACCCCGCTCTGTTCGGCGCCTCGCCCTATCGCTTCGACAACAACCGGCTGCCGGCCAGCGCACAATTCCTCTGGCGCGAGACCGGACCGATCGAATGGTATGTCGAGCAAGGCTATGCCTATGTGCACATGGACGTGCGCGGCAGCGGGCGCTCCGGCGGCGATTTCGAGTTCATGGGGAAAAATGAGCAGACCGACCTCTACGACGTGATCGAATGGATTGCTGCGCAGCCCTGGTGCAGCGGCAAGGTCGGCGGCATCGGCCAGTCCTATTACTGCATGCTGCAATGGTTCATGGGCGCGCTGGCGCCGCCCGCGCTCGCCTGCCTTGCCGCCCATGACGGGCTTGCCGATGTCTATCGCGCCAGCACGCATCACGGCGGCATCCCGTGCGATTTCTTCCCCGGCTACTGGTGGTACCAGAATCGCTTCATCAACCGCTTTCCCGCCGACGGGCCGCCCTGCGATCAGAAGACCGATCTGACCGAGCTGGTCGCCGCGCATCCGACCTTCGACGACTTCTGGCGCGAGCGCAGCGCCTGGGAGGGACTCGCACGCATCAAGGTGCCGCTCTATTCCAGCGGCGTCTGGGGCAAGATCCAGCTGCACACGCGCGGCAATATCGACGGCTATCTGCGCGCGCAGGGTCCCAAGAAGCTGCGCATGTCGGGCGTGCCGAATGCCTGGGCGGCGGCGGCGGAATTCTCCAGCGTCGACTTCCACAAACGCGTAATGCTGCCGTTCTATGACCACTACCTCAAAGGCAAGAGCACCGATTACACGGCGCGGCCGAATGTCGAATATGCCGTGCGCGGCGCCAACGTCACCCGCAGCGCCGAAAGCTGGCCGCCGCCGGGCATCAAATACACGCGCTGGTATCTCAACGCGGCAAATTACCGGCAGCGTCACGTCGCTCAACGACGGCGGGCTTGCGCCGCAGGCACCGAGCGGCGCGGCGTCGACCAACTATCAGTATCCCAATCCCGGCTGGGTCGCCGGCGTGGTCGGCTTTGGACCGGGCGGTCCGGCCGGCGGCTTCGATCCGGTGCGCCGCGTGCTGACTTTCACCAGCGCCCCGCTCGACAATGACATGGAGATCGCCGGGCCGATCAAGCTCGTGCTCTATGCGTCATCGAGCGCGCGCGATACCGACTTCTTCATTAAGCTCTCCGACCAATCCCCGCAGTCGCCGGACGACCGCGCCAAGGGCTTGAACCCCTTCGCCGACCTGATGACCCGCGGTTGGCTGCGCGCCTCGCATCGCGCGCTCGATCCGGAACGCTCGACCGAGATGGTGCCCTATCACACGCACAGCGACCCGCAGCCGCTCAAACCCGGCGACATCTACAAATTCGAGATCAGCCTCGAGCCCATGGCCTATCTGATCAAGGCCGGGCACCGCCTGCGGCTGGAGATCGTCAACGGCGATTCACCGGCAAGCGAGCAGCTTTGGGGGCATTCCTACCGGCCGGACAAGATCGGCAGCGACACGATCTATCACGACGCCGCGCATCCGTCGGAACTGATCCTGCCGGTGATGCCATCGTGATCGTCATTCCGGGTACGGCGCGCAGCGCCGTACCGGGAAGTGCAGATGCAAGTTCGCTGTGTGTATCTGCGATTCCGGGTTCGCGCCTTCGGCGCGCCCCGGAATGACGGAATTAGAACGGCTCATAGCCCCGCAGTGCCGGCACCACCTTCTCGCCGAACAGCTTGATCGAGCGCATGAGATCGGCTTCCGGCAAGTCGGAGAAATTGAACTCGCCCATGAAGACGTTGAACAAGCCGGCCTCCGCGCTCTTGCGGATTTTCTCCGCCACCGTTTCCGCCGAGCCGATGAACACCAGTTCGTGCTTCATCAGATAGTCGGCGTCGAACAGATGGGCCATGATCTCGGAGGCGCCGGGCTCGCCGCGGCCGATGAATTTTTTGGCGTGCTCGGCGACGCGTTGCTCGAAAGTCTCGCCCGGCTTGGGCTGCGCCAGGAAGCCTTCATAGGCGCGTGCGGCGCGCGCAAGCGCGACCTCGAGCGCTTTCTCGTCGCTCTCGTCGACATAGACGATGGTGCAATAGGCGATATTCGGCTTTTTCGGCCAGCCGGCCTTCTGCCAGTTTTCCAGAAAGACCCGATAGCGCGGCGCCGCATCGGCGCGCGGATAGACCAGGAAATAGCCGGGATTGATGCCCTTCTCGGCGCAGAATTCGAGCGTGCGCGGATCGCGGCTCATCATCCATAAGGGCGGATGCGGCTTCTGCAGCGGCTGCACCGAAAGCTCCGCCGAGTTGGTGTTGTGCACGTCACCGTGAAAGGAAAACGGCTGCGTCTCGCCATAGGCGGCGCGCAGGTAATCGACAAATTCCAGCGTCGGCGATTTGCGGAAATTGTAGTCGATGCCGAACGGTTTGAAGTAGTCCGGGCTGATGCCGGGCACCAAGCCGCATTCCATGCGCCCACCCAGCATCTGATCGACCAGCGCGATTTCCTCGGCGAGCCGCAGCGGATGATAAAGCGGCACCACATAGCCCATCGGCCCGATGCGCATGCGCTTGGTGCGGGCGCCGGCGCCGACCGCGTAGAGGCTGGGCGACGACATCCAGCTCTCGTCAGGGCGGAAGTGATGCTCGACGCAGAACGAATAATCGAAGCCGAGCGCGTCACACAAAATGAGCTCGCGCCATAATTGCTCGTAGCGCTGGTGCGGGCTCATGCCCGGTTTGCCCCAGACGTGCGAAAAGTGGGCGAACTTCACGGCGATCCCTCCCGGCCCCGGCCTAACGAAAGAGCGCCTCCTGTCTGGAGATTGGCCGGGGGCCTGTCAATCGCGACAGACAGCGGTCAATCGATATCGATGAAGGTCAGCGGCCGCGCCACCATTTCCAGCGACTTGCGCTCGGCGGGCACGGCCCAACGCCAGGCCACCAAGCCGCCGAGGATCATCAGCACGGCGCCGAGCAGATAGCCGCCGAAAACGCTCGTGCGCGAGCCGGTGTCGATCAGCGCGCCGAACAGCCAGGGCCCGATAATGCCGCCCACGCCGGTGCCGATCGCGTAGAAGAAGGCAATGGCCAGCGCGCGGATTTCCAGCGGAAACGTTTCGCTCACCGTGAGATAGGCCGAGCTCGCCGCCGCCGAGGCAAAGAAGAAGATCGCCATCCAGCAAATGGTCTGCGTCTCGGCCGTGATCAGGTCGCGCGCGAACAAATAGCCCGTGGCCGCGAGCAAGACGCCCGACATGATGTAGGTGAAAGCGATCATCGGCCGCCGCCCTTGCGTGTCGAACAGACGGCCGATCAGCACCGGGCCCAAGAAATTGCCGACCGCGAAGGGCAACAGATACCAGCCGACGTGGTCGGACGGCACGCCGTAGAAATCGGTCAGGATCAGCGCGTAGGTGAAGAAGATCGCGTTGTAGAAAAAGGCTTGCGACGTCATCAGACTCAATCCCACCAGCGTGCGCTGGCGGTGGCGCTTGAACAAAGTCTGCGCGACTTCCCGGAGCGGCGTCGAGCGCCGCGCGCGCAGGCGCACGCGCGGCAGATCGTGCGCCGGCGGCACGTTCTCGAAATGCCGCTCGATCTCATCGACCACGCGGTGCGCTTCGTCGGCGCGGCCATGCGTCATCAGCCAGCGCGGGCTTTCCGGCAACCACAGCCGCATGAAGAAAATGACGCATGCCAGGCTCGCCCCGATCAGGAAGGCGAGCCGCCAGCCAATTTCCGGGTTGATCACCGCCGGGTCGAGCAGCACCAGCGAGCCGAGCGCGCCCATGGCGGCGCCGACCCAGAAGCTGCCGTTGATCACCAGATCGCTCCAGCCGCGCACCCGCGCCGGGATCAGTTCCTGGATGGTGGAATTGATCGCGGCGTATTCGCCGCCGATGCCGGCGCCGGTGACAAAGCGGAACAGCGCGAAGCTGAACAAATCCCAGGAGGCGGCGGTGGCCGCGGTCGCCACCAGATAGACCGACAGCGTGATGAAGAACAGTTTCTTGCGGCCGAGCCGGTCGGTGAGCCAGCCGAAGAAGATCGCGCCCAGCACCGCGCCGGCGAGATAGGCGCTCGAGGCGAGCCCAATGTCGGTATTGCTGAAGCGCAGTACCGGGCTTTCCTTCAACGCGCCCGCCAGCGATCCGGCGAGCGTCACCTCCAACCCGTCCAGAATCCAGGTGACGCCGAGCGCGGCCACCACCAGATTGTGGAAGCGCCCCCAGGGCAGCCGGTCGAGCCGCGCCGGGATATCGGTTTCGACAATGCCGCGGTCCATCGATCGGCCCGTTTTATGCGCCCCCAACCCCACATTAACCCCTTAGCGCTAACGATGTTCGGCATATTGCCGCAGTCCGCGGCTGGGCTTGGTTTAGCGCGCGCCGCGGCTTCGGCTATCTTGCCGCTGCCGCTGCCGGGAATTCCAGATATGGATGCCGAGGTACGCCGCCGCCTGCACTACGCCGCCGCCGTTGCCTGCGGCGTATTCGCAGCCCTGGTCATGCATATCGTGCTCACGGTATCCGGCGTCGGACTCGATCTCGCATTCCGAGACCTTAGCACCGGCGTCAAACCTGAATTCGTCGCGGCGCTGGCCTGGTGGGCTGTCGCCATTATCGGCTTCCTCGGCGGCTGGGGCACGGCGGCCTACTTGATCGTGGCAACGCGCGAACGTGATTTTATTTACAAGCTGGCGCAGGGGTTGCTGGTCGCGGTGGTATTCGCCGTCGCCACCGCCGGCGGCATCATGAGCAATTCCAGCACCGTCGGCGGCACCGCCGACGTGATCGCCAGTCTCGCGGCCGTCGTCATCGGGCTGATCGGTGCGTTCTGCGGCACGCGCTTTGCCTATCTCAACGCCGCGGAAATATAGCGAACGCCGCTAGCCGCGGTATTGGCGCAACAATGCGCGCCCGTAATCATTGCCGTTGGGCGTACGCACCAGCGCATGGGCGTGGCGGCGGTTATAGCCGGTGTTCGGCAAGGCCACGCCCGGCTGATGATAGAACTCGATGAAAATGACTGGGTTGTAGATGCGGTAATAGAACGGACTGACCGGGTCGAATTTACCGATCCAGGCAAAAATTGTCGCATCGAGATGGCTCTTGACCTCGGCCAGGCGCGGCGCGGCGTGAGCGGGCGGCAGCCGGTCGGTGTAGAGCGCAATGAGATCGACCAACAATTCGCGTTGCGCGGCCGACATGTCGGCGGTCTTCAGCCCGATGTCGGGAATAACCACATTGTCCTTGAAGCCCGAGGCATAGCCGTCGAACGGCAGGTCGTTGCCGATCACCGCCTTGGCGCGCTGCTCGGGCGTCAGCGCGTCCATGAACGCCCAGCCTTGCGCCTCCTCCTCGCGCAGCACCGTCGTGCCCTTGTAGATGCCCGACTCCGCCGTTACCGGCTCGGAACCCAGCAACATCGGCGACAGCACCATCTGATCGCCGAGCACAAAGCAGTTGATGTTGCAGTGGTGGCCGTCCATCTGCCAGCCCCACGGCGCGTCGGCTGAGGGCTCGCCGAAGATGGTGAGCCAGTAGAACAGCTCGCCGAACTCCTCGGGCAGGCCGGTCAGCTCGGCGAGATGCTCATTGAGCCGCATGGCGTTGCGCGCGGTCTCATAAGCGCGCGCGCCGACGCCGGCGCGCAGCAAGCCGTAGGCGAGTTCGCGCTGCACATCGCTCAACTCGGCCATGCAGAGGCCATGCCGCATCAAGTTGCGATGGATGTTGCTCCATTGCCGCCACAGCTCGCTGTCGATCGGAAAACTCACCGCGGCGCGCTGATCGTTGTCGAGCGAGGCAAGGAAGGTATTGGCCGCATCGATCACCGGTTGAACCGATACGCCCGTAGCGCGCAGCGGGAACAGGCCCGGCATGACCGTGCCGTTCGTGGTGATGCCTTTGAAACTTTCCTTTAGTGAAACCCGCCAGCCCGCAAACAGATCTTGCAGCGCCCGCGAGACCTTGGATTCGTCGATCCGCGGTGGCGCGCCTCGCCTCGCCCGGTTGAGCACGGGGACATCGGTCATCGCATGGCTTTTATCACGCTTCAAAAATCGCCTGAAGGACTTTCAGTCCCGCAGGGCTGTCAGCCGATTTGCGCGGCTGGTTAGCGCGCGAGGGATGTGCTGTATTCCGAAAAAATCAGATAGGGAGGAATTCCGTGAAGCTCGTGCTTTTCCAGACGGCGCCCAACGCCGAAATTCTGCCTGGCCTGCTCACCGAGCGTGGCGTGGTCGATATCTCTGCTGCGGTGCAGAAAGGCTATACGCCGCAGCTCACCATGCAGGGCATCATCGACGGCTTCGATACCTTGCGCCCGGCGCTGGAGAAGCTCGCCAAGGACGGAAAAGCGCTTCCGCTCGACCAAGTCCGGCTGCGCCCGCCGCTGCCGCGGCCGGGCAAGATTCTCGCCTGCATCGCCAATTACTGGGAGCACGCGCAGCGCGAGGCGCGCCCGCTCAACATGTTCATGAAGAACCCGGACGCGGTGATCGGCCCCGGCGACACCATCGTGCTGCCCGAATACACCGTGCCGTGGATCTTCATGCACGAGGCGGAGCTCGCGCTGGTGATCAAGGGCCCGGCCAAGATGGTGAAAGCCAAGGACTGGAAGAACGCGGTCTTCGGCTATACCGCGATGATCGATGTCTCCGCGCGCGAACAGGGCCGCCGCACTTGGCCGGCGTCGCCGAACACCAGCTGGCTCGGCAAATCATTCGATACGTTCGCGCCGATCGGCCCCTGCATCGCCACCGCCGACGAAGTAAAGGACCCCAACGACCTGATCGTTCGCTTCTGGAACGACGGGCAACTGCGCCACAACTACAATACCGACGACATGGAGCACCGCGTGCCCGAACTCGTCGAATTCGCCACCACCGTCATGACCATGAATTCCGGCGATCTCATTGCTTGCGGCACCAATCACGAAGGGCTTGGTGCGCTGCAAGACGGCGAAACCGTGGAGATCGAAATCCAGAACATCGGCAAGATGACGCTGAAGGTCTCCGACCCGCTCAAGCGCACGTGGGAGCGCGGCATCTATATGGGCGTCGATTCGACCAATCCGGACGCGGTGAAGCGCCACCGCCCACGGTAGCTGCCCACTGGCATAGCGCTGTGGTTGTAGACCGGCGGCCCGGCACTTGCCGGCCCGCCGGCATGCCGTGGACAAGCCGGTTCCACCCCGACATAATTTGCGCAAACAGCAACGCCGAAAACGGCGGGGGATCAGGGAGAGACGCCGTGCAAGCTTCCACAAGCACTGCCCGCGCGCTGAAACCGAACATGGACCCGGAGGAATGGAAGGTGCGCGTCGATCTTGCGGCCGCCTTCCGGCTTTGCGCGCTACAAGGCTGGGATGAAATGCTGTTCGCGCATTTGTCCGCGCGCGTGCCGGGCCATCCCAACCAGTTCCTCATGCATCCGGCGGCCATTCTGTTCGAAGAGGTCACCGCTTCGCGGCTGCATAAGCTCGACGAGAACTGCAATCACGTCGAGCCGAGCGACGAGCTGCCGCACAAGTTCGCCTTTCCGTTCCACAAAGGCATCTACGATGCCTACAGCCAAGCGCAATGCGTGGTCCACCTGCACACCAGAGCCGCCACCGCGGTCGCCATGCAGGAGCAAGGGCTGATCCCCGGCAATCAATACGCCATGTGGCTCGGGCCGCTCGGCTATCACGACTACGAGGGCCTGATCTCGGCGCCGGAGGAAGGCGTCCGGCTCGCCAAGAATTTCGGCAACCACCAGATCGTGATGCAACGCGGCCATGGCTTCGTGCTGTGGGGCCATACGGTCCACGAAGCCTATATGCTGGCGTTCCTGGTGATCCGCGCCTGCGAGACGCAAATCCGCTCGATGGCCGGCGCCGTCAAGCCCTATGTGCCGCCGCAAAAGGTTCTCGACGCCACCATCGGGCAAGCCAAGATCATCACCGACGGCAACGAGGGGTTCAATCAAATGACCTGGCGCGCTTTGCTGCGCAAACTCGACCGCGACGCGCCGGACTACAAGACCTGAACCTCTCGCATTGATCCGGTCATGGCGCGGCGGCGCGCCCGCGCCGCTGCAGGGAATTCCTACGGAGAAAGATCGAATGACGATTATAGAGCGCGCGGCGATGCAGACTTCGCTGCCGATCTACCATCGCTCCATCGATTGGGATGCGCTCTACAAGCGCTACCCGGTGCCGGACGTGTTCGCCAACACGCGCTGGAAATGGTCGCCTGACGAAATCCGCGCCTTCCAGAACGAGCAGTTCCTCGATCTGATGAAGACCGGGTGGCAGAACGAATTCTACAAGCGGCGCTGGAAAGCCGCCGGGCTCGAGCCGGGCGACATCAACAGCATCGACGACATCACCAAGCTGCCGACCTTCGATTCAAGCGACATCAAGAAGGACCAGGAGGAGAACCCGCCTTTCGGCCTGATCAACGGCGACGTCACGCAGAAAATGCAGACGACGCCGATGAAACTGCAGACTTCGGGCGGCACCACCGGCAAGCCGCGCCCGACGCTCTATGCCCCGCAGGAATGGGAGCTCAACGGCCTCACCCATGCGCGCGTGCTTTACCTGTGCGGCGTTCGGCCCGGCGACCGCGTGCAGATCCCGCACACCTGCTCGCTCGGCAATGCCGGCTGGTGCTGCTACAAGGCCTGCCACGACTATCTCGGCGCCCTGCCGCTCACCACCGGCACCGGCGCGGTGACCTCCTCGCGCCGGCAGATCGAGATCGCGCAGGAATGGGGCACCAATGTCTGGTACGTGCGCCCGGAATACGCCACCCAACTCGCCAAGGTGGCGCGCGACGAATTGAATTTCGACGTGCGCGATCTCAAGACCAAGTTCCTCGGCTGCGGGCTCGGACCCGACGTCGATAACGCCTTCCGCAACCAGCTCGAAGAGCTGTGGGGTTGCGACGTCTTCGACATGTACGGCACCCACGAGATGGGCATGGGCGCCTTCGAATGCCGATACAAATCCGGCATGCATTTCCACGAGGATTCGACCTTCTTCGAGATCGTCGGGGTGGAAGACAACAAGCCGGTGGCGGATGGCGAGATCGGCAACATGGTGTGCACCATCCTGCACCGCCGCCAGCAGCCGATGATCCGTTTTAATCTGCGTGATCTCACCCGCATCGTCGCGACCGACCGCTGCGAATGCGGCAGTTGCTTCCGCCGCATGCAGAAGATGCTCGGCCGCAGCGACACCATGGTGCGCATCCGCGGCGTTTCCATCTGGCCGCAGGCCTGCCTGCCGGCGATCAAGAGCGACGCGCGCACCACCGGCGAATGGCTGTGCATCGCCGAGCGCAACGTGCGCGACGGCGTGGTGCGCGACGAAATGACGGTGAAGGTGGAGGTGCGCGACGACGCCGGCGGGTGGGACGGATTGAAAGAGCATATCGAAAAGCGCCTGCATTCCGATCTCGGGTTGCAAGCTCGCGGTCGAGCTTGGTGCCGGAAGACGCGCTGATGGAATGGTCGAACCGCGGGCGCGAGGGCAAGCCGAAGCGCATTCTCGACAAGCGCTACGACAAGAATTGAGCGCCATGCGTTATTTCGATTGCCATTCGCATTTCTCGACCAAAGCCGGCCTGCACCACGCCACGCAGGAGGAATACGAGCAAGCGCAGCGCGTGTTCAAGCGCAAGCGCACCTTCGAGACCGAAGAGGAGATGGCCGGCGGCTTCCGCAAGCGCAACGTGCGCACCATCCTCGACATCTACCGCACCTGGCGCATGACCGACGAAGACGCGATCAGGCAGTCGCACGATTACGTCATCGACTTCGCGCGCAAAAACCCGGATATCGTCTACGGCAACTGGGTCGCCATCAATCCGACGATGAAGGATTTCTGGCTGAAGGAATTCCGGCGGCTGAAGGACTCCAACACCGGCTTCTTCGGCTTCTGCCAGAGCCAGAACTCGCTGGGGTTTCCGCCGAGCGACCCCATTTGGGACCCGTTCTACAAGCTGTCGATCGAGATCGGCGCGCCGGTGCTGCTGATGACCGGCCTGACCGGCATCGGTCAGGGTCTCCCCGGTGGGCGAGGCGTCATCCTCGAGGACGGCCATCCGCGCCATGTCGATCGCGTGGCGGCGCGCTATCCGGAACTGAAAATTCTCGCGGGCCGGCCGGCTTGGCCGTGGCAGGACGACATGATCGCCATCCTGCTGCACAAGGCCAATGTGCAATACGAACTGCACGGCTGGTCGCCGAAATATTTCACGCCGGCGCTGAAGAAGGAGATCGGCAGCCGCCTGCAGGACCGCATCTTGTTTGGCTGGGATTGGCCGACGCTGACGCTGGAACGGCTGGTCGAAGATTGGCGCGGGCTTGGCTATTCCGACGAGGTTTACGAGAAGGTCTTCCATCGCAACGCCGAGGCATTCTTCCCTGGCGCGGCGCCACAGTGACGGAGTGCCATGCCCGATAAGACAGCGCTTGCCGACAAGCTGCGCAACGCCGCGGCGGCCGAGCGGGTGACGCCGACCGAGCTTTCAGGTCTGGCATCCGAGGTGTTCACGCTGTGCGGCATGCCGCGCGCGGACGCCGACACCGCGGCGAAGGTCGCATTGTGGGCGCAGCTGCACGGTTCGGATTCGCATGGGCTGGTGCATCTGCCGCTCTATACCCGCGGGCTGCTCGACCGCACCATCAAGGCGCGGCCTGACTTCGTCGATCACGCAAGCCCTGCCCTGCTGCGCGGTGCTCGACGCCGACCACGGGCTTGGCCTGGTGGCGAGCGAGCGCGCCAACGACATGGCGATCGACATCGCCAAACGTCAGGGCCTCGGCGCGGTGGCGGTGCGCCGGAGCAGCCATTTCGGCGCCGCCGGCTATTACGCCGAGCGCGCCGCCGACCAGGGCCTGATCGGGCTTGCCTTCACCAATGCCATGCCGGCGATCGCGCCCACCGGCGGCACCGAAGGCCTGCTCGGCACCAATCCCATCGGCGCCGCCTTCCCGGTGCCGGGCGCCGATCCGATCATCGCCGACATGGCGACCGCCATGGTGGCGCGCTCGCGCATCCGCCACGCGCTGGCCGCCGGACAGAAGACCATCCCCGAAGGCTGGGCGCTCGACCCAGAGGGTAAGCCGACTACCGACCCCGCCGTGGCGGTGAAAGGCTCGCTGCTGCCGATCGGCGGACCGAAAGGCTACGCGCTGTCGCTGTTGGTCGAGATTTTCTGCAGCGCGCTGTCCGACGGCGAGCCCGGTTTTCAGGTAACTTATGAGAACATGGTCAAGCGGCCGAGCAACATCGGCCACTTTTTCCTGGTGCTCAATCCGGACGGCTTTGCCGGCAGCGAACGCTACGGCGCGCGCATGAGCCATATCGCCGAGGTGATCGGCAAGGCGAAGCCGATGCAAGGCGCCGAAGCGCCGCGTCTGCCCGGCGGACGCGGCCACGCCGTCAAGCGCAAGGTCGAAACGCAAGGCATCGCGATGTTCGACAACTTGCGCGCGGCCCTCAAGAACGTCGCCGGCATGATCGAGAGCCACACGGAGGCGGCATGAAAGCCTACGAAGTATTTCGCAAGATCGTCATTGCCGTCTGAAGCGCGCGATCAGATCAACGCGTGCATGATGGCGAGCGAGATGGCCGGAATATAAGTCACCAGCAAAAGCGCGATCACCGCCAATGCCACGAATGGGATCAGACCGGCATAGAGCGTGCCCGACGGCGTCTTGAACAGCGCCTGGCAGACGAAGATGTTCAAGCCGAACGGCGGATGGAAAGTGCCGATCGTCAAGTTCATCACCACGATGACGCCGAAATGGATCGGGTCGACGCCGAGCGAAGCGGCGACCGGCGCGAGCAGCGGCGTCAACATGATCAGCGCCGAAGCCGGATCGAGGAAGCAGCCGACGAACAGCAAAAAGGCGTTGATGAACAGCAGCACCACCCAGCGGTCGTGGTGCAAATGCGTGATCAAGTCCACCGCCGCCTGCGCAATGCCGCTGATGGTCAAGCAGCCAGGCATAGAGGCCGGCGACTGAAACGATGATGAAGATCAGGCCGGTCAAATACATCGCGCGCGCGCCGCTGTCGAAGATCTGGCGCAGACTCGCCTCGCGATAGATCGACCACGGTCACGAAGATGGCATAGACGCTGGCGACGCCGGCGGCCTCGGTCGGCGAAAACACGCCGGAATAGATGCCGCCGAAGATGATGGCGATCGCGCCCAGCGACCATAGGCCGTCGACGGTCGCCCTCAGGAACTCCTTGAACGAAAATTTGCCGGACTCGGCGATCCCGGCCCGCACCGAGGAATAATAGATGTAAGCGGCGAAAAAGCCGGCCAGCAGCAGGCCGGGGCCGATACCGGCGGCGAACAACTGGATCACCGAGGTGTCGGAGGCGATGCCATAGATGATCATGGCGATCGACGGCGGAATGAGATTATCGAGCGCACCTTCCGCGGTGATCAGCGCGGCGGCGAAACGCTCGCTGTAGCCGGCCTCACGCATCTGCGGATAAGTCAGCGTGCCGACCGCCGCCGTGCCGGCGGTGGTCACGCCGGAGATGGCGCCGAACAAGGCGGCAAAGCCCAGCGAGGTCAACGGAATATGCGCGCGAAATCCGCCCACCAGCGAGGCCACCCAGCGCAACAGGCGCTTGGTGATGCCGCCGCGCGACATCAGATCGCCGGCGAAGATGAAGAACGGCACCGCCAGCAGCGGATATTTGTTGAGGCTGTTGAAGATATCCTGATGCACCACCGTCATCGGCACATCGAAAAAAAACGTCAGAATGACCAACGAGCTCACGAGCAACAGCAGGAAAATCGGAAACCCCAGCAGCAGCAGCAGGAACGGCAATATCCCCATCACCCAATACATCGCCGCGGCTCCTAGTCGAAATTGCCGGTGATGTAAGCGCGCAGCCGCACAAGCACGGCCAGCACCATGAAGCCGAACCCGAACAGCAGCGCGGCTATGCGGAATCACCAATGGAATCTCAGTCGCCGCGGTCACGGAGTGATGGTGATAGTGCAGCGTCAGCACTTTCCACGACTGCATAACGGTGAAAATGGCGCAGGCGAGGAACGTGACGGTGATCAGGCAATTGATCGCGATCTTCAGCCCCGGCTTTAGCGTGTTGTAGATCAGGTCCATGCACAGATGCGCGCCGCGATAGGTGATGGAGCCGGCCATGATGAACACGGTCCAAATCACGATGAAGATCAGGACTTCCTCGGCCCAGAAGATCGGTTTGAAGAACACGTAGCGCGCCACCACGTTGACGATATTGATCGTGGCGGCGATCAGAAACAGCACGCCGGAAATGACATACGGCAGCCTGATGAAGATGAATTCTTCAAGTCGCTTGCGCGGCGATGGAGTCAGAATCGTCGCTCATGCCCGCCTCCGGTTCCCAAGACTTGTTATTTCCGCGCGTGGGGCCACAACCGCATCGCCCGAACCGGAGGCCCACCGGGCAAAACGGACGCGCCTCACCGTGAAGCGAGGCGCGCCGTGTTGTGTCATCGAAAGCGGCTCAGTTGTACTTCGCCGAGGTCTTCTGGATCAGGTCGTAGAAGTCGCTGAGAACCTTGTTGCCGCTGGTCACTTGCTTGCCGATCGGCTTCAAGCGCTTCTCGAGCTCGGCCTGCTCGGCCGGCGGCAAAGTGACGATCTCAGCGCCGCGCGAGAGCCACACTTTGTTCAGCGAAGCCATTTCGTCGACCGCCGTCTGCCGCGCCCACGGCTGCAATTTGCGCGCCTCATCCACCACGATCTTGCGCAGATCGGGCGGCAGCTTGTCGAGCCAGGCCTTGCTCAGGCAGGCAAACGAAATCAGCAGCGTGTCGTGGGTCTGCAGCAGCGTCTTGCCGACGTTCTGCAGATTGAAGTTGGTGTAGATGGAGATGCCGCTCATGGTGCCGTCGATCACGCCGTTCTGCAGCGAGGTGATCATTTCCTGCAGGCCCATCGGCACCGCCGTCGCGCCGAGGGCGGCCATGCGGGCGCGCTCGGCCTGCGTGGCGTTGACGCGCAGTTTCAGGCCCTTGAAATCGGCGATGTGTTTCAGCGGCTTCTTGGCGCCGAAATAGAACGATTCCGCCGCCACGCCCAGCATGATGCCGACCAGGCCTTTGTTCTCGGCCATGTGCAGCACGTAGTTGTTGAACTCGGGATCGCCGAGCACTTTGTTGGCCTGCTCGACGCTATTGAACAGGAACGGAATGCTGAACTCGCCGAAGCGCGGATCGGCGCCGGCATAGAAGTCGGCCGGAATGGCGTAGCCTTCGATGGTGCCGAGCTGCACGCCTTCGAGAATCGCCGCCGGCGTGCCGAGCTGGCCGCCGGGAAACACTTTGACTTCAACGCGGCCGTTGGTCGCTTTCGGCAGGACCTCCGCCAGCTTGTGGCCGAGTTTTTCCTGCATGTCGCCGCGCGTCACCAAGCCCCATTTCAGGGTGTATTCGGCGGCGGAAGCGGGCGCGGCCTGGAATGCGGCAGGAAACGCCACCGCCAGCGCAAACGCAGTTATAGCAAGACGAGCTTGAAGTTTCATGGCGTCCTCCCCAGGACCGCGGCGATTTATGTTTTTTGCAGCGCCGCGCGAATTTGATGTGAGCTTGACGGTACCAGACTATCCCAGCACAAATCGCTGTCAATTATAGTGCCGACGGCAAATGCGTTTGCACGCGCCACGACCATACGTTGCATGAACATGGAGCAGGTCATGAAAGTCGGGATAGTGGGACTTGGTCGAATGGGCGCGGCGATGTCCCACCGATTGAGGCAAAACGGTTTTGACGTGGTGGGCTGGGACCAGAACGCCAATGCCAGCCGAACGCTCGCCGCCAGTGGCCTGCCCATCGCCGCCAATGCGCGCGAAGTCGCCGCCAATTCCGAGGTCGTGATTTCCATCATCACCGAGGATCACGGCGTGCGGCGCATCTTCACGGGACCGCAAGGATTCCTGAGCGGCGACGTGACCGGCAAGCTGTTCATCGAGATGAGCACCTTGCAACCGATGACCGGACGCGAGCTCGCGCCGATCGTCGAAAGCAAAGGAGCGCGACTGATCGACTCGCCGGTGCTCGGCACCATTCCGCAAGTCCGCGACGGAAAACTGGTCGCGCTGGTCGGCGGACGCACTGAGGATCTCGAGCGCGCGCGCGCGGTGCTTGAGAAAATGACGCGCCGCATCGTCCATATGGGCCCGAACGGCGCGGGCTACGCCATGAAGCTTGCGGTCAATCTCGGGCTCGGCGCCTATATCCAGGCGCTGTCGGAATTGCTCGCGCTCGGCGCCAAGCAGGGCCTCACGCTCGACCAGATGCTCGACGTGCTGCAGGAGGCGCCCTACGCCAGCGGCTGGATGAAGAGCAAGATCGGCGTGATCAAGGGCGAGACGCCCGAGATGACGCTCGACATCCGCACGCTGCGCAAGGACATCATGTCGGCGGTGGCGACCGGTGCGCTCAGCGGGGTGCCGATGCCGCTGTCGGCCGGCACGCTTGCCTCGCTGTCGGCGGCGGTCGCCCATGGCGCCGGCGCCGGCGACCTCGGCGAGCTGCCGAAATTCCTGCGCGAGTCGATGGTGCAGAATTTCGAATAGCGCCGCCATGGCGGACGATGGCTAACAACGCACATGGTCATTCTTGGCAACGCCGGGGCTTAGGTATTGGAAACGAGCTATTCGCAACCCGCAGCCCGCCATCAGGTGCTGGCAAATCCGTAAAGGCGCGCCGGGTTTTCCACCAAAATGGCTTTTCTGTCCTGGTCCCTCGACGCCCAATCGAGAAACACCTGCAATAGACGTAACGCGTCGGGGACTGCACCCTCCGGTCTCGGATGCGGCCAATCGCTGCCCCACACCAGATTGGCGGGATTGGCGGCGACGAGCGCGTCGTGAAACGGCTTTGCTTCCGCGTAATCGGGCGGCGTCGCGCCCAACCGATAGGTGCCCGACAGTTTCGACCACAGCCGGCCCTCACCGACGCCGCGTACCAGCGCCTGAAAGCCGGGATGGCCGATGCCGTGGCGATGGTCCATGCGGCCCATATGGTCGACCACGACCGGCACCGGAACTTGCGCCAACGCAGGCATCAGCTCGGGCAGGTCGCCCGCGTCGATCCATAACTGTAGATGCCAGCCGAGATCGGCCATGGCCGGCAGCAGGTGTTTGACGTCCGCCAGGCGCACGCCGTTCTGGTAATAAAGCTTGCCGTCGCGGCGGAACTCGTTGACGCGAAGCGCGCGCACGCCGCACTCATGCCATTCGTTGAGGATCGCGGGGGTAAGTTCCTCGCCGCCGACCGCAACGCCGCGAAGACGTTGCGACTCCCGCGTGAGGGCATCGATCATCGCCCGATTGTCCCGACCGTAGGCGCTGGGTTGCACCAACACGCCGCGGTCGAAACCGAGCCGATCGAGCAGAGCGAGATAAGCCTCGAGCGGCGCATCGTCGGGGGTGTAGCTGCGCGGCTCCGCATAAGGGAACCGCGCAGCAGGACCGAAGATGTGACAATGACAGTCGCAGGCGCCTTGCGGCAGGGCCTTACTCATCCAGCCTGAGCCCTCCAATCACGGCCGCCACCGGCAAATTCCGCTTAACGCGGAATATTGGCTTCCTAGATCGCGCGATGATCGATGCACCCATGAAAGGGGGACAGCTTGAGGGGAATCCCTCAAGCTGAGATTGCTCTACTCGCCGACCTTGATGCCAGCTTCTTTATAGTACTTCAGCGCGCCCGGGTGGTACGGCACATCGTTGGCAGGCGCCATGTCTTCACGCTTGGCGCGACCAAAAGCACCGAACGACTTCTTGAGCGCATCTTTGCTCTCGGCGATCGTTTTCGTCGTCTTGTAAACGAGATCTTCGGACACCTTCGCGTTGGTCAGCATCATCCACGGGATCTGCATGATGTTGGCGTCGTAGTTTTCAAGACCGTTGATGTTCTTGTTCTGCTTCAAGGAGACGATTTTGCCGGCCGGCAGGAACTTCTTGAACGCGGCCTGTCCGGCAGCCGAATTGTCGAGCGATATGTAGCACAGCCCGCCATGTCCCTTGAGCTTCACGGACGCCTGCTTGCCCGCGCCGGCATTGAGGCTGACGAGCGCGACATCGACAAGGCCGTCGCCAAGCGCCTTGATGCCGCCGACGAAGCTCGCCACCGGCACCTGCTTGAAGTCGTCATATTTCATTCCGCCGTTCGCGAGACCGCCGCGGATATAGAAGGGGATGATGGTCGACGACTTGTACTCGGATGCGATGCGCAAATCCTTGGCCTTCGCCTTCAGATCGGCCACGGTCTTGAGGCCCAAGTCACAAGGCGCCATGAGGCCGGTCGCCAGCGGAAACATCGTCCCCACCAGCCGCATATTCGGGTTCTTGCGGTCGTAGTTGCCGGTGCCGGTCATGGCAAAACCCGCTTCGACGCCGTTGGAAAATCCAAAGTCGACTTCGCCGGAATTGATCAAAGGCAGGTAGCCGACAAGCGGTTGCGTCCGCGCGGTAATGCCAACGCCGTTCAAAACCTTGGCGACGGCTTGACCGGAGTTGTAGGCAAGCGAGCCTTGAGCGCCTGTTGCGATGGTCACAACCTGTGCAGTTGCAATTGATGCGCTCATTGAAAGCGCGAGTGCACCTCCAAAAACGACGTTTAAAAGTCTTGCTTTCATATTCAATCCTCCCTTGGTTGGTTTAGGTGTTGAGTACCGGAAAGTCATGAGACAATTTGCCGGTCGGCTGATCTGGTCTGCAAAATGGTCAGAGCGATCGCCAACGCGACGACCGCCAACGCCGCGGGAAAATGCAACAGCTCATCAAACGACACGAACCCAAGTGGCAGGGCGAGCAGGCCACCGATAACAAACGCAGCCCTGACAAGAAACCCCAGTTTGCGGGACCAGAAGCCGACAATGCCGGCTGTCACCGCAGTAATTCCGACAGCGGACAAGCCAAATGTCGTGACAATCTCCACGGCGTCTCCCTGAAGCAGCAGAGCCGGGGACGCCACGAATACAAACGGAAGGATGAAGGCTGCCCATCCCATGCGCATTGCGGCCCATCCCGTTGCAAGCGGGTCAGCCTTCGAGATCGTCGCCGCGGCAAAAGCCGCAAGCGCGACGGGCGGCGTGATCATCGACATCATGCCGAAATAGAGAATGAAAAGATGCGCAGGTATTGGATGGATGCCCGCTTCAACAAGTGACGGCGCGATCAGAGCCGCAAGCAACACATAGACGCCGGACGTCGGCATCCCCATGCCCAGAACGGTACAGATCACCGCCGAGATCAGAAGCAGAAAGATCACGTTGGAGCCGACGAAATCGACAAGCAGCAGCGTCAGCGCGAATCCCAGTCCTGTAACATTGAGAATGCCGATGACAAATCCGGCGGCGGCGACGATGAGGATCAGGTCCACCATGCCGACGCCGGTATCGACAAAGACCTGTCCCAAGGTCGTCAGGGTCAGGCGCTTGCCGCGATAGCCGCGTATGAATCCGACGAGAACGATTGCGATAGACGCCAGCAGCGCCGCATCTTCCGGATCGAAATCCCACCAAAAAAGCGCGGCAATCAAAATCCCGAACGGAAATACAAAATGCCATCCGTCGGCCAGCACCTGCCTTGTCGTCAGGCCTTCAATATCGGTCGGATGGATGCGGTCTCGTCCCGCGATGAGGTCGACCTGAACGAAGGCGCCCAAGTAATAGAGCAGCGCAGGTAGCAAAGCGGCGGCCGCGACGGCCTGGTATGAGATATCGAGAAATTCGGCCATCAGGAACGCGGCCGCCCCCATGATCGGTGGCAGGAGCTGTCCCCCTGTCGAGGCAACGGCTTCAACGGCGCCCGAATCGGTTTTCGAATACCCGCCGCGTTGCATCAAAGGGATGGTGATGACGCCCGTGGTGACCACGTTGGAAACCGCGCTTCCCGAGATCGAGCCGAACAGCGCCGATCCCACGATCGCAATTTTCGCGCTGCCGCCGCGCGTACGGCCGGTCGCGGCCATGGCCAGGTCGGTGAAGAACTCGCCGCCGCCGGCGGCGAACAGCAAATTACCAAAGAAGACGAACAACAGGACGATTATGGAGCCAACGGCCAGCGGCGTTGAAAAGACCGCGCTCGGGTCAAATCCAACGTACTGAACGAGCCCGATCGGACTGAGCGCTTTGCCAATGAGCCGTCCCGGCACCTTGTCGGCAACCAGGGCATACAAGAGAAATACGCCGACAATTGAAAACAGCGTCCATCCGGTGCGGCGTCGGATACCCTCCATGACGGTGATCGTCACGACCGCCCCGATCATGACGATCTGCCACGGACGGTAGGACTGTTCGGTCAAAAGCCATGAAAAGTCCCAAGCGGCGTACATCAAAACCGAGAACACGATGAGCGCGATCGCGCCGTCGATCCAGCCCAGACGTTCCTTGACGTCGCCCTTCGCGTTGAACCGAAGGAACACGATCGTCAGAGCCAAGCCGAGCTGCAGCGCCATGTATTGCTGTTTAAGGACCGCGAAGCCCAACCGGGTCGGAGCCTCGACATTCCACAACATGCAAGCGACCGTCATCGTGACGGCCAGTATCGCAATAAGAGTGCGAATTACCTTGTCGATGCTTGCTACGGGTTTCAAAGATTACTCCTGCACAGCATCTTTAATCGATGCGACAGTTGCGGGTACCAGTTCGTCTATCACCAACGCGCCGTCGGCACCGGCATTACTTTGTCCCATCAGGCGGTCAATGCGCTCGGGCGTCAGCAGCGTATAGTAGAGCGCTCCCAAGAGAAAATGCCCCCGCCAAACGAGAGAGGTTCGGTTCGCTTTCGGCAAGCAGCCACACACCGAGAGGAACAAGGCGCAAAGACTCAAGCCCAGGATCAACGCGAGATATCGCTCGGTCAGATAGGCGACGCCGGACCAAGCAGGCGCCTGGGCGTTCCACAGAATGCAAGACGTCGTGGCCAGCGCCGCCGCGATAGGCGCCGCACGCATGGTGTAGGTCATCGGCGAGCCAACTCGCCGGCGAATACCCGCGTTCGCAGAACAGCCGCAAAAGCGTTGGGCGGACTTTGCCGCCCCAACAGGCCTGCCATGGCGCGTTCCCCACGTTATTCCGCACGCGAGCGGCGCGCCTCCGCTGCGGAAACGCCGCGTCGGAAGGCCCCCGTGCCGCGCGTGGCGAGCTTTAGAACAAGGGTAAAAAGGACTTCGCTATTTTCAAAATTGATAATAGAAATAGAAGGCATTCATATGATGAATATAGGACCATTCGCGGCCATGAACCTCGGCACCATCGATTTCAATTTGCTCAAGGTGCTCGATGCCCTGATCGCCGAACGCAATGTCACGCGCGCCGGCAAGCGTCTGGGCCGCTCGCAACCGGCCGTCAGCAATGCCCTGCACCGGCTGCGCACGCTCATCGGCGACGATCTCCTGGTGCGCGGACCCAACGGCTTTTTGCTGACGCCGCGGGCCGAGGCCATGCGCGAGCCGTTGCGCGAAGCGATCGCGCTGGTCGAAGGTTGCCTCGCCCAGAAAGCGCAGTTCGACCCGGCCAACGCGACCGGCGTGTTCCGCCTAAGCACGCCCGACCGGCTGAGCCTCGCGGTGGTGCCGCGCTTGTACGCCCGGTTGCAGAGGCTCGCCCCCCACATGGCGCTGCAAGTGCTGACGGCTGACCGCAAACAGGCGCTCGATCTGCTCGACCAGGACCGAACCGACCTTGCGCTTGGTTGGCTCGACGAAAAGCCGGGCCATTTGAACGCCGAATTCCTGCTCAGCGAGAGCCTGTATTGCGTCTTCCGGCGCGATCATCCCATCCTGAAACGGAACCGAAAATTCGACATGGAAACAGTCCTGTCGTTTCCGCACCTTATCGTCAGCGCGACAGGTCAGCGAACGGCGATCTTCGACGATCTCCTCCTGCGTCACGGCTTGCGGCGTCACGCGTTGGTCGCCGTCACGAACTTCACCGCCGTGCCGCATCTACTCATTCGCAGCGACATGATCGGCGTATTCACCCAATTAGCCTCGGACGTATTCGAGAAGTCGTTCAATCTGGCGAAACGGCCGGTCCCCAACGACGTCGGCAAGATCTCCACCAACATGGTCTGGCAGATGCGCAACGACAGGGATCAAAAGCACGCCTGGCTGCGCAACCAGATCAAGGCCGTCTATCAGGAACTCTAAAGCGGGATGGCTTTTCTTCGAATTGTCATCCCGCTTTAGATTCTTGTTTGAGCATGATCTTTTTCGAAAACCGCTACCCGCTTTTCGGGATCATGCTCTAACGGCCGGGCCGCGCAGCAAGGCGCGGCGTGCGAAGACGGCCGGGCTAGCCGGTTGCCGCCTCATGATATTTTTTCAGGAAAGCGAGCGTACGCTCACGCGCCGTCTTGGCCACCGCCTCCACATAAGTGGGCCGCACATCGTTGGCGAAGGCGTGACCGGCCTCGTAAACGAAGCACTCGGCGGACGGAAAAGCCTTCCGCACCGCCTCGATCGTCTCGGGCGGCGAGTTGGGATCCGTCTTGCCGAAGTGGAACATCAGCGGGCACTTCGGCTTCTGATCGAGATAGGTCATCAGCCGCGTGCCGTAGAAGGCGATGGCGGTTCGCAAGTCCAATTCCGCCGCCGCCCGCACGATCACGCCGCCGCCCCAGCAAAAGCCCAGGACGGAAACGCCGTGCGGGTTCTTGACACGCTCCACGGCGGCAGCGACGTCGAGCATCACCTTGTCGAGATCGAGACCGTAGGCGAGGTCCCGGCCTTTGTTCGGCTCTGCAAACGGAACCACCGTGCCGGGTGCTACGCGGTCAAACATGGCCGGCAGGATCGTATCGTAGCCATCGTGCGCATAGGCGCGCACGACCGACTTGAGCTGATCGGTGATGCCGAAGATTTCCTGCAGGATGACGAGGCCGCCTTTGCGTGCCTGCTTTGGATAGGCATGGAACGCCTCGAGCGCGAAACCGTCGGTCGCCTTGAGCTTGATCGTCTCTACAACAATATCGTCGCTTGCTACCGCCATGGTCTTCTCTCTCGCCCGGAGCGTCGAACGCACTGCATTCGGCGCCTGCTTTCCGGCGGGGACCTTAGGTAGCTTTCGAACATTATCAAAATCGATATTATGTATGGCCTTCATTCATATGGTGAATGCAATTATTTCCAGTGCGCCCCGTGACGAGGGCTTTATCTTCGCCGCGAATGACAGCCGCCGTTTTGACCGAAAAGGTTATCGCAACACGAGGTCAGTTGAGCCGTGTTCCGCCTTCGCCGTCAAACAGGTGGCAGTTGCCAGCGTCGAACTTGAAATGGATGCGGTCGCCTGGTGACAAGGCGCGGTCGGGGTCGACCCTAGCGACGAGTCGGTTCGGGCCGCCATAGTCAAAGAAAACCAGCGTGGTGTCGCCCATGGGCTCGATCAGGTTGACGGTTCCCGGTATCGCACCCGGTTCGCCGGCGTCAACGGGCAGGACGTGCTCACCCCGCACGCCGAGCACGATCCCACGCCCGGCCTTACCCACGTCAAGCCCGGCAGGCAACACAGTCGAGAGATTCTTCGCCCGGAATTCCGGCGCACCGCCGTTTGCCGCGACTTCCCCATCGATAAAATTCATCGTCGGCATGCCGAAAAAGCCCGCGACGAAGCGGGTCGCCGGACGCCGATAGATGTCGAGCGGGCCGCCCAGCTGCTCGATGCGGCCGAGATTCATCACGACAATGCGGTCAGCCATGGTCATGGCCTCGGCCTGGTCATGCGTAACGTAGACGAAAGTGCTGCCCAATTCTTCGTGGAGGTGCTTGAGTTCGGTACGCATGTCGACGCGCAGCTTGGCGTCGAGACTGGAGAGCGGCTCGTCCATCAGATAGACCGCCGGGTTGGTGACGACGGTGCGTGCGAGCGCGACGCGTTGCGCCTCGCCGCCCGAACATTGTCCCGGACGCTTGTCCAACAAAGGCAGAATATGCATCGACGCGGCGGCCCTGCGCACGCGCTCTTCGATCTCGCGCGCCGGCACGTTCTTCACGCGCAGACCAAAGGCGATATTGTCGAACACGTTCATATGGGGAAACAGCGCCAAGTCTTGGAAAACCATGCCAAGTCCGCGCTCTCCGGGCTCGGTGTAGGTGACGACCTGGTCCCCGATGGTAATCTCGCCGCTGGTAGGCTGAACGAGGCCGGAGATCATGTTGAGCGTCGTGGTCTTGCCGCACCCTGACGGTCCCACCATGATCAGAAACTCGCCGTCGTTTACATCAAGCGAGATTCGCTGAACCGCGGTGACGTCGCCGAATGTCTTGACTAGGTCCTTTAAGACAATGCGTGCCACGAAGCTTGCTCCCCCAGTACTGCCACGGTCGGCCCCGCCCCTAGCGGCGCACCATGCCGAAACTGAAACCCTTCACCAGATGCTTCTGGATCACAATGCCTAAAACCACGACCGGGATCGTGATCACCGTGCCGATGGCCGCCTGCGGCCCGTAAAGACGGCCCTCCGAAGCGCTCTGGAATTTGTTGAGCAGAACCGGCAGCGTCGACACGTTCGGATGGGTCAGCGTGAGCGAAAGCAGGAACTCAGCCCAGTTGAGGATGAATATGAACAAGAACGTGACAACCATACCGGACGCGACGAGCGGTAGAACGATCTTCCACAGCGTGTACATGCGGCCAGCACCCATGATGCGCGCCGCATGCTCAAGGCTGTAAGGGACTTCATTGATGAAACTCAGCATCATCCAAATCACGAACGGAAGGGTAAGTGCCATATAGAGCATGCTCAGGCCGGCGCGCGTGTCGAACAGGATGACACGCGTTCCAAAAACCGTCTCGGTCGCGAACGGAATAATGATCGCGTAGTACATCAGGAGCGGGATCGCCACGACGATCGGCGGGATCATCCGGACCAAGAGGACCGAGTGACGAAAATGCTTACCGCCAACCCCGAAGCGGGAGATTGCGTAGGCGAGAAACGTGCCCATGAAAAGTGCGATCAATGAAGAGATAGTGCAGATTATGACCGAATCCGCCAGCGAGCCCCAAATATTGAAGGGCTGCTCGGTCGCCTCGCGCGCCACGCCCCGTCCCGAGACGTCGAAGGTGAAGATCTGAGCATAGTTTTTCAACGTGGGGTCATGCGGCAGCCAGTGAGGTGGCCAAGTCACCCATTCACCGGCGTCCTTGAACGAGGTCTGCAGCATCCAAAAGATCGGAAACAAGACGATCAGCGCCCAGCAGATCAGGACGACGTGACGTAGGATCGGCATGCGGTCGCGCCGGCGTCCGGTCGTTCGGCCCACAGCCTGCGGGGCCTGGTCAGCGTTGACGCTCATCTGATTTGCTCCCGCTCAAACTGCGTTTGCTGGCGCGTGAGCAGCCAGATGCCTGTAAAGATCAGGAACGAGAAAATGAACAACAATAGTATCGAAGCAGCCGCGCCGAAGCTGTATTTGTTAAACTGCCATACCTGCTCCCACAGATAGAACGCGATCGTCTGGGTTGAAGTGCCCGGCCCGCCGAAGGTCAATAGTACAACCGGATCGAACAGCTTCAGCGCCTCCATCGTGCGTATGACGACGGCGATAATGATCGCTGGCTTGAGCAGCGGCAGCTCCACCCAGAAGAATATCTGGCGGCGGCTGGCGCCCATCACGCGCGCGGCGTTGATGAGTTGCGGCGGCAGGGCGGAAAACCCGGACAGGAAGATCAGGAAAGTCAACGACGTCCATTGCCAGACGTCGGCGATGATGATCGCCCATTGCGCGGCCAGCGGATCGGACAGCCAGCGAATGCGCGGGTCAATCCCGAACAACTCGACGAACGGCGCCAGCAGCTGGTTGAGCGGCCCGCTGTCGAGATAGATCATCGAAAAATTGTAGCCGGCCACCACCGGCACAACCATCATTGGGATCAGGAAGATTGTGATGTAGATGCGGCGTCCACGCGTGACCTGATGCACAAGCATCGCCAGCATAAATCCGATGAGCAGTTCGAATGTGACGGCGAAGCCGGCAAAATAAAACGTCCGGCCGAGCGACGCCCAGAAACCCGCATCGCCCAGAACGCTCTCGTAATTGTGAAAGCCCGACAGATACGCCTGCTCAAACGGCCGATTGGCACGCCAGCGCAACAGGCTGATGTAGATGGTCAGAATGAATGGAATGACGATGACGAGAAGGAATGTCACTTCGACCAGGATGAAGGGAATCCAGCGGAATACCCGCTCCTGCGCGAGCCAAGCCGCGAGCCGCGCAAACACGCCATCGGAGCGAGCCGCACGCTCGACAGCAGGAATGCTTGTGGTCGCCTGACTCATGGGCTAGGTCGCCGAAGGCTCGGGGGCATCAATGTCGAATTGAGTGCAACAGTCACACTGCCACGGCATGCGGTTGATCCGCGATGCCGTGGCGTGTGCATTGCCTCAATGCTCGGTCAGAACTTGTCGACGTAAAGACCGTCGGCAACTCCCTTGCGCCAAGCCGCGATCTGGCTCTTGCGGCCGACGTCGTCGGTAACTTTATTCCAACCCGCCTCGATTTTTTTGGCAGCCGCTGCGGGTGTGATGTTGCCGTTCATCACGTCGGCGAGATTGTTGTCGAGGATTTTCATGTACTCATAGTGACCCTCGATAAACAGCAGCGACGTCGTGTACTTGGCATTTTCCAACGTCACGTCGACAAATTCCTTGCTGTACTTCTTGATGATGCCGGGATCGTTCTCGTTCTGAGTCCGGTACGGGTCCCAAAAGCCCTTGGGATGCGCAATCGCCCGGTTGCCGACCGACGGGCTGGTCAGCCATTGAATGAACCAGTAGGCGAGTTCGGGGTTCTTGCCATAGGCGTTGACCTCGTAGCTCGTGCCCGCCGCCTCCGATGCACGGCGGACCGGCTTGCCCGGTGCGGTCGTGGCCGGAATAACGCAAGGGATTTGCTTGCCCTTGATGACGCTTTTCGGATTGGCGTTCGCATAGCCGAAGATCGACGGGAAGGACATGACCGAATAGGCCTGTCCGCTTGCCCAGAACGGATAGATCTGTGGCGTACCCCAGCCCTGGATATCTTCCGGCATGTATTTGACGATCGATGCAAACGCCGTGATCGCCTTGATGCCTTGCGGGGTGTTGATGCGGGGATTCATGTCCTTGTCGAACAAAAGGCCGCCGAAATAGGTCGGGAAGTGCCGGTGCGAAAAGTTGACCGAGCGGTAGCCCATCGCTCCGTACAGCGGTTTTTCGAACTTGATGCCCCAACGCGTCTGGCCGGCCTTGGTGTGGAAGAACTTCGCCTGCTCCTCCCAATCAGCCAATGTCGCCGGACAGCCGAGGTCCTTGCCGGTCGCCGCCTTGAATTCGGCGCGCGCCTGAGGATTTTCGACGATGTCCTTGCGCAGCACCAGCATGATGTGGTCGCCGTCGAGGACCATGCTGTAGAGCTTGCCGTTGTATTTCTGCTGGGCGACGAACGCCTCGGGGATGCCCGAAAAGTCGGGCTTGCCCTTGGCCGCGTATTCGTCGAGCGCCTTGAGTACGCCGGCGCTGGCGCCGTCCGGCTGCGTGTAGGGAAAGTCGTTGAATATGTCGAAGGCGCCGGTCTTGGCGACCGCCTCGCCCATGATCTTGCTTGGGATGTCGGTATAGCCAAGCGGCTCGCTGACGATCTCGATCCCCGTCTCCTTCATCCATTCCGCCGAGAAATCGGGCTGCGCATTGCGAAACAGCGAGTTGAGCAGCATGGTCAGCTTTGGATCCTTCATATTGTGGGCTTTGACGTAGGCCTTGGCGCCGTCGATCGCGCGCTGGGCAACCGGGCCGTACGTCTGCTGCGCCGCAGCAGTGTCAATCGTCGCCGCGGCGGCGATAACGAACGCGCACGCCAGCGCGGTGCGCGACACCGTGGACAGTGTCCGCTTCATTTTGTCCTCCCTCAAGGTTCGTTTCTGTTGGCACTATTTGTCACACGCGTCTTCGATTACGGAGCAGATCGCGCGTCATTGAGCCAATGGTTAGGATCATAGGTCAGCGGCAATTTCAGCGCAATTCTCGCGGACTGGATCATCGAAGATACCGACCGGCACGGCAATGTGTGCCTTTACGTGCGCCCGTAAATTCCGGTTGCACAAGTAGCCGGGCACACGCGCCTTTCTTGCGGAATATTGGGCGGTGGTTAAAGGCAAGGCGGCTGCCAAGCCTGAAACGCGCAAGCTCTCGCCCGGAAAAACGCACGCTGCGCCGGCTGTACGCGCACTATTTTCAGTCCGATGAGTTCAAGGGGCTGACGCCGCGCACGCAATAGGTGGGCGGCGGATTCCTGATGGCGTGGGCAAGAGCGACGGCAGCAAGCCCTATGCGCCGATGGAGCCGCGCCATGTGCGCGCGCGCCGCGACGAGCGCGCCGAAACGCCCGAAGCGGCCAATGCGCTCGTCAAGGCGCTGCGCCAGCTTTTCAACTTCGCGCTCGAATACATACTCGTGCAGCGCAATCGCGCAAAGGACGTGCCCTACCTGAAATCAGGCTCGGAAAACTCTTAATAGCTGGCCCCTCGAAGACGTCCGGCAATTTGAAAAGCGGCGTCCGGTCGGCAGCAAAGCGCGGCTTGCGCTCGCGCTGCTGCTTGACACCGGACCGTTTGCGCCAGACGGCTTCGGCAACTGGTTCCGCAAGCGCTGCGATGAAGCTGGTTTGGAGAACTGCTCGGCGCACGGCCTGCGCAAGGCCGCTGCATCGATCGCAGCGGAAAACGGCGCGACCGAGCGCCAGCTCATGGCGATCTTCGGATGGAGCACGCTGAAAGAAGCGGCGCGCTATACCCCGCGGCGCGCCAGAAGGTGCTCGCGGCTTCGGACACGAAGCTGCTTAACCTCGACCAAAACCCGAATGAAACTGTCCCACTTTTTCCCGCGCAGAACAGCGGTGGGACAAAGCGCCTTCTAAGCGATTGAAAAACAAGAGGCGGGATTAGGTGATGGTGCCCAGGGGCGGAATCGAACCACCGACACCGTGATTTTCAGTCACGTGCTCTACCAACTGAGCTACCTGGGCGCCGGGCCCGATAGAGAGCGGGCCAGCGAAACGCGGGGCGTTATAAAGGCCCTCCTCCCCACTGTCCAGAACGGCGGATTTAAGCCGCGCCGCTCAGCCCTGAACCCCAATGGCGGCGCGAAAACGCTGCTTCAGCGCCACCCCGTCGCGCTCCGGCAGCACGCGCGGCGGTTCCTCGGCGGCGATCAGCACGCGGGCAAACAGCATCTCATTGAAGCCCTTCAGCCGCTGGGCGAGGTCGCGCAAGCCGGCCTCGTCGCGCACCTCGAGACAATCGCCAAAGCCGCAGCCGCCGGCGACCGTAAGCAGGTCGACGCCGCTTTGGGTGTGGCTTGGCTGCATGCCGGTCTCGCCATAGACGCCATTGTCGAACACGACGATGGCAAGATTGTTCGGCCGCTGGATGCCGATGGTGGCGAGCGAGCCCATTCCCATCAGCATCTCGCCGTCGCCGGTGATGACCGCAACGCGGCGTTTCGGTTGCGCCAGCGCAAGGCCAAGTCCGATCATGGCTGCGCCGCCCATGGCGCCCCAGAGATAGAAGTTGCGCCGATCGTCGCCCGCAGCGGCGAGGTCATAGGTCGTCGAGCCGAGACCGGGCACGACCAGCAAGTCCTCGGGCCGGTCGGCCAGCAGCGTCGCCATGGCGGCGCGCCGCCCGAGTCCCACTTGGCTCATTTGGTCCATACCTTCTTGCCGATCAGTTGCTGCGACAGCAGCACGGCGGCGATGCGCTCGGCGCCGAAGGCCTGCTGCACGGCGCGCTCGGCCACGCCTTCGACTTCGTCAGGCGTGGTCGCGCGATAGACTTCCGCGTCGCACAGCTTGAGCACGGGATCGACGATCGAGCCCATCGGCACCTGCCAGGGATTGAACTCCTCCCACTCGCCGCGCATGGTGATCAGCATCAGCAGCGGAAAGCGGCAGGCGCGCGCGAGCGAGAACATGTTGACGCAATTGCCGACGCCGCTCGACTGCATCAACAGCGCGCAACGCTCGCCGCCCAGCCAAGCGCCGGCCGCCAGCGCCACGCCCTCTTCCTCGGTGGTGAGCACCACGTCGCGGATGTCGGCGTCGGCGCGGCAGCGATCGATCAGCCGCGAATGGCCGGCATCGGGCACGTAGCCGACCTGGCGCACGTCGGCGCGCTTGAGCGTGGCGTAGAGGCGGTCGGGCCAATCGGCAGTCTGCACATTCATGAGCGCTCGCTTTCGTCAGCGTCCGTCGGGCGCTCGCCGTCCTCGTCTTCGTCCTCCTTCGCCGGCACCGCATAGACGCCGGAAAGCCAGCGATTGAGGTCGATGTCGGCGCAGCGCTTGGAGCAGAACGGGCGGAACGCCTGTTCCATCGGCTTGCCGCAGATCGGGCAGCCGCTCGCGCCGGGAATGTTGCGATTGATTTCGTTCATAAGGTGAGATGTAGCGCGCTATTTCCAGACCGCAAAGCCCATGCCGCAGCCGGTGCCGGCGGCCGAGCGATAGCATGGGATATAGTCCTGCCAGGCGCTTTTTAAATGCGCGGCGGCGCCGGCGACCGTGATCCAGTTGCGGATTTCCGATGAACCGGAATTGAGCTTGGCCACGGGGATCGACGCCAGCGCCTCGCCGTCATTGCGTTTGCAGGCATCGAGCACGCCGCGGTCGAGCGCCTCGTCGACCGTGAAATGGCTCAAGCCGCCGGAGGCCAGAATGCCGACGCGCGCGCCGCCTGGCGCACTCTGCACCGCGGCGCGGAGCGCGCGACCGAGTTCGTAGCAGCGGCGCGGCCGCGGCTGGTTGGGCGGAAAGTAAGTATTGAGCGCCACCGGCACGATCGGGATGACGTGGTCGTTCATCATGCGGCGATGTACGAAGCCGAAGGCGTGGCCCTCGCCGTGCTCCTTAGCGAGCCGCTTCGACTGGCTGACGTCGAAGCCCTGCCCGATCAACTCTTCGATCAGATGCAGGCCGAGCTTGGAATCGACCGGATAGTCGCGCGTCTGCGCCGTCTCATGGAATTGCGAGCGCGCCTTGCGCCAGAATTCCGGCGCGTCGTCGTCCATGTGCAGTGGGTTGTTCTCGATCTTGTCACCCCAATAGATCAAAATCGCCGGCATGTTGTCGTCAAAGAACTGCTCGTGCTGGTCGTCGCCGATGATGATCAGCGCATCGAGCTTGGCGTCGGCCAGTTCACGCGACAATTTCTCGATATTGGCGGTGCATTGCGCGGAGCGCTGCTCCAGCACCTGCGGGGCGATCTGGTCCTTGATCGAGGGATCGGCCTGCGCCAAGAGCTCGCCATAGGTGCAAGGGCGGCCGTTCTTGTCGAGCAGCTTGCGCCCCGAGGCATCGATGGCGGCGTGCTTGGGATAGTCCTCCGCCGGCGAGTTGAGCAGCGGGCTGTGCGAGGTCCCGATGGCGAGGACGATGTCGGCCATGAACGCTTCCCTCTATTTGCGGGCGGCGTCGAGGCCGCGCAGCTCGGTCTTCAGGATCTTGCCGTAATTATTCTTCGGCAGGGCGTCGACAAAAACATAATCCTTCGGCCGTTTGAAGCGGGCAATGCGCGCAAGGCACAGCGCGTCCAGTTCCGCCGCGCTCGCATCGCCGACCACGTAAGCCACAACCACTTCCCCCCACTCCCGGTCCGGCCGGCCGATGACCGAAACCTCGCGCACCGCGCCGTGCGTGAGCAGCACTTCCTCGACCTCGCGCGGATAGATGTTGGAGCCGCCTGAGATGATCAGGTCCTTGGAGCGGTCCTTGAGATGCAGATAACCTTCCTCGTCGATGAGGCCGACGTCGCCGGTATGCAGAAAGCCGCCGCGCATGCTGACGGCGCTCGCTTCCGGGTTCTGCCAGTAGCCGGACATGATGACGCCGCGGCAGAGGATTTCGCCCGCCTCGCCTTGTGCCACCGGCCGATCCTCGCCGTCGGCGACTCTGACCTCGACGCATGAATAGGGTTTGCCGGCTGAGCCTAGCCGCTCACGCCAGCGCGGGTGATCGCGGTCGGCGATGTCTTCCTTGCCCAGCGTCGTGATGGTCATCGGCGCCTCGCCCTGCCCGTAGATCTGGGCGAGACGCGGCCCGAAACGATCGAGCGCGGCAAGCGCGTCCTCGACATACATCGGCGCGCCGCCCCAGATCAGCGTGCGCATGTTCTCCGCGTTACAGTCGGCCGGGCAAGCGACCAGGCGCTTGATCATGGTCGGCGCGGCAAACATCGATAGGCGTGGCCAATGATTGAACAGCGCGACAATTTCTTCCGGCTCGAAGCCGCCACTCTCCGGCACCACCTGCACGCCGAGGCGGGCGATATGCGGCATGATATAGACGCCGGAGCCGTGGCTCATGGGCGCGGCGTGCAAAATGGCATCGCCCGGCGACGTCGGATCCACCTCGGCGGCATAGGCAAAACTCGCCTGCGCCAGCACCTGATGGCTGAGCATGGCGCCTTTCGGCCGTCCGGTCGTCCCCGAGGTGTAGAACAGCCAAGCGAGATCGTCGGGAGCGCGCGGCACAAGGTCGATCGGATCGGCCGCAAACAGTGCGGCGTATTCGGCGCTGCCGACCGTGATCAATCGTTCGAGCGATCTAGGCGCGTACGCAGCGATCTCGCCGTCGATGCCGGCGGAGGCAAAGCAGACGCGCGCGCCCGATTGCTCCAGGATGTAGCCGAATTCCGCGCCATGCAATTTGGCATTGGCCGGCACCGCGGCCAACCCGGCGTGCCAGACGCCGTAGAGCAGCGCGATATAGTCGGGCGTATTCTTGGCGGCGATGGCGACGCGGTCGCCGGGTTGAAGTCCGCATTTATCGCGCAGCGCGCCGGCCAGCCGCGCAGCGCGCGCGGCCAGTTCGCCGTAAGTCACAACCACACGCGTGCCCAAAGCCGCCGCAGGTAAATCCGGGTGACTGAGACCGGCGCGATAAAGCCACAGCGCGAGGTTCATGCGATCCCTTCGTCATTCCGGGACGGCGCAACGCGCCGGACCCGGAATCCAGATGCAAATGCAATGTCCGCTTCTGGATTCCGGGTTCGCGTGCTTCGCACGCGCCCCGGAATGACGGAATCTATCACACCGCATTGAGCCAGCCGAAGCGGATCGGGAAGCCCTCGCCGGCCAGCAAGCTCACGGTTTCGTACAACGGCAGTCCGACCACGTTGCTGTAGGAGCCGACGATCTTCACGATGAAGGTGCCGGCGATGCCCTGCGCCGCGTAGCCGCCGGCTTTGCCGCGCCATTCGCCGGACGCGAGATAGGTCTCGATGTCATCGTCCGACAGCCGCTTGAAGCGCACGCGCGTTTCCACCAGCCGCTGGCGGAACGCCTCCTTCGGCGTCACCAGGCAGATCGAGGTGTGGACGCGGTGATTGCGGCCGGAGAGCAGGCGCAGACACTGCGCCGCCTCGTCCAGTAAATCCGCCTTGGGCAAAATGCGCCGGCCGACCGCCACCACGGTATCGGCGGCGAGGACATAAGCGCCGCGCAATTCGTCATCGAGCTTGACGTTCTCCAGCGCCACCTCCGCCTTGGTGCGGGCGAGCCGGTTGGCGTAGGCGCGCGGGATCTCGCCGCGGCGCGGCGTTTCGTCGATATCGGATGGCTTGAGGGCGTCGGGCTCGATGCCGGCCTGATTGATCAAAGTGAGCCGCCGTGGCGAGCCGGAAGCAAGCACTAATTTTGGCCGGCCGATCATGTCTCTAACGCTGCCGAGAAGCGGGTGAATCCGTTGCGAATGGGCGCGGAACCTAGCGGAACGGGACTATTTTCACAACCCGAGCCGGCAAACCGCGCCATGACGAAGCATAGCTTATTCGTTGCCGCCGCGCGGCTGCCCGAACCGTTCCTGAATATGCGCCATGAGCTGGTCGCGCACCTCGCGATAGGCGTTGAGCTTCTGCTCACGGCTGCCTTCGGCCGCTGTCGGATCGGCGGTCGGCCAGTATTCCACGTCGGCGGCATTGGTGCGGGTCAGCTCCAGCGCCTTGTGATGCGCCGGCGGCGACAGCGTCACGATCAGATCGAAATTGAGCCCCTCCAGATCTTCCAGTTCCTCGAACGTGATCGGCTTGTGGCGCGCGATATCGATGCCGATCTCCGCCATGGCGGCGACGGCAAAAGGATCGACCTCCCCTTTCTGCACGCCGGCCGAGCCGACATAGACCGACTTGCCGAACAGCTGCCGGAACAGCCCGGCCGCCATCGGCGAACGGACCGCGTTCATGCCACAGGCAAACAGCACCGCCTGCGGGCGCGATGAGCGCTGCGGCGGCGCGGCCAAGCTCTATTCCCCGCTCGTCCCCGCGAAAGCGGGGACCCAGTTCTGAACTGCACCCACTAAAATCGCATGTCTGGATTCCCGCTTACGCGGGGATGAACGTAGAATGGGGGGCGGCATTCTCTAACCCTTCCAATGCAGCACGCAGAGCAAGGTGAACAGGCGCCGCGCGGTGTCGACATCGATGGAGACTTTGCCCTTCAGCCGCTCCTGCAGGATGCGTGAGCCGTCGTTGTGGATGGCGCGCCGGCCCATGTCGATCGCTTCGATCTTGTCGGGCGTGGCGGTGCGGATCGCCTGGTAGTAGCTGTCGCAGATCGTGAAGTAGTCCTTGACGATGCGGCGCAGCGGCGAGAGCGAGAGCAGATGCGCGACCACTGGCTTGCCGTCCTCGGTGCGGATGTCGAAGGCCAGACGGTTACCGGTGATGCTCAGATGCAGCGCGTAGGGCCCGTCGTCGTTGCCGATCGGCGAAAACGTGTTCTGCTCGAGCAGATCGTATATCGCGACTTGCCGCTCGTGCTCGACGTCGGGGTTCGAACGGCCGATCAACTCCTCGTCCAGCATGACCGCGACCAGGCGCTGCTTGCTGCCGGCGGGCGTTGCTTTTGCCGGGCTCATGGCCGGTTGAGCCGGATCGCCACCGAGCGCGCGTGCGCGGTCAACCCTTCCGCCTCGCCCAGCGCGATGGCGGCTTGCCCAAGGGCGCGCAACTGCTCGGGCCCGCACTTGAGCAGCGACGTGCGCTTCATGAAGTCGAGCACGCTGAAGCCCGACGAAAAACGCGCCGAGCGAGCGGTCGGCAGCACGTGGTTGGAGCCGGCGACGTAATCGCCGATCGCTTCCGGGGTATGCGCGCCGATGAAGATCGCGCCGGCATTGCGGATGCGCGAGGCGAGCGCCTCCGCGTTCTCGGCTTCGATCTCCAGATGCTCGGGCGCCAGCCGGTCGACCAACGCGACAGCGTCGTCGAGCTTGGCCACCGTGATGACGGCGCCGAAATCGCGCCAGGAGGCGCCGGCGATTTCCGCGCGCGACAATGTCTTGAGCTGCGAAGCGACCGCCTTCTCGACCTCGTCGGCGAGCTGGGCATCGTCGGTGATCAAAATCGACTGCGCGCTGGCGTCGTGCTCGGCCTGCGCCAACAAGTCGGCAGCGATCCAAGCGGGATTGCCGGTCTTATCGGCCAGGATGAGCACTTCGGAGGGACCGGCGATCATGTCGATGCCGACCTTGCCGAAAACCTGGCGCTTGGCCGCCGCCACATAGGCGTTGCCCGGTCCGACGATCTTGGCGACGGGCGCGATGCTGTCGGTGCCGTAGGCAAGCGCGGCGACGGCCTGCGCGCCGCCGATGCGGTAGATCTCGTCGACACCGGCAAGCTGCGCCGCCGCCAATACCAAGGGCGCCGGCGTCGGCACCACCATCACCAAGCGCGCAACGCCCGCCACCTTCGCCGGCACGGCGTTCATCAGCACCGAGGACGGATAGGCCGCGGTACCGCCGGGCACATAGAGCCCGACCGCTTCGATCGCGGTCCATCGCGAACCCATCTCGACGCCGAGCGGATCGGTGAAGCGCTCATCGTTCGGCCGCTGCCGGCGGTGATAGGCCTCGATGCGGTCGCGCGCGAGCTTGAGGGCCTCGAGCGCCTCGCCCTTGCAGGCGGCCGCCGCGCTCTCGATCTCCGCCGCGCTCACGCGCAGGCCAGCTTTGCGCAGATCGACGCGGTCGAATTTGGCGGTCAGCTCGAACAGCGCGCTATCGCCGCGCTTGACTACGTCGGCGATGATGCCGCGCACGGTCGCATCGACATCCTGCGCCGCCTCCCGCTTCATGCCGAGCAGGTTGCGGAATCGCTCGGAAAAATCGCTGCTTTGGCTATCCAGTCGAAGCGGCATGGCCTGGAGTCTTTGCTGGCGCGCGATCTTATCCGAAAACCGGTTCCTATTCCCGATCTCGTCGAGGACAAGCTTTTCCGGATCGCGCGCTGCCGGGCCGGCCCCGGATGACAGGTCAATGGGTGATGCGCGCGGTCGCGTCAACCCTCCCGCCGGAACCCGGTTGCGCGAGCCGCAGGCGCCGAAAATGCAAAGGCTCCGTCCTGCGACGGAGCCCTTGTCGGCCAACAATGAAGGCGGATTACATCTTCTTCTTAGGCGAATGCCGCCTGTGGTGCATGCGCGGCGGCACATAGTTGCATGGCGCCAGACAGACGCCGCCGCGCCTGAAAATGCAGGATTCGACCGTGGCGGTGCAAACCGGCGGCGCGCCGATCTTGAAGCATTGGCAGCCGACATAGGCCTCGGCCGGCGTACCGGTGAACAGCGCGGCGCCCATCAGCAGGCCCGCGAGGATGACGATTTTGCGCATGGCTACCCCTCCCCGTTTGAACGGGGTTAGTACGCCATCGCAATCGGCAAATAACAAGGCGCCGGCGCGTCAGGCGCGGTCCGGTTTCGCCGTCGCGCGCTCGTCGACAATCTTATGCGCCGGGCAGGTTGCGGCCATCCACGACGGGCCGAGGTCGGCCAACTCTGCCTCCAGACATTCAACCTCAAGCCGCAAGGCCGGGCCGCCGGAAAATATCAGTGTGACCACCCCGGCTGGGGCATCGGTCTCGGAAAACTCGACCGCCAGCAGATTGAGCACCGCATCCTGGCCGGCCGGGTTCAGCGACCGGCACTTGCATGACAGCACCCGCTCGAAGCGCAGCACCGCCCGCCGACGGTGATATTCCGGGTTCCGGCATTGCGCGCCTTCCCAATCGAAACGATTGAGCGCGACCACCAGGCGTTTTTCGGCAGGACGCCAGAGGACATCGGAGACCTTGACCACCGCGTCCTGCAGGTGGGTCGAAACGACCTCGAGGTCTTCTTCGTCGAGGACAACGAATTTCAACAAGTCCATGGTCGCCCGGGCTCCCTACCGGCCTAGTTAGGTAAGGCTCTGCACGCCCGCAAGAGTAGCTAACTGCCGAAGGCCGGCTCAAGCCCGGCTGCGACCCAGCGCGCGCGGGTGGCGGGATCGGTGAGCGCGCGCAGAAAGGCCGCCGCCACCTCGCGCGCCGCGCTGCCGGCCGGGATGGCCGCCGTATATGTATTGGCGTTGTGCAGTTCGCCCGGCAGCGGCCCCACCACCTTGGCGCCCTTAACGGGGAGGATTTCGCTGATGAACGTGGTGCCGATCTCGGCCCGACCATCGGCCACCGCCTGCGCCGTCTGCGAGCCGCGGTTGGTCAACACTGCTTTCTTGTTCACGGCGTCCGCCAGCCCGAGCTTCTCCAGCAAGGCGACGAACATGATGCCGCCGGAGCCGCCCGCCTTGGGGTCGGTATAGGCGACGCTCTTGGCCGTGAGCAGCGCCTGCTTGAACGCCTCCGGCGTGGAAATGTCCGGCACGGCTGCGCCGTCGCGCACCACCACGCCAGTGACGGTGCGCCCGACATCGGTGCGGCTGCCGGCAACGAACAGGCCGGTCTTCTCAAGCGCGTCGATCGCGGACTCGGAGAGGATGACGAGATCGGCCTGCTCGCCGGCTTTCAGCCGGTCGCGCAGCGCGCCGGCGGTCCCGAAATTCAGGTCGAGCTTGTGGCCGGTCGCCTTCTCGAATTCCGCGCCCAGCACCTCGACCATCGACGCCACGGCGCCGGCGCTCATCACCTTGATGTCCACGAACACGTCCCTCCCTTATTGCGGGCGGGATGGTGACCGAGGCAGGAGAATTCGTCCAGAGCGCCGACCGTTTGCTCCGCTCATGCCCGCGCAAGCGGGCATCCAGTTCTAACTTTGCGGGGTGCGCGGCTGATTAAATATCCGCTTCTCCCCCAATAGCAACCATTTCCTGC
>CAVXGN010000040.1:0-89912 GCA_963761245.1 uncultured Alphaproteobacteria bacterium | reverse complement strand
TGGATGTTGCCGTCTGAGGAAAACCTACGGTTTGGCGGGTTTTACCACTAGCGAATGGCGGATAGACGCGCTGTTAAGAGACTGAAGAAATGCCACAAGATCAGAAATCTCCCCGGACGTGAAATGCGGAAGGAGATCAAGGGTACTTTCGCGCGGACCAATCAAGTGGCCATGGCCAGCGGACTTGCCAGCGGCGTAGAACTTGATGACTTGTTCGAGTGTCGTAAATCTTCCGTCATGTAGAAAAGGTTGCGTGAGAGCGACATTGCGTAGCGTTGGCGTCTTAAATGCACCACGCATGGCGTCGGCCGCGGGCAGGTATTTCAGCCGCTCCGCCAATTGACCGTTCGGCTGGTCGCTATAGCGGCCCGCTGCATTGAATGGATTGGACCGTAAAAAGGCGATGCCTTCCTCGCGTCCCTTGTCGACGGCTTCATCGCCAAAAGCCGGCAGCCCGACATTGTGAAACTGGCCGTCGGTGAAATCCGGGCCGCTGTGGCACAACTCGCATCGGCCGCGGCCGACGAACAGCTTGAGGCCGCGCTTGGCCGCGGGCGACAGTAGCGTTTGCCCGGACGCGTCGCCGCCGACAAGCGCACGGGCGTAACGGTCGAATGGCAAATCGTGAATGAGCAGACGGCGCTCATAGGCGGCGATCGCTTTTCCGACATTGCTGAATATTCTGTTGCAGGCGTCGCGGTCGGCGGCACTCATGGCGCTCCACGCGCGGCCGGCGACGGATTTTCCGAAAACGTCAGGCATTGCGTGCGGGGGGAATCGATGTGTATCCGATAGGGTCGGCAGCTTGCCGAACAGATATTCATAGGCGCGGCGCAATACGGCATCATCGAAAATAGCGTGCGCGACGGCAACGCGATCGCCTGCGAACTCGCGCGGATTCTCGATCACCTGCAGCACTTGCGCCCACATGGTGTCGGCGCGTCCGTCCCAAAAGAACCACTGATTATAAGCGGCATTGAGCAAGGTCGGCGTGTTGCGTGTCCCCATCGCCAGTGCCTTTGGCAAGGCTCGCCCGTCGGTAAAGGCGCGCGCGGGTTGATGACAGGAGGCGCAGGAAAATTTGGCATCGGTGGAAAAACGCGTGTCGAAAAACAGGAACTGACCGAAGGCGGCGGCAGCCTTGTTGTCGGCAAATTTGTTTGTCGGATCGCCGGGCGGAGCGGCAACCGGCGCGGCATGCCGTTCGATGGCGGCAAGCTCATCGGCCGTGTACGGGCTGCGGTCGTTGGCGTGCGCGGCGACAACAGCCAGCACCCCGGCCAGCGCCGTTGCGGCCAGTGCCACCTGTTTCACCCTCGCCCAGCCCACGCCCCTTGGCGAATGTCGCATTGGGTTATTTGTCGCAACACGGCAGATCGAAATAGGCGGCGCCCTGTTTGTCGCCTTCATTTACCGTCACCTTCAAGGTCCATTTTCCCATCATATGGAAATACATGCCGTCGACAGTGAGGTCGCCCGCTTTGTTTCCAATTTTGGGCGCCGTTTGCATGCCGTGAGCAAAACCGTGCTTGAGATTGTGACGCATGCCCGCGAGTAGTGTCAGATGGGCATCGCTGAGTTGCTTGTCGGGATGCTGGCCGTCATAGACCGCAAAGTGGAGGGTGAAATATTTCTGATAGGGGATTGGTGTAGGAAGACCGCTCATCTTCACCAGGAACTCGTGATTGTCTGTGTAAGCCGACAGCTTCGGCTTGAAATGCACCGGTGTATCCGACATCGCCATGGAATTCATGGCGGGAGCCGGCGTCGGCCCCGCCCGCTTGTCCAACAAATAAAGTCCAAAAGATGACGCGACAAAAAATATGGTCCACCCGGAAATTTGAAGAAACGCAGAGATCTTCGTGTTCATGCAGGAACACTCCGTGTTTGCGCCCCCAAACAGAGTGTGTGGTTCACGCAACCAACCAAAATGCTGCTGCTGTCGGCCGCCGCGATGATGAAGCACCTGCTACTCCGGCCGCCCCTGATGCCGCGGTCAAGAGAGCGGCAAGAAGAGCCGGCGCGGTGTGTGGTCGAGTTGACTATGGTCACTCGTAAAAATCGCGCGCATCGAAACTATTGAACTTATAAAGCCGCAAAAATGCGAAAGTCAATTTGGCGGCGCATGCTCATAGTTGCCGAAGAAAAGACGACTGCGTGTACCGTTCATGAGCGGCCGTCAATGACCTAAAGCGGGCATTCGGCGCCCAAGTAATGCGGGTATCAGCACAATCGTAAGGTTTCCGAACGCTTCACGGCTAATGTCAACGTTGGGAATATTTTGCCATTCCCGGCGTTCTTGGCAGGTGATAGATTGTCACGTGGAGATTTGATTCGCCATGCGCTTGGTCTGGCGGCGAGGCGTGACTTTGCTGGCGATCTACGATTTCGTGATCCGCTACCTGGATTCCCCATAACGCTCGCGACCGCAGAAACTTCACATGCATAGCTGTCGCCGGTTTGATCAAAACACCTGATCGGATTTCGGAGAGGCCGCCGTACTGGCGGCATTTCTGTGCGCGCGATTTGCTGCGGTGCGTTGTCGCTTATTGGCACTTCGCTGCGTTCGCCGCGACGCACCATGTAGGACGCGATTGGACGAGAGCGGACATGGGTTAAACGGTCCACCGCGTTTTGAAATCCGATATCGCTTGCTCACTGGGCTACCGTTGCCCCGCCGAGTGAGGCGTTGTGCGTCGAAGACACGCCCCGATCACTTTAGCTGTTTTTCAAACGCTTTTATTTCGGTGTAGAGCTGTTGCTGTTCCGCAGTAAATCTCTTGAATACTCTGTTATGTATTTCTCCGACAGCGAGGATGCGGCCTGCAAGTTCTTTTGTAGGCAGATTGGCATTTGCCTTATTTAGCGTGAGCTCGTCCCACTTTCGAACCGCTTCGCCTTCCTCGGCAGTCATCATTTGAAATGATGCAAGCATCATGTAGGATACCTCTATAATATCACGCGACTTAGCATCTTTTGCTTTTGATAGAAGGGTCAATAGTACCTCTTTGATCTTTTCCTTCGGATACGGCAGATCTGAAATATTGCGAACTACACCTTTTCCGGATTTTGGCATCTCGATGAGAAGAGCTGAATATTTTTCTATGACCTCGTCAGGCGATTACGCCAATGTTTGCGCAGCAATGCCTCCGAGTATTGCCAACGCAAGTGTTATGGTGAGAATTCTCATTGCTAGCCGGCGATTAATGTTCGAAAGATGCATTGTTGGGCTTCCCAATGGCCTTCTGCCAAATGCTCACTTCTGCCTCGCTAATGCCTTAGCAATGCGCTTGCGGGCATTGATCTTCTCAGGTAATTCCATGCCCTTAGATGCCTTGTTGAATTCATCCACGCCTTTGTCTCCCAAAGCCTTTCAATAGCGTCCTCTATAATATCATCACCAGCATCCCTGACTTCGCGCCATTCAGATAGACGGCGGCTGTCTACACCATAATCATCGAGCTTCCCCAAGTCGCGGGTATGCTGATTATCGGCCCGGCACGAAATCTGCACCATGTTGCCAGGACTGTTGCCAAATGAGAAAAAGCTGCTTAGCAAGGTGGCCTAAATTGGTCTTAAGTATCTGATTTTATTGGTGAGCGCGCAGGGACTCGAACCCTGGACCTACTGATTAAAAGTCAGTTGCTCTACCACCTGAGCTACGCGCTCTCACTCGGGGGTGTGTAGGGATGCGGCCATGCCCGGTCAATAGGCGGTTTTCGCCCGTTTCTTGAACTCGCGCCAAGCCCTTGCGGTTTGCTAAGGTGGTCTCTTGGACCCCAAAGGCCTGGAGCAGGATCATGCCGATTATCAACCGCATCGCCGACCTGGCGGGCGAAATCACCGAATGGCGGCGTGATCTGCATGCTCACCCGGAAATCCTTTACGACGTGCAGCGCACCGCCGGCAGCGTCGCTGAGAAGCTGAAAGCCTTCGGCTGCGACGAGGTGGTGACCGGCATCGGCCGCACCGGCGTGGTCGGGGTCATCCATGGCCGCAAGGGAACATCCGACAAGGTGATCGGGCTGCGCGCCGACATGGACGCGCTGCCGATCGATGAGATCACCGATCTGCCCTACAAGTCGACGGTGCCCGGCAAGATGCACGCCTGCGGCCATGACGGCCACACCGCGATGCTGCTCGGCGCCGCGCGCTATCTCGCCGAGACGCGCAATTTCGCCGGCACCGCGGTGGTGATCTTCCAGCCGGCGGAAGAGGGCGGCGCCGGCGGCAAGGCCATGGTCAAAGACGGGCTGATGGAGCGCTTCAAGATCGGCGAAGTCTACGGCATGCACAATTATCCCGGCATGCCGGTCGGCCAATTCGGCATTCGCCCGGGCTCCATCATGGCGGCGGCCGACCACTTCACCATCGACATCGAGGGCAAGGGCTCGCACGCGGCGCGCCCGCATCTCGGCATCGACACCGTCCTGGTCGGCGCGCAGATCGTCGACCTGTTGCAGAGCATCGTGGCGCGCAACGTCGACCCGCTGGAATCCGCGGTGGTGTCGGTCTGCACGTTCCACGCCGGCAACACGGACAACGTCATCCCGCAGACCGCGCAATTGCGCGGCACCGCGCGCAGCCTGGTGCCTTATGTGCAGGACCTGGTCGAGAAGCGCATGCGCGAAGTTATCGAGGCCGTTGCGAAGCTGCACGACGCCAAGGTGAACTTCAGCTATCGGCGCGGTTATCCGGTGCTCAAGAACCACCCCGCGCAGACCGATTTCGCGTCCTCGGTCGCGGCCGACATCGCCGGCAAGGACAAGGTCAACATCGACCTCGCGCCGGTGATGGGCGCGGAGGATTTCTCCTTCATGCTGAACGCGCGGCCGGGCGCTTTCATTTTCGTCGGCAATGGCGACAGCGCCGGCCTGCATCACCCGGCCTACAACTTCAACGACGACGTGATCCCGGTGGGCACGTCCTACTGGGTGAAGCTGGTGGAGACGTCGCTGGCGGCGTGAGGCTTACGGCACCAGTTCGGTTTGCTTCTGCACGGGGGCAGGCGCCGGTTGGGCGATTGCGCGCCGCGGCAGCAGTTCGGCAAAGCGGCCCTCGAGGCTACGCCAATAGGCGAAGTCGTTGAGCTGCGTGCGCTCGATCACAGCTAGCGCCACCGCCGCGATGAAAGGCAGGCTCTGCACCGCCAATACCGCGGCGAAGATGTAGATCTCGCGCACCTGCTTGTAATTGGTCTCGATCAGCACGATCGCGCCGGCGATGAGCAGCGCGGCAATCACCGCTTCCCAGAAAGCATGGAAGTCGGCGGTGCGGCGCAAGCCGCCTTTGGAGGTGCGCACGAAGGGCAGGTGGTCCTTGACCACGCCGAAGCCGACCGCGCGCGCCACCGTCCATTGCACCGACATGGCGGCGAACACGGCGCCGAACAATTGCCCCTTGGAGACGCGCACGCGCAGCCGATAGAGCGTCATGAAATGCGCCATCGACACCACGAAGCTCGCCAAGATCGGCATGGTCAGGATGCGGTCCGGCACCGCGATGTCGAGGAAGGCGATCACCGGCACCCAGACGATATTGAGGATGGCGACGACGACGCCGAGGCTTTCGGCGCCGAGCCAATTGAGCCAGCCGAGGCCGAATTCGCGCTTCTGCTCGCGGGTCAGGCGGCTGGCGCCCGGCAGGAACCGGCGCCAGTGCTTCTTCACGATCTGGAAGCCGCCATAGGCCCAGCGATGGCGCTGCTTCTTGTAGGCATCGAAGCTGTCCGGCAATAGGCCGTGGCCGTAGCGCTTGTTGGTGTAATGCGCCTGCCAGCCGAGTTCGAGCAGAGTGAGGCCGAGATCGGTGTCCTCGCAGATGGTGTCGCTCGACCAGCCGCCGGCCGCTTCCAGCGCCTTGCGGCGGATCAGGCACATGGTGCCGTGCACGATGATGGCGTTGCACTCGTTCCGCTGCACCATGCCGATGTCGAAGAAGCCGGCATATTCGCCGTTCATGGCGTGGTGCATCAGGCTGCGCTCGCTGTCGCGATGATCCTGCGGCGCCTGGATCAGGCCGACGGCCGGGTCGGCGAAAGCCGGCACCAGATCCCTCAGCCAATCGGGCTGCACCACATAGTCGGCGTCGATCACGCCGATGATCTCGGCGTCGGCGGCGGTATGCACGATCGCCAGCCGCAGCGCGGCGGCCTTGTAGCCGACGAGATTCTCGGCGCGGAGGAACTTGAAGCGTTCGCCCAGCGCCTGGCAGTGGTCTTCGATCGGCCGCCACAGCGCCGGATCGGGGGTGTTGTTGATCACCACCACGCATTCGAAATTCGGGTAGTTGAGCCGCGCAACGGCGTCGAGCGTCTGCTTGAGCATCTCGGGCGGCTCATTATGCGCCGGGATGTGGATCGAGACTTTTGGCGCCGGCATATCGGGCGCCAGCGGCGGGGCCGTCGATCAGCCGGCGCGGCTTGCGGCCGAAGGCAATCGCCGCGATTTCGTCCACCCGCGCCAGCGCGATGATCACCAGCGGGATCAAGAGCGCGGTGCCGAGCCCGAGGGCGAAGGCAGCGCCGGGCACGAAGTAGTGTCCGTTCCAGTAGGCAAACAGCGTGGCGCCCCAGGCGCCGACCACATTGGCCGAGCCGGCCAGCAGCAGCGCCTGCAGCGCGCTCGCCGAAGCCATCGCCAGGATCGGCAGCGACAGCAACACGCTCAATAGCAGCGCCAAGCCGGCGATCTTCCAATGATCGGGATCGGTGATCGGGCCGGTCCAGGAGAACTTCGGCTCACGCGCGGCATCGTACAGGCCCCAATAGGGGCCGACGCCGCCTTCAAAGGTCTTCCACGGCTGATCGATGGCTTCGACAATATTGTAGTCGATGCCGAGAGCGTTGGCGCGGGTGACGAATTCGCGCATCACCGCGGCCTGCTGCAAGCGCCCCGGATAGGCATTCTGGTAATTGTATCCGGCGCTCGGCCAGCCGAACTCGGCGATCACGATGCGCTTGCCGGGGTAGGCCTGGCGCAGCTTGTCGTAGATCATGATCGCTTGGTCGACCGTCTGGCTGACCGGAAGGCCTTCCCAGTAGGGCAGGACGTGGGCGGCGATGTAGTCGACCGCCGAAACCAGCTCGGGGTGCTCGATCCATACGTGCCAGATTTCGCCAGTCGACACCGGCACTTTGACGGCGCGCTTCACGCGCTGGATCTTCTTGATCAGCTCGGGGACGGTCTGGTCGGCGCGGTAGATGGTTTCGTTGCCGACAATCACGCTGTTGATGTCGCCGTAGCGGTGGGCAAGGTCGATCGCGGACGTGATCTCGCGTTCGTTGCGGTCTTGGTGCTTGTCTATCCAGGCGCCGACCGTGACGCGCAAGCCAAATTCCTCGGCAATCCGCGGCACCAACTCAACCCCGCCGGTCGATGAATAGAGCCGGATTGCGCGGGTAATCGGGGCCAGCGTCTTTAGATCCGAGCGGATTTGCTCGGCGCGGGCTTTATCGCCTTCGTTCGGATTGCTGGAGGGGCCAAACGGCGCGTAGGAAACACTGGCGAGCTGGCCGTCGAAATCAGGCGCGCTGACTTTGTCGCGCGACACGGCCCACAGCCCGGCATGCACGCACGCCACGAGGGCGACGACGGCAGCGACGGAGCGCATTATCTCATAACCAACTGGGGCGGAATTGCAGACCCCTAAGCCCGTCCCCTGGGCTCAACCGAAGCTCGGTCTGCGTGGAGGCAGGGGAGTTCGGCATCAGGCGTATCGTCAAGTAAACGCGGCTCATGGCAAATCCTTGGCGGACGCGTGGCGGGAAAATTATTTTTGACAGGAAGGAAACGCAATTAGCGTGCATTCGTTCCGCCAGCCGCCGCCTGCGGGGTCGCTGCCGGCGGGACCGGCGGCAGGCCGGGATTGAGCCAGCAGTCGTGGACGCGGCCGTTGAGGGTTTCCGGCACTTTCGGGTCGAGATTGCCCTGCCGGACGACGCAGCGGAACGTCGCCTGGACATGGGCGCTCGGGCAACCGAAACGGTCATACATGTCGAGGTGACGGAAGGCGGTGTCGAGGTCGTCGCGCCAAAGCAGGGTCACCACCCGGCGTCCAAGCCAGACGCATTCCGGATTGCCTGACGGCCCGGAGAGCAGGCGAGAGGCTTCCGCAATATCGTCGATCTTCTTCTGCGCCTCTTTGGCGTTCTCGGCGGCCGGCTTCTTCTGCTGCGGCTTGCCGTTGCCGCTTTGGGCAAAGGCCGGCCCCGCCAAGGCGATGGCGGCCGCCGCGCAAAGCACAGCGCTGAAACGACGCAAACCGAGGATGATTGCCATTGTCCCGCTGGTGTTGATGAAGATTTACCCGCCCGCTTGGCCTCGCTGTGCGACCGGATTGGGTCACTATTACGACGTTTGCCGCGACTCGCGGTTCGGCCATGCCCCTCTCTACGAATCCGCTCCTGAATGGTTCCTGAACCCCAGGCGGCTCAAGCCGTCGAAATGGGTTCTAAAGGTCAAAGACTTGCCGGCAAGATTTGGCGTGAAGTTCCGCCCTTGTCCAGCGCCGGCCTTGGCTTTGCTTAAGAGGTGGCCGCGCTTGGCAGCCGCGGGCGCGCGCGATAAGCCGGTCCTTCCAGTCTTAACCGGCATTCCCCGGATGACGGACTGATTTCCCCAACGCTCGCAGCGATTCGGATATAGGCATCAGCACCCGAAAATAGGGCGCGGCCGGAGACGATGTCGGCGCGTGAACGAAGTATTCCGTCCATGAGGATCGATCGATGGTTTCCGACACTTTGTTCGTCTTGGCCTTGTTCTGCGCCCTGGTTCCTTTTGCCGGCTGCGTTGCCGCGGGCGCGGCGGTTGCCCCTGGCCGACTGTGGCCGGGTACCGACATGTTTGTGGGATTTGGCGCCTTCAGCATCGCGCTCACCGTTTTGGCGGTGACGACGCGCATTCCGCTGTCGTGGCTTATGGCTGGCCTTACCGTCCTGTCGGCGATCACGGTTCTGGTCAGGCGAAAAGTCCCCGGCGGCTATTCGACCTGGATCGCTCTGGCTCTGGTTTCACCCATACTGGTAATGGCGGCTGGTCACGTGCCGGCGATGTGGGACGATTTCTGGAACTGGCAGCCGAGCGCCATTTACGAATTCCAACACAATTCGCTTCCCTGGCGCGATCTCCCGCGCCCGTTCTCGATTTTCCCGGGCTATCCGCAGGGCATACCGCTGATGGCCGCGGCGACCTCGCTGGTCGCCGGGCGCTATCTCGAAGCCGCGGGTCCTTTGGTCAATGTCTTGCTGCTCGTGGGATCATCTGCGTTCCTCGCCGAGGCGCTGGCCGCGACGCTCGTGCGCCAGGGGCGCTTGCAGGCAAGCGAAATGCCGGTGGCTCTGGTCGCCGGCGCGGTGGTGGTTACCATCCTGCTCAATCCCGGGCTTGACGGCGCCGTGGTGCTGTCGACCTACGCCGATGTTGGAACCATGGTCGCGCTCGGCGCGCTCGGGTTGCTCGCGGTCGAGATCTTGGCGCGTCTGTCGTCGGGCGAGGGCGAAAACGCGGAAGCGCTGGCTTGGCGCTTCGGACTGGTCGGCGCCATGCTGGTCAATCTCAAGCAGGCCAACCCGGTTCTCCTGGCTCTGGTCACGGCCGGACTGGTGCTCGTGGCGTTGCGCCATCCGCCGATGCGGACACGGCGGTCGGCGATGTTGCTCGCCCGCATGCTCGTCCCGGCGATCGTCGTCATGGTGACATGGCGCTGGTACGTGGCGCTGAAATCTCACCAATGCGGAAAAATCCTTCCTGCCTTTCGATCAATGGCATTTCGATTTGATGGGCGAGGCCTTTAAGTCCATCGGCCACATGATTATCGAGGCGCCGCTATTCAACGGCTTGATGTGGCTGATCACGGCGGCCGGCGTGGTGGCGTTTTTCCAATTGCCCGGCAAAGTGAGCGAGGCGCGATGGCTGGCCGTGCTCTTTGCCATAGTCTGGCTTGGCTACAATGCCTTCTTGTTACTTATTTATCTCGCGGTGATGTCGGATTTCGAAGCGCGGATCGCCGCCGATTACTGGCGCTATATGCCGCACGTGGCGCTGTTGGGGCTTTACGCGCCAGTCATGGCGCTGACGGCGACGCGCTGGCCGGCATGGCTAAAGCCGCGCGGTTTGGTCACGGCTATCCTAATCGTACTGGCGCTCGGCGTGCTTCCTTTACGCAGCGATCTCAACAATCCCGCGGGCCGGGACCGGCAGCACTTCCTCCGCAATGTCGCGGGTGAGATGCGGCGTATCATCCCCCCCGGCGCCAAGGTTTTTATTGTGCCCTGCTGGAATGCGAGTCCGTTTGGCGTGGCGGTCCGCTACAATCTCTGGCGGCCCAATGTGCCGGAGCCGCCAGTCAATTCGACCATTGCGTGGGACGGCAGCATCCACGCCGATTTTTCAAGCCCGGCCCTGCGCCACGAAGGCGATTACGTGGTCTTGCATGATGCCGAAAGAAACATGAACGAGAAGACCGACGAGATCGGTCTGCCACACATTCACCACGAGGTCGCGCTGTTCGCGTGGCACAATGGAAAATGGCAAAAGGCGAAATCATGGCCAATTCCGCCGGCTTTGATGGAATACTGACTTCCTTGATTTATCGCGCAACCCAACGTTAGGTCTATTGTTACTCCAATAGCCGACAAAATGGTGCGTCACGGTTTACCTTGCTGCTGAAGCAAGGCCGCGTAATCGAGCAGTGATCGAACGAAAACGGTTTGCTTGTTTGCAGGCTTAAACCTTGCCGGACCCGCCGATGCGCCTTGGCTTGAGCTTATTGATCCTGACGGCGGTGTCGGTGGTCGGGTATTGGGTTTGGCTCGGCACGCCAGTGCCGATGCCCCACACGCCGCTCAAGCCCGGCGAAAAGCTCTATTGCCTGTCCTATGCGCCCTTCGGCGCCCGCCAGACCCCGCTTGACCCGACGACCCATGTCAGCGCCGCCCAGATCGACGCGGATCTGACGTTGCTGGCAAAGATCACCAACTGCGTGCGGACCTATTCGACCGATTTCGGCCTCGACCAGATCGCCGGGATCGCCGCCCGCCACGGCCTCAAAGTGATCCAGGGCCTTTGGCTGTCGTCGTCACGCCGACAAGAACCGCGATCAGATCGATACGGCGATCGCGCTCGCCAACCGCTATCCCGACACGATCCAAGCGGTCGTGGCCGGCAACGAAGTCTTGTTGCGGGGAGAAATGGCGGCGGGTGCGCTCGCCGATACCCTTCGCGCCGTCAAAGCGCGGATCAAGCAGCCGGTGACCTATGCCGATGTGTGGGAGTTCTGGCTGCGCAATCCGAATCTCGCCTCCGCTGCCGATTTCGTCACCATCCATATCCTGCCTTATTGGGAGGATTTCCCGATTGCCGCCGATGAAGCCGCCGCTCATGTGGACGCGATCCGCCGCCGGGTGGCGGCGGCCTTTCCGGGCAAAGAGGTGCTGATCGGCGAAGTCGGCTGGCCGAGCGCCGGCCGCATGCGCGAAGGCGCGTTGCCGTCGCCGGCCGATCAGGCGCGGGTAATCCAGGATGTGCTGGCGCTGGCAAAGCGGGAAAACTTCCACGTCAATGTCATCGAAGCCTTCGACCAACCGTGGAAGCGCGCCCAAGAGGGGACGGTCGGCGGCCATTGGGGCTTGCTCGACGCCTATAGCCGCGCCTTCAAGTTCACCTGGGGTGAGGCGGTGTCCAACCATCCGCAATGGAAATGGCAGGCGGCGGGCGGCATCGCCTTTGTCGTTTTGGTGTTTGCGGTTGCCTTCTTCGCCGGCGGCCGCGATGCCGCGCTCGGCTCATGGCTCGCGGTGACGGCGAATGCCGTCTTCGGTGGCGCCTTGATCGGCTGGAGTGTCGCGAACGCGCCGGTCGAGAGCTTAGGACTGGCCGGCTGGCTGCGATCGTCGGTTCTTGTGGCATTGGCATTCGCCGTCCCACCGGCGCTGAGCGCGGCCACGATGCGTGGAACGGCGGTCCCGCCGTTCTGGCGCATCATCGGTCCCAGTGCCGAACGCAGCCGAGATCCGCTGGCGCTTGCCATCGGTGCCTTGCTGATCGTGCTGATGCTGATGGCGTTGCTGGTCGCGCTCGGGATGGTGTTCAATCCACGCTACCTCGATTTCCCGTTCGCGCCGCTCACCGCCGCCGTCGTGCCGTTCCTGACGCACAGTCTTGTGGCGCCGCGCCCAAAAGGCGGGCATCCGGCGTCAGAACTTGCGGCCGCCGGACTGCTGGCGCTCTCGGTGCCCTATATCGTGCTCAACGAAAGTTTCGCGAATTGGCAGTCGCTTTGGCTGTGCGCCGCGCTGGCCGGTCTCGCCGTCACTCTGGCGCGGGCGCGCGACGGGCGAGACTGAGCACCAACAGTCCCGCGGCCAGCGCCGAGAGCCCGGTATTGTAAAGCACAATGCCGAGGCAGGCGGCCGCGAGCGCCAATGCGAACAGCACCAATGACGGGCGCAGCAAATTGAGCGCGGCGATAACGAGCGCGGTCCAGCCGAACACCGAATGCCAGAACAGCGTGATGACAATGTTTCGCGTGAAACATAGCCAGGTGCCTAACCCGGCTTGGCAAGCGATGCCGATAGTCGACTGTTCGACCGCGAGATAACGCAAATAGAGCGCGTATCCGAGGGCGACGAAGCCGACGATCAGCAGAACATTGGTCGCGCGCGTGCTCGGCAAAAAGAACTTCATGACTTAAAGTTCAACATTAAGACCCGGCGCGGATTATGCCGGCGTCGTTGCTTGGCGGCAATCAGCGCTGAACCAGTCGCCTGCCGACAAAATTGGTCGGCTCGCAGAGTGAGCCGGCGGCGGTCAAGCGGGCGCAAAGGCGGGCCGCGGCGGCGAGACTGGGCACCGGTCCGACCACCAAGCGATAGCGCGAGCGGCCGGTGTGGTGTGGTGCGGCGAGCGGATGCATGCCGACCAGCAGCGGGCCGAAATTGGATTTCACCGCCGCCCATTGCGCGTGCAGTGCGCCGATGCTGCGGGCACCGGCGACGTCGATGCCAAATTCACGGCGCGCCGGCGGGGCAGGTTGCGCCGGGTCACGCGTGACGCTGGCGACGTGGGTCGGCGGCATGGGAACCGCGACCAGTTTCGGCGGTGCGGCTGGCGGCGCCGATGGCGCAGCATGAACCAGTGCAGCATTTTGTTTGGCTGGCGCGCCGGGCTCGCTTGGCGCCTGAGCGTTCGCCTCTAACGGTTTGGCCGGCTTTACCTCTGCCGGCTTGGCCGGGCTTGGCATCGGCGCCGCCGCCGGAACGGATGGCGGGGACGCGCCGACCATCGAAATGATCGGCGGGAAGTTCATGGCCGGCGGAGCGACCGGTGGTGGAGCTGCCGGCGGCCGCTGCGCGATCTTGACCTTCACTTCATCGGTTGCCGCGCGCGCGGCCGCGGTCGCATCGGTTACCGCTTTGATCGAGCCGGTCATGTCGTCGAGATTCTGCTCGAGGCTGGCAAGGCGGCTGGCGAGCCGATCACGGTCCGCGGTCAGCGTGTGCACTGCCGTTTCCAACCGCTGCATCTCGGCTTTGTTGTCCGCCGTATGCGACGGCATGGCGGCGACCGGACGCGCCGGTGTCATCGCGACCGGACGCTGCGGCGCGTTGCCGGCGAGAAACACATGGCGAATCGCGGGCGCTTGCGCGACCGCATCCCGTAGCCGCGTCTTTCCGCCATCGGTCTGGGAGACGACGGCGACGGCAGCGAGCGAGACGGCAGCGGCAACGCCCCAGCTGCCGGCCCGCCACAAGCCGCGCCGAAAGGTCGCCGTCTCAGACGGCTCCGTCAATCTCTGTTGCGGCGGAATGATGCTGCTCGCCATCCCCATCCTCTGGCGGGTCGAATCGTTGGAAACATTACCAGAACCGGTCAGATTTGGCTTGAATGCGGCAAGGTTCCGGGGCGGCCCTTTTGCGCCATCGGCCCCTCGGCTATGAGAGGCGCGCGCTATGCAACGAATCCCGATCAAAGCGTCCGCGCGATGAGCCGCAGAACCTGCCTTGCGATTGTGCTGGCGGCCGGCGAGGGCACCCGCATGCGCACCTCGCGGCCAAAAGCGGTGCATGAGATCGGTCACCGCAGCCTGCTTGCCCATGTGCTGAGCGCGGCGACGAAAGCCGGCGGCAAAGAGATCGCGGTAGTGGTCGGGCCGGATCAGGACGAAGTCGCCGCCGAAGCACACCGCGTCGCTCCGAAGGCGCAGATCTTCGTGCAGACGAAACGGCTCGGCACCGCCCATGCCGTCCTGGCGGCGCGCAAAGCGATCGCACGCAAGCCGGACGACATCTTGGTGATGTTCGCCGATACGCCGCTGGTGCGGCCGCCGGTCTTGGCGGCGTTGCGCGGCGCCCTGACCAAAGGAGCAGCGGTTGCCGTTCTGGGTTTCCGGCCAGCCGATGCGACCGGTTACGGCCGGCTCGTCATTGAAGGCGATACGCTGGCCGCCATCCGCGAAGAGCGCGACGCGAGCGCTGCCGAGCGGGCGATCACCTTATGCAACGGCGGCCTGATGGCGCTCGCCGGCAAGCACGCGCTGGCGATCCTCGAAACCATCGGCAATGACAATAAGAAGGGGGAATATTACCTGACCGACGCGGTTGCCATTGCCCGCGATATGGGTTTGAAGGCGGTCGCCATCGAAGCCGAGGAGGACGATTTGCGGGGTATCAACACCAAGGCGCAACTCGCCGAGGCCGAAGCCGTCTTGCAGAACCGGCTGCGCACCGCCGCCATGGAGGCGGGCGTCACCATGGTCGCGCCGGAGACCGTGTTTCTGTCGGCCGACACCAAATTCGGCAAGGACGTCACCGTCGAGCCCAACGTGGTGTTCGGACCCGGCGTGACGGTCGATGATGGCGCGACGATCCGCGCATTCTCGCATCTGGAAGGCGCGCATGTCGGCAAAGGCGCCCGCGTCGGACCGTTCGCGCGGCTGCGGCCGGGCGCCGATCTCGGTACCGACGTGCATATCGGCAATTTCGTCGAGGTGAAGGAGGCCAAGATCGAGGCCGGCGCCAAGGCCAATCACTTGGCCTATATCGGCGACGCGCGGGTCGGCGCCGGCGCCAATATCGGGGCCGGCACCATCACCTGCAATTACGACGGCGTCGCCAAGCATCGCACCGATATCGGCAAGCGTGCCTTCATCGGCTCCAATTCCGCGCTGGTCGCGCCGGTGAAAATCGGCGACGGGGCCTATATCGGCTCCGGCTCGGTGGTGACCAAGGACGTGCCGGCCGACGCACTAGCGTTAACGCGGGGCGAGCAGACAATTAAGCAAGGTTGGGCAAAGCGCTTGCGGGCCTTCACCGGCTTGCGCAAGAAAAAGCCGCAAAAGTCCGGTTAAGCCGCTTGCCGGAATGCCGCGCCGGCCTGTCATAAAATGAAATGCGGTTTGATTTCATGCTGTTTGCCGGAGCCAGTTAAAGCAGGGCGGCAATAAGGGGTTCCCTCCCGGATGTGCGGGATCGTCGGCATTATCGGACGCGAGCCGGTCGCCAGCCATCTGGTCGATGCGCTCAAGCGGCTCGAATACCGCGGCTACGACTCCGCCGGCATCGCCACGCTCGATCACGGCAAGCTCGGGCGCCGACGCGCCGAAGGCAAACTCAGCGCGTTGGCAACACGCCTCGCGCGCGAGCCGCTCGCCGGCAATATCGGCATTGGCCATACCCGCTGGGCCACCCACGGCCGGCCGACCGAGAGCAACGCTCATCCGCACGCTACCGACCGCGTGGCGGTGGTGCACAACGGCATCATCGAGAACTTCCGCGAGCTGCGCGAGAAGCTGATCAAGTGCGGCGCCAAATTCACCAGCGAGACCGACACCGAAGTGGTCGCGCACTTGGTCACCCACGAGATGGAGCAGGGCAAATCGCCGGTCGAGGCGGTTGCCGCCACGCTCAAGCAATTGCGCGGCGCTTTCGCGCTCGCCTTCCTGTTCGCCGGCGAGGACGACCTGATGATCGGCGCCCGCAAGGGCTCCCCGCTCGCCATCGGCTATGGCGACGGCGAGATGTATCTCGGGTCCGATGCCATTGCGCTCGCCCCCTTCACCGACCGCATCAGCTATCTCGAAGATGGCGACTGGGCCGTGCTGACCCACAAGGGCGTCGAGGTCCGTGACGACAAAGACAATCTGGTCGAGCGCCCGGTCATCAAGTCCACGGCGTCGGCCTCACTCGTCGACAAGGGCAATTTCAAGCACTTCATGGCTAAAGAAATACATGAACAGCCCGAAGTGGTCGGCCATACGCTGGCGCGCTACATCAATATGATCGGTGAACGGGTTGAGTTGCCGTCGGAATTGCCGTTCGACTGGCGCAAGCTGAAGCGCCTGTCGATCTCGGCCTGCGGGACCGCCTTCTATGCCGGGCTGGTGGCGAAGTACTGGTTTGAACGCTTCGCCAAGCTGCCGGTCGAAATCGATATCGCCTCGGAGTTCCGCTATCGCGGCGCGCCGCTGGAGGCGGGCGATCTCGCCATTTTCATCTCGCAGTCGGGTGAGACCGCCGACACCCTGGCGACCCTGCGTTACGCCAAAGAGCACAAGCAGCACATTCTGTCGGTGGTCAATGTGCCGACCTCGACCATCGCGCGCGAAAGCGACGTGGTGATGCCGACGCTGGCCGGACCGGAGATCGGCGTAGCCTCCACCAAGGCCTTTACGTGCCAGTTGGCTGTGCTCGCCTGCCTCGCCGTCGCCGCCGGACGCGCGCGCGGCGAATTGTCGGACAAAGATGAGCAGAAGCTGGTGCATGCCTTGATCGAGACGCCGCGACTGATGGCGCAGGCGCTCAATCTCGAGCCGCAAATCGAGCGACTGGCGCACGATCTCGCCAAGGCGCGCGACGTGCTCTATCTCGGCCGCGGCACCAGCTTTCCGATCGCGCTCGAGGGCGCGCTGAAGCTGAAGGAAATCTCTTATATCCATGCCGAAGGCTATGCGGCCGGCGAGCTCAAGCACGGGCCGATTGCGCTGATCGACGAGACCATGCCGGTGATCGTGATCGCGCCTTTCGACCAGGTGTTCGAGAAGACGGTCTCAAATATGCAGGAGGTAGCCGCCCGCGGCGGCAAGATTATCCTGGTTACCGACCCAAAAGGCGCCAAAGAGGCCACGATCGAGTCCCTGGAGACGCTGACGCTGCCGGATATGGCGGCCACAGTGACGCCTTTAGTCTATGCCATTGCCGTTCAGTTGATCGCCTATCATACCGCCGCGGCCATCGGCACCGACGTCGACCAGCCGCGGAACCTCGCGAAATCCGTCACGGTGGAATAGACTGCCGCCATGGCCAGGATCGACCCTTCCGACCTGTCGGGCACCACGCCACACACGGGCTTCGCCGCCCGCATCCGCAACTATTTCCTCACCGGTCTGGTGGTCACCGGGCCGCTGGCGGTCACCGTCTATCTGACCTGGTCGTTCATCAATTGGGTGGATGGGTTCATCCGTCCCTTCATCCCGCCGGTCTATCGCCCTGAAACCTATCTGCCTTGGCCGATCCCGGGCACCGGCCTGGTGATCGGCTTCGTGGTGCTCACACTGCTCGGCTTTCTCACCGCCAACCTGGTCGGGCGCTCGCTGGTGGAGTTGGGTGAGAGCCTGCTCAACCGCATGCCGATCGTGCGGCCGATCTACAAGACCATGAAGCAGGTGTTCGAGACATTATTCTCCAAGAGCGGTTCGAGCTTCCGCAAGGTGGCGCTGGTCGAGTTCCCGGCGCCCGGCATGTGGTCGCTGGTGTTGCTGTCGCAGCCGCCGAGCGGCGATCTCGCCGAGCGGCTGCCGGAGGAGAACGGCGACTATGTCAGCGCCTTCCTGCCGTGCACGCCCAACCCGACCACCGGCTTCTTCTTCTATATTCAGCGCAAGGACCTCATCGAGCTCGACATCACCGTCGAGAACGCGATGTCGCTGCTGATTTCGGCCGGCATGGTGCAGCCGGACCAGGACAATCAGAAGAAATTGGCGGCGCTTGCCACGAGCGCGCGGGCGGCGCAGGCGCGGCGCGAAAAGGCGCCGGCGAACTCGTGACGATTTCCGCGGCCGGTGCGCGCGCGCCGCGCCTTGCCGCTCAAGGCGCAGCAGGATCGCGACACAGGCAGAGGGCCAAGTGGTGAGCGCGTTCAAATTCCCGAGCGAACCGCGCGTCCTGGTGATCACGCTGCGCCGGCTCGGCGATGTCCTGCTGACGACGCCCTTGGTGCACACCTTGAAACGCGGCATTCCCGGCGCGCGGGTCGACATGCTGGTCTTTCGCGGCAGCGAAGGAATCCTCGCCGGAAATCCCGATATCGATCGGGTCATCGCGATCCCGGAGCGGCAAACAGCAGCGCAGGCGATGAAACTGATCGCGGGGCTTTGGCGGCGCTACGACCTCGCCGTGTCGACCCAAACCGGCGATCGCCCGACGCTGTTGGCCGCCGTCGCCGGACGTTTTCGCCTCGGCCTGGTGCCGCAAAGCGGTGCGGCCTGGAAGCGGCTGCTGCTCAATCGCAGCGTTGCGACCGATCCCGAACTCCACCGCGTAATCGACCTCAATCGGCTTGCCGGCGCGCTTGGCATCGACGAGCCGCCGGCGCTGGTCCTGCCGAGACATCCGTCGCCGCAAGCTGCGCCGCGCGCGCCTTACGCGGTGTTGCACGCCAATCCGCTTTACCGCATTCGGCGCTGGACCGATGAAGGCTGGCGCGCGCTGGCCGACGCCTTGCGCGAGCGCGGGCTCGCCGTGGTGGTAACCGGCGGACCATCGGACGCCGAACGCAGCTATCTCGATCATCTGTGGGGACCGGTGCAGCCTGCGGTCGAGCGAACCGATGGACGGCTGGACTGGGCCGAACTCGCCCAGCTTCTGTCCGGCGCGGCCGTCTATGTCGGTCCCGACACGTCGATGACGCATCTCGCGGCCGGCGCCGGCTGTCCGACGGTGGCGATCTACGGTCCCGGCAGCCCGCACGGCATGGGCCCTTGGCCGGTCGGCGGTTTGCGCGAACCCTGGGCGCGGGCCGGCACCATCCAGCAGCGCGGCAATGTGTGGCTGGTGCAAAATCCGCTGCCTTGCATGCCGTGCGATCGGCTGGGCTGTGACAATCACTTGAACAGCCGCAGCCAATGCCTTGACGAGCTTTCGGTTCGTCAGGTTCTGCACGCGGTCGATCAGGCGCTCGGCCGAATTCCGGCGGCGCCGGCAAGATCACCCGAGACGCGCGCCGAGGATAATGTCGGTCAGCCCGCCCGGATCAGCCGGATCGCCTCATCCTTCTCGAACAGGTAGAGCAGGTGGCGCAGCGCCTCGCCGCGCTCGCCCGCCAGTGTCGGCTCGCGCGACAAAATGAGCGCGGCATCGTCACGCGCGGCGCCGAGATATTTGCCGTGAAACTCGATGCGGGCGATGCGGAAGCCGGGCAGGCCGCTCTGCCGGGTGCCGAGCAGGTCGCCTTCGCCGCGCAGCCGCAGATCCTCCTCGGCGATGCGGAAGCCGTCTTCGGTTTCGCGTAATATGGCGAGCCTCGCCTTGGCGGTCTCGCCGAGCGGCGCCTTGTACAGCAGCAGGCAGGTGGAATGGCCGGGCCCGCGGCCGACGCGTCCGCGCAATTGATGCAATTGCGCGAGCCCGAAGCGCTCCGCGTGCTCGATGACCATGATGGTCGCCTCCGGCACATCGACGCCGACCTCGATCACGGTGGTGGCGACCAGCAGCTGGCTCGCGCCGGCGGCGAAATCGCTCCATCGCCGCGTCTTTCTCGGCGCCTTTCATGCGGCCGTGCACCAGATCGACGCGGGCGCCGAATTTCTGACGCAGCTCCTCGTAGCGTTCTTGCGCCGCGGCAAGGTCGATCTTCTCGGATTCATCGACCAGCGGGCAGACCCAGTAGACGCGCTTGCCCTCGTCGAGCGCGCGGCCGACCGCCTCTTCGACCTCCGCGATGCGCGCGAGCGGAATGGTGCGGGTGTCGATCGGCTGGCGGCCGGCCGGCTTCTCGCGCAATTCCGAGATATCCATGTCACCGAAATAGGTCAGCACCAAAGTGCGCGGGATCGGCGTCGCGGTGAGCACCAACACGTCGACAGCTTCGCCTTTCTGCGTCAGCGCCAGCCGTTGGTGCACGCCGAAGCGGTGCTGCTCGTCGACGATGGCGAGCGCGAGATCGTGGAAGGCGACGTCGTCCTGGAACAAGGCATGGGTGCCGAGCAGGAGATCGATGTCGCCGAGGGCGAGCCGGTCGAGGATTTCCTTACGCGCCGGTCCGCGCTCGCGGCCGGTGAGGATGGCGACATGCAAGCCTGCCGCTTCGGCCAGCGGCTCGATGGTGTTGAGGTGCTGGCGGGCGAGGATTTCGGTCGGCGCCATGAAGGCGGCCTGCCGGCCGGCCTCGACCACGGTCGCCGCCGCCAGCAGCGCCACCACGGTCTTGCCGGAGCCGACATCGCCTTGCAGCAGCCGCAACATGCGTTGCGGCAGCGCCAGGTCGTTGACGATGTCGTCGAGCGCTTTCTGCTGCGAGTGGGTGAGCGCGTAGGGCAGCGCCTTGAGGATGCGCGCGCGCAGCCGCCCTTCGCCGGCGCTGCCGCGGCCGGCCTGCCGGCGCATATGCGCGCGCATCAGCGCCAGCGCGAGTTGGCCGGCGAGCAATTCGTCATAGGCAAGCCGTGTCCAAGCGGCACTTTCAGGCGCGACATCGCGCGGTTCGGCCGGCCGATGCAGATGGCGCAGCGCGTCGGCGAAGCCCGGAAATTGTTCGCGCGACACCCAGGTTTCGTCCTGCCATTCCGGCAGATTGGGGCAGGCGGGTGAGCGCTGCATCCATCGCACGCCGCACATTGCCGAGCGCCAGTCCTTCGGTGAGCGGATAGACCGGCTCGACCAATGGCAGCTTGGCGAAGCCTTCCTCGTCCACGACCCGGTCGGGATGCACCATCTGCAACATGCCGTCGTAGAATTCGGCGCTGCCGGAGACGTAACGCAGCTCACCCACCGGCAGAAGTTTCTCCAGGTAATCCTTGCGTGCATTGAAGAAAGTCAGCGTCAGCGTTCCGGTCTCGTCGCTGCAATAGACCTGATAGGGCGCGCGCGGGCGGTGCGGCGGCGCCGGGCGGTGGCGGTCGACGGTGACCGCGACGGTGACGACCTGGCCGGGCTCGACCTCGTTCAGTTTCGGCCTTGCGCGGCGGTCGATCACGCCCGAGGGCAGATGAAACAAGAGATCGACGACGTGCGGCGCCTCGCGGTCGAGCAGCCGGGCGTAAAGCTTCTCCAGTTTCGGGCCGACGCCGGAGAGGCTGGTGAGCGACGCAAACAGCGGGTTGAGGACCGGCGGGCGCATGGCTGACATGCTGGCTTGCGCGCATGGCAGAGGCAATCCGGGCCTGTGCAAAGCGCACCTGACACCGGCGCCGAACGTCTCTATATATTCCCCGCCCGGCCCCGTCCGGGTTTTTGGCGTTGGAGCAAGCGGTGACCGGAACGCGGATTTCGAGCGAAGGACTGGACGAACGCAGGCGGCGGCTGTTGTTCCGCTCCTGGCATCGCGGCATCCGCGAGATGGATCTGGTGCTCGGCCGTTTCGCCGACGCCGAAATCGCGACCTTGAGCGATGCCGAGCTCGATGAATACGAAACCTGGCTGCAGGTGCCCGATCAGCAGATCTTCGCCTGGGTGAACGGCGCGCAACAGCCGCCGCCGCAGGTCGACACCGCGCTGTTCCGCCGCCTGCGCGACTTCCATCGCCAAGGGCCGGCCGACCCGTGAGCGTCGCTGCCAAATCTCCCGCCGAGCGGCTGCATCCCGGCAAGCCGCTGACGCTGGCGCAAGTCGCCGACGGCGCCGAAGGCCTGGTGCTGGCCGATCTGGCGCGCGCCATGGCGGCGCGCACGCATGCGCCGGCGGTGTCGCTGTGCGTGATCTGCCGCGACGGCCAGCGCATGGCGGCGCTGGCGCGGTCGCTGGCCTTCTTCGGCCCGGACATCGCGGTGATGGAATTCCCGGCCTGGGATTGCCTGCCCTACGACCGGGTGTCGCCCAATGCCGCCGTGGTGGCGCAGCGCATGACCGCGCTGTCGCGGCTTGCGCGCGTCAAAGGCCGCGACAAGCCGTCGGTGCTGCTGACCACCGTCAACGCCGCGCTGCAACGGGTGCCGGGGCGGCATTTCGTTGCGACCCATGCGCTCTCGGTCGCGCCCGGCAACGTCACCGGCATGGCGAGCATCGTCGAATGGCTCGAGCTCAACGGCTTCATCCGCGCCTCGACCGTGCGCGAGCCGGGCGACTATGCGGTGCGCGGCGGCATTCTCGATCTCTTTCCGCCCGGCATGGACATGCCGGTGCGGCTCGATTTCTTCGGCGACGCGCTGGAGACCATCCGCAGCCTTCGACGCGCAGACCCAGCGCAGCGAGGAAGCCTTGCGCGCGCTCGACCTGGTGCCGGTCGCCGAATTCCAGCTCATCACCGAGACCATCCGCCGCTTCCGCACCGGCTATGTGAAAGAGTTCGGCGCGACGTCCCCGGACGATCTGTTGTACGAGGCGGTGAGCGAGGGCCGCCGCTATCCCGGCATGGAGCACTGGCTGCCGCTGTTCCACGACAGACTCGAAACGCTGTTCGATTATCTGCCCGGCACCGCGCTGGCGCTGGAGCCGCTCGACGAGGATGCCGCGCGTGAGCGTCTCACCACCATCGCCGATTATTACCAGGCCCGGCGCGACGCGCTGAAGGACGGCGTCACGCCGGCTTACAAGCCGCTGCCGCCCGAGCGGCTCTATCTCGGCGAAGCCGAATGGCAGGAGCGGTTGGAAACCGCGGCGCTGGCGCGCTTCACGCCGTTTGCGGTGCCGGATGCGGCCAACGTCATCGACATCGGCGCGCGGCAAGGCCGCAACTTTGCCGCCGAGCGCGCCGAGCCCGACGCCAATGTGTTCGAGGCGGTGACCCATCATGTCGAGGCGCTGCAAGCCTCCGGCAAGCGCGTGGCGGTGGCCATGTGGAGCGAGGGCGCGCGCGAGCGCATGAGCCACGTGCTCGCCGATCATCGGCTGCACAATCTCAAGCCAGGTCGAGTCCTGGGCCGAGGCGCAACGTTTGCCCAAACACGCCGTAGCGCTCGCCGTGCTCGGCATCGAGTCCGGCTTCGAGACCGCCGACGCCGCCGTCATCAGCGAGCAGGACATTCTCGGCGACCGGCTGGTGCGGCCGCGCCGCGCCAGCCGCCGCGCGGAGAATTTCATCGCCGAGGTGACCAGCCTCGCGCCCGGCGATCTGGTGGTGCACGTCGACCACGGCATCGGCCGCTTCATCGGCCTGCAGGCGATCGAGGCCGCCGGCGCGCCGCATGACTGCCTGGAAATCCATTACGCCGACGAGACCAAGCTGTTCCTGCCGGTCGAGAACATCGACCTGCTGTCGCGCTATGGCGCCGAGCAGGCGAATGTCGAGCTCGATCGGCTCGGCGGCGGCAATTGGCAGGCGCGCAAGGCGCGCATGAAGAGCCGCATCCGCGAGATCGCCGGCGAACTGATCAAGATCGCGGCCGAGCGGCAGTTGCACGAGGCGCCGCGCTTCACTGTCGGACCAGGCGCCTATGACGAGTTCTGCGCCGGCTTCCCCTACGAAGAGACCGACGATCAGCTCACCGCCATCGACGCGACGCTCAAGGACCTCGCCACCGGCCGGCCGATGGATCGGCTGATCTGCGGCGATGTCGGCTTCGGCAAGACCGAGGTGGCGCTGCGCGCCGCCTTCGCCACGGCGATCAACGGCAAGCAGGTCGCCGTGGTGGTGCCGACCACGCTGTTGGCGCGCCAGCACTTCAAGACCTTCTCGGAGCGCTTCCGCGGCTTTCCGGTCAACGTCGCGCATGCCTCGCGGCTGGTGACGACGGCCGAGCTCAACGCGGTGAAGGCGGGGCTCGCCGACGGCAGCGTCGACATCGTCATCGGCACCCATGCGCTGCTTGGCAAGGCCATCAAGTTCAAGGATCTCGGCCTGCTGGTGGTCGACGAGGAGCAGCATTTCGGCGTGTCGCACAAAGAGAAGCTCAAGCAGTTGCGCGCCGAGGTGCATGTGTTGACGCTCACCGCGACGCCGATCCCGCGCACCTTGCAATTGGCGCTCACCGGCGTGCGCGATCTGTCGATCATCGCCTCGCCGCCGGTCGATCGGCTGGCGGTGCGCACCTTCGTGTCGCCGTTCGATCCGCTGGTGGTGCGCGAGGCGCTGCTGCGCGAGAAATATCGCGGCGGCCAGGCCTTCTATGTCTGCCCGCGCATCGAGGACCTGGCGGGCGCCAAAGACTTCCTCGACAAGAACGTGCCGGAGGTGCGCGTCGCCGTCGCGCACGGCCAGATGCCGCCGACCGTGCTCGACGACATCATGTCGGCTTTCTACGACGGCAAATACGACGTGCTGCTGTCGACCACCATCATCGAATCCGGCCTCGACATCCCGACCGCCAATACGCTGATCGTGCACCGCGCCGACCGTTTCGGGCTGGCGCAGCTCTATCAATTGCGCGGGCGGGTGGGGCGCGCCAAGCTGCGCGCCTATGCGCTGCTCACTTTACCGGCGCAGCAGAAGATCACGCCGCAGGCCGAGCGCCGGCTGAAAGTGCTGCAATCGCTCGACACGCTCGGCGCCGGCTTCCAGCTTGCCTCGCACGATTTGGACATCCGCGGCGCCGGCAATCTGTTGGGCGAGGAGCAATCCGGCCACATCAAGGAAGTCGGCTTCGAGCTTTATCAGCAGATGCTGGAGGAGGCGGTGCTGAGCCTGAAGGCCGGCATCAGCGCGCCGGTCGCCGACCGCTGGTCGCCGCAGATCACCATCGGCACGCCGGTGCTGATCCCGGAGGACTATGTCGCCGACCTGTCGGTGCGGCTGGCGCTCTACCGGCGGCTGGCGGAGATCGAGGACGAGCGCGAGATCGAAAGCTTTGCCGCCGAACTGGTCGACCGCTTCGGCCCGCTGCCGGACGAGGTCGAGCATTTGCTGCAGGTGGTGGCGATCAAGGCGCTCAGCCGCCGCGCCAATGTCGAGAAGATCGAGGCCGGGCCGAAAGGCGTCGTGCTGTCGTTCCGCGACAATATCTTCGCCAATCCGGACGGGCTGATCGCCTACATTCGCGAGCAGGGTTCGGGCGTGCGCATGCGCAGCGATCCGAAGAACGCCAAGGCGCAGCAGCTCGTGTTCTTCGAGGATTGGCCGCGGCCCGAGCAGCGGCTCAAGGGCACCACCGGCATCCTGCGCAAGCTGGCCTCGATCGCCGAGCGGGCGAAGGCGGCGTGAATTTTACCCCACCATAGTGCGGGAGCGGACTTGAGGTTGACGGCCATTTCAATTTTTGTGGAGCGCCGGACCGGCAAGTCGGCTGGCCTCTCGCCCTTGAGGATCCGACCGATGTGGTTTCCGGCTGGAAAATTGGCCGATAATCCGCTATAAATGCGAGATGTCGAATAGACGAGACGGTCGGAGATCGTTCGTTCCCGACCCTTTCAAGGCGAGATAAAAAGAACTTCCGCACGCACTGTTCGATCCGAATTTGTTGTAGAACAGTGGGTGCAAGAGGTGATTTCCAAATGCGAGCCTGGTTGCGGAATTCCCTGTTGGCGTTCTCGATCGCCGTCGCGGCTGGATTCGTTCCATTGCCGCCGGCACGTGCGGTGGAACCGCTCGAAATCCGGTGGGAACAGTTAATTCCCGCATCACTTCAGGCCGCGCCACACAATCTGATGGCGAAGTTATTGCCGCATGGACAAACGAAGGTACGCGCGAATATGAGCGTGTCGCAGCGGTCGGATCTGGTCGCTGCCTACAACGGTCAGCGCGTAAAGATTGTGGGCTTCGTCTTGCCTTTCAACAACGAAGAGCAACCGTACAAGAGGCTGCTTCTCATTCCCTTCTCCGGCGCGTGCGTTAAGTTTCCGCCGCCGCGAAACCAGGCGATCCTCGTCATCGTCGAGAAGGGCATTCAACTCGACGATTTTGTTTATCCATTCGCGGTCACGGGCGTCATGAACGTGGCGCCCACGGAAACCGATATCGCCAAGATCGGTTATCGGATAACGGCCGAAGCCATCGAACCGCAGGAATAATTCTTTATAATTATTATGTGCGTTTCCCTTCGCACATAGCGCACTTTCTTTCAGCAAGTTAACTTCGCGCTTGAAACTCTTCTTCGACGATTGGCAGAAGCCCGAGCAATGGCTCAAGGGCACCACGCTCATCCTGCGTCGGCTTGCCGGCATCGCCGAGCAGGCCAAGGCGGCGCGAGGGACGCTGCCAGCGACACGGCTAGGTGTCTGCGTCCGCGAGCACCATGTCTGCGCCTTTCTCGCCGATCATAATGGCCGCGGCGTTGGTATTGCCGGAAACCACGGCCGGCATGATCGAGGCATCGATAACGCGAAGACCGGAGATCCCGCGCACGCGCAGGCGCTCATCGGTGACGGCGAGCGCGTCCTGTCCCATCCGACAGGTGCTAACCGGATGGTAGGTCGTGCTGCCGCGGCGGCGGATGAATTCCAACAACTCGTCGTCGTCGTCGCAAGACGCGCCCGGCTCGATCTCTTCGTCAATGTAACGGGCCATGGCGGGCGCCTGGAATATTCGGCGCATCGCCTTGACGCCGGCGACGGCGGTTTCCCGGTCCCGCTCGGTGCCGAGATAATTGGGATGGATCGCCGGGGCCTGGCGCGGATCGGCCGATTTGATGCGCACGTAGCCGCGGCTTTCCGGGCGTAACAACGAACAAACGCCGGTGACGCCGGGAAACGGGTGCAGCGTGCTGCCGATCGAGTCTCGCCGAATAGAGCGCGATGGAGCATTGCGCATCCGGGGTTTCCGACAACGGATGGGCGCGAACGAAGCAGCCGGCCGAGATGGCGGGCAACGCGAGGTCGCCGCGCCGCGACAGCGCGTAGCGCAAGGCCGCCTTGGCACTTTCCGCTCCAGCTGTTGACCGCATCGTTGACGGTAATCGCTTCGCGGCAGCGCAGCGTGATGCGGCCGGAATAATGTTCGTTGAGACCTTCGCCAACGCCCGGCATGTCGGCGACGATCGGTATGCCGAACGATTGGAGGAGGGGCGCGGGGCCCACGCCCGACAACTGTAATAGCTGCGGCGAATTGATAGGCGCCGGACGACAGCACGGTCTTCGCGCGCAGCCCGCGCCGTTCGCGGTTTTCCGCCGACGCGTATTCGATGCCGGTGGCGCGGCGGCCTTCGAACAGAACGCGCGTGGTCAGGGCGTCGGTCACGACGCGCAAATTGGCGCGGCCGGCCGCGGGCTTCAGGTAACCTTTGGCGGTCGAGCAACGCATGCCGCCCCGGGTTGTCGTCTGGTACAAGCCGGCGCCTTCTTGTGTGCGGCCGTTGAAGTCGTCGTTGCGCGGATAGCCGCACTGGACCGCGGCTTCGACAAAAGCGAGCGCCAGCGGATGCTGGTCGCGTGCGTTCGACACTGCGAGCGGTCCGTCGCCTCCGTGCAATTCATCGGCGCCGCGCTCGTTCGCCTCCGACTTGCGAAAGTAGGGAAGAACATCGTCATAGCCCCAGCCTGTATTGCCGAGTTGGCGCCACAGGTTGAAGTCCTCCGCCTGGCCGCGGATGTAAATCAGACCGTTGATCGAACTTGAACCGCCAAGAACTTTGCCGCGCGGGGCGATCACCGTGCGTCCGGCGCATTCCGGCTGCGGTTCGGTCGCGTAACACCAGTTGAACCGCCGATCGGTAAAGAGCCTGCCGAAGCCCAGTGGGATATGGAGCCAGAGATTGCGGTCTGCCGGTCCCGCCTCCAGCAGCAGGACGCGGTACCGCCCCGACGCCGTCAGCCGGTTTGCCAGAACGCATCCCGCACTGCCGGCGCCGACGATGACGAAATCGTATGTTTCGGTCTCCTGCACCGCGGCTCCTGTCGACGAAGCCACGAAAGCTGGCGCATCGATGTTCGGAAATCAATCGGCCAAGCCGAGCGGCAAAGCCGGAAGTCAACGGCACCCAAGACAGGCCGACTGTCGCTATTCGGCCGCTTCTTGCGTCTGCGCCGCGCGCTCGATCGCTTGTGCGAGATACTCAGGCGCCTGCGCGCCCGAGACCGCGAACTTGCCGCCGAAGATGAACATGGGCACGCCTTCGATGCCGGCTTCCTTGGCGGACTGCGCCTCGCGCTCGACCTCGGCGACGTCCTGATCGCTCTCGAGCGCGGCGCGCACGTCCTCGGCATCGAGCCCGACGTCGGTGGCCGCCTGCACCAGCACGGCGTGGTTGGTGAGGTCGGCGCCCTCGGTGAAGTAGAGGTCCATCAGCCGCTGTTTCATCTCGGCCGCCTTGCCGATGCCTGCCGGCCCAGCGGATCAGGCGATGGGCGTCGAGCGTGTTGGGCTGACGGCTCATCTTGTCGAGGGCGTAGGTCAGCCCTTCGGCGGCGGCCGCCTGCGACACGCGCTGGGCGATGCCGTTATAGCGCTCGGGTGAGCCGAATTTGGTGGTGAGATATTGCTCGCGCGCCATGCCCTCGCGCGGAATCCAGTCGTTGAGGAAATAGGGCCGCCAATGCACCTCGACCGGAATGTCGGGCGTGAGCGCGATCGCCTTTTCCAGCCGGTGCTTGCCGATGAAGCACCACGGACAGACCACGTCGGAGACGACATCGATGCGGACGGGCTGGTGATGATCGGGCATGGGCGGGCTCCTTTTGGAGCTAACCTATGCCTCCGCTTATTCCGCGGCAACCACCTGGCCGACGCCCATCACCCGCCGCATTAGGCTGTCGAGCGTGTCGCCGGCTTTCAGCGTCGCCAGCGTCAGATTGGCGGCGATTTTGGGGTACTCACCGTGCGGCGCCAGAATGGTGTTCTTCAGCACGGCCGCGATGCGGCGGGCAATGACATGGGCGCTGGGCAGATCGGTTTGTGTGAAGGCGATCATGATCTCGCCGTCCGTGTCGCGGGTGGCGAAATCGATGTTGCGGGTGAGGCGCGTCAGCATACGCGCGACGTCGAGGCTGGAGCGCTCGTCGATCGGGCCGTCGAACGACAGGCGCGCGAGCGATAGCGCCTGACTACGGTCGCTCGCTTCCGCCACCGCCTTGGCGAGCTCCTGCCAGAACGCGTCGCGCGTGAGCAGGCCGGTTGCGGAATTGATGATGCCCCCGGCCTCGAGCGAGGCGAGCACACGCTTGAGCCGCCGCTCGAAGGCGTGCAGCCGCACCAGCGGTACCATGCGTCCGACTACGCGCGCCGGATCTCCGGTGACGTGATCGATGTTGGGCAGCGTCTCGGCAAAGTTGGGCGGCGTTTCGCCGATCACCGCCACCGGAATGTCGCGGTAACGGCCGTCCTGGGCGAGCACGGTGAGAAAAGCTTCCACCTTGCGCGCCGGCAACCCGTCGCCGACCACGATGCCGTCAATGTCGCGCGCGCTCAGGTGACGGGCGGCGGTCTCCACGCTCAGCGCGCCGACCATGCCGAAGCGCTCGCCGATCGCGACGCTCAGCGCCGGATAGAGCCGGCCGCGGCCGGCGATCAGCACGGTGGCGTCGTCGAGCGCGTCGCCAACCGGCAGCTCCGGCAATGTGGCGCCGTGTGAATCAAACGTCTCAATGCGGCGCAGGACCGTGGCGTGCAGCGCGCGCACGCGCAGCGCCGAGCGCAGACGCGCGATCAGCCGCTCGACCGGCAGCGCGGCATCATTCGGCAAAGCGATCGGCAGCGCGGGGTCCTGGTCGCCTTCGACGCGCGCGATCACCGGCACGATCGGGCCCTCGGCATTGGCGATTTGCAGCGAGAGCGCATGCGCAAGTGACTCGTCCGGCGCCGGACCGGGCTCGGCGATCACGATGCTGGCGGGCCTGACCGCAGCAAAGGCGGTCGCGGCGTCGGCCCATTTGGCCTCGACGACGGGGAAGGCGCCGGCAGCGGAGAGCGCCGTCACCAAGTCGGCCGCCGGCTGTTCGGCGACCAAAAGCATCGGACCTTGCAGCGACATGGGCGGCGCGGGCTACGCAGTTACAGGGCACGTGACGATAGCCGGCGGCGATTAACGCCCCGTCAATAACGTTTAGAAACTACGCCGCATTGGGTTCAGGATAACGGAAGGCCCCGGATACCAGCGGGTTGACGCCGCGCTCCTGCATTTGGCGCAAGACCGCGGCGCGTTCGGGCGCGCTGCCGGCCAGGCGTTGGCCGGTCAATTCCTGCGGCAAGACGGCCAGCATGGCCCCGAAACGGTCGGCCAGCCCATCGAGATCGTGGGCCCGCAGCCGGTAGCCGCCGACGTTGACGATGCCGGCGGGCGGGCTGCTGACCAGCAACGATTGCCCGTCGGGGGTAAAGCGGCAGATCTGGCCGGTGTCGAGGAAGCCGCCGGCATCGGGTAACAAATGCGGCTCGCCGCCGTGCTCGGCGCCGGGCGGGAAGGCGAGCATCGGCGCCATCGGTCCGCGCAGCAACAGGCTGCCGGATGCGCTGCGCGCGGTCTCAATGACGGGGAGGGCGTCGGCGCATGCCGTGCGGCGCGCCGATCGTGCCGAGGGGGATCGGCGCTGCGGCACCATCGGCCTCGCGGCGCGCGGCGATCAGCCCGAGCTCGCCGAAGCTCGCAACATCGACCAACGCCGCATCGCGGTCCCAGCATGCGGTGGCGGGCAATCGCTCGGGCGTGCGCCACAGCGCCATCACGCATTTGGCGTCCTCAAGCAGGCCGGCATCGGCGATGCGGGCGACCGCCGGGCCGGGCAGCACCACGGCGTCACAAGGCTGCGCGCGCACTTGGCTCGAGAAAGCCTCAGCATCGAATGAATGGTGCAGCGTGAGCGTGCCGCCACTCAGCAGCCACGGCAGCAGCGTGAGCGCCATGCCGGCAAACGAACTGACCGGAAGCGTTGCGAGGATGTTGGCGTCTTGTTGCAGGCGGGCTTCGAGATTGGGGCCAAGCCCGCCGGCAATGAGCTGCGCGTGATTGCGCGCCACCGGCACGATGCCGCCGGCGGTGACGTCAAAAGTGACAACCGCGACATGCGCAGGCGGATTGGCCGCGCGCGCGACTGCACTCGCACCATAGCCATCGGCTGCGAACAGATCGTCGAGCGGCACGACGCCGTCGGGCAGCGTCGCGCCGAAGGCGCAGATCTGGCGGATCGGGAACAGGTCGGCCGCCACCTCAATGGCGATCTCGGCCGGCGCCGTCTCTCCGACGCGGGCGCAGGTGATGATCGCCTTGGCGCCGGCGGCGCGCAGCGCGGCGGTGGCGTCCTGCCGGTGCCAGAGCAGCGGCAAGGGCGCGGCGATCATGCCGGCGCGCAGCACCGCGAGCAGCGTGAGCACGCTCTCGACCGTGTTGGGCAATTGCAGCGCCACCACGGTATCGGTCGCAAGCCCGAGTGCGTGCAGGCGACCGGCAAGCCGGGAAATGACCTGGTCGGCCTGCGCGAAAGTGAGCGCGCGCGGCGCGCCGTCGGTGAAGGCCGCGCGGTTGGGCGGATCGATAAGCGCGGCGGCATCGGGATGGCGCACGCCGGCGCGGCGGAATAGCCCGTCAAGCGTGGCGCCGGAGGCGCTATCGGGTTGGCCGAGGATCATGATTTTTCCGCCTGCCACCAGGTTTCCGGCAGATAGCCGTACAGCGAGGTGTGTTGCGGATGTTCGACGCGGGTCCAGCGTGCGACCCATTGCAGCGGCGGAAAGTAGAGCGGCACTACGTAGAAGCCCGACAGCAGCACGCGGTCGAGCGCACGGATGGCGGACACGAAATCCTCTTGCTTCTGCGCGGACAGCATGGCGGCGATCATGGCGTCAATCGCCTTCGACTTGACGCCCATGTAATTGCGGGTGCCTTGCTGGTCCGCCGCCGCCGAACCCCAATAGAACAGCTGCTCGTTGCCGGGCGACAGCGATTGATCCCAGAGATACTCCATCATGTCGAAATCGAAGGCGATGCGCCGGCGCTCGAATTGCGTGGCGTCCACGCTGCGCACGCGCGCGTCGATGCCGGCGAGCTTGAGGCTGCGCGTATAGGCGAGCGCGACCCGTTCCTGGTCGCGCGTGTTGCACAGAATCTCGAAGCCGAACGGCCGGCCGCTCGCAAGATGCGTGAGCGTGGTGCCCTTGATCGCGTAGCCGGCGGCGCGAAACAACCCCAGCGCATGGCGCAACATTTTGCGGTCGCGGCCGGAGCCGTCAGTCTTTGGCGGCGACCACTTGCCTTGCATGATGTCGGCGCGCACCACACCCGGAAACGGCTTGAGCAATTCGCGCTCGCGCGCATTGGCCGGTACGCCGTGCGCCGACAATTCGCAGCCGTCGAAATAGCTGGCGGTGCGGCTGTAGAGATCGAAGAAGTAATTGTGATTGAGCCACTCGAAGTCGAACAGAAAGTTGAGCGCCTCGCGCACGCGGACGTCGGCAAATTGCGAACGCCGCGTATTCATCGCCAAGCCACGCATGCCCTTGGGCAGGCCGTAGGGGAAGGTTTCCTTGACTACCTTGCCGTCGCGCATCGCCGGGAAATTGTAAGCGGTCTGCCAGCGTCCTGGGTCGGACTCCGAGCGCGCGTCGTAGAGGCCCTTCTTGAACGCCTCGAAATAGGTGTTGCCGTCGCGGTAGTAGTCGTAGCGGATCTCGTCGAAATTCCACAGGCCGCGATTGATCGGCAGGTCGCGGCCCCAATAATTCGGGTTGCGCTTGAAGGTGACGCTGTCGCCCGGCTTGACCTCGCTGACGATATAGGGGCCGGTGCCGATCAGCGGCGTGAAGCTGGTGTTCTCGAACGTCGCCGGATCGATGGCGTGGCGCGCCAGCACCGGCATCAGCCCGAGGATCAGCGGCAGCTCGCGGTCGTTGGCGCCGGTCAGATCGAACCGCACCGCGCGCTCGCCGACGATCTCCGCCTTGACCACCTTGGCGTAATAGGTGCGGTGATTGGGCCGGCCCTTGTCGCGCAAGATCTTCCAGGAAAAGATCACGTCCTCCGGCGTGAGCGGTTTGCCGTCGGAAAAGTGCGCGGCCGGATCGAGATCGAAGACGACGAATGTGCGTGCGGCATCGGTCGCGACCGTACGCGCCAGCAGACCGTAGAGCGTGAACGGTTCGTCATAGCCGCGCGCCAGCAGGCTTTCGATCACATAGTTGCGGATATTGGCGGCGGGCAATCCCATCACGATCAGCGGATTGAGACTGTCGAAGGCGCCGAGCACGCCTTGCGTGAGACGCCCGCCTTTGGGTGCTGCCGGATTGGCGTAGCTCGGATGACTGAAGTTCTGTTGCCAGGCCGGCTCGCCGTGCATGGCGATGGCATAGCGTCCGCTTGCGGTCTCTGCGCGTAACGGCGCGACCCCGCTGCAAGCGAGCAGCCCGCCGATCAAAACCGCGCGACGAGATGGCGCGAAACGCGGCGCGCTGCGGTCCAAGTGAGGGGGCGTCGGCAAGAGAGGAATGCGATTCGGCTCCGATTTCGCGCAATTTACCACAGGGCGCGATGCAGATCGCAGGCCCTGGCGGAATGATGCGGTTCCACTGTATTGTCTCTGTCATTCGTGGCTTTATTGCAGGCCCGATTTCGGCTATCAGGCAGCCGTGCGGTGTCACGCTGCCGCCGCATTTAGTGCGGAGAGAGCCGGCAGAGGGCCGACGGCAAGGCTCCCGTTCTCGAACGGCCAGGGGCCGCGAACGGGGAAAACAAAGGAACAGCTGCATGGATCATCGGATTGCATCGGCCCGGCCGTTGGGTCGGGCTTTGGCGGCCACATTGGCGGGGATCGCGCTGGCAGCGGCTGCGGCTGTTCTGGTCGCGCCGCCGGCGCTGGCCCAGACCAAGCCGGCCGCGAAGAAACAACCGGCCAAGCCCGCGCCTAAGGAGATGCCGGAGATGAAGGCGGCCACACCCGCCCCGCCGCCCAGCAGACCGCCGCAACTGATGTATTCGCCGTGGATGAAAGTTTGCGGCAAGGGCAAGGAGCCCAATGCCAAGGAAGTGTGCGTCATCACCAAAGACGGACGGCTGGAAAACGGCATGCCGGTCGCGGTCGTGCAATTGTTCGAGCCGGAAGGCGATAAGCGCAAATTGCTGCGCGTCACCGTGCCGCTCGGCATGCAATTGGCCCACGGCACCCGGGTGATCATCGATCAGGGATCGCCGGCGACGGCGCCTTATACGATCTGCTTCCCGGTCGGCTGCATGTCCGACTACGAGGTCAACGCCGCCACGATCGACGAGCTCAAGAAGGGTAAGACCCTCATGCTGCAGGCGATCAATATGCAGGGCACCCCGATCAGCCTGCCGATGCCGTTGGGCGATTTCGCCAAGGCCTATGACGGGCCGCCGATCGATCCGAAGGTGTTCGAGGCCCAGCAGAAAAAGCTGCAATCGGAATTGCAGAAGAAGGCGGAAGAGGCGCGCAAGAAGCTGGAGGCCCAGCATCCGACCGCGCAGGCTCCCGCGCAAAAGAAATAAGTCGCCGAAAGACGATCACGCAAAAGGCGCGGGGTAAGTCCCGCGCCTTTTTCATTGCGTCGGCGCCGTCGTGCGCTCAATTGATCTGGTAATTGCGCGGCCGGTAGACGCCTTCGTCGTCGCGGTCGAACACTTCGGCGACCTGCGGGTGACGGATCGGCGTATCGGAGGTGTCCGGCAGCAGGTTCTGCTCGGAGACGTAGGCGATGTACTCGCTCTCCGCGTTCTCGGCGAACAGATGGTAAAACGGCTGATCCTTGGACGGGCGCACCTCGGCCGGGATCGACTCCCACCATTCCTCGGTGTTGTCGAACACCGGATCGATGTCGAACACCACGCCGCGGAATGAATAGAGGCGGTGTTTGACCACTTGGCCGATCTTGTATTTGGCGATCCGTATCTTTTCCATGGCAGTGCCCACTTAATACATCGCTGCGGCTCGCGCCAGAGCTAGAGCCCGTAGCGCGCGCCCATGTCGGGATCCTTGGCGGCCACCAATTTGGCGAGGTCGATGAGCACCTTGGCCTGCTTCCAGGTGGCGTCGTCCTGCATCTTGCCGTCGATCATCACCGCGCCGGCGCCGTCCGGCATGGCGGCGACGATTTTCTTGGCGAAAGCCACTTCCGCCGGTTCGGGCGAGAACACCTTCTTGGCGATGTCGATCTGGGTGGGGTGCAGCGACCAGGCGCCGAGACAGCCCATCAGGAAGGCGTTGCGGAATTGCGCCTCGCAGGCGGCGGGGTCGGAGAAATCGCCGAACGGGCCATAGAACGGCTTGATGCCGGCGGCGGCGCAGGCATCGACCATGCGCCCGACCGTGTAGTGCCAGAGGTCCTGCTGGAAGGCTGCGCGCGGTGCGTCACCTTGCGCGATCGGCGAGCACTTTATAATCCGGATGGCCGCCGCCGACCCGCGTGGTCTTCATCGCGCGCGAGGCGGCAAGATCGGCAGGGCCCAGGCTCATGCCGTGCATGCGCGGGGAGGCGGTGGCGATGGCCTCGACATTATTTACGCCCTGCGCCGTTTCCAGGATGGCGTGGATCAAAATCGGCTTGCCGATCTGGTGACGGGCCTCGAGCTGCGCGAGCAGCTGATCGAGATAATGAATGTCCCAGGGACCGTCGACCTTGGGCAGCATGATGACGTCGAGCTTGTTGCCGATCGCGCCGACGATCTCGATCACGTCGTCGAGCGCCCAGGGTGAGTTGAGCGCATTGATGCGTGTCCACAATCCGGTCGGTCCGTAGTCCACGCTCTTCGCCATCGCGATGAAGCCCGCGCGCGCGGCCTCTTTGGCATCGACCGGAATGGCGTCTTCCAAATTGCCCAGCACCACGTCCACCTGGCGGGCGAGGTCGGGCACCTTGGCGCGCAGCTTTTCCAGATGCGGCGGCACGAAATGAATCATGCGCTCAAGCCGCACCGGCAATTCGCGCAGCGGCGCCGGCGCGCCGATGGCGAGCGGAGCGAAGAATTGACGCGGAAGCTTCAAAACGCGGGTCCTTCCCAATGGCCGGTCTGCCCTTTAGAGCAATGCAAAGGCCGCGCCAAGTGGCCGCAAGGCCCGCTGCGGCGGGTCCGAAATTGCATGCCGGAACAAGGGGATGGTCGACGTACTTAATCTGGCGCTGCCGTTCTTCGGATTGATCTTCATCGGCTTTGCCTGCGGCAAGCTCAAGCAGATCCCCGACACGGCGCTCGCCTGGATGAATTTCTTCATCGTCTATGTGGCGCTGCCGGCGCTGTTTTATCGCATCCTGGCGCAGACACCGCTGCAGCAACTCGCCCGCATCGACTTCGTCTTTGCCACCACGCTGGCGACCTTCTGGGCCTTCACAATCTCATTCGCCGTCGGCATGGCGATCCGGCGCGGCGATATCGCGGAATCGACCATCGCCGGATTGGCCGGCGGCTACGGCAATATCGGTTATATGGGCCCGGGCTTGGCGTTGGCCACGCTCGGTGCGCGCGCGGCAGTGCCGGTGGCGCTGATCTTCTGCTTCGACAATATCGTCCTTTTCACCATGGTGCCGTTCCTGATGGCGCTGGCGAGCTCGCGCCCGATGAGCGTCGGGGCGATCGCGCTTCAAGTAGTCAAGCGTGTCGCGCTGCACCCGCTGATCGTGGCGAGCGCGCTCGGCGTGTTATCCGCCGCGGTGCATTTCCAGCCGCCGGTCGCGCTCGATCGGCTGATGCAGTTCTTGCAGAACGCGGCGGCGCCCTGTGCGCTGTTCGCGCTCGGCGTGACGGTGGCGCTGCGGCCGCTCGTCAAAACGCCGTGGGAAGTGCCGCTCCTGACGGTGGTGAAGCTCGCGCTTCACCCGGTGCTGGTGTTCCTGCTGCTGTCGTTCTTTGGGCCGTTCGATCAGATCTGGATCGATACCGCGGTGTTGATGGCGGCGCTGCCGCCGGCGCTCAATGTGTTCGTATTCGCGCGGCAATACGACGTCTGGGTCGAGCAGGCCTCAAGCGCCGTGCTGGTCGGCACGCTGGTGTCGGTGGTGACGCTGACCAGCGTGATGTGGATGGTCAAAAGCGGCGCGCTGCCGCCGCTGCTGTTTCGCTAGCGCGTGATCCCGAAAAGTGGGAACCGGTTTTCGGAAAAGATCACGCGCCCAATGCTAGACCGCTTCGCCCCGCATCAGCCGCGGCTGCGCGGCGGCAGGCGACACGCCCTCGCGCATGACGGCGCGCCGCAGCGGGCCGATGTGGTCGAGGACATAAAGACCGAGGCCGCGCGCGCCCTGCACCGGCAAGAAGTCCGAGAGCAAAGTGCGGTTGAGCAGATCGATGGCGAGCGTGCGGCCGGCGACGTCGGCGCGCCGCATCTGGTCGTAACGCGCCAGCACCTCGGCGCCGCCGATATCGCGGCCGCGGCGGTGCGCGGCAACGGCAAGCTCGCCGATGGTGGCGGCGTCGCGCAGCCCGAGATTGAGCCCCTGCGCGCCGATCGGCGGGATCACATGCGCGGCTTCGCCGATCAGCGCGATACGATCTGCGGCGAAGCGGCGCGCGGTCGCGACCGACAGCGGGAACAGGCCGCGCCCCGGCTCGACCGTGACCTTGCCGACAATGGAATGGGCGCGCTGCTCGATTTCCGCCGACAATTCGGCGTCGTCGAGCGCGGCGATGGTCTCGGCTTCGCCCGGATCGAGCACCCAGACCAGGCTCGAACGCTGACCCGGCAGCGGCACCAAGGTGAACGGCCCGCTCGGCGTGTGGAATTCCGTCGAGGTATCGTGATGCGACCGGCTGTGCGCGAAGCAAACGGTGAGCGCGACCTGCCGGTAGCGGCGCTCGTCGATGCCAATGCCGGCGGCCTCACGGCAGAGCGAGCGCCGGCCATCGGCGCCGATGACCAGCGGCGCACTGAGCGTGTCGCCACTCTTGAGCGACACCGTCACTTCGTCAGCAGTAGGATCGACGCTGACGATCTCATCGTCGATCATCCGCAATATCGGGAAGCTCTGCGCTTTCTGCTCGAGCGCCGCGACCAGATGGCGGTTCTCGATATTGTAGCCGAAGGCTTCGAGCCCGATCTCGCCGGCGTCGAACTTCACCTCGGGCGCGCGCCACAGCCGGCCGGTATCGTCGACAATGCGGATGACGCTGAGCGGGGCGGCTTGCGCTTTGCACAACGCCCAGACGTCGAGGGTATCGAGCGCGGTGACCGAGCCGGCGAACAAGGCGGTGGTACGATTATCCGCCAGGGCAGGGCGCTTTCCCGCCAGCACGGTTGCGATGCCGGCGCCGGCAAGCGTAATCGCCGCCGTCAGCCCGGCCGGGCCGCCGCCCACGATGATGGCGTCCGCTTTCCCGCCGCTGGCCAAATTTGTCCGACATCAATAGCTTCGCCTCATTCTCGCATTAACCGCATTAGCACGCGCAAGAGAGGGCGGAAACCATTGGAAAGGCTTCCGATACCGCCCAAGACCGCGATGCGCTATGCAGTTTGGGTGCCCCAAGGAGGCGCTTTCCGCCGATGACCGAAGCCGCCGACCATAGCTTGACCCATCTGCCGCCGGCTGCTGCGGGCCTTGGCCACGCGTTTGCGCGGCCGAAGCGGGTGGCGGCTGTCTGCGTAGTGGCGCTGACCGGGCTCGGCTGGGCCTATCTCGCGCTGATGATTGCCGGGAGCGGCGGGTCGGCGAGCGCGCTCGGCCCCGGCATGGGCGTGTTCGATGTTTTGCCGCGCGCGCTCGATGCGATCTGCCGCGCCTCGTTCGGTCCGGTCAGCGCAACCAGCATCGCGCTGATCGCGCTGATGTGGGGCGCCATGGTGCTCGCCATGATGCTGCCGAGCGCCGCGCCGATGATCCTCGCTTATACCGAAATCGCCGAAACCGCCGCGCGCAAGCGTGAGAGCATTGTGTCGCCGCTCGCGCTCGCCGGCGGCTACACCGCGGTGTGGCTCGGCTTTGCCGCCGCTGCCACGCTGGCGCAAGTGGCGTTGACGCAAGCGGTGTTGCTCAATGCCGGCATGGCCTCGGCGAGCGGATTGTTCTCGGGCGCCATCTTCATCGGCGCCGGGCTCTATCAGTTCTCCGCGCTCAAGCATGCCTGCTTGACCCAGTGCCAAAGCCCGTTCCCGTTCTTCTTCACCAACTGGGCGACCACGCCGCGCGGCGTGTTCCGCCTCGGGCTGCAGCAGGGGCTTTATTGCGTCGGCTGCTGCTGGGCGATGATGCTGGTGATGTTCGCGGTCGGGGTGATGAACGTGATCTGGATGGCGGCGCTCGGCATTGTGATGGCCGTCGAGAAGATGCTGAGCGGCCGGCGCTTCAGTCATGCCGTCGGCGTTGCCTTGATCGTCGCCGGCATTGGCTTTGTGGTGACGGCTTTCGCCGCCCATTGGCCGGGCGCGGCAATGTGAGTTAGGACGTCAGTAAGCCGGGAGTCGTGCGTTGAGTGAAAATTGGACCTTGAAAGGCGAAATGGCGCTGTCGTGCAGTTGCGCGGTGTTTTGTCCCTGCGTGCTCTCGCTCGGCGAACATCCGCCGACCGAAAGTCCTTGCGTGACCTGGGCCGGCGTGCGCATCGACGACGGCCATATCGGCGACGTCGAACTGTCCGGCCTCAAGGCCGGGCTGATGATGGACTTGCCCGGCATCATGGCGCGCGGCAACTGGACCGCGGCTTTGTTCGTCGACGAGCAGGCCTCGGTGCAGGCGGTCAAGGGCCTGACCCGCATCTTCACCGGCCGCGTCGGCGGCACCACGCATCTGCTCTCGATCCTGGTCGGCCATTTCCTCGGCGTGCGGCAGGCGCCGATCACCTACGAGACGCAGGGCGACACCCGTATCGTGCGCATCGAGAAATATGTCGACGGCGCCATCACGCCGGTGGCCGGCAATGAAAAGGGCCAGAACGTCGTCATTCGCAACAGCCGCTATTGGGTCGGCCCCGACATCATCGTCTCGCGCGCCGACAAGTCGCGCTTCCGCGGTTTTGGCCGCAACTGGAATTTGGCCGGCCATTCGGCCGAGATCGTCAAGCTCGATTGGGGCAACCGATAAACCTCGCTAGCGTCCGCGCCTTCGCCATCCACGTCTTCACCGCCTGCGGTGCGGCGCTGGCGCTGCTCGCGCTCATTCTGGCGACCGGCGGGCATTGGGCGGCGATGTTTTTCTGCCTCGGCCTGGCGCTGATCGTCGACGGCATTGACGGCCCGCTGGCGCGCGTCTTCCGCGTGGCGGAGGTGCTACCGCGCTGGTCGGGCGTGACGCTCGATCTGGTGGTGGATTTCGTCACTTACGTGTTCGTGCCCGCCTATGCCATTGCCGCCAGCGGGCTGCTGCCGCACGCGGCCGCCATCTTGGGCGGGATCATTGTCGTGGTGACGGGCACGATCTATTTCGCCGACCGCGAGATGAAGACGCACGACAACTATTTCCGCGGCTTTCCGGTGCTGTGGAACCTCGCGGCCTTCTATCTCTTTTTGCTGGAGCCGCCGCCTTGGATCGCCGCCTTTGCCTTGCTCGCGCTCGCGGTGCTGACTTTCGCGCCGATCCGTTTCGTGCATCCGCTGCGCGTCAAGCGGCTGCGCACGCTCAATATCGCGCTGCTGTGCGCCTGGGCCGTGTTGGCGCTGCTGGCGGTCATCTATAACCTCGCGCCCGGGCCTTATGTCACTTGGCCGCTCACCGGCGATCGGCGTCTATTTCCTGATCGCCGGCATTTTCCGCAAAGCGACCTGACATGCTCGAACTCCTGACCAGTGCCAATGCCTGGGCGGCGCTGCTGACGCTGAGCGTTCTCGAAATCGTGCTCGGCATCGACAATCTTGTATTCATCGCGCTGCTGACGGCGCCGCTCGACCGCAAGCGCGCGCGCCTTGCCCGCGGCATCGGCCTGTCGCTCGCCTTCATATTCCGTGTGGTGCTGCTCGCCTCGTTGAGCACGATCATGGCGATGACGCGGCCGGTCTTTTCCGTCGGCGGGCTGACGTTTTCCTGGCGCGATATCATTCTGATCGCCGGCGGTCTGTTCCTGATCACCAAGGGAACGCGCGAGATTCACGGCGAAGTCGAAGGCGACAAAGAAGTCGGCGGCGCCGCATCGCGCCATCGCGCGCTCTGGGCGGTCGTTGCCCAACTCGCCGTGATCGACCTGGTGTTCTCCATCGACTCGATCGTGACCGCCATCGGCCTGGCCGAGGACCTGGAGGTGATGATCGCGGCCATCGTCATTTCCATGATCGTGATGTTCGTGGCCGCCGGCCCGGTGGGCGGCTTCATCGAGGCGCATCCCACCACCAAGATGCTGGCGCTCGCCTTCCTGCTGCTGATCGGCGCCGCCCTGCTGGCCGACGGCTTCCACTTCCACATTCCGCGCGGTTATATTTACTCGGCCATGGCCTTCGCGGTCTTGGTTGAAGTCTTCAATGTGCTCGCCCGCCGCAACCGGCGCTCCCGCCGCTGACTGATTTCTCGGAGAAGTCCCATGCCTGTCCTGCTTATCGCCGGCGGTAGCCGCGGCATCGGTGCTGCGACCGCGCATCTTGCCGCCGCGCGCGGCTACGACGTCGCGGTCAACTACAAAAGCAATGCGCAAGCGGCGAACAGCGTCGTCGCCGACGTGAAGGCGGCCGGCCGCAAGGCCGTCGCCGTTCAGGGCGACATGGCGGTCGAAGCCGATATCGAGCGCGTCTTCGATGAAGCGGCGCGCGCGCTCGGGCCGATCACCCACTTCGTGCACAGTTCCGGCATCAGCGGGGTCTTTTCCCGGCTCGACGAAGCCGAGGCGCAGACCATGCGCGAGGTGCTCGATATCGACACTTTCGGCGCGCTTCTTGCGCCTGCGCGCCGCCGTGCGCCGCATATCGACCAAGCATGGCGGCAAGGGCGGCTCGGTGGTGATGCTGTCGTCGATGGCGGCGCCGCTCGGCGGCGCCAACGAATGCGTCTGGTACGCGACGGCGAAAGGGGGCGTCGATTCCCTGATCATCGGCGTGGCGCGCGAAGTGGCCAAGGAGGGCATGCGCGTCAATGCCGTCTCGCCGGGCGTGATCGATACCGAGATTCAGCCGCCCGGCCGGGTAGAGCGGGTGGCGCCCATGCTGCCGATGGGCCGGCCCGGCAAGGCGGAGGAGGTGGCGGAAGCCATTTTGTTCCTGCTGTCGGATGCGGCGTCCTATATCAGCGGCGCCAATCTGCGGGTGTCGGGGGCGCGGTAGGCTCGCTTCGGCATGTGCCTTGTGTTCGGCGTTCGGCTGCCTATGATCGCCGCCGAAATCGATCGACCCAACAATTCCGAATGTACTTTGAGGGAGTGAACCATGGTTGCGGCAGTGCGCGTTCATAAGACCGGCGGTCCCGAAGTGCTGACTTTCGAGGACGTCGACATTCCGGCGCCGGGGCAGGGCCAGATCAAGATCAAGCAACATGCCGCCGGCATCAATTTCATCGACTGCTATTTCCGCAACGGCAGCTATCCCTCGCCGGTCGGTCTGCCGTTCATCTCCGGCAGCGAGAGCGCCGGTGAGGTGATCGCGGTCGGCCCCGGCGTCACCGACATCAAGGTGGGCGACCGCGTCGCATTCGTGGGACCGATGGGCGGCTATGCGGCCGAGCGCCTGATGCCGGCGGATCGCGCGGTGAAGCTGCCCGACAATATTTCGTATGAGCAGGCTGCCGGCATGATGCTCAAGGGCATGACGGCGCAATATCTGGTCAATCGCACCTTCAAAGTCGGCAAGGGCAACATCGTGCTGATGCACGCGGCGGCCGGCGGCGTGGGTCTCATCCTGTGCCAGTGGGCCAATCATCTCGGCGCCACCGTCATCGGCACTGTCGGCTCCAAGGAGAAGGCGGCGCTCGCCAAAGCTAATGGTTGCCACCACACCATCCTCTATCGCGACGAGGACTTCGTGGCGAAAGTGAAGGAGATCACCAGCGGCAAGCTGTGCGACGTCGTCTATGACGGCATCGGCAAGACCACGTTCCCGGCTTCGCTCGATTGCCTGCATCCGCTCGGTTATTTCGTCAGCTTCGGCTCGGCTTCGGGGCAGATCGAGGCCTTCAACATCAACATCCTGCAGGCCAAGGGCTCGTTGTTCGCGACCCGTCCGACGCTTAATCACTATGTCGCCAAACGCGACGATCTGATGGCCTGCGCCAAGGATCTGTTTGAGAAGGTCGGTTCGGGCGCCGTGAAGATTCCGATCAACCAGACCTACGCGCTCAAGGACGCCGCCAAGGCGCATGTGGAGCTGGAATCGCGCGAGACCACCGGTTCGTCGATCCTGATCCCCTAGCGGCCTGGAACGGCGGCATGAAGCCCTGGGGACGATTGGCCACATTCGGCCTCGGGGCAACCGCCCTTCTGGGCGGGCAGTTGATGGCTTTGGCGGCGCTGACCTGGTGGTACGGCAAAGGCCTCAGCCATTTGCCGGATTTCGGCAGCGATGGCGTCGCCATCACCTTGGTCATTTTCGTGTCGACGCCCGTGCAGGTTGGGCTGCTGGTGCTGTTTGCCGCGCGCGCCAGCGAAAACGCCGCCGATTATCTCGGCTTTATGCTGCCGCGCCGAGGCGAAGTGCTGCTCGGCATCGGCGCCGTCGTGGCGCTGATCGTCATTGGCAATACGCTGAGCTGGCTGCTCGGCCGCAATATCGTCCCGGTGTTCCAAACCGATATTTTCCGGACTGCCAGCGCCGAGGGATGGCTGCCCTGGCTGTGGCTCGCCGTGGTCGTGGTGACGCCGATCGGGGAGGAGACGCTGTTCCGCGGCTTCCTGTTTCGCGGCTGGTTGCGCAAGCCGGCCGACGCCTGGCCGGTGATCGCGGTGACCGCCGGGATGTGGGCGCTGATTCACGTGCAATACGATTTCTACGTGATGTCCCAGGTGTTCGTGTCGGGACTGCTGCTGGGCTGGCTGCGCTGGGCGAGCGGCTCGACGCTGCTGACGATGCTGCTGCACGGCTTGATCAATCTCGAAGGCATGTTCGAGACCGTCTTGGCGCTGCATGGCGCGCGTTGAGGCCCCGTCATAGCTGGGCGGCGATGCGGCCAAAGGCCGGATGGTCGAGGATGCCGGCGGGCAGCCGCGGCAGGCCGATCACCTCGACGCCGTCGGTGAAGCGCGCAATGCTGGCGACAGTGTCGCCGATCTCGACCGGATTGCGCTCGCTCTCGCACACCACGACCACGGCAAGCTTCAGCCCGCGCTGGGCCAGCACGTCGAGCGCGGTCAACGTATGGCTGATGGTGCCGAGATAGCCGCCGACCACCAGCAGCAGCGGGATGTTCAGCGCCGCCATCCAGTCGAGCACGGTACGCCGGCCGTCAATTGGCACCATGATGCCGCCGACGCCTTCGATGAATAGCAATCCATTCGTACCGTCGACCGCGCGCCGGCTGAAGGCGACGAGTTCATCGAAATCGATGGTACGGCTTTCACGCGCGGCGGCGAGATCGGGCGACAGCGGCGCGCGAAACCGCCAGGGCGCGATGCGCGTGATCTCATCGGCGCTCACCGGCCGCCCAAGCGCGCCAAGCAGCACTGCCGGATCGCTAGTCTCAACGACCGAGGAGTCATAGCCGCTCACCACCGGCTTGAGCGCGTCGACCGCCGCGCCGGCGCCGCGCAGATGGCGGATCAATCCGGCGGTGACGAAGGTCTTGCCGATATCGGTGCCGGTGGAGGTGACGAAATAGGCGGTCATGTTAGGCCGCCAAGATTCTGTCGCGTACGAGATCCGCCAGCCGCGCAACCTCTTCGTCGGGATGTTGCGCGGTGAAGGTGAGGCGCAGCCGCGCGGTGCCGGCCGGCACCGTCGGCGGGCGGATGGGCGCGGCGAGGAAGCCTTGCTCGGCGAGCAGGCGCGAGGCGGCAAGCGTCGCTTCCTCCTCGCCGACGATCACCGGCACGATCGGGCTTTGCGCTTCGGGCAGGCCGACGCGCCGGGTGAAAGCTTTCGCCTTCTTCACCGGCTGCGCGGCGTAGTCGGGTTCGCGCTCGATCAGGTCGAGCGCGGCGATGGCGCCGGCGACGATCGCCGGCGGCAGCCCCGTCGAATAGATCAACGTGCGGGCGCGGTTGCGCATCAGGTCGATCACCGGGCCGGAAGCGCAGAGATAGCCGCCATAGGCGCCGATCGCCTTCGACAACGTGCCCATCTGCAGCGGCGGCGCGACGTGCCCGTTGCCCACGAAGCTCGAGCCGCGGCCGCCGCCGACCACGCCGAGCCCATGGGCGTCGTCCGACATCAGCCAGGCATCGTGCTCCTGCGCGAGCGTCAGAAGCTCGGCGAGCGGCGCCAGATCGCCGTCCATGGAGAACACGCCGTCGGTGACGATTAGCGCCTGGTCATGCGCCTTGCGATGCTCGGCGAGCAACGCGCGGGCGTGTGCCACGTCGTTGTGACGGAACATCAGCACCTTGCCGCGCGAGAGCTGCGCGCCGGCGAACAAGCAGGCGTGCGAGAGTTCGTCGGCCAGCACCAGGCCGCCGCGGCCGATCAGCACCGGAATGATGCCGGTATTGGCGAGATAGCCGGAGCCGAACACCACGGCCGCTTCGGTCCCTTTGATCTTGGCGAGGCGCGCTTCGAGCTCGGCGTAGAGCGGGTGGTTGCCGGTGACTAGGCGCGAGGCGCCGGAGCCCGCGCCATAGCGTTCGACCGCCGCGATGGCGGCGCGCTTGATCGCGGGATGCTGGGTCAGGTTGAGATAGTCGTTGCAGGAAAACGACAACAACCGCCGGCCGTCGCGCTCGACCCAAAGGCCGTCTTCGCGCCATGTCTCGGTCAGCGCACGGCGCAGATTGCGCCGCTGCAAGGCCTCGAGCTTGGCTTGAGCGAACTGATCGAGCGAGGGCATGGTGACCTTACCTAGCACAATCGGCTAAATGCCCGCCGGGCTCGGTCGCAGGGACACGCTAAATGGCTGCCAAATTGGGCAAAAACGGCGATCCGCCGGACTGGTACACGGCCGGGATCGAGCACGTCTGGCGGCCCTATGCGCAGATGAAGACGGCGCCGCTGCCACTGCCGGTGGCCGCCACGCATGGCTCGCGCATCGTGCTCGCCGACGGGCGCGAACTGATCGACGGCATCGCCAGCTGGTGGACCGCCTGCCACGGCTACAACCATCCGCATATCCGCGCAGCGGTCGAGCGCCAGCTCAAGCAGATGCCGCATGTGATGTTCGGCGGGCTGGCGCATGAGCAGGCTTTCACGCTGGCGCGCCGGCTGGCGGCCTTGCTGCCGGGCGATTTGTCGAAGGTCTTTTTCTCCGATTCAGGCTCGGTCGCGGTCGAGGTGGCGCTGAAAATGGCGCTGCAATATTGGATCAACCGCGGCGTCAAGAAGCGCGCGCAATTCATTGCTTTCAAAGGCGGATACCACGGCGACACCAGCGGCGCCATGGCGGTGAGCGACGCGCAAGACGGCATGCATGCGCAGTTTGCCGATCTGTTGCCACATCAATTGGTCGTCGATCTGCCCGATGACGACGCCAAGGCTGCCGCGCTCGACCAGTTGCTCGCCGAGCATGGCGAGACCATCGCCGGCATCATTGTCGAGCCGCTGGTGCAGGGCGCCGGCGGCATGCGCTTTCATGACGCGCAGGTGCTCACGCCGCCTGCGCGCGCGCGCCGACAAATACGAATTGCTGCTGATCTTTGATGAGGTGTTCACCGGCTTCGGCCGCACCGGGACGATGTTCGCCTGCGAGGCCGCCGGCGTCGTCCCCGACATCATCGCGCTGTCGAAAGCGCTGACCGGCGGCACGCTCGGGCTTGCCGCCACCGTCGCCACGCAAAAAGTATTCGACGCGTTCTGGTCGGACGATCCGGCCAAGGCGCTGATGCATGGGCCGAGCTATATGGCCAATCCGCTTGCCTGCGCCGCCGCCAATGCCTCGCTCGATCTGTTCGAGCGCGAGCCGCGCCTGCAACAAGTCGCCGACATTTCATCGGCGCTGGAGCAGGGGCTTTCACCTTGCCGCGGCCTGCCGGGCGTCAAGGAGGTGCGCGTCAAGCGGCGCCATCGGCGTCGTCGAGATGGACCACATCGACAATCTCGACGCCGTGCGCGCCCGCTTTGTGGCGGAAGGCACCTTCGTGCGGCCGATCGGTAACGTGATTTATCTGACGCCGGCATTCACCATCCCGGCCGAGGAACTGCGGACGTTGACGGACGCCGTTGTCAAAGTCGTGCGCGCGCTCGGCTGATGGCTCATTGGCCGAAGAACAGCCGCTCGGCCAGCCAGTCCGGCAGGCCCTTTTGCAGGATCGCGGCCGCCGCGGCCTCGATGTCATAGGGCACGCGATAGTAGGTGATGGCGTTTCTCTCGGTATCGAGCATCACGTAACAGGCCGCCGGATTGCCGTCGCGCGGCTGGCCGACCGAGCCGACAACCGCCAGCCAGCGCCGGTCCGGTAGCAGGCGAATGGGAATGCCGGTGCGCGGTGTCTCGCCCGTCATTCGCGCGGTCGCCACCATGCTGTAGACAGCCGGCTGATGGATGTGCCCGCAGAAAGTAACATGCGCCGATGTAGCCGTGATGCTGTGGGCGGCATCGGCGATATTGGTCACATAAGTCCAGCTTTGCGGATCGCTTGCTTCGGCGTGCACATAGAGTCGATCGCCGTCGGTGTGGGTGAGCGGCAGCCCGGCGAGAAATTGCCGTTGCGAAGCGGTGAGCTCGCCGCGTGTCCAATCGATGGCGACCTGGGCCGCCATGTTCATGTGCTCGCGCGGATTGTTGATGGCGCTGTCGTGATTGCCGAGCACGGCCAAGGCGCCGCGATCGACCAAGTCCATCACCGCGTTCACCGTCCAAACCGGATCGGCGCCGTAGCCGACATAATCGCCGAGCAGAACGATACGCTCGGCGCCTTGCTCGTACGCATCGATGAGGCAAGCGCTGAAGGCCTGCCGGTTGGCGTGAATATCGGCGAAGATCGCGATCAGCATGGCAGCATCCCGCACCGCGCCCGCCAGCATTGATCTTGAGCAAAAGGAATGATCGGATGCGGCCGCGATTCAGTTCGGTGAGCGCTCATGATAGCAGCAGCATCGCAATGATTTGCGTCGAATGAGTGAAAAGCGGGGGAAACGATGGCGCCTTACAACGGACCGGTGATCGACACGCACCATCACATCTGGCTGCGCAAGGATATTCCGTGGCTGGCCGATCCGCCGATCCCGCGCATGTACGGCGACTATTTTGGGCTGCGCCGCGATTACCCGGTCGAGGAGTGGATCAACGACGTGACGCCGCAGGGCGTTGCCAAATCGGTGCATGTCACCGCCAACTGGGGCGTCGCGCGCGTGCTCGACGAGACGCGCTGGCTGCAAGGGATCGCCGACAAATACGGCTTTCCGCACGGCATTTCCTGCCAGGCCGACATGACCGATCCCGATCTCGATGCCAAGCTGAAGGCGCAGAAGCAGTTTCCAAATCTGCGCGGGGTGCGCCACCAGCTCTATTGGGACAGCTATCCGGGCCGGCAGGCGACGCCAAGGCCCGACCTTTGCAACACGCCGGAATTCCGCCGCGGCTTCGCGCTGCTGGAGAAATACGGGCTGCATTTCGAGTTGCAGGTGTTTGCCGGGCAGGCGGCCTATGCGGTCGAACTGATCAAGGCGTTTCCCAACGTGCCGATGATCCTGCTGCATGCCGGTATGCTCACCGATCGCGCGCCCAACATGATCGCGCAATGGCGCGCGGCGCTCACCGCGATCGCGGCATTCCCGAATGTGCACGTGAAGCTGTCCGGGCTCGGCATGTTCAACCAAGGCATTACGCAGCCGCAGGCCCGCCAGGTAATCCGCGACACCATCCAGATTTTCGGCGTCGCGCGCACCATCTACGGCAGCAATTTCCCGCTGGAGAAATTGCACGCGAGCTATGCCGATTTCCTCGCCGTCTATCGCGCGGTACTGTCCGAATATACCGAGGCCGAGCAGCGCGCGGTGCTGCACGACAATGCAGCGGCGTTCTACCGCCTGTAGGGGGCGACAATGATCCGGACGATTGTTGCATTGATGTTATGGACGGCCGCCTGCGCGAGCGCGGCGGCCGCGCCACAAGTTACATCGCCCGCGCGCGGCTCGAGCTTGCGCGCGGAAATCCTCAACGCCTTGCGTCCGACCATCGAAGGGGAAACCGGCGGTCCGGTTCAATTCGTCATCACCGCCATCAACGTGATGGGCCCATGGGCCTATGTCGACGCCAAACCGCAACGGCCCGACGGCCGGCCGATCAACTGGCGTGCCACCAAGTACCGCCGAGACTACGAGGCCGATGTGTTTTCCGGTCTCGTCCTCGCCTTGCTGCTGCAGAAGCAGGACGGCAGCTGGATCGTGGTCGGCACCTTTATCGGGCCGACCGATGTTGCCTGGTACGAATGGGTCGACAAATACAAACTACCGGAAGCTTTGTTCAAAGGCCCGTGACGGACCCCGCGCCGCAACGCGCGGCGCAGGGAGGCTCACGCATCGATAGATGGACTTGACCCGCCGCGTTCGCGGCTCGACCAGCACCGGCACGTTGTTGGCGTACGTGAAATTGTTTTTGCCGAGCCTTGGTCACCGATCGTTGACTGGCATCGTCGGACGGCAGCGATTAGGGTTCCCGCACGCTAAAAAATACGCATTGGGAGGAAATACCATGACACAACGCCTGCCTGGATTGTCGGATCAGGACGCCACCGGCGTCGCCAAGGACGCGCTCGCCGGCTCGACCAAGCTGCTCGGCCGCTCGTCCAATCTGCTGCGCATCTTGTCGAAGCACACGCCGTATCTCGCGCGCTGGTTCATCGGCTTTGTCGGCGCGGTGCGCCAGCCCAACCTCGGTGCGGTGTCCGACGTGCGCCTGCGCAACCTGGCCAACATCAAGACCTCGATGGTGAATGCCTGCAATTATTGCTCGACCCACACCTCGATCTACGGGCAGGCGCTCGGCGTCACCGACGCGCAGCTTGAGGCGATGCAAAGCGACGCCTGGCGCGACAGCGCGCTGTTCGACGAGCGCGAGAAGGCGGTGATCGCCTGGTCGGAAGCGGTCACGCTCAACACCGCGAAAAGCGACAAAGCGCTGTGGGAGACCATGAAGCGCCTGTTCAGCGATGCCGAGATCGTCGAGATCACGCTCGCCTCGGCCATGTTCAACATGATCAACCGGCTGAACGACACGTTCTGGACCGAGCTCGAAAGCGTCGAGTACAACCGCCGGCAGGGCAATGCGGTGAAGGGCGTCAGCGTCGCCGACATTGAAAGTTTCGCCAGTACCTTTGCCCCGTCCGGCGAGGCGCAGCGGCGCGCGGAAGGTGCGGTGGCGGCGGAGTAGGGCTCAGAAGCCGACCGCGGTGCCGTGCAAGTCGTATGCGTCGGCGCGCTCGATCTTGACGGTGGCGATCTCGCCGACGCGCAAGGGTCGCCGGCTGGCGACATAGACGGCGCCGTCGATCTCCGGCGCGTCGGCCATGGAGCGGCCCTTCACGACGCTGGGGCCGACTTCGTCGATGATGACCTTTTGCCGTGAACCGACCTTGCGCTTGAGCCGGCGCGCCGAAATTGCCTGCTGCGCCTGCATGAAGCGATGCCAGCGCACTTCTTTGACCTCATCGGGCACGGGCGCGGCGAGATCGTTGGCGGCCGCGCCTTTCACCGGCTCGTAGCGGAAGCAGCCAACGCGATCGAGCGCGGCCTCTTCCAGCCATTGCAGCAGCAAATCGAAATCCGCGTCGGTCTCGCCGGGGAAGCCGACAATAAAGGTCGAGCGCAGCGTGATATCGGGGCAGATCGCGCGCCAGGCGGCGATGCGCTCGAGCGTCTTCTCCTGCGCCGCCGGCCGCCGCATGCGCTTGAGCACCTCGGGCGCCGCATGCTGGAACGGCACATCGAGATAGGGCAGCACCTTGCCTTCGGCCATCAGGCCGATGACTTCATCGACGTGCGGGTAGGGGTAGACGTAATGCAGCCGCACCCAGACGCCGAGCTCGCCCAGCGCGCGCGTTAGATCGACGAATTTGGCGCGCACGTCTCGGTCGCGCCAGCGGCTCGCGGCGTATTTGAGATCGAGCCCGTAGGCGGAGGTGTCCTGCGATATGACCAGCAATTCCTTCACACCGGCAGCGACGAGCTTCTCGGCCTCGCGCAGCACGTCGGCCGCCGGACGTGAGGTGAGATCGCCGCGCAGGCGCGGGATGATGCAGAAGGTGCAGCGGTTGTTGCAGCCTTCGGAAATCTTCAGATAGGCGTAGTGGCGCGGCGTGAGCTTGACGCCTTCCGGCGGCACCAGATCGAGGAAGGGATCGTGCTGGGGCGGCAGCGCGCGGTGCACGGCATCGACTACGCTTTCATATTGCTGCGGCCCGGTCACCGCCAACACGTCCGGATAGGCCTGCGGTGATGCTCTCGGGCTCCGCGCCCATGCAGCCGGTGACGATCACCTTGCCGTTGTCCCTGAGCGCGCTGCCGATTGCGAGAGTGACTCCGCCTTGGCGCTGTCGAGGAAGCCGCAGGTGTTGACGATCACCAGATCGGCGCCGGCGTGCTCGCGCGCAAGCTCATAGCCCTCCGCGCGCAGGCGGGTGACGATGCGCTCTGAATCGACCAGCGCCTTGGGGCAGCCGAGCGAAACGAAGCTCACCTTGGGGGCGGTTTTGTCGTTTCCGGGGGCAGCCATTTTCCTCGTCATGCGCGGGCTTGACCCGCGCATCCATGATGCGATGGCCACTTGCTGAAGCATTAGATGGATTGCCGGGTCAAGCCCGGCAATGACGGGGAGGACTGGAGCCGCTACCTAATTGTTCCTCAGCGCCTCGGCTTCCTCGTAGAACTTCTTCTCCCACGCCTTCTCGTTGTCCAGGCCTTCGCGGATGAAGGGCGTGAATACGGCCAGATGCAGCAGCAGCCAGTTGAGGAAGTTGGCCGGGAAGCGCAGCGGCTTGCGGAAGTCGACGAACAGCACCACGCGGGTATGCGGCGTGCGGTTCCAGGCCTCGTGCTCATAGGCGTCGTCAAAAACGACCGCTTCGCCTTCCTTCCAGCGATAGAGCTGATGCTCCACGCGGATGCCCAGTTGCTCGCGCGGCTCCGGTACGACCAGGCCGAGATGCAGGCGCAGCACGCCGTTATAGGGCCCGCGATGCGGCGGCAGGTGCTTGCCCGGCTCAAGGATGGAGAACATCACCGTGATCAGGCCGGGGATCTTCTGGCAGATGCGCCAGGTGCTGGGGCAGAGTTGGATATTGGCGTCGGACTTAAAGCCATAGCCGGCGAGCATAAAGGTCTTCCAGCCGCGATCCTGGCTGATCGTGGCGACGTCCGAGGAAATCTCGTGAAAGCCCGGCAGGTCGTCTTTGCGGGTGAGCACGCGGTCGAGTTCGGTGCGGATCACGCGCCAGTCGCGTTCGATCTCCTTGGTCCAGGGAAACACCGCCTTGTCGTAGATCGGCGGATTGCCGACTTTGCTGAGTTTGAGATTGAGCCGCTCGATGGCCGCGACGACCGCCATGAAAGCGCGCGTGACCCAGCTTGCGCGCTGCAGCGGCTTGATGCCGTCGGTGCCGAAACGTTGAGTCGGATTCGGCTCGTGGACGCTTTGCGGCTCTTGCTCTGCAGCGCTGCTCACCCGGCGGCTCCCTGACGCGACGCGCCCTCGAACTTGTCACAGTAGCAACCGCCGTCCGGCAATGAAAGTTTTGTGAATGGTTGGCGGCAATGCCTGGCGGCGCTATCGTGGCATTTGGCGATGGAATCACCATGAAGCGCACCATCTTCCTGCTCGCACTGTTATTGGGCGATATTGCGGTGTTGCCGCACGATCCGGCTGCCGCCGCCGACATGACCGTCTTGCGTCACCATGCGCCGGCCCATGCACTGCCGTTCGCCCGCAGCCAGCGTGCGGAAGCGGTGTGGGCAAACGATGCCTGCTGGCGCGCCTGCGAAACGCATTGCACGTGGGGGGAGGCGGCCTGCCTCAAATTCGACGCGCAAGGACATTGCCTCACGCTCACCGACGCCTGCGATCGTTCCTGTCAGCGCCAATGCAGGAGTTGGGCAGGACCGTTGCTGCCGATCGACTTCTAGCGCGGCGGCGATCTGTACGAAGGGGAGCAGCCCACCGGGGGCAAACGTTGCACGACGACGCGCGCGCCACTTACCCGCCGATAAACACGCTCAAGCGCGTCGTCGACAATGTCTGGATCGTCGACGGGCCGGTGATCCGCTTCGGCATCCCGTGGCCGAAATATCCGTTCCCGACGCGCATGACGGTCATTCGCCTAAGTCGCGGCGAGGTGTTCGTGCATTCGCCGACGCCGCTCACGCCGTCCTTGCGGGCGGAAGTTGAGCGTGAGGGCAAAGTGCGTTTCATAATCGGCCCGAACCGCATCCATTACTGGTGGATTCCGGAGTGGAAGGCGGCGTACCCGGACGCCGACGTCTATCTCGCGCCGCGCATCCAGGAGCAGGCAAAAGGACGCATCGATTTCGACTGCCGGCCGCTCGCGGCCGAGAGCGGCTATCCGTGGGACGACGAGATCGCCACGCTGCCGATCCCGGGCGGCTATATGACGGAGGTCGAATTTTTCCACCGCGCCAGCCGCACGCTCATCCTCACCGACCTGATCGAGAATTTCGAGCCGCACAAGCTCGGCTCGGTCTTCCTGCATCTGCTGATGTGGATCGGCGGCGTGACCCCGCCGCATGGCGGGCTGCCGCGCGACCTGCGGCTCACCTACACCTGGCGGCACAAGCGCGAACTACGGGCGGCGGTCGAGCAGATGATCGCCTGGGACCCCGCGCGCGTCATCATCGCGCATGGGCGCTGGTTCGAGGACAACGGCGCCGCCGCGCTGCGGCAGGCCTTCCGCTGGTTGACGAATATGTGAAACGGCTTGAATGGACGCCGCCGCCGCGTCCGCGACATGATGCCCTCCGTCGACTGCAAGGAGAAGCATCATGGCGCCCGTTGCCCGGTTCTGTCGCGTTTTCGTCGCCGCGTTCGTGCTTGCTTGTGCCGCGCCGCTTATGGCGCAAGCCGCCTCGCCGGACGTCTTTACCGGCCTGGTCAAGGGCGTCGCCGTCGGCGGCTACGATCCGGTCGCCTATTTCAGCGAGCACAGACCGGTGCCGGGCAAGCCCGACATCACCTATTCCTGGAAAGGCGCGACTTGGCGCTTTGCCAGCGAGCAGAACCGCGACGCGTTCAAGGCGATGCCGGAGAAATATGCGCCGCAATATGGCGGCTACTGCGCCTATGCGGTGGCCAAGGGCTCAACCGCCCAGGGCGATCCCAAATCGTGGCACATCGTCGACGGCAAGCTCTATCTCAATCTCAGCCCGTCGGTGCAGAAGCTCTGGGAGAAGGACATTCCGGGCTACATCAAGGCCGCCAACAAGAACTGGCCGGCGGTTTTGAAGTAGCGTCCGGGCGACCGCGTTCTACCGAGGCGTGTCGCGGCAGGCGAAAACGCTGAGTAGGCGAAGACAGCGCCGCGGGCGAAGCGGCGGTGCGGCCGGAAGATTGAGCTAATATAGCGGAATACGGGAAAGTTTGAAGATAACGGATTAGATTGACGGCTTCCGTCATTACCAATGGCCGCCGCGTTAACCCGAAGCCGTTTCGAATCGGCTAAACCTTCTATTAATGCTGACGATGTAACTGCACCCGTTGCGCCCATGATGGAGGCACTCAATGGCAGAGATTTCCGGCCCGGAGAAATACGCTCCGCCCGACCAGCGGACGCCTGAAACAGCAAAGATGGGCGAACGCGTCACTCCCTTGCCTTGGCTGCGCGGCGGAACTCGATACGATCAACGACTTTCCCGCCGAAAAACTGAGTGAAATAATTCAGCGGGCATCGAGCGCTTCGACGAATGAAATCGATCTTGTCATTCGCATGCTGGATAGCGTGCGCGACAAGATACGCCAAGAAGGTGAGCGTGTGAGCGGTGAGATCGCCAGTTACGTGAGCCTCAGTCGTTCGGCAACAATGTCGATGAAAGTTGTCACCGACAGCCTCAAGCAATGGCAAGAAACGTCGAAATAGACATCTGCTCGGAGCAGACGCCCACATATTGCTTCTCACAATCTTGCTTCTCGCAATTGATTTACCCGGCCTAAGCGATTGCTGGCCGGGAGCGCCACTTCAGCGCATCCAATACCCAGCCCACGGGCGCCCTTCGATGGCGACCAGGGCGGCGACCAGTTAGCAGACCTGCCGGTCGCACCGATCAATGTCAGCTCATAGAGGCAAAGCGGACGTCTCGCCGACGTGCCTCGATGTCCGCCGGTGACCCGTAGGCGAACTCTCGCCATTCTGTTTTTCGCCTTTTGAAGCAAAAGCCCGTCGTGCCGGACGGCTTGCCGGGCAATCAGCTTGCGGCGCTTATCGACGGCAGTCCCCTGTCGATAGGCCGCTTCCGCCTTATCGCTAATCCCATGTGCGAGCGCGAATTCGATGGTTTGTGTATCGAACGCGCTGTGATCGCGGCCGAATCGCTGACGTCCAACTCGCGGTTACTCTTTAAAACCAATGTAGGCGATGAGGCCTTCGATACTCTGGGGCAGAATGCCTTGTGTTTCTGCCCGGCCAAGGATTAGCTTTCTCCTTTTTGCGCGAGCCGATGCGTGCATTTTACAGATGTTCAGCGTCCGCCCGTAACCAGTGATGCAAGGTTTGAGGACCATCCGTTATTTCTTCATAGCGGTCGATAACAACTGATCATCGCGCATACCTAATACAACATGCAGGCCGATACCATTTATTGCGACCCCTTCTTTATCCTTAACCCACCAAGGTTCGAGATACCCGCAGGCGTCCCCACCGTTTCGAAAAACGGAAATATCGCCCGCGGCGCTTCGATCACGGCTTTCGTTGATCACAATTACGTCTTCGAGCCAGTTTTCATTCGGAGAAGACATCGCAAAACCCCGATGAGCTGGAAGGCACTTCTATGTTGTTCCTCGTCGAGTGCAAGAAACCCCGCAACTTTATTGGCGGGCAGGCCGACCTGGAACGGGAATTCGCGGTCGAGCGTCGCGTCGGACAGTTCGCCTTTGCGTCGGGTCATCGCTAAGGAATCTTAAATTCTGATGCCCCGGATTATTCGGCATTCGAAACATATTAGATCGTTTTTTGAGGGAGAATTCTTCGACGCCAAACTCAGGTCGTCAAAATTGAAATTGGCGAAGGCAATGCCCGAACGCTTCGAAAGTAACGGTAAGACGAAATGCCCCAACTGCGGGGGCAGCATGGAGATCGTGCGGCGATCTCCGTATCCCGGACGCGCGGAGTATCAAAATCAAACCCTCGAATGTTCGAAGTGCGGGCACACGATGAAGCGGACTATTGACGAGGCCGGGCGGCCGGTCCGATAGGCGCGCGTCCACCACCGACATTTCGTCCGTCTAGGTCGCTCGTGAGAAGGCTGCGCCGCCACATCCTCGTGGGCGAGGGCACACCTTCCCGGCACCGACTGTCCGGGAGGTCAGGGAGCGACGAAAAACGTGCCTCGGTGGGCCACTCTTTGTTCGGCCGTACCGGGGTCGAGCCCGGGGGTCGGCCTTCGCTAAATGCCGATCTCTCAGCGAAATCAACATGTGATGGCGGAAGGGGTGGGATTCGAACCCACGAGTGAGTTGCCCCACTGCCGGTTTTCAAGACCGGTGCCTTCAACCGCTCGGCCACCCTTCCGCGGGGATTCGTCCAATAACATAAAAACATAAATCGAATGGGCGAGGGGCCGCGGCGGCCCCGGCCCCGCCATGGCACCGCCCCAGTTGCCGTACAAAAGCCAAATTCTGAGCGGAACCAATTGTTTACCCAGCCAACCGGTCGTCCATCCCTGTTAAGGGCCGGCTTGTAGGTTCGTGGTAGTCTAGCGTCGTCACAGTGGGGACTTGGGACGAGCGGATGGGTAGTTATCGGGGGCTTGCCAAAAACTGGCCGTGGCTGCGCTTGATCGCGCTCGCCGGCGGCTGTCTGGCGCTCGCCAATTGCGCGGGTGGCGGCAAGATCGATCCCCGTTACGGCGTCGCCAGCAGTGCACGGGTGATCCCGCTCGGCCAGCCGGTGCCCAAAGGCGGCGGCGTCTACCGGGTCGGCAAGCCTTATGTGGTCGCCGGTCGCACCTATTTCCCGCGTGAAGATGTCAATTACACCGCGGTCGGCATTGCCTCCTGGTACGGCGACGAATTCCACGGCCGCTACACCGCCAACGGCGAGATCTTCGACGAGAACGCGATATCCGCGGCGCATCCGACGATGCCGCTGCCGTCCTATGCGCGCGTCACCAATCTGCGCAACCACCGCTCCATCGTGGTGCGCGTGAACGACCGCGGGCCTTATGCCCACGACCGCCTGATCGATGTGTCGGTCAAGACGGCGAAGCTGCTCGGCTTCTACGGTGACGGCACCACCAAGGTGAAAGTGCAATATGTCGGGCGCGCGCCGCTTGCCGGCTCAAGCGATCATAAGCTGATGGCGACCATGCGCGGACCGGGCATGACCTCGCCGGTGCGCGTCGCGTCCGCCCGGTCCTATGCGCCGACTTATTTCGACGCGCACTCGATGACCCGGTTCCCGGCCCACGTCGCCGCGCCGGCGCCGAGACCCTATCGGCTGGGCGAGGGCGCGCGCGAGGTTGCCGCCTACAAGCATGCGGCGCCCACCACCGAGCTTGCCGCCGCCGCGCGGCCGCATAGTGCCGCTGAAACGCCGTCCGTCTCGCCGGTTTCCGCCTACGCGCCCGTCCGCTATGATGGGCATAGCAGCGGATTCATGGGCGGCCGCGGCCTTTACTGAGCCGCACTCCACCATCAAGCCGCTGAAATGCCGGTTTAATCAAACGCTTCCGGGATTTTCCGGGCGTTTTGGATGAGCGATTATGATGGGGTTTCGACGGTTTCCGCTGCTCTCGGCCGGGATGGCCGTGGTTGCGGCGCTGGCCTTGGCGGTCGGGGCGACGGCCGCGCCCAAGCATGTCGCCCCGCACAGCGTGAAGAAACGGGTCGTCCCCGCGCCCAAAAAAGATGACGGCCCCATCGGCGCCCCGCATGTCGTCCTGATCGATGGCCAGAACGGCAGCGTGCTTTTCGAGCGCAGCGCCGACACGCTGATCCCGCCGGCCAGCCTCGCCAAGCTGATGACGGTCGAATACGTCTTCCACCTCATCAAGGAAGGCAAGCTGCAGCTGACCGACGAATTCCGCGTGAGCGAGAATGCCTGGCGCAAGGGCGGAGCGCCGTCGCACACCTCCACCATGTTCGCCGCGCTCAACAGCTCGATCAGCGTCGACGATCTGCTGCACGGCATCATCATCCAGTCGGCCAATGACGCCTGCATCGTGCTGGCGGAGGGGATCGCCGGCAGCGAGGCGAAGTTCGCCGAGCAGTTGACCAAGCGCGCGCGTGAGATCGGCTTGATGAAATCGACCTTCGCCAATTCCAACGGGCTGCCCGATCCGGGCACCATGGTGACGTCGCGCGAACTGGCGATGCTGGCCTATTACATCATCCATCATTATCCGGATTTCTATAAGCTCTTCGGGCAGCGCGATTTCACCTGGAACAAGATCCACCAGTACAACCGCAATCCGCTGCTTAAGGTAGAGATCGGCGCCGACGGCCTGAAGACCGGCTTCACCAAGGAAGCGGGCTACGGCTTGGTCGGCTCGGCGGTGCAGGACGGCTTGCGGTTGATCGCGGTGGTCAACGGCGCCAGGTCCGCCAAACAGCGCGCCGACGAAGGCAAGAAGCTGCTAGAATGGGGCTTCCGCAATTTCCGGGCGCGGCTTTTGTTCGGGCAAGACCAGACCATCGGCTACGCCAAGGTGTTCGGCGGCGCCTCGGGCTACGTGCCGCTTGAGGCCTATGGCCCGGTGCAGGTGATGGTGCCGAAGGCCGGCGGCGAGAAGATTATCGCCCGGATCGCCTATACCGGGCCGGTGCCGGCGCCGGTCGACAAGGATACGCCGGTCGGCGTACTGAAGGTGTGGCGCAACGACAATCTGGTGCTTGTCACGCCGCTGAAGACCGCCGTCAGCGTCGGCAAGGGCAACCTTCCGCAACGCGCCTTCGACGCTGTGACCGAACTCATGATTGGCCTATTCCGCGCGGGGGTCCAACGGCTATAACACCGCCGGCAAAGCAAGATGCGCGGATCTTTCATCACCTTCGAGGGCGGCGAAGGCAGCGGCAAATCCACCCACGCCAGACTGTTGGCGGACCGGCTCAATCAACTCGGGCTGGAGGTGGTGCTTACGCGCGAGCCGGGCGGCTCGCCGGGCGCCGAGATCATCCGCCACATTCTGCTGTCGGGCGTCGCCAAGCCGCTCGGGCCGGAAACCGAGACCATCCTATTTGCGGCGGCGCGTGACGACCACGTGCGCCACACGATCGCGCCGGCGTTGGAGCAGGGGAAATGGGTGATCTGCGACCGCTTCTACGATTCAACGCGCGTCTACCAGGGCGTGGCCGGTAAAGTCGATTTTCGTCTCATCCGCGGGCTCGAGCGCGTGACGGTGGGAGAGAACATACCCGATCTCACTTTCATCCTCGACGTGCCGGCCAATCTCGGGCTTGCGCGCGCCTCGCGTCGGCGCGGCCAGAATGAGAGCGTCGACCGCTTCGAGAGCGAGAACATCGCGTTCCACGAAGGCTTGCGGACGGCCTATCAAATGCTGGCGAAGGTCGAGCCCAAGCGCTGTATTCTGGTCGACGGCCGCAATGCGCGCGACGTGGTGGCAGAGGATATTTGGAGCACCGTGGCCAAGCGGCTCCACCCGGAGCTGGCGCGTCTGGCCGCGACGGTTACGCCATGAGCGAGGCCGACGACGGCGCGCCGCATCCGCGCGAAACCAGCGAGTTGTTCGGCCATGCCGAGGCCGAGCGCGCCTTGCTCGACAGCTACAAAAGCGCCCGCATCCCGCACGCTTGGCTGATTGGCGGGCCGCCGGGCATCGGCAAGGCGACGCTGGCCTATCGGATGGCGCGCTTCGTGCTCGCCCATCCCGTGCCGCAGGCGCCCGAGGTGCAGAATGCGGAGACGCTGGCCGTCGATCCCGCCAATACGATCGCGCGCCGCATCGCCGCGCAGGCCCATGGCGGGCTCCTGGTGCTCGAGCGCACGCTCAACGACAAAGGCAATCTGCGCCAAGACATCGCGGTCGAGGACGTGCGCAAGTCGGTCGGTTTCTTCGGCTCGACCGCGGCTGAGGGCGGTTGGCGCATCGCTATCGTCGATGCCGTCGATGAACTCAACCGCTCCGGCGCCAATGCGCTGCTGAAGGTGCTTGAGGAACCGCCGGAAAAATCGCTGCTGCTGTTGGTCAGTCACGCGCCGGGCCGTGTGCTGGCGACCATTCGCTCGCGCTGCCGGCGGCTGTTGTTGCGCCCGCTCGATGCCGACGATGTGGCGCGCGCGGCCGCCTGCGCGGCCGGACGCGCTCCGGACGATCCCGATATTTTGCAGGCTGCGGCTGCTGCCGACGGCAGTGTCGCCCGCGCGCTTGCCCTCGTCGAGGGGCCGGCGCTGGCCTTGCGCCAGCGCGTGCTCGAGTTGTTGGCGCAACTGCCCGATCCCGATCCGCGCGCGCTGCACGCCCTCGGCGACAGCCTCGGCTTCAGCGACCCGCAGGCGCTTGATACCTTCATCGATCTGGTCAACGGCTGGCTGGCGGAACGGCTGCAGTCGCAGACGCCGCAACGCGCCACCCCGCAGTTGGTGCGCGTTGCCGAGGCCTGGGACAAGGTCAACCGCGCCGCGCGCGAGGCCGAGGCCTATAATCTCGAACGCAAGCCGCTGGTGTTTGCGGTGTTCGGTCTGTTGGCGGAAGCGGCGCGGGCATAATAAGCGAAAGGAAGGGTTTGATGGACATCGTCTTGTACTACGCTCCGATCACCTGCGCGCTTGCGCCTTACATCACGCTGACCGAAGCGAAAGCGAATTTCGAGGTGCGCCCGCTGAATACGAAAAAGGGCGAGCACAAGACGGCGGACTATCTCAAGCTCAACCCCAAGCACAAAGTGCCGCTGTTGGTGGTCGACGGCCGGCCGCTCAGCGAGAACGTCGCAATCCATCAATGGATCGCGCGCCAATTCCCGCAGGCCAAGATTTTGCCGAGCGATCCTTGGCAGGAACTGCAAGCGGTTTCGCTGCTATCGTGGTGCTCGTCCGGTATCCACCCGTTCCTGTCGCGGCTCAATGCGCCGGCGCGCGTGTGCAGCTTGCCCGGCGCCGAGCCGGATGTGCGCAGGCTGGCGACCGAGATGCTGTTCGAGACCTACCAGATCGCCGACACTATGCTGGCGGGGCGGGAATATTTCTTCGACCACTTCACGGCGCCGGATGCGCATTTCTTCTGGTGCTACCGCCGCGGTCTGATCTTCGGCCTCGACCTCTCAGGCTTCAAGAATTGCGCGGCGCATTTCGAGCGCATGAAGACGCGGCCTAGCGTGCAAAAGCTGCTGGCATTCGAAAAGTCGGTGCAAGAGGAATTCGCCAAGGCGGCCTAGCCGCCGGAGCGGCGCACCGCCGACGGTTTTGGCCGAGCGCGAGCATCGAGAGCTACTGTTTTTCCGCCTGACCGGTGATGACGCCCGGACTCTTCTCCAAATAGATCAGCGCGGCCCTGAGCTGGGCGTCTTTGTCGGTGCCGATCAGATCGTTCTTGATCGGCGAGGCATAGGATGCGCGGCCTTCCTTGACGCGCGTTTCGGCATTGTTCGCGCTCGCCTGCGCACCCTTCTTGTTTTTGGCCTTGCCGTCGAGCGGTCCGGGGTTGGTGAAGGCGCCTTGCAACTGGGCTTCGTGCAGCACCGGTCCGCCTTCGACCTGCTGGTCCTTCGGTACCTCGACGACCAGGTTGGGCGTAATGCCCTGGCCCTGGATCGAGCGTCCGCTCGGCGTGTAGTAGAGCGCGGTGGTCAGCCGCAGCGCGCCGTGGCCCTGGATCGCGATAATGGTTTGCACCGAGCCCTTGCCGAAGCTCTGCGTCCCCATGACGGTGGCGCGATGCCGGTCCTGCAAGGCGCCGGCAACGATCTCGGAAGCCGAAGCCGAAGCGCCATTGATCAGCACGACGACCGGCAAGTTGGGCAACAGCGCGCCGCTCGCCGCTCGGTAGACGTGGTTGTCGTCGGGATTGCGGCCGTGGGTGCTGACCACTTTCCCGCCGTTGAGGAAAACACTGCCGATGTCGATGGCGGAATTTAACAAGCCGCCCGGGTCGTTGCGCAAATCCAGCACCAGGCCTTTCAGCCCGCCGGACTCCTTTTGTAGGCTTCGGATGGCCTTCTTGAAATCACCCGGCGTGTCGTCGCCGAATTCGGTGATGCGCACATAGCCGATCTTGTTCGGCTCGAGCTTGGATTTGACGCTGGCGACCTCGATGATCTTGCGTGTGATGGTGACGTCGAACGGCGCCTTGGTCCCGCGCACCACTGTGATGGTGACCTTGGTGCCGGGATCGCCGCGCAACAGGCGGACGACCTTGGTGAGCCCCATGCCGCGTGTGCTCGCGCTGTCGATGGCGACGATCAGATCGCCCGGCTGCATGCCGGCCTTGTCGGCGGGCGTGCCGTCGATCGGCGCGATCACCTTGGGCACGCCGTTCAGCGAGGAGATCTGCATGCCGAGCCCGCCGAACTTGCCGGCGAGGTTGGCCCGCGTTTCCTGATATTCCTGCTCGTCCATATAGTCGGAATGCGGGTCGAGCCGGTTGAGCATGCCCTTGAGCGCGTCTTTGGTCAGCTCGCCGGAACCGACCGGATGCACATAAGCACGTTGCACCAGCGTAACCACGCTGCCGAACAACGAGAGGTCGGTGGCGGTGAGCTCGCCCTGATGGCCGCGTTGCGCGGCGCCGGCCGGCGCGAGCGGCAAAACAGCGAGCGCGGCGGCAACCACGCCGAAGATGAGCAGACGCGATTTTGGCATGTCGGAATCCTTTGCGGAGGCTTGCGCCCACCCTCACGATTAAACCGCTCAGGCTTGGCAACGTTCCAAGCCTGCGCCTTACAGTAGCGCCAAAGTATGACACTCAGGCGCTAAATCCGAGTCGCCCGGCCCGATCAAGCTTTCATATATTTATCGAAGAAAGCCAGCACATCCGCGACCGCCTGGCGCTGCAGGGCATCGGGCGCATAGGCGCCGTCGGCGTTGCGCAGCGGATAGACGAAGCCGTGCAGGGCGTGGTCGTAGCTTTTCCAGATCGCGTCTTTGCCGGCCTCGTGCAGCAGGTCGTAGCTCACGCGAAAGATGCCCTGCAACTCGTCGGCATCGCGCCCTTGCACGAAGATCGGCGTCGCAATGGTGCGCACGCGTTCGCGCGCCACCTCTTCGGTGATGCGCGGGCGCACTTTTTCCGCTTCGCGCATCAGCATCTTCTCGACGTTCAAGAGACCGGTCTTCGGATCGACATGCGCGGTGTTGTCGGGCTTCAGCCGCAGAAATTCGTGGCAGGCCGGCTCGCTCGCCACCATGGCGCGGAAGCCGTGATATTCGGAGGCGATCTTGAAAGCCATCTCGCCGCCGTGGCTGACGCCGATATAGCCGAGCCGGGCGCCGTCGATGAACGGCAGCGTCTTGGCGTAGTCGGCGGCCGCGATCGCGTCGTCATATTCGAGCGGGCCGCGGTTGAACAGTTGGCGGCCCTGCCGGCCGGATTCGATCAACTTGCCGACCCGGTCATAGGCATAGTCGACCTCGGCGCGGTAACGCATCCAGGCGATGGCGTAGCCCGCTTCGATCAGCCGCTCCTGCGTCCAGCTGCGGTTCTGCGTGTGCTCGCGCAACATCGCCATGCCGCCGCCGCCATTGCCGGTGGCGCACAACACCAGCGGAAACGGCCCGGGCCCTTCGGGCTTGCGCAGCCCGATTGGGATGTAGGCGCCGTCGGCCATCTCGACGTACATGAGATGCACGGGAAAGGCCGAGCCGCGCACGGGCTCCGTCACCACCACATGCTCGGGATCGATAGCGGGGGAGGGCCAGGCGGCGGCGTTCATGATCGACCTCGGATCGCGTCGTGGGCGGGAAGCGCAGGCGGGATATACAGAGCTTCTTATTCCGGATAAAGCAGCCGGCGGGCGGCCGTCCACATTGGCTGACTTATGACCGATACAACAGCGTCCGTTGTTTCCCACTACGGCTCCACCGACCTTGTCGACCGCATCCTGCGGGCGCTCGGCGAAGCCGGCCACGACACCGCCCATCCAACCGTCGCCATGTTCAACCTGGTCGACCAGCTGCATGGCGGCGGTCTCAATTCGACCAAGGCGCAGGCGGAATGGGCAGGCGTCGCCAAAGGCATGCGTGTGCTTGATGCCGGTTGCGGCATTGGCGGCTCCAGCCGCTATCTCGCTTACACCTATGGCTGCAAGATCGACGCCATCGACCTGACGCCGGACTTCGTCGCGGCGGCAAAGCGCCTCAATGAGCTGTGCGGACTCGGCGAGGCCATCACCGTGCGCGAGGGCAGCGTCACCGATCTGCCCTATGGCGACGCGAGCTTCGACCTGGTCTGGAGCCAGAACGTCACCATGAACATCGCCGACAAGCCGCGTATGTTTGCGGAATGTTATCGTGTGCTCAAGCCGGGCGGCCGCTTCACCGTCAGCCACGCCGCGCGCGGGCCAAACGGCGAGCCCTATTATCCGCTGCCCTGGGCGAGTGAACCGTCCTACAGCTTCCTCGGCACGCCCGAAGAATTCGTGCAAATGTTGCGCGAGGCCGGCTTCCGCAAAGTCGAAAGCCGCACCGAGGGCGGCACGCCCGGCGACGCCAAAGGCCGGCCTGCCGGCGACATCGGCCCAGGCGCCGTCATGGGGCCCGACGTGTCCACGCGGATCGCCAACGCCCGACGCTCAGGCGCGGATGGGCGGCTGATCGGCCTGGTGGTGGTGGCCGAGAAGGCGGCGTAACGCGAATGATGCGCCGGCTTTTGTTGACGATGATCGTGGCGCTGCTCGGCACAAGCGCGCCGGCGCACGCCACCGCGGTTTTCGACTATAAGGTCAACGAATACGTCATCGTCGATCACGGCCGGGCGCCGAACGGTAAATTGTCGATTGCCGCCCACGGCGAAGGGCAGTTCGGCAGCGACAATTTTCATCTCTATCTGATCGCGGAGCCGGCACATTCGCCGATCGTGACGCTTCCCTCGATCAACTCAAGCGTCATCCTCAACTCCGGGCCCGAGCGCCTTCTACGCGCGCTGGTCGCCGGACTCCGGCCATATCGCCATCATGTTTCGCACCGCGCGCCATGTGGCGGTGATGCTGCTCTACGAAATCCGCGACGGCCGGCCGCATCGGATGGATGGACCGACGCTGTTCGGCGCCGTGACCAAAGCCGCGCCGGAGTCAACCGACGACTATGATTTGCGCACGAGCGTGACCGAGATCGCGTGGCTCAGCCCGACCACATTTCAATTGACCGAACGGCGGCTCTTTAATTCCTCGACGCCCAAGCTGACACGCCGGCTCGGCGCCTTCGGGCGCCAGGAGGCCAAGCCACACGACACCACCACGGGTGACAACAACGTCAAATACGATTGGTACTTTGTCGATTTCTCCGCGCAGGCGCTGGGCGAAATCGTGCCCGGCGGACGCTATCGCGTCAAGGATTTGAAGCCGGGATCGTTCGAGAGCGCGAAATAGGCGAACGGGCCGCGACGGCCCGCTCGCAATTTCGTTTAGTACATCTGCAGCGGCAGCACGCCGCCCGGGCCGACCAGCAGACCCCAGGTTTCGCCCGCCGCAAGTTGCACGGTGTCGGTCTTGTTGCCGCCACCGGGGATCTTCGCCGTGAAGGTGTATTTGCCCGGCGGCAGATCGAGCGTCGGGCCATCGGGTCCTTTGCTGCCGGCACCGGCCTTGATCTTGATGGTCTTGCCCTTGATGGTGATGGCGGCGTCGGCCTTCAGCATGTTGCCGAACAACAGCTTGGCCTGGCCGGGCTTGGGCAGGATGCCGGACTTGGCGGCTTTCGCCGTGTCCTTCATCGACAGGTCGACCATGGTGCGGCCGCCTTTGCGCGCGAGCTTGAGCATGGCCGGGCCCTGCGGCGCGGTGAAGGCGATCGCGGCATGATCGGAAGCAATCATGGCGCCGGCGGTGATTTCCTGCCAGTGCCGCTTGCCCAGCTCGCGGCGATAGAAGTCGAGCGTGGTGGCGAGCGGCAGCCGCACTTCGGCTTTGACCGAAACGCGCATGCCGGAGCGCTCGCCCATCGCCATCTCGTGCGCCTTCGGCACCGGCAGGCCGGCGGTCTCGGTCACTTCGAGATCCTCGGGCGAGGGCGGCGCAGCCTTGGCGGCCACGGACTTCAGCGCCGTGCCGTTGGCGCTCACATTGGTATCGCCGGTTCCGGACGCGTTGATGGTGATCTGCAGGCCGTCATCGGCCTTGGCGTAATTGAGCATGACGAATTTCGGGCGGACCATGGCCGGCGAGGATTCCTGCCAGCCCAGGCGCTTCATTTCGGCGCGATAGAAATCGCCCACCGCCTTGACGCTGGCCGGGCTGACGAAATCGAGCGTGCCGTTGTCGCCGTCGTAATCGACCTCGCGCGCGTCGGCCATCACTGGGATGGGCGGATGCTTGGCGGCGGGTGTCTGCGCCGCCACCGCGGCTTGCGCCGGACGTGCAATCGGTTTCACCGACGGCTTGCCGGCATTAACAGGAGCATTGACCATCGCGTCGTGCACGGCCTTCAGCGCCAGTCTCCTGATCTCGTCGCCGATATCCGAACCAGCGGCTTTCGCCGCCACGGGCTTCGCATTTGGCGCAGGGGCCGGCTTGGCCGCCGGCGGTTCGGCTGCCGCGGCCGGCATGCCTTTCGCGCGCTGTTCGCCATAGACCGCCGAGCGGTGCTCGGCCTCCAGCACGGCCATCGGATAGGATTTGATCTCGACCTTGAGCTTGCTGTCGGGCGTCGTGCGCAGCGTCAGCGCCAGCGGCTTCTTGCCGGTCTGGGTATAGAACGCATAGGCACCATTCTGCGTGAGCTCGCCGGCGCGGCCGCCGGCCGGCGCCTTGTCGCCGAGTTTGGCCGACCACAGCGACCAGCCGAGCGCGCCGAGCTCCTTGCGGTAATAGGCGAGCGTCGGCTCGATCGCTTCGCCGGTCAGGCAGATAAGCTGCGGCTTGTCGTAGTCGTATTCAATGGCCGAGGCGTCCTTCGGGAACGGCAGATCGATCGGCAGCGCGACCGCGGTATAACTGACGGCGGTGGCGTTGTTCTGCGCCGGCGCCAGATTGACCATCACCGACAGTGCCTGCGGGCCCTTCTTGAAATTCATGATCGCGACGTTGTCGAACTCGACATGCCCGCTGCCCGGGCTGACAAAGGACTTCCAGCCGAGACCGCTCAGCGTCTTGCGCAGCATCGCGGCGGTCTCTTTGACCGAGCCGGGCGCGGTGTAGATCGTGCTGTAGGGGCTGGCGAAAATCGGCTTGGCGCCGTCGACGCGCGGCAGGCGGCTGACATCGATGCCATGGGTGATTTCGGCGGCTGTGCCGGTTGCTTCCGAGCGGCTGCAGGCGCCGGTCAATGTGGCGAAGCAAATCAACGCCAGGATCGATAAAGACCGCCGCATAACGCCGCTCATGGCCGCTCTCCCTTGCCGTTGCCCTGCGCGGGACCGCCAAAGGGGCCGATGCGCCGACAAATCATTGCGCTCCGCCCATCGGCTGATGAGGCGGAGTACCCCTTGGTGGGGATTGGCGGGAAAAGGTTCAAAGCAAGGCGGTTAGGGGAACTCGCGGCTTGGGGGAAGCAAGCCAGCCGGCTGCCCGGCATGTGAGCGGTCACCTTGTAGCCCGGATTACGCTTCGCTCCATCCGGGCACCTTGCCGATTAATCGGTCGCGGCGCGTGATGATCAACCCGCAGCGCGATTGATTTCATCGGCCCACAACAGAATGCCGAACGCGACCGCGTTGGCGATAACCCACAGCCCGCAAACCCAATAGACGATCGTCTGCATCGACTTGGCATTGGCGCCGTATTTGCCGGCCGCGATGCCGCTTGCCATGCTGCCGGCTTCCTGAAACAGGCCGGCGGCCCGGCCGGCGCGGTAAGGCAGCGGCGTGACGTCGGATTTGTTCTGGCGCTCCATCAGCGCGCGCCCGCCGGCGGTGCGATTGATGCGCGTGTGATACCACACCGCCAAGGCAATCATCGGCAGCACCATCAGCGCGAAGCAGAATATCATATAGGCTTGGCGCGTTGCCGGGTCCGACAAGGCTTCGGCGATGGCTTTCATCGGTCGTCCTCCGGTGACCGGATCGATCATCCTACGCTGTGCGGTGAGAGGGCAAGTGCACCGCCGTCGGCGGCCGGCGCCCGCAAGCAAGCAGCCCGGGTGGAGCCCCCGGGCTACACACTCAAGTGACGGGAGAGCGACGAGAACCATGACGAAAGCCACAACAGCCATGAAGAAGAGCAAGAGCGGCGCGAAGGAAGCAAAAGGCGAAGATTCCCCTTCTCAGCTGATCGACGCGCGCATCGCGGCGCTGAGCGATTGGCGGGGCGAGACGCTCGCGCGGGTCCGAATACTCATCAAGGAAGCCGACCCCGACGTAGTCGAGGAAGTGAAATGGCGAAAGCCGTCGAACCCGCTCGGCGTTCCGGTGTGGGAGCACGCCGGCATCGTCTGCACCGGTGAGACCTACAAGGACAAGGTGAAGCTGACCTTCGCCAAGGGCGCCGCGCTCAAGGACTCTTCGGGCCTGTTCAACGCGAGCCTCGAAGGCAACGTGCGGCGCGCCGTCGATTTCCACGCGGGCGACAAGATTAATGAAAAAGCGTTGAAGACGCTCATTCGCGCCGCCGTCGCGCTGAACAAGTCCAAAACTAAAAGCTAGTCCACGGAATCAAACATTCCGTGTGATCTTGACGGCGTTCAGGTATCAAAGCCTCAAGTCACGCGTCCACCGCTTTGTAAACGGCGCCTAGAGCTTCGCCTCCGCGAAGGCATTCACCCACATGGCGCAAAGCCCCGAGCGCACGATGTCGGCGCGCGTGAATTCGATCACCGGCACCGGCAGGCTCTGCGCGGCGATCATGCCGATGAGGACGCGCAAGCCGCTGTCGAGCGCGAGGTCGCATTGGCTGACGTCGCCGTTGACGACCACCGTACAGTCGTCGCCGATGCGGGTGAGGAAGGTTTTGATCTCCGCCGCCGTGCAGTTCTGCGCCTCGTCGAGCAGCACGAAGGCGTTCTTCCAGGAGCGCCCGCGCATGACCTCGAACGGCACCAGCTCGATGCCGCCGTTCTTCAACGCAATGTCGTAGGCCGCCTTGCCGATGCGCTCCTTGATCGCTTCGGCGACCGGCTGCGCCCAGGGCGCGAACTTGTCCTCCAGCGAGCCGGGGAAAAAGCCGAGCGAGCGCCCGCACGGCACGTTCGGCCGCGTGAGGATGATCTTGTCGATTGATCGGTTGCGGTAGAGGTCGGCGGCGTGGGTGGCCGCGATCCAGGTCTTGCCGGTGCCCGCGGGCCCGAGAACGATCACCTGGGGAGATTTGCGAAGGGCGGTAAGATAGTCGGCCTGGGTCGGGTTGAGGGCCTTGATCGGAGGAAGAATGCGCTCGGTTTCGAATTTCGAATTCTGGAACTCTATGATCTCGGCGGATCCAAAGTGCCGCTCGTGACGGCGCTTCTTCTTGAGATTCTTACCCAAGGGCCAACTCCTTTTGGTGGACTTAGGGATAAGGGCAGACGCCAACGGCCCGCGCCGGGGCGCGGGGACAAAGCGTACGATGTTGCGAGGTTTGGCGGCGGCGCGGCGGGCGTCCGGGGACGCTGCGTTCCCGCTTGCCGACTATCGATCCGTAACCGACGAACCGCCATGCCAAGAGAGGCTAAGCGATTCGCATGACGGATTTCTAAATTTTATTGCGCTGCCCCCGCCGGGGCGTTGCGCCGGCGCGCGCGTCAGCGTTTACGCAAGTAAATGAACCAATAAACGCCGCCGACCAGCGCGCCGCCGCCGATGATGTTGCCGATGGTGACCGGGATGAGGCTTAGGAAGAACGCCGGCCAGGTCAGCCCGCCGAAAGCCGCCGCCGAGCTTGCAAGCTGCGACCACATGTCGGCCGGGCCCCAGGCCTTCACGAACAGGCCGAGCGGGATGAAATACATGTTGGCGACCGAGTGCTCGAAGCCGGCGGCAACGAATGCGGACACCGGAAACAACACGGCGAGCAGCTTGTCGCTGGTGGTGCGCGCGCCGAACGACAGCCACACCGCCAGACACACCAGCACATTGCACAAGACGCCGAGGAACAGCGCATGGCTGAAGGAGAGGGCGGTCTTGTCGGCGGCGATCTTGAGCACCACCGAGGCGACCGCCCCGCGGCCAGCGAGATATTGGCCGGACAGGAACACCAAGCAGCGCGGTGCCGACCGCGCCGATGAAATTGCCGACATAGACGATCGCCCAGGCCCGCAGCATGGTGGTGAGCGGCAGCTTGCCGGCGGCCCAGGCCATCACCATCAGGTTGTTGCCGGTGAACAGCTCGGCGCCGCCGAGCACCACCAGGATCAGCCCGAGCCCGAACACGATACCGGCGAGCAGGCGGCTGACGCCGAACGGAATGGTGCCGTCGGCGCCCGCCAGCACGGTGGTGGCGAACATGGCGCCGAGCGCAATGAAGGCGCCGGCCAGCACCGCCAGCGCGATCAAGCTGACGACATCCAGCCGCGCCTTGGCGACGCCGACGCCTTCGGCTTTTTCGGCGATTTCCGCCGGCAGCAGCGCGTCGATGCCGTGGTCGTTTGGGTTGGCTGTGGCCATGCGGCGTCTCCCTGCGAATGCAGCGACCAGAGGCCACGCTTTAAGGCAACAGGCGTTGACCCACCTCAAGCGGTCATCTGCGTCATAGGCGGTACGACGGCACGCCCCGCGCGGCGTTCGGTCTTTTGGCGGTGACGGCGGCTTAGTACCCGCGCCGCCGCTCCTTTTTCGCCGCTTTGCGGGCCGCGTAGCGCGCGTCCCGCTCGGCTTTTTGCTCGGCCGCCAGCTTCGCCGCTTGCTCGGTTTTTTCCGCCGCGATCAGCGCCTCAAGTTCTTCGGCCTCGCGTTGCGCCTGCGCGGCAAGCTCGGCGGCGCGCGCGGCTTCCGCAGCGCGTTCCGCCTCGCGCAGCTTCTTGGCGGCTTCGCGCGCCGCCGCACGGGCCGCGCGCGCTTCGGCGATTGCCAGGCGCTCGGCGCCCCGTTGTTCGGCGAGGATCGGGTCCTGCGTTACCGCACGAAACTTTGCCAGCATCGCCTTTTTGACGGTTTCGGCATTATTGCGACGTTCCAATACGTCGGGGCTTCGAAAGCTGCTCATTCATGCTCCTGGGAGGGGAATCGGGTCGGTGGGTATATGGCGCTCTATGACGGCATAAGCAATGTCGCACAAGCCGGATTCTCGCCTTTCGGCGGCGCGCTCACCTTTCTGCCTCAGTTTGCGGGGAAGAATATGGTTTAAATCTCGGGGGCGCTGGACCACGGCTTTCGGTCGCCGGATGACGTCCTTCGGAGCATCGTCATGAAGATGAGCAAGCTCGGCTATTTTTCCGAGTTCCTGCTGTTTCCGCCGCTGGTTCTCGTCGCCACGCTGTTTGCGTTTCGCGCCGCAATTCCACCGCAGCCGGTAATCTGGGCGCTTGTCTACGGCGCCGGCCTGGTGGGCTGGACGTTGATCGAATATGTGCTGCACCGTGTGCTCTTTCACCACGCGCCCATCCTGTCGCGCATCCACGAACGCCACCACAATTCACCGCAAGACCTGATTGGGACGCCCGCCTGGGCAAGCCTGTTGGTCGGATTGGTCGCGTTCGCCAGCCCGTCCTGGGAGGCGCTCGGATTTGACCTGGCAACCGCGGCGACCGCGGGTCTCGTCACCGGCTATCTGTGGTACGTCTTCGTGCACTATGCGACGCATCACTGGCAGCCGCGCCGCGGCTCTTATCTTTACCGGGCGCGCATGCGCCATGCGCGCCACCATCACGTGTCCCATAGCGGCAACTTCGGCGTGACGACCGGCATCTGGGATCGTGTGTTCGGCACCGCGCTCAAAGGCGGTAGGGCGGATTAGCTCGGCTGGCACGGGCGCAATATGGCGATTGATTTAAAACCGATCCGCCCGACGCGCGCGGACGCGGCGGCGTGATCGCCTTCTTCCCCCTCTTCGCGCTTGCGGGGGAGGGTTGGGCGACTGGGTGGACGCCGTATCTACACAGTAATCGGCTTTATCGGCGTTTGCCGGATTTCGCGCATATCGCCATGGTACACTCTGGCGACCTTCCCATTGTCCCAAGCGATGGTGACGGCATCCCAACTCGTTTCGGTGATAGTGCCGCGGTCGGCGGCATCGCCTCGCCAATAAACCCGGTTTCCATTCTTCAGGGCCTTGGATTCGGCGTTGGTCATCGATCTTTCCTTATTCTGCCTTCGCATCGTCGGTTGAGCTCTCAGTCTCACCTAAGCGCGCGGCTTTGCGTTGCGCGGATTTTTCCTCTCGCTTTCGGATTTTCTCCTCTTTGCGTGCCTGCGCTGCGCGGTTGCGGTCATTGCGCTGCATTCGGTAATTCGGCTTGAAAGCCATGCGGTTTCCTTTCGGAATTGACTGGTTTGCAAATGAGCGAGTTGCCGGCTGGTCGCATTCGCCCCGAACGGCTCACGGGAGTATACGCGCTAAATGGGGCTACGGGCGTTCTTATCTCTCCCCCGCCTGCGGGGAGGGTGGTGCCTACATTGAAGAACTTATCCAAGATGGCTTTTTCAAAAAGCCAAAGCCCATTTCAGAAATTAAGACGGCACTCGAAAATCCAGGCCATCATATACCAGTCACGTCGCTAAGCGGGCCGCTTCAGAAACTCTGCCAGCAGAAAATGCTACGAAGACAAAAGCCCGCTGGGTCTGGAATCTACACCTACTCCGAATGGTAAGGGTTGCTTGCCGCGGCCGCCCGCGATTGATACCTAGACGCTGACTCCTCATGGCCGGGCCATTCCCGGCCATCCATGTATTTGAATAAAGCCTCAAATGCCCGATAAACAGCCCTTCTACATCACCACCGCGATCTCCTATCCGAACGGCCCGCCGCATATCGGCCACGCCTATGAGGCGATCGCCACCGACGCCATCGCGCGCTTTCATCGGCTCGACGGCGAGGACGTCTATTTCCTCACCGGCACCGACGAGCACGGCATGAAGATGCAGCAGACCGCGGCGCGCGAGGGGCTGACCGCGCGGGCGCTGCGCGACCGCAACGTGCCGCTGTTCGAGAAGATGGTCGAGCGGCTCGAGTGCTCGAACGACGACTTCATCCACACCACCGAGGAGCGCCATCACCGCTCGTCGGAGGAGATCTGGCGTCGGATGGAGGCGAACGGCGACATCTATCTCGACAAATACGCCGGCTGGTATTCGGTGCGCGACGAGGCCTATTACGCCGAGAGCGAGACGCATCTCAACGAGCAGAAGGTGCGCGTTTCATCCAAGACCGGCACGCCGGTCGAATGGGTGGAGGAGGAGAGCTATTTCTTCAAGCTCTCGGCCTATCAGGACAAGCTGCTCAAGCTCTACGAGCGGCCGAATTACGTGCTGCCGAAGGAGCGGCTCAACGAAGTCGCGAGCTTCGTGCGCGGCGGCCTGCAGGACCTGTCGATCTCGCGCACCACCTTCGACTGGGGCATCCGCGTGCCCGGCAACGACAAGCACATCATGTATGTGTGGGTCGATGCGCTGACCAATTACATCACCGGCGTCGGCTTTCCCGACGACAACAGCGCGATGTTCAAGCGCTATTGGCCGGCCGCGCTGCACGTGATCGGCAAGGACATCGTGCGCTTCCACGCGGTCTATTGGCCGGCCTTTTTGATGTCGGCCGGCATCGAGGTGCCGCAGCACATCTTCTCGCACGGCTTCCTGTTCAATCGCGGGGAGAAGATGTCGAAGTCGGTCGGCAATGTGGTCGATCCCTTTGCGCTGTGCGACGCCTATGGCGTCGACCAGCTGCGCTATTTCCTGCTGCGCGAGGTGCCGTTCGGGCAGGACGGCAATTACAGCCACGAGGCGATCGTCAACCGCATCAATGCCGACCTCGCCAACGACCTCGGCAATCTGGCGCAGCGCTCGCTCACCATGGTGGCGAAAGCCTTCGGCGGCGTGCTGCCGGAGCCGGGCGACTTCAGCGATAACGACAAGACCATGCTGGCCGCCGCCGACGGTCTTGCGGCCAAGGCGCGCGAGGCCATGGCGACCCAGCAGCTGCACCAGGTGCTCAACGCGATCTGGGCGGTGGTGGCCGACGCCAACCGCTATTTCGCCGGAGAGGCGCCCTGGGCGCTGGCCAAGACCGACCCGAAACGGCAGGGCACGGTGCTCTACGTCACCGCGGAAGTTCTGCGCAGGGTAACAATCCTCTGCCAGCCGTTCATGCCGGCATCGGCGGCAAAACTGCTCGCGATCTTGGCCGTACAAGCGGAAGAACGCAGACTTCGCCGCGCTCGCGCCCGGTAAGCGCATCGCCGCCGGCCGCACGCTGCCGCCGCCGGCGCCGGTCTTCCCGCGCTATGTCGAGCCTGAGGCAACAACGTGATGTATTATCCCTCGTTTACGACTTCCGCTCGTCCCCGAGCGGTGCGAGCGGGTGGGGGCACCTTGCGTGGTACTGAGGGCAACCCCACCCCGATTGCGCGATCGCGCAATCGACCTCCCGCTCGCGCGGGAATGAGGCGATCGGACTGCAACGAGACCATTGATGCTCATCGACAGCCATTGCCATCTGGATTTCCCCGACTTTGCGGCCGAACTGGACGCCGTGGTGGCGCGCGCCCGCGCCGCCGGCATCGGCCGCATGCTCACCATCTCAACGCGGGTGAAGAAGCATGCCCAGGTGCTTGCGATTGCGGAGAAATTCCCGGACGTTTTCTGCTCGGTCGGCACCCATCCGCACCATGCCCAGGAGGAGTTGGAGGTCGACGCCAAGACGCTGATCGGCCATGGCGAAACATCCGAAAATCGTGGCGATCGGCGAGGCCGGCCTCGATTATCACTACGACAACTCGCCGCGCGATCAGCAGATGAAGAGCTTCCGCCAACACATTGCCGCAGCGCGCGAAACCGGCCTGCCGCTGGTCATTCATTCGCGCGACTGCGACGCCGACATGGCGACGGTTTTGGCGGAAGAAACCGGGCAGGGCGCCTTCCCGGCCGTGCTGCATTGCTTCACCGGCGGCCGCGACTTGGCGATGCGCGCCATCGACCTGGGGCTGCACATCTCGTTCACCGGCATCCTGACCTTCAAGCGCTCCGACGAGCTGCGCGCCATCGCCGCCGAACTGCCGGCCGACCGCATCATGGTGGAAACCGACGCGCCGTATCTGGCGCCCTTGCCGTATCGCGGCAAACGCAACGAACCGGCCTATGTGGTTGAAACGGCCAAGGTGCTGGCCGAGACCCGCGGCGTTTCCGTTGACGAGATCGCGCGCCAGACCACCGAGACTTTCTTCCGGCTGTTCAACAAAGTGCCGCGCGCGGCGCATGATCCCGAAAAGCGGGCACCGGTTTCCGGACAAGATCATGCGCAAATCTAAAACTTTAGCGGACGCGCATGAGTTTGCGGCTCACCATTCTCGGCTGCGGCTCCTCCATGGGCGTGCCGCGCGTGGCGCTGGGCTGGGGCTCGTGCGATCCGAACAACCCGAAAAACCGCCGGCGGCGCTGCAGCTTGCTGGTCGAGCGTACCAACGCGCAGGGGCTGCACACCCGCGTTTTGGTCGACTGCACGCCGGACCTGCGCATGCAATTGCTCGAAGCCGAGGTCGACTGGCTCGATGGGGTCCTGATCACCCATGAGCACGCCGACCACACCCACGGCATCGACGATCTGCGCCCGCTGTTCCTGCACAAGCGCCGCCGCGTCGACGTCTATGTCGACGAGGCGACCTCGCGCGCGATGCATGCCCGCTTCGGCTATTGCTTCATGAAGCCGCCCGGCAGCGAATATCCGCCGATCCTGACCGAGCATCGGCTCACGCCCGGCCATCGCGTGACCATCGAGGGGCAGGGCGGCTCAATCGAAGCCGTGCCGGTCTTGCAGGACCATGGCGACATCCCCTCGCTCGGCTTCCGCTTCGGCGACGTCGCCTACTCGGCCGACATCAAGAGCCTGCCGGCGGAAAGCCTGCCGTTCATGACCGGGCTTCGACCTCTGGATCGTCGACGCGCTGCGCATCACGCCGCACCCGAGCCACCTCAATCTCGACGAGGCGCTGGCCTGGATCGAGCGGGTCAAGCCGAAGCGGGCGATCCTGACCAACCTGCATTCCGACCTCGACTACGAGGCGCTGCGGGCGCGCATACCGGCCAATGTCGAGCCGGCCTTCGACGGCATGCAGCTTGAGATCGCCGCTGGCTAAAGCGCCTCCGATCGAATAAATCCGTCTGCGAAATGAGAGGCTTTGGCTGAATTCTTAATGCCCGCCTCGCCGACGCGGAAATCGTTAATTTGAGCCCCGACATTCCGCCGAATCCCGCGCTATTCTCGGAACGGGAATCAGGAGGACATCATGGCGACATCAACCTGTCCGCATTGCCACAACGATTCATTTGAACTCGGCGAGGGAAATGTCGGCGGCGTTGGGCATAAGCTTTTCCTCGTCCAATGCACCGGCTGTGGCGCACCCGTTGCCGCATTTGACACCTACGCCTTCACGCTGCTTCAGGAGCAGGAGGCTCGGATCAAGCACCTTGAACAACAGATCGCGACCATCTCGAGTAGCGTCGGGCATATCCACCGGGTTGTCGGCGCGATGGCGAACCAGCGGACAATCTAGGGGTTCTAAAGCGCGCCACCGCATCCGGCAGGCAGATGAAAATCCCATCTTTAAAGGCCTCAATAGAAATGTTCCATAATATGTCTTATGCGAATCCGCCATTGCCGTTCGGGCATGCGCCGTGGCCTTGCTGCGCTCGCCGCTGATCCTCACGCCGGCAAACTCCCTCCCGTGAACCCTTCCCGCGACATCGCCCGGCTGATCGAGATCATGGCGGCCTTGCGCACGCCCGGCAGCGGCTGCCCGTGGGACCTCGAGCAGAATTTCGAGACCATCGCGCCCTATACGTTGGAGGAAGCCTACGAGGTGGCGGACGCCATTGCGCGCGGCGACTTCGCAGACTTGCGCAGCGAACTCGGCGACCTGTTGCTGCAGGTCGTCTACCACGCCCGCATGGCCGAGGAGCAAAGCCGTTTCGATTTCGGCGATGTGGTGCAGGACATCACCGCCAAGATGGTGCGGCGGCACCCGCACGTGTTTGCCGATGCCGACGGCCGCACCGTCGAGGCGGTGGCCGGCCTGTGGGAGCGCATCAAGTCCGAGGAAAAAGCCGAGCGCGGCGAAGCGCCCGCTGCGGGTGCGCTTGCCGGCGTGCCCGTGACCCTGCCCGCGTTAACCCGCGCGTTGAAGCTGCAGGACAAGGCCGGCCGGGTCGGCTTCGACTGGAACGATGCGCGCGCGGTGCTCGCCAAGATCCGCGAGGAGGCCGACGAGATCGAAGCTGCCCTCAATGGTGCGGAGCGCGAAGATGCCGCCGCCGAAGTCGGCGATCTGCTGTTCGCGGTGGTCAACCTTGCCCGCCATCTCAAGGCCGACCCGGAAGGCATCCTGCGCGCCACCAACCTGAAATTCGAGCGCCGCTTCGCGTCGATCGAGCGGGCTTTGGCCGCGCACGGCAAGACGCCGAAAGATGCGACCCTGGCGGAGATGGACGCGCTTTGGGACGCGGCGAAGGCAGCGGAGAAGAAGGGCAAAATTTCCGGGCGCTGATCCACTTTCCGCTCATGCCCGCGAAAGCGGGCATCCAGCGCTTTGGCGCCAACGTGCTGGGTCCCCGCTTCCGCGGGGACGAGCGGCCGATATCACGCCCCGAACTTCGCCCGCACCTGCGCCGCCTTGTCGGCGTCGGCGCGCACAATGACGGCGAGACGTCCGTCGTCGCGCATGTCCTTGGAGAGCACCTCGGAATGTCGATAGAGCCAGCTCAAGCCGGCGCCGTCGGCCGGGTCGATCGAGACTTGGAGCGTCTGCCGGCTTTCGCCCAAGCGCGCCTCGATCGCCGCAATCAGGCGATCGAGCCCCTCGCCGCTTAAAGCTGACGCCAACACCGGGCGACGTTCGATCGGCTGCCGCTCGACCAGATTGGCCAGCCGCTCGCGGGCGTTGGCATCCAGACGGTCGATCTTGTTCCAGACCTCGATCAGCCGCTTGTCGGTCGCTTCGATGCCGAGCTCACCCAGCACCTTTTCGACGTCGCGCGACTGCGCGGCCGCGTCCTCATGCGCCATGTCGCGCACATGCAAGATGACGTCGGCCTCGATCACCTCCTCCAACGTGGCGCGAAACGCCGCCACCAGCATGGTCGGCAGATCGGAAATGAATCCGACGGTGTCCGATAGAATGATGCGGTTGCCGTGCGGCAGATCGACCGCGCGCAGCGTCGGGTCGAGGGTTGCGAACAGCATGTCGGCGGACAGAACGGTCGCCGCGGTCATACGGTTGAACAGCGTCGACTTGCCGGCATTGGTATAACCGACCAGTGCCACGATCGGATAAGGCACGCGCTTGCGGCTGTCGCGGTGCAGCTTGCGGGTGCGCTTGACCTTATCGAGTTCGTCTTCGATACGCGCGATGCGCTCCTCGATCACTGCGGCGGTCGGCCTCGATCTGCGTCTCGCCCGGCCCGCCGAGAAATCCGAAACCGCCCCGCTGACGCTCCAGGTGCGTCCAGGAGCGGACCAGCCGGCTTTTTTGATACGTGAGATGCGCGTGTTCGACTTGCAGCGCACCCTCGCGGGTGCGGGCGCGCCGGCCGAAGATTTCCAGGATCAATCCGGTGCGATCGATGACCTTAGCATTCCAGGCCTTCTCCAGATTGCGCTGCTGCACCGGCGAGACGGGGCAGTCCATCACCACGACCGATGCGTCCAGGGTCTTGGTGAGGCCGGCGATTTCATCGACCTTACCTTTGCCGATATAGGTCGCCGGGCGAATATTGTTGAGCGTGACCAGCCCAGACTGAACGACGTTGAGGTCGATCGCCCGCGCGAGGCCGACGGCTTCCTCAAGCCGCGCCTCCGGCGTTCGCGTCTGCGAGGCAACGCGCGCCCCTGCCCGCGCGCCGGTCTGCTTCAGCCACGGCTCAATGACGAGCGCGCGTCCGGTTTCCGAGCGCGTCGCGCTCAGCCGGTCCGCGCCTTCATGACGCCGGCGTGGTTCCAATCAGGTTTTGTCCCCAGCCGGCGGCTCATCGCCGCCTTCGAACAGCTGGATCGGGTGACCCGGCATGATGGTCGAGATCGCGTGCTTGTAGACCAGCTGAGAATGTCCGTCCCGCCGCAACAACACGCAGAAATTATCGAACCAAGTCACCACGCCCTGCAATTTCACCCCATTGACCAGGAAGATGGTGAGCGGGATTTTGCTTTTACGGACGTGATTGAGAAAAGTGTCTTGTAGATTTTGCGCACGCTCGGCTGCCATGTCGGCGGCTCCTTTTTTGCTCGTGTCTTCGCACGAGACTTTCGTTGCCGGTGCCTTTCAGCCGCGTGTCGCCGACGCGTGCTGCCTCTCCCCTGGGTGAAGCGAAAAAGGCCGCCGGGGACACCATTAGAAAGGACCATGTATCGCCGTGCAAGCATGCAAGTCGTGGGCCGATCTAATGTATTGAGATCGTTGGCTTTTAGCTGACTTCGGCATGGCGGTGATAATCGCGGCGCAGGCCCGTGGCGACGAGGCCCGGCGCGCCATTGCCAACCGGCCGGCCGTCGATGGAGGTGACCGGCAGCACGATCTGGCTGGCGGAGGTGACGAAGGCCTCGCGCGCCGCATAGGCTTCCTCGACCGTGAAGGCGCGCTCTTCGAAAGCGAGCCCCTGCGCCTTGATCGCATCGATTACGACCGAGCGGGTGATGCCGGGCAGGATGTCGCGGCCGAGCGGATGGGTAATGAGCTTGCCGTCGCGATCGACAATCCAGGCATTGGACGAGGCGCCTTCGGTGACGCGGCCCTCCCCGTCCACCAGCCAGGCCTCGCGCGCGCCGGCATCGCGCGCGGCTTGCTTGGCCAGCACATTGGGCAACAGCGCCACCGATTTGATGTCGACGCGCTGCCAGCGGATATCCGGCACCGTGACGACGGCAATGCCCTCGCCTGCGATCTGCTCGAGCTTGGCAAGATCGTTGCTGCGCGCCATCACGACCAAAGACGGGCGCGTGCCGGCCGCGGGAAACGGAAAATCACGCCGCGCGGCTCCGCGCGTGATCTGCACGTAAACAATTCCGTCTTGTACGCGGTTGCGGCGAATGGTCTCGCGCATCACCACGGCAAGCGCCGCCGGCGCCATCGGCTGCGCCATGCGAAGTTCGTTGAGGGAGCGTTTGAGCCGGGCCACATGGCGTCGTTCATCGACCAGGCGCCCTCCCCGCACCTCGCATACCTCATAGACGCCGTCGGCGAATTGGAATCCGCGATCTTCCACCGAAACCATGGCCTCGGCGCGCGGCAGATAACGGCCGTTCACATAAGCGATGCGCGACATAAAAGACCTATTTCGTGGCGCATGATCTTGTCCGAAAATCGGTTCCCACTTTTCGGGATCATGCGCTAGCCGATCCCGAGCGCCTTGAGCTTGCGATGCAGCGCCGAGCGCTCCATGCCGACGAATTCGGCGGTGCGCGAAATATTGCCGCCGAAACGGCTGATCTGCGCGACCAGATATTCGCGCTCGAACACTTCACGCGCGTCGCGCAGCGGCAGCCCCATCAGATGCTCGCCACCGTCGCCGTTCGGCATGTTCGGCACCATGGAGCCGACATCAGGCGGCAACATGCTGGCATCGAGCACCGCGTTGGGATCGCCGTCGGCCAATATCATCAAGCGCTCGATATTGTTACGGAGTTGGCGGACATTGCCGGGCCAATCGTGCGATTGCAGCACCGCCATGGCGTCGTCGCCGATGCGCCGCTTCGGCAGGCCGGTGGCCTGCGAGATCTGATCCATGAAATACTCGACCAGATCGGGAATGTCCTCGCGCCGTTCCGCGAGCGGCGGCACACGGACCGGCACCACCGACAGGCGGTGATAGAGGTCTTCGCGGAAGCGTCCCTCCGTGATCGCCGCCTCGAGGTTGTGCGCGGTGGATGAGACGACACGCACGTCGACCGCTATTTTGGTGCTGCCGCCGACGCGTTGAAATGTCTGGTCCACCAGCACGCGCAGGATTTTGTTCTGCGTCTCGCGCGGCAAGTCGGCGACGTCGTCGATGAACAACGTGCCGCCATGCGCTTCTTCGAGCGCCCCGGTTTTGCGCCCCTCGGCACCGTTGGTTTGATCGACGCCGAATAATTCGACTTCCATGCGCTCCGGGGTGATGGCGGCGGCGTTGATGACGATGAACGGCCCGCTGGCGCGGCTCGACATCTGGTGCACCGTGCGGGCAGCCAGTTCCTTGCCGGCACCGGACGGACCCACGATGAGGATACGGCTGTTGGTCGGCGCCACCTTCTCGATGGTCTGGCGCAACTGCCCGATCATCGCCGACCGCCCGATCAGCGTCGCCGGCGACGGCGCCAGTTGTTTGAGCTGGCGGACCTCGCGCTTGAGCCGCGAGGTTTCCAGCGCCCGGTCGGCCACCAGCACCAGGCGGTCGGCCTTGAACGGCTTTTCGATGAAATCATAGGCGCCGTGCTTGATGGCGGCGACCGCGGTTTCGATATTGCCGTGGCCGGAAATCATCACCACCGGCAGTTCGGGATGTTCCTGCTTGATGGCATCGAGCAATTGCAGGCCGTCGAGCCGGCTGCCCTGCAGCCAGATATCGAGGAATACCAGGTTCGGCCGCCGCGACACGATCGCCGCCAGCGCGTCGTCGCTGTTGCGCGCGGTGCGCGCGCTGTAGCCCTCGTCCTGCAATATGCCGGCGACCAGATCGCGGATATCGGCTTCATCGTCAACGATCAGAATGTCAGCGGCCATCAGCTTACTCGTTCACGATTTTCTGTTTGTCGTTGGGGGCGGCCTCGTCTTGGCCTTCGGCGGCAAAGCGCACGCGGACCCAGGCGCCGCGCTGGCCCGCGATCTTGTCGGCGGCGTCCCGTAGCTCGATGCTGCCGCCGTGTTCCTCCACGATGCGTCCGACAATCGCCAGTCCGAGACCGGTGCCCTTCTCGCGCGTGGTAACGTAAGGCTCCAGCAGGCGGTTGCGGTTCTCCGTCGGCAGGCCAATCCCGTTGTCGACCACGTCGATCACGATGTCGCCGCCGTCGCGGCCCGCGAACACGCGGATCGATCCCTTGCCAAGTTCGGCCGGCGGCACCGCCGCGACGGCCTCGCTGGCGTTCTTGATGATGTTGGTCAGCGCTTGCGAGATCAGACGCCGATCGAACTTGGCAGGCATCGGATCCTCGGCGATCTCCGCCTCGAGATCGATATCGGCGAGACTGACGCGCATCAAAAACACCGCCTGCCGCACGGTATCCGCCACGTCCTCGGCGGCAATCACCGGCTTCGGCATGCGCGCGAAACGCGAGAACTCGTCCACCATGCGCTTGATGTCGTCGACCTGGCGAACAATGGTGTCGGTGCATTGCTCGAACACCGCGCGGTCGTCGCCGATCACCTTGCCGTATTTGCGGCGAAGCCGCTCCGCCGACAGTTGGATGGGCGTGAGCGGGTTCTTGATCTCGTGCGCGATGCGGCGGGCGACGTCGGCCCAGGCCGAGGTTCGCTGCGCGGTCACCAGATCGGTGATGTCGTCGAGCGTGACCACGTAGCCATGATCGGATTCAGCCGATTGTTCGCTGGTGACCCGAACGGAAAGATTGCGTTCGCGGCCTTTGCGGCTGATGGTGACCTGGTCCTGGGTCAGCCGCTGGGCGCCCGACTGGGCGGCGGCCATGATGCCGGCGAGCTCCGGCAGGACGTCCACCAGCGGCTTGCCGAGCGCTTCGGCCTCGCTGCGTTCGATGAGCCTTTCGGCCGAGCGGTTGAGGATGCTCACGCAGCCATGGCCGTCCACGCCGATGACGCCGGCGCTCGCGCCCGCCAGCACCGCCTCGGTAAACCGGCGGCGGCTGTCGATGACGTCGCGGGCGCGCACGATGTCGTCGCGCTGCGTGCGCAATTCCTGCGTCATGCGGTTGAAGGTTTCGCCAAGATGGCCGAGATCGCCTTCCGATCGGTGCACCGGCACACGCACATAGAGATTGCCGGTGGAAACCAGATTGGCGGCGCCGATCAGGCGACGGATCGGCGCGACCAGCTTGTTGGCAAAATTCAGCCCGATCCATGCCGCCGACAACAGCACGATGAGCGTGATGACGGTGTACATCAACCCGAAGGCGACCTGCACGCCGAGGCGGCGCGCTTCGAGCGCGGCATATTCATTCACGCCGGCGCGCATGGCCTGCAACTGCGGCACGACGCGCGCGTCGAGCAATTGCGCGACATAGAGATAGTTGTCGCTGTACTTCTGCAGCTTGATGATCGCCGCCACATAATTGGTGTCGGGCAGCAGCACGATCTGCGGCGCCTTATCGCTGACCTGCGCCAATGCTTCACGCGGCGGTATTGCAAAGACTTGGCTGATGCCGAGATTGGCGCGCGCAACGACCTTGAGGCTCTTGTCGAGGATGATTGTCGAGGCCAGCCCACGCGCGGACGCTTGAAACGTCAGGTATTGCTGCAGCTTTGTCGGGTCTTCGTCGAATGTCGGTTTGCTGCGGGCAATCTCGTAGGCCATGGTCAGGATGTCGGACCGAACCATCTGCGCGTGATCGCGCAGATAGGCCTCGCCGACGATCAGCGAGTTTTCGATCGCGCCCCGCATGCGGGTGGAAAACAACTGGTCGAGGCCGCGATCGAGCGTGACGCTCGCCACCACCGCGACCAGGACCGCCGGCAACGCCGCGATGATCGCAAACAATCCGACGATGCGAACATGCAGTCGCGCCGCCGCCCGCCCGGTCCGGCGGGCCTGCACGACCTGCCATACCTCGCGGGTGATGATGCCGATCAGCAGCAACACGGTCACCGCATTCGCGAGCAGCAGCGTGACCACCACATTGTGGGTGGGCGGAATCGGCGTCAGGTTGGCAAGAACGACAAAGGTGACGAAGGCCGACAGGAGGGCAAGCCCGACCGCGATCGGACCCAGCACCCGGATCTCACGCCGTTTGGCAGGCGGGGCGGTAAGCGAAGCCTCGGCGGTGGCAGCCTGTTCGACGCTCATCAAGCCTCTGTCCGGCGGATGGGGTGTGTCCGCCCCGATGCACGATGTCGGGATCGGCGCTCAGCACCACCCCAACAGTGATGCCTTTATACAACAATGTTGCGAAAATGCGACAAATCCGCGGCGCAAATCGCGCCTGGTCGATGGACCGGGCGTCAATTGCCGCCGCGGAAGACCTGAATGTCGAGGTCGCGGATTTTCTTGCGCAAGGTGTTGCGGTTGACGCCCAGCAGGTCCGCGGCGCGGATCTGGTTGCCGCGGGTGGCTGCGAGCGCGGCCGACAGCAGCGGGTATTCGATTTCCCGCAATACACGGTGGTAGAGGCCGGCGGGCGGAACGCCGTCATCAAAGCTGGCGAAATAAGTCGTGAGATGGCGTTCGACGGCTGCGCTCAGACTTTCCTCGGCGCGCGGTTCTTCGCCGCCAGCCGGCAGCGCCGGCTGCGCGAGCTCGGATTCGATCACCGCCGCGCTGATCGTTTCCTGCGGATAAAGCGCCGCCAGCCGACGCGCGAGATTTTCCAGTTCGCGCACATTGCCGGGCCAGCGGTGGCGCTTGAGGCGGTCGAGGCCGGCTGCCTCAATCTGCTTGGGCGGCAGCCCTTCGCGCTGCGCCTGCGCAAAGAAGTGCCGGATGAGATCGGGGATGTCCTCGGTGCGCTCGCGCAAGGGCGGCAGCCGCAGCGGCACGACGTTGAGCCGGAAGAACAAATCTTCCCGGAACAGACCTTGCTGGATCAACAGCCGAAGATCCTTGTTCGTCGCGGCGATGATTCGCACGTCGCTCTTGATCGGCGTGCGGCCGCCGACCGTCGTGTATTCGCCCTGCTGCAGCACGCGCAACAGCCGCGTCTGCGCTTCCATCGGCATGTCGCCGATTTCGTCCAGGAATAGCGTGCCACCCTCGGCTTGCTCGAAACGGCCGGCGCTGCGCGTATTGGCGCCGGTGAAGGCGCCCTTCTCGTGACCGAACAATTCGGATTCGATCAGGTCGCGCGGGATCGCCGCCATGTTGATGGCGACGAAGGTGCCGCTGCGCCGTTTGCCGTAATCGTGCAGCGCGCGCGCCACCAGTTCCTTGCCGGTGCCGGATTCGCCGGAAATCATCACCGTCAAGTCGGTTTGCATCAACCGCGCCAGCACGCGGTAGATTTCCTGCATGGCCGGCGAGCGCCCGACCAGGGGGATATTGTCGAACTCTTCGTTCTTCAGTGCAGGCGAGCGCGGCTCTTTCGGTTCCGACAGCGCGCGGCCGACGATGGCGATCAGCTCCTTGAGATCGAACGGCTTCGGCAGATATTCGTAGGCGCCGCGCTCGGAGGCGCGGATCGCGGTCATGAATGTGTTCTGCGCGCTCATCACGATGATCGGCAGATCAGGCCGCGCCTTGCGGATGCGCGGGATGAGATCGAAGGCGTTTTCGTCCGGCATCACCACGTCGGTGATGACCAAATCGCCGTCGCCCTGGCTGATCCAGCGCCAGAGCGTAGCGGCATTGCCGGTCGAGCGCACTTCATAGCCCGCGCGCGACAGCGCTTGGTTGAGGACGGTGCGGATGGCCGCATCGTCGTCAGCGACTAATATGCTTCCCGTCGGCATGGCGTCCTCACGGGCTGTGAACTGGCGGAGCGTCGTTGGCGACCGCGCCCTCACCGCTGTAGATCGGCATCAACACGCGAAATGTCGTCCGGCGCGGCTGCGATTCACATTCGATGATGCCACCATGGTCGCCGACGATTTTCGCGACCAGCGCCAGACCGAGCCCGCTCCCGGTCGGCTTCGTGGTGACAAATGGATCGAACAGATGCGGCATCAGGTCTTCCGGCACGCCCGGTCCGTTGTCTTTCACGCAGAACTCAAGCGGCAATGACACGCGCGTCTTGCTGCCGGGCACCATCAGGCGAACGCCCGGACGGAACGCCGTGGTCAACTGGATTTCGCCGTCGACCGCGCCCTCCCCGATCGCCTCGGAAGCGTTCTTTACGAGATTGAGAAACACCTGCACGAGCTGGTCGCGATTGCCGAGCACCGCCGGCAGCGACGGATCGTAGTCTTCGGCAATCTTGATGTGGCGGGCGACGCCCGACTGCGCCAGGCGCTTCACGTGATCGAGCACGACATGAATATTAACCGGTTCGCGCTCAACCGGCCGTTCGTCGGCGAACACTTCCATGCGATCGACCAGCTTCACGATGCGGTCGGTCTCCTCGCAAATCAATTTGGTGAGTGGGCGGTCATCATCACCGGCCGACTGCTCCAGAAGTTGGGCGGCGCCGCGAATGCCGGACAACGGGTTCTTGATTTCATGCGCCAGCATGGCGGCGAGCGCGATCACCGAACGCGCAGCGCCGCGGTGGGTCAATTGCCGGTTCATCTTGTCGGCGATGGTGCGCTCTTGCAGCATGACAACGACATGGTCGCGATATTCCGGCAGCGGCGCGACATAGAGGTCGACCAAGCGTTCGCCGGGATTGCGCGGCGTAGCGAGGTCGACCTTGTATTCGTTGACGGCCGCGCCGGTGCGACGCACCTGCTCGATCAAGGTGAGCAGCGGCGATCCGAACGGCACCAGGTCGCGCAACATGTGGCGGCGCAGCATCGGGATCGAGGCTTCGAAGAATTGCTCGGCCGCCACATTGGCATCGGCGATCTTGCCGTCGGCCGATATCATGATCACCGGATGCGGAAGTGCGTGCAGCACGGCATCGGCCGGCGATGACGTGTCGGCGGTGACGGCGTGCACGCGGCTCATGCGGCGGCCCTCCACGCAAAGTCATCGTAAGCATCGGCGAGGTGGCGGCGCGCGTGCACCGGCTCGTCGGCGGTGAGCACGCGTGCGCGGTGATGCTTGAGCAAGGCGACCGGCGCGCCGGCGGTAGCAGCAGCGGTATCGAGCGCCCAGCCGAGATGCTTGCGGGCGTGACGGCGGCCGATGGCGATGCCGTGATGATCGATCATTTCGCGGTAAAGCGCATCGTTCATTGCCAACTGTTCGGAGAGCGGCGGGGTCGATTCACGGCGGCCGGTTGCGAGATATCGCGCCAGTTGGCCGGGCAACCATGGACGGCCTTGCGCGGCGCGCCCCACCATCACCGCATCGGCGCCGGACGCGGCCAGCGCTGCGACCGCGTCATCGCATGAGCGGATATCGCCGTTGACGACGACCGGAATGCGCACGCTTTGCTTGATCGCGCGAATGGCGGCCCAGTCGGCCCGCCCGTCATAGAACTGGCAGCGGGTGCGGCCGTGCACGGTGATCGCCAGCACGCCGGCAGCTTCGGCGCGGCGCGCGAGTTCGGGCGCGTTGATGTTGGCGCGGTCCCAGCCGAGCCGCATTTTCAGCGTCACCGGCACGCGCGCGGCGGCGACGGTTGCCTCGATCAAAGTGAGTGCATGACTGAGGTCCCGCATCAGCGCTGAGCCGGCGGCGCCATTGGTCACCTGCTTGGACGGGCAGCCCATGTTGATGTCGATGATGTGCGCGCCTTCGGCCTCCGCGATGCGGGCGCCGTCGGCCATCCAGCGGGCCTCACAGCCGGCGAGCTGCACGACGTGGATGGCGACGCCGGAGCCCTCGCTGCGCACCTGGGCTTCGCGCTCACCGCGCGCGAGACCGGCACAGGCGGTCATTTCCGACACGACAAGGCCCGCGCCGAGCCGCTCCGCCAGCCGGCGGAAGGGCGTATCGGTAATCCCCGACATCGGCGCAAGAACGACCCGGTTCGGCACCTTGATAGCGCCGATTGACCAGGAGTTCTTGCTGGAATGGACTGATTTCAGACGTCACGTCGCCTTGCCTATGTTTTAGGCGGAATACAAATTTGCTCAGAGTTTAGCCATTTCGGCAAGGGGCGCAAGTGCTGCACTGCAAAAAGATGTTCATCGTTAAATACACCCCGATCGCCGCTAAAGCTTCCCTGACCTGGCCCGAACGCGCTAATCCAAACCGAATTCGGGAGTGTGGACAGCATGGCAGGTGTTGCAGCAGTGATCGTGGCGGCCGGGCGCGGGCTGCGCGCGGGGGCGGATCTGCCCAAGCAATTCAGGCCGATCGGTGGCGCGCCCATGGTGCGGCAGAGCCTGGTCATGCTCAAAGAACACCCCGAGGTGGCCTGCGTACAGCCGGTCATCCACCCCGACGATGTGGAGATGTTCCGCGCCTCGGCTGTTGGTCTCGATCTTCTGCCGCCGGTGTTCGGCGGAGCGACGCGACAGGGCTCGGTGCGTGCGGGGCTTGAGGCGCTGTCGGCGCGCGCGCCGCAGATCGTGCTGGTGCATGACGCGGCGCGGCCTTTCGCCAGCGCAGCCCTGACGTCGCGCGCGATCGAGGCCGCGCGCCAGAGCGGTGCCGCCATCCCCGGCCTGCCGGTCACCGACACCGTCAAGAGCGTCGATGCCGACAATCGCATCACCGGCACGATTGAGCGCGCCATGCTGCGCACGGTGCAGACACCGCAAGCCTTTGCCTTCGACGCCTTGCTGGCGGCGCATCGCAAGGCCGCCGCCGCCGGCCGCGAGGATTTCACCGACGATGCCGCGCTCGCCGAATGGGCCGGGCTGCCGGTCAGCGTGTTTGCCGGCGAAGCCAGCAACATCAAGATGACCACGCCGGACGATTTCGCTCGCGCGCAGGCCACGCCGTTCGCCGCGCAATTTGCGTCACTTGGCGACGTGCGCACCGGCACCGGCATCGACGTGCACGCTTTCGCGCCCGGCGATCACGTCACGCTCGGCGGCGTTCGCATTCCGCACGGCCAAGCGCTCACCGGCCATTCCGACGCCGACGTCGTGCTGCATGCGCTGACCGATGCCATTCTGGGCGCGCTCGCCGACGGCGACATCGGCGTGCATTTCCCGCCGAGCGATCCGCAATGGCGCGGCGCCTCCTCCGACCGCTTCGTCGCCTTCGCGCTCGATCGTCTCGCCAAGCGCGGCGGCCGCATCGGCCATATCGACATCAATATCGTGTGCGAGGCTCCGCGCATCGGGCCGCATCGCGACGCCATGCGCGAGAACATTGCGCGGCTTGCCGGCATTGATCCCGGCCGCGTGGCGGTGAAGGCGACCACCAGCGAGAAACTCGGCTTCACCGGCCGCGGCGAAGGCATCGTCGCCTATGCAACGGCGACGGTCCGGCTGCCGTGGAGCTGACGTGATGGACGAGGATCTACGCGCGGCAGCGACGGCGGTGCTCGAAGCCTGCCGCGCGCGCGGGCTAAAAGTGGCGACGGCGGAATCCTGTACCGGCGGCCTGGTCGCCGGCGCGCTCACCGAAATCGCCGGCTCGTCGGACGTGGTCGACCGCGGCTTCGTCACCTATTCGAACGAAGCCAAGCAGCAGATGCTGGCCGTGGCACCGGAGACACTGAGCAAGCACGGCGCGGTCAGCCGCGAGACCGCCGAAGCGATGGCGCACGGCGCGATCAGCCATTCAAACGCCGACCTCGCGGTTTCCATTACCGGCATTGCCGGGCCCGGCGGTGGCAGTGCCGACAAGCCGGTGGGCCTGGTGCATTTCGCCGCCGCCGCGCGCGCAGGCGCCCTCACCCATCGCGAGATGCGATACGGCGATATCGGGCGCAGCGTGGTGCGGCAGAAATCGGTGTTGCAGGCGCTGGCGATGCTCAAGAGCCTGGCCGAAACGGAATAGCCGCAGCCGCGCCCTATTTGGGGCCGGCCACCAACCAGGCGATCAGTCCGATCACCGGTAAGATCAGGAT
>CAVXGN010000039.1:0-28189 GCA_963761245.1 uncultured Alphaproteobacteria bacterium | reverse complement strand
AAACCACCAAACTCCCGGAAATGATATCCGAGCGTCTCACCGCGAAGTCCCCTGTCTTGCCCCGCCGGACGATCACTGGGCGCGCCGCGAGCCCGCGACGCGCCCGGATAATCGCCGTTGGCTCTATTTGAGCTTCATCACCAGCGGCTCAACGTCGTTATGCTGCTTGTGCAGGAACGCGAGCGTTTCCTTGGCGTCGCGATACTTTGTCAGCAGTCCGATCTTGTCGTGCAACGTTTTTTGCACGTCCGGTTCGCTGATTGCCTTCTTGAGCGCCGCTTCCAGCTTGGCGACCACGTCGGCGGGCACGCCCTTGGGCGCCGACATCATGAAAGTGTCGGTGAAGGTGAAGTTGTAACCGAGCTCGAGCAAAGTCGGGATGTCGGGGTAATCCTTCATCCGCTCGGCCGACATGGTGGCAAGCGCGCGCAGCTTCTTGGCGCGCACCTGCTCGGTCCAGCCGCTGCCGCTCCAGGTGCAATCGATATGACCGCCGAGCACTTCCTGGATGCCGACGGCGCCGCCCTTGACCGGGATGACTTTGAATTCGACGCCGGACTTTGCGGCGATTGCCATGACCATCAATCGCGAAGCGGAGACTTGCGACGCGAAGGAGATCGGCTTGTCTTTATGCGAGTCGATGAGATCCTTCAGGGTTTTCCACGGGCTGTCCGCCTTCACGACGATGGCGTCGGACGGGTAAGTCAAGGTGGCAAGATGAGTGAAGTCATCGATCTTGTACTTGATGTTCTTGTTGATCTGCGGGGTAAGCGTATAGGCGGCGCTGGCGCCCATGCCGATCGTGTAGCCGTCAGCCGGCGCATTCAGGAGCTGCGTCGCCATCACGGTGCCGCCGCCACCCGCCTTGGTGACGGCAACGACCGGCTGGCCGAGAATCTTCGACATTTTGTTGGCGATGAGACGGCCGGTGGTGTCGACCGCGCCGCCGGGCCTGAAGCCAATGAACATGGTGATCGGCTTTTCGGGATATCCGGCGGCTGTCGCGAGACCGCTGGTCAACGTCAGCGCGAGCGCCGCCGCAGACAAAGTCAGCATATTGGCAAAGGTACGTTTCATTTTGAGCCTCCCAAATTTTGAATTTCCGTTCTCGTACACGGCGGTTGTTTTTGTTGGAACCGTCGACGTGCGGCGCACGCTATTCGGTTCGGCAAGACATTCAACGTCTCATCGCGGGTATCCCTCGTAGTCGGGACATATTCGAACATCGATCAAGTAGCGTCGTCCGGCTTCGACGGCGGCAATGCCGGCAGCGATCGCAGCCATGAGTTCATTGCGCTTGCGTACCGGGCCTGCCCCATCAAAGCCCTGCCCCTTCGCTATCGCCAGAATGTCGATCTCAGGATCGGATATGCGCTGGCCGATGAACGCCGTCTCGGTCGGGCGCTCGCGCGCCAGCGACGTCGTCGCTTGGTGCTGTTCGTCGATGTAGTAGCCTGAATTATTTGCGATGATGAGCAGTAGCGGAATGCGATGACGCGCGGCCGTCCACAAAGCGGAAACGCCCATAAGGTAGTCGCCATCGCCGAACACCGCGACCGGTAAACGGCCGCTGCCGCGCAAGGCAAGCGCAGAGCCGACCGACATGCCGGGCGCGCCGCCGATCCCTGCGGCACCGTCGGCGCCGAGATAGTCGAGCGGATGACGGATCGGCATTGCGCCGACGTGCCACCCGAGTGGAGCGCGCATCAGGCAGTAGGGCTTGTCGCCCAGCGCGTCGCTCAATGTCGCACCGATGTCCCAGAGCCCGATATCGCCGGCATTGCCGGACAACGGACGGACCGGTTCCGGCCGCTTGCGGCTGGCGCGGCATGCATTCAGCCGCTCGGCCGCCGCGCGGCGGAATGGCTCGTCGGCACGGCGCTCGATCGCGGCGAGTAGTGCCGGCACCGCGTGGTCGGGCTCGGCTAAAATGTCGAGATCGACCGGCGTCAGACCCATGTGGTCGCGGGTCCAGCCGCGATGGACGAGCGAGTCGATCGAACAACGGATCACCTTCGCCGGTACGTCGCCCTCGCCCCAGGCTTGGTTGAACAAAGTGGCCTGGTCCCACCAGTCGAGGCTGAGGATCACGTCGGCATCGCGCATGATGGCGACCCCATCGTCCGGCGTAAAAGCGATGGCCGGATCGGGGCCGTGCAGCGGATGGTCGCTCGGAAACGCCGCCGCGACCTTGAGATCGGTGAGCACGCGCGCGCCGAGAAACTCGGCCAGGCGCACGCGCTGGGCCCAAGCCGTCTCGTCGCGCGAAACCCGCCCGGCGAGAATGACGGGAGAGCGTGCGCCGAGCAACAGCTCGGCGGCGGTCTCGATAAGCGCCAAGTCCGGTGCCGGCGGGGCGGGCGCGCGGAAACGTCCGACATCCGGCATCATCGAGCGGGCATAGGCAAAACTGTCTTCCTGCAGTCGCTGATCGAGCGTGATGTACACCGGCGCTTTGGGCGCGGTGCAGGCCATCTGATGGCCGCGCAGGAGCGATTCCACCGCCGCCTTGGGCGAGAGTGGTTGGTCATCCCATTTGACGTAATTGCGCACCAGCGCGCCCTGGTCTGCAACGCTGTGCAGCCAGTCGATCGGTGTACGCCGGCGCGCGGCATCAAGTGGGCCGACGCCGCCAAGGATCATCACCGGCATGCGGTCGCACCAGGCATTGTAGACCGCCATAGTTGCGTGCATGAGCCCGACATTGGAGTGCACGATGACGCCCATCGGCTTGCCGGTCACCCGCGCGTATCCGTGCGCAACGGCGACCGCGTTCTCCTCGTGCAGGCACAGCAACATTTCGGGCCGGCGATTGCCGAGACGATTCACCAAGCTCTCGTGCAGGCCGCGGAAGCTCGACCCCGGGCAGATCGCGACGTATTCGAGGCCAAGCGCACGCAGCAATTCGGCGATGGTATCGCTGTTCCAGAACGTGCCATCGAAGCCGTCCGCCATCTGTTGGGTCGGCGTGTCGATGGTCGAAATGCGCTTGGCGGGGGTCGGTGCGTTCACCCCTCGGCCTCCCCACGATCGTTGCCTGGGCGCGGCGCAACCGCGCTTCTTGTTCGGTTCTGGTGGGCAGCGAACCACCCATGGATAAATCGGTCAAATAGAAATATACTATAAATCATGCGGAATATCTGAAGAATAGAGGGAGGGCGATCCTATGGGCGTGGGTTTGAGCCTGCCGCGCATCCGCAACTTCGTCGCGGTGGCGGAAGAGCGCCAATTCCGCCGCGCCGCCGAGCGCGTCGGCTTGTCGCAGCCTGCGCTGAGCGCGCAGCTGCGCGAGCTCGAGGAGTTTCTCGGCACGGCGCTGCTCAGCCGCACCACCCGCAGCGTCCACCTCACTGCGGAGGGTGAGAAATTTCTGCTGCGCGCACGCAACATCCTGGCCGATCTGGAATCGGCGGTGCTCGAGGTACGCGACCACGCCTCGCTGCGCCGCGGGCGCTTGGCCGTCGCCTCCATCCCTTCGGTGGCCTCGCGCATCCTGCCGGGTATCGTGGCCTCGTTTACCGAGCGGTATCCCGGCATCGACGTGCAGGTGATCGAGCTCGGTGCGCGCGACGTCGAGCGCTGCGTCGCCGGCGGCAACGCCGACCTTGGCATCGCGGCAGCACCGGACCGCAATAGCGAATTGACCTTCTCGTTCATGTTGCGCGACCCCTTCGTTGGGCTGGCGCCGCTCTCCAGCCCGCTGGCGCGTCGGCGCAAGGTGCCGTTGGACGCCTTGTTCGAGTATCCCCTTATCACCACGGTGGCCGGCACCAGCATCCGCTCGACGCTCGAGCGCGCCTGCCGTGAATACGGGCAGTCATTGCGCGTCACCCACTCGGTCACGCAGCACCAGACGGTGGTGGCCATGGTCGCAGCGGGCTTGGGCGTAGCGCTGCTGCCGGAGCTCAGCTTGATGGAGAACATCCCGGTCGCCCGTGTCACGGTGACCACGCCGGAAATCACACGCGATCTCGGTGTCGTTCAGCGTAAGGGCGAGGCATCTTCGGCGGCGGCGCACGAATTCATCGCGGCGCTGCGTCTCACCATGACCAGCGTATCGGGCCGTCAGAGACCGGCCTTGCCGAGGAAATCGTTGACTGCAGCCGAAAGCCCGTCCGGATTGTCGCCGGCGAGATCGTGACTACCGGCAAGCTCGATCGCGGTCAGCCGCGGGTTCAGCGTTTGCACTTTTTCTAGCGTCTCCGACGCAAACATGTCCAACTCGTCGGCGCGGATCACCAGCGTGGGAATTTTCATTTCTGCCAGCATGGGCCAGAGAAATTCCGGCACTGGTGCGGACTTTCCGGTCTCCAACGCGCGCTTGAAATTGTCGCGGAAGTGCAGGTCGCGCCTGAGCACGTAGCCCTTATTGGTCTTTTTCAGAAATACCTTCCAACGCGCGTGCCGCGCGGCATCGCCAGGCGGTTCGTGATGATAGGCCATGGCGTCTTCGATCGAGGCGAACACGTCCGGCTGACCGCCGATGCGTTCGGCAACATGGCGGCGGCCGGCCGGCGCGAGATCGGGCACGAAATCGACGCATATGAGGCCGGCGACGCGCTCCGGCTTCCAGCCGGCGGTGGCGAGGGCGACACGCCCGCCAAAGGAATGTCCCATCAGCACCGCCCTGCTCCAACGCAAGCCGTCGAGCACGTTCACGACGTCGTCGCTCAGCGTTTCCAGCCTGTAGTTGCGCTGCGGGCTCCAGGTGGAACTCGCCGAACCCACGCATGTCGATCGCCACGACCTCGCGGTCACGGGCGATCAGCGTGGCCGGCTCAATCCAGTCGTAGGAGAAAAACGACAAGCCGTGCAGGATCAGTACGGGCGTGCGGCCGGGCTTGCCGAACTTGCGATAGAAGATCTCAACGTCGCCCGACGGGACACGGCCGGTTAGGCCCAGACTGTCCGACATGATTTGCAATCCACCGGCGTCAGGCCTGCCCCACCACGATGCCCATACCAGTGATCCATTCCGGCACCAGGTGGTAGTATTTCAGCTCCGCCTGCAGCTTGCCCATCGCCTTGGCCGCCGCGGCCGCCGCCACCCAGGTGCGCACCTCATGCGCGCCAAAGCCGGCGACGCGGTCAATCTCGGCGTCGGTCATGGTATCGAAATCCTCGAGCTTGGCGTCGACGAAGCTCTTGAGGAAGTTGTGATCCCACTGCTCGTCCGGCGGCAAACACGGGCCCTTGCCGACGACAAGATCGCGTGCGGCGCGGATCACGCGATTTTCGCGCGCGTCGTAATCTTCCTGTGTTGGTGTGGCGCGTTGGATCAGTCGCTTGGCGACATCGGGCGGGCTCATCTCGAGCCGAGGCGTCGGTGGATCGTGCGACAGACCGCCCGAACCGACGAAGGTAATGCGCATGTTCTTATCGGCAAAGAACTCGCCAAGCGCGCCGCCGAAATTGCGCACGCGGCGGAACGAGGGCCGCGGATCGGCAGCGCAATTGATGAAGATCGGCAAGACGTTGTAGCGGTTGAGAGCGCCGGTGAGCTTATAAAGCGGAATGGTGATGCCGTGATCAACCTTCATCTCGTGCGACAAAGCCACATCGAAATCGCGTCCATGCAGATAGCGCACGCAGTCGAGCGCGGTCTGGCGCGGCACCTTCAGCGGGCCGGCCTCCAGATGCCAATCCTTCGAGCCTTGCGCCGCCGTGCCAATGCAGAACATCGGCATCAGTTCATAAAAGAAGCCGTTGAAATGATCGGGGCCGAACACCACGATCAGGTCGGGATTGAACTTGTGCAGCGCCGCCGAGCATTGGTCGAGCTCGCGAAAAAACTGCGCGTGAATGCCGTTCTCCAACTCCTCCACATCCGTCAACATCAACGGGCTATGCGAGGCGCAGATCAGTTGGACCGCCATGTTGCTCCTCCACTCTAAACTCGTGTCTCGCTCAGATTGCCTTCTGCAAACATTTCGTCGACGTCCACCAGCCGCACGGCGAGCCCCTGCTCGTAAGAATAGCGCGCCATTGTAGCGAGCGTCCTGCGATTTGCATCCACGCCGTAGGACCAGAAGTCACTCCCCATGGCCGCGGTCGTCGCCTCATATTCCGCCGTGACCCAGGGCAGACCGATCTTGAGCGCGGTGGTTTCGACGAATTCGGCGTCGGCGAGCCGCTTGGCCTTGAGGAAGGCCTTGTAGAGACTGGCCGCCAGCCAACGGTTGTTGTCGTAGATGTCGCGTCGGATACCGAGCGCGTGCATGATTGGAAAAATGCCAGTCTTGGCGTAGTAGTCGCGTTCTGCCGCGCGGTATTCGGGATAAAGCCGCCGCACTTGCGGGTGACCGTTGAAGAAACACGACGGCGTACGCGCCGAGATCACGCCGTCGAGCTCGCCGTCGGCGAGGAGTTTCGACAACGACACATCGTTGCGCGACACAAGCGGAAAACCTTCCGGCAAATTGAGCGGGAATTTGTCGCGGCGACCGGGGTTTTCCAAGCCCGCCTGCACCCAGTTGATATCTTTCGGCTCGATACCGCATTGATCTTTCAGAAAGCCACGGAACCACATCACCGCCGACATTTGATATTCCGGCACGCCGATGCGCTTGCCGCGCAGATCGGCCGGGCCGGCGATGCCGCGGTCACTGCGGATGTAGACGGCCGAATGACGGAACATGCGCGACAGAAAGACCGGCACCGCCACATAAGGCGTCGGCCCGCGCGATAGCGCAATCAGGAATGGACTGAAGCCGATTTCCGCTACTTCGAACTCGCCGTGGAAAAAGGCGCGCTCGAAGCATTCCTCGACCGGCATGGTGATGTAATTGACGTCGCAGCCCTCGACCCGCACCCGCCCGTCGGTGAGGGCGCGCACGCGATCGTAATCCCAGGTCGCGATGGTGATTGGCAATCGGCTCATGTGCGCTCCGGCTTGCAACTCCTATCGGCGTGAAATACAAAAGTCCATACTATTGATTGAAGTGGCGTACCGAGGACTTGTCGCAATGGTCATGACTAAAACGGCTTTGCGGGTGGTGACGAACGCGGCCGGACTCAACCGCAGCCCGATTTCCCGTTACATCCAGCTGGCGACGCTGTTCCGCAACCGCATCGCCTCTGCCGAATGGGCAATCGGCAGCCGCATCCCCACCGTCGACGAACTCGCCGCTGAATTCGGGGTAGCGCGTGGAACGATGCGAGAGGCGCTCGGGCTTTTGGAGCAGGAGGGCCTACTCGAGCGGCTGCGCGCCAAGGGCACGTTCGTGCGTAAGTCGCCCGTCGATGCACCGGCCCACAAGCTCGCGATCGACTGGCAGTCGCTGATTTCCGTGCACGAAGGCGTAAGTATCAAGGTACTGGAGCAGCGCGTCGAAACCCAATTGCCGTCCGCGGGTGCCATGAAGGGAACGGCGGCGCCCGTCTATCAGATGATGCGCCGGATTCATCTGCGTCAGGGACGACCTTATCTCGTTGGCCGCTTCTATCTGGAATACGAGCTGTTCAAGAGAGGTCAGCCGCTGCAATTCCGTCGTCTGCCAACCCTGCCAATCCTGCACCGAATTGCGGGCGCCAAGATCGCCAAGGCGTGGCAGACTATGACCATCGGGACTGCTGACGTCGAAATCGCCGGGCTGCTGCAAATGCCGTTGAACGCACCAGTAGCAACGGTCAACCGCATCGCCGTCGACCGCAGCGGCACAATTCTTTATTTCGGGCACGGCATTTATCGTGGCGACGCAATCTCAATGGAGATTGAATTGCGCTGATCCTGCTGCAGGGCCGTGTTTCGTCGTGATTCCGATTTTGAATTTGGTGCGAATCCGGGAGCCCCAGAGACTGAGGCACCCGCAAAAAGCCCCGTAGTAACGTGCGTGGTCGCGCATTCGCGCGGCCAAAACACAGAGCCCGGACTTGCTGGCTGGGGTGGCGTGATTCGAACCACGACATTCCCTTTTGAAAAATGCAATTTGGAACTGCGGCGGAATTTCCGCTGTTTGCCTCAAAATAAGGCCGGGGATTTTCATGCGACTAAGGTGACCAGCCGCGCCTGCCCGGCTCTGTCTGCGAGATTCTCGCGATGACGAAGCCATCGTTTCGTCCTCTGACGCTGTATTGGTCATGAACCCATTCAATGCCGTCGAAACGCCACTGGGTGGGCTTGGCACCGAGATAGCCGGCGTCGAGCAGCAAGGTAAGCGTTCGGAAAAAGGGCGCCCAAAGTTTTCGATCCGCACCAATCCGCCGCGACAGCGCGCATTGTTTTGTCGCGACCACTTTCTTTGTGCTACTTTACTCAATCAAATATTAGGCAATCGAAAGGACCTAACCGTAAGGCTATGCCGCAATCGAAAAATCCAAGGGGATCGGTTCTGGCGGTTCGCGGGGCTGTCGTCGACGTTGGTTTTGCTGGCAGCCAGCTTCCACGCATTGACGAAGCGCTCGTCGTCGAATGGGACCAACCGGGGTCTCTTACGGTCGAGGTCCAGGCACACCTCGATGAGACTACCGTGCGCGGCGTCGCGCTGCAGTCGACCGCCGGGCTCAAGCGCGGGGTGCTCGTGCGCGCTACCGGCGGTCCGATCACTGTGCCGGTCGGCGACGGTGTGCTTGGCCGCCTGCTCGATGTCACTGGCAATGTCCGCGATAATGGCCCGGCCCTGCCGGCCGGCACGCCCAGTTTGCCCATTCACCGCGCGGCGCCGCCGCTCGAAGAGCGCAGTCCCGCCACCACGCTGTTCGAGACCAGCATCAAGGTCATCGATCTGCTCGCCCCGCTTGGACAGGGCGGCAAGGCCGCCATGTTCGGCGGCGCCGGCGTTGGCAAAACCGTCGTGGTCATGGAGCTCATTCATGCCATGGTCAAAAGCTACCAGGGCATCTCGGTGTTCGCAGGCGTTGGCGAGCGCTCGCGCGAAGGCCATGAACTGCTCACCGAAATGCAGCGGTCCGGGGTCCTTGGGCACAGTGTCCTTGTCTACGGACAAATGAATGAGCCGCCCGGGGCGCGCTGGCGCGTCGGCCTGACGGCGCTGACGGTCGCTGAATATTTTCGCGACCAGAAACAGCAAAACGTCTTACTGCTGATGGACAATGTATTTCGCTTCGTCCAGGCGGGCAGTGAAGTCTCCGGCCTGCTCGGGCGCCTGCCCTCGCGGGTCGGCTATCAGCCGACGCTCGCCAGCGAGGTCGCCGCCTTGCACGAGCGGATCGCGTCGGTTGCCGGCGTCTCGGTGACCGCCATCGAGGCTGTTTACGTGCCGGCCGACGACTTTACCGATCCCGCGGTCACGGCGATCTCCAGCCACCTCGACAGCATGATCGTGCTGTCGCGCACGATGGCGGCCGAGGGCATGTATCCCGCGGTCGATCCGCTCGCCTCGTCGTCTATTTTGCTTGACCCCACCGTCGTCGGCGAGGAACATTACCGCGTCGCCGAAGAAGTCCGCGAGACCATTGCGCACTACAAGGAGCTGCAGGACATCATTTCGCTGCTCGGCATCGAAGAGCTGAGCGCGCGTGACCGCCTTATCGTCGGGCGCGCGCGCCGTTTGCAGCGCTTCCTGACGCAGCCCTTCGCGGTAACCGAGGCTTTCACGGGAAAGCCCGGCCGCTCGGTGCCGCTTGCCGAAACGATCAAAGGCTGCCGGGCGATCCTCGATGGCGCTGGAGACGCCTTGCCCGAAAGTGCGTTTTACATGATCGGGACAATCGACGAGGCACACGACAAGGAAAAATCCTTCACATCGTGAAGCAGGAGCTACATGCGGCTGCTGATCACAACCCCCACGGCTATCGTCGCTGACGAACCTGATGTTTCGTCGGTGCGCGCCGAAGACGAGACCGGAAGTTTCGGCGTTCTGCAGGGACACTGCCGACTTCCTGACGGTCTTGTCCGTCTCGGTGGTGGCTTGGCGGCGCGCCGACGGAAGGCAGCGGTATTGCGCGGTGCGGCGCGGCATTTTGCGGGTGAACGGCGGAAACGAGGTCGCGATCGCGACGCGGGAAGCGATTATCGGCGACGATCTCGACCATCTCGAGCAAGTGGTGGTGGGAGAGCTGCGCAGCACGCTCGAAACCGAGCGCATGGCGCGCACCGAGAGCTTGCAACTGCAGATGAAAGCCATCCGACAGATCGTTCGCTACCTGCGGCCCGAGCGCACCGGCATTCTGGGAGGCGGCCGATGAATGAAAGATCCGGCGACTCCAAGGAAACGGAAGAGGACGGCATGACCGCCGCGGTCCGCCAGCAACGCGAGCGGCAACGCGAATGGATGCGCGAGGGCGAACCGTCCATGGCGCAATATGTAGGTCAAATCGGCGTTCTCGGCTGGATCATTGTGGCGCCGACCCTGATCGGGCTATTCATTGGACGCTGGCTCGATCAAAGGTTCGGCACCGGCATTTTCTGGAGCGCGCCTTTGTTAGGGGGCGGCCTCATCCTCGGCTGCTGGTCGGCCTGGAAATGGATGCATAAGCAATGATTGCTCCTCACCTCACAGCGCAGGACTTGACGCTCGCCGCCGGTTGGCTTGCGGCCGGCACGGTCTTCGGCGGATTCTACTTTTTGAGCTTGCGCTGGAATGTGGGGATGCTGGCAGCCGGCCGCTCCTTGCTACCCGTAATGGCAATTCAGATCGGGCGGTTCGCGGCAATCGGCATTGTTCTTGCTGTCGTCGCCATCTATTTCGGCGCATTGCCCTTACTTGCCGCCAGTGCCGGCATTTTGGCGGCGCGCACGGCCGTGCTTCGGTGGGGGACGTAAGCCGTGATCCGCTCGCCGCTTTCAACGACGACGCTTTTCTCCATCGGGCCGGTTCCGATCAGCGAGACGGTCGCCGTGACGTGGGGCCTGATGGGCGCGTTGGCGCTCGGCAGCTGGCTTGCGACGCGCTCGCTTACGCTCGCGCCGTCGCGCACCCAGACCGTGCTGGAGCTGATCGTCGAGGCGATCCAGGAACAGATCCGCGGCACCATTCGTGTCGCGCCGGGGCCCTACGTGCCGATGATCGGCACTCTCTTCCTCTTCATTCTGGCAGCGAACTGGTCGTCTCTCATTCCGGGCGTCGAGCCGCCGACGGCGCATATTGAAACCGACGCGGCGCTCGGCCTGATCGTGTTCCTGGCCATCATCTATTTTGGCATTCGAGCGCGCGGCCTGCGCGGCTATCTCTCAACCTTCGCCGAGCCGTCCATCGTGATGATTCCACTCAACATAGTGGAAACCTTCACCCGCACGTTTTCCCTGATTGTACGCCTGTTCGGCAACATTATGAGCGCCGTCTTCGTCATCGGTATCATACTCTCGCTGGCCGGCCTGCTGGTTCCCATTCCGCTGATGGCGCTCGACCTGCTGGTCGGCGCCATCCAAGCCTACATCTTTGCGGTCCTTGCCATCGTCTTCATCGGCAGCGGCGTGAGTGAAGGCGGCCGTCCGCAAATCAACGGAAAGGACTTAAGCCATGAACGTGCTCGAAATCGTGAGCATCGCCGCCGCCGCGATCGCGGTGTCGTTCGGCGCCATCGGCCCGGCGCTCGCCGAAGGCCGGGCGGTTGCCGCCGCCATGGACGCCATCGCCCGCCAGCCGGAAGCGGCGGCGACCTTGTCGCGCACCTTGTTCGTCGGCCTCGCCATGATCGAGACCATGGCGATCTACTGCCTGGTCGTCGCGCTGCTCGTGCTGTTCGCCAACCCGTTCATTCATTAGCCCATGCATATTGATTGGTGGACGCTGGCGCTCCAGACCGTCAATGTCCTCGTTCTCATCTGGATTCTCGCGCGGTTCTTCTTTCGGCCGGTAGCGGACATCGTCGCCAAGCGCCAGAAGCAGACGAACAAGCTGTTCGCCGACGCCGAGGCGGCCCGCAAGCAGGCCGCCGCCGCGCGCAGCGAAGCCGAAAAAGCCCGCGCCGAGATCGCGGCCGAGCGGGATCGGACTGCTCGCCGAAGCGCAAAATTCGGCGCAAGCCGAGAAAGCCAACCTGCTGCAACAGGCGGCGCAGGACGTCGCCAAGCTTCGCCGCGAATCCGAAGCGGCGATCGCGCGCGACCGCGCCGCGGCGGAAAAACAAGTCGTCGATCATGCCAGCACGCTTTCCATCGACATCGCACGGCGCCTGCTCGAACGCCTGCCGGCGCACCTCGCGCTGGACGCATTTCTCGCCGGGCTCTGCGATGAGATCGAAAAGCTGCCGCCGGAAGCGCGCGACGGTTTCACCGCCGCGGCAGCGGACGGTCGTCCGATCGAGGTCGTGACGCACAGCCCCGCTGAGCGATCAGGAAGCCAGCGCAGGTTCGCAGACGCGCTCAAGCAAGCGCTTCGGTCATGAATTTCCGCTGACCTTCCGCAGCGATCCCAAAGCTGCTGGCCGGCATCGAATTGCAGGGCCACAACGTCATCTTGCGCAACAGCTGGCGCGCGGACCTCGAACGCATCCGCGAGGAGTTGAGCCGTGAGCGACACGCGAACAAATCTTGACGCCTGGCTGAAGGACGCGCGAAAGCGCGTGAGCGTGGCTGCGCTCGCGCCGCGCGCGGACGAAGTGGGCCGCGTCGAAGCGGTCGCTGACGGCATTGCCACCGTTTCCGGCCTGCGCGACGTGCGCCTCGACGAGCTCGTGCATTTCGAGCACGGACAGACCGGCTACGCGCTCACGCTCGACCGCGATGCGCTCGGCTGCGTGCTGCTCGACGATGTCGATAGCGTCGAGGCGGGTCACCAGGTGCGCGGCACCGGCGAGGTGGTGCGCGTGCCGGTCGGCCCGTCCCTGCTCGGCCGCACCGTCGACCCGCTTGGCCGCCCGCTCGACCAGGGTCCCGCCGTGGAGACCGAAGACTACCTGCCCATCGAGCGCCCCGCCCCGGCGATCATCGAGCGCGATTTCGTCAACGAGCCGGTTTACACCGGCCTGCTCGTGCTCGACGCGATGTTCGCCCTGGGGCGCGGCCAGCGCGAGCTGATCATCGGCGACCGCGCGATCGGCAAGACGGCGATCGCCGTCGATTGCATCATCAACCAGAAGAACAGCGACATCGTCTGCGTCTATGTCGCGGTCGGGCAGAAATCGTCGACGGTCAAGCGCGTGATCGAGGCGGTGAAGAGCCACGGCGCGCCTGAACGCTGCATCTTCGTCATCGCCAACGCGTCGGACGCCCCCGGCCTGCAATGGCTAGCGCCGTTTACCGGCGTCACCATGGCAGAATACTTTCGCGACCGCGGTCAGCACGCCCTGGTCGTCATCGACGATATGACCAAGCACGCGGCCACGCACCGCGAGATCGCGCTGCTCACGCGCCAGCCGCCGGGCCGCGAGGCCTATCCCGGCGACGTGTTCTACGTGCACGCGCGGCTGCTTGAGCGCGCCGCTAAGCTTTCCAAGGCGGCCGGCGGCGGATCCCTGACCGCGCTGCCGATTGCCGAATTGGATGCCGGAAACCTCAGCGCCTACATTCCCACAAATCTGATCTCGATCACCGACGGGCAAATCGTTCTCGATTCGCGGCTGTTCTACGAAGGGCACAAGCCGGCGGTCGATGTCGGCACCAGCGTCAGCCGCGTCGGTGGCAAGACGCAGGCGCCCGCCTTGCGCGAAGTGTCCGAGACCTTGCGGCTCGACTATGCGCAGTTCCTGGAGCTCGAAATGTTCACCCGTTTCGGCGGCGTGACCGACGAGCAGGTCAAGGGCAAGGTCGCGCGCGGGCAGCGCATCCGCGCCGTGCTCACGCAGCCGCAATACGCAGCGCTGCGGCTTGCCGACGAGGTCGCACTGGTGCTGGCGCTGCAGGGCGGCCTGCTCGACCCTCTGCCGTTCGAACAGATCGGCAAATTCCGCGCACAACTGCCGGCCTGGCTCGACCGCTCCGCGCCGAAACTCGTCGAAGAGATCGCACGCAGCGGTCGCCTCGACGAGGCCGCCAGCGCCGAATTGAAGAAGGTTCTTGCCGCGCTGGTGTCGCAGCTTGCGCCGGCCGCGAAGCCGGAGGAAGCATGATGGCTGAGCGGCTGGCCGATATCGTCACGCAGATTCAAAACGTCCACCAGCTCGAGGCTGTGGTCACCGCGATGCGCGGCATCGCCGCCTCACGCGCGCAGAAGGCGCGCTCGCTGCTGGCCGGCGTCGAGGCCTATAGCGAGGTGATTTCGCACGCCATCGGCGAAGCGCTCGCCCTGCTGCCGGAAGACGGTCCGATCGCCGCCCGTCGCAGCAGCGCCAAGCGCGGCGTCATCTTGTTCTGCGCCGAGCAGGGCTTTGCCGGCGCGTTCAGTGAGCACGTGCTGGAGGCGGCGGGGCCGGATCTCGCTCAGGCGACGGTGTTCATCGTCGGCACGCGCGGCGCGATTGTCGCCGACGAGCAAGGCATAAAGCCCGCCTGGTCGGAGCCCATCGCCGCCCATGCCGACGCCATCCCCAGCTTCGCCAACCGGCTCGCCAACGATCTCTACGGCTATGTCGCGGACGGCACGGTGGCGGAGGTCGATCTGTTTTATTCCCGCTCTGTTACCAGCGGCGGCATCCAAGTCGAGCGCCATTCACTGCTGCCGATCGACTTCGAGCGCTTTGGGCAGCCGCAGCAGACGCAAGCGCCGCTGATTTCGCTGCCGCCGGATGTCCTGCTGGAACGGCTGGCGGAAGAATATGTCTACGCGCAACTTTGCACGGCGGCGCTGCACGCCTTCGCCGCCGAAAACGAGGCGCGCATGATCGCCATGCTGGCGGCAAGGAACAACATCGGGAGCAAGCTCACTGCCCTCTCGCAACGCGAGCGCCAGCTTCGCCAGGAAGAGATCACCACGGAAGTCGTGGAGCTCGCGGCCGGAGCAGAAGCCTCGCAAGCCGGCCGTCGCTAAGGAACAACCGTCACCGGCCGCGGGGCGAGGCTGACGATTTTTTGGGAGATGCTGCCAAGCAACAGGCCTGCAATTCGGCCAACGCCACGCTTGCCGACGACAATATTTTCCACATTCTTCTCCTGCGCAATATCGATGATCGTCTGCGCAACGTCACCAGTGCGCGAATCCAACAGGACCGTCTTGACACCGATGCTACGGGCACGATCGCGGGCGGCGTTCAAAATCTTCTTCGAGACCGACTTCGAGCCGCTCGCGCAGCCAAGCCTGTTCCGCGTGCGTGAATTGCCTGAAGAGGTTATCAGGCAAGCCATATCCGCCGATGACGTGCACGATCAGGAGCTCGTCGCCTTCGTTTTTGGTCAGATGCGCTGCGTACTCGACGACTCGATCGGCTCCATCGGACCCGTCCGTCGCGACCAAGATGCACTTCATTGTCGACTCCGCTCATTGCGTGCAAAGCCCTCAATCCATACCCGATTTCAGATGCGCCGAGATGTAGGCCACCGCGCCGTCGAGCGTGACCAGCTTCGGATAGTCGATCTCCGGAATATCGATACCGAGCCGATGGGTGATCGCGGTAATGAAATTCAGGAAGCCCATCGAGTCGATATCCATGGCTTCACGCAAATCGGCGGCGGGATCGATGCTCGCCAAGTCGACTTCCGGCGTGATATTGTTGAGCTCTTCCTCGATCACTTGCTCCCACGCCATCTCTCACCCCCGGCCAATTTTCGTTGATAGCTTGCACGACCAAGCGTGAGACGGCATTGAGACGTGCCAACCGCTTCGTGGTGGGCCGATTGGCCCATTTACGCAACCAACAACGATGGAAAAATCGCTTCCACAATCCCGCTATCGATTTTCGACTGGGCGTCGACAGCCGAAAATGCTTCGGTTTCGAATTTATTGCCGCAGTTTATGTAGCATCGGTGATTGAGAAAAAGCTCTTCGGAAAAACATCCGGCTAGTCAGGAGCGTTCAGTAAGACAATCAGACAGCATTGCTGACGCATATTGGCAGCCACGTCTGCCATGGGTCTTGGTCGTGTAAAAACGCTTTGGCAAAAGCATCGACGGGCGGGGACGAGGGCTGGTTAGCCGACCGTGATTATTTTTTGGGTTTAGTGGTTTTTTTCGACTGTGGGCGCCGCTGATGCGGGGTTTCAGCTGTCCCGGGCGGTTCTGCAATGGCTGTCGAGCGCGTATCGGGGGCGATTATGCTCTCATCGCCGCCATGAGCGGTTTGGTGCCCATGATGTTCATGACGCGCGTGAGGTTATAGGCCAGCACGTGCAACGCCATCTCGGCGGCAACCCGGGGCAGCGTTTTCATCAGGAAGTGGGTTGCCCCCATCCGCGCCTTGATCGTGCCGAAGGGATGCTCAACCGTCTCGCGTCGCTGGCGCATCTTTTCCGGATGCTCGTCGAGCCGGCGCTGCACCGCCTCAAGAACGTGCTCGTTCTCCCATCGGGTGATCCGGCGTTCCTTGCCGGTGGTGCAACTGTTCTTGATGCCACAGCTCTGGCAGGCTTTGGTCGAGTATCGGCGCAGAACCAATCCATTTTCCGAGGTGGTGAAGGAGTAGGCGAGCTTCTCACCAGCCGGACAAATATAGATGTCCTCCTCAGCCACATAGCGGAAGTCCTGCTTTCCAAAGCGCCCTTCCGCTTTTGAGTTCGAGGTCATCGGTTTTGGCAGCGTGACCGTGATGCCCGCCTCTTCGCATGCAAGGATCTCTTCACTGCTGAAGTAGCCGCGGTCGGCGACGGCATCGAGGCTATCCACTTCCAGCCTCGCCTTCGCCTCCTTGGCCACAGGTGAGAGCTGCGACCGGTCGGTCCCGACGTTGGTCACCTCATGCGTAATAATCAAATGATGTGTGGTATCGACGGCAACCTGGACGTTGTAGCCAACGACGCCAGAGCCGCGTCCGCTCGTCGCCATCGAGCGAGCATCCGGATCAGTCAGCGATATCTGCTGGTCCGGAGTTGCGAGCATTGTCACCTTGAGAGTCTCGAGCCGCTGCATCTGCTCCTTCAGTTTCTCGATCTTCTCTTTCAGGCGGCTGGTCTTGGTTTTGAGAGTCTCGGACGGCTCCTGCCGATCCGCACTGTCGAGCTGCTGCAGATAGCGCGCGACGCTCTCCTCGATCTGCGCCATGCGCCGCTCCATCTTGGCCCGCGTGAAGTTCTTGTCGCGGTTGTTCACCGCCTTGAACTTGCTGCCGTCGATCGCGACGCTGGCTTGCGTGAGCAGGCCCAGGGTGCGGCAGAGCGCAACAAACCGAGCGCAGACCTGGCGGATGGCGCGGCCGTTGTCCTTGCGGAAGTCGGCTATCGTCTTGTGGTCGGGAGCAAGCCGGCCCACCAGCCACATCACCTCAACGTTGCGCCCCGCCTCGCGCTCCAGCCGTCGGCTCGACTGCACCCGGTTGAGATAGCCGTAGATGTAGAGCTTCAGCAGAACCGCCGGATGATAGGAAGGCCGACCGGTTATCTCGGGTTCGACCCCCTCAAACCCAAGCTCACCAAGATCGAGTTCGTCGACAAAGACGTCAATAACGCGAACTGGATTGTCATCGCCAATCCAGTCTTCCAAACATTCAGGAAACAGCGTGTTCTGCCCGCGATCCGCCGCCTCAACGAAGCGCTTCATCCGATCCTCCCGCAAATCGCGCGAGAATCTTATCGCGAGAATCAAACTCAGCGTCGCGTTTTTACACAACCAGGGTCAATAGGCGACATTTGGCCGTCACCCTTGCTGAAACAAAAGAGGCTGCCCAATTACGGAGCCAGAGGCGATCACACTTGAGGTGTGGATGGGAGTGTGGCACCGCCGCGTGATTGAATCCGCCAAAGTAGTGTTAGCTAGATCATCAAATATTTTTGCTTCACATCGTCATTCGCTCCTAGCTCGCTCATCGTTCCGTGAAAGCGGATTCGCCCTTTCTCGATGACGTAAGCGTAATCGGAGATCTGATTGGCAAAATGAAGGTTCTGCTCGGCCATGAGAATCGTCAATCCCATGGATTTCAGGGCCTTGATCTTTTCGCCCAGTTCCTGAACGACGATGGGGGCAACGCCCTCGACCGGCTCGTCTAGAAGCAAAAGCAGCGGATTGCCCATCAACGTGCGCCCCACCGTCAGCATCTGCTGCTCGCCGCCGCTCAGATAAGCACCGAGCTGCCGGTCGAGCGGCTGTAGCACTGGGAAGAGGTCGTAGACCTTGTCAATGGTCCAATCGAACTTCGCCGCTCCTAGTCCTTTGCGCTGCGCCACTTCAAGATTTTCGCGCACCGTCAGGTCCGGGAAAATCACCCGATCATCCGGCACAAATCCGATTCCCTGTCGCGCGATCTCATAGGGTTCGTGCCCGACGAGGTCGTCGCCGTTGAACACGATTCGGCCGGCGCTCGCCCGGGCAAGGCCCATGATGGTGCGCATGGTTGTGGTTTTTCCCGCGCCATTACGGCCGAGCAGGCAAACAACCTGGCCTTCCGATACGATGAGATCAATGCCAAACAGGATATGGCTCGAACCGTAGTGAGTATTCACGCCTTGTAGCTCAAGCCGTATCATAAGTTGTGCTCGCCGAGGTAAATCTTCTGCGCTGTCATATTATTGCGAACTTCGTCGGGCGTGCCCCAGACGATGATTTCCCCGCGGTGAAGGAGTGTCACGCGACTGGCATGGTTGAACACGACGTTCATATCATGCTCGGTAAAAAGGATCGTCAATCCGAGATCGACGTTCAGGCGATCGACCAACGCCATGGTGTCGCGGGTTTCCTCGAGCGACATGCCGGCAGTCGGCTCGTCCAGAAACAAGAGCTTGGGTTTTGCGGCGAGCGCCAACGCCAATTCCAGCTTTTTCTTGTCGCCTTGCGAGAGCTCGCCGGCCATAACGGCCGATTGCGCCTCAAGCCCGCAAAGCGCAAGAACCTCTCTCGTGCGCTCGGCGCCGATCCTGGCAGCGCTGCCGAGGATATTGAGCGTTTGGCCCATTTGCGCATGGACTGCCGAGCGTACATTCTCCAGCGCGGTCATTCGCACAAAGATATTGCTGACCTGAAAGGCGCGGGAAATACCGGCGCGTGCGATGCGATGAGGCGGCCAGCCGGTTATGTCCCGGCCGTCGAAAGTGACGGTGCCTTCATCCGGACGATGGTATCCAGTCAACAGATTGAAGAATGTCGTCTTACCGGCACCGTTCGGGCCGATGATGGCTTCTTTGCTGCCCTCGACAATATCCATCGTAATATTCTGCGTAACGTAGTTGCCGCCGAAATGCTTTTGCAGCCCACGGACTTGCAGGATATTGGCGGTCACGGCGCATTCTCGTCTTGTGTTGCCTGCACATTATCGTCGGCGGTCGTGTCATCCGGGTTGGTCATGCGATCAAACCAGCTTTGAAACAGGCCAAGCACCCCACCAGGAGCAAATAGGACAATCGCCATGATGACGAGGCCGATTGTGAGTGGCCAGTATACGGTGTAGATCGTCACGAAGGCGTGCAGGAATGTGTAAATAACCGAGCCGACCATCGGTCCGATGAAGATATTTGCGCCGCCGATCAGAGCCATAAAAACGGCGACGCCCGATTCCTGCCATCCAAGCAGTCCCGGTGCGATGCTGCGTTCGAATGGCCCCCAGAGCGCGCCGCTGACTCCCGCAAATGCGCCGGCGATCACGAAATTCACCGACATGTGCAGACGCACGTTGATGCCGAGAAAGGCCGCGCGCCGCTGGTTATCGCGCAATGTGCGCAGCGTGTAGCCGAACGGCGATTCCAGAATGCGCCACATCACCAATGCCGCAATCAGCACCACCGCCAAGGTGAAATAGTAAAAATTTATGGCGTCTTGAAAAAATGGCGGCGGCAACAAGCCCTGGACGCCGTCGTCGCCCTTGGTGAAGCTGTACCAGGAAAAGACGATGTAATAGAGCAATTCTCCGAATGCGAGTGTCAGGATCGCAAAATAGATGCCGGTCAAGCGGACAACAAACACGCTGATGACAAGCGCGCCGATGGCGGCGACCGGCGGGCCGGCAAGAAGCGACAGAAAGAAATCGAGATAGCCGATTTCGCCGCCGCCAGGCCGGAAGAAACGCATCAGCAGTCCGGTCCCATAGGCACCAAGGCCGAAGTACGCGGCATGGCCGAATGAAATCTGCCCCATATAGCCATGCAGCATATTGAAACTCATGGCGAACAAACCGAGGAGCAAAATTTCGGTGGCGACATAGATCCAGAACTGACCGGGCAACAACGGGACTAGGACGAATCCGGCGAACACGATCGCTGTTGCGATTCCCGACATGCCCCATCGGTCGAAAGCACGCGCAATTTTGCGATGTGGCTCTGTCCTTCGGGTGACGGGGGCGGAAACAGTCGACACGTCGGTCCCTTTCGCTATGAGCGCAGTTCCGTGCCGAACAGACCCCATGGCCGCCAGATCAGCACAGCGATAACAATCAGGAAGATCATCGCCAGCGCTCCGTCCGGCCAGATCAAGATCGAAAAGGAATAGACGATTCCAACGAGCAAGGAAGCGACAAACGTGCCGAGAATACTTCCGAACCCGCCAATGACAACCACGGCGAAGCATTGGACGATGATGTCGATGTCGACACCGAGCGCCATCGGCAGGAGCGGACTGAAGATGCCCGCCGCGAACGCGGCAATACCGATACCGGCGGCGAACACGCCGGCGTAGATCAAGGGAATACGGATACCGAGCGCGTTTACCATTTCGCGGCTATACACAGCCGCGCGCACAATCCTTCCGTATTTGGTGCGGTGCAAAAACAGCCAAAGCCCGATCGCCACCGCGAGTCCCGCGCCGATCAGAAAAAAGTAATAGGGGTTGATGTACACGCCAAAGGCTTGGACCGGTGTCACCGGCACGAAGATGCGGCGATTCTGCACGCCCCAGATCAACTTGATGACGTCGCCGATGATGAGGACCAGCGCAAAAGTCATCAGCAGCTGTTCGGGCAATTCACGGTCGTACAGGCGCCGAATAAGGAAGCGTTCGATCAAAAGACCGAGTACCACCATGATCGCTGTGGATCCGATCACAGCAGGGACCAACAGCACGAAACCCGGCGCAAAGGTTTCGGCCAAATAGGCATAAATAGTGACGGTGATGTAGCCGGCGAGCAGCCAAAATGTCGCGTGCGCGAAATTTAGGATGTTCATCACCCCGAAGATGAGCGAAAGGCCGGCCGAAAGCAGAAACAGCACCATCCCGCGCGACAGGCCGGCGAAGAGCTGGATCAGCAGGGCATTGATATCAGCAGCCATGGCCCGAAATCATCGATGGCCTCGGAAAAGGCAAATAGGCGGCCGTCCATTCAAGCCTGGGCTCTCAGGGCGACCGCCATGGTCAACGGTCAGCGCGGATCAGGTGCGCTGCTTCAGCTTCTTCTTGACTGCTTCGTCGTCGCGCCACACGTCGTGCCCTTCGACCACGATCATCGTCTTCGGATTGTAGATCGGGAACGGATAGTCTGGGGAATCCCATACCTCGCCGACATAGGACGGACAATCAAGCTGATTGGTCAGCTCGCGGAATTTACGCTTGCCGCGGCAGGTGTCGAAGGTTCCGCCATGAAGAACCTTGAGCAGGGCCGCCGTGTCGGTCGACTTCGCGCGCGTGACGGTCTCGTCGAGACCCGTCAGCGCATCGTAATACATGCACGCCCAGTCGTCCGGATAGAAGTCGGCACCGAACTTGTCGCGGTGCATCTTGACGTATTTCTGCATCAACGGCTGGTCCAAGTGTGCGAAGAACGGGCAACGTGCCAGCCCGATCAGCCCACGCGGCAGCGACTTGCGCTGCTGGCGAAGCTCGGTCACCGAGATCAGGCCGCCCGGGTAGGCGGTGATCTTCAACAAGCCGGCGGCCTGCGCCTGCTGGATGAAGGTTTCATTGTCCTTGCCCGCGATCGCGGGGTAAATGAAATCCGGCCTCGCCGACATGATGGCGGCGATGTAAGAGGTGAAATCGGTCTCGCCGAGCTTAAACCAAAGCTGCTTTTCTTCCTTGGCCTCCGGCGCCGCTTTGCTGAGGCCGGCGATGAAGCCCTTGTGAGTTTGACGGCCCCACTCGTAGTCTTGACCGATGCTGACGAACTTCTTCCAGTGGCGCGCCTTGATCAGCTTTGCCACCGCGACCACGACAGCGCCCGATTGCATATCGCTGTCTGGACACCATTCATAGGTATATGGCGTGTGATTCTCGGTCGTGATCGACGAGCTATTGCTGGTGGCGGCGAAATGCAGAACTTTGTGCTCGTGGATGATTTCCTGTACCGCGAGCGCAACGGCGCTGCTGTAGGTGCCGAAGATTGCATTGACCTTTTCGTTGAGGATCAATTGCCGTGCTTCACGGGCGCCGACATCGGGCTTTGTCTGCGTGTCGCGGTAGATGATCTCAATCGGATGCTTGCCCAGCAAGCCGCCCTTTTTATTGATATCGGCCGCCAAGACCGGCAAACCACGGATCGCTTCGGCCATGTAGTTGGCGCCGGCACCGGTTGACGGCAGCAGCAGTCCGATACGATAGGGCGTACTGGCTTGTGCACTCACCCGGCGCGGTGACAGCGTCATCGCGCCGGCAGCGAGCGATGTCAGCATGAAGTCGCGGCGGTCGATTTGCGTATTGTAGATCGACCATAAGTTCTTTTCGGTTGCATCATTCGTCATGGCGCCCCTCCTTGAAGCTTGCCATTCGCCTAAAGCCACTATGGCTTGCCTTTGCTGCCAACCTGATGGCGCCCAGCCCTTCAGTCCGACGAAGCAACAACCAGATTGGAATAATATTTCTACGATCAACACGTCTAGGTCGTGACCGTGATTGTCATATCAACCGAAGCCACTGAGCGTGAAGACACGCAGGCATATGTAGATATCGCAATCCTTTCATGCATTACTATGCCTGCCAAAAATGCCAGTCAATCGACAAAGTTGATCAAGAAGCCGACTGGGACGATTTACATTGTCCTATGAGGGAACGTTGAGGTCCCTCATGACCGCTTCGGGTCACGAGCGTCGCCCCCGGCAACAGGCGGCTGCCTGTCAACTTCCTGTCCTTGTCGGAAACTAAATGCGTACATATTGGTGGTGTAATCCGCCGAGCACTGGCGTCGGTTGTGTGTACCGAAAACCTTATCTGCGTTGATGAGGTGAGGGAATCGCCTAAATTGACGCGATGATCGCGCTGTTGTGGCTTGTCACGGGTATCCTGGTCTCGCCATTCAAATCAAAATGCCGGCTTGAGGCGGAGAATGCGGCGCTGCGGCATCATGTGATGGTGCTACGGCGTCAGTTGCGCGGCCGGATCCGTGTCCCTACCGTAAATCAAATCCGAACATATTGGTGATGCAGCCCGCCTAGAATCGGGCGGCAAAGAATGTGTCCGGCCCGCTCAATGGTGCGCGATACCGGTGCATCCTTCTCTAGGTACAACTGCGTGCGTACCTCATTGTAGTATTTCATGTAAGACAGCAGCACGTGGCGAAGAGGCCGTTCGCTCATAACGATGATATGATCGACGCATTCTCTGCGGATCGAACCGATTAGCTGTTCAGCATATCCGTTTTGCCAAGGGGAGCGCGGCGACGTAGGTCGATCACGAATGCCCATCGATCGAAGTCTTCGGATGCAAATCTCACCATAGGCCCCGTCCCGATCCCGGATCAGATAGCAGGGAGCTTGTTCCCAGCCGCAAGCTTCAGTGATCTGATTTGCGATCCATTCCGCGGTCGGATGCGCTGTGACACCAAGCCATAAAATCCGTCTTCGACCATGCCCCAGGATCAATAGGCCATAGAGCAGACGAAATGAGATTGTCGGCACGACGAAAAGATCCATCGCTGCGATACCATCAGCATGGTTACGAAGAAACGTCTTCCATCCTTGGGATGGAGGTCGTCTCCCCCGAGTCATGTATTTGGCGACCGTCGTCTGCCCCCCATCGATGCCGAGCTTGAGGAGTTCTCAGTGGATCCGAGGTGCCCCCCAAAACGGATTCGCAACACTCATCTCCCGAATGAGCTGCCGAACCTCCAGTTCTGTCTTTGGCCGGCCACCTCGAGGTCTCGATTTCCACCGCCAATACCGTCGAAACCCAGCGCGGTGCCAACGGATCAGCGTCTCCGGCTTGATGATTGTCAGAGCGCCCAGAATACCGGGGTCCGAACGATACAACCCCGCAAATACCAGCCGGTCGATATTGCCGAGAGTCGGCTTCTTCGGTGACCTGCGCCGCAGAATATTGAGCTGGTGGCGAAGCGCCAGGTTCTCTGCTTCCAGCGAGGCGCGCGACCGAAGCCACCCGACGAGCGCATACCAGACCAGTCTGCAAAGATTGAACATCGGGCAAAAGCATCACCCGATTCGCAGTTCCTCACCAGCGCTTTAGGTTTGCGGTAGGGACAGCCAGCCGGATAAGGTTTGCGACAGGGACAACTCATAAAATTCGCTGAGCACTATGTGCGCTTTACCCCAGAAAGCGGACATGTGCGGCGCACTCAGCCGTGTCCGCTAGGGCCACAAGCAGACTTTCCGCGTCAGAAGCACGCTTGGACGCGGTCACAAGAGCGAATACACTTGCAGATCAAAAACATCGTAAGCTGGTCGATGAGATGATGGCGGGGGCACAACGAAGTAGCTGAGAAGGTTCTCATTGATCAGATTTTTATAGTTGGTGGCGGTCAATAACGGCAAAGCATCGATGGGCATGACCAAAGCACTGCTGATTTGCGTCGTGTGGCTTTTCGCCTGTTGCTCAGCATGGGCGGCCGAACAGCAAAAACGATTCCTCGAAATTCCAAGTGAACGTGACACCACGACCTATGATTTGAACAGTGTTAAAATTGTTCAGCCTGGTAAATTTACAATAATTATTACAACGGTCGATAACCCCGATTTTATGAGATTGGAAATGAAGGTGCTCGACACCTTGCGAACATACTGCGCGCGCGGCGATGGAAACTACCCTGCACCAGCAGATGTTCTCGCCCTTGGACCGCCAGATATGCCAGTCAAAAACATAGTAGTGAAAAGCGATGAGAAAACCAAACGTGCTTCTTGGTCTTTGCCTTACTCGAGGCTCGTGCTCGGTAATAACCGTGATAAACAGTATCCCGTTGAGTTTTTCTGCAAGAGGTCGCTTTATCAGACGCAGACCGAAGAATATTTGCAAACCCGGAGCGCGATTCTGAATGGCATCCGGTCGAAAGCGCTTTTCGATTGCAAGCGAGGTCTAACCGGCATCTTTATGGATATGGACGATGATCCTACAAAGCCGCTCATGCGCGTCGTGCGAAAAGGGACGGTGGATGCCCACCATTATGAATTGATATGCCGAGCCGTCACGCATGAAGAACCTTACATGCCTCAATAAAACAAATCTCTCTGAGGACAATGAAAAGACGCATGCGAGGTAACTTGTCCCTGTCGTAAATTCCGTCCGGTTGGCGTGAGACGCAGAATCGGATGATGCTCTGCGGGATGCGGGATCTCTGCAGAATAATTTTTGGGATTATGGTCGATCTGTTCCGACCGCGGGCGGCTATGGAAGCCGAGATTCTCGTGTTGCGGCAGCAGATCATCGTGCTGCGAAGGGGCCGGCCCAGCCAGGTGCCATTTTTAGCCGTCGACAAGATGGTTCTAGGTTGGGTCTGCCAGCTGTTTCCGAAAACCCGCGAAGCGCTCGCCATCGTTCGGCCTGAGACCGTGATCCGGTGGCATCGCGCAAGTTTCCGATGTTACTGGCTGTGTGTACCGAAAACCTAAACCCGAACGTAGTGGTGATGAAGCCCGCCAAGGATCGGGCGTGAACTGACGATTCCAGTCCGCTGAACGGCGCGCGAGACCGGCGCATCTTTATCCAAAGACCAGTGCGTTCTGATGTCGTTGTAATAGCTGGCATAGGCTCGCAGGATCCGGCGCAGATGTGTCTCGCCCAAGACAATGAAATGGTCCACACACTCGCGCCGGATCGATCCGATCAGGCGTTCGGCAAAGCCATTCTGCCAAGGAGAGGCCGGCGCGGTAGGCCTGTCCCGGATGCCCATGGCGCGAATTCGGCCCATGACGAGGGCGCCATAAATGCGATCTCGGTCGTGGATGAGGTAGCGTGGCGCCTCATCCCAAGGGAATGCCTCGGTTAACTGGCGTGCGATCCATTCATCCGTCGGGTTTGTTGTGACGTTGATCCAGACCAGGTCTCTGCGGTCCAGACGGACGATGATGAAGGCATAGAGCAGGTCGAAGCCAATGGTCGGAACGACGAACAGGTCCATGGCAGCAATGTCCGGCGCGTGGTTCCGCAGAAAGGTCCGCCATCCCTGACTTGGCGGCCCGCCTCGTTTGACCATGTACTTGGCGACGCTCGACTGCGCTACTGCAAACCCAAGCTTGAGCAGTTCGCCGTGGATGCGCGGCGCTCCCCAAAGCGGATTCTCGATGCTCATCCGCCGGATCAGTGCCCGCATGGCCGCATCAATCTGGGGCCGCCCTCCCCGGAACGCGACTTCCAACGCCAGTAACGGCGAAAGCCAGCCCGATGCCACCGCACAAGCGTCTCAGGTTGGACGATCGTGAGGACCTGCTGGATCGACGGAAACCATCGATACAGCTGGATAAAGAACCAGCGATCGTTGTTCGTCAGCCGGACGCGGCCGTGCACCTTACGCCGCAGAATGATCAACTGATGGCGGAGCACCGCGTTCTCTGCCTCAAGCCGGCTTCTCGACTTGAATGGCCAGACCAAAACGGCCAGGACAAAGCAGCACAGAGCGAGCATGACCCAATGAGGTTACGTGATTTTGGCTGCCTAGCACTACGGACGAGGTTTCCGGTTGTCCCTGTCGTAAATTAAATCCGGACATATTGATGATGCAGCCCGCCCAGAATCGGACGGCAAAGAATGTGACCGACGGTCCCTATGGCGCGCGGTACGGGCGCATCCTTCTTTAGGGACAAGTGCGTGCGTACCTCATTGTAGTATTTCATGTACGATAGCAGCTCGTGACGAAGATGCCGTTCGCCCATGACGATGATATGATCGACGCATTCTCTGCGGATTGAACCGATCAGCCGTTCAGCATATCCGTTTTGCCACGGGGAGCGCGGCGACGTTGGTCGATCTCGAATGCCCATTGATCGAAGCCTTCGGATGAAGATCTCACCATAGGCCCGGTCCCGATCCCGGATCAGATAGCAGGGAGCTTGTTCCCATCCGCAAGCTTCAGTGATTTGATTTGCGATCCATTCCGCGGTCGGATGCGCTGTGACACCAAGCCATAAAATCCGTCTTCGGCCATGCCCTAGGATCAACAAGCCATAGAGCAGACGAAATGAGATTGTCGGCACGACGAACAGATCCATCGCTGCAATGCCGTCGGCATGGTTATGAAGGAACGTCTTCCAGCCTTGAGATGGCGGACTTCTCCGCCTGGCCATATACTTGGCCACGCTCGTCTGCCCGATATCGATACCGAGCTTGAGCAGTTCTCCGTGTATCCGCGGCGCGCCCCACAATGGGTTGGCAATGCTCATCTCGCGGATCAACCGCCGGACCTCAGCCGGCACCCCAGGGCGACCCCGGCGAGACCTCGACTTCCAGCGCCAGTAACACCGGAAACTTGCGCGATGCCACCGGATCACGGTCTCAGGCCGAACGATGGCGAGCGCTTCGCGGGTTTTCGGAAACAGCTGGCAGACCCAACCTAGAACCATCTTGTCGACGGCTAAAAATGGCACCCGACTGGGCCGGCCCCTTTGCAGCACGATGATCTGCTGCCGCAACACGAGAATCTGGCTTCCATAGCCGCCCGCGGTCGGAACAGATCGACCATATCCCAAAAATTATTCTGCAGAGATCCCGCATCCCGCAGAGCATCATCCGATTTTGTGTCTCACGCCAACCGGACGGAATTTATGACAGGGACAAGTCTTGGCCACAGCCGGAGTTATCCATACCAACAGTGCCCGATCCGGCCCGCGCAGCCGAAGACGAGGCGGCGTACGTCTCGAAGCGATGTTGAGCTGATGACGGAGAAAAAGGTTCTCAGCTTCAAGCCGGCACCGCGACTTGAACATGTCGGCGACAAACATTCCAAGCGCATGCAGGATCGCAAACATCGATCCGAATGTTGCGATGATTTGCCTTACGACGCGAATCCAGACCGGATGACATTTTCGGAAAGGACAACCACCTGGGCCGCGCCAAGCAGGCCCGGCCAGAGCCGTGTCACCATACCAGCAGTGCCCGGTCAACCCCGCGCAGTCGAAGACGAGGCGGCACACGCCTCAAGGCGATGTTGAGTTGATGACGGAGAAAAAGGTTCTCGGCTTCAAGCCGGTTCCG
>CAVXGN010000038.1:0-8609 GCA_963761245.1 uncultured Alphaproteobacteria bacterium | reverse complement strand
GCGGGCTTGCACGGTTGCCCGGCGAGGACTAGGTAATCCGCCAGCAATCTCGTGGGGTGCCCAGCTGTCGTGGCCGGGCTGAGAGGCCGTTACGGCCAACCCAACGAACCTGATCCGGGTCATGCCGGCGGAGGGAGAAGAGATGCACGGTCCTTCCCAGCAAACGCGCAGCGAACTGTCGCAAATGACGGCCGATGTGCTGGAACGTTTGCGCGCGCGCGGCCCACGCGTGCATTGCATCACCAATGCGGTGGCGCAGAATTTCACCGCCAATGTGCTGCTCAGCCTGGGCTGCGTGCCCTCGATGACGATTTCACCGGAGGAAATCGCCCAGTTCGTCACGCGCGCCGACGCCCTGCTGGTCAATCTCGGCACCTTCGATCGCGAGCGGCGCGAGGCGACCGAGATCGCGGTGGAGACCGCCGTGCAGGATCAAGTGCCCTGGGTGCTCGATCCGGTGTTCATCGACCGGGCGCCGCCGCGTGCGGGCTTCGCGCGCAGGCTGGTAGAACGCGCGCCCCAGGTGGTGCGGCTCAACGGGGCCGAATTCACAGCGCTGTCGGGTGCCGAACCGTCACGGGTCGCCGTCGCCGACTACGCCGACCGCCACAAAATTGTCATCGCGTTGTCGGGCGCGACCGATCTCATTACCGACGGCAGCCGCGTCGCGGCGGTCGCCAACGGCCATCCGCTGATGGCCAAGGTCACGGCCATGGGCTGCGCCGGCTCGGCGCTGATCGCCGCCTGCCTTGCGGTCGAGGACGACGCCTGGCGGGCCGCCGCCGCCGGCCTGACGCTGCTGGGCGTCGCCGGCGAACAGGCGGCGCGCGCGGCCCAGGGGCCGGCAAGCTTTGCGGTGGCGATCATCGACGCGCTTTACGGCCTTAAGGGCGCGACAGTGCTGCAAGAGGCGAGGGTGAGCTGATGGACGTCGATCTTTCGCTTTATGCCATCGTCGACCCGTCCGTTGCCGGCGGCCGCACGCTCATCGATCTGGCGGCGCGCATTGCCGCCAGCAGCACGATCGTGCAATTGCGCGACAAGCAGTCCGACACCCGCGTGCTGGTGGAGGAGGCGAGGGCCTTACGCACCGTCTTTGAGCCCGCCGGCGTGCCGCTGGTCGTCAACGACCGCGTCGACGTGGCGCTCGCGGCGGAAGCCGACGGCGTCCATATCGGCCAGGACGACATGGCGCCCGCCGATGCGCGGCTTTTGCTCGGCCGCACGGCGATCATCGGCTTGAGCATCCAGAATGTGCGGCAGGCGCAGGCGGCGCCCCTCGACCAGCTCGATTATGTGGCGATCGGCGGCGTCTACGGCACCACCTCGAAAGAGACCGACAATCCGCCGATCGGCATCGCCGGTCTGCGCGAGATCGTGCAGACGATACGCGCCCGCAAAGCCGATTATCCGATTTGCGCCATTGCCGGCATCAATGAGACCAATGCGGCAGAGGTGATTGCAGCCGGCGCCGACGGTATCGCGGTAATTTCCGCGCTTTCGCTCGCCGCGATCCGGGCTTGGCGGCGAAATCGTTGCGCGCCACGGTGATGCGCGCGCTCGCGCAGCGGAGCCGTGCATGATGAAAATTGCTGTCAAGCGGCTTCCATTTCCGCGGCCGCGGGGCCAGAGTGACGGCCCACCTCCAGGCCGGACCGGTCGAACCTCGGGCACAGCCCGGCGGAAGACTATTTTCCCGCCAGCGAGGCGATTTGATCGAGGGGCTGAACGATGAAGACGCCGATCGCCGTGACCATTGCCGGTTCGGATCCCAGCGGGGTGGCCGGCATCCAGGCGGATGAGAAGACGTTCTCGGCTTTCGCCGTCTATGGCGCCTCCATCATCACCGCGTTGACCGCGCAAAATACCCAGAGCGTGACCGGCATTTACGATGTGCCGGCCGATTTCATCGAACAGCAGATCGACGCGGTCTATTCCGATCTCGATGTCAGCGCGACCAAAGTCGGCATGCTGTCGCAGGTCGCGACCATCGAAGCGGTCGCCCGCGGCCTTGGCCGCCACCAGGCGAAAAACATCGTGCTCGACCCGGTGATGGTCGCGACCACCGGCCAAAAGCTGCTGGTTGCCGAGGCGGTGGAGGCGCTGCGGCGCACGCTCATTCCGCGCGTGCTCATCATTACGCCGAACCTGCCGGAAGCGGCCGCGCTGCTTGATACCGCGCCCGCGCGCAACGAGGAGGAAATGGAGGCGCAGGCGCGCGAGATCCTCAAACTCGGACCGCAATACGTGCTGATCAAGGGCGGCCATGGCAGGGGCGAGGAGAGCGTCGACCTGCTGGTCGGGCCGGAAGAGATGATCCGGCTGTCCGCCAAGCGCATCGACACCGAGAATACCCGCGGCACCGGCTGCACGCTGTCCTCGGCCATTGCCGCCGGCCTTGCCAAGCGGCTCGATCTGGTCACCGCCGTGCATGCCGCCAAGGCCTATGTCACCGCCGCCCTCGCCGGCGCCTATCAACTCAAGGTCGGGCACGGCCCCGGGCCGCTGAAGCATTTTTATCAGCAGTGGAGAGCTTTGTGACGACGCGCCGCCGCTTCGTCACCGGCGCAACCTTGACGGTGGCCGGTGCGGTCGCCGCGCCGCGCGTTGCGCGCGCCGACACCCTGAAATGGCGCATGATCACCTCCTGGCCGAAACGGCTGCCGGGCCCCGGCATGTCGGCCGAGCGCATCGCCGAACGTATCCGCCGGCTGTCGAACGGCCGCATCGACATCACGGTGTACGCCGCCGGTGAGGTGGTGCCGGCTTTCGGCGTGCTCGATGCGGTCGGCAACGGCGTCGCCGATATCGGCCACACCGCCGCCTTCTACTGGCAGGGCAAGATGCCGGCGGCCGCCTTCTTCACCACCGTGCCGTTCGGACTGACGCCGTCCGAGCACGTCGCCTGGATCGATGCCGGCGGCGGCCAGCAATTGTGGGACGATCTCTACGCGCCGTTCGGCGTCAAGCCGTTCATGGGCGGCAATACCGGCGTCTGCATGGGCGGCTGGTTCCGCCATGAGCTCAACGGCCTCGCCGATTTACGCGGCCTGAAGATCCGCTCGGTCGGCCTCGGCGGCGAGGTCTATCGCCGGCTCGGCGCCACGCCGCAGACCACGCCGCCGGCCGAAATCCTCACCTCGCTGCAATCGGGCGTGCTCGACGCCGCCGAATTCGTCGGCCCGGGCTCCGACATCACGCTCGGGTTCTATCGGGTGGCGCCGTTCTACTACTATCCCGGCTTCAACAAGCCGAACGGCACCGGCGAGTGCATCGTCGCGCGCAAGGTGTGGGACGGCCTGCCGTCCGATCTGCAGGCGATTGTCGCGCATGCCTGCGCGGCGGAGGCCAATTATGCGCTGGCCGAGATGGAGCGGCTCAACGCCGAGGCGCTCAAAGCGCTCACCGCCCAGCACGGCGTCAAGCTGCGCGCCTTCCCGACCGAGCTGGTTGCCGCCGCGCGCCACCAGGCGCACGTCGTGCTGCGCGAGATGGCCGGCGGCAGCGCGATCGCCGGCAAGGTGCATGGCTCCTACATCGAGTTCCGCGCCCGCACCGCGCCCTGGTCGCGCGTGTCGATCGAGGCGGTGCTGGGGGCACGCGGGGCGTGAGCCGCCCCGCCAGGGCCAATCGATATCGCCCGCTAGGCGCGCAATAGTCAGGTCTACGCCGCCAAGCGCTTGCGCATATGTACTTCGACGCGTCGGTGCGACAGGAACGAAATAGCGGATCCCTTTTTGAGCCGCGCCAAGGCGCGCGATACCGATTCGATCGTCAGGTTGAGATGGTCGGCGATGTCCCGGCGCGACATCAGAAGGTAGACGTCCTTGCGCCGATTGCGCTTCTTCATTTCGAATAGAAAATTGGCGACGCGTTCATGGGCGGCGCTGCGCAGCAGCAGACCGTGGCTCTGCGCGCGTTTCAATTCGGCGTTCGTGATGGCCAGCATGTGTTTGGCCACCGTGATGTCGGTAGCGACACGTGACGAAATGGCTTTCCGTCCAATCACGCGCAGCACGCTGGGAATGATCGCGTCGGCCGAGAGCGCGTGCTTGTCGCGCATCTCCAATCCGAAGTAATCGCCTTCGAAATAGAAGCCGCTCACCAGCCGGCCGCCGCTGCCGTTGACATAAGTCCGCACGCAGCCGGTCTCGACCTTGTAAATATGTTTGGCGGACTTGCCGGCGCGAAAGATTTTTTCAGCTTTGGCGAAATGTTTCGTCGCGCCCATGTGATCGATCGGGCCAGCGGCTAATAGAATTGGCGAAGATGCTGCCCGTCGCCCCCGAGTGCCAATTGCTGATTTCATAAAGTGTGGCGATGAGCCATCGTTGTTATCGATTACCGCAAGGTAGGTGATTTGCCGCGCAAAGCAAAGCAAACAATGCGAGTCTTGTGTCGGATTTCGAACAGAATTGCTCCAATCGGAATTGTTCTAAACAAAGCGGCTTGAACAAAATTATTCTAAGCAACATCGTTCAGACATAATCGATCAAAACAGAACGGCGCGTTGATGTTTCAAATATCGGGCTAAGCGCACGCTATCGTCGTTTGCGGCGCTGCCGCGCACGATCGCGGTGGTGGGTGCATCGACGCGGGTAGATGTTTTCTGTCGTTGCGCGCCCCGCCTACTTGGTGTTCAGGCCAAACGACCGGTCGTCGTATCGCCGCCGTGGCGCGATTGCCGGCAAAGGTGCCTGGCTCTCTTACGCCGAGCTAATGCGTGCACCGCTCTCTAGTCGCGCGCGTTGGTCGGGGCGATTTTGCCGGTGCGCGAAGCGCGCCGCAACCGGTGCTCGGGCCATTCACGCACCTGCCAAGTGGGATGCGAAGCCGGATAGCGGGCGATCCTCCAGCCGCCGCAAGCCACTCCATTTATCCCCGAAATTAGCCTCCATTGGCCGGGCCGGGCGACCGGCGGAATCGCATCCCTGCCTTACATCCGCCACAGTGCTTAACGTTCATTGCAGTCGGCGTTTTTAGGGGCGTCCGGACTAGTCTTTCGCACCGGGGGTGGTGATGCGTAGACCAGGGGGGGTTGCCCGATTGAGCGGCGTCGTGCGGCTCGTTGGGCTCTTAGTGCTTTGTCTGGGGTTGGCCAATTGCGCGTCCAGCAAATTGGCGAGCCGCACGGATCATAAGCCGCGCGCCGCCAAAGCGGCCGCCGAGCCAAATCTCACGCACAAGCAACAACGCACCGCGCACAGCGCGATCGCTTGCGACGATCGCGGCTGCTCTGAAAGCGCCAAATTGCGGGCCGGCGTAATCGCGCGCGAGAGCTACGCCAGCGTCGACTGGGGCATGGTGGTCGGCGGCAGGCCCGACGGCTGCCCGCACGCATATTGCGGCTGCGAGGCCTCGCGCTATGTATTCGGCAAAGTCCGCCCCGAGCTCAATCTGGCGTCCAACTGGATGAGGTTCCCGCGCACCAAGCCGGCGCCCGGCATGGCGGCGGTGCGCAATCATCACGTCATGGTGCTGATGAGCCACGCCGGCGGCAATGACTGGCTGGTGCACGATGGCAACGCGGGCTACGGCAAGACGCGCGAGCACGTGATGTCGATCGGCGGCTACGTCATCGTCGATCCGAAAGGCGGTTGAGCGCGGCGCTTCGGTACAATGAGCGCATCACGCGTTGCGCCCGCAAAACCAAGGCGAGGCGTGTCCCATCGTCCAGGTCGCGCGAAGTGCCTAAACAGACCGATGTCGGGTCGTTGTCTAAACGCCGAATACAGGCGTTGACCGGTCTCGCGCAGACGGCCGAGAAATCCCCGCGCATGCGCTTGCTGTTCAGCGGTCCCAACGGTGCGGGCAAGACCGCGGCTGCGGAATTCCTGGCGCGTACCCTGGGTGTGGCGCTCTACCGAATCGATCTGCGCGAGGTCGTCGGCAAATATGTCGGCGCAACCGAAAAGAGGCTGCGCCGGCTGTTCGACCGGGTGGAAGCGTCCGGCGCGATTTTGCTTTTTGACGAGGCCGATGCGCTGTTCGGCAAGCGCTCGCAGGTCAAGGACAGCCACGACCGCTACGCCAATATCGAAGTCAGTTACCTGCTGGAGCGGCTGGAGACTTTTCAAGGTCTGGTCATCCTGACCAGCAATCGCCAGAACATCGATACCGCGCTCATGCCCAAGAAACAGTTTCGCCTGTCGTTCGGCAAGGCCAGGCGCCGACCGGCCAAGCGGAAGCTTCGAGTATCTTGAACGCCACCTCTGCCTCTGCTAGCGCCTTATCCCGCATCCCGCCTTTGTTCATTTCATTAAGGTCGCTCCATGCGCATCGCAGCCAGCAACAGCCCGCAAGGCAAGGTCTTCGGCGTGGTCGAGGGCGACAGCTTTCGCCCGTTTTCGGTCGGCGGCGGCGGCGGCGGCGCCCTGCGCGACCTGCGCCATGTCATCCGGCTGCTCGGCGCCGGCACGCCGCCGGAGCTGGGCGAGCCGACGACGCTTCCCCGCGCCAAGCTCGCAGCACCCGTCGGCCCGCTCTCGAAGAACGTGATCTGCGTCGGCAAGAACTACTACGACCACGCCCGCGAATTCGCCCAGAGCGGCGTCGACCAATCCGGCGACAAGCAGGACGTGCCGACCGACCCGGTGATCTTCACCAAGTCGATCTCCTCGCTCGCCGATCCGGGGCAGAAGATTTCCGCCGCCCTCGATCCGACCCACACCGTCGATTACGAGGGCGAGCTCGGCGTGGTGATCGGCAAACGCGCCAAGAACGTCAAGCGCGAGGAGGCGCTCGACTACGTCTTCGCCTACACCATCGTCAACGACGTCACCGCGCGCGCCGTGCAGCAGCGCCACAAGCAATGGTTCCTGGGCAAGAGCCTGGACGGCTTCTGCCCGGTGGGGCCCTGGCTGGTGACGGCCGACGAATTCGGCGTGCCGGCCGAGCAGGAGCTTACGACGTTTGTCAACGACGAGCAGCGCCAGTCCGCCAAGCTCAAGGACATGATCTTCGACGTGCCGACCTTCATCGAGACGGTGACCGCCTATGTGCCGCTCGAGCCCGGCGACCTGTTGGCGACTGGAACGCCGGCCGGCGTCGGCATCGGCTTCGACCCGCCGCGTTATCTCACGGCCGGCGACCGGGTGCGCATATCGATTTCGGGCATTGGCGAGCTGGTCAACACGTTCACCTAGGCGCGCCGAACCGGCCGCGCTTACGAGCGTCCAAACAGCAGTGGTCTGAACGCCCGGCAGCCTTTATAAGGGCCCCTGTCGAACACGGGAATTTTGGCCGGGTCTTGCGAAATATCAAGGTTTCCAATGGTGAAAGTGGTCTTGTCACCCCTTATTGCCATGAGCCCGTCTAGCTTGAAACGCCCCCCGATCACCGCCATGCGAGAGGAGTCATAGGATGGCAGCTACACCCTGGAAGACGAACGACTGGTTCGTCAGCGAATGGAACTACGCACCCGAAGTCACCAAGGACTTCAAGTTCGCCAAGAACATCAAGATCCACGACGTCACCTTGCGCGACGGCGAGCAGCAGACCGGCGTTATCCTGTCGAAGGACGAGAAGATCCGCATCGCCGAAGGGCTGGCGGAAGCCGGCGTGCACCGCATCGAGGCCGGCATGCCGATCGTGTCGCCGTCCGACAACGAGGCGATCAAAGAGATCGTCAAGCGCAATCTGGGCCCGCAGATCTTCTCCTTCGCGCGCTGCATGAAGGAAGACGTCAAGCGCGCCATCGACACCGGCGTCAACGGCGTGGTGATGGAGATCCCGTCGTCCAAGCACATGGTCGATCTGGCCTACCGCTGGCCGATGGAAAAGGCGATCGAGACCTCGATCGAGGCCACCAAGTACGCGCACGACAACGGCCTCGAGGTCGTGTTCTTCCCGATCGACTTCTCGCGCGCCGAGTTGAAGTGGGCGATCGACCTGATCGAGAAGGTGGCCAAGGACGGCCATATGGACGCGCTGGCGCTCGTCGATACCTTCGGCGTCTTGTCGCCGCACGCCATGAAATACTTCGTCACCCAGGTGCAGAGCCGCATCAAGAAGCGTCTTGAGGCGCACTTCCACCAGGACTTCGGCATGGGCGTCGCCAACACCATCATGGCGCTGTCGCTCGGCGTCGAGGTCGCGCACACCACCGTGCTCGGCGTCGGCGAACGCTCCGGCAACGCGCCGATGGAAGACGTCGTGATGGCGCTCAAGACCATGTACGGCGTCGATGTCGGCATCGACACCACCAAGCTCACACCGCTCGCCAATTTGGTGCAGCGCTTGACCGGCGTGGTGGTGCCGTCGAACAAGGCGATCGTCGGCTCCGGCCTCTATCAGATCGAGTCGGGCATCATCGCCTCGTGGTTCAAGAACTGCGGCGAGAAGTACGCCACCGAGCTGTTCCCGATCCGCTGGTCGGCGGTCGGCCAGCCGCCGGCGGAAGTGGTGATGGGCAAGGGCTCCGGCATCAACTCGGTCAATATGTGGTTGGCCGACGTCGGCATGCAGGTGTCGGAAGAGGACGCCATGAAAGTGCTGCAGGCGGTGAAAGCCTATTCGCTGAAGAACAAGAAGATGCTCTCGCACGGCGAGTTCCGCGATCTGGCGCGCGCGACGCTCGGCAAGATGCAGCAGGAAGCGGCGGAGTAGGG